>SUZR01000012.1 GCA_015059845.1 Rikenellaceae bacterium | reverse complement strand
TGATAATTATAGATTTAATCCGTAACTTTGCGGTTGACTTTTTACTTTAAAGTCTAAATACAAAAGTATTTTAATCGTACAAAAAATTAATGCTTATGGTTAGGAAAATTGTACTTTCTATCATTGCTGTTCTGGCTGTTAGCTTCGCGGCTTTGGCACAGAACAAGCAGGTTAGCGGTACCGTTGTTGACGAGGCAGGTGCTGCCATCGTCGGTGCGGCAGTCGTAGTTGACGGCACTTCAATCGGTACTACTACCGGTGTGGACGGCGATTTTAAGCTGTCAGCTCCTGCAAATGGCACTCTTACAGTATCTTTCGTAGGTTACGAGGATGTTAAGGTTGCTATCGCAGGCAAAACATCAATCAAAGTTGTGCTTAAGGCATCTGTTGAGCAGCTCGACGACGTTGTAGTCGTAGCGTTCGGTTCAAAGCGTAAGCAGGATGTCGTAGGTTCAGTGAGCAGCGTTAAGTCTACAATCATCAACAACTCTCAGGCTACTTCAGTATCAAGTGCTTTGGAGGGTGCTGTTGCTGGTTTGCAGGTAGTTAGCTCTACTGGTCAGCCGGGTGCCGATTCTAGCATCGTATTGCGTGGTATCGGTTCATTGTCAGGTGGTAACACCGCTCTTATCGTAGTGGATGGTGTACCTTTCAATGGTCGTTTGTCAGACATTAACCCCGCTGATATCCAGTCTATTACTGTTTCTAAGGACGCTGTATCTAACTCACTTTACGGTTCACGTGCTGCTAACGGTGTGGTAATGGTTACTACTAAGAGCGGTCGTCAGGACAGAACTCAGATCAACTTCTCAGCTAACTGGGGTGTTACAAATCGTGCTTACAAGGATTACGATTACGTAACAGACCAGGGTGAGTTCTACGAGTTGACTTGGTATGGTATCCGTAACACCCAGATAATGGATGGTATGTCTGCTGACGAGGCTGCGCTTTATGCATCTAATGATTTGCTTAATCAGCTTAAGTATAACTCATTCATCATTCCCGAGGGTGAGCACTTGGTAGGAACTGATGGTAAGTTGAACAAGGCTGCAAAGGAGCGTTACAACGACTCTTTCGCTGATGCATTGTTTGACAGCGCTATGCGTCAGGAGTATCAGGTATCTGCTTCAGGTGGTACAGACAAGACTAACTACTACCTTTCAATGGGTTACCTCGATAACGACTCATACGTTATCGGTTCAGACTACAACCGTATCTCAGCTCGTGCTAACGTTAACTCACAGCTGAAGCCTTGGTTGAAGGTAGGTACCAACATTGCTTACTCAGTAACTGAGATGAACGGTGTTAAGGATGGCGTAGGTCAGGCATCTAACCCCTTCGATGTAGCTCGTTCTTGGGCTCCTATCTACCCCGTACACGGTTATGACGAGAATGGTAACTTGGTTTACGATGCTAACGGCGATCCCGTATACGATGCTGGTACTGGTCAGGTGGCTGGCATTACTGGTAAGCGTCCCGTAGCAACAAACCAGAACGTTATCTGCTCTATGTTGGAGGATATCAACCGTAACAAGTACCACAACTTGACTACTCGTTCATTCATCGAGATCAAGTTCTTGAAGGACTTTACTTTCACCGCTAACTATAGCTACGACTACACCAACAACAACGCTACTACTTTCTACAGTACAAAGATTGGTGACGGTCAGTCATTCAACGGTCGTGGTACACGCGGTTCTTACAACTCTTATACTCAGAACTTCAACCAGTTGTTGGCTTACAACAAGGTTGTAGGTGACCACAACATCTCTGCAAAGATTGGTCACGAGTACTATAACTATAAGAGCGACGCTTTCTCAGGTCAGAAGACTCAGTTCTTTGATCCCCTGAACCCCGAGTTGGATAACGGTGGTCAGTTGGAGTACATCTCAAGCTACACTCAGGAGCACTCTATCGAGGGTTACTTCGCTATGGCTGACTACAACTACGCTAACAAGTACTATGTATCAGCTGCTTACCGTCGTGATGGTACCTCACGTTTCTTGAACCGTTGGGGTGACTTCTGGTCAGTAGGTTTGGGCTGGCGTATCTCTGCTGAGAACTGGATGCAGGGTGCTGAGTGGATTAACGACTTGAAGCTCCGCGCATCTTACGGTACTCAGGGTAACGAGAGCGTTTTGAACTACACTCCCTATATGGATCAGTATTCAATTTCGTGGGATGGTTCACAGCTCGGTTACAGCACTTCATTCTATGGTAACCCCGATTTGACTTGGGAGAAGCAGAAGACTATCGACGCTGGTATCGACTTCCGTTTGTGGGACCGCGTATATGGTTCAGTTGAGTACTTCTACCGTCGTACAGACGATATGTTGTTCAAGAAGACTTTGGCTCCTTCAGGAGGCCGTCCTTACAACTGGGAGAACCTCGGTGCTATGAGCAACCAGGGTATCGAGTTCGAGGTTAACGTTGACATCTTGAAGGGTCGTGACTTCTCTTGGACTGCAACTGTTGTAGGTTCACACTATAAGAACGAGATTCTTACCCTCCCCGAGGAGAACCGCAAGGATGGTATCGTAAGCGGTACATTCAAGCTCTTCGAGGGCAAGAGCCGCTATGAGTACTTTACATACAGATATGCAGGTATGGATGAGAGTGGTAATGCTCAGTGGTGGACAAACACATATGATGATGAGGGCAATATCACAGGTGAGGAGAAGACCTCTAACTACAATAATGCAGAGAAGTATTGGCTTGGTAAAGAGGCTTTGCCTGACTTCACTGGTGGTTTCAACACTACATTCCAGTGGAAGGGTATTGACCTTACTATCGCTACTGCATTCCAGCTTGGAGGTTGGGCTTATGACTCAGAGTACACATCTGGTTTGAGCAACTCATTCTACGTTGGTCACCACAAGGATATGTGGAAGACTTTCGACCCCGTAACAGGCGAGGGTGAGTACCCCGTATGGAATGCTAACAACTCATCTAACAGCTTCGGTCAGACTTCTGATGCACACCTTATCAAGGCATCTTACTTCAGCCTCCGTAACATCACTTTGGGTTACTCATTCCCCAAGGCTTGGATGAACAAGTTGGGCATCGGTGGCATCCGTGTATTCGTAACTGGCGATAACGTTGCTCTCTTCTCTAAGCGTCAGGGCTTTGACCCCCGTGTATCTATGAGCGGTGGTAACGGTTCATTCGGTGGTTACTCTCCTATGCGAGTTGTATCAGGTGGTATTAACCTTACATTCTAATTTAAAATTTGAGAAAGATTATGAAGAAGATAATTTCAATGTTGGCCGTGGCAGTAATGGCTGTATCAGCACTGTCATCGTGCGTCGATGACGCTGAAGTTACTGCCTATATGACTCCCGATGTGAAGGAGGGTTTGGAGGAAACTAATCCCAACAAAATTTACACGGCAGCATTAGCTGGTATTCATTCTGAGATTCAGTCATATGTATATTCAGACTTGTCACACAACTACTTCGGTCAGAAGAGTTTTGACTATTTGACCTCTTTGCAGGGAAATGATATGGTTATGACTGGTCGCTATGCTATGTCACTTTACCACTATCTATTGGATTATTGGCAGGAGAACTATGTTCCCGCAGCAAACCGCTGGCGTCAGTACTATCGCCTTATTGATAGTGCAAATCAGCTTATTGCCTCTATTCCTTCAGACACAAATGACCCTGTATACCTTAAGTACAAGGCATCGGCATTAGCAGTTCGTGGTTATGCATATCTCCACCTCTCTTATTTGTATGGTCTTCCCTACTATATGGGTGCTGACGATACAGTATGGGGTAAGGGTCAGCAGTACGACAATTCAGCAACTCCTTGTGTACCTATCGTAACAGAGACTATCACTGGTGACCAGCCTCGTTCTACTGTAGGTCAGGTTTACGACTTGTTGATGAGCGACCTTAAGACTGCATATGATACATTTGCAGCATTAGGTCTGACAAGAACAGCTGCTCCTAACGATTTCGATGGTTGCTTCGCTGCTATGTACCTTGCACGTGCTCATATGATTAAGCACGAGTGGGCTGAGGCTGCTAAGTATGCACAGGCTGTTATCGACAACTTCGATGTATTGGAGGGTAAGAATATCCTTCAGGGTTTCAGCGATATTAACCTTCCTAACGTAGTTTACGGTTGCGATATCACTTCAGATAACTCTGGTACCTATATGTCTTACTTCTCACAGATGGATATGTTCGGTGCTGGTTATGCTGCTTTGGGTGTATCACGTGTAGCGTTCAAGCCTTTGGTTGACCGTATTAGCGATACAGATATTCGTCTTGACTGGTTCTGGACTTCTCGTAACATTGCAAAGTTGGCAGGTGAGTTTGGTACTACAAGAGGTGTATCATACTACTATCAGAGCTGTAAGTTCATCGGTGCAGGTCGTTCTAACGTTACTATTGATGCTGATGGTTACTTGTATGGTCCCGGCTGGGAGCTTGGTGACTACATCTACTTGCGTTCTGAGGAGGCTCACTTCATAAAGGCTGAGGCTTTGGCTCATATGGGTGATGCTAACGCGGTTAAGACTCTGAACGACTTTATGGTAACACGTGACCCCAACTACGCATATACATTTACTGATAAGGCTGCTCTTATCGAGGAGATCAACTATCAGAAGCGTGTAGAGTTCTGGGGTGAGGGTATCGAGTACCTCGACAACCGTCGTTTGAACATCCCCGTTGACCGTACAGATGCAACTTGGGGTGCTGCAAACAACCATATGGCAGGTGCTAAGTTCTACGCGCCTCAGGATGCCGCTAATTTCTTGTATCAGCTTCCTTTGGCTGAGATGGAGAACAACTCGGCTCTTACAAAGGATGACCAGAACTAATCATTCTGTTCACATAACACGAACACCGCTCCGCTGGGGCGGTGTTTTTTTGTTTATATGGCGAGCATAGGGTGTGCTTTTCTCGCATAGAGGGCAGGGCAATCGCCAATTATGTAATTACTGCCTATTGTGTAATGAGGGCTAATATCAGCCATACAGTCAACGATAGGACATCACAACTACACGCAGCGAGAAGGGCGACAGGAAAGGTAGCAAGAATAAATGCGAGGACAATGGATAGCAGAAAGGATAATAAGACTGGATACGAGGGTTTTACATTATAGATAGCAAGGAATAGACAATAAATTCCCCCAGACCCATCAAACTATATATAGTGTAAACGGCTCATAGAAACGCCTACAATCATTTATATACAGTTATCTTATAATGGGATAACAAACTCCTACTCTTGATGCTAAAACAGTAAAACGCAGCCCAATATTGATACAAAAAAAGTCCGACACTTTCGTGTGCCGGACTTCTTAACATCTGGACTACTATTATTAGCCCAAATAGCTTTATTTGAAAAAATTACTTTGAAAGCTCAGCCAAAGCTGCCTTTGCAGGAGTTGCATAAGGCTCAGCTGTTACCTTCTTCAAAGTCTCGATAGCCTTAGGCTTGTTCTCCTTTGCGTTGTAAGCAGAACCGAGGTTGAAATATACTGCGCTCTTGTCAGCCTCATCTACCTGAGCAGCGGCAGCAGCCTCACCCAACTCGATAACCTTGTCGTAATCCTTCTTCAAGAAGTAAGCCTGAACCAATACCTTCTGCTTCAAAGCCTCGTCAGCGATAGACTCAGCCATAGCGATGATACCGTCGAAATCGTTAGCCTGCTGCAACTGAGCAATCTTATTGTTAGTGTACTGAGCAATCTTAGCCTTTGCATCAGCGATAGCTGCGTCATACTTCTGACCTGCGGGCAGAGCAGCAACCTCAGAGCAAACCTTTACACCCTCAGCATACTTGTCCATCTTGAAGTAACTCTCAGCCAAGTTCAAAGCCATAGCAGTGTTCTTCTTGTCGGCCTCGTAACCCTTAGCGAAAATCTCAGCAGCCTTCTCGTAGTTACCACCGTTGAAGTACTCACCTCCCTGTGACTGGTAAACCAAGCCCAACATACGACCTGCATTGTTCTTAACAGCAGTGTTCTTGTAAGTTGTAGCCTTCTCCAAAGCAGTGTTCAACATCTTGATAGCCTCAGCATACTTAGCATCCTTAGCCTCAGGAGTTGTAGCCTTCTGTGCAGCTGCAGCTGCAGCACCACCTACGCGGAAATAAGCGATAGGAAGGTTCTTCTTTGCGCTGTTTACCTGCTCCAAAACAGCATCCTCCTCAGAATCAGCGCCCTCAGCGATAACAGTCTCCAACAACTGTGCTGCCTTTGCATAATTCTTTGCGCCAAGTGCATCGTTTGCCTCCTGCGCAACTGCGAGTACATCGGTCTGCGCGAAAGCGACGCTAAAGCCCATCAGCGCAACTACCAACAAAACAAATTTTCTCATAATTTAAAGTGTTTTAATTAGGTTATTATTTATTAAATATTATTCTTGACGTATTAAAATCGGTCTACAACCTACAAAGATATAGCATTTTTTCTATACTACAAAATTTCCTCCCATCACAAATTCTGCTCAAGAAATACTCCAACTACCTAAGAGTCTTAAAAAATTCCTTCATCAGGGCCTCGCACTCCTCGGCCAGTACACCACGCTCCACAACGGTTTTCGGGTGGAATATACGTCCCGAAACAGTTGTATAGCCACGTTTGGGGTCATCCGCGCCATACACTACCCTATCTATCTGGCTCCACGCTAACGCTCCAGCGCACATAATGCAAGGCTCAACGGTAACATACAACGTGCAGCCCTTCAAATATTTGCCGCCGAGTGTCGCGGCAGCTGCCGTAATACTCTGCATCTCGGCGTGGGCTGTTGCATCACACAGCGTCTCCACCATATTATGCCCTCGGCCTATGACCCTCTCGCCACACACCACGACGGCTCCGATGGGGACCTCCTGCTCTTTTAACGCTTTTCGGGCCTCATCTATTGCCATAAGCATAAACTTTTTGTCACGCTCGGTGTTATTTTTCTCGATTTCTGCCATAAAAATGATTGCGAATTTAATAAAATCGCTGCGAAAAAACAAACTTGGTAGAAAATATCCATTTTTTCGTATATTTGCATATTAATAACGAAAGTAATCATAAAAATTAGGATAAACTATGTACAGAAGTCATAATTGTGGTGAACTTAGAATCGACCACGTAGGTCAGAGCGTAACGCTTGCCGGATGGGTGCAGAAGGTGCGTAACTTGGGTGCTATGACCTTCATCGACCTGCGCGACCGCTACGGTATCACACAAATTGTTGTAGAGGAGAACTCGCCCGAGCAGACACGCGAGGTGGCTGCGAAGCTGGGCCGCGAGTATGTTTTGCAGGCTACGGGCCGCGTTATTGAGCGTTCATCAAAGAACCCCAAGATGCCTACGGGAGATATTGAAGTGGCTATCGATGAGCTGAAGATTCTCAACGAGGCACAGACGCCTCCCTTCACCATTGAGGAGAACTCGGACGGTGGTGACGACCTTCGTATGAAGTACCGTTACCTCGACCTTCGTCGTCCTCCCTTGCAGCGCAATATGGAGCTGCGTCACCGTATGGCACACGCCATCCGCACGTTCCTCGACAAGGAGGGATTCCTTGAGATTGAGACCCCCTACCTTGTTGGCTCTACACCCGAGGGTGCGCGTGATTTTGTGGTACCAAGCCGTATGAACCCCAACCAGTTCTACGCTCTGCCGCAGTCACCCCAGACCTTGAAGCAACTTCTGATGGTTGCCGGTTACGACCGCTACTTCCAGATTGTGCGTTGCTTCCGCGACGAGGATTTGCGCGCAGACCGCCAGCCCGAGTTTACGCAGATTGACTGCGAGATGTCATTCGTAGAGCAGGAGGATATCCTGGAGGTATTTGAGCGCTGGGCAAAGTATATGTTCAAGGATGTGATGAATATCGACTTCACAGAGCCCTTCCAGCGTATGCCGTGGATTGAGGCTATGGAGAAGTACGGCTCAGATAAGCCCGATTTGCGTTTCGGTATGGAGTTCCACGACATCACCGACCTCGCTCACGGCCACTCATTCTCAGTATTTGACGATGCTGAGTATGTTGTAGGTTTTGCCGCTACGGGCTGCGCCGGTTACACACGCAAGCAGATTGACGCCTTGACCGATTATGTAAAACGTCCTCAGGTGGGTGCCAAGGGTTTGGTATGGATTCGCAAAGACGAGCAGGGTAACCTCAAGTCATCTATTGATAAGTTCTTCTCGGCAGAGGATTTGAATTCTATGGCCGAGCGTATGGGCGCACAGAATGGCGACTTGATGCTCGTTTTGTGCGGCAAGAAGTTCAAGGCTCTCACACAGCTTTGCGCCCTGCGTCTGCACGTTGCCGAGCAGCTGGGCCTGCGCGACCCGAAGAAGTTCGCTCCGCTGTGGATTGTTGACTTCCCGATGTTCGAGTGGGATGATGAGACCGAGCGCTACTACGCTATGCACCACCCCTTCACCTCTCCCAAGCCCGAGGATGTACCCTACCTTGAGAGTGACCCTGGCCGCGTGCGTGCCAATGCATACGACTTCGTATGTAACGGAACGGAGATTGGTGGTGGCTCAATCCGTATCCACGACGCACAGTTGCAGGCTCTTATCTTCAAGATTCTGGGCTTCACACCCGAGAAGGCTCAGGAGCAGTTTGGCTTCCTGATGAACGCGTTTAAGTTCGGTGCGCCTCCTCACGGTGGTTTGGCATTCGGTTTTGACCGCTTGTGCTCGCTGTTCGGCGGCTCGGAGTCTATCCGTGACTTCATCGCATTCCCGAAGAACAATGCTGGCCGTGACGTGATGCTGGATGCTCCCTCTCTTATCGACCAGTCACAGCTCGACGAGTTGTATCTCTCGCTTGTAAAGCCTGAATAAGGAGTATGATAAATAGGAAAAGGCGACCTTGCGGGTCGCCTTTTTCATTTACTATATCTTCTCGAACTCCTCCTTACCTGCTCCGCACAGGGGGCAAGCCCAATCATCGGGGAGATTTTCAAAAGCAGTTCCTGCCTCAATACCATTCTCAGGGTCACCAATCGCGGGGTCATAAATCCATCCACAGGGGTTGCATACGTACTTATCCATAATCTTAATGTTTTTGTTTGTTTGTGAATATTTTGTTTTTCTCTATTGCAAAAATAACACACAAATTCAATAAAACAACCCTAAAACGATAAAAAGAATTTAATATGCTATAAGTATATCCTATACAATCACCCCACCTCAAAAAAAAAGACTGCCCAACCATTCGGTTAAGCAGTCATTCTATAATTAAAATGTGTATTAAAGACGTACTTTATACCAGACCAGAGAAGCCCATAAACGCCATAGCGAGAATGGCTGCTGTAATCAAGGCAATAGGATTACCCTTAAATGCTGCAGGCACGCCATCCAACTCCAAACGTTCGCGGATACCAGCAAACAACACCAATGCCATAGCAAAACCGATAGCGGTTGCCACAGAATAAGTGAAGCTCTGCAAGAGGTTAAACTCCTTCTGAATCATAAGGATTGCTACACCCAACACAGCGCAGTTAGTAGTAATCAACGGAAGGAAGATACCCAATGCCTGATAGAGCGAGGGAGAGACCTTCTTCAGTACAATCTCAACCATCTGCACCAAAGCAGCAATAACGAGGATGAAGACGATAGTCTGCATATACTCAATCTGCAGAGGCACGAGGATGAAGGTCTGGATAGACCACGCCACGATAGAGGCCAACGCCATAACGAAGGTTACGGCAGCACCCATACCCAGCGAGGTATTCACCTTAGACGATACGCCCAAGAAGGGGCAGATACCGAGGAACTGTGCGAAAACGACGTTATTAACGAATATCGCACCGATGATAATTGCGAAATATGAAAGCTCCATAACTACTTCTTAGCTAATTTGTTAAACAAAACCATCATATAGCCCAGCACGAAGAACGCACCCGGTGCCAACACGAATACCAAAGGCATATAATCGGCAATACCCAACGAGAAACCGAAGATAGCACCGCTACCCAGAATCTCACGCACGGCACCGATAAGTGTAAGGGCGATGGTAAAACCAAGACCAATGCCGATACCGTCGAGGATAGAATCCACAGCACCATTCTTTGATGCGAAGGCCTCGGCACGACCCAAGATGATACAGTTCACCACAATCAAGGGAATAAACACACCCAAGCTTGCATAAAGCGAGGGTACATAAGCCTGCATCAACATCTGGATGATGGTCACAAACGAAGCGATAACCACGATAAATGCGGGGATACGCACCTTATCGGGGATAAAGTTCTTGATAAGCGAGATAACAAGGTTTGACATAATAAGCACAGCCATTGTTGCCACACCCATACCCAAACCATTAATAGCCGAGGTAGTAGTACCCAGCGTGGGACACATACCCAGAACCAATACGAACGTAGGGTTATTCTTGAGAATACCGTTCAGTACAATCTGCATCTTATTCATTCTGACCTCCTTCCTGAGTCTTCTGACCCTCATTGTTTGTAGCCGTAGCACCTGACACGCCATCAGCCTTATCTGCGTAGCCACAAGCCACCTTATAAGCCTCATAAGCACGTGCCACAGCATCATAGTATGCACGAGAAGAGATTGTCGCAGCAGTCAAAGCATCCAGCTCGCCACCATCCTTCTTCACCTTGAACTCAATCTCCCAAGCCTTCTTATCCTTAATGCTGCGGAGCAGGGCATTATCCTCATCGGCCATCTTCGTTCCAAGACCCGGAGTCTCTGCCTGCTGCAAAACGTTTACATTAAGAATCTTGCCATCGGGAGCGAAACCTACCATCATACGAATAGCACCGCCGAAACCGTTCTTTGTCATTGACTCAACGGCATAACCGACGGTCTCGTCGCCCTTTGTTGCGGTATAAACCACGATAGGCATATCGTCGATAGTCTGCTCGCTAATCTCCGTATTCTCAAACTCGGGCAACACGTTAGCCACAGCCTCGGTTGTAGCCGCTGCATTTGCCGCAGCGATAGCATCAGCCGTAATCATATTCACAGCACCCACACCTGCCGAAGCGATAAGGGTAACGGTGAACAGGACGGCAACCATATTAAAAAGTGTACTCTTCATATCTCCGTCCTCCTATTTTTTAGCAGTTGTTACACCGAAGCGACGAGGCTTCACATATTTATTAATAAGGGGTGTCACGGCATTCATCAGCAGAATTGCGAATGACATACCCTCGGGATAAGCACCCCACAGACGGATAATCATCGTAATCACACCAATGCCGATACCGTAGATAATCATACCCTTGGGCGTCATAGGCGAGGTAACGTAGTCGGTAGCCATAAAGATTGCACCGAGCATTGCACCACCAGCCAACAGATGGAATGCGGGCATAGCGTAGAGCAACTCACCACCACCCTGCGTAAGAGCTACGATGAATGCAAAAACGGCCATTGAGCCCAACACTGCAACGGGAATGTGCCAAGTAATTACACGACGCCACAACATATAAAGACCACCCACGAGCAGAGCCGCAGCGGCAATCTCACCCATTGAACCGGGCATAATACCCGCAAACATATTCAAAAGATTTACATCGCCAACCTCGATAGCGTGCGACTTCAGCGCAGCCAGAGGAGTAGCACCTGCAAAGGCATCTACATACTCATCACCCACGGGCTGAGGGAACGATGTCATCTGCACGGGATAAGCAATCAGCAGGAATACACGACCTACCAACGCAGGGTTAAAGGGGTTGTGACCCAAGCCGCCGAAAGTCATCTTCGCAACGCCGATAGCCACCACTGCACCGATAACGATAATCCACCACGGAATATTCGAGGGCAGGTTGAAGGCCAAAAGCATACCTGTAACCACAGCCGACAAATTACAAATGGTAGGAGCGCCCTTAAACAAGAACTTCTGGATAAGATACTCCACCAAAACGCAGCTCACCACGGCGATAGCCGTAACGTAGAGCACGCTCAAACCATACACTGCAACAGAGAGACCCAAAGCAGGCAACAACGCCAGAATCACATCGCGCATCAACGACTGCGTCGAGTGTGGGTTGTGCATATGGGGTGCAGTTGCAACAATAAATTTATTTGCCATATCTCTTTCTTTTATTTTCGTTATTTTTTAGCAGCAGCTGCCGCAGCGGCACGTGCGCGGATGATACCCATCACGGTCTGCTTGCCCAAACGTACATAGTCCAACAGGGCGATACCTGCGGGGCAGGTGTACTGGCAGCAACCGCACTCGATACAATCGGGGATACGCTCAGCCTCCATCTCCTCCCACATCTGCTTTGCAGCCAAACGCTGAAGCAAGTAGGGCTCAAGACCCATCGGGCAGGCAGCCACACACTTAGCACACTTGATACACTCGCTTGTGGGAACACGACGAACATCCTCGCCGCTGAATACGGTAATACCTGAGCAACCCTTCGTCACGGGTGAATCAACGTTAACCATCACGCGACCCATCATAGGACCACCATTTACAACCTTCACCTCACCCTCGGGCAGACCACCAGCCATCTCCAGGAGAGTAGCGATAGGAGTACCCATACGAGTGAGCAGGTTGCGAGGCTCCTTCACGGCCTTACCCGTAACGGTTACAACGCGCTCAATCAGAGGCTTATTCTTCTGCACAGCCTCATACACTGCTACGGCTGTCGAAGCGTTGCATACCACAGCGCCTACGTGGATGGGAAGTCCCGGGGGAGGAGGTACCTGACGGCCTGTAATGGCAGCAATCAACTGCTTCTCACCACCCTGCGGATACTGAACCTTCAAAGGCTCAACCACGATGGGGAACTTCTTCTCAGCGATAATCTTATTCAGATTAGCAATAGCATCGGGCTTATTGTTCTCAACGCCGATGATAGCCTTCTCAACGCCCAAGGCCTTCTTCAAAATCTCAACACCTACCAACAGCTCCTCGCCACGCTCCAACATTGTGCGGTGGTCAGAAGTAAGGTATGGCTCACACTCTACACCGTTGATAATCAAGAACTCGGCCTTACAACCGTTAGGAATCGAGAGCTTCACGTGAGTGGGGAACGTAGCACCACCCATACCTACGATACCTGCATCCTTAATCTTTGCGATGATAGCTGCTGAGTCAAGCTCGCACTCGCGCTTAACCTCTGTCGAGCGGTCAATCTCGGGCATCCACTCATCACCCTCACGCTTGATGGTAATCATCATCTGGCGCAAACCCTGACCATTGGGCTGCATATCGACAGCCGTAACGGTACCAGAGATGGGCGAGTGAATATTTGCCGACATAAAGCCCGTAGCCTCAGCTATGAGCTGGCCGGTGAGAACCTTATCGCCCTTAGCAACCTTTGCCGTTGCAGGGGCACCGATGTGCTGTCCGAGCGGAATATTTACGACATCGGGAAGAGCCAGCACCTCGATAGCCTTGGCGCAACTCCATTTTTTATTATCCGACGGATGAACACCGCCTATAGGAAATGTCTTCATAATCTATGCTTTATTTCTGCTCGTTAACACTCTCTTTCTTCTCCGCAACCTCTACCTTCTTAGGCTCAGCAGCGGGCTTTGCTGCGGGCTTCACGGCTGCTGCGGCAGGCTTTGCTGCGGGGGCTTTAGGCTCCTTAGGCAGCGGATCCATACCCTTCAAAACGATAGCACCCGTAGGACACTCGTTCACGCACTTGCGGCAGAGCTTACACTTCTGTGAGTCGATGTATGCCACACCATTCTCTACGGTGATAGCACCAAATGCGCAGACCTTAGCGCACTTACCGCAACCGATGCAACCAGCCTTACAAGCCTTCATCGTTACGGCACCCTTGTCCTTTGATACGCAGCTTACATATACAGCGCGGTTCTTGGGCCACTTCTTACGAAGCTCGATGATACCCTTAGGACAAGCCTTAACGCACGCGCCACAAGCTGTACACTTGTCGGCATCAACCTCGGCAATACCTGTCTCGGGGTTAACCTTAATAGCGTCAAAAGCACAAGCCTCAACGCAATCGCCATAACCCAAACAGCCATAAGCACAAGCAGTCTCGCCAACGTAGAACGAAGAGGCCATAACACAGCTCTTTGTACCATTGTACTCGTTCGTACGAGGACGCTTGCTACATACACCGCCACAACGAACAGTTGCTACGGTAGGTTCCTTCTCGGGAGCAACCTTACCCAGGTAGCTCGCCATACTCTTCATACACTCGGCACCACCTACGGGGCAATACAAAGCAGAGATGTCATCACGCAACACCATAGCCTCAGCCATAGCGCGACAGCCTGCAAATCCACAACCACCGCAATTAGCACCGGGAAGCATCTTCTCAACCTCGTCGATGCGGGGATCCTCCTCTACCTTGAACTTCTGTGCAACGAAATACAAGATAACGGCAGCGAGAATACCCAGCACGCTGAGTGTCAGAATAGTAGATAATAATACCGTCATTTTGTTTGTTTAATTATTATAAATTTTATTTTGTTTTTCACCTTATCGCGCAGCAGATGCAACACCACATAATAGAGCGCCACACCTCCTATTGCAGCCAACACGGCCACACCTTCACTCATACCCATTGCGAGCGTACCCACAAGCATAAGTGTCAACACGAAAAAGGGTACCACATAGGCCAGAACGACCGATTTAGCACCCATATTATCACTCATAAGAGCAACCTCTACACTCTCACCTATATTATATTCGGCAGTCGAAGCACACTCCACCTCGACTATCTTCTCCGTACTCTCCGATACGCCGCACACCGCCTTAGCGTGACATCCGGCACACGCGCTATTGACAGTCATACGTACAAAGACGCTACCGCCCTCTATACGCACTATCTCACCGCAATGTTTAATCGCTGCCATACGCCTTGATATTTGATTAACAACTACTTGAGCGCTGCCAAGCAATTAATATCCATATTTGTTAACCAATGGGAACAAGCACTCGTGGCGGAATGAGCAGGTTGAGAGGCGCAACACGGGAGGATACTGGTAACGCTTCTTCACATTCTGCATAACCATCGTGTGTATCTTCTCCACAACATCCGAGTCGAAGCCCGCATTGATAATCTCCTCACGATGCTGGCCCTCCTCAATCATACGATAGAGAATGGCATCCACAACCTCGTAGGGAGGCAGGATATCGCTATCCTTCTGGTTGGGACGAAGCTCCGATGTAGGCTCCTTCTTCAAGATTACCTCGGGGATAACATTGTCGAACTTGCTATTGATATAGCGAGCCAAATCGTAAACCTCGCTCTTGTACAAATCGCCCGTAACGCTGAATGCACCAGCTGTATCGCCATACAACGTACACCATCCGATGGCATTCTCACTCTTATTGGATGAGTTCAGCAGCACGTAACCATCCTTATTCTGCAAGGCCATAAGCAATACGGTACGAATACGCGACTGGATATTCTCCTCAGTAGCATCGAACTCCGTACCACCCGTAACAGGCTTCAGGGTATCCATAATTGCTGTATATGCCTCTGTGATGGGCAATACGCTATACTCTATGCCAAGATTCTCGGCCAACAGTTTTGCATCCTCCACAGAGTCATCCGACGAGAACTGCGAGGGCATCATCAAGCCCTTAACATTCTCCTTACCCAACGCACCTACAGCCAAACAAGCCACAACCGACGAATCAATACCGCCCGACAAGCCAACGCAAGCCTTCTTATAACCATTCTTGTGGAAGTAGTCGCGCAGACCGAGACACGCAGCGTGATAAACCATACGTGTGCGGTCGTTGTATGATGTGTAGGGAATCTCAACGGGAGCGTGCTCAGCCTTGGTGTCGAAGATAGCAAAATCCTCCTCAAAACTCTTCATAAAGAGCTCCACCTGGCCCTGCTTATTCATAATGCCTGACGTACCATCGTACACAAGGTCACCCGAGCCTCCAACCTGATTAATGATTATGATATTGCGCCCCTCGGTGAATGCCAAGCTGCGCATAGTCTCCAGACGACGTGACAACAAACCCTTGCCATAGCGGCGTGAGTTGATGTTTACAACGAAATTGGCTTTAGAATCAATCTCCGACAGATGAGCCAAATCGTTTCCAACCATAATAGCGATATTGCGGCCACAAATCTCAACGGTCTTATACCCCTCGCCCTCAACGATGAAGCCCATTTCACGGCGTGCCGTAACATACTGCTTCTCAACAATCTGGTCAACACGACCATAACGCAACACGGCTGCGGCACTCACAGCACCTCGCTCGGTCAATACGGGCGAACCGACAATAGCTGTCACGCGTGTACAAACCTCGGCAATCTGCTCCAATGCCTCTTCGCACAGTGTAAGGAAAGTGGTTTTACGCAACAAATCATATGCTGGAGTACCACTTACGGCATACTCGGCAAACAACACAAGATCAGCACCCTCGGCCTCGGCCTTACGAATTGCAGCAATGATGCGCGATACGTTGGCATCGATATCGCCGATGGTATAATTTAATTGAGCAAGAGCTATCTTCATTCTCCGGAGATGATTATGATTACATTATATAATAAATCCGCCGCAAAGGTAACGATTATTTTATAAACAAAGGAAGATTAGCTATTAATTTTACACAAAAAAGAGATAGAATCGTCGATGATTCTACCTCTTTTTACCTTAAAAATAATCTTCGGGACTACTCCTCGTTATCTGCAACAAGTATGCGACCGCAATACTCGCAAACGATGAGCTTCTTACCCAAGCGTACATCAGCCTGACGCTGAGGAGGAATACGGTTGAAGCAACCACCACAAGCATCGCGCTTTACGGTTACAACTGCCAAGCCGTTACGCACGCTGCGGCGGATACGGTTGTAAGCCGCGAGCAGACGCTCGTCAATCTTAACCTTCGCCTTCTCAGCCTTAGCCTCAAGTGCAGCCACCTGGTCAGCAGTCTCAGCCTCAATACTCTCCAACTCGCTCTTCTTTGCAGCCAAATCGACCTTGCGCTCAGCGGCAATGGCCTCGGCACCCTCAAGCTGAACCTTCTTATTCTTGATTGCAGCCGAATACTCCTTCAATCGCTTCTCAGCCAACTCGATCTCCAACTCCTGGTACTCAATCTCCTTGGTTATAGCATCAAACTCGCGGTTGTTACGCACGTTGTTCTGCTGCTCCTTGTAGTGTGAAATCTGAATTTTAGCCTGATCAATCTCGCGTTTACGCTGCTTGGTGAGAGAGTTAAACTCCTCAATCTCGGCGTTAATGTTCTCGATACGGGTATTCAAACCCTCGATCTCATCCTCCAGATCCTGTACCTCCAAAGGCAACTCACCCTTCACTTTGTTGATTTCGTCTACCTGAGAATCAATCTTCTGCAACTCATAGAGAGCCATAATCTTCTCCTGCATCGAGTAATCGACTTCAGATGTTTTCTTTTGTGCCATATATCTCAAATTAATTTTAGACAGCTTCTGTTCGTTCCCCTTAATTTTCGCATTTTGCCCGACGCTTCAACCTGCATCAAAGCCTATCGAACCATATAATTTACGGGGTTACGAGAGCACACACTCTTGCGAACTGCAAAGATAGGTATTTTTTTTGATAAAATATCAAATAAAATTTGAATTGCGCAATATTCGCTTTCAAAATGGCCCATATCGGCCAAAATTATTGCATTTTCGTGACGCATAAAGTCATTATAGCGCAAATCGGCGGTCAAATAGATGTCGGCACCCGACGCTCGAGCATCGTCAATAAGCGAACCGCCGGCACCGGTGCAGATGGCAACCTTACGAATCTCCGACTTCACAATATCGCTATGACGCAGAGCCTTCACATCGAAGCACTCCATAACGCGGCGCATAAAATCCTCGCTCTTCTCCACCTCGGCAAGCTCTCCCACAACACCGAAGCCTGCACCCTCGGCATTTGTCGGTTGCATAACCTCAACACTCTCCAAACCCAGCATCTGCGCCACACGCCAACTCATACCGTCGGGTGTAGAGTCGAGATTGGTGTGAGCGGCATAGAGAACTATTCCTCTGCGGATCGCCTCCTCGACACAGCGCTCGGTCTGCGATGCAGAGTTAAAACGCTTCATAGCGTGAAAGACTATCGGGTGGTGCGTAATAACCATATCACACCCCTCGGCCACAGCCTCAGCAAGCACCTCCTCGGTAACATCTACGGCCAGCAACGCCTTATGCACCTCATCATCAGGGCGCCCCACGATAAGACCAGCATTGTCATACGACTCCTGCAAGGCAAGTGGTGCAAAAGTCTCTATTACGGCAGCTATATCTCTGACTTTCATACGCTAAAAGAGCGACTGCTCATAGAATGGGAACAACTCCTTGTTATCGTCTTCCGTCTTTTTCTTGCGGCGCACAGCACGCTTCTTGGGTTGCTCCTCGGCCACCTCAGCCGACGACTCCTCAATCTTCTCAACAACCTTCTCGCGCTTCTTGGGCTGCTCCTCCTTTACGCTCGGCTCCTCGGCAGTATCCTCCGTAGCGAGCAACTTCTCACCATCGCCCACCTTAAGCTCCTCGCGCACCTCAACCAACGCCGCACGAATACTCTGCAAGCGCTCCAAAAGTTCCGTATCACGAGTAATCTCATCCGTAGAGCCACGCTTGAGAGCCTTATTTGCACCCTTAAGCGTCATACCACGCTCCTTAACGAGGTGGTAAATCTGCTTCAGCTTCTCCACATCGGCCTCGGTGAACATACGGTTTCCCTTCTTATTGCGATGAGGCTTGATGCAATCGAATTGCGACTCCCAGTGGCGCACCAACGCCTGACTTACGTCAAACATCTCGGCCACCTCACCCATCGAGTAGTAGATTTTCTTTACTGCCATAGTATATGTTTCTTAATATTATTTCAAAATCCTTAACGAATTGGGGTACATATTATTAACTCGTGCGCCCACTCGCTTCACAAAACCTAACGGGCGACCGCCATAAAGCACCATATTTACGCCCTCCGAGAATTGCGCAGCGTCCATATCCTGCTTACGCAAGAACTTCAAAGCCTCCTGCTCGTCCACCTCGCAGCACGCAACGGCATCGTGGTTTACGCCAGCATATAGAGCCAGCGCGCCATCGGGCTTCAGCTTACCCTTAAACACCTGTCCCATAGCCACGCCCGAATATATCACGGCAAGCGTTCCAGCCAGAGCCTCCACCTCATCGTAATGCTCCTTTCGACAGCCATACAATGTATCTCCTGCGGCAAAGAATCGCATCTGCTCCGACTCCTTCACCCAGCGTGACAGCTCCTGCACAGTACGTTTATCCACCGCCTCCATCACTTTACGACGCGCCTTAGGCATACGGCGACGCGACGTGGCAAGGCCTGCCTTACGTGCAACGGCCATAAACATACCCTCGCCTGTCAGACGATGCGGGAAAAATCGAAAAGTCTGGAACACACCCTCGCGTCCCGTCACCACACCCCAATCATCCCCAATCGGAATGTCGTCAACGGCCAGCAACTCATCACCAAACTCCTCACAGGCACGCCCCACAACATCCTCATCCTCCGTGCGGTTAAATGTACAAGTGCTATACAACAACACCCCGCCGGGCTTCAGCGACCGAAAAGCATTTTGCAGTATCTCCCATTGACGCTCGGCACACATAGCAACATTGGCCTCGCTCCACTGCTCGCACGCCTCATCCGACTTACGGAACATACCTTCGCCCGAACAAGGGGCATCCACAGCCACCACATCAAACCACTCCTCAAAGTCGGCCACGCGAGCCGAGTCATTACACGTAACAACCATATTTCCCAATCCCCACTTACGGGCATTGTCGGCCAAAACGGCTGCACGGTTGCGATTTATCTCATTTGCGACAACAAGGCCTCGCTCGCCAACGAGTGTCGCATAGTGTGTACTCTTTCCTCCCGGGGCGGCACACATATCCAACACTCTCAAGCCTTTACAAGCCTCCGCACCTCCCACGGCCATTGAGACTATGTAACCCGCAAACTGCGAGCTTGCCTCCTGCACATAGTATGCACCAGCGTGAAAATCGGGGTCGAGCGTAAAGGCGGGTCGCTCACCGAGCAGATAGCCGTAATCGCTCCACGCAACACGCCCTCCGCCCCACTTCTGCTCCGCCATCTTCGCGGGATTCAGTCTCACCGAAGTAGAGGGCTCGGTTTCGAGTGCGGCACACAACGCCTCGGCCTCCGCTACGCCAAGTTCACGCTGCATACGCGATATAAATTGTTCGGGTAATCGCATCGGCTCTACTCTTTAGGGGTCATCTCCTCCAACTGCTTACAGATGCGGTCCACAACCGAAGGGTCGGCCACGAAATCATCGACATCCTTATCTATTATCAGCACGCGACCTTTATATATATTATTAATCCAATCCTCATATCTCTCATTCAGGCGCGAGAGATACTGCTCGTCGATATTCATCTCGTAAGCTCGACCACGACGCTTAATCTGCGCCACAAGTGTAGGAATGCTTGCACGAAGATATATCAGCACATCGGGCTGGGGGATAAGGTTTGTCGTGAGATGAAAAATCTTCATATATGTAGCAAAGTCACGCGAGGCGATGAGCCCCATCTCGTGAAGATTATCGGCGAAGATATGTGCATCCTCGTAGATGGTGCGGTCCTGAACAATCACCTCACCACCACTCTTGAGCATATCCAGCGTCTGCTCGATACGGCTACCCAGGAACGATATCTGGAGCTGGAATGCCCAGCGACTCATATCGTTATAGAAATCACCGATATATGGGTTGTCGCTCTCCTCATAGTAGGCTTTAGCGCCATATCTCTGTGTCAAAATCTCGGTCAGCGTGGTCTTGCCGCTACCGATATTTCCAGCAATAGCTACATACATATTATAATATCTTCATTTATTTACTCTACTCCTAAACCCGGACACGCTCCCTGCAATATCTCAGCACCTCATCGCTCACCGAGCCATCCTCCCGCAAGCGTGGCACCTTTCTTCGTCCCGTGGCTGCCTGCCAGCGATGGAATGTACCAGCAGGTACCATCAGCACCTCCAGACGCTGCATCACACTACGGCGCTTTGCGTCATAATCGGAGTTTAACTCCCTGAGTGCCGCGTCTATCTCCTCGGCAAAGGCCTGCACATCATCCGGCCGATATACAAACTCCACAACCCAACGATGGTAGCCACCCCGCTCATATATAAAAATCGGGGATACCGTATATTCTTCCACAACAGCTCCCGTAACAAAGCAGGCACGCAGCAGAGCCTCCTCGACATTGCCTATCATCAGCTCCTCGCCAAAGGCGTTGATATACTGCTTCGTTCGCCCTGCAATCTTCACGCGATATGGATTCAACGATGTAAACCGCACCACATCGCCCAAGCGGTAGCGCCACAAGCCATTCTCCGAGGTCATCAGCAAGGCGTAATCCACACCCAGCCTAACCCCCTCAAGCGGCACGACATCGCCATTATGCATAAACTCATAATAGCAGCCATAATCGGGCATAAGCAACATCTCGTCACTATCACACCTCTCGGCAATAGCCACAAACCCCTCTGAGGCGTTATAGCTCTCAAGGTAGTTTATCGGCCCACCCATCACATTGGCAAAGGCCTCTCGGTAAGGCTTAAAACTCACTCCGCCGTGCATAAACAGCTCCAGGTCGGGCCATACATCTATCACCCTACTCCGCCCCGTATGCTCCAACAGACGCCGCAGCAGAGCCATATTCCACGACGGAACACCAGCAAGGGCCGCAATACGCTCACGCGCACACTCCCGACAAACGGCATCGCACTTGGCATCAAAATCCTCAATCAGCGCCGCACCTCGGCTCGGGGCTCGCAAAAACTCGCCCCAGCGCCCTGCAACCGTTATAAGCAACGCCGACAAATCCCCCACCAGCGCTCCATTCTCCCTACGGCACGAGCCACCCAACGTGAGCGTTCGCCCCTCGAAGAGTTGCGATGAAGGGTTACCCTGAAGATACATCGTCACCACATCGGCCATACCTCGCAGATGATTCACTCGCAAGGCTCGCCGCGTAACGGGGATATATTTACTGCGTGAGGCTGTTCCCGACGAGCGGGCAAACATCTCCACCCTGCCCTCACACGTAACACCGCTCTCGCCACGCCGCATACGCTCAACATAAGGCTCGAAACTATCGTAATCGAAAATCTCGACCTGCTGGGCAAACTGCTCAGCACTGCGAATTCTGCTCAGGCCATACCTGCGACCAAAATTGGTGTATTGTCCCCGCTTGAGCAGCTGCTCAAGGGTTGAGTATTGGCGCTCGATGGCACTCTCTATCGCACGCTCTATACGGCGCAAGCGGGCGAGCATAAGCCCGCGCATAAATTTTCCAAAAACCGACATTTTCTGTGTTGCATTTAAGCATTTCAACAATGGTCGGTTTCTCGTTTATCTAAATTTGAAAGAACGTCTAATTAAAGAACTCTCCCACGGTGGCAATCGACCCTGGCATAGAGAAGACAACCACCCTGTCGTAAGCATTAATGCGTGTATCTCCCACTGCAATAAAGACCTTATCGCCACGTACAATACCGCCAATAATCACATCCTGCGGCAGGCGCATATCCTTAATCATACACTTGGTTGCTGGCGAATTGGGCTTAACGATAAACTCCAGCACCTCGGCCTCACTACCCGACAGGCAACGTATGGCCTGCACATCGGTAGACATCGTAAAGCGGAAGATATTCGATGCCGTGACACGTTTCTTATTGATAATCGTATCGATACCCACGCTCTCGGCAAGGCGGATATAGTTGAGGTTCTCCACCTCGGCAATAACCTTCTTCACGCCCATACGCTTGGCCTGCATCGCCGCCAAAATATTTGTTTCGCTACGGCCCGTAACGGCAAGGAAAGCATCCGTATTCACCAATCCCTCCTCTAACATAGCGTCCAAGTTACGGCCATCCTCGTGGATGATAAGTGTCTTATCGAGCTCCTCGGCCAGACGGTAAGCCTTCTCGCCATTGTACTCGATAATCTTTACATTCATCTCGTCCTGCAACTCCAATGCAACTCTCACACCAATTCGTGAGCCGCCCAAAATCATCAGGCTCTTAACCTCCACGCTCTTCTGGCCCGAGAGTTCTGTTACGGACTTTGCAACATCCTTACGTGCAATGATATACACCACATCACCCTCAAAGAACTCATCCTGACCGCGAGGGATAATGGTCTGACTTCCACGCGTAATAGCCACAGCTCGGAACTCCGAGATAGAGCCATCGGCCGCCAAATCCATCAGCTTGCGGCCAATAAGCGGAGAGGTTGGCTCCAGCTTGAATACGATGAGCGCCAACAATCCACCCGAGAAATCTACATAATCGGTGGTAGAGGTATGGCCCAAAAGGTTTGTCACCTCCTGCGCGGCAACCTTCTCGGGGTAGAAGAGGTAATCAATACCCATATTGATGAACATCTCCTTGTTGTTAGGCTCCAGATACTCGTTATTATCCACGCGGGCGATAGATTTCTTGGCGCCCAACTGCTTGGCCATAATGGCTGCAAGAATATTCTGATTCTCGTCGTGATTTACGGCAATGAAGAGGTCACAACGTCTTACACCTGCCTTACGCAGCACGGCAAACGTGGTGGTATCACCCTCAATGGTTATCAAATCGGCCAAAGTGTTAAGTTCGTTCAGCGCTTTGGTGTCGATATCTATAACCGTAATATCGTGGCCATTACCACTCAGCATTCGCGCCAGGTGGCTACCCATCTCTCCGATTCCAGAAATAACGATTTTCATTCTTATACTCTTTTTACCATCTTAGCGCGACAACACGGAATTCTGGTCGCGTAAAAGGCACATTCTTTTGCAAATTAACATACAAATATATAAATTTGTCGAAAGAAATTCAACTAAATAAACAATTTTAACGCACAACGCACTATGGCAGCGTCATTTTCTACAATATTGATAGTGATTTTAATCTCAATCGGCTTTGTCGGCCTATTCTTTTTGGGTATGTCGCTCACACAAATTTTCAAGGGGCACGACATCGATTCGGAGATTGCAACCAACAAAAATATGCAACGTCTGGGCATAAAATGTGCCGTACAGGAGTCGCGCGAGGATACGGGAACAGATTGCGCCGACATAGGCTGTCACGGCAACTGCTCGTCGTGCGATATAGACCACACGGAGCAGACAAAATAACTCTTTGCAGGTATGAAAAAGTTAGCCATAATCATTCTCGCAGCACTCTGCGTATGTTCTTGCGCGTCGAACCACACGCCAACCGACAGCGCCGTCGAATTACGTTTCAAGGATGGGAAATTCAAGATTGCGCAGTTCACCGACATACACCTTAACCCCGAAGACCCGAAGAGCGGCCCCGTAGCGGATACTCTGCTCGCCGTGCTGGAGCGCGAGCGACCTAACCTTGTTGTTATGACGGGCGATATCGTTACACACCGACCCGCCGAGAAGGGCTGGAGGTATATTATGGATATGATGGCGAAGGCTGGCATACCCTATGCCGTTACGATGGGCAACCACGACCCCGAGAATATGGAGCGTGACTCGATATACAATATTCTCGCCGCAGACCCACTCTTTGTTGGAGAGAAAGGACCCGAGGAGCTGCAGGGTTGCGGCAACTATATTCTGCCGATAATGGCATCGGACACGGATAAGGTAAGTGCGCTTATCTACTGTATGGATTCGGGCGACTACTCTGACGTGGAGGCGGTTAAGGGTTACGCTTGGATTAAACAGAATCAGATTGAGTGGTATCGCAACAACAGCAAACATTACACCGCACAAAATGGCGGCGAGCCCCTGCCCGCATTGGCCTTCTTCCATATCGCCACACCCGAATTCCGCGACATAAACGAGAATACCAATATGTACGGCTGCAACAAGGAGGGCTCAGGCGTGGGTGCTCCCGAAGTGAATAGTGGCTTCCTGCTCTCGTGCCTTGAGATGGGCGACGTGATGGGAATGTTTGTCGGTCACGACCACAATAACGACTACATCGGTCAGGCGCACGGTATCGCATTGGCTTATGGCCGCGTGTCGGGATTCAACGCCTACGGCGATATGCCTCGCGGAGCGCGCATCATCGAGCTTACGGAGGGCAAGCGCACGTTCGATACGTGGATTTCAACTCCCGCAGGCGTGGAACTCACCTACTACTACCCCACGGGCATCACCCTTAACGATTTGAACAACTCAAAATATCTGCCCGCCCGAGATATCTCCGCAAGCAAGCAGGGCGTAAACTACATATATTACGAGGGTACGTACAAGAATATGAAGGATTTTCCGCAGGCAGGCAAAAAAGTTAAGGAGGGTACGAAGACCTGTTTCTCGCTTGAGGGCGCTGCCGAGGACCACTTTGCATACGACTTCAATGCGCTGATTAACATTCCCGAAAAGGATGTATATATCTTCCACCTTACCTGCGACGATGGAGCGCAACTATATATTGATGGAGAGTTGGTTGTGGATAATGGCGAGGCGCACTCTGCCGACAAGGTTGCGAGCGGCAAGGTGGCGCTGGAGAAGGGTCTGCACGATATTCGCGTGGTCTATTACGAGAATTATATGGGCGAGGTGCTGAATATAGAAATCGAGAGCCGCAATATGGCTCGCCAGAGTCTTGCAGACAATATGTTATTTATAGCCGAATAATCTTCCTATGAAAAGTATCTTAGATTTTCTGTCGGAGCTATCCGAGCATAACGACCGCACGTGGTTTGAGGCCAACCGCAACCGATACAAGCAGGTTAAGAAGCGTATGGACGAGGTTGCGGCGGAGTTTATCGAGGCAGTGGCGGCATTTGACCCTGCGGTGGAGGGCGTGCAGGTGAAGGACGCAACCTACCGCATCTACCGCGACACCCGCTTTACGAAGGATAAGTCGCCCTACAAGACGTGGTTTGGCGTATATGTATGCCCGCGTGGCAAGAAGTCGGGATTCTCGGGTTACTATATGCACGTCGAGCCCGACCAGAACCACTATATGCTCTGTACGGGAGCCTACTGCCCCACCGCAGGCGAGATACGAAGCGTGCGCGAGGAGATTATGACCGAGGGCGATGCCTTTGTGGAGAGCATCGAGGCGGCCACAGGGTTTGAGGTGGATTGGTCATCGGCTCTGAAACGTATGCCACAGGGGTGGTCGGCCGAGGATCAGCACTCGGAGTATTACCGACTGCGAAATTTTCTTTTGGTGAAGTTGGTTGATAAGGAGTATTTCCTGCGTCCCGACGCCATACAGCAGGCAGCCAAGGATATGCAATGCACCCGTCCATTTAACGACACGCTCAACCGAGCCATCGAGTATGCCCGCGAGATGGGATGGTAAGAGATTATAGAGCATAAAAAAAGTCCGACCTCACAGTCGGACTTTAATTTTTTCGGTTATCCTCAACCCGACTTACTCAGCCAGGGGAGTTACGCTAACGTAAGACTTACCTGAAGACTTCTTGCAGAACTCTACGGTACCATCTACCAATGCGAAAAGGGTGTGATCCTTACCCATACCCACGTTGTTACCGGGGTTGTGAACAGTACCACGCTGACGAACGATGATGTTGCCGGCCTTAGCGAACTGACCACCGAAAAGCTTTACACCGAGTCGCTTGCTCTCTGACTCACGGCCGTTCTTTGAACTACCTACTCCTTTTTTGTGTGCCATTTTCTACTAACGTTTTAATTATGCAACAATATCCTCTACGAGAATCTGGGTGAGGTACTGACGGTGACCGTTGCACTTCTGATAACCAGTTCTACGCTTCTTCTTGAACACCAGAACCTTGTCGTCCTTGAGGTGCTTCAAGATCTTACACTTAACTGAGGCGCCTTCTACTGCAGGTGCACCTACCTTAACCTGACCGTCGTTGTCTACAAGCAGGACTTTGTCGAAGCTCACTGACGACTCTACGTCGCCCTGAAGACGGTGAACATAGAGCTTACGACCCTTCTCAGCCTTGAACTGCTGACCTGCGATCTCTACTATAACGTACATTATTCTAAAAATAAATTACATTTTTGCCGAAATTCGGCCTGCAAATATACAAAAAATATTCTCAAACAAACCATAAACCTACTTTTTTTTCAACTATTTAGCATTTGGCACACTTTTCGAGCGCCTAAAGCGGCAAATTGACACCTATGAACAAACCTAAAATCGTAATATACTCGCGCCGAAGTGCCACCGCAACACTCATTGCCGAGATTATCGGCGACGACAGCACAAACATCGTATGCTGCTCATCGCCCGACCAGACGATTGCCACCTGCACACAGCAAAAACCCGACCTTGTGATAATTCTATCCATACGACCATTTATCGATGGCTCAGAGCTTATCCGTCGCATACGTCTTAGCGACAAACGACATCCGCCAATATATGTGATATCGTGGCAGCAATCCGAACAGATTGTGCTGAGTCTGCTGGAGTGCGGCGTTGACCAATATATGACCTTCCCGATATGTATGAGTCGCCTGAGAGGCAAGAGCTATTCGCAACTAAACATCAACACCAAGATATGATTGTCAGCATAATATATATTACCGCTGCGAGCATAATATCGCTATATATGCTTATAGCCTCGCGGCAGAACTCACGCAAAGAAAAAATATCCTCCACACGCGATATATACATCAAGCAGATTGCGTCGCTACTGCTGAACGACAGGCCATCGTGTCGCAATATACGAGCCCGCTCTCGGAAGAGTCGATTGGCTCTCGCAGAGGCTATATATATTGTTGTGAGCCACACCTACGGTAACGACCGCGAGAAGCTGCGCCACATTGTTGAGCAGAATAATCTTGAGCCGTTCTTGTTACGCCGCATACGCTTAAGCCGTGGGGTAAAGAGGGCGCATCTGCTAATGTTGCTCAGTACGATACCTATACATCAGCACAACTCCACACAAATCGAGCAGTATATACACTCCAGCGACAAGGAGGTACGCATCAGTGCGTTGACGGCCACATTATCCGCCACGCCAGCGATGGCAATACGGACTATTTCGGAGCTCGACTTCGACCTCTCGCCATTCGATACGGCACGCATAATATCACTGCTCCGCCGAGGCCTGCTGCCCATTGCCTACGAACCGCTGCTGGCGAGTAACAACCGTAACCTGCGTACATTGGGATTGGCCATCGTTCGCAGCTTTGGCATCGAGATAGCCGAGAAACGACTCCACAAAATAATCTCCAACGAGGAGGATATCTCCATCGTGCGCGAAACCATATATACGCTCGCCTCGCTTGGGCGACCACTCGGACATACGAAAATACGGGAGCGACTGGCGGCTATGCCGGCCGTAAAACGCAAAGAGCTATGCCGCCACCTCACCGTAGAGGGATACTCCATATCGGCCGTACGGTCGCTGTTTACCGAGGGCGAAACGCTCTATGCCGAGACACTTATAAACTCATACAAACGGGCATTGGTGCGCCCCACAACAACCTTTTGATATGATTGCCGAATACATCATAATCTCGCTGTTGACGATAATCTCATCATCTATCCTGATTCGTACGCTACGCATAGTGAATGCCGCACGGCGACGCGACATCATCACAGACGATATTGCAGGAAGTTGCGAATCGTTAGGTTTTGTCGGTTGTTCGGTTATTTGCAGCGGCGTGAAAGATATAGAGCATATTACCGAGCTACTCGGGCAAGATTACGACCGTTACGAGGTAATTGTTGTACTCGACTCCACGCTATACCCCGACGAGTTCCGTACAATTACGGCACACTATCGTATGATACGTGTAAACTGCTCGCCAAATGACGAGCTGCCCACAGCAGTGATTCGTAACCTATATCGCTCGCGACAGCGTAGCTTCAGGCGTCTGATTCTTGTAGATAGGGAGTTCTTGGATATTTACCACGATTTGGATGCAGCTACAGCCGTCGCATCCTATAACTACCTATTACCTCTGGGGCACGATATGCACCTGTGCAACAAAGCGATGGAGAGTATTGCCATCGCCCTCTCCGAGCAGGCGGAGCAACGCATCGAGTTATTTTTCTCCCCGACAACCGAGAGCTATATCTTCCGCCGTGACGCCGTTATCAACGCTGGCGGCTTTTCGCCCCACATAATTCGACAGATACCATCCGCACTAAGGCTAAAGACATATACTCCGTTAACATTCAGGGATAAACAACCTATCTCCCGACTGCCTAACATAGCGATACTTGCCGCCCTGCTGGCCCTGGCATACTCACTCTCTGGCTACATTGCTGTGGTCGCCGTAGCCGTTACAATTATATTAATAATCTCGTCAGCGAGGTACACTTCACGACTAATCTCTCCGGCAAATTGTTCGCTTCAGGTTATGTTATGTTATTTTCGGCAAATTGGCTCTATTTTTCAAACGAGAAAGTTCCGAATTTCATAAATTATATGTAACTTTACGAAAGAAATAAAAACCAACCATAAATGACATCTCAAGACCAAAAACAAATTGTAGCACAAATACGCGAGCACCTATTGCCACACTGTTTCAATGCAGCCGTAAGAGCCGGTGCCGCCATAATGAAGATATACAAAAACAGAGACGATTACGACATCTCGCTCAAGAGCGACCACACACCCATCACGATGGCCGACCGTATGGCTCACAACACCATAAAGGATACGCTGGGTCCTACCCGCATCCCCGTTTTAAGCGAGGAGGGACGCGAAATGCTCTACGACGAGCGCCGCAACTGGGAGCTTTTCCTGTTGGTTGACCCGTTGGACGGCACCGTAGAGTTTATAAAGGGTAATAACGAGTTTACGGTAAAC
The DNA here is from genome assembly GCA_015059845.1 of Rikenellaceae bacterium. Taxonomy (GTDB): domain Bacteria; phylum Bacteroidota; class Bacteroidia; order Bacteroidales; family Rikenellaceae; genus Alistipes. Next base: position 39,773 of record SUZR01000012.1, on the reverse strand, counting down.
ATTGCCCTGCTGGCCGACAACGAGTGTGTAGGCTCGGTACTCTATGTTCCATACCTCGAAAAGATGTACGTAGCCGCCAAAGGCAAGGGCGCGTATCTGATTCGTAACATCGCCCCCTGCGACGACCCGCATTACGAGGGCAAGCAGATTGAGGCTATGCTGGAAAAGTTGCCCCTGGAGGGTAGCTGCCACGAGGGATTCCGCGTCGCCTTATCACGTTCGCACCAGACCCCTGAGACACACCAGCGCATCGAGGAGTTGCGTGCCGAGCATCCCGACCTTGAGGTTATCGAGCAAGGCAGCTCATATAAGTTCTGCCTGCTGGCTGAGGGCACGGTTGACTACTACGTGCGCACGACAAACACCTACGAGTGGGATACGGCCGCAGGCGAGTTAATCCTATCGGAGGCGGGAGGCAAAACGCTCTCATACCCCGATGGCAAGCCGCTTGAGTACAATAAGGCCGATTTGAAAAATCCCTGGTTTGAGGCTCAAGGTGCTAAGTGCAGATAAGATAATTGCCCGAAATTTCGGGCAATTATTGTTTTTATGGGGTCTAAATATATCATTTCCCGAAAAAATAGATAACTTTGGCGCAAATATTCACCAACAATGACGGAATAATATGAAAAAGACCCGCTCAATCTTAATTGCGACAACTATGATTCTATCGCTTACATCGCTCAACTCGTGCCGCCAGAAGGTGGAGGAGCCAGCTCCCGCCTCCGAGCAGGTGTCGTGGGTTATAGACAAATTTGACGACATTAAAGTGCTTCGCTACGAGGTTCCTGGATTTGAGAAGCTCCCCTTGCAGCAGAAAGTGCTTATATACTATTTGGCGCAGGCTACAAAGTGTGGCCGCGACATTCTCTTTGACCAGAATTTCAAGTACAACCTCACGGTGCGCCGCACTCTGGAGGCTATCTACACCAAGTACGATGGCGACCGCAACGCAGCCGAGTTCAAGGCAATGGAGAAGTATTTGAAGAAGGTGTGGTTTGCAAATGGTATTCACCACCACTACTCAAACGATAAGTTCCAGCCCGAGTTCCCGCGCGAGTGGTTTGCGCAGATGGTTGACAAGTATGTTGACCCGCAGGAGCTTGCAATCGAGAAGAGCCTCCTGTACGACATTATCTTCGACCCCGCACTCTATGCCATTCGCCTTAACCAGACCGACGGTGTGGATATGGTTACAGAGTCTGCCTGCAACTACTACGAGGGCGTGACGATGAAGGAGGTAGAGAAGTTCTACGCCGATATGCGTGACGACAATGACCCCACGCCTATCTCTTACGGTCTTAACTCGAAACTCGTAAAGAACGAGAAGGGCGAGATTGTTGAGCAGGTATGGAAGCTGGGCGGAATGTACTCGGCGGCTATTCAGCAGATTGTATTCTGGCTGGAGAAGGCCGCACAGGTAGCCGAGGAGCCGCAGAAGAGCATCATCAACGCACTTATAAACTACTACCGCACAGGTAACCTGCGCGAGTTCGACCGTTACAACGTATTGTGGGTTGGTGACAACGAGTCGAATGTGGACTTTGTGAATGGCTTTATCGAGGATTACGGCGACCCCCTCGGCCGCAAGGCGTCGTGGGAGGGTACGGTGAATTTTATGGATAGCACCGCCTGCCGTCGTACGCAGATTCTCTCGGCCAATGCACAGTGGTTTGAGGATAATGCACCTATCGACCCCAAGTTCCGCAAGAAAGAGGTGAAGGGCGTATCGGCAAAGGTTATCACCGTGGCTATGCTCGGTGGCGACTGCTACCCCGCAACTCCTATCGGTATCAACCTGCCCAATGCTGACTGGATTCGCAAGGAGTACGGTTCAAAGTCTGTAACCATTGATAACATCACCTACGCATACGACAAAGCTGCACAAGGTAACGGCTTCAACGAGGAGTTTATGTTGCGCGAGGAGGACCGCGAGCGCATCAAGCAGTACGGCAAGCTGGCCGATGACCTCCACACCGATCTGCACGAGTGCCTGGGTCACGGCTCAGGTCAGTTGGCGCCGGGCGTGAAGGGAGGCGAGCTCAAGAGCTACACCTCAACGCTGGAGGAGGCACGTGCCGACCTCTTCGGTCTTTACTATCTGGGTGACCCCAAGATGGTTGAGATTGGTCTTATCCCCACGACCGATGTGGCAAAGGCTCAGTATGCCGACTATATTATGAATGGTATGATGACACAGTTCTCGCGCATCGAGCTTGGCAAGAATGTCGAGGAGGCGCATATGCGTAACCGCAAGCTTATCGCCCAGTGGTGCTACGAGAAGGGTAAGAAGGATAACGTCATCGAGTGGGTTAAGCAGGATGGCAAGTCATACATCGTAGTAAACGACTTCGAGGCTCTGCGTAAGCTCTTTGGCGAGCTTCTGAAGGAGGTGCAGCGCATCAAATCTACGGGCGACTACGAGGCTGGCCGCAAGCTCGTGGAGGATTATGCCGTGAAGATTGACTACGACCTGCACAAGGAGGTGCTGGAGCGCTACAAGAAGCTGAATCTTGAGCCGTACAGTGGCTTCGTTAACCCCGACTACGAGTTGGTGGAGAAGGATGGCGAGATTGTTGACGTGAAACTCATCTACAAGACCGACTACGTAGAGCAGATGCTGCACTACTCGAAGGAGTGGTCGTTCCTGCCGTCAATAAACTAAAATTTGACCTATTTTCATCTAAAAAGGGTGCCTGCGTGGCACCCTTTCTTTTTGCTAGAATCGTATAACACGAGAGATTTTTAGGCCTGCAAGTCCGAAAAACCGCAGTTTATTTGACATAAATGAGGATTTTGAGGGCGAGCATAAAGCCAAAATCACCGTGTTAGACAATTTCTTTTTTATTATTAGATGTTTTTATCGTGCTTTTGGATTTTTAATTCCGATATAATTATATAACTTTGTCGCAGTTTTATAGACTGAACTAATGAAAACTTTCAATAAAGTAAGCGACCTTAAGAAGGAGCTCTCGACTCTCGACCCCGCAGGTATCGGATTCGTACCTACAATGGGTGCCCTGCACGCAGGCCACCGTTCGCTGGTTGAGAAGGCACGCCGCGAGTGTGCTACGGTAGTGGTAAGCGTATTTGTGAACCCTACACAGTTTAACGACAAGAATGATTTGCGCAACTACCCTCGTACCCCCGAGGCTGATGCGGCATTGCTGGAGGCGGCAGGTGCAGACTATGTGCTTATGCCTTCGGTAGAGGAGATATACCCCGAGCCCGACACACGTCAGTTTGATTTCGGTCTAGTTGACAAGGTTATGGAGGGCGCAACACGCCCCGGTCATTTCAATGGCGTGGCACAGGTGGTAAGTCGTCTGTTCCAGATTGTTGAGCCGGCAAAGGCGTACTTCGGTGAGAAGGATTTCCAGCAGATTGCCGTCATCAAGGCTATGGTAAAGCAGCTTAATATGGGCGTTGAGATTGTTGAGTGCCCCATCATCCGTGATGCGGACGGCTTGGCCCTCTCGTCACGCAACACACTGCTCACACCCGCACATCGTGCAGCAGCACCCCACATCTACGAGGTTATCTCGCAGTGCGCTGCAAAGTCGGCCGAGATGACTCCCGCCGAGCTCACCGCCTGGGTTAAGGAGCAGGTTGAGACAAACGAGTTACTGAAAGTTATATATTTCCAGGCCGTAGATGCTCTCTCTATGCAGCAGGTTACATCGTGGGAGCAGAGCGAGCGCGTGCAGGGTTGCATCGCAGTGCAGGCCGGAGAGATTAGATTGATTGATAACGTAAAAATCAAATAAAGCCATATGATGATCGAAGTATTGAAGTCGAAAATTCACCGCGTAAGAGTCACACAGGCCAATTTGAACTACGTAGGCAGCATCACCATCGATGAGGACCTGATGGACGCCGCAAATATGATTGAGGGCGAGAAGGTGCAGATTCTCGACATTAACAATGGCGAGCGCCTTGAGACCTATATCATTAAGGGCGAGCGTGGTAGCGGAGCTATCTGCCTGAACGGAGCTGCAGCCCGCAAGGTTGCTGTTGACGATTTGGTTATCATCGTGTCGTATGCGTTGATGGATTTCGAGGAGGCAAAGAGCTTCAAGCCATCGGTAATCTTCCCCGACTCTACGACAAATCACCTTGTGAAGTAGCCTTCGCGGCACAAAGTGTGATACGAGCAAATTATATTGTCGATTTTCACCAATGGAGACCCTTTTGATAATTGCGGCCGTGCTGTGCGGCATCATCGGTATCATCGGCTCGGTAGTTCCCATTCTGCCGGGCGCGACAATATCGTTCGTGGGCTTGATATGTGCCTATATGACCGAGGGGTCAACAATCTCGCAGACAACACTATGGGTATGGGGTATTATCACTCTGATAATCTGCATTATAGACTACATCTTACCGGGATATTTCAGTAAGGTATTCGGCGGCTCGAAGGCCGGCATTACGGGTGCTACGATTGGAGTATTTGTCGGTCTGTTTATGGGCCCGATAGGTATTATTCTCGGTCCGTTCCTGGGTGCTGTGGCTGGAGAGCGATTCAATCAGAATAGAAGTTTAGGCGAGGCCATCAAGGTCGGATTCGGCTCGCTCATATCGTTTATCGTCGGCACAGGCCTGAAACTTATCGTAACGGGAATGATGATGTACTATATCTGGAAAGATTTATTCCTGCAGATTAAGGAGTTATTCTAACCCGCTCACAATCTACCGCGCAAGAAAACGTTGATACGCAGCCCACTCATTTTCGAGTGGTGATTCATTACGCTCGGCCTCAAAAAATGTTGTCTGCAATCGCTTTGAATAGGGTTTCCAATTACCGTAAATCACACCATCACGCAGAATAACAGGATAGAATATGCCATTATTTGAGTGCGCACGATGGGTGTGCTCAGCGGGTAATACCACATCACGACTCTTATAACTTATCAAATATTCATCGTAGGGAGCAAGAAGAATCGACTTCCCCGCGCGATAACCGCGTGTACGGCAAGCACTATGTATATAGAATCTCCTGCCATTCCAATGCTCTACACTAAGCTCATCGCCAAGCATAGCCACCGCCCTTCGGCACTCCGTAAGGCTCAACGCCGACCACCAAGCAAAATCCTCCAGCGTAGCTGGCGAGCGACTCTGAAAATATTTACGTGCCAGCCGAGCCAAAGCCTCCTCCTCGCTCATCGTCGAACGATGTCGAATCTTATTTACCGCAAGGGAGTAGGTAGCCTTCTGCGGATGCAAATCACCACTACACAACACTCCATCAAGCTCAGCCATACGAATATGATACGACAACCTATGTTCGTCCATAGATATATCTCGCATCGCCAACACCTCAACAAAATCCTCTTTGGTGACACTACCTCGGTCTGCGGCCGTACGTTCCAGGATATCACGAATTTCAAGACGCTCCCTATCCTCAATCGATATGCCACCCGCCTTCATCCAGCCATTGATTACCGTAGCGGCTTTGGGAGCGCATAGCTTCAACATCCAAGCATAATCCTCGCCAGATATAAGTTGCCACGTACCGCGCAACAGATGCAGGCGCACAATCTCACCACTATCGTAAGCCTTACGAAACAAAAGATGCGACGGGCTTTTGGTTCGCATCGCAACAGCCCATCGCATCATTCTATACTCCTGCGCCTGCATTGCTCCCATATACGACACCACCTCCGTAGGGGTGGCAAACTGCGGGGCAATCAACTGCTGATTCAGCAATCGTATGGCGACGGGATTCATTTTTTAGAACTCTAATCCATATTTCTCTTTCAGCTCCTGCTCCAACTGCTCGGCATTCTTGAACTGAATGGCGTGCATACCCACATTACGCGCTCCCGCCACGTTGTCGGCATTGTCATCAACAAACACGCACTCCGCAGCCTCCAGCGAGTAACGCTCCAGTAAGCAGTGATATATCTCGGCATCGGGCTTAATCATAAACTCCTCACCTGAAACTATACGCCCCTCCAGCTCATTGAAAATAGGATACTTGTCGCGCACCAGTGGAAAGGTCTCCATCGACCAGTTCGAGAGGCCGTAAACCTTATATCTGGCAGCCTTTAGGCGACGCAGCACCTCACCCGTACCTTCAACCTCGCCACCCATCATCTCAATCCAGCGCGAGTGATATATGCCGATAGCCTCTGCCCACTCAGGATGCTGGGCCTGCAACTCGGCAACACCCTCAGCAAAGGGCTTACCCTTATCCATCTGCAAGTTCCACGAATAGAGGCATATATTCTCCAAAAACCACGTAGCTTTCTCCTCGCTACCGAAATATTTATCGTAAAGGTGATGCGGATTCCAATCAACCAACACGCCACCGAAGTCGAATACTACATTCTTTATGTTCTTCATATATTTAAGTATTAATGTGATATCTTAACCAACGCCTCACGGTAGGCATTTAGTATGCGCGACTTTGAGATAAAGCCAAGGTATCTGTTATTCTTATCCACAACGGGCAGCATCCACGTATGATTCTCCTCGAAACGCGGCAGGATACTCTGCACCATCTCGTGCTCGAGAATCTTATACGGAGGCTGAATCATATAATAGGTAATAGAACGTCCCCACTTCTCCTTTTTGAACATATCCTCGCGTAGGTCATCCAACTGCACCACACCCAGCAGATGGCCGAAATTATCAATAACGGGGAAGATATTACGGCGTGCCGAGGAGATGATATGGACGATATCGCCCAAGGTCATATTCTCCTTGATACGGATAAAATCGGTCTCCATCAACTCGTCCAGACGCATAAAGACGAAGGCCGACTGGTCCTTATCGTGCGTAAGCAGCTCGCCACGCATACGCAACTGCTTGGTATAGATAGAGTCACGGTCAAGGGTATAATCCACAGCAAACGAGATTGCCGCAACAATCATAAGCGGGATAAACAAACCATAGCCATTTGAGAGCTCGGCAATAAGGAAGATTGAGGTCAACGGGGCCTTCATCACGCCCGACATAACACCAGCCATACCTACCAGCGAGAACGACACGATAGATACATTCCAGTTGAAACACGTATTACAGATAAGGGCCACGATAGCTCCCATATACGCTCCCACGAACAACGATGGCGCAAAGGTACCACCGACACCACCCGATGCGTTGGTTGTAGCCATCGCCACAACCTTAAAGAACATAATGGCCGTTGCATATATGATTGCCACCCACTCTATAGTCCTGAACTTAAAAAACATAGAGTTTGAGAAAAGTGCCTGCACATCGCCGTGCATAAATGCCGTAAGGCTACGATATCCCTCACCATACAACGGCGGGAAGATAAAGATAAGCAATCCCAGCACCACGCCTGCGAAAATCCATCGCTTATACTGAGAATCAATGCGCTTAACAAACTTTCCGACACCAGAATTCACCGAGGTGAAGTAGTAGGACATCAAACCGCAGCATACTCCGAGCAGGATATACAACGGTATCTGCTTGATAACAAAGACATCGGCCTCGCTCAGTGTAATTGCGAATATCGGGTCGAAACCTCTATAAATCAGCGCCGTAGTTGTAGCCGTAACAGATGCCAGAATCAGCGGAAAGACCGACGCCGATGTAATATCGAGCATCAAAATCTCCAGCACGAATACCACACCCGTAATCGGAGCTTTGAAGATAGCCGCAACCGCAGCACCCGCACCGCAGCAGAGCAGCAGGGTCAGCTCCTTATAGTTCAGGCGTGCCAACTTACCCACATTCGAGCCTATGGCGGCACCCGTAAGCACGATAGGAGCCTCCGGACCGACCGAGCCACCAAATCCGATGGTGGTAGCACCTCCGACAATCGACGACCAGCAGTTATGCCCCGCAATACGCGAATCCTTACGCGCCATAGCATACAGCACACGTGTCACACCCTCCGAAATCTCATCTCGGACGATATATTTCACGAAAAGCGTAGCTAAAATAATACCGATGGCGGGATATACCAATAAGAGCGCCTGCGCTTCGTCCGACGGAAACCAAGAGACCAAAGCCGTCTGCAGCCAGTGCAGCAGCATCTCGAAAATACAGGTACCAAAACCAGCCAACAAACCCACAACGACAGCCAATACGGCTATCATCTGACGCTCACTCAAGCGGTTACTAAGCCTCCGCAAAAGGCTGATTATCCACTCAAGCGTATTTCTACGCAAATCCCTCAGCATACAATTCACCCTTGCGGGCTATTCAAAAAAAGCTATTTAATTGATTTATACATCTCCGACTGCTTGCGGATAAGCTCCACATCCTCGAAGTAGTTAATCTTCATCGAGCGACGTACCATATCGAGAGTCTCGGCAGCCTCGGCGCGTGCCACCTGGCAACCCTTTTTCAAAATCTCATATACGCCCTCAATATCCTGCTCGTACTCCTTACGGCGTGCGCGGATAGGCTCCAACATCTGCTGCAACACAGCATAGAGGAACTTCTTAACCTTCACGTCACCCAAACCGCCACGCTGATAGTGAGTCTTTAACTCCTCCAGACAAGCGTAGTCGGGCAGGAACTCTGCAAAGTGGTCGCAACAAGAGAAGGCATCAAGGTATGTGAATACACAGTTCCCCTCAATCTGGCCGGGGTCCTCAATACGGATATGGTTGGGGTCGGTGTACATACTCATCACCTTCTTACGCAAATCCTCGGGTGTATCCGACAGATAGATACAGTTACCCAACGACTTAGACATCTTAGCCTTACCATCCGTTCCGGGCAGACGCAAACAAGCGGCATTTGACGGCAGAAGAATCTCAGGCTCAACCAGAGTCTCACCGTAAATAGAGTTGAACTTATGCACAATCTCACGAGTCTGCTCAATCATCGGCTCCTGATCCACACCCGCGGGAACGGTTGTAGCGCGGAAGGCGGTGATATCCGACGCCTGCGAGATAGGATATGTGTAAAATCCTACGGGGATAGACTTACCAAACTCGCGCATAACAATCTCGGTCTTAACGGTCGGGTTACGCTCCAAGCGAGCCACAGTAACGAGGTTCATATAGTAGAATGCCAACTCGGTGAGCTCGGGCACCATACTCTGAATAAAGATTGTTGACTTCGTAGGGTCAATGCCACACGAGAGGTAATCCAAAGCCACCTCGATGATGTTCTGGCGCACCTTCTCAGGGTTATCAGCATTGTCGGTGAGTGCCTGTGCATCGGCAATCATAATAAATATCTTCTCAAACTCTCCAGAGTTCTGCAACTCAACACGCTGACGCAGAGAGCCTACATAGTGACCCAAATGAAGTTTTCCGGTGGGACGGTCGCCCGTAAGAATAATTTTTCCCATATTTTTAGTTTCGTTTTTTCGGTTAAATACCCTATGATAGTATAAATTAACTACAAAAATAACAATTTATCGTCTATAAGCCAAAAAACTTTGGCGCTATAATTTTTTTTTATACTTTTGTATAACAAAATTACCCCAAACATTATCTCAGAATAGCCAATTTCAAAACATAATATGACAATCATTCAACTTCAATACCTTATCGAGGTAGCCAACTGCGGCAGTTTCTCAGCCGCATCGGAGCATTGTTTCGTAACGCAACCCTCTCTCTCTATGCAGATTAAGTCGTTAGAGGAGGAGTTGGGCGTAATACTTCTTGACCGCTCGAAGAAACCCGTCATCCCCACCGAGGCGGGTGCCGTAGTAATTGCGCAGGCGCAGGAGACGCTTAAGGCTTATAACACTATCCGCGAGTCGGTGGCCGAGCTGAAGGGCGAGACAGCAGGAAAACTGCGTCTTGGCGTTATCCCCACAATCGCCCCCTACCTGCTGCACAAGTTCATTCCCGACTTCGTAAAACGCTACCCTCGCGTGGAGTTGGAAATACGCGAAATGGTTACGGGCGACATCATCGAGGCTCTGCGCCGCGATAAGATTGACGCCGCGCTGGTGGCCAGCGGAACGTGCGGTGAAGGCATCCTCGAACGCGACCTTTTCAGTGACCGTTTTTACGCCTACGTATCGCCTTCAAACCCGTTGTTCGAGCGCTCGAATATCCGCATCGAAGATATTGATATGAAGGACCTTATACTCCTCAGCCCTGGCAACTGTATGCGCGACCAGATACTCGAATTATGTCAGGCTCGCCGCAACACTCCGTCACACTACTACTTCGAGTCGGGCTCGCTCGACACGCTGATGCGAATTGTGGATTGTACGGCCTGTATGACCATCATTCCAGAGATGGCTTTAGAGTATGTTCCCGTCAGCCGCAAACGCCAGATTAAGACTCTTGCAAAGAGTGCCACATCGCGCCGTATAGCCATCGCCGTACGCCGCACGTATGTGAAGAACTCCATCATAAATGCCCTTGAGGCGACCATCCTCGAAAAGATGCAGATGGAGCTTGCTGCGAAGTAAAAATTGACAAAAAATCAAAAAAACGCGGCCCGAGATAAAACATCGGGCCGCATTTTTGCGTTTATGAGTAAAGATGTGGTGTGTGAGGGCAAAATCATTTCACTTTCTCATAAAAATATTGTATCTTTGCGAAGTTATATGTATATGTAAAACCGTAATAAATAATTCCCGCTCCGAGCGGAGATAAACTACAAAGTATGGAAAAACTTATTGAAACCATAGTAAACGCTATTCAGGACAAAAAGGGTAAGGATATTGTATCATTGGATTTGAGCGGCTTTGACGGAGCTATCTGCTCTCATTTCGTAGTATGCAACGCAGACTCTACGGCGCAGGTTGCGGCCATCGCCGATGGTATCGAGCAGGAGGTGTACGAGAAATTGGGTCAGAAGCTATGGCGCATTGAGGGCCAGCAGAATGCCTTCTGGATTGCAATGGACTATGTGGATGTTGTGGTGCATATCTTCCAGACCGAGCTGCGCGAGTTCTACCGTTTGGAGGAGTTGTGGGCCGATGCACCAATTAAGAAATACGAATACGAACTGTAAAAAATGGCAAAAAAGAAGAATCAAAATATAATCCGCATCCAATTCAACTTTATGTGGATTTGGGGTGCTATTATCGCCATCATCATTGCCTACTCGTTCTTCGGCACAGGACGTGCCGAGCCCGTTGCAGGCGACTGGAATACGGTCGAGCAGATGATTCGCAATGGTGAGGTGGAGCGTATTAAGGTTATAAACAAAAATACCGCCCTGGTATATCTCACCGATGGCGCTATCGAGGAGTATCGCAACGGCGATGAGAATAGCCGTTTCAAGAATATCCCCGAACACGGCGAGCAGCTTAATTTCACAATCGGCTCGGTAGATATTCTCGACCGCGACGTGAAGCAGGCTATTGCCGACTCAGGAATGGAGAATAACCCTGTCACGGTTGAGTACTTCAACGAGACGACAAGCTGGAGCGATATGCTCATAAATACATTGCCGTGGATTATCCTCATCGGCTTCTGGCTCTTCTTCATCCGCAGTATGTCGCGCGGTGGAGGAGCTGGCGGCAACATAATGAATGTGGGTAAGGCCCGTGCGCAGGAGTTTGACAAGGATAATCCTAATAAGCGTGTTACGTTCAAGGATGTGGCAGGTTTGGCCGAGGCGAAGGTGGAGATTATGGAGATTGTTGACTTCCTCCGCAAGGCTGACAAATATCGTGAGCTGGGTGCAAAGATTCCTAAAGGCGCTCTGCTGGTAGGCCCTCCGGGAACGGGTAAGACGCTATTGGCAAAGGCAGTAGCGGGCGAGGCAAATGTTCCGTTCCTCTCAATTTCGGGTTCGGACTTCGTTGAGATGTTCGTGGGTGTAGGTGCTTCGCGTGTGCGCGATTTGTTCGAGCAGGCTAAGCAGAAGGCGCCTTGTATCGTCTTTATTGACGAGATTGACGCCATCGGCCGTGCCCGTGGCAAGAATGCAGGATTCTCAGGCAACGACGAGCGTGAAAACACTCTCAACCAGCTGCTTACAGAGATGGACGGTTTCCAGACCAATGCAGGTGTAATTGTTCTTGCAGCTACAAACCGTGCTGACATCTTAGATAAGGCATTGATGCGTGCTGGTCGTTTTGACCGCCAGATTGACGTTGGTCTGCCCGACGTTAAGGAGCGTGAAGAGATTTTCAATGTTCACCTGCGCCACCTTAAGCTCGACAATAACATCGACCGCTCGTTCCTGGCAAAGCAGACACCTGGATTCTCTGGTGCTGATATCGCCAACGTATGTAACGAGGCGGCATTGATTGCAGCTCGCGGTGATAAGAAGTGTGTTGAGCGTGATGACTTTATGGCTGCTATCGACCGTATCGTAGGTGGTTTGGAGAAGCGCAATAAGACTATGTCGCAGGCCGAGCGTCGTGCTACGGCTATTCACGAGGCGGGCCACGCTACCGTAATGTGGATGCTGGAGGATTGTGACCCCGTGCTGAAGGTTACGGTTATTCCTCGCGGAAATAGCCTCGGAGCTACGTGGTCGGTGCCCGACGAGGAGCGAGTACACGTCACTAACGAGGTACTGGAGGCCAAGTTGGCAGGTATGTTGGGTGGCCGTATCGCCGAGGAGGTAAACTACGGCACTCTTGGTGCTGGCGCCTTGAGCGATTTGGAGCGTTCGACCAAGATTACATACGCAATGGTGGCATACTACGGTATGAGTAAGAAGATTGGCCCTATAAGCTACTACGACTCAGCCGGCACTCGTGATACATTCACAAAGCCCTTCAGCGAGCAGACTGCAATTGCTATCGATGGCGAGGTGCGCCGCATCTTGGAGGAGGCCTATGCACGTGCCCGCGAGATTATCGAGGCCAACAACGATAAGATTAATACTATGGCCGATATGCTCTTGGAGAAGGAGACTATCTACACCGAGGATATCGAGACAATACTCGGTCCTTCGGCTCAGTCAAAGAAGGATGCTACGGAGAAGGCTGACACGCAGGCGGAGATTACCTCTGAGCCCGCAACGACAGCACCCTCAGAGGCTACTGAGGCCGAGAAGAGCGTAAACGCAAAAACAGAATAGGCTATGGGAGATAAGATGAAGAATTTCCTCATTCGCACAGCCAGCGGCGCTGTGATGCTGATAGTGGTACTGGGCGCTATGCTCCTCTCGAAATGGAGTTTTATGGCGCTGATGGCCGCCATTGCCATAGGAGGTATGTGGGAGTTTTACCGCTTTGCCGAGAAGGCAGGATATGAGCCGATGAAGGTGCTGGGCATTTTTACCGGCATAATGATTCTCTGCACAGGCGTTGCAGCTATGCTCTTCTTTGACCTCGGCGGAGATAGCGCCAGCGCACCGCTCTTGTTAATTGCAGCAGTCAGCGCATTGGTGCTGATTGTGCCCCTGATGTTCATCTGCGAGCTTTATCGCAAGAGTGCAACACCGATAGCAAACATCGCAACATCGCTTTTGGGTGCGCTCTACGTAGCCTTCCCGATGGCATTGCTACTCATCGTGCCGATGTTGTTGGGCGTTGGGAAGTGGAATCCGTGGATAATGATTTTCTACATATTCATCATCTGGGCTAACGATGTATTCGCATACCTGTTCGGCATTACACTCGGTCGCCACCGCCTCTTCGAGCGTATCTCACCCAAGAAGTCGTGGGAGGGATTCTTCGGAGGCCTGCTCGGCGCAATGGCTATGGGCTGGGTGGCTGCAACCATACTGGAGGCGAGCGTACCGATGTGGGTAGGCCTTGCTTTGGTGGCTGCCATTTCGGGCGTATTTGGCGACCTGGTTGAGTCGTTGATGAAGCGCTCGGTGGATGTGAAGGACTCTGGCAATATCATCCCTGGCCACGGAGGATGGCTCGACCGCTTCGATGCACTGATTCTGTCGGCTCCGTTTGTATTTATTTATGCGTGCCTATACACGCTTGCTGCTTAAGAAGAAACCTTAAAACTAAACAATATGAAGATTAATAAAGAGGGTTACCGCATAATCGCCATATCGGGCCTCATCTGCCTGGTATTATGGGGATTGCTCTACTACTTCCAGAGCCACAATTGGGAGGCAGGTCTGCTTATCACCAGCGCAGTGATACTTGTTGCCTTTTGGCTCTTTATCGTTGCCTTTTTCCGCGAGCCTCGCCGCGTGAAGATTCACGACCCTGAGCTGGTCTTCTCGCCCTGCGATGGTCGCGTAGTGGTAACGGAGGTAGTACACGAGGATGAGTACATCAAGGAGGAGATGTTACAAATCTCTATCTTTATGTCAATTACCAACATCCATATGAACTGGATGCCGGTAGCTGGCACGGTGGAGTATTACAAATATCACCCTGGCCGTTTCCTCATCGCGTGGCATCCCAAGTCATCAACCGAGAATGAGCGCACGACAACCGTTGTAAGACTTGACGACGGCAAGCGCGTATTGTTCCGTCAAGTGGCTGGCCTTATTGCTCGCCGCATCGTATCGTATATCAAGAAGGACGACAAGGTAAACCAGAACGATGTATTCGGATTTATCAAGTTCGGCTCACGAATTGATGTACTTGTACCGAAGGATAGCGAGCTGCTGGTTGAGATTGGCGACCCCGTAGTAGGCTCACAGACACCTATTGTAAGATTGCAGAAATAAAATAGATGGCAATAACACCGCAAAATATACTCCGCTTCACGGTAGGTCTGATTATCACAGCGGCCATACTCTTTCTGGTATGGTACTTCTCGTCGGTGGTAATCTACATCCTCGTATCGGCCGTGCTGGCCATTATGGGGCGCCCCGTCGTGAATTGGCTATCGCGTCAGCATATAGGCAAGCATAAGCTCCCGCGTTGGGCCGCAGCCTCACTGACTCTGCTGGTTATATTTGTGGTATTTTCTGCTATCTTCTCACTCTTTATTCCCCTTGTCTTTGGCAAGATAAATGAGTTTGCCCACCTCGACTTCTCGTCGGTATTGGCCTCTGTTGAGCAGCCCATTACGCACGCTCAGGAGTATTTGCAGCGCACCTTTGCCCTGCCTGCAACACACTTCTCGCTGACCGACACGCTTGTGGAGTACCTCAAGCAGTGGGTGAACTACAATACGATAAACAATACCTTCACCTCGATTGTCGGCACAGCCCTCTCGGCCTTGATTGCCACCTTCTCTATAGCGTTCATCACCTTCTTCTTCCTCAAGGAGGATGGCTTGTTCTACGCTATGGTAAAGGCTATGTTCCCCGAGCGCCTGCAGGCAAACGTGGAGCGTGCATTGGACTCTATCACGGTACTGCTGTCGCGCTACTTTACCGGAATCCTCACCGAGAGCCTTATACTTATGGTCGTAATCTCTACGGCAATGATTCTCTTCGGGATGAAGACCGACAATGCCCTGCTTATCGGATTAATTATGGGCGTTATGAATGTCATTCCCTACGCTGGTCCATTGATGGGCGGCATAATCTCGGCATTTGTGGGCATCGTAACCCCGATTGACGGTATGACCGCGATACATACCGCACTGCTTATCTGCTGCACGCTATTCTGCATCAAGGGCTTTGATGATTTCGTGCTGCAGCCTACAATCTACTCCGAGCGCGTGAAGGCTCACCCGCTGGAGATATTTCTTGTGATTCTCGTTGCAGGATATATGGCTGGCATTGTGGGTATGCTGTTGGCTATACCCTCATATACGGTGCTGCGCGTGCTGGCCAAGGAGTTCTTCTCGGAGTTCTCGCTGGTGCAAAAACTCACCCAAAATATATAATATATATAAGGTATGATAATCAAGGGCGAGGTTATACACGGAGCGCAGCTGGGCCGCAAGATGGGATTCCCCACAGCTAATATCGATGCACGCGATATAAAGGTTGATAACGGAGTGTATTACTCGCAGGTGCGCCTCGATGGCAAGCTCTACAATGCGATGTCAAATATCGGCCTGCGCCCCTCGGTGGATGGACAGACACGCCTGCTCGAGACACATATCTTCGGCTTCGCGGGCGACCTCTATGGTCGCGAGATAGAGGTGGACCTCCGCCTGAAGATTCGTGACGAGCGCCGCTTCGCCTCCATCGACGAACTGCAACGCCAACTCGAACGTGACGCCGCACTGTGTAATCCGGAGTTATAACTCTAATTAGGCTCAAAAATCAATCATTCACCCAAAAAAATCACTTTTCGCCACATTTTTTATTCACTCATTGTGAAATTTTAGAAAATTATTTATATCTTTACATTATGATATAGTAGCAACATTTGTCACTATAACCTACACAATGTGTATAATAAACTTGCTGCATAAAAAACGACAAAAAAACTAAAATTTAATTGCAAAGTGAGAAAATTTTATTACATTTGCGGAGTGTATGGAGTACTATACGGTGAAATAAAACGCTGATTTTAGGGCCTAATGCTTGAATACCACAGAGTTAGAAGCATAGATGGGCTCCAATAATTGTATTTTAACTGCTATAATACTCTCTTACCAAGAGAAGTTCTTGGACAAACAGAAGATAAAAGAAGAAGATAATTTATTTATTGTTTAACATTTTAATTTTAATTATTGCAATGGAGAAGAAATTTTATGTAGCTCCCTCAGTTGAGATTGTTGAGGTAGCTGTTGAGGCTGGTTTCGCTCAGTCTATGGATGTCAATGAGTGGTAGTAGTCGATACTATCATTAATTACTAAATTGAAACTTATTTATTAATCAATTTGTACAAATTTATTATTATGAAAAAACTTTTATTCTATGCTTCAGCTGTAGCAGTATTGTTTAGCAGCTGTTCAAAGGATGCGACCGAAGATCTTGGAACCGTAGCTGGTGGCAACAAGGTTTTCACAGCATCAATTGGTGCAGAGGAGACTACACGTTTGCACCTTAATGGTGCTCAGTACATCTGGGATGTAGCAGATGGTGTTGGTATTGCATCAGAGGATGTTCTTGATGCTAATATCCCTGCTTACACTACTGAGAAGACCTCAAGCCCCTCTTTCTTCGTATCAAAAGACGATTATCGTTATTTGTTCGATGACGTAGATGTTATTGGCAAGGCACTTTATGCTTATTATCCCTACTCACCCGATCAGGCGGCTTTTGCGGTTGACGCAATAACTGGTGATGTAACTATCGATTTGGGTATTCCCGCTACACAGCGTTATAATGGTCGTTCATTCTATAAGACCACTGTAAATGCAGTTGGTTATGTTGAGGAGTATGCTACAGATGCACACATCGACCTTATAATTCCTACCGCAATTCTTAACTTTTACGTTTTGGGCCTTGGTGAGACTCATGAGGACGGCGTTACCTTGATGATTAAGAATAAGAACGGTGAATACTATAACTTGAATACAGGTAACACACCTGTAAAAGTTAAGGTAAATGTAGTAGATGATCCTGAGACTGATGTTAAAGAGCGTCCTTCATTGGAGGTTAGTCAGGATGGTATTTCTACAAGTTCAACTCCCGCATCTAAGATTACTGTAGATTTCGGTAGCGTTAACGAGCCTTTTGACTACTACGAGTCTATCCCCGTTGCTTTCGTTGTTCCCGCAAATTTGGATCTTTCTGGTGCTACATTCATTTTGTCAAATGGTTCTGATACTTTCGAGTACACAATGAATGAGGCTCCTGCAGATGACCTTGATAAATATACGGTGATAGCAAATTCGTACTCTGACTTTGGATCATTCAACGTACAGTTCGGTCTCGATGATTACTATGTAATTGCTAAGGATAACAACGATGCTGCTGTACGTGACTTCATCCTTTACGCTTATGCTACTCAGGATGCACGAAATCACTACGGTACAGAGGCTGCTAGAAACCTTTATCCTACTGAAGCGGACCTTATCCCATTTGTTAAGGAAATGTGGGGTATAGAGGTTACTAATCCTGTTCCAACAGATCCAATTTTTGATGAGGCTTTGACGAAGCTTGCAAAGCAGAAGCTTTTGATTGCTTGCGACAAAATCGACTTCACGAACTTCGATGCAGAGGCTATGTACACCAAGTATGGTACTTCAGAGTACAAGGATGATGTTATGGCTGGTTTCTATCGTGATGCTTTGTATTGGTACATTCAGAACGGCAACGCAATTGAGTCTCTTGAGATTGGTGAGGGTGGTTTAATTCCCGGCGAGCAGGCAGTAGTTGGTGGCCTTGAGGAGCCTACTGTAATCAATGGTCTTACTGTTCTTGGTAATGGTTTCACTGCTGGTGCAAAGTTGGAGAACCTTGAGATTACTAACTGTAAAGTAGTTTCTCCCGAGTCTATTTATAATGTTTATACTTCAACAGAAGAGGCAGTTACAAATGTTGGTTTTGTTGCATCAAACGAGAATATTGGATCAAAAGTTGTGAATGTAGTTCTCGGTGAGGGTAATGAGCTTATTGCTACTGAGGTTAGCGCAACAGGTGCATATATTGGTGGTATTATGGGTGTAGTAAAGGCTAGTGTTATGCCTGATGTTACTATTGAGGCTCTTCCCGCAATCCAGTATGCTGACGATGCTCATGTTAATGTTGGCCAGCTTTATGGTTATACGTATACAAACGCGAACCTTGCAATTGATTTGTCTTTGATTACCTCTTACGATGTTCCTGTAATTTATGCTACATCAACTCAGCCTTATGTAATTGACTTCTCTAATGGTTCTGCTGATGCTACTTATGCAAATGTAGTTGCTAAAAATAACGCTTCTATCGTTCTTAACGGTACAAGCTACTGGAGTGGTGTACCTAAGCAGGTTGTTGGTGGTGATGACTACTTCACAGCTGAGGAGTTGGCATATGCATTGGAAACTTCTGGTGCAGATCTTGATACAGAGCTTACACACAATATCGATATGCAGTGCTACGTTAAGATGAACGAGGCTGGCGATGCAATTGAGAGCCAGCAGGTAATTGCTCTTTCACACGTTGCAGCACAGAATATTAATTTGAGTGGTGATAACGGTAAGAATGCTGATTTCGAGATTAAGAACATCATTGCAACCAATAATGGTTGGGCTAAGTCTTTGTTTGGTTACAACGCAACTCTTAGCGATATTAAGTTCTCTAATGTTCAGTTGGATATGACTGGCAAATATGTCTTTATGGCTGGTTTGGCTAAGGCTGGTACTGCTAAGAATGTTGTAGTTGACGGTTTGGTAATTAACATTGCAGATAATGTCGTTGCAAAGTCTGATAATGCTTATTACACTAACTCTATTGGTGGTGTATTCTCTGAGGTTGATACTGACGATATCGACAACGTTGAGGTAAAGAACATTAATATCAGCTATGCTGGCGAGGAGAACCTCGGCGCACGTGCAGGTATTATCGCAGGTACTATGAATGTTGCTACTACAAGCAAGGGTGTTACATTGAAACCTTTCTCAGTTGGTGGTGTAAATGCTGGTGTTAATGTTGCAGTTGGTCAGGGTCCGTTGAACAATGCAACTAAGGGTATTGATGGTTACAAGACTATTAATAACTATGGTACTAAGTATAAGAGCACTAAGGGTGATATTTATGCATTTGGTACAGTAAACGTAACAAACGCTGAATTTGCTAAGACACGTCAGGAGGCAAAGTTGAACTTGGCTGCTGGTTGGGATGCAACTAAGCCTTTCGCGGCAGGTATTGTATTTAATGATACGTTTACAGCTGCTGCTGCAGGTCAGGTTCTCTACGATGCTGCAAATGTTGCAGATTATGATTATACATTCTTCACCAATGCTCCTCTTGCTACTGGTCGCTCAGTATGGGGCTTCAACAAGGAGTAATCTCTCTTAACTTAGATTTTACTAGTTTAGTTAATCAATAGTTACTAGGTCCCTGGGGTCGAAAGACCCTAGGGATTTTTTTGTATATATATCTTCGTAAAATCAGACTCATATATAACATAAAGTCATACTCAACGAATGATGCCATTTGGGTTCTATTACGATTGTATAAATCATATTCAACGAGGTCTCTATATCTCAAATATGCATTCTTCAATGAAAATATAAATTACAACAAAAAATCCCCTGAGTCAAAAGACCCAGGGGAAAAGTAACTATTGATTAACTAAATAATCTACTCAAAAATATTACTTAACAAAAGCGATGTTGTTGAAGTAGTTATCAACATTTGCATTTGACATGAATGCGTAATCGTAATTCTCAAGATCAGCAACAGAGAATGCAGTCTTGCTCAATACTACGTCCTTCTTAGCAGTAGAAGCATTTGCGAATGTGTAACCAGCAGCAAATACAGAGCCATAAGATGACTTGCTAACAGTCAAAGTATGAGTAACTGTACCTGAAGCAGCGAAAGCAGCGTCAGTTACGTTAACGATACCGAAAGGAGCAGTGTAAGCATAAGCCTTAGGAGCAACATAGTTAGTGTTAATAAGACCCTTAGTCTTATTCATTGCACCAGCAGCTGTCTTAACTGAGTTTGTACCCTCAACTATAATACCCTCGATAGCAGATGTCTTACCAGAAACGTTCAATACACCAGCAACGATACCAGCTGTAACAGCCTTGTTAGATACAATTGAGCAGTTCTTAACAGTAACATTCTTGATATCCTCCTTGATATCAGCTACAGAGAAGATAGCTGCAACACCTGCACTAGTATTCGACAACTTGTCAGCAACATTAACAATTACATTCTCAACAGATACATTCTCTGCCTTACCAGAGTAAGCCAAACCAGCAACAGCAAAGATATTATTAGTAGCAGCTGCAGATGTGTTAACAATCAAGTTAGCAACCTTAACATCCTTCAACTCAGCCTCATAACCGAACAATGAAACATAACCAGTACCTTGACCAGTAACAGAAGCATTAGAGATAGTGTGATTCTTACCATCGAGCTTAATTTTACGAGAGCCAGAAAGGCTTGTCCACAATGAGAACTCAGGGTAAACACCCATAGGATCCAACGCATCAGCGCCCCAAACTACGTGATCGCACTGCATATCAATATCATGAGTCAAGAAATAAGTTGATGAGAATGCATCAGTTGTAAGAACTGCAGCAAGATCCTCAGCTGTAAACGGATCAGTAACAACACCGTCTGCATCAACAGCCATAGTAGGAGCAGCACCCCAAACAATATCACCATTCCAGTAACTTACGCCCTCAACGATAACAGATGAAGCGTAATCATCAGCCACTGGAGCAACATATACCTTACCTACAACGCCACCGTTCTTCAACTCTGCGCTAACTGCGATATCAGCAGTTACGTTAGCGTGATTATCAACGTAACCGATAACGGGGTATGAGCTAACTGAAGCATCCCAATCATACTTATCCTTAAGAGTCAACTCGATAGTTGAAAGCACCTTACCATACAAACGACCTACGATCTCGCAGTCCTTAGCCTCGATTGCGATAGCCTTAGCAGTTGCAATAGCAGCATCAGCAGCTGCAAGACAACCGAAAATACCACCTACCTGAGGAACATTCTCAGCAACAACCTTGTTACCAGTTGAGATAACTACGTCCTTAACTTTTGCCAGGTCGCTGTGGCCAGCGATAAGGCCTGCGAAGTTACCGCCCTTAGCCTTAACGGTTACATTCTCGATAGTAAGGCTCTCCAAACCTGCACCTGCAGAGATACCAGAACCAACTACGTTAAGGTTCTTGATAGTTGTGTTAGTGTCACTGATGATATTGTTGTAAGCGAGAGACTCGATAGCACCACCGTTCTTAGAGTACCAATCGTAAACGTTAATCCAGAACTCGTTGATAGCATCGTATGTGAGGACGTTATCAAGCTCAGCCTTAGCAGCATCTGCCCAAGCCTTAGTGTATGAAGAGAAATCAAGCTCAGTGTCAACGAGCAAAGCGTCAACATCATAAACAGAGCTTGCGTTAGGAACGAAACTCTTTACAGTATCCCAAACACCATCATAAGGCTTAGAGTCAGCTGTCTGAACCTGTGCGAGGTAAGCGTAAGCCAAGAACTTCTCCTCTGCAGTGTACTGGTCGTCATCCCAGATAAGGAACTTGTCATCAAGACCGAACTGTACGTTTTGACTTACAGTAACACGCAAACTGGGACGCATATTCATCTTACCATCAGAAGCCTCTTTATCCATCTTTACATCATATGTATCACCCTTATCGTTAGTGAATGTCAAAGTTGCCTCTGAAAGTTTGATACCAGCGGGTACTACGAAGTTTACGAGCAGAGGATCAGAGAAGAGCAAATCCTCGGGCTTGAAACCAAGGTCAACTGTAATCTCCTTACCATAAGTCTCGCCTGACTTCTCAGCTGTGATATACTTGTGGTCTGTTGCATAACCGTCCTCCTCTGTGTACTCAGGCAATGCATCAACCTCATAGTTACCAGTCAAATTAACATCGTTACCGTTCTTATCCTTAATGCTCAAAGTGATTGACTTCATATCACCCCAACCAACAACCTTAGCCTGAATAAAGCCGTGGGGAACGTGAAGAGCGATCTGCTGATCTGCACCAGTGTACTCGGGTGCATAACCTACAGCGTGGATAGCATTCTTATAGAATGATTCGTGTGCATAACGCTGCTTTGCAGGAATGTTAACAGTCAACTTGCCGTCTGCAGCAAATTCAGTTCCGGGCTTGTAGGGGAAATAAACCATCAAAGGATTAGCTGTTGTTGCAACATCATCCAACCAGCGAGTATAATCCTCTTCAGATACAGAGAACTTAGGAGCAGTACCTCCGATAGAAGTAGATACCATAATGTTTGCTTTAGGAGCCTCTGTTGTAGCAACACCAATGGCATCATTTACGTCCCACACAAAGGTAGAACCGCTAAGGGTAACACGAGTGGTACTCTCCTCCTCTGTATTAAGAGAAACTGAGAAAACCTCATTGCCAGCCTTGTTGATGGCAATGTCCTCGGTAGCATCCTTAGAACAGCTGCTGAACAAAACAGCAACAGCTGATGCATAGAATAAAAGTTTTTTCATAATTAAAAAATTTGTACAAATTAATAAAAAATGATTAATTTCTTGATTTAATTTAACGAGTTGAGTTACTACCACTCCTCTTCCTCTATGGGGGGAATAGGACCTGACGCAGCAAAACCAGCCTCAACAGCTACCTCAACAATCTCAACTGAGGGAGCTACATAAAATTTCTTCTCCATTGCAATAATTAAAATTAAAATGTTAAACAATAAATAAATTATCTTCTTTTTTATCTTCTGTTTGTCCAAGAACTTCTCTTGGTAAGAGATGTCGATAATGTTGGGTAGTACTCGACTTAAAATATTTCCTCCGCCCACGGATAATTTGCCGAATAATATATATCTTTGCATTTTACGGAATTATAACAATGGACTATATGAAAATCAACTCAAATTTCAAGCTCCGCGAGATTGCTGGCGAGACAATTATCATCAACCAGGGTACTGCCAACATCAATATGACAAAAATTATTTCGCTGAATGAATCAGCCGCACTGATGTATGAGCAGCTACAAGACAAGGATTTCACATTGGAGGATGCAGCCGCTGTATTGGTAGAGAACTATGACATAGCAGAGCAGCAGGCGCTGACCGATGCAACAGCGTGGGTGGAGGCTCTAAAAAAGTGCGGCATAATAGAGTAATCATTGCCAACAATGACGCTGATAAAACGTATATACGCACTACTACAACCCGACGAACGCCGAAAAGCGTGGAAAGCAATATGCACAGTCTTTCTCACTGCACTTCTCGACTTCGCGGGATTGGCGTCATTATTACCCGTTCTATACTACCTGCTTGACGATGGCGGCAAAGGACAGGCAGCTCTATTATTCTGTGCATTAGCGATAGGTGTAATCCTAATAAAATGTATTCTCTGCACATTTTTCATCCGCTATCAGAATCAATGTCTTTTATCATACTACCGCCGCCTTAGTTTTTCGCTATTCTCGTCATTCTACAACCGAGGATTACTATTTATCCGCGAGCAAGGAAGCAGCAAACTCGGACACGAGATAAACAATATGTGTTACGGATTCAGCCACAGTCTTTTAGGCCCTGCATTTCGTATGGCTGGAGATGTACTGCTGATAATATTTGTAACAATTGCCCTTTTGATTTGGAATGGCAAGACGGTAGCACTACTTTTTGCGTCGTTTATTCCATTTATGTGCATCTATGTCTTAGTCGTTAAGAAACGCGTGCGCGAGTATGGAGCTAACGATATGGACGCCAAGAGAGAACAGGCCAGAGTGGTGATGGATACGTTTAGAGGATATGTTGAGTTGGAGGTAAACGGAGCATTCCCGACATTGCAGAGTTCGTTCCTTGAAGGAATGGATAAGATAAGCCATAACAGACTAAAACTTGATACTCTGTTACGATTACCTCTGTTTCTTTCGGAGTTATCAGTTGTCGTAGGACTTACTCTGCTGGTTACCTTTGGCGAGGGGGATGTAAAAATGCTGGCAGGAATATTTGCGATTGCTGCATTTAGACTATTACCTGCATTGAGAACAATCCTCACAGGATGGACCCAGATACAGAACTCCATCTGCTGCCTAGATGCTATTGAGGAGGGGCTGAAAGGGTATAATAACGATGCCGAGCTGAAGCAACAAGAGATTACATTCGAGCGCGAGATTTCAATCGAAAAACTCACCTATACATACCCCGAGGGAGGTACAATATTTAAGGATTTTGATTGTACGATACACAAAGGGGAGTATGTTGGCTTCCGTGGCTCAAGCGGTGCGGGAAAGTCAACTCTATTCAATATTCTAATAGGACTGCTTAAACCTATTGGAGGGTCAATAAAGATAGATGGTATCCCTCTATCGGAGAAGAGCCGTGCCTCGTGGTTAAAACAAATCGGTTACGTTCCTCAGGAGGTGTTTATTTTTAACGGCACGCTAGCCGAGAATATCGCATTAGGATGCAAGGATATTGACTTCCACAGAGTTGAAGAGGTTATTAAACACGTAAGCCTTGATAGGTGGTTGGAATCACTCCCCGAGGGTATTAATACCCAGCTAAGCGAGGCGGGAGGGAAACTTTCAGGAGGACAGAAACAACGCATCGGTATCGCCCGCGCCCTATATAAGCAGGCTGCAGTTCTACTGATGGACGAGGCTACATCTGCGCTTGACAACCGCACTGAGTGGGAGATAAACAACACCTTGCTGCAATTAAAGACCAATTACAAAGACCTGACTATACTATCCATTGCCCACCGCGATAGCTCGTTGGAGTATTGCGACCGAATTATCACTATTGAGAATAAATATGAATAAGAAAACATATCAAGTAGCAGGACATCGCTTCGCCGTAATAGGAGATAAGCTCTCTGATATTACCAGCAACATAGCTGGTTTCAAGCCCTTTGAAGTCGCAGATGGAGATACTCTCTTTACATTCGAGGAGGCTTCGGTTGCCACCACCCCCGAGATGAAGCATCTGCAGTATAGCTTCACCTACGAGGATGTAATCGGCAGCTTCGGCCAAACAGATTGTGGATATATGCTTACGCTAACCCCCAAAGATACTGCTCCGCTTCACCTCTGGACCTGCAATGGCGAGAGCGTGGTTAAGCTGCAAGGTAACCTCGCAACATATCTCTGTCGCTTTGCGATGTGGATAGGTTATGGTATAATGACCCTACCCTACAACACAGTCGCCATTCATAGTAGCTGTATTGTATATCACGATAAGGCCGTGCTGTTCCTGGGAGAAAGCGGTACGGGTAAGAGTACTCACACCCGACTATGGAGAGAACATATCGCAGACTCCTTCTTATTGAACGACGATAGCCCTATCCTAAAAATCGAGGATGGTAAGGTATGGGCCTATGGCAGCCCGTGGAGTGGCAAGACGCCCTGCTATAAGGCTGAGCGCCACGAGCTGAAGAGCTGCGTAAGATTATCTCAAGCGCCATACAATCAAATTAAAAAACTATCAGTCCTGCAGGCCTACGGAGCTATCCATCCGTCGTGTCCGCCCGAATTTGCCTACGATGATATCTTGTACGACTGTATTGGAGAGTTTATAAATAAATTGCTCTCTGCGGTGCCATTCTATCACCTTTCGTGCCTGCCCGACAAGGAGGCTGCATTATTATCTTGTAATACCATCTTTGCAGATTAGTTATGAAACAGATTCCTAATGAGTTATTCTTCTCGTGGGTAGAATCCGAAATAGCAGAAGACCGCTCTGTAAGATTCCGCCTGAAAGGGCACTCTATGTACCCGCTACTTCGTAATGGTCGGGACGAGGTTTTGCTATACCCTTGCTCGGAGGGCGAACTAAAACCTATGGACCTGATTCTATTCAAATATAATGGCAAACACCTCCTGCATAGAATCATCAAGATTGAGGGCTCACGATTATATATACAAGGCGATGGCTCAATCAAAGCCAAAGAGCAATGCACTGCGGCCGATGTTGTAGGAAAAGTTAAGGCCATTATTAGACCTTCGGGGAAAACCATCTCGGTTGATGATTGGAGATGGACCCTGCCAAGCAATATATGGCAGAGAGTGGGATTCCTTAGAGGCTTAATACTACGAATCCATTATCACCTCACAAAGTGATAAAAAACATAAGGGCTGGGAAATCCAGCCCTTATTTAATTTCAAAAAGCAGCAATGACTACTCATTCTTGGACATTCTGGTCTCTATGATAAATGACAGCAGTAGTCCCACGCCCGTGCAGATACATACACACGCCATATATACAGCCTCGAATTGTACCGTCGGATTATATACAAATTCTTTTGACTTGAAATTCATAGCTAAAGCCAAGAAATTACCCAATACTACTCCTACGCCAAAGCCAATAATCAGCAATGCACATCGCAAAGTCCATCTTGCAGGAATCTGCTTTTGTGACTCACTCTCTTCAGCCTTAACATTTCCGCCTCCTACACCAATTGGCATACGCTTGACGTATTCAAGCAAATCCGAAGCCTCAAGGCGATCAATAATTGTCTTACGCTCTGAACGCATACCATACAACTCAAGAATTTTATAAAGGAAATACCCCCCAAAACCGAAAATTGAAACAGGAATCAAAAATTCAAACATAACTAAAATATTTTAAGGTTTAACAATCAACATTGCGGTTTTTTTGCCATCTTTGTCTTATTAGACGCAATCAAGCGAAAAAGGTTACAACCTGCGAGCGAATAAAATTTAGTGTAACCTTTTCGACCTTTTTGCGTCTAAAGGATAACTATGCTACACAACGAGAAGGAACTTATAAAACGTATCACGCAGGGCGAAACAGAACTATTTGCCCACATTGCCGAGCATTATGCTCAGGCTGTGTATGCGCTCATTGTACGCATAGTTGGTAACAACGAGGATGCCGAGGAGCTGACGCAGGATGTGCTCTTGCGCGTGTTTGAGAATCTACCCTACTTCAACTTCAAGAGCAGTTTCTCCACGTGGCTCTACCGCATAGCCTACAACTACGCCATCTCCTTTGCTCGCAGGAAACGGCAGCCGCTCTACCCCATCGAGGAGAATCGCCTGCGTCTTGTCGGTGATGATGATTTGGAGCGAATGGAGGCCGAGAACGAGAACGAGCAACAGATAGAGGCACTCACGCGCGCCATCAACCGTCTTGACGCCGAGGAGAGGGCGTTAATAACTCTCTTCTACTACGAGCAGCGGCCTATTGCCGAGTGCGCAGAGATAATGTCGCAGAGCCAAAGCAACATTAAGGTGCGCCTGCACCGCATACGAAAGAAACTTTATATACTCATACAAAATGAAACGGAGTAAAGCCATAGAACGCGCCGTAGAGCGACTTGACACCCCCACGCTGCCTTACGGTTTCAATACGCGCCTGATGGCACGTGTGCACGAGCGTGCGCGTGAGAAGCGGCGCACGGATATCATTACAGCCATATTGGCCAGCGTAGCCATCATTGCGATGGTGGCGTATGGTGCATTTGCTATTGCGCAAGTAGAGTTCCCGAAGATAAACTGGAGCGAGGTATTCGACAATATGATGATAGAAAGAATGCGTCTGTGGGGTATGATGACGCTATCGGTTGTGGCGATGTCTGTCGTAGATATGTACATTCGCCAATATTTCCGTCTGCGCAAGATGCGCAAGAGGGAGCGAAAATAAAAAAATATAGGGTGTCCAACGTCTAAGCGGACACCCTAATATTTTAATAGGCCTTAGCCTACTTCTTAGCGGGAGCAACCTCAGCCTTAACCTTAACCTTCTTGAAAGCCTTCAAGAGAGCCTCATCGCTTGACTTTGTTGCGTCGTAAGTTACGGTCACTGTACGTGAGGGCACGTCAACCTTAACCTCCTTAACACCCTTCTGGAAGGGGAGAGAGTTATCAATCTTCTTTGCGCAAGTCTCGCAATCAACATCTGTCAAAAAGACAGTAGTCTTCAACGGCGCATTAGTCTTCTTCTGAGCTACGGCATCAGCTACGCCAAAACCCATAACTGCCAAGAGGCAGAGCATAATAATCTTCTTCATAGTCTATCGGTTTTTAGTTATTGTAATCCTATTAGTACAAGTTAAATCGCAAGCCAACATAGAACTTACGTCCCATCAACGGGCCCCACACGCTCGACGAGTTGAAGGCGGGAGAGAAGGGGTCGTTAACATTCAGGATAGGGTCATCCTGCATATAGTTGGCGATATTCTCACATCCCACGTAAATCTCCCAGTCACGAATCTTGTGGCTCACCTGCGCATAGAACATAGGATATGCGGGCGAGAGCTCCGAGCGGGTGATGTCGCCATCGAGCGAAGGACGACGCATCGGGCCGTTGTACTGAGCCGTCACGTCAAATACCCAACGGCGATATGCGGTTGCATATTGTATGTTAAGCAAAGTTTTATAGCGGCTGGTCAAAGGACGCTCGATGAGGTGGCTCACGCCATCGCGCAAAACGCTAACCTTCGCGTTGGTATAACGATAGGTTGCAAAGAGGTCCAAGCCCTTAACGGGTGTCCACTGGAAATCGACCTGATAGGTGTCGGTGAACGAGCGACCATCGGTGTTGTAAATCCAAATCTCATCCTCGGGAGTGCCGCCCATCTTACCCAGCTCCTGGTCAGCCAAAACGGTGTTGTAGAGCTGTGTGCGGAAGTAGTCGAAGCTGATAGTAGCATCGCTATAACCGCCCCACTTGATATACTGCGTAAGGCTACCGCCTGCGGTGAGGGCCATCTCAATATCGTCATTCAAATCCTTAACCAAAGCCTTGCGACCCGTAGCCAGCATCCAGATATTATCGGTAAAAATGCTTGCACGGCGATAACCCAGACCTGCCGAGCCACGCAACACGGTCGAAGGAGTAATATCCCAACGGATATGAGTACGGGGAGTGAGCACAAAGCGCTCCTTGGGAGTGTAGTATGCTGTGCTATTTGCCACACCGCCACCAACAACTGTCTCAGGTTCAATATTCTTTGCTCCCATCCAATCACCACGAAGGCCCAGCACGAATGAGAACTTATCGGGCTTAGTAAAGGTGTACTCAGCAAATACACCCGGCTCAACGTAGTTCATCTTGTTGTGTGTCATACCTGACCAGCGCTCCTTATCTGCCAGAACTACATTGTTCAAAATCTTCTCATCGCTATTGGTAATCGAAGCCGAAGCACCCACGATAAGAGATGAGCGGGGTGAGAAGTAGTGTGCATACGAGAAGTTAAACCACCACGCGTGGTCGTGACCGTTATAGTCGTTCAAGCCGAAGTACGCATCCTCCTTAAAGTAGTTATAGTCAGCAACAAAGGCGATATTCGAGCGATACTCCTCCTCCGTTTCGCTATCATATACGGCAGCACCTACGGGAGTACCCAGCTTGAAGTAGGCATTCACGCCCGTATTATCCATATGCGAGCCGTAAGTCGAGAGACTCTGCTCCATCTCCTCGCGCATTGACTTCTTATACTCGGTCTGGCCACCCAGACGATTCTCGTCAACATACTTCCATCCCCAACGAATCTGCGTACCGCCCAGCGACTGCCACAACCACTTGTTGGCAATATTTATCTGGTTGGTCTTGGGGAGGTCGCGGAAACCATCGTGGTTACGGTCGTGCGACTGCGTGTCGAGCGAGCCGTGAGCAAGAATCACCGTCGAGAGGCTCTTATCGGCCGTAAGGGGGAATGCTGATGAGATATTAATCTCGGGGCGCATCTCGCTGTCGAAGTAGAGATTCAAGAACAGGCGCTCCTCGTCCGAAGGCTTGCGGTGCTCCATATTAATCTGGCCTGTGATAGCCTCGTGACCCGCCGTTACAGACGAGATACCCTTCGATACCTGAATAGAGTTAAGCCACATACCGGGCGTATAGTTCAAACCATAGGGGGCGCTCAAGCCACGCATAATGGGGCGATTCTCGTCGAGAATCTGGGTGTAGGTACCCGTCAGGCCCAACATCTTAATCTGGCGCGCACCCGAAATAGCATCGCTATAACCAACCGTTACCGAAGCCGAGTTCTCAAAGCTCTCAGCCAGGTTACAGCACGCCATCTTACACAAGCCGGCAAACGAGATGGTCTCGCCCTTGAGGATACCCTCGTGCTTAACGTAGTTGCCGAGCGTACCCTCAACAACAACAGCCTCAATCTCGGTATCGCTCTTAAGCGCGAAGTCAACCTTCGTTACGCCCTGCGCAACCTGAATGGTATCGTTGCTATAACCTACATAGGTTGCAACCAACTTATCATATCCCTTCACGCGGTGCAGCTCATAATTACCCTCAACATCGGTAGCAATACCCACATTTGTATTGAGCCAATAGACCGAAGCTCCAATCAATGGCTCATTGGTTGTGGCATCGGTAACCACACCGGTGATTTTCTGTGCCGAAGCACTCAAACCAATTAACGACAATATGCCGCAAAGTATAATATTTTTGATTTTCATATCTTAGATTTATAGGTATAATAAACATTACAAAACCCGAACGGGCCTACGTCCGCTCGTCAAATTATACCAATGCGGGAGGAGCCCGCAGCGTACCACCGCACGCATAACCCTCACCATACGAGGGCAGAAGATACTCCCCATACTCCACGCTTCCCGATGCTGCGCTCTGCGCATCAAGATAGTTTAGTTCGTCGGTAACGACTGCCAACAGAATGGTCTGACGCTCAGAGTGGTCGTCATCGGCCGTACGTGGCTGTATATAGAGGGGGATGTCGTTCGAGTGGTTGTGGTTGCAACAGCGATGCTTGGCAATCTGCATCACGTCGGCACTCTCGTCCGTATGATTATCGTGGTGGCTACAACCCTCAGTCTCGCACTTATGCACGTGATTGAATGCCGTATGCACATCACCGCGATGGGTGTTGCAATGGCAGGTAATAGCAACAATATCGCTGGCCGCCATCACCGAAGTGTATAGCACCAACATTGTAAATGCTGCAATAATTCTAAAAACCTTTCCTGCCATTATTATTTGGGTTATTCCTTCTTGCCTGGTTTATTCATTACTCAATCAAACCGCACTCCTGCATACGCTCGACCCACTTTTGGGCGTCACGCATAGCGGTAGTGTTGTCAACCTCGAAATTGGAGGTCAGCACCTCGGCAACCCCTTCGAGGGTAAAGTCTTGCTCAAGCAGAACCTGCCACAAGAGCAACGCACTATCGTTGAGAGTGATAATACGCGTAAAATCAGCACCGTGCTGACCCTGCATAATCACCACATTCTCTCCGGCAATCTCGCGCACCTTACAACCTTGCTTAATTCTCATTACAGACAAAACCTTTTTATTCAGCTACAAATATACGAAAAAATTGACAAATGCACAGGTTTTTTGCTAAATTTGCGCCATATGACAACCCACAACGATAAAATAGGTACCAATCTCAAAGCTACGCTCAATAAATATTGGGGATACAGCGATTTCCGTCCCGGGCAGGAGGCGATTATCCGCTCCATTATGGAGGGGCGTGACACGCTTGCGCTTATGCCGACGGGAGGAGGAAAGTCGTTGACATATCAGGTTCCCACGCTATCGCGCGAGGGGCTGTGCGTTGTTGTGACACCGCTCATTGCGCTGATGAAGGACCAGGTGGATAGGCTCAAACGGATGGGTGTAAATGCCACGGCAATTCATTCGGGCTTGTCATATTCGCAGATAGATATCGCACTCGACAACTGCGTTTACGGCGATGTAAAGTTTCTATATGTAGCCCCCGAACGCCTTGCAACAGAGGCCTTTCGACTGCGCATACAGCGTATGAATGTTTCGCTGCTGGCCGTAGATGAGGCGCACTGCATCTCGCAGTGGGGGTACGATTTCCGCCCCTCATATCTGCGCATTGCCGAGATTCGCAAGCTGCTGCCCGACACCCCCGTTTTGGCCCTTACAGCTTCGGCTACGAAGATGGTGTCGGAGGATATTATGAAGCAGCTCGGCTTCACAACCCAAAACATAATCCGCAGCAGCTTCGCCCGCCCAAACCTCTCATACGCCGTACGCCATACGGACGATAAAACAGAGCAACTGCTGCGAGTGATTCACAACGTTGCAGGCTCAGGAATCGTATATATGCGCTCACGCGAGGGGTGTGAAAAACTTGCCGAGGAGCTTCAGCGTCAAGGCATATCCGTATCCTATTACCACGCAGGACTACCCCACGCCGAACGTAATATTCGTCAGGAGGAGTGGACCTCGGGCAAGGTGCGTATAATGGTGGCAACCAACGCATTCGGTATGGGTATAGACAAGGCCGATGTGCGATTTGTTGTACATTACACTATGTGTGACTCGCTGGAGAGCTACTATCAAGAGGCGGGACGTGCCGGCCGTGACGGACAACGCAGCTACGCACTGCTATTGGTGTCGTCGGACGATGATAGCAAGATTGTGAAACGGTTCGATGCGGAGTTCCCGCCATTGGAGGAGATAAAATCGATTTATGAGAAGATATGCGACTTCATTCAGGTTGCCGTTGGCGATGGTTATCAGGCTTCGTTTGTCTTCAATATTCACG
The DNA here is from genome assembly GCA_015059845.1 of Rikenellaceae bacterium. Classification (GTDB taxonomy): domain Bacteria; phylum Bacteroidota; class Bacteroidia; order Bacteroidales; family Rikenellaceae; genus Alistipes. Next base: position 6,997 of record SUZR01000012.1, on the reverse strand, counting down.
AGTTCTGCCGCCGCGAGCATATCTACATAGGCAAGGTACGTGCTGCCCTGAAACTTCTGGAGCAGAACGGCTATATGACCCTTACCGAGGAGATGGAAAATCCCGCCCGCATACTCTTCTGCGTAAGTCGTGACGAGTTGTATCGCATACGTGTGGGGCGCAACGAGTTAGACCATATAATCCGCACCATATTACGGCTCTACGACGGCGTCTTCACCGAGTTTCGAGCCATCAACGAGCAGGTTATCGCCACCACAAGCGGCTATACGGTCGAGCGCGTGAAGGAGCTGCTGAAACGGATGTGGCAGATACGCATTATTCGTTACATACCCTCCAACACCTCGCCAATACTATTCCTCAACGAGGAGCGTCTGCCCACCAAAGACCTCTACATCTCGCCCGACACGTATCTGCATCGCAAGAATCTGATGTCGGAGCGCTTTGAGAATATGCGCCTGTACGCCTCAACCGAAACGGAGTGCCGAAGCGTTATGTTGCAACGATACTTCGGTGACAACGAGGCGGTTGCGTGCGGTAGTTGCGATGTATGCCTGGCTGAAAAGCGTCGTTCAAAAGGCGATGCGGAGCAGTTATCTAAGACGATTATTGAGCTGCTACGCGAGGGTCAACTGGATGTGCGCGAGCTATGCCGCGAGATAAAGATTGACCCCAAAAGAGTCGCCGCAATGGTGGACAAGTTGAAGGAGGAGGGTAAAATTTCCGCCGCTATAAGCGGAAAACTGATAATTAATGAGTAACTTTGGGGCTCAAAAATCAAATATGGTATTCCAAGCAACGATAACAAACGAGCAGACAGCCGAGCTACCCTCGGCTCACTTCAACGGGCGCATAATCATCGTCGACCGTGAGGAGCAGATAGATGCCGTTTGTCGTGACCTTGCCGGACAGCAGATAATCGGTTTCGACACCGAGACACGCCCCTCGTTCAAGGCTGGAGTTACCAACCGCGTAGCGCTATTGCAGCTGTCAACTCACGAGCGATGCTATCTTATTCGCCTGTGTCGCGCCAAGTTACACAACTCGCTACTGAAGATATTATCCAACCCCAACATCATAAAGATTGGTGCCGACGTGGCGGGCGACCTACGTTCGCTGCACGTCTTACGCCACTTCAACGAGCGAGGATTTGTGGACCTGCAACATATGGCATCGCACTGGGGCATTGAGGAGAAGAGCCTGCGCAAGATGTCGGCCATAGTCCTCGGGCAGCGGGTATCGAAGGCCCAGCGACTAAGCAACTGGGAGGCCTCGACGCTCACCCCGCAGCAGCAGATGTATGCAGCGACGGATGCGTGGGTATGCATAAGCATATACGAAAAGCTGATGGCAATACCGCCCATAACTCCCCTACCCAAAGATATGGAGGTAAGGGTGGAGCAGCCAGAACAAAAGGCGCACGCCAAGGAGCATAAGCCCCGACCGCGCCACCGCGCTAACTACACACAGCATAGAAACAGGAGAGAAAACAGAGAAAAACAACAATAAGATGAGAGCAGAAATTTATCTTCGTCGCGGAAAGGAGGAGTCGCTCCTACGCCGTCACCCCTGGATTTTTTCTGGGGCTATCGAACACGTGAAGTGCGAAGGCGAGCTGAAGGAGGGTGAGATTGTAGATGTGTACACCCGCTCGGGTAGTTTTATTGCACGCGGACACTACCAAATCGGCTCCATCGCGGTGCGTGTGCTCACCTTCGAGGAGCAGGAGCAGATTGACCAGGCGTGGTGGAATCATCGCATCGCCGTAGCCTACGATGTGCGCCGCACGCTGGCTCTCACCGACAACGAGCAGACAAACTGCTATCGTCTGGTACACGGCGAGGGTGACTCTCTGCCGGGATTGGTTATCGATATCTACGACTGCACAGCCGTTGTTCAGTGCCACTCGGTGGGTATGTACCTATCGCGTATGGCTATTGCCGAGGCGCTGCGCACGGTGTATGGCGACCGTCTGACGGCTATCTACGACAAGAGCTCGCAGACCGTACCCTTCAAGGCAGGGCTGAATGCCGTTGACGGCTATATCTGGGGTCACGCCGATAAGAAAGCCAATGTTGTATTGGAGAATGGCGAAAAATTCCTCGTAAATTGGGAGGAGGGACAGAAGACAGGTTTCTTCCTCGACCAGCGCCGCAACCGCGAACTGGTACGCCACTATGCTAAGGGCCGCACCGTACTCAATACATTCTGCTATACGGGAGGATTCTCTGTGTATGCCGCATCGGGAGGCGCTGTGGAGGTATGCTCGGTGGATGCTTCGGAGCGTGCCGTGCAGCTTGCCGATGAGAATATGCGCCTGAACTTCGGCGAGGAGTATCCCCACGAGGCTGTGGCGGCCGATGCTGTTGAGTATCTGAAACATATCGGAGACAAGTACGACCTTATCATCCTCGACCCGCCCGCCTTTGCCAAGCATCACAAGGTGCTGGGAAATGCTATGCAGGGATATAAGCGCATCAATGCCCGCGCCCTCGCGCAGATTAAGAGCGGAGGTATTCTCTTTACCTTCTCCTGCTCGCAGGCCGTAAGTAAGGAGCTGTTCCGTACCACCGTCTTCTCGGCGGCCGCTATCGCAGGTCGCAAGGTGCGTATCCTTCACCAGCTGACACAACCCGCCGACCACCCCATCAACATCTACCACCCCGAGGGCGAGTATTTGAAGGGATTGGTTTTGTATGTGGAGTAGAATTATTAAGGATAAGTGCTATAAGTATTATAGGTGTTATAAAAAACGGCTGTCAGCAGAAGTTGACAGCCGTTTTTGTTAGTATAGTATAAACTCTACTTTACCATACCTGTGTAGTTGTGCGGTGTGATGACACGCAACTCAGCCTTAACGCTCTCGCTAACATCCAAGCCCTCAACAAACTCCTTGATAGTCTGCTCGGTGATGTGTCCGCCCGTACGAGTCAAAGCCTTCAACGCCTCGTAAGGATTGGGGTATGCCTCACGACGCAGGATAGTCTGCATAGCCTCAGCTACAACGGCCCAGTTATCCTCCAAATCGGCAGCGAGAGCCGCTTCATTCAAGATAACCTTACCCAAGCCCTTCTGCAACGACGCAAAACCGATAAGCGAGTGAGCCACGGGAACACCAACATTACGCAAAACAGTTGAGTCGGTCAAATCGCGCTGCATACGCGAGATGGGAAGTTTAGCTGCAAGATGCTCGTAGATAGCATTTGCTACGCCGAAGTTACCCTCTGCATTCTCAAAGTCAATAGGATTAACCTTATGAGGCATAGCCGATGAGCCTACCTCGCCCTTCTTGACCTGCTGGCGGAAGTACTCCATAGATATATAGGTCCACATATCGCGTGCAAGGTCCGTAAGGATGGTATTGATACGCTTCAGTGCATCAAATGTAGCTGCCAGGTTATCGTAGTGCTCAATCTGTGTAGTGTACTGCGCACGTACCAGACCCAAAGAGTCAACGAAGTTGTTACCAAACTCCACCCAATCAATCTCGGGATAAGCTACGTGGTGAGCATTGAATCCGCCCGTAGCACCGCCAAACTTAGCCATAGGCTCAATCTCCTGCAGAAGGTCAATCTGACGCTCCAAGCGCTCCACAAACACCTTAAACTCCTTACCCAAGCGTGTAGGCGATGCGGGCTGACCGTGAGTGTGTGCCAACATAGGAACATCCTCCCACTGCTCGGCAAGAGAGTAAATCTTATCTACCAGGTCGTGCAATGCAGGCAGATACACCTCAGCCAAAGCCTCCTCCAGCAGAAGCGGCGTAGCCGTATTGTTGATATCCTGCGAGGTAAGACCGAAGTGTACAAACTCGCGGTAGTCGTTCAGGCCCAGCTGCTCGAGCTTCTCCTTCAGCAGATACTCTACGGCCTTTACATCGTGGTTTGTCACGCTCTCAATCTCCTTTACGTGCAGAGCGTCCTCCATTGTAAACTCGGTATAGAGCTTGCGCAACTCATCGTATGCCGACTTGGGCACGCCCGCAAGCTGCGGCAAGGGCAACTCGCACAGAGCGATAAAATACTCTACCTCGACACGCACACGATAGCGAATAAGTGCGTACTCTGAAAAATAATCCGACAAAGCGGACGTTACTTTATTATAGCGGCCATCGACCGGCGAAATTGATAAAAGTTGATGTGACATATTAGAATCGGTTTATTTGGCTTCAAAATTAATACTTTTTATCCATACTGCGAGCAGATAATATAGGTAAATGGCGATTTTTTTGTAATTTTGCCAAGCATTATTAGTTAATAAGGAATAAAATGAATATTTTTTCAGCAATAATAGACTCTATTGTAGGATTTGTGAGTCGCAATCCGCTCACCACGATTATAATTGTGATGTTGCTGGTGTTTGCCCCCTCGGTATTTGGTGTTTTGTTTATAGGAGTTATCGTTCTGTTGTTATTTACACTTGCAATACCCGCCTTTCTGCTATTCCGTCTGCGCCGTGCATCACGCGATATGGAAAAGGAGGCTCGCCGTACATCTCGACAGGGAGGCTCCGGCCAATATTATGGTCGTCAGGAGACAAAGCAAGAGGGCGAGGTAAAGGTACACTCCACAACACAGCAGCCCCCCAAGCGTGTCAACGACAACGTGGGCGATTACGTTGATTTCGAGGAGGTAAAGGAGCAGAAGTAATTTTTCAGCAAACATAAGTGCAGCGCAAAACACAGTGCACAGTATAGATATAATTAAGTATTAAAGAATGTTTAGCATTTTCGAATCCATAGGCCGTTATACATTGCTAATGCAGAAGGTCTTTTCGCGTCCCGAGAAGATGCGAATCTACTACACCCGCATTATGGCCGAGATGGAAGCCCTGGGACTCAACTCCATCGGGTTGACGGCCATCATATCTGTTTTTATCGGCTCGGCCGTAACCCTGCAGATGGCCATCACGCTGGAGTCGCCCTTCATTCCGCAGTTTATGATTGGATACGCCACACGCGAGGTGATGATTCTGGAGTTTTCATCAACGGTCGTAGCCCTTATTCTGGCGGGTAAGGTAGGTTCGAATATCGCATCCGAGATTGGTACGATGCGCATCACCGAACAGATTGACGCGCTGGAGATTATGGGTGTCAACTCGGCCTCATATCTCATTTTGCCTAAAATTGTGGCTACGGTATTTTTCTTCCCATTCCTGGCAATCTTCAGTATGCTTATCGGAATTGCCGGCGGCTACGGCATCGCAGAGATGACTGGCATTATGAATCCTACCGAGTATATCGATGGTTTGAAGTATTGCTTCTACATCGACGAGATATGGTATGCACTGACGAAGATGGCATTCTTCGCATTCTTCATCACCAGCATATCGGCTTACTGCGGCTACTACGCCAAGGGTAACTCGCTGGAGGTAGGTAAGGCCTCAACCAAAGCCGTGGTAGTAAGCTCTATCGTAATTATGATTTGCAACCTCATATTAACACAACTTCTACGAACATGATAAAGGCAGAAAATGTAGTAAAATCGTTTGACGGACGCACCGTACTTAAGGATATATCGGTGGAGTTCGGCACTGGCCAGACAAACCTTATCATAGGTCGTAGTGGTTCGGGTAAGACAGTGTTGCTCAAGAGTTTGGTAGGCCTGCACGACGTGGACCAGGGAGCCATATATTATGATGATGTATGCTTCTCGACACTCGACTTCAAGAGCCGCAAGGCTATTCGTAAAGATGTGGGAATGATTTTTCAGGGCGGAGCGCTGCTCGACGCATCGACCGTGGCCGAGAATGTAAAGCTACCGCTTGACCTCTTTACCGAGCAGTCGGAGGAGGAGAAGTTGGAGCGAGTTAATCTCTGCCTGAAGCGCGTGAATCTGGATAATGCCCACCATCTCTACCCCTCGGAGCTGAGTGGCGGTATGGTTAAGCGTGCAGCTATTGCACGTGCTATCGTAATGAATCCGCGTTACCTCTTCTGCGATGAGCCCAACTCGGGTCTTGACCCGCAGACATCCATCGTGATTGACAACCTCATCAGCGACATCACCAAGGAGTATAACATCACTACCATCATCAACACCCACGATATGAACTCGGTGATGGAGATTGGCGAGAAGATTGTCTTTATCTACGAAGGCGAGAAGTGGTGGGAAGGCTCAAAGGATGATATCCTCCACGCCGACAACAAGGAGCTGGGCGACTTCGTCTTCGCCTCTGCAATGGCAAAACGCGCACGAAGCGCAAGCAAATAGAACACAATAGGCTGTCCAACAAAGTTGCGACAGCCTATTTTATCTTAAATCACACTCCACCTACTACAACCTTCCGAACTGCTTGAAGAACTCTATCGAGGCACGATTGAAGAAACTCTTGTTATCGACATTGCATACGTGACCCGCATCGGGCACAATCACCATCGAGACCTTTTCGCCGCCCTCACTGGCCGCTACACGAGCCTGCGGCAGGAAGAGATAATCATTCTCGCCCATAACATAGAGCGTGGGGATAAGTATCTGACGGCTAAACAAATCAGCCATCTTCTTGCTGATGTTGTCGCCCAGCTTCATCCACTCCAGAAAATGGTCGAAGTTCAGCTTCTGGGCACTCTTCAGGAACAGAGCCTTTGACTTGCGGTATTTTCGCTGCGGAATGATGCACATTGCAATCATCTTCTTGAGCAGACGGTATGGGATGATGTTCTTGAATTTATCCACCAGACGAATCAGCAGACGGGTCTTTGCACTGAGCTTGGTGACAGCTCCCGCCAGCACCATACTCTCCACCCTATGGGGATAACGCTCGGCAATGACACGAACAACGATGCTTCCCAGCGACAGACCCATAAAATGAGATGTCGTAATACCAACGTGATCAACCACATCCATCACCTGATCGGCTATACGCTCAAAATTGAGTCCACGGCAAAAGACATCGCTCACCGAGCCACCGTGACCCGCCAGATCAACCAGCAACAGATTGAAATGACGCGCAAAATCGGGCACCTGACGAAACCACACCTCGATGCTTCCGCCTGCACCGT
>SUZR01000004.1:5155-212981 GCA_015059845.1 Rikenellaceae bacterium | reverse complement strand
ATGCCAATGAAAGACATAGATGGACAAAACACCGTTACTAAATCGTTACTGAAAGCGAATTTGATATAAGCAAGAACTTGATTTATACGAGGTTACGAGAGTTAGGTTCATAATCCTCCCTCTCCGCCAAAAAGAAAAGAATATGATGCTCCTGCGTAACACGCAGGAGTTTTTTGTATAAAGGCTCCCACAAATTTATTTGTCAGGGTGCCTTTATTATAAAAATCCTTTTAAGGACATATTCTTTTCTTTTGAAGCCTACCCGCAAGGGAAAGGGCTCGCGGTGCGGAGCGGCAAGCGAGCTAAGCGAGGCCAATCCTGCCCGCCAAAGATTCTGGTCAAATTTTGTTATTATTTCTCATTTACGTATATTTGCACTATGAGTCCAATTATGCGCGGCACGTAACTTGCCCAAAGCGGTAATGTTCGCGCCACATAATAAAACCACCGACTCATACGTTATATATAAAAAGGAGTAAGCTTTTTATATTTGAATAAACCAAAACAGACTTTAACCTATGTACGCTATGAAAACATTTAAGCGAATCTTGTTGGCGGGCCTCGCAGCCATCGTGGCTACGAGCTGCACCTCTGCCTTCTACTCTTCGTCAGGCAGTGCATACGATGATTTATACGCCATTCACGACCGTACGGCTATCGCCAATCGCCAGAAGGCCGAAGCTGATGCACGCCGTGCCGAGTATGAGGCTCGTCAGGCGCAGGCTCAAGCGCGTCAGGCCGAGCTGGAAGCACAGCTGGCGGAGCTGGGTCTTGCACAGGCGCAGGCCGGCACACGCACCGACAGCGATGGCGTGATTATTGTTGACGATAACGCTACACGCTCAACAAACGTTTACGACAGCTACATTGCCGATGATTACGAGAGCGCCTATGCACGTCGTCTGCTGGGCTTCAAATCGGCTACATACCGTATGCCGTCAAGCTACTTCAACCTGCGTTATGGCGGTGACTATATGTACGTTACAGCCTACGACCCCGCCATCTACAACGTGATGGTGTCGGGCGACCAGGTATGGGTTGAGCCTCGCTACATCACCTCGATGTTCGGCACGTGGGGCGCAACAAACGCTACGATGCTCGTACACTCACCCTGGTACTACGGCTGGCACTCTGGCTTCTACGACCCCTGGTACTACTCATCGTGGGGCTTCCCCCGTTACTCGTGGTACGACTGGAACTGGAATATCTGCTACGGCTCACACTGGGGTCTTAACCTCTGGTGGGGCTGGGGTGGTTACTACCGTCCGTGGCGTCCCTACCATCACTACCACTTCGGAGGTCACCACTTTGGCGGTCCTCACTTCTGGGGTCATCACTACCTCGGCGGTGGTGGCGGCTACTGGAACCGTGGCGGCAGCTACTACGGCTCACGTGGCAACGCTCCTCGCGACAACTTCGGCGTAGGTCCCCGCACACGCTCGCTGGTGAATCGTGGCTCGGCACACTCTACACCCTACCGCTCACCCAACACAGGTAAGGTGTATGGCGAGTCATCACGTGGCGGCGGCGTGAACTTCAACGCTCCCGCACAGGGCTCGGCAGGTCGCTCGCAAGGCATCGGCCGCAACAATAACACCTCACGCAGCCGAAGCTACACCTCGGGTACTACGCAGCAGCGTCCGAGCAGCGGCAACGTAACACGCAACAACTCAAGCAGCCGTTCTAATTACTCGTCAGGCTCGACCTCACGCGGCAGCTCGTCATCCTTCAGCTCAGGCTCTTCGGGTGGCTCACGCGGCGGTGGCGGTGGCTTCTCTGGCGGCAGCAGCGGCGGTGGCGGCTCACGTGGCGGAGGCTCTCGAGGCCGTTAATTGCAGAGTAATACTTTGGGCAGGCCTCGGGTCGGCCCAAAGATTATAATATGCTAAGCACCAAATATTTAACCCGACCCGCAAGGGTCACAAACGTGTGCAAACAATGAAATTTGTGTCAAGATTTTTCCTTAAGTCACTCGTGGCATCAGCCCTCGCTTTTGGCCTTGTGGCTACGGCGCAGGCGCAGTATCGCTTCGGTGGTCTGCTGATGGACCGCGACGGTATGATGTCGAACGATATGTACACCCTCTCGCAGACGGGTTTCGGCTTCGGCACGGCCCGCTCGATGGCGATGGCAGGGGCGTTCGCCTCATTGGGTGGCGATATAGCTTCGATGGGTATCAACCCCGCAGGTTTGGGTATGTATCGCTCGAACGAGGTCTCTTTCTCGCCGATGATGGGCTTCACCAATGCCCAGAATAGCGCCGAGAACTATGGCAACAACTCGCTGAGCCGCTTCTCGATAGCAAACCTCGGCGTGGTGGCAAATGTCTTCGAGGGTGGCAAGGGCTCGCTGGTGAGCATCAACCTCGGCATAGGCTACAACCGCGTGGCGGACCTTAATTATAACTACGGCTACACCTCGCAGAGCCCCGCATCGAGCTCGCCCTACCGCTCTATCAACGACGCCTTCGTGCGTCAGCTGGGTCAGGGTGGTATATTCCCCGACAGCAAGGGTGCGCTTAACTACGACTACGGCAGCTCATATTATTGGGGCGGTATGCTGGCCTACAACGGCTGGCTGCTCGACGTGGAGAGTGACGAGCTGGGCGACTACTGGACCTCGGCCAACACGCTGGGCGTGAATGCTGGTGTGGGTCACACGGTGGGTGTCGAGAGCCGCGGATATATCGGCGAGTACGACATCGCTATGGGTATGAACATCGCCAACAAGCTCTACGTGGGTGCTACAATCGGTATCCAGAGCGTTAACTGGGAGCGACAGATATACTACGGTGAGGATTACCTCTACTCATCTACCCCCGTCTATGGCGACGGCACTCCCATTGCCGAGCCTGCCGAGTGGATGGATTACAATCAGGCGGTGAAGATTGCAGGTGCGGGCGTGAACTTTAAGCTGGGTCTTATCTACCGTCCTATACCCTCGTTGCGCTTGGGTGCTGCGATTCATACGCCTACGTACTACTCGCTGGAGCGCAGCTATCAGGCATATATGGGCACAAACTTCCACCCCGATGGTGACACCACACCCGCGCTTGACGATGTGGGCGAGAACTCGTGGGATTTCTGCTCACCTACGCGCTTGATGTTTGGTGCGTCGTACAACATCGGTACCTTTGCCGTGTTGTCGGTGGACTACGAGCGTGACTGGTACAACGGCATCCGCGTGAAGAATATTCCCTCGGGCTTCGACATCTCGCAGCAGGACTACCGCGAGGAGTTCAAGGATAACTTCAAGGCCTCAAACACCCTGCGTATAGGTGCCGAGGTGAAGCCTATGCCTAACTTCGCGCTGCGTGTGGGTTATGGCCTTAACGATGGCGCCCTGCGTAATGCGTATAGCGACTACTACAACCGCCCCTTGACATACCGCACGGCGTGCTACTCGGGTGGTATAGGCTACTCGTTCGGTCGCACAACATTGGATTTGGCATACCAGCACCTGGTGCAGAGCCAGACATCGTATATGCTCTACTACGCACTGGAGGATTCGGGCGTGTTCGATACGGCAAGCCCCTACTACTCAACAGAGTTCAAGCGTAACTACGTGACGCTGACGCTGGGATACAGATTTTAGACTATCGTAGATAACAAAAATTATAGGTATTATAGGAGTTTATAGGTGTTAAAAAGCCTTTTCCTATAATACCTATAACTCTTATAACACCTAACCCATACTACAATGAAAAGAGTTCTTCTTCCTCTACTCTCGCTACTGCTGTTGGCAAGCTGCGGCCAGCGCGAGATGAATATCTGCGCAGCAACCTACAACGTGCGTTACGATGCTGCGGCCGACGCCACCAATGGTGACTCGTGGGCCGAGCGCAAGGGCGATGTGGCCAAGCTCATCCTTGACCACGACTTCGACATCGTCGGCACGCAGGAGGCCGACAACAAGCAGATGCCCGAGCTGGCGGAGCTGCTGCCCGAGTATGATTACATCTACCACCCCTACGGCAAGGACCAGAAGTTTCACAACTGCGTAACATTTTATAAACGAGATAAATACGAGCTGCTCGACGAGGGTACGTTCTGGTATAGCCCCACGCCCGACGTGGCGAGCTTCGGCTGGGATGCCACCGATTACCGCCTATGTAATTGGGGTAAGTTCCGCGACAAGGCTACGGGCCGCGAGTTCTTCTACTTCAACTCGCACCTCTACTGGCGTCTGGAGGAGGCGCGTGCAAAGTCGGGTGCGGTGCTTGTGGAGAAGATTCGTGAGATTGCGGGCGAAGAGCCAGTGATTGCTGTGGGTGACTACAACTCCCGTCCCGAGTCGCCGCAGGTGAAGGATATTCTCGCGCTGATGAACGACGCCTATGCCGTAAGCGAAACCACGCCCGCAGGGTCGTTTGACACCGATTTGGGCGGCGGAAATTTCATCGGGCCGGCCGATGGTCGCATCGACTTTATCTTTACGAGCAATAACATCCGTGTGAAGGATTACACCGTTGTGGAGGATAAGCGCGCGAACGGTCACTACCCCTCGGACCACCTGCCCATCGTCTGCAATTTGGTTGTGGAGTAAAAAAAACGGCTGAGATAGTACACGTTAAATAAAAAATGGTTACTTTTGTACTTTAGTACAAGGGTGGCCATTTTTTGTGGCCCGATGTGGAGAGAAAAAATCGAAATAAAAAAGATATGGCAGTAGAACTTAAAGATTTAACCAAAGTCGAGGATAACTACTCGAAGTGGTACAACGAGCTGGTCGTGAAGGCTGGCTTGGCTGAGAATTCGGCCGTACGTGGTTGTATGGTAATCAAGCCTTACGGCTACTCTATCTGGGAGAAGATGCAGCGTGCGCTGGACGATATGTTCAAGGCTACGGGTCACGAGAACGCATACTTCCCCTTGTTCATCCCCAAGTCATTCTTCTCGCGCGAGGCGTCGCACGTGGAGGGCTTCGCTAAGGAGTGCGCCGTTGTTACGCACTACCGCCTGATGAACAGCCCCCGCGGTGAGGGTGTTGTTGTTGACCCCTCGGCACGTCTGGAGGAGGAGCTTATCGTGCGTCCCACCTCGGAGACCATCATCTGGAACACATATAAGAACTGGATTACATCATACCGCGACCTGCCCATTCTCTGCAACCAGTGGGCTAACGTGGTGCGCTGGGAGATGCGTACACGTCTGTTCCTGCGTACTGCCGAGTTCCTCTGGCAGGAGGGTCACACCGCACACGCTACACGCGAGGAGGCTATCGAGGAGGCAGAGCGTATGATTCGCGTATATCAGGATTTTGCCGAGAATTGGATGGGCGTGCCCGTTATCGTGGGTCACAAGTCGCCCAACGAGCGCTTCGCAGGTGCTGAGGATACGCTCACCATCGAGGCATTGATGCAGGACGGCAAGGCTTTGCAGAGCGGTACATCACATTTCTTAGGTCAGAACTTCGCCAAGGCGTTTGACGTAACCTACACCACAAAGGAGGGTAAGCAGGAGTATGTTTGGGCTACATCGTGGGGCGTATCAACACGTCTGATGGGTGCGCTGATTATGGCTCACTCGGATAACAACGGTCTGGTATTGCCACCGAAGTTGGCTCCTATTCAGGTTGCTATGGTGCCCATCTACAAGGGTGAGGAGCAGTTGAAGGAGATGACCGTCAAAATGGAGGAGATTGCTCGTGAGCTTCGTGCAAAGGGTGTATCTGTTAAGGTTGACACCCGCGACAATGTACGTTCGGGCTTTAAGTTCGCCGAGTACGAGCTGAAGGGTGTGCCCGTGCGTCTGGCACTCGGTCCTCGTGACTTGCAGAATGGCACTATCGAGCTGGCACGTCGTGACACGCTCACCAAGGAGGTTGTTCCGCAGGAGGGCCTTACCGAGCGCATCGTGGCTCTTCTTGACGAAATCCAGAAGAACATTTTCCAGAAGGCACTCGACTATCGTAACTCGATGATTACCGAGGTGAACACGTGGGACGAGTTTGTTGACGTGCTGGAGAATAAGGGTGGCTTTATCTCTGCTCACTGGGACGGCACGGTTGAGACCGAGGTGGCCATCAAGGAGGCTACGAAGGCTACAATCCGCTGTATTCCTTTGGACGTGAAAGAGGAGGAGGGTACTTGTATCTACTCAGGCAAGCCTTCTAAGTGCCGCGTATTGTTCGCACGCAGTTACTAATCTACAACTTTTTAGTATTATAGGTGTTATAAGTGCTATATGTGTTATAGGCGAGAGCCTATACCTATAACTCTTATAGCACCTATAACTCTTATAACACTTATAATAAAACCATATGCAACACTTCGACTGCGATTATATGGAGGGTGCGCACCCCAAGATTCTGGAGGCTCTGGTGCGTACCAATCTGGAGAAGAGCGTAGGCTACGGTGCGGATGAGTATTGCGCTTCGGCGCGTGCGAAGATTCTCGCGGCGTGCGGCCTTACAAGCGATGAGGGGGAGGTTCACTTCCTTGTGGGAGGCACGCAGACCAATGCTACGGTTATTGCGGGACTGCTGCGCCCCTACGAGGGTGTTATCGCCGCCACTACGGGCCACGTGGCACTGCACGAGGCGGGCGCCATCGAGGCTTCGGGACACAAGGTGCTGACCATCCCTGCCGTGGAGGGCAAGCTCTCGGCTGCGGCCATAGATGAGTATATCAAGGCGTTCCGTGCCGATGAGGCGTGGGACCATATGGTATGGCCTGGTATGGTATATATCTCACAGCCAACCGAGTACGGCACGTTGTACACTCTGGCCGAGCTGGAGGCTCTGTCGGCTGTGTGCCGCAAGTGGGAGATTCCGCTCTTTGTGGATGGTGCGCGTTTGGGTTATGCTCTGGCCTCACCCGCAACGGATGTCACCTTACGTGATTTGGCGCGTCTGTGTGATGTGTTCTACATCGGCGGCACCAAGTGCGGAGCGATGTTTGGCGAGGCGGTGGTGATGCACAAGGGACTTATTCCCCACTTCTTCACCATCATCAAGCAGCAGGGCGCGCTGCTGGCCAAGGGGCGTATGCTGGGCTTGCAGTTTGATACGCTCTTCACCGATGACCTATATATAAATATCGCGCGCGAGGCTGTCGTTCAAGCGGCACGTCTGCGTGAGGCGTTCCGTGCCAAGGGGTATGAGATTTATGCCGAGTCGCCCACAAATCAGCTCTTCGTGGCGCTGACGGCCGAGCAGGAGGCGCATCTGCGCACGCTCGTCACCTTCTCGGAGTGGGAGCGCACGGCCGATGGACGCTTGGTTGTACGACTTGCCACGTCGTGGGTCACCCGCACGGAGGATGTGGATGAGGTGATAGAGGCGTTATAATAAGTATTATAAGTGCTATAAGTGTTATAGGTGTTATAAAATATACCACGCATAGCACCTATAACTCCTATAAAAAAAAGGTTGTCCGTCGGGACAACCTTTTCTATTACTTTTGGATACTTGCTAACCACTGCAGCATTGTCTCCTGCCAGATGGCCTTGTACTTGAAAGAATCTCGGAAACCCCAGCCGTGACCTCCCGAGGGGAGAATGTTTATCGAGGCGGGAACGCCCAGCTCCTTCAGCGCGTTGTAGAACTTGGTTGAGTTGATGGGTGGCACGGTAGCATCGTCGCTTGAGAGAATCATCAGCGTCTGCGGTGCATCCTTGCCCGCAACAAGCTCGGGTGACCACTTATCGGTCAGCTCCTGCGTGCGGTTGCGACCCAAAAGGTAGTCGTACGAGCCCTTATGCGTCTGCAGGGGGTGACCCGTAATTACAGGGTAGAACAGAACGGCGAAGTCGGGGCGCAGAGCCGCGCGAGCCGACGTGTCGCCATTAGCCTTCAGGCATCCTACGGCTGTTGAGGCGGCCAGATGACCACCCGCCGAGAAGCCCATAATACCCAGCTGCTTGATTGACGCCTTGCCGCGATACTCCTCGCGCATATAACGCAGCGCCTCGGCCGCATCCTCCATCGGCACCTGCGGCGTGAAGTTAGGCAGGCGGTACTTCAGCACGGCCGTAGTGATTCCATTTGCGGCCATCCACTCGGCATACTGATGTCCCTCGTGACCCATAGCCAGCAGGCGGTAGCCGCCACCCGGGCAGATAACCACAGCCTGACCCGTAGCCTTCGCGGGGTCGGCCTCGTAGATGAATAGCTCCGCAACGTTGGTGTTCGATACGCGCTCCTCGCCCTCATCCTTATCGGCGCCTGAGAGTCCGTTTGAGTGGGGTGCGGTGGCGTTGTCCCACAACTTTATAGTCAAATCCTGTGCCTGTGTAGTCATAACACATAGCGACGCAAGGGCCGCCAATATAAATCTGTTCAACATCGTTTTAAGGTTTTATTCTCTACTCCATCTTCAGGCGGGCCTTAACGTACTCGCCAATATTCTCGACAAAGTTATAGCTTCCCGTGCCTGGTGCCGCCTCGCGCTGGAAGCAGTGAGGACGCAGAGCAAGGGTGTGCAGCTCGCACTGGATACCCATAGCGCGCATCTTCTCCCACACCTTCACCGAGTTCATCGCCGCCCAGCCGTCAGCGTCGCCGTGTACGAGGTACATAGGCGCTGTATCAAGGTCGAAGCTGAACTCAGGCACCAGCACTGCGCTGTCGGCATTGCCGCCCGTGGTGTTGTTCTTGTCCGCACCATCGGTCAGGGCGTATGCGGGGTAGATACCCACGCCCCACTGTACGTTGCAGGGGAGCTTATCCACATCGTCGATGGGCAGGTATGACTGGTGGCGTGAGCTGGTGACACCCATCAGCGTGAGGTGACCGCCCGCCGAGCTACCCATAATACCTATATTGTTGCCATCGAGTCCAAACTTCTCGGCCTGCGAGCGCACCAGACGAATGGCACGCTGCAAATCCTGCCAAGCGGTGGTGTGCTTAGCAAGGCCACTCTCCTTTGAGGGGCGGGGTGTGCGGTACTTCATCGTAACCACCGTGATACCCTGCTCGTTCAGGTAGCGGCGGATGGGAGCAACCTCGAAACCATCGGGGTTATTGCCCGTATAGCTGCCGCCCGAGTAGATAATCTGAACACCCTTCGTGCGGAGATTCTTGGGCATATGCCACTCGATGTAGGGCTTGCACTGGTGCTCCTGAAAATCGGGTGTCTTGCCCTCGGGCCACACATCCTGCACAATCTTATCGGCACGTGCCGCATCGCTCGGATAGCGCTCCATCAGCACCTCATCCTTGCCCAGCTCGCCCATAAAGCCCATCTGGCGCATAAACTCGATAGTGCGCTCAAAGCCGAAGGCACCGTGACCCTTCTCGGGGTAGAGGTGCAGCTCGGCCGGCACCTTCATCTCGCGCAGCTTGCGATAGACCAGCGTAGAGCCGTTGGGGCTATAGGGGTCGCGGCCGCCGTGCTGGAGCGTCATCGGGCAGGTCTTCTCATCGAACTTAAAGACATCGGAAATCTTCACATCTATGCCGTAGCCATCGCGTGTGGCGCGTGTGCCTGTCTCGGCGTCGGTCGTAACGTAGGCGGGAGCATTTACCACTGCCCAATTGATATGGCAGGGCACATCGTCCAGCTTATCCACCTTAGCGTAGGCTGCCGTCTGCGAGCTTGTAGCCAAAAGCAGTGCGAGGTGTGAGCCTGCCGACATAGAGATAACACCAATCTTCTCGGGGTTGTAGCCGCGCTTCTCGGCCTCGGCACGTACCATACGCACGGCACGCTGGCCATCCTCCCACGCGGTCTGATAGATAGGCAAATCGACAGGACGAGGAGTGCGATAGACGAAGTTCACGGTCTGGAATCCCAGCTTGGTGAGCTCCTCGCGCCACATCTTGATAAGACCCACATCGCAGCAGTTCTGATAGCTGCCGCCCGAGATGAGAATCATACAAGCGTCGTTGTCCACCGCCTCGGCGGGCTTGTCGCCCCACTCGAGGTATGCCACGCGATGCTTGTCGGCCTTGAAACCCTCCTTGCCTGCCTCGTCGGTCATAGCGGCAATCTGATGGCTCTGTGCATTGGGCATCTTGCCCTTGGGCCATACGGGTACGCGCTCTAAAGCCGAGGCCGAAAGAATGCTGAATATGGCCAGCAACGATAATATCCACTTTGTCTTCATAGCTGTGGTTATTTTAAGGTTTACATTACAATATTGATAATCTTGCCCTTCACGACAATAATCTTCTTCGGGGCCTTGCCCTCAAGCCACTTCTGCGCACCCTCGGTCTTAACGATGTCGGCCTGAATGTCGGCGGGCGTCATATCGAGTGCGTAGGTCTGCTTGAAGCGCAGCTTGCCGTTCACCATAACAGGATACTCAAACGCGCTCTCAACCAAGTGCTTCTCGTCGTGAGTGGGATATGCCGCATCGAAGATTGTTGTGTCGTGACCCATCTGCTCCCACAACTCCTCGGCGATGTGAGGTGCGAAGGGGGCGATAAGGATTGTAAGCGGCTCCAAAATCTCGCGCTTGTGGCAAGCACCAAGCTCATTCAAGCAAATCATAAAGGCCGAAACCGAGGTATTAAATGAAAAGTTTTCGATATCCTCACGAATCTTCTTGATGGTCTTGTGCAGCGACTTCAGCTCGGCAGGTGTTGCCGCCTCGTCGGTGAGAGCAAATACGCCCTCGCGGTCGTAGAACAGACGCCAGAACTTACGCAGGAACTTGTGTACACCGTCAATACCGTTTGTATCCCACGGCTTCGACTGCTCCAGCGGGCCGAGGAACATCTCGTACATACGCAGCGTGTCGGCACCGTAGTTCTCAACGATGTTGTCGGGGTTTACCACGTTGAACATCGACTTCGACATCTTCTCGATAGCCCAGCCGCAGACGTACTTGCCATCCTCCAAAATAAACTCCGCATCGCGGAACTCAGGTCGCCAAGCGCGGAAGGCCTCGAGGTCGAGCTGGTCGTTCTTGACGATATTTACATCGACGTGAATCTCCTGTGTCTCGTAGTCGCCCTTAAGGCCGAGCGATACGAACTTATTTGTACCCACAACGCGGTAAACGAAGTTCGAGCGGCCCTGAATCATACCCTGGTTAACCAGCTTCTTGAAGGGCTCAGACTCGCACACGTAACCCAAGTCGTAGAGGAACATATTCCAGAAACGAGAGTACATCAAGTGACCCGTAGCGTGCTCAATACCACCTACATAGAGGTCAACATTGCGCCAGTAGTCGTTCGCCTCCTTCGATACGAGTGCCTCCTGATTGCGGGGGTCCATATATCGCAGGAAGTAAGCCGATGAGCCTGCGAAGCCCGGCATTGTTGAGAGCTCCAGCGGGCAGCCATCGAACGTCCACTCCTTAACACGTGCCAAGGGTGGCTCGCCCTGCTCGGTGGGGCCGAAGTTTTCGATAGGAGGCAACTCCAATGGGAGCTTATCCTCGGGAAGGGGATATGCTGTCTCGCCCTTGTAATATACGGGGAAGGGCTCGCCCCAATAACGCTGGCGTGAGAAGATAGCATCACGCAGGCGGTAGTTGATGAGCTTCTTACCCAAACCGCGCTTCTCCACCTCGTCGAACATTGCGGGGATAGCCTCCGTAACGTCCATACCTGTGAGGAAGCCTGAGTTAATCATCTTACCAGCCTTGGCGTCGTACGACTCCACCTCGATATTGCCGCCCTCAACTACGGGAACGATATCCAGGCCGAAGTGGCGTGCGAAGGCGTAGTCACGTGAGTCGTGTGCCGGCACGGCCATAATAGCACCCGTACCGTAGCCCGCCAAAACGTAGTCAGAGATATAGATGGGAATAGCCTTGCCCGTGAAGGGGTTGATGGCGTAAGAGCCTGTGGGAACACCGCTCACGCGGCGTGTCTCGGCGATACGCTCACGCTCCGAGCGCTTCTTGGTCTCGGCGATGTAGGCCTCAACGGCAGCCTTGTTCTCCTCGGTTGTCAGCTCCTCAACCCACTCGTGCTCGGGGGCGATAACCATAAACGTAACACCAAAGATAGTATCGGGACGTGTGGTGAAAATCTCCAGCTTGCGCTCCGAATCCTTCACATCGAAGAATACCTGCGCACCTACCGAGCGGCCAATCCAGTTACGCTGAATCTCTTTGAGTGAGTCGCTCCACTCCAACGAGTCCAAGCCGTCAAGCATACGCTGTGCGTAAGCCGTTACGCGCAATGACCACTGCTTCATACGCTTCTGCTCTACGGGGAAGCCGCCACGAACCGAAAGGCCATCCTTCACCTCGTCGTTGGCCAGAACGGTACCCAGCTGAGGACACCAGTTCACCATCGTGTCGGCACGGTATGCCAGGCGGTAGTTCTGCAGCACCTGCTCACGCTTCTGCTCATCCCACGCGTTCCACTCCTCGGCCGTAAACTCCATAGGTGCGGTGCAAGCGGCGTTAAGACCCGCCGAGCCCTGCTGTGCAAAAGCCTCCACCAGCTCCTTTATGGGGCGTGCTTTCTGGCAGTCGTTGCAGTAGTAGTGGTCGTACATCTTCAGGAATGCCCACTGCGTCCACTTGTAATACTCGGGCTCGCAGGTGCGTACCTCACGGTCCCAGTCGTAGCAGAAGCCAATCTTATCCATCTGCTCGCGGTAGCGGTTGATGTTCTGTTCGGTGGTTACGGCAGGGTGCTGACCTGTCTGGATAGCATATTGCTCGGCGGGAAGGCCGAAGGCGTCGTAACCCATCGGGTGCAGCACGTTGAAGCCGCACAGACGCTTGTAGCGTGAGTAGATATCCGATGCGATGTAACCCAGCGGGTGGCCTACGTGCAAACCTGCTCCCGAGGGATAGGGGAACATATCCAAAACGTAGAACTTGGGACGTGAGGGGTCAACCTCGACGTGGTAGGTCTTGCGATCGTTCCAGAGCTTATGCCATTTGCTCTCGATCGACTTAAAATTGTACTCCATAGTTGTATCTGTTTTTGTTTTTTTTGTTCTTTTTTGAAGGGGTCGCGGGCCTCGTATCGGGGGCACGACAACCTCTAACCGACAAAGATACAAAAAATATTATAATTATTGGGCGATATATGTACGATAAGTGTTATAGCCGTTGCAAGAGCAATAATAAGATTGCCTGTTAGCGACTTTGCCGATGCGTTAAATAATCGTTAACAATGGACGAAATGTATCGCAGATTGGTGCAGATATATTATCTTTGGAAACAGAAATGCGCCCTAAACGCTTAGCGCAAGGGACGAAACCATTTAATTATGAGCGTGTTATACACAGTAATGCTTGCCGTGCTGGCCATCCTGGCTATCTCGGGACTCTATGTCGGCGTAACAAACGACGCCGTAAACTTCCTTAACGCTGCCATCGGTTCAAAGGTGGCAAAGATGCGTACTATTTTGGCTGTTGCTTCAGTCGGTATCATCATCGGTGTGTTGACCTCATCGGGTATGATGGAGGTTGCACGTAGCGGTATGTTCAACCCCGGCCTGTTCACCTTCCACGAGATTATGATTCTCTACGTGAGTGTGATGTTCGCCAACGTTATCCTGCTGGATATCTACAACTCGCTGGGTCTGCCCACCTCGACCACCGTTGCGTTGGTCTTCTCGTTGTTGGGTGCCGCTATCGCTGTTTCATTGTATAAAATTTCGGGCGACCCCTCGCTCACAATCGGCTCGCTGGGCGGATTTATCAACACCACACGTGCTATGGGTGTGATTTCGGCAATCCTCTTGTCGGTGCTTATCGCATTCATCTTCGGTACGTTGATTATGTGGATTTCACGCCTTTTGTTCTCGTTCCGTTACTTCGAGATGTTCCGCAAGACGGGTGCTATGTGGTGCGGTCTGTCGTTCACAGCTATCGCCTACTTCGCTGTATTTAAGGCGCTGAAGGGCGTGCTGGCGGGTACGGCAATGTATGCGTGGATTAGCGACAACCTCCTGCTCGCGCTTATCCTCTGCTGGATTACCTGCTCTGTGCTGCTGGCATTTGTGCAGATGTTCCGCGTGAATATCCTCCGTATAAATATCCTCTTGGGTACCTTCGCATTGGCGCTGGCCTTCGCGGGTAACGACCTTGTGAACTTTATCGGTGTGCCCATCGCAGGTTTGGACGCATATAAGATTGCCAGCGAGGCGGGCTCAACATCTATCCTGATGGAGGCTCTGAACGAGAATCTGCCCGCACAGTTTATCTGGATTTTGCTCTCAGGTGTGATTATGATTATCACGCTCTGGACATCTACCAAGTCGCTCAATGTGTCGCAGACTGAGATTTCGTTGGCTGGTCACGGCGACGAGGTGGAGGGCGAGGTTAACTCAAACGTCTTCTCACGCTCTATCGTACGCGCCTCAATCGGTATGTCGAACTTCCTCGATAAGGTTATCCCGCAGTCGGTGCAGGAGTTTGTGGGCAAGCGTTTCGTATATGAGGATGTGGAGAAGAATGGCGCTCCTTACGATAAGATTCGTGCCGTAGTGAACATCACAACCGCTGCGTTGCTTATCTCGGTAGGTACGTCGCTCAAGTTGCCCCTCTCTACTACATACGTATGTTTTATGGTGGCGATGGGTTCGTCGCTGGCCGATAAGGCGTGGGGTCGTGAGTCGGCCGTACACCGCATCACGGGCGTTATGACCGTAGTGATGGGTTGGTTCGTTACGGGTATCGGCGCATTCGTTATAGCAATTGTTGTGGGTCTGTTGCTCATCTGGGGCGGCACGGCTGCATTTGCGGTGGTTACGCTGGCCTGCGCATATATGCTTATCAAGAGCAATCTCAAGAGTTCTAAGAAGGATGCTATGCCTGAGAAGGCTGTTGAGAATGGCACCGTAGATAGCGTTCTTGGCGAGGTATGCCAGATGATGAAGACCTCAACACAGGTTTACGACCGCACGTTGGTGGCTGTGTTCAAGGAGGACCGTAAGGCGTTGAAGGAGCTGGTACGTCAATCGGACGAGATGTACGACGAGTGCCACAAGATTAAATATAGCCTTATGCCCGCCCTGCGCAAGATGAAGGGCTCGGGCCTGGAGCTCTCGCTCTACTACATTCAGGTTGTGGACTACCTGAACGAGATGGCTAAGGCGCTGGTGCACATCACACGCCCCGCCTTCGACCACATCGACAACAACCATAAGGGACTCTCGGAGGAGCAGATTTCGGACCTCAAGCATATCAACGACGACGTGGCCGAGATTTACGGCAGCATCAACCGTATGATTACCGAGAATAACTTTACCGACATCGACATCGTATTGACTATGCGTGACGAGTTGTTCGAGCGCATCGCCACAACCACAAAGTCGGAGTTGGTGCGTATCAACGCTGGCGAGGGTAACACCAAGGCAAGTATGTTCTACCTCACCGTACTGAGCGAGACCAAGGCTATGGTGCTTCAGGCACGTAACCTCCTGAAGGCTCAGCGTTACTTCCTCGAGCACGCGGGAGTGCAGAAGAACTGGATGCAGGTGGGCCGATAGAAATTGTCTAATAAGGTGTTTTCTGCGTTACGCTTGTCCTCGAAATGCTCATTTACGCCGAGTAAACTCCGCTTTCTCGGACTGCGCAAGCCTTGAAAACCCTCTTATTATACAATTCCTAAATATTATATAAACAAAAAAAGCTGTCCAAAAGGACAGCTTTTTTATTTCTCTCCTATTCCTACTCCAAATCCTCTTCTTCGAAATACATCCCCTCCATCAGGGCATCTATCTCGCGGCGCTCCTTCTTTGTGGGTCGGCCCGTGCCGCGCTCGCGGAAGACGAAGATGGTCTCACGCGGCGTGAGCAGCTTATCGAGCTCCTCCTGCGGGGTGATGTTAAGACAATATTGGGGTACATTCTTCGCGCCCTGACGGCTCGAAACCAGCTCCAGCACCTTGTAACGATACGTTACAGGCATTCGTTTTACAGATATTATATCGCCCTGCTTCACCTCGCGTGATGGCTTGGCATAGGCGTCGTTCACCATCACGCGGTTGTTGCGAATGGCATCGGCCGCGTCCGAACGAGTCTTAAACACGCGCACGGCCCAAAGGTATTTATCAAGTCTTACTTCGCTCATAATATTTATATTCATTGGCCTGCGGCCGTTTTTATCTCCACACCAGACATACCGGGCGACTGATGTCGAGCGTCACGCCCGTTGCCGTAAGCACTCCTGTCGCTGCATCGCGGCGAAAAACCTCTATGCGGTCATCATCACGCACCGCAACCAGAAGGTAATCCCCCGCAGGCGTAAGCGTGAAGTTGCGCGGGTGACGACCCGTATGTGTGTAATCTATCTTACGCAGCTCACCGCCCTCAGCCACCTCGAAGGTTGAGATTCCATCCTCCTTCAGGCGATTGCTGGCGTAGAGAAAGCGTCCATCGGGCGAGAGGTGAATATCGGCTGAGCCGCCACCACCCACACTGTCGGAGGCTATCTCCTGTTTGAGGCTCAGTCCCTGCGGCTCGATATCGAACACCGCCACCGTTCCCGACAACTCATTCAGCGCATAGGCCACAGCTCCATCCTTCGAGAAGGCCATATGTCGTGGTCCACGACCCATCGGCAGCGCCGTGCGGGATTGCTCCACGCCGTCAACCAGCTGAAAAATCTCGCTGCGACCCAGGTCAGTGACATATATCGACCCTCCATCGGGCGAGGGGAATACGCCGTGGATATGCGATGCGCGACCCTGCTTGGGCTCATAGCACAGCTCCACACCCTCGCCTATCGAGCCATCCTCAGCAATGGGGAAACGTGTCAGCGAGCCTCCTGTATAGTTTGCCGTATAGGCATAGCCGTCGTGCAGGGCCACATAGCAGGGCGATGCACCCGTTGGGCGGCGTGAAAGCAGCTTATATGTATCTGTCGCCGCATCATAGCGGTAGGCATTCAGTGCAGAGTCCTTCGCACGGCCGCCCTCACTCACAGCATAGAGCAGCCTCCCATCCTCGGCAAGTGCGAGATATGAAGGGTTATCAACCTCCACGACCAGCTCGGCCGGCGAGAGGCTCCCCGTTGCGGGGTCAAATGTAGTGCGATATATGCCCTGACTCGTGGCAGAGGTGTATGTGCCGACGAGCAACGTCAGCGGCTGCTTCGTTGGTGCGCAGGCCGCAAGGGTCAAAAGTAAAAGAATTATAACGCTTCTCATATCTTACTCCTCCTTCGTGTACGAGCCCTCCAGATTCTGGCGGCTGACGCTGAGAATCATACCCAGACCAATAGATGTGAAGAGCAGCGACGAGCCACCGCGCGAGATGAGCGGCAGGGGCTGTCCCGTCTCGGGCAGGATGTTCACCGCCACCATAATATGCAGCAGCGCCTGCACGGTTATCAGCAGCGCCACGCCCAGCGATAGCAGCGAGGGGTATTTTTCGGGGCATTGCTTGAAAATCTCTATGGCGCGGAAGAATACCCACACGTACAACGCAATGAGAATCGCTGCAATAACGATTCCGTACTCCTCCACAAACAGTGCAAAGGCGTAGTCGCTCTCGGGGTGTGTCATCTCCACACGCATACTACTCTGGCCCGCACCGCGGCCCATCACGCCACCGTTGTAGATGGCAATCATCGCGCGCTCGGTGTCGCTCAGGTCCTGCACCTCAATCTTCGTGCGGTCCTGCGTCCAGACATCTATCCACGTCTCGATACGCCCGCCCGCCGTATGGCTACGACCCAGACCAAGAATACCCACAAGGGCAGCACCCACAACGGCCCACAATATAACACGCAAAATCTCGGTACCATTCACGCGACCGATATACAACAACACCAGCGAGATACCAAAGACCAGCACCGCCGAGGAGGTGTGCGCAGGCATAATGACCATACACGACAGCACAATAGGCAGGAAGATATGCAATCCGCCCTGACGCCAGATGCGCAACTGCTTGGGGTCGCCCCACTTCCAGAACTTGAGCGTGGGGACAATCTGCATCGTGGAAATCTTCGACTGGCGGTCGGCCAGCGCGCGTGCCAGATACATAATAATACCTATCTTGAGCAGCTCGGAGGGCTGAAATTGGAATCCGAAGATATTTATCCAGCGTGCCGCGCCATTTATCGAGGCCGTGCCGACGAAATATACCGCCATAGTGAGTCCCACGCCACCGAAGAATACGAGGTACGACACCTTGCGGTAGAAGTCGCTATTGAAGCGATGCGTGGCAAAGAGCGCCACAACACATATCGCCAGCAGTCCCAGCTGCGAGTGCAGGAACTCGGTCGTCGAGGAGCCCGACGAGGGCATATACGCCATCTTTGCCGTTGAGGAGTAAACCACCAGCACCGAGATAGTCATCAGCGCAGTGATGATGACCCACAGCACGCGGTCGCCACCAAACAGACGCTTGACGGTCTCCACGAAGCCGCTCTCGCGGGGCGTATCATCCGCCTCGGCGACCTCGTCAACCAAATCTGCACGCACGGCCACATCCTCGCCCTCGGCCAAAGCCTCACGCGCCTCCGCAGCCACATTCTCGCGTATAATATGTTTGCTGTAATCTATCTCTGCCATTTTCTCTTTTTTATAAGTGTTATAAGTGCAATAGGTGTTATAGGGCCTTGCCTATAATACTTACAGCACCTATAATTCCTATTTCAATACATTCTCCTTAACCCACTGCTTGAACAGCTCGCCGCGCTGCTCGTAGTTCTTGAAGAGGTCGAAACTTGCGCAGGCGGGTGAGAGCAACACCACATCGCCCTGCGTGGCCTCCGCCTTCGCCGCACGCATAGCATCCTCCATCGTGCTGGTGCTGATAACCCTCGGCACCACGCCCTCAAACTCGCGCACGAGCTTCTCGTTATCCACGCCCATACAGATGAGCGCCTTCACCTTCTGGCGTGCAAAGCCCTTCAGCGGCTCATAGTCGTTACCCTTATCCGTGCCGCCCGCAATCCACACCACGGGGCGTGTCATACTCTCCAGGGCGTACCACACCGAATCGACATTGGTGGCCTTTGAGTCGTTTATCCACAGCACGCCATCCTTTTCGCCTGCCGGCTCCAGACGGTGCTCCACGGGCGAGAACTCATATATCGAACGTGCTATCTGCTCCGCCTCGACACCCGCTGCCAGCGTAGCCAGAGCCGCCGCCATAGCGTTGTAGGCATTGTGAAGACCCTTGATTTTCATCTTCGAGGTGTCGATAGTCACCGCCTTCTTACCCACGCGCGCCGTAAACTCGCCATCGACCAGAAAGGCATCACCCGCACCACTTGCCACCGCCGCCTTCGCAGCAAAGGGCAGCTGACGCATACGCATCTCGGGGCGCTTCTCCAGCTCGGCGGCGATAACCTCGTCGTCGGCCGAATAGACAAAGTACGAGCGCGAGTGCTGATTCTGCGTGATGCGCATCTTTGAATCGACATAGTTCTGGAACGAGTAGTCGTAGCGGTCCAAGTGGTCGGGCGTGATGTTCATCAGCACACCCACATCGGCGCGGAAGTCGTACATACCGTCCAGCTGGAACGAACTGAGCTCCAGCACATACCAATCGTACTCGGCCGTTGCCACCTGATAGGCGAAGCTCTCGCCGATGTTGCCGCCGAGGGCCACGTTCACGCCCGCATCGCGCATAATCTTATAGATGAGCGACGTGGTTGTGGTCTTGCCGTTTGAGCCTGTGATGCAGATGGTGCGTGCCTTGCCCATATACTTCGCGGCAAACTCCATCTCCGAGATGATGGGCGTATTCTGCGCACGCAGAGCCTTCACCACCTCCGCCTTCTCGGGTATGCCGGGGGATTTCACTACAAGGTCGGCCGCGAGGATGCGCTCCATCGTATGGCCTCCCTGCTCCCACTCTACGCCCCACTCGTCAAGCACCTTCGCGTAGCGGTCTGCCACACGTCCTGCGTCCGAGAGGAACACCTTATGACCCTTTTTCTTTGCCAGCACCGCCGAGCCGTAGCCGCTGATGCCGCCGCCTAAGACTACTATGTTCTTCATAATGTAGAATTCAAAATGCAAAATTCAAAATAGAGTTACGCTTTTTTATCGTATCTTCAACGTTACCAATGTCATTGCGCAGAGCAGAATCGAGATGATGAAGAAGCGCATAACAATCTTCGTCTCGAACAGCCCCTTCTTCTGGAAGTGGTGATGCAGGGGCGCCATCAGCAGTATGCGCCGTCCCTCGCCATATTTTCGCTTCGTATATTTGAAGTAACTAACCTGCGCCATCACCGACACCGCCTCCACCAGGAAGATACCGCACAAGAGCGGCAGCAGCAGCTCTTTGCGGATGCAGAGGGCAAAGACCGCGATGATACCTCCGATGGCCAAAGAGCCTGTGTCACCCATAAAAATCTGCGCAGGGAAGGAGTTGTACCACAAGAATCCCAGCAGCGCACCGCACATCGCCGCGGCAAAGACAACAAGCTCGGCCGACTCGGGGATATACATAATATTCAGGTAGTTAGCATAGATGATGTGTCCCGACAGATATGCCAGCGCACCCAGCACCAGCATTATCGGCACCGACACCGTCGTAAGCAGGCCATCCAATCCGTCCGTCAGGTTTGCTCCGTTCGAGACGGCCGTGACGACAAATATCGCTACGGCGATATACAACAGCCACGTCAGCAGGTCGTTGCCGCCCACCAGCCAGCCGTAGTCGAACTCGTTATCCTTCACGAAGGGGATTGTGGTCTTGGTGGTCTTCTGCGGCGTGGGGTCCATAACGGCTGTCTCAACACGCTCCACAACGGTCTGACCCGAGGGGTTGACATAAATCTTCTCGGTGGGGGTAGATATCTTCTCGCGGATGACAACCTCCTGCGAGAAGCACATCACCGTACCCACGATAATGCCCAGACCCACCTGGCCGACAATCTTGAACTTACCCTTCAGGCCATCCTTATTGTGGCGGAAGGTTTTTATGTAATCATCCAAGCCTCCCAATACGCCCAACCAGATGGTCGAGATAATCATCAGCTGCACGTAGATATTATCCAGTCGTCCCACCAGCAGGATAGGCACCAGCACGGCCAGCAGGATTATCACTCCGCCCATTGTCGGCGTGCCCTTTTTTGAGAGCTGCCCCTCAAGGCCGAGGTCACGAATCTCCTCGCCTATCTGGTGGCGCTGCAACATACGGATAATGCTGCGGCCGAAGAAGATGGTGATGAGCAACGCCAGAATGACGGCCACCACCGAGCGGAACGAAATGTATTGAAACACACCTGCACCGGGCAGGTCAAAACGCTCATCAAGCAGTTGAAAAAGTGAGTATAACATATTTTAATTCAAAATTTTATAAGTGTTATAGGTGTTATGGGTGTTATACGCGATTTCCTATAATACTTATATCACTTATAACACCTATAGCCTGCCTTTATTTCCCTAACTCCTTAAATGCCTCGCGGACCTGCTCCCTATCATCGAAATGAATCTTCTCTGTTCCGATAATCTGGTAATCCTCGTGGCCCTTGCCCGCAATAAGGATTATATCGCCCGCCTTCGAGAGCATCACCGCCGTGCGGATAGCCTGCGCGCGGTCACTTATGCGCAGCGTCTGGCGTCCCGCCTCGGCACCCGCCACCACCTGGTCGAGAATTCGCTCGGGGTCCTCGGTGCGGGGGTTATCCGACGTGAAGATAGCGATGTCGGCCTCGCGTGAGGCTATGCGTCCCATCTCGGGGCGCTTCGTGGCGTCGCGGTCACCGCCACAGCCGCAGACAACGATAAGCTGCTGCGCGGGGGTGCGTATATCGTTAATGGTAGCAATCACATTCTCCAGCGCGTCGGGCGTGTGGGCATAATCCACGATGGCCGTCACGCCCCCTTCAGAGCGCACAGGCTCGAAACGGCCACTGACCGAGTGCAGGGAGCTCAGCGCCTGCAACACCTCCTGCTCATCGGAGCCGAGCAGCACCGCCGCGCCATATACGCACAGGAGATTGTAGGCGTTGAATCGTCCGAGGAACTTCACCCACACATCGTGCGCATTCACGCGCAGCAACATACCGTCGAACAACATCTCCAGCACCTTGCAGCGGAAGTCGGCCATCTGTCGCAGAGAGTAGCGGCTCACCTTGGCACGTGTGTTCTGCACCATCACCTCGCCGTTGCGGTCGTCAACGTTCACCAGCGCAAAGGCGCTCTTGGGGAGCGAGTCGAAGAGGCGTTTTTTTGCCCTCACATACTCTATAAAGGTGCCGTGATAGTCCAGATGGTCGTGCGTGAGGTTTGTGAACATCGCCCCGCGGAACTTTAGACCACGCACACGCTCCTGCACCAATGAGTGCGACGACACCTCCATAAAACAGTAGTCACACCCCGCATCCACCATCTCGCGCAGCATAGCATTCAGGCGTATGGCGTCGGGCGTGGTGTGGGTTGAGGGTATCTCGCGGTCGTCGATGCGATAGACCACCGTCGAAATCAATCCCGCGCGGTAGCCCATCTTGCGGTAGAGGTCGTAGAGCAGCGTGGCTACCGTTGTCTTGCCGTTTGTGCCCGTCACACCCACCAGATTTAGCTCGTGCGAGGGGTTGTCGTAGTAGGCCGCAGCGATGTCGGCCATAGCGGCGTTGGTATCCTTCACCACCACGTAGCTCACATCGGCCGCCAACTGCTCGGGCAGCTGCTCGCACACAACGGCCACAGCTCCCGCCTCAACGGCCTTCGTGATGTAGTTATGGCCATCGCTCTGCGTGCCACGAACGGCAAAGAAGCAGTCGCCCTTGCTTACTCGGCGCGAGTCGTACGTAAGACCCGAGATTGTGACCTCGCCTGTTGCGGTGAACGACAATACCTCGGTTGAAGATAATATTTCTCTTAGTTGTTTCATAATCATAATATATAGTCATTGCGAGAACTTTTCCTAACGTAGAAAAGTTCTTTTACCGCGTTTGGGCTGACGCAACGTAATACTTTTATTTCAGCATTAAACTTACATTCTCTCCTGCCGAAATCTTTCGGCCTACGGGTATGCTCTGCGCACGCACCATACCGCTGCCCGAGAAGTGAACATCCAGCCCGCGGCTCTCAAGGATGTAGAGCGCATCCTTCAGACCCATACCCACAACGTTGGGCATCAGCGAGTTGTCCTCAATAGTCTTGATATCCACATTCCTCAGCGTATCCATACGTGCCACGCCCCAGCCCTCGCGGTCGGTGAACGACACACGCGGCGAGAACTTGTCGGCCACACGTCTTACCTGCGCAATGTTGCCGCCCTTGACCTTCAGCGGCACCTGCTTCTGCTCGCTCGATGGCAACGCCTTGTGCCACTCCTCATCGCGGTAGAAGATATAGTCAACCACATCTCGCACCACAGGTCCTGCCAGCGAAGCACCGTAGTAGGCGTGACCGCGGCGGCGGTCGGTATGTATGGCGGTCATAACCGTATATTTCGGATTCTCTACGGGGAAGTAGGCCACCACCGTCGCCAGATAGTAGCTACCATAGCGGGCACCGTTTCCGTTGCCGTCCTGCGCCACGATGGCTGTACCCGTCTTTGAGCCTACGCGGAAGGTGAGCGAGTCGGTGAAGTAACGCTTCGTAGTACCCGTACGCGCAGTCTCCTCCAGACACTCCTGCACGATGGCGAGCGCCTCGTCCGAGCAAATCTTATCCACCAACACACGCGGAGAGAAGCTCTCCTCTACCTCCTCGCCACGGCGTATCTCCTTAATCAGACGCGGGGCCATCATACGTCCGCCATTGGCTACGGCGTTATACAACACCAGCGTGCGGATGGGCGGCATCTCGATAGCGTAGCCATAACCCATATTGGGCAAGGTGTGTGCCGACCAGCTACCCACGCCCGTCTTCTTCTCGGGGTCGGGAATGCGTGGCAGCTTCTCCTCCATATTCGTGAAGCCGACATCGCGGTCGAGGTAGAGGTGATGCAGATAGTTGATATATCGCTGGCGGTCGTTGTTGTAGTTCTGATATATCGCCTCGGCAAAATATACATTCGACGACTGCGCCGTAGCGGTCTTCATATCCACCATCTTACCTATTGGATGGTCGTCGGTAACCTTCGGGCCCTTCGGACCGACAATAACCGTATTTCCATTGTGCGTGTCGTACTCCTGCGTGATGGGCAACCCGCAATCATCGGTCAGCGCCAGCAGCGACACCAGTTTGAAGGTCGAGCCCGGCTCTATGCGGCGCGAGAGGGCGTAGTTCTCCTTCTCGTAATATATGCCACTCTCGGGCGCCGTCTCGCCAAGATTCACCATCGCCAGAATATCGCCCGTCTTGACATCCATCACCATCGTGGTACCCCACGACGCCTTCTGTGCGGTGAGCTGCTTACGCAGGGCAGCATCGGCGGCGTGCTGTATATCTACATCAATGGTGGTGATGACATCCTCGCCATCCTGCGCCTCGATATTCTCCTTGCTATGTATGGCGGCCGAGAAGCCGGGGGCGATGCGCTGGCGCAACATACGGCCATTGCTGCCACGCAGATAGTCGGCATAGACATTCTCCAGACCATACTGTCCGCGGGCGCTCTGCTTATCCTCCTTGCTCACATTGTCCGTAACGCGGCCCAGCGTGCGGCGACCCAGCTCGCCATAGGGATACACTCGCTGGTCGAGGATATGTTTCTTGAAGGTGACGCCCATATTTCCGTTCAGGATGGGGTACTTGCTCAATATCTGCCACTCGTTGAAGTCCACCGCACGCGGCAGAATCTGCACGGGGTGGTGGTCACGCACGGCGGTATCGACCTTGAGAATCTGCACATCATCACCACGCAGGTTATCGACAATCCACGTGAAGAGGTCGCTGCTGCGCCTTACCAGCGAGTCGTGCGAATATACCCACTTGCAGTGCTTCTTGCGCTGCTCAAGCATCAGGCGGCGGTAGTCGGCAGCCGTGCGGTCCTTGAAGAAGGAGGCAAGCAGCTTCGAGAGCGAATCGACATTCTCGCGGAAGGTCTCCTCGTCGTCGAAACCCTCGCTACCCATATCGAAGTCGATGCGGTAGCGCAGGATGGATGTGGCCAGCGGCTCGCCATCGCGTGCGAGGATGGAGCCACGGCGCGAGATAACGGTGTCGGTCTGGAAGATGCGCTCCTCCAGACGGTCGGCATTCTCGGCCGTCTCGGTGATGGGCAGCATAACCCACGCCAGACGCACCATAACGGCCAGACCCACGAAGATGAAAATCCAGTAAACGGTCCTCACTCGTGCGTACATCTCGCCTTTGATATCTATCTCAACCTTCTTCTTTGCCATTTTTTTTGCTTCTTCGCAATATTAATTCACCATAGCCTCTGCGGCTCTTCCTAAGGCCTCTTCTGCCACGCGATTCCTCCCGCCTTCTGTGACCTCTCCTGTGCCTGCGGCATTAATCCTTCACTGCGCCCGTAGGCTAATCCTCCACGACGGCCTTTGTTGTGCGGGGGTCCTGCAGGTTCATACCGCGCCGTGCCAGCTCGTCACGGATAGCCTGATGGGTTGTCTGATTGTATAACTGCTCCTGCAGACGAATCGAACGCTCGCGCAGAAGCTGCACCTCGCGCTCAAGGTGCGAGTGCTGCATATCGGTGTAGAGCGACCAGAACATAACCATAATACTCAGCAGGCACATAAAAGCCATAACCACCAAGTAGCGGTAGTTGCCCGCCACCTGACGGCTCGTCAGAATAGAACCTGAGAATATCTGCCACGTCAGTGCGGCACGACGCTTGCGCTCGCGCTCCTCGGCCTCGTGGGCCTGCTGACGCTCCTGCTCCTCCTCTTCTATGTCGCGCTCGATATCCTCGGCAGCCTCACCGCTCTGTATGCGGCGCACCTCGTTGCGCACGCGGCGGCGGAACTCCTCGTCCTCCTCCAGCCGGCGCTGCTCCTCCTCGGTGAGCGGATTGAATTCGTCGTTATAGGTCATCACTCGTTTACTTTACAATTTTTCTGCGGCACGCATCTTGGCCGAGCGTGAGCGGGGATTGCGCTCCACCTCCTCGGCTGAGGGTACTACGGCCTTGCGTGTCACAACCTCGAAGGGGGTCTGCACTCGACCATAGAAGTCCTGCTCCACCTTGCCTGCGAAGTTGCCGCTACGCATAAAATTCTTCACCAGACGGTCTTCGAGCGAGTGGTACGAAATAACCACCAGACGCCCGCCCGGTCTGAGCACCTTGAGCGACTGCTCGAGGGCCATCTTCAACGCCTCCATCTCGCCATTGACCTCGATGCGCAGCGCCTGAAAGAGTTTTGTCAGGAACTTCGACTCGTCACGCTTGGGTGTGCAGGGCCTAACGGCCTCGACCAGCTGCGCCGTGGTCTTTATCTCGGCCTGCTCGCGGGCACGCACGATGCACGAGGCTATCTTCCACGTGGTATCCAGCTCACCATACTCCTTCAGGATGCGACCCAAAGAGTCGGCGTCGTAGTTATTCACGATGTCGGCTGCGGTGCGGCCACCACGCTGATTCAT
The DNA here is from genome assembly GCA_015059845.1 of Rikenellaceae bacterium. Classification (GTDB taxonomy): domain Bacteria; phylum Bacteroidota; class Bacteroidia; order Bacteroidales; family Rikenellaceae; genus Alistipes. Next base: position 186,714 of record SUZR01000004.1, on the reverse strand, counting down.
ACGCATATCGAGCGGTGCCTCGCCACGGAACGAGAAGCCACGCTCGGTGGCATCGAAGTGGTGCGACGACACGCCCAAATCGGCCAGAATGCCATCCACCTGCTCCACGCCACGCAGACGCAGCGCACCGCGCAGGAAGCGGAAGTTACTCTCAACGTAGTTGAAACGCTCATCGTCGGGGGCATTGGCAAGCGTGTCGCGGTCCTGGTCGAAGGAGAAGAGTCGTCCCCCCTCGCCCAGCTTCGATAGTATGTGGCGCGAGTGACCTCCTCCACCAAAGGTGAGGTCGCAATAGGTGCCATCGGGACGGATATCCATCAGATTGACAGACTCCTCCAGCAGCACGGGCACGTGGTATGTAGTAGCGTCTAAAGACATTTTCGTATCAAAAAAGTGTATTTGGGTGTAAAGTTACTGCTTTTAGCAGAAATGTTGCTAATGTAGGGAGGTATTTTTTTAGTTTTTCTATCAAATTCCGCAACTGAAAGTGATAACCGATTTTCAACCCATCGCGCACACCTCACCCCAGCGCATCATCGAGCGCGAGATTGGCCATCTGCAACCCCTGCTGCGCTCGCTGCGCGGGTCGCTTGCGCTCTACACCTTCCGCTCGGCTGAGGCACCCGCCCTGATGCGCGAGGTGGCACGCCTGCGTGAGCAGGCTTTTCGGCTGGCGGGAACGGGTACGGGGCGTGCGTTGGATATGGATGAGGGTGATGTTGCCCACGATGGCTATCGGCAGATTGTGGCGTGGGATGAGAGGCTGCGGCGCGTCGTGGGCGGGTATCGCTATATGATTGGTAATGAGTGTAATATAGATTTACTCTCTACGCACCACTACTTCCACTTCAGCCCCGCGTTTCGGCGCTGTTACCTGCCCCACGCCATCGAATTGGGACGTTCGTTCAGCGTGCGGGCGACCGCCTCGGCACTCTTTGTGATGGGTGCATTGTGGCGTGGTCTGGGGCGCATCGTGGTGCAGCAGGATGCGAAATATCTCTTCGGCAAGGTGACCATCCCGCCCCACTACGACAGGCAGGCACTACGCCTTCTGCTGCTCTTTCTTAGAAAATTTTTCCCTGCCCGCGAGCCCCTTATCACGGCTCGGCAACCGCTGCGGCTGCCCCACAGCGAGGACCCATTCGTCTGCGCCCATTACAACGAAAATTTTGCCCTTTTGGAGCATCTGCTGCGCTCCCGCGGCGAGCGCATCCCGCCGATGATTCACGCCTATATGCGGCTCTCGGAGAGGATGCAGACATTCGATGCGATGGTGAATCCCGACTTCAGCGGCGCGGTGGAGGTGGCCATCCTGCTGCCCGTAGGTGAGATTGTCGCCACCAAACGGGAGGCATACATAAAATAAAAGGGGCCTTTTAGCCCCTCCTATATTGCTCGTTATCAGCTATTTACTCAGCTCCTTCACGATGGCGCACATCTCGTCATACTGACGCTCCATACTCTGCAGGAGCTTGTACTGCGCACGTGTACGCACGAGGTTGTGGTCGGCGTAGGCAATCTTGTAGTACTTGTCGCCGTCGATGTAATCCATCAGGAAGCGCAGCACCTGCTCGAAGGTGATGTAGCGGCCCGAGAATGCCAGCCACTCCAGCTCCGAGGCGCTCATCGTGGCACGCTGCTCCGAGAGGTAACCCTCGGCATAGGCACGGAACATCTCGATGCTCATCTCCACGTTATCCAGACACTTGTCGTCCTCGGCACCCGTATTGGTGTAGGAGCGGATGGCGTCGCCGAAGTCGTTGAGCGACGTAGAGCTCATAACCGTGTCGAGGTCGATGGCGCACAGCACCTTGCCCGTAGGCTTATCGAAGAGGATGTTGCTGATTTTGGTGTCGTTATGAGTCACGTGTGTGGGAATCTCGCCCGTTTCGACCTTCGACCAGAATGTGAGCATCTCCTCGCGGCGGCTCTCCACCCACGAAATCTCCTCCTGCAAATCCTTCACACGACCTGCGGGGTCGGCGGCGATGGTTTCGTCCCACTGCTGGAAGCGCCAGCGGATATTATGGAAACCCTTGATTGTCTCGTTCAGCGGCTTGTCGAAGTCTGCGAGCAGAGCCTGAAAACGACCTATGCCCACGCCACCCTGATAGGCCAGTGCGGGAGAGTCGGCTCTGTCGTAGCTCGCCGTGTCGGGGATAAAGAGGCATACAGCCCAGAAGTTCTCGCCATCCTGAACATACAGCTTACCATCCTTGGCGGGGATGATGGTCAGCGTCTCGCGCATCGGGTCCGAAACCTTCGCCTTGATATGCTCCGTCACGGCCTTGATGTTATCCATCATACCCGGCACATCGGGGAAGACGATGTGGTTCTTGCGTTGCAGGATATAGTTGGGCGCAGCGCCTGCGGTGGTGACTACAAAGGTGTCGTTGATAAATCCCTCGCCCAAGGCGTTAATCTCCGCTATCTCGCCCTCGATGGCAAACTGCGAGGCAATCTCAAAAAGTTTTTCCTGGTTCATATTTTTTTGTTTCTTTTGTTTTTATAGGTGTTATAGGTGTTATAGGCCTAACTTAGGCTACGCCATTTCTACCACGCCGAAGAACTCCGGACAGTGAAAGTTTGGCTCCTTTAAGGCTATGGGTGACCAGCTCAGGAAGTGGGTCTTGTCGCACCTGTCGCCGCACTTGTAGAAGTTGGCCTCAATCTGCTTGGGTGCGCACTCCAGACCCAGCAACGCGAAGGGTATAACCTCCACCATCCACCAACGCTGGCCCTCGCCACGCGAGTCAATCTTCACGTGGGGCAGCGACCCGAAGCGGCGCACGCACGCCATACGCTCCGCGTCGAAGTGGTCGGCATCGGTGCGCGAGCGGCGGAAGGCTGCAAGGGCTGTGCCGATGCAGTTCACCTCGAAGTTGAAGTAACCCTCACCCGCAGGATTCTTAACGAAAAACTCCACACAGCTATCCTCCCACACGGGGCCGTTGCTCTCGAGGCTCACGGCACGCACGTGCTCCTCCTCGACCTCGAACATAATGGCCAGCGCATCGTCCGAGTGAGCTATGCGGAAGCTCACCCGCGGAGCATAGGGGAACTCGCTCCAATTTACGCAGTCGATGGGATGGCTCTCCAGACGGTCGCGCATCACAAGACGTATCTCGTCGTCGCGCAGTTGCTCGATTTTGCGGATGAAGCGGGCCTCGATGTGCTTGCGTTGCACACTCGCTGGCTGGGTGGATGTTTTCATTGTATTGAAGTTAAAAAGGCATTCTGTTTTCAAATTTAATAAAACTCCGCGAGAATGACAAATTTTTTTTCGTGGGTTGGAGATATTATAAGTGTTATAGGTGCTATAAGTATTATATGAATTCCTATAACACCTATAACACCTATAACACCTATAACAAAAAAGAAGTTGCCAAACAGGCAACCTCTTTGATTTACTTTTTTTATATCCTTGCCACCCAGCGGCGTATCATCCAGCGGTAGAGCAGCAGCATCACAGCACCCGACACAAGGCCCGTCACCACACCCAGCGCGATATCAACGGGGAAGTGATAGCCCAAATATATGCGCGAGTAGCAGACCAGCAACACAACCGTCGTCATCAGCCACGAGAACCAGCTTCGCCTGATGGCCGCAATCGACAACACAGCCATAGCCGTCATCGTGGCGGCGTGACCCGACACGGTGCCATACTGTCCGCCCTGACGCAGGATATTGCTCACCAACCCCTCCAGCTCGGGCGTGTGCATAGGTCGCAGGCGTGCGGGAAACGAGGGCCAGAGGTTTTTCAGCAGGCCCGTATGTTTGAAGATTCCCGAAATCATATCGCCCAGCGCCACAGCTCCACCCGCAGCCACCAAGAAGATAAGCACACCACGCCAGCCGAAGCCGCGCCACACTATATATAATATAAGCACGTAGAGCCACGACCACACGGCGGGGGTCGAGATAGCGAGCATTAGCTTGTCGAGCAGCGCTCCGCCGTCGAAGTTAAGCCACAGAAACAGAGGGTGGTCAAATGTGTACATACGTTTACTTTACTCGCTTGCCCGATGCATCGAAGTGGTTGTAGATTACGGGCTTACGCTCACGACGAACACTCATCGTGGGGAACCACATATCCTCAACCGTCAGGCCACACTTCTCGACAGCCTCCAGGCTATACTCCAAGCGGCCGAAGTTGGCATCGACGTTGTTCGTACCGAACGTGAACTTAATGCCGCGAGCCTTCGCCTTCTTGATGATGTCGAGGCTGGGAATCTTATAGCGGGCGCTAATCTCCAATGCAATGTTATACTTCTCCAGCACATCCAGCACGCGGTCCACACGCTCCTCGGTCCAATACTTGTCGTAGTCGGCATTCATATCGTCGGGGATGTAGGTCGCGTTGGCGAAGATGTCGGCAGGCTCGTTTGTGAGAATCTTCACGGTCTGGTCAACAATCTGCTCCATATACTGGTCCATCGTCACGCCATCGCGGATAACCTCCTCGGCACGGTAGATACGTGCGTTGCGCTTCTTGTGGTCGATGATGGTCATAGCGTCGGTGAAGAGGTAGTCGAAGATACCCAACGCCTCCTGCGAGAAGGTCTGGGTCCACTTTCTACCCTCGCCCTGCACACCAAACAGGAAGGGGTGATTCTTCACCTCCTCGTAGTATGCACGTACCTCAGCGTCGTCGGCCAGCATACGGCCTACGCCGCCCTCACCTGCGTTGGGAGCTACGCCGTAGTTGATACCGTAGTTCATCGACATTGCGTGCGCCATCTCCTTCGTCAGGCCACCCTTCAGGTGTACGTGCCAGTCGATAACGGGGAAGTCACGCTGCTGAAAGCGGATAACGTGGTCGGTCTGCTCGTCGATGGCGGGCATAACCAGCTCCGACTCGTTGCGAGCGTCGGCAGCGAGTGTCTCCATCGCCAGGTGACGGAACTTAACATCGCCCTTCACGCCCTTCAGCACAACCTTACCCTTGCCGATGAGCTTCGCCGCGTGTGCCGCCTCGCGGTAGGGTTTCTCGGGCTCGGTGTAGCACACCACATCCACGCCGTTAACCTTTACGGCTATGTTCTTGCCACGCACAGCCAGCTCAAAGTCGAACCACTCGCCATCGGCGGCAAGTGAGCGGTAGAGGTTACGCACGCTGCGCAAGCTACCCGTCTTGATTGAGCCATCCTGTGCGCCGTTGCGGATGGTAATCTCATAGCCCTGCTCGCCATCAGAATGAAACAAGAGTGCCGCCTCGCCATTCTCCGAGGTGAGGGCCTGACCCTTGAGGATAAAGTTTTCATATTCGGCACCGGTGGCAAGGCTCACGCCCTCGGTAAGTGCAATCTCTCGCTCATCCACCTGCCCATTCTTTGCAAAATAGCCGTCAAGGCGACCGCCCGTACAACCCACAAGGCAGATTACGGCCAACGCCGCTGCAGAGCGTGTCATACGTCCAAAAATGTTAGTTCCGTTCATAGTATTTTAGTTTTAGTTTGTAATTTATTTCATCAGCAACACCACGTAGGCCACATATATGGCGAGGTACAGTACGCCCTCGAGGCGTGTGATACGACGCTGGCCGATGGCCAAAGCCGAGAGCAACAGCAGCACGGCCGAGCCTACAACCATCCATATATCCAGCGGAGTGATGCCGCCCATCGTAAGGGGCTTAATCGAGCCACTCACACCCAAGATAAGCAGGATATTTGCCACATTCGAGCCGATAACATTACCCAACGCCAGCGACAGCTTGCCATTGGCGATGGCGGCCACGCTCGATGCCAGCTCGGGCAGCGATGTACCCGCAGCAACGATTGTAATGGCGATGATAGCCTCGCTCACGCCCCACGCACGTGCTATGGCCGTAGCCGAGTCGAGGCAGAGGTTTCCACCGTAGATAAGGCCCGCAAGACCCACCACGATGAAGAACAATATCTTGCCCCAGCCCATCGTGGCCTCCGTCTGCTTGCCATCGTCGGTGCCGGCTTCCGCATCGGGCGCATCCTTCTTTGCCGAGCGGATAGAGTAGAGTACAAAGGCGATGTACAACAGGAACAGGATGATACCCTCCACGCGGCCCACGCCCTCGGGAGTACCGATATAGAGTGCCATCACGAGCAGCAGAGCCGATGCGGCGATGCAGATGGGTATATCGCGGCGAATATTCTCCTTGGTGAAGACCATCGGGCGAATCATTGCGCAGATACCCAGGATAATCAGGGTGTTAAAGATATTCGAGCCCGTTACATTACCGATAGCCATATCGCTATTACCATTGAGGGCCGACAAGGTACTTACGGTAAGCTCGGGCATCGACGTGCCCACAGCCATTACGGTAAGACCCACGATAAATTCGGGTACGCGGAAGCGTGCGGCCATACCCACGCAACCCTTGGTCAGAAGATTGGCGCCATAGGTCAACAGCACCAAGCCTACGATTAAAAGTATATAATCCATTTTTTCGATTTTTACTCTCTTGACGCACGAAGCAGCTCACCCAGAACCGAGATATTGTCGGCAATAAGGTCGGGCTGACGCGGAGCCTCGTCGGCAATCTGCAACGTAGTCTCGCCAGACAACACCAGCACACCGAAAGCACCTGCATTGTGGGCCATCTCGATGTCGGTATAGATGCGGTCACCCACCATAGCTACCTGCTCGGGCTTCACGCCGTAGCGTGACTGCACGCCCGTAAGCATATTGGGGTCGGGCTTGCCCAGCACGATGTCGGGCTGGCGACCTGTGGCGTGCTCGATGCACTTGCAGATAGAGCCGCAATCGACCAGCACGGTAGGCAGGTCGGTAGGACACACGCGGTCGGGGTTTGTGGCAACGTAGGGCACACCCTGCTGCGCCCAGTATGCGGCACGGCACAGGCGTGAGTACTCCAACGTCTTATCGAACGCAACGACCAGCACATCGGGGCGCTCCTCAGCCGAGTCGGGCAGCGACTCGAAGCCCGCCTTCTCGAACTCGGAAATCATCGACGGCGTACCCAGCAGGAACAGACGACGTGCCTCGGGGTAGTTGGTCTTTATGTAGTCGATGGTTGCCAGCGCGGTGGTGTACATCTCCTCCTCTGTAGCCTCGATACCCATACCCGCCAGCTTCTTCAGGTAGTCGGGGATAGAGGTTGAGGGGTTGTTGGTCAAAAACGAGTAGGTGATACCCATCTCGCGCAGCGACTGCAGGAATGGCTTGGTGTAGTCGAACAGCGACATACCCATATAGATGGTGCCATCCATATCGAGTGCCACGTGGCGAATATTCGCAAGACGCGTCTTCAGCTCCTCGGCGTCATAAATTGAACGAAATTTGTTGAATGTCATAATTATGTATGTAAATTTGGTTTTTTTGTTAATCTGTTTTTAAGTGTTATAAATTACGTCATTGCGAGAACTTTTATTTCAATGCTTTGCTGATACAAAATCAGCCTCCATAAAAGTTCGTGGCAATCGACCTTTGTTAAGAACTTTCCTGATACTGAAAATTCTTTTTACCACCTTTTGTCACCCAAAAGGTGGAGCCAAAATGTGCGCGGTGACAAATTTTCGGGTGCGTCGCTTGCCGTCGGTAAAACGGACGCCTGCGCGCTTTTACTTCGTGAAAAGTTCTCCGTTTTTTAACCCTCCGTCGGCGCTCCGCCCTTTTTCCGAAAAGTTTGCCGGCCGCGTTTGGGCTGACGCACGTATCTCTATAATACTTATCCTATTTCTGCTCCTCCTCGGGTTTATTAATAAAATCCGTTATATCCATCTCGCGGCTCTGGGCGATGGCCTTCGGGAAGACCGAGCGGAAGCGCATCATCTCGATGATGGCCTCCTCCTTAGTGAGATAGTGACCCGCCGAGACGTAGAACGAGGGGCTCTCGTAGTACATCTTAACCTCGGTGTCGGGGAAGTTCTCCTCAAAAGTCTTCTTCGCCTCGTTGGCATTCTCGCGTGCCGTGTGTGAGTTATCCGACAAAATCAAAATCGTATAACCCGTCACCTTCGTGCGTTTGGGACGCGCCTCCACCGAGCGCACCGACGACGCCACGTCGCTCTGCTCGATGACCGCCACCTTGTTTGCACCCACACTCAGGCGGCTCTTCATAGCCGACACACTCTGTGCCGAGAGGCTCTGCACCGCAAATATCATCACCACGGCTACGGCCGCTACCTTCATTAGTTTTTTCATATCTTATCTGTTTTACTCTTCAAAAATTGTTGCCAGCATATCCTTTATCGACTCAATATTCTGCCCTGCCATCTCCTCTATCGACATCGGCCCCTGCTCCCGCTCCACGTAGGCCATACGCGTGCGCAGTGCCACCTGCCAATCTATCATTATGCCCTCCGTGCGGCGACTCTTGAGGGCGGCACGCAGCTGCATCGTCTGCGTCGTGCGCTGCACATTCAGTCGCAGCGGCAGCTCAACGGTAGCACTCCCTCGGGCGGGAATCTTCACCTTCTCTGTCAGCGTGAGCATCGCCACCCACCTGCCGCCATAGCCTATTCTCATACGCCCCTGCAGCAGCTTCACCGCCGCCGATGGATTCTCTACCGTTACCTTCACCACCACGCGCTCGGGGTACTCCTCAACGGTTGCCACACCCTCCCACACGGGCTCCACCTCCACGCCCTGTATGCGTGGGGGCTCGGCCGCACCACACCCCACAAGTGTGGTGAGCAGCAGGAGCAGAAGCAGTCGGCGCATCGCTATGGTTTTTTGCCGATGTAAATCTGCGCTATGCCGAGGCTCTGCGAGCGACGTCGGCACTCCACAAATCCCGTGCGGCTCATAATCTCCAGAAATCGCTCGCGGTCGGGGAACTCGACAATCGAGTCGGGCAGGTAGTCATACGCCTTCCTATCCTTCGACACCAGACCGCCCACGGGCTTCATCACGTGGTTCGAGTAGAGCTGGTAGGCCTTGCGCACAAGCCAGTTGCGGGGCGTGGAGAACTCCAGCACCACGATATGTCCTCCGCTGCGCAGCGAGCGCATAATCTCGCTCAGGCCCGCCTCCAGATTGCCGAAATTACGCACTCCGAAGGCCACGGTAACAACATCCAGCACGCCCGTTGCCACGTCCAGATTCTCGGCATCGCCTTGGTAGAGTGCGATGTGGTCGTCAAGGCCCTGACGGCGCACCTTCTCGGCCGCAACAGAGAGCATATTCTCCGACAAATCGACACCCATAATCTTCGCCTTGGGCATAGCCTTCGCCATCTTGATGGCCAAATCGCCCGTGCCCGTAGCCAGGTCGAGAACGCGCTCGGGGTGCATACGGCGCACCTTGCGTACCACGCGGCGACGCCACAGCTTATCAATCGAGAGCGAGAGCAGGTGGTTCAACTTATCGTACGTCGGGGCGATATTGTCGAACATCTGCTGCACCTCCTCTTTTTTTGTCTTTTGTGAGTTATATGGTTTCATAAATACTTATATTCCAATACAATTAAGGGCCTGCAAAACCCGCAGTAGCTTACAGTTTATACTTCAGCGACTCCTCGGGGCGTATGCGTGCCACCATAGCCGAGGGCAGCACCATAACGGCGATGGTTGCCACCAGCGTAGCCACATTCAGCACCACCCACCATCTCCAGTCCACACTCACGGGCAGCACCGAGAGCATATATCCGTAGGGGTCGAGCTTTATGGGTTGCCACAGCGCCTGCACCACAACGAAGGCTCCTCCCACAGCATTGCCCCACACCGCTCCGCGAACGAAGAGTATGGCTGCGCGGTAGAGGAATACACGTCGTATGGCCGACGAGCGCATACCCTGCGCCTTCAATGCACCAATCATACCGATGCGGTCGAAGACCATAATAAGCATTGCCGCCGCCATATTGAACAGCAGCACCGCCATCATAATGATGATTACCACCTGAGCAATAACCGTATGAGCCTTCAGCCAGTCGAACACCACCGGATGACGCAGCGCAAGCGTTGCCGGCAGGCACGAGGTGGTCTGGATATCCTCATCCATAAAGAGCATCTCGTCAATAGCCTCGGCCACGCGCTCCGAATCCTTCATCCTGTCGAGTGCCACGTCGTAGCCCGAAATCATACCATCCTCCCACGCCACCGTGCGACGCACATCGCGCAGGTCGGCCAGCGCCATCGAGGCATCCATCTCCTCAAGGCCTGTATGGTAGAGTCCCGACACCTTGTAGCTGTCGCGGCGCGCACCCGAGATGGCACTCACGTAGAGTATCTCCACCTTGTCGCCAACGCCCACATTCAGACGCTGTGCCGTGGTGCGAGAGAGAAGCAGCTGCTTGGTGCGCTCCTCGCCCTTGATGTCGGGCAGCGTACCCTCCACCAGTCGGCTCTGCCACCACGAGGTGTCGTAAGCGGAATCCACACCCTTGAGCTGCAGGCCGAGTGTCTCGTCGCCACTCTTGGCCATACCGCCCATAATGATGTAGGGAGCAACGCTCCGCACACCCTTAATCTCGGCTACACGCTCGGCCAGCAGCGGCTCATACTCCACAGGCTGCGCATCGCGCCTCAGGCCCGACACCTCCATAAGCTGAATATCAGCCCCGAAGCCTCTCAGGTCGGCATATATCTCCCCGCGGAAGCCATTGAATACGGCCAGCGTCACAATCATCACCGTCAGCGCCAGGGCGACCGATATTGTGGCTATGCGCATCATCACCGCCGCACGTGACTCTCCATCGTGTGCAGCCGTGCGTCGAGCGAGCAAGTATTCGAGATTGTTCATTTTCATAAAAATCTGTACAAAGTTATGCAAAAAATTCTTACTTTTGCATTATTAATGGTACGCCTTGCACCTTTTATGTCCAATTATTTCACTGCGACATATTGTTTGGCGGGCGACAACCGTTTGTTTGATAACTTTTAATAGCATTTTTAGGCAATCAGACCTTTGGCTCTGCATCCTCGGAGCTGAGCGACCAAAGTCCCCTCCGAGGAGGGGATATAGGGGAGGGTCAGAATTGCAAATGCGGCTGGAAGCCGCAAGGTATGCCTAAATTAGCAAGGTAACAGCAATTAACCTTAGTTTGTTAAACTAAAAACGAAAAAGAATATGTTAGAATTATTGCAAGCAGCACAAGATTATTACTCTTACTCGTACGCTGACCCCACGATGGGTTTCTCGTCGGGAAGCTCAATCATACTGATGGGTATCATCGGCGTGGTGGGTTACATCGTGCAGGCACGCCTGCAGTCGGTCTTTGCCAAGTATTCGCAGGTGCCCTTCCCCAACGGTATGACGGGCGCGGAGGTGGCCGAGAAGATGCTGCGCGATAACAACGTACATAACGTTAAGATTACACACGTGAAGGGTCAGCTCACCGACCACTTCAACCCCGCAAATATGACCGTAAACCTGAGCGACAGCGTCTATGCCTCACGCTCGATTGCGGCGGCTGCCGTAGCGTGCCACGAGTGCGGTCACGCCATACAGCACGCCCGCGGATATGCTCCGCTGGTTATGCGCTCGGCACTAGTGCCGGTGGTGAATTTCTCATCTAAGATTGCTACGTGGGTAATCATCGGCGGTATCGCCCTGATGGCGGCCGGCGGCGGCACAACCGTATGCTGGATTGGTATCGCCCTGATTGCTATGTCGGCACTCTTCTCGATTGTTACATTGCCCGTTGAGTACAACGCCTCGGCCCGCGCTCTGGAGTGGCTGGAGTCGAGCCGTATGTTGCAGGGCCAGCAGCTCGGCTATGCGCGTGAGTCGCTCAAGTGGGCAGCACGCACATACCTCGTGGCGGCGTTGAGTGCTATTGCAACCGTACTCTACTACGTCTCGCTCATATCACGCAGAAATGACTAACCCCAAAGACGATTTCACCTCACGCGGCTGGCTTGTAGCCACAGCCGCCCTGGCAGTGCTTATACTTGTGAGTTTCATCCCACCCATCGAGGCGGGAGGTGTGTCGTTGCGCCGTGCAAGCATCATCTCCGACCTCATCTCTTTTGACAGCGACAAGGCTAAGCAGACCGAGCAGATGGAGGCCGTAGCCGAGATTGACGTCGAGGAGTTCGAGGTTGACCTTGAGCAGGTGGCCGACGAGGTGGCGCAGACAACAGCCACCGCATCGCCCTTTGGTGAGGGCACCTCGGCATCGTGGGAGGGTATCTTCGACGAGCAGCCTATGGGTGGCGAGACGGACTCGCTGCGTGGTGAGCCTCTGCCACCGCTGGAGGTGCTGCTGGAGGCCGACTACTCGGATATCCTGCCCGCCGACTCGCTCATAACCTCTATCGAGGAGTTCCGCGGCGAGGAGTTCGACACGCCTATGCACCGCCTCTACGAGAAGCTGCTGGCGGGTCGTGAGCCTGTGCGAGTGGCTTTTATGGGTGACTCATTCGTGGAGGGCGATATCCTGACGGCCGACCTTCGTGAGCTGTTGCAGGATACGTTCCACGGCGGCGGTGTGGGCTACGCCCCTGTTGCTTCGCCCTTTACGGGCTTCCGCCAGACAATCAAAACCACCTCGAAGGGGTGGACTCCCTATAACATTATGCAGCGCAAATCGACCCCCGAGCCATACGTCGGCGACTACTTCGTATCGGGCTGGGTGGCACGCGCAACCGACGGAGCATCAACACGTTGGGATATGGTCGATAAGCGTCGCCACCTCACCGAGTGCAAGCGCGCACGCCTGCTCTTTATCAGCCGCACACCATCGAAGATTAAGGTTGTACTGAACGACGATGTGGAGCGCGAGTTCGAGTTCGACGGCAGCGACGTGGTGCGCCAGATTGTCGTGGAGGAGCAGCAGATTCGCTCGCTCGAGATGCGTGTGGAGAGTGGCGCGGAGGGCTTCACGGGCATAGGTGCCGACTTCGACTCTACGTCGGGCGTGGCCGTGGATAACTTCTCGGTGCGCAGCAACAACGGTCAGGCTATGTTCTGGTCGTCGGCCTCGGTGAATGCACAGATTCATACGATGCGCCCCTACGATTTGGTCATACTCCAGTATGGACTGAATATTATGCAGGCCGACCGCCACAACTACTCGCTCTATGGTGCGCAGGTGGAGAAGATGGTACGCTACGTGGAGAGCTGCTTCCCCGGTGCGGCAGTGTTGGTGATGGGTGTCAGCGACCGCTCGCAGCGTAACGAGCAGGGTATCGTGCCGATGACGGCTGCCGTGGACCTAACACGCTCGCAGCACGAGGCGGCCGAGAAGTGCAGCGTGGCCTTCTGGAACACCTACGAGGCGATGCAGCGTCTGGGTGGTATGACCGCCTTCGTGGAGAATGGCTGGGCAGGAAAGGATTATACTCATATTAACTATGCCGGCGGCCGCGAGATAGCCCGCCAGCTCTATTATGCACTGTTGCAGGGTGCCGAGTCGTACAGCCACGCGCTGCGTGAGCGTATCGAGCGCGAGAAGCCCATCATCAGCGAGCCACTGCCGATGGTGCAGGCTCCGATGCCCGTGACGTTGCAGGATAGCGTAATTACAATTCCCCGATAATGATAGATTTACCCATAGATGAACTCCTCGGCCGTGTCGGCGAGCTGCTACGCTACGACGCCACGGCACCGCTAATCTTCAATAGCGGTCTGTTTCTGTTCCTCTTTGTGGGATTTGCGGGTGTGTACCTGCTGCTGCGCCGCGCCACAACGCTGCGCATACTCTACGTTATCGCCTTCTCGATATACTTCTACTACAAGTCGAGCGGAATATATTTCCTGCTCTTGTTGTTTGCCGCCATCAGCGACTACCTTATCGGCAACGCCATCTCGCGCGAGCAGGATAAGCGGGTGAAGAGACGCTGGGTGGCACTGAGCGTGGTCATCAACCTCGGTATGTTGGGATACTTCAAATACACCAACTTCTTTATCGAGATGGCCAACGGCCTGTTTGGCGCGGGATTTTTGGATTTTCAGAATATATTTCTGCCCGTCGGCATATCGTTCTTCGTATTCCAGTCGATGAGCTACACCATAGATATCTACCGTGGACAGATTAAGCCTCTGGAGCGATGGATAGATTATATGTTCTACCTCTCGTTCTTCCCGCAGCTGGTGGCGGGCCCTATCGTGCGAGCCAAGGATTTCATCCCGCAGATACGCCGTCCGCTGATGGTCACACGCGAGATGTTCGGCACGGCTATCGGCTTCATTATCATCGGCTTGGTAAAGAAGGCCATAATCTCGGATTACATCTCGCTCAACTTCGTGGACCGTATCTTCGACGAGCCGGCGTTGTATTCGGGCTTTGAGTGCCTGATGGGTATCTACGGCTATGCGTTGCAGATTTACTGCGATTTTTCGGGATATTCCGATATGGCCATAGGTATCGCCCTCTTGCTTGGCTTCCGCTTCCCCAAGAACTTCGATGCGCCCTATAAGTCGGCCACCATCACCGAGTTCTGGCGTCGCTGGCATATATCTCTCTCGTCGTGGCTGCGCGACTACCTCTACATCTCGCTGGGCGGAAACCGCAAAGGCAAGGTGCGCACATACCTCAACCTCATCATCACGATGGTGCTGGGCGGCTTGTGGCACGGTGCGGCTGTGCGTTTTGTGCTGTGGGGTACGCTGCACGGCGTGGCGCTGGCGCTGCACAAGATGTGGCTGGCCATCATCCCGTGGTCGAAGGCCAATGGTCAGGATATGAATCCTGTGTCGCGCGTGCTGGGTGTAATCCTCACCTTCCACATCGTATGTCTGGGCTGGCTGCTGTTCCGCGCCGAGGATATGCAGACCGTATATCTTATGCTCTACCAGATTATACACTCGTTCAATACGGCCATCATCCCACAGGTTATTTTCGGCTACAAGGAGGTCTTTGCGCTGATTGTCATCGGCTACGGTATGCACTTTATGCCCGCGGCCATCGACACGGACCTGCAACGCAAGGTCGCCTCGGCTTCGTTCTGGTGGCAGGTGGCGATGATTGTCGTGGCGGCGTGGTGCGTGATGCAGATTAAATCGAGCGATATTCAGCCGTTTATCTACTTCCAGTTTTAGGGCTATAAGTGTTGTCGCGGCTATGGGTTTTATAGGAAAAGTGGCGCGCAGCAGCAAAATTTTATTATTTTTTCGCAAAAAAATTCACCCTCGAAAAAAGTCATTTCACCCCGTAAAAAGTCCTTTTTGGGTACGATTTTTGCACTTTTTGACCACGCGAGTGGGGTCCGTCTGCTGCAAATAGGAACAAAAAATTTTGCAGATTAGAAAAAAGTGCGTATCTTGCACTCAGAAAAATTAATTATTTAACTCTTAAAACCGATTTGCCTATTGAGAATTTCTACTCTTTGAACATTAACTAAATTAGGAGAGTATGAACACACAAGTGTTAAGCGACCAAGTATTGCTTAATCGCTATCTATCAGGTGATCGGGATGCCATATCCCTACTTATCGACAGACACTCTACTCGCGTCCGCGACTACATCCGTATGATGGTTAAGGACCGCGACGTGGCTGACGACATCCTCCAAGAGACATTAATAAAGGTTGTCCGCGTCATCGACGAAGGACGCTATGCCGATACGGGTAAGTTCCTGTCGTGGGTGCTGCGCATCGCACACAACCAGGTTATTGACTACTTCCGCTCGCAGAAGAGCGCACGCACCATCAGCGAGTCGGATGCAGGCTACGATATGTTGGGCACGCTGCGCTTCGCCGAGCGTACCGTGGAGGATAAGATGGTTTCGGAGCAGATTGAGGCCGACGTACGTCGCCTTATTGACTTCCTGCCCGAGGAGCAGCGCGAGGTGGTTATGATGCGTTACTACGCAGGCCTGAGTTTCCAGGAGATTGCCGACCAGACCGACGTGAGCATCAACACGGCTCTGGGACGTATGCGCTACGCTCTGATCAACCTGCGCAAGATGATTAAGGAGAACAACCTGATTCTTAGCTAATTGCGACGCTTGGCGGCCGCCACACGGCGGCGCCGGAGAAAAGAGCGAAAAAAGTCGAAAAAAATGTTTTATTTGCACAATAAAACAGCCACGGGTGCCGTTATTAGGTAAACGGAATGCCTATGGAAGATATCGACAGTAAAGTAATGACAGAAATGGTCACCGACGAGGACCGACTCTTTATGAATCAAGTGATATGCGAAGAGGCTGATCTGTATTATATGGACTGCTATCTTCGGGAGATGTTTCTAAAAGAGAAAATTTAGGGTTAATTTTTTTAAAGTGTAGAGGTTGGCCTGAGGGCCAGCCTCTTTTTTTTTCTTAGTTTCGGATAATAATTAATCGTTTTATTTGCAGGATGTACGTGTTGCCGAGAGGTAACCACGTGTGTCGTTGTGCTGTTAGGTGAAGGAAAAGGGAAGGTATTACATCTAAAATATAATTATTATTATGACAAAATTATCTAAAGTGTGGGTGGCCGTGGTTACGTTGTCAATGCTCTGCATAAACTGCATTGCACAACCTAATTCGGGCGGAAATGGAGGCGAGATGGATAAGAGCGATGATGCGCAGCTGCAGCGACTGCTGGCTGAGAATCTGTCAAAGTTTCAGCAACTGAAGTTTCGGGATAAGCAGACGGGGAAGACGATGGAGTATAACCTCTATGTCCCAGAGGGTTACGACAAGAACAAGAGCTACCCTCTGCTGCTCTTCATTGCCGATGGCAGTACCGTAAACAAGGGCGTTCTGCAACCCCTCACGCAGGGCTATGGAGCTTTGGTGTGGGTTACGGCCGAGGCGCAGGCCAAGCACCCCTGCTTTGTTCTCGTACCCCAATATACGACACGCACCGTAACCGACGAGGGCGAGACC
Organism: Rikenellaceae bacterium; assembly: GCA_015059845.1. Lineage (GTDB taxonomy): Bacteria > Bacteroidota > Bacteroidia > Bacteroidales > Rikenellaceae > Alistipes. The sequence goes on along the minus strand of SUZR01000004.1, from coordinate 170,021 downwards.
TCGTATGAGGTGGAGATGACGCTCCGCCTGCTGGATAAGATTGCGAATAAATATAATATCGACCGCAATAGATTGTACACTACGGGGCAGTCGATGGGAGGTATGATGTCGCTCTACTTCAACATCACCCACCCCGACTTGTTCGCCGCATCGCTCTATGTTGCGTGCCAGTGGGACGCTGCGAAGATGGGGCACTTTGTCGATGATAAGTTCTGCTACGTGGTTGGCGCGGGTGACAAGAAGGCACCCATCGGTATGGAGGCGCTCAAGCAACTGCTCATATCGAAGGGCGTGGAGGTCGGCACAGCCGAGTGGAGTGCCAAGCTGCCCCAGGCCGAGCAGGAGAGGTACGTTCAGGAGCTGCTCGCAAAGGGATATAACCACAACTTCATCGTCTTTACCGAGGGCAGCGTTATCCCCAATGGCAAACCCGGCATTGAGCATATGTGGTCGTTCGACTGCGGCTATAAATTGGAGGGCGTAAGGGATTGGCTCTTCCAGCAGACAAAATAGAGTTTCCTGTGGCCACCCGTGCCGCCCGAAAATCAGTTGACATCGGTGCGCCCCAGTTACTGGGAGCTACAGTAATCGCCACACTAGGTCGAGAGGCCTTACCCTCCAACCCTAACGCAGATGCTGCTTGAGCGAGGATGACCAATGCGAATGGTCGGTTATGCAATGTTAATTATATTTGAACAATAATAGATTTACAGGATCTGTTGATATCTCTTCTCCGTTTACATTATCTAATCTTACTCTAAATTTATGATGAGACGTTTTATCTGCGGCAAGTTGTATAATAATGCGATCTACATCTCCTGCTTTTAGGTAATGTCCAACGGGATACTTGATAACGTAATTTTTGCCTTCGTCTTTTAGCTTAACGTTATATACTCTCGAGCATTCAAGGTACGGTGCTCCATATCCCTCTGATGTCAATATACGTATTCTACCTCCAATTTTATAAGATTTTTTATTGTCGAAAGTTAATTCTCCATTTAGAATTAGATAAGGATCTTTATAATTGACATATATTTCATCACCACCTTCTTCATCGTGGTAATGATGTTCTTCCTTCTCTAAAATGGCAGGGTATAACAATTGATTCAGGAACTCATATGACAACATTTCACCATCTGAACTATAAGGACTCCAATAAGGAACGCCATCGTTCTCGTCAAAACTCCCTATTTGTATCTTCTCTCCAATACTATTATAATCTATTCCATAATCTATGATATATTGCATCATAGAAGTAGAAGTGCTATCTGTTTTAGAAATAGTTCTTTCGTACTTATATTTTCCATCAAAAATTTCATTTTCTCCCAATAACGAAAATCGCAATGTAGCATTATCCCAATGTTGCCATCCTCGATCATGAAGCCATATCGTTCCTGCAGTTTCTTCAACTATAACAAAAGGGTTGGGGGTTATGTAACTTTCTTCAACATCGATTAATAAATCATTGATTACAATAGTCTGATCAGAGTTGTTTACGATTGTAACATCGAGAGTTGGATAGTGGGTATTGGTGTACTCATCCTCTCCTAATCCCAAAAAAACAGGGCTAGTGATTGCTATACTATCATTTTTATAATAATCTCCAACATACTCACCGTATGGGAATATGCATAATGTATCACTACGCAATGTGTCAATGTAATGAAATTTATCATAGAATGGGCCTATCCCATCCATAGAATCGACCCCTACATAGTCATTATAACTGATATGTTTCGAGATAACTTCGTCAGTCCTGACATACATTGTATCAAGAACAGAAACATTCATTATAATGTTTTTTCTATTAACATGTGATATATCAGTCGTAGTCTTGTTATTAACAGGCACAAAGAAATAACAGATAGCAATAATAAGCACTACGCAAAAACTTAAAAAATATCTGCGAATTTTATTTGTCGGTTTAGACTTGAGGAATGACAACAGTTTGCGATACATGTCATCAAATCCCGTCTTTTCGTATATGATGCCGTTTTTACTTTTAACTCCTACAATATCAGATGGAAGTTCTTCTGGAAAAACAAAATCATAGGCAAAAATTGGGATGATATTTTTTTTGGTCTTTAATGCGTGAGATAATTCTTTTCTTAGCCAATCATTATTGTCTAATGGATTCTCTACACATCTGTATAATGATTGTTTATCAAAGATAACAATAAAATCCTTAGCATTGTCGATACGAGTCAATAATTCAACATCAAAATCGCCACTTTTTAGCGTATCAATGTCAAAACTTACGATATATCCATCCTTGCAAAGTATATCATATAAATGCTTCGCAATTTCATATCCGCCTTTTCTGCGATAACTTATAAAAATATCATATTTTCTCATATCTCTATTTAATATTTGAGATGTGTAGTATTATTACCCGAGGTCTCTCTATACTGCATATCAACAAAGATAACTTTTTTTTGATATATAGCAATGTTTAAACGTTATTTTTAATTTAATATATAAACATCGTGACAGAGCTTTGGCAAATGGCTTATTGAGAGTATTATCCTCTTTTTTGCGCTGTTTTGGGGCTTTGGCACAGGGGTTTAGGGGTGTAGAGATTGAACAGAGAAGTTCGCGAGAAGGACATTTTAAGGGGTATTTTCGCCACAAAATGGGTCCATTCGTCACCCTAAATCGGGAATTCATACCTGCAAGGGGGTCTTAACCACATAAATTTTGCCATTCCGAAAAATTATTTGACTTTTGCAGCCGAGTGATGAGGCTTTGCTCTTATCTCTTGTCTTGTGTCGTAATAAAAGCTGTAACAAAAATTAAAATGCCACATACGGCCCGCGTGAAAACTTACGACACAAGGCATACAGTAAACGAGAAAATCAAAAAACCAATATTAACAAACGCATCGACGTTGTATCAGCAATCGCAACGTGGATGTGTCAAAAGAAAAGAAATTAAATATGAAGATTCTTTACAGATTTATTTTGGCCATCGCGGCTTTGACCATCGCAAACGAGGCAGTAGCAGGTGGTCTGTTGACTAACACAAACCAGAGCGCAGCATTCTTGCGTAGCATCGCTCGCGGTACATCACTCGACTCTGACGCCGTTTACAACAACCCCGCAGGTGTTGTATTTATGTCAAACGGTTTCCACATCGGTATCAACGACCAGATGGCAAAGCAGACTCGTACAATCACCTCAACCTTCGCTCCCTTCGCTATGGGCGCAGGTAACAACGGTATGACAAAGGATTTCAAGGGTGAGGTATTCTCTCCGCTGATTCCCAGCGTTCACTTCGCGTGGAAGCACAACCGTTGGGCTGTAATGGCTGGCGTAGGCGTGAACGGCGGTGGCGGTTCGTTGGAGTTCAACGACGGCTTGGGTTCATTCGAGCGTCAGTTCTCAGTATTGCCCGGTGCTATCTCTCAGTTGGGTGGCGCAATGGGTTTGTCGGCTGACAAGTACAATATGGATATGTACCTTATGGGTAAGTCAATGACCTTGGCATTCAACGTTGGTGCTGCATTCCGTATCACCGACTGGTTGTCAGTAGCTGCTCAGTTGCGTGTAGGCGTTACAAGCAACAGCTACGAGGGCCATATGAAGAGTATTCAGGTTAACCCCACATTGGCAGCTATGGGCCTCAATGGCCAGATGATGGGCGCAGCTCAGTTCTTCACCGCTGCAGGCCAGATGTTGGGTCAGATTAACCCCGCACTCGCTGGCGAGGCTGCAAAGTACGCAGCACTCACCTCTGACCACATCCTCGATGTTAAGCAGAAGGGTACATCTATCAGCCCCATCTTGGCCGTTGCTCTGCACAAGGGCAAGTGGGATGCATCTATCAAGTATGAGTTCAAGATGGGCACCGAGCTCGAGATTGAGTCTGCTGAGGTGTCTGCCAAGGACCCCGTAATCAACGGTATCTTCGCCGATGGCTCAAAGGTTAAGTCGGAGACTCCCGCCCTGTTGGCAGCAGCTGTAAGCCGTCACTTCGGCCCCGTGAAGGTTACTGCCGAGTGGCACCACTTCTTCGACAAGGATGCTGAGAACTCATTCACACCCTGCGTAGAGGGTAACACCAACGAGTATATGTTGGGTGTTGAGTGGTCTATCACCGACCGTCTGTTGGTATCGGCTGGTACACAGCGCACAGCTCTCCAGCTCAACGAGAACGCATACTCAGATATGAACTTCTCAATCTCATCTTGGTCAGTAGGTGTTGGTTTGGCATACAAGATTTGCGACGCAGTACGCATCAACGCAGGTTATATGCCCACAATCTACGACAAGGATGTAGTTGCTACGGGTGCAGCATCAGGCATCAACTTTACTGATGTTTACAACCGTACATCACACGCTTGGGGTATCGGTTTGGACCTTAAGTTCGGCCGCTAATAAAGAAGAAACGGGGTCTTCGGACTCCTTTCCACATAGAATTAAAAATAGACTAAAGGCTCGCCGTCAGTTGTACGGCGGCGAGTAACAACAACGAAGGGCTACGGGGAGCAACGACCCCACAGCCGAGGGTAACAACACTTCGTTGTTGCGCGGGACGTGTCCCGTGCAATCGCAGGCATAGCAGGGCGCACAGCACGGCGCCAACGCAGACGAATAACGTGACAATCTGAATAACGCGACAATTCTGATTGATACGGGACTTCGGAAACGTTTTAAGTGCAACAGCGCACTGCTCACCTCGCGATGGCTCCCATAGAGCGCCTAAAAGACCAATAGGCTGGCGCACAGGAGCGATAAATAGAAAAGGAAATACTCTTTTTGTAGAATATGGTTTTTTGATTGCTGGTCGGCTGCGCCCCATCTGGGACGCGGCCGTTTTTTTGCAGGAAGGGGGAGGTAGGAGTAATAGGTGTTATAGGTGCTATAGGTGTTATAGGAATTATAGGTATAATAGGATAAGGTATAACACTTATAACACTTATAACACTTATAACACCTATAATAACAAAAAAAATACCGCAACCCTTTCGGATTGCGGTATTTTTATATAAGGTGCGGGTTGTAGAGAAACGCCAAAATCACCTTATTAGACAGTTTCTCCACCGAAAAATTTGTTTGACGAGGCTATTTTGAGGCTGGTCGCAGTGACGCAAAGCGGAGCATACTCGGCGTATGTGAGCATTTGCGGCGCAAGCCAGACGCCAAAAGAGCCCGTTATGCTAATTTTCGTAGACTAGAAGCCCTTACCAATAGCAAGGAAATCCTCAGCCTTAAGAGCTGCACCACCAATAAGGCCACCGTCAACATCCTCCTTAGCGAAGATTTCAGCAGCGTTTGAGGGCTTGCAAGAGCCACCGTAGAGGATGGGGCACTCAGCAGCAGCTGCGCCGAACTTAGATGCCAATACCTCGCGGATGTAAGCGTGAATCTCCTGTGCCTGCTCAGCGGTAGCGGTCTCACCTGTACCGATAGCCCACACGGGCTCGTAAGCGATTACAAGGTTTGCGAACTGCTCCTCAGTAAGGTTGAACACTACCTCCTCAATCTGCTGCTTGCAAACGTCGAAGTGCTTGCCTGCCTTACGCTCGTCGAGGCTCTCACCTACGCAGTAGATAGGCTTCAGGCCGTTAGCGTAAGCCTGAACCATCTTCTTGTTCAAAGTCTCAGAGGTCTCACCGTAGTACTGGCGACGCTCAGAGTGGCCCAAGATAACGTACTCGCAACCGAGTGCAGCAATCATAGAGGCAGCAATCTCGCCTGTGTAAGCACCCTTAGCCTCGGTAGCGCAATCCTGCGCACCTACAGCGATAGATGAGCCCTTAACAGCCTCAACAACCTGTGAAAGGTGTGTGAAGGGAGGACATACGATGAAGTTTACGCACTCGCAAACCTCGCCGCGACCAGCTACTACGTTCTTTGCCAACTCAACGCCCTCAGCGGGGAGAGTGTTCATCTTCCAGTTACCTGCAACAATCTTTTTTCTCATTTTTCTGTAAGTTTTTATTGTTTGTAAATTGTTCTGTTAATTTCGTTTGTTAATAAGGTTTACAACCACCTTGGTCATAATATCCTTCTCCTCGGTACGACTTTCGGCTATCATCAACGTGAGAGCCACAAGGGTATTATTATCTATCAAGCGCGAGCCATCCTCGCGGTAGAGAATGCCGTTTTTCTCCAAGAACCATAAAAAGAGAAATGCCGCAATGCGTTTATTACCATCACTGAATGAGTGGTTTTTGGTTGTCAAATATAATAAATTTGCAGCCTTCTCCTCTACACTGGGATATAAATCGCGTCCACCAAAGGTTTGATAGATAGCTCCCATTGTGCTATGGAACGAACCATCTTTTTCGCGGGCAAACAACTCGCTCGCACCAAACTGACTCTTCAACACCTGCAACGCCTCCATTGCACTCTCGTATGTTGCACGGAATCGCTCCTCGGAGGTGGTATCCGATATCTCCAACTGCTGGTAATCGTAGCGGTCGAGCGTGTCAAGTCCATAAGCAAAATCGCTTATCACTTTTAGCAATCCGACAGCTTCGTCTCTTGTGACTGTTTTAGCCGCCAAGACATCATTCATCACAGCGATTGTACGCTTCAGCTCCTCCAACTGCTCGGCCTTGGCGTTGCGGTTGATGGCATAGCCCTGAATCAAATACTCTTTAAGAACTCTATTGGCCCAAATACGGAATTGGGTACCACGCAATGACTTAACTCTATAGCCGACAGATATGATTACATCGAGGTTGTAAAACTTTATATTTCGCGTTATCAATCTGCCTCCCTCATTTTGAACTTGTAAGAAATCCTTACAAGTTGACTCCCGCATCAGTTCGCCCTCTTTATACAGATTGCGAATGTGCATAGTGATATTTTGAGGTCGTACTTGTAGAAGTTGCGCCATCTGCGCCTGCGACAACCACACCGTATCACCCTCCAGACGGACATCCAACTCGGTCTGCCCGTCAGAGGATTGATATATGATTATTTCGCCTTTGTTCATCGCGAATGTGTACCTATGCCGTAATTAGCCTAAAATCTTATAAAACGAGCTATTTTGTTACTCAGCCTTCTGGGCGTCAATCCACGCCTTCACCTCGGCTGTGGGAAGACCCAGCTTGTTCTTCTTATTGAAGCCGCAGAGGTCGTTGAAGAGCTTGCCACCGCCATTGGCCGCAGTGTTGCGGAACGACTCAACGGTGATGTAACCCATCTTCTGGATAGGTGCCACCCACTCCTCGGGGAGGCCTGCCTCAACATACTTCGCTGCATCGTCGGCCACAACCTTCTTCTCGGGGCGCATTGTGGGGAAGAACAGCACGTCCTGAATAGAGGGCTGGTTGAGCATAAACATCGCCAGACGGTCGATACCGATACCCATACCTGAGCAAGAGGGCATACCGTACTCCAATGCACGCACAAAATCCATATCGATAAACATCGCCTCGTCGTCGCCCTTCTCCGAGAGCTTCAACTGCTCCTGGAAACGCTCCAACTGGTCGATAGGATCGTTCAACTCCGAGTAAGCGTTGCAGAGCTCCTTACCGTTTACGAACAGCTCGAAACGCTCGGTGAGATCCTGATTGTCGCGGTGACGCTTGCACAGAGGCGACATCTCGCGGGGGTAGTCGCACACGAAGGTGGGCTGAATCAAGTCGCCCTCGCAGTACTGGCCAAAGATGGCGTCAATGAGCTTACCCTTACCCATCGTGTCGTCAATCTCCACGTTCAGACGCTGGCACGCCTCACGCAGCTGCTCCTCCGTCTGATCGGTGATGTCGTAGCCTGTCTTCTCAAGGATGGCGTCGGTCATCGTCACGCGGCGGAAAGGTGCCTTGAACGAAATCTGCTTGCCGTCAATCTCCAGCTCGGTTGTGCCGTTTGTAGCCATTGCCACGCGCTCCAGCATACGCTCGGTGAAGCCCATCATCCACTTGTAATCCTTGTAGGCAACATAAATCTCCATACAAGTGAACTCGGGGTTGTGCGTGCGGTCCATACCCTCGTTACGGAAGTTCTTGCCGAACTCGTAAACACCGTCGAAGCCACCCACGATAAGGCGCTTGAGGTAGAGCTCCGTAGCGATTCGCATATAGAAATCTGTATCGAGCGCGTTGTGGTGCGTGATGAAGGGGCGTGCCGAAGCACCGCCGGGGATGGGCTGCAGGATGGGAGTCTCAACCTCGATATAACCGTGCTCGTTGAAGAACTCGCGCATTGTGGCCATAATCTTGGCACGCTTTACGAATACCTCGCGCACGTGGGGATTAACCACCAAATCAACATAACGCTGACGGTAGCGCACCTCGGGGTCAGTCAGAGCGTCAAACTGCTTGCCATCCTTCTCCTTGACGATAGGCAGGGGACGAATAGACTTCGAGATTACGGTCAGCTTCTGGCAGTGTACAGACTTCTCGCCCGAGTTGGTGATGAAGGCGAAGCCCTCAACGCCTACAAAATCGCCGATGTCCAACAACTTCTTGAAGACGGTGTTGTAGAGCGTGGTATCACCCTCGGGGCAGATATCGTCGCGGCGGATATAGACCTGAATACGGCCCGTGTGGTCCTGCAACTCGAAGAAAGAGGCGCTACCCATAATGCGGCGGCTCATAATACGGCCAGCGATGCGCACCTGAGCAAACTGCTCCTTATTCTCCTCTGTGAGGTTTTCGCTAATCTCGGCGGCGGTAGCCGTCACATCGTACATCTCGGCAGGATAGGGCTCGATGCCCAACTCACGAAGTGCCGTAAGCGACTTACGACGCAAAACTTCTTGTTCTGAGAGTTCTATCATAGTTTTCAAATTTTTGTCCATTTGGGTACAAAGTTACATTTTTTTAATTCAAAATTCAAAATTAAGAATTCAAAATTAGTGTGATAAGTATGATAGGAGTGATAAGTGTGATAAGATGAACAAAAAAGTGTTACAGGATATAACACCTATAACACTTATAATTCCTATAACACCTATTAAAAACTACTCGCGGAAGATATTAAACTTGCGCAGGCGGGGATTGCGGCGCGAGAGGATAACCACATCCAACAGCAGCAACGCCACAGCCACAGCCACCAGCCACTGATACTGCTCGTTATACTCCTCGTAGCGCACCGTTGTCAGCTCCGAGCGCTCCATCTCGTTTATGCTCTTGACAATCTCCTCAAGGCCGATAGACTGCTTTGTAGCACGCACGTAGGCCGCCTTGGTTGTGGTGGCAATCTCTTCGAGCATAGCCTCACCCAGCTTCGATACGACCATCTCGCCATTCTCGTCCTTGACAAACTCGCCATCAATCTCGATGGGGGCACCCTCGGGCGTACCGATACCGATGGTATAGATTCTAATGCCCATCTGGGCCGCCTTCTGCGCCACAGCGATGGCATCATCCTCGTGGTTCTCACCATCGGTGATAAGCACAATGACACGGCTGCGCTCGCTCTGGCTTGAGAATGAGAGCATTGCAAGCTCCAGAGCCTTACCTACATCGGTACCCTGCTCCCCCACCAGCGTGGGCGAGAGTCGCTTGGCAAAGGCCTGCGCCATACGGTAGTCCGAGGTGATGGGCAGCTGCACCTTCGGCTCACCCGCAAAGGCAACCAAACCCACACGCTCCTGCTGCAAGCCCTCGAAGAGTTTGTTTATGGCGTACTTGGTGCGCTCCAGACGGTTGGGCTCGAAGTCCTCGGCGAGCATCGAATTTGACACATCGACAACGAGCATCATCTCCACACCCTCGGCCTTCTCCTCGCGCAGCTTTGAGCCCAGCTGGGGACGTGCCGCAGCGAAGATTAATAGCGTCAGGGCCGTGAGGTACAGCAACGCCTTCAGGCGTATGCGAGCAGCCGAGAAGTCGGGAATCAACTCCTTGATAATCTCCGTATTACCGAAACGCGCCAAGAGGCGTTTGCGGCGGTGCGACACCAAGGCGAGCAGTACCATCAGCAGAGGTATCAACGCCAAAAGATATAGATATTCGCCGTTAGCAAATCGAAACATTTTTCTGCAATTTTTTGTATTCTTTCCAATGAAGCTGTGCGTGCGTTCGGGCGCTATTTTCAGGCGTGCCCACACAGCCACAAAACATTATGGTATTCTCTTCAAAACAATCTTCTCGAGCAGGAACTCCACCAAGAGCAGAGCGATGGCCGCAAGCACGAAAACGAGGTATCGCTCGTGGTAGATGGTAAGGTCCGTTATCTCCACCTTGCTCTTCTCCAACTCGTTGATTTCGTCATAGATAGCCTTCAGCTTCTGCTTGTCCGTAGCGCGGAAGTATTGTCCGCCCGTCTGCTCGGCAATCTTCGTGAGAGTCTCTTCGTCAATCTCCACATCCATCATCTGGAAGGTCATATTTCCGAACATATCCAGCGCGGGATATGGCGCCTTGCCGCGTGTACCGACACCGATGGTATAGACCTTAATGCCCATATCGGCCGCAATGCCTGCCGCCATCAGCGGAGCAATCTCACCGCGGTTATTCACACCATCCGTCAGCAGGATTATGACCTTGCTCTTGGCGTCACTCTCGCGCAGGCGGTTGATGGCCGTTGCAAGGCCATTGCCGATGGCCGTACCATCCTCAATAACGCCACTTCTAAGGCGTGCCAGAAGGGTCTGCAGAGAGCCTTTATCGGTGGTGAGCGGGCTCTGCGTGAAGGACTCACCAGCGAAGACCGCCAGACCGATGCGGTCGCCATAGCGGTCGGCGATGAACTCGCCTGCCACCTCCTTTGCCGCCGTCAGACGGTCGGGCGTGAAGTCGCGCGCAAGCATCGACGAGGAGATATCTATCGAGAGCATAATATCTATACCCTCGGCATTTGTACGGCTCTGCTCCTCAACATCTTGCGGACGTGCCAGCGCCACGATGAGCAGTGCCACGGCAGCCACACGCAGCACAAAGGGCACGTGACGCAGCCAGTAGCGCAGCGTGCGTGGAGCCTTGCGAGCCCCCGCAATCGTCGAGATGCGGATGGCCGCGCCGCCCTGCAAGGTGCGGTAGATATAGTATGCGACCATTGGCAGCAGAAGTGCCAAGAGCCACAACAGATATGGATTTGCAAATTTCATTAGTTCAATTTAGTTAATAAGTATTATAGGTGCTATAAGTGCTATAGGTATTATAGGCAATTTCTTATAACACTTATAACACTTATAATTCCTATAACTCCTATGACCCCTCGTTTGCCGAAGGTGTATAACAAGAGCTATTTTGAGGCTGGTCGCAGTGACGCAAAGCGGAGCATACACGTAGTATGTGAGCATTTGCGGCACAAGCCAGACGCCAAAAGAGCCTTGTTAGACAGCTTCGCCTACCAGTTTTTCTTGCCTTTTATAATCACCCCCTTAGCCTTCTCGTCGAGCTTATCCTGCGTCTTATCCTCCTGCGCCTGGATGGCGTTCAGCAACTGCTGTTGCTGCTCCTCGCTCATTCCGCTCTTGGGGGGCTGCTTGGGCTGCTGCGGCTGCTCCTTCTTATCCTCATTCTCATCGCCACCGCCCTGCTGATTATCCTTGTTTTGGTCCTGATTCTGGTCCTGGTTATCGTCGTTTTGGTCGTTCTTATCCTTATTATCATCCCCACCCTGCGGCTGGTTCTGATTCTGATTCTGATTTTGGTCCTGATTCTGGTTTTGGTTCTGGTCGTTGTTCTGCTGGTTTTGGTCGTTCTGCTGATTCTGCTCCAGCAGCTTCTTGGTCAGCGCATAGTTATACTTCGCCTCCATATCGTCGGGGTTCAAGACCAGCGAGCGGCGATAGCTCTGCAACGCATCCTGCAACTTCTGCTGCACAAACTGCGCATTGCCCAGATTATAATACGCCTCGGCACGATTCTCAGCCGTCTGCAACGAGTCGGCCGCCGCAGCCTGCAACAAAGCCTCCGCCTGCTGGAGGTTACCGCTGCTCATCTTGGCCGCCGAGCCCTCGGGGTTGGCGTAGGCCGTAGTGTCGGCCATAGCCATACGAATCAGCGCATTAGCCAAATCATAACGCGCCTCGAAGGAGGTGCTGTCGTGCTGCAACGCCTCGCGGTAGGCATTCGAGCTATGCTCGTAGCGCTCCTTGGCAAAGAGGCGGTTACCCTTGCGCACCAACCCGCGCTCGGGCATACGCTGCGCCGCGGCATCCACCACGAAAAGGCTCATCACCCCACATAGCAGTATATATAAAAATGTCTTTTTCATCTTATTCCTCATTTTCTTCGCTCTCCTCCACGGGGCGTGTCTGCTCCACGAAATCCCACGCAGCAGCAAATGCCGCCTCATTCTCCTCGGCCTCGGGCATAGCCTTGGCGAACTTCACAAGGTCGGCCTCGCGCAGTATCTGGGTCAAATCCATTGCCGACTTCTGCGGCAGCTCAACAGTGCGCATAGCCTCGATAATCTCGTCCGAGGTCATCTCCATAGCGCCCACGGCAAAGTGGCCGTCGATATATGTACGGAGGATGTCGGTCAAAGTGGAGTAGTACTCCTTATGCTTGCCCTCCTGCCACAAGCGCTCCTCGCGCAGCTGCTCCAGCGCCTTGAAGGCCTGCTCGTGCGGCGGCAGAGGGGGTGCGGGCTTGAACAAATCGCCGAAACTCTTTCCGTAATGCTCCAATACGCGCTTAGCGATGTAGAGCAGCAACAGGATGATAATCACCGCAATAACACCCCACATAAGGTAGCCCGTAATCTCGCCCATCTTAAAGCGCAGAGTCTTCTGCGGCTTGATATCGAAGATGGTGTGCGACGTGGAGTCAATCTGGAACGTTGAGACCATCAGCGTCAGCGTATCGGGGCCCGATAGGGTATCGACGATATTCTTATCGGCATACATCACCTGCGGCACCACCTGCATCATACCCTCCTGAAAGGCGGCCAGCACGTAGCTCTTGCGCAGCTTCAGGCGGCGGCCATCGCGCTCAAGGGTATCGACGGGCAGATCCTCGATAAGCTCGTAACGCTCCTGCGGCATCTGGCGGAAGTCGGGGAAGAAGAGGCTCTGCACCAAATCCTTCTCCACCTCGATGGAGTATGTGAACCTATCGCCAATGCCGATAGAGTCGGGCTCAACCGTGCCACTCACCTTCGGGGCATTGTCGGGCTTCACCACGCCCTCGGGCTGTGCTGTGACGGAGTAGAATCCGCAACAGAGCATTGCCGCAACCAAAAAGGTGGATATGTATCTATAAATGTTTTTCATTGCTTTACAAATAAGTGTTATAGGTGTTATGGGTATTATAAGTGTTATAGGATTTTATACTACTTATAACTCCTATAATTCCTATATCCTAAACCCTCCCGCAAATCTTTCTCTTTGCTCTTTTATCTCTGCTTAAAGAGTTTAATGAGTTCAACCACATAGTCGCCCTCGGTGGAAATCATCGCCGTGTCGATGCGGTTGCGGCGCAGCAGCTCCTCGATGGCCTCGCTACGCTCCGCCCAGCTCTGCGCATAGTGCTCCCTGACGCTGCGTGACGAGGTGTCAAGCCACACCTTGCCGCCCGTCTCAGCGTCCTGCAACTCCACGATACCCACATCGGGCAGCTCGGCCTCACGCTCGTCATAGACGCGGATACCCACCAAATCGTGCTTCGAGCCGGCAATCTTCAGCGCATCCTCCAGCGCCGTTTTATCGCGTGGTGAGTTCATAAAATCCGACAGTATGAAGGTCGTGCAACGCTTCTTGCTCACGTTCGACATAAAGCGAACAGCCTCGGAAATGGCCGTGCGAGAGGAGTCAGGCTCAAAGGAGATTAACTCGCGGATAATCATCAGGATATGGCTCTTGCCCTTCTTCGGGGGGATGAACTTCTCGACCTTATCCGAAAAGAAGATGCAGCCCACCTTATCGTTGTTCTGCGCAGCCGAGAAGGCCAAAACGGCAGCAATCTCCGTAATGACGTTCTTCTTCATACGCTCCGTCGAGCCGAACATACGCGAGCCGCTGACATCGACCAGCAGCATCATCGTCAGCTCACGCTCCTCCTCATAAATCTTGATATGGGGCTTCGATGAGCGGGCCGTAACGTTCCAGTCGATATCGCGCACATCATCTCCTGCGCGGTACTCACGCACCTCGCTGAACGACATACCACGTCCGCGGAAGGCAGTGTGGTACTTTCCGGCAAATATCTCGTTCGACAGGCCGCGCGTCTTAATCTCAATCTTGCGGACTCGGCGGAGGATATCGTTCTCGTTTTCGCGCATTAGGGTACTACTACGTTGTTCAATATCTCGGTGATAATCTGCTCGGTGGTGATATTCTCGGCCTCAGCCTCGTACGTAAGGCCGATGCGGTGACGCAGCACGTCGTGGCACACGGCACGCACATCCTCGGGGATAACATAACCGCGGCGGCGGATAAAGGCGTAGGCACGTGCAGCCTTCGCCAGCGAGATGCTGGCACGCGGCGAGCCACCATAGGCGATCAGAGGCTGCAACTTCTCCAACGAGTACTCGGCGGGCTCGCGTGTGGCGAAGATGATGTCGATGATATACTTTTCGATTTTCTCGTCCATATATACATCCTCCACAACACGGCGTGCCTTGACGATATCCTCGGGCGTTACGACCTTCTCAACCTTGGGCATACCTGCACCCGAGAGGTTCATACGCACAATCTCGCGCTCCTCCTGCTTCTTGGGGTAGGAAATCTTCGCCTTGAGCATAAAACGGTCCACCTGCGCCTCGGGCAGCGGGTAGGTACCCTCCTGCTCCAAGGGGTTTTGTGTAGCCAATACGAGGAAAGGCTCGGGGAGTTTATATGTCTCGTCACCGATGGTCACCTGACGCTCCTGCATAGCCTCCAGAAGTGCCGACTGCACCTTTGCCGGTGAACGGTTAATCTCATCGGCCAGAACGAAGTTGGCGAAAACGGGACCCTTGCGGACAACGAAATCCTCGCTCTTCTGCGAGTAGATAAGCGTACCGATAAGGTCGGCAGGCAGAAGGTCGGGGGTGAACTGAATACGTGCAAAATCGGCATCTACGGCCTTTGCCAGCGTGGTGATGGCCAACGTCTTAGCCAAACCCGGCACACCCTCCAGCAGGATGTGACCATTAGACAACAGACCGATTAGAAGCGTATCGACCAGATGGCTCTGGCCCACAATAACGCGGCTCATCTGCTGGCGCAGGGTATCCACGAAGACACTCTCGCGCTCGATGCGCTCGTTAAGCTCTTTGATGTTAATTACTTCACTCATTGTTAGTATATTTTTGTATTTTTTTGCTATAGGTGTTATAGGTGCTATAAGTGTTATATGCAGTTATATTCACCTCGGAAAGCGTCACACGCGCTATATAAAAACGGTTGACGTGGGAATATTATTGCAAATATACGAAAAAAAGAGAAAAGATAAAATATTGAAGCAGAGATAAGAATTATAAGTGCTATAAGTATTATATGAATTGTAAATCTCCTATAACACCTATAGCACCTATAACACTTATAATCTAACGCCCCCTCAGCGCCAGACTAATAATACAATCCTCGTGAGCCGAAAATCGGATAGCCGAAGTTGAACATCACGTAGCAGTTGTTCTTCGTGTCGAAGTTATACTTGGTAACCGAGAGGCTCACAGGCCCGATGGGGGTGTGATAGACGAGCGACAAATCGCCCATATAGTGCATATACTCGTCGGCCACAATCGGGTCACGCAGCATAGCAAACACGCCCGCACGCAGGTAGAAGTTGGGCCACATCTTGAAGGTGGGCATCACGCCCACGGCGGCGTAGCGGTCGGCATAAAACTCGGGCATATACAACATCTGCGAGTGCGCCAGCGGCGTGTAGCGTGGCGACGAAAGTATTGTGGCATAGGGGTTTCCGAACGTGGGATGGTTGGTATATACCGCCTCGATGTTGTAGCTCACCGAGAACCACCAGTCGCGCCAGTTGCTGGGGTAGTGCTCCCACTTGAGTTTCGCACCCACCCACTTGCGCGACTGCTGCGCACGCATCTGCTGGGCAAAGAGCTCGGCCGTCTCGTACTTATCACGACCCAGCACGCCGATGACCGAGGCCGTGAAGCGACCTCCGCGTGTGGGGTAGGCTATCTTGTCGAGGGTCGAGTGCTGGAACTGCAGACGCGAGGCGGCAAAGCGGAACCAGTCGTGCGTCGAGGGCACATCGGGCTTGTCGTAGCTCTCCACGTAGGAGTAGAAGTTATATCCCGCATTTACCGAGAGCTCAAGCACACTCTTGCGCGTGGTGGCCAGGCCGAAGCCCAGATGTGCATAGGTTTCGATGGTGCGGGCGTCGATGGTGTTGCGGGCAGGGGTTACGTTACCAAACGAGCCGCGCAGATTCGACTGCCACGAGCCCTGCACCGAGTAGTCGAGGTACATAGGCGTGCGGCTCATAAAGCCCGTGCGGCCACCCACACGAACAACCGTAGATACGGGGCCGAGGAAGATATCGGCATAGGTCGTGAGGGCCGTGCGACCCAAGCGGAAGTGGTTGAAACCCAAGAATATCTGGTTAAAGACCGTTGACGAAATATTACCACCCACAAGGAACTTCACGCCCGGCTTCGACGAGAGGTTCAGTCGCATACGAAAATCCTTGCGCAGCGAGTCGTAGCTCACCTCGGGGAAGGCGTTTGTGGTGAATTCGTTGGTGGCCATAAGGGTGAAGTAACGCTCCCTCACCTCGTCAAACGAGATGGTCGGCACAACCACCGAGTCGGGCAGCGGGCGCTTCTCGAAATTCATAAAGGTGCGGGCATACTGCTGCTGGCGCTCGTTCAGGCCCTCGACATCCAGGTCGCTGAACTCCAACGCGGGGCAACGCTCCAGAAAAGCCTCACGACGACGCTCCACCTCCTGCTGCGGACGGCGGGCCGTGATGCGCTCCTTGAGTTCGGGGATGGCCTTCAGGGCATCGTCGTAGCCCTGCTGGATGGTCGAGAGGCCGCCCGCAAAGTCCAGCAGCGAGGCGGTAATCTCACGCTTGATAATCAAGCCCTTACCCTCGGGCAGCGAGTAGTCCGTGGGGATGGTTACAAGCGACATTATCTGCTTCTCGACAGACGACTCCTGCGTGATGGGTTCGTTCTCGGCCAGACACTGCGAACCAATAAGGAACGAAGGCGAAAAATCCTCCTCCAGCGCCCGCCACGGGAAGTTATCGTAGCAGCCGCCATCGACCAGCACGCGCCCCTGCTTGTCGGTCACGGGGCGGAACAGCACGGGGTATGACATCGAGGCACGCACGGCAAAGGGCAAATCACCCCCATCGTACTTCACCGCCTCGTGGCGATTCACGTCGGTGGCGATGCAGCGGAAGGGAATCATCAGCCTGTCGAAGTCGCCTCCACTTGCCACGGTGGCGGGGGCGAACAGCTCGGTCAAGGCCATATCTATCTGCGAGGTGTTGATAAAGGCGTGGGGCAGAGCCAAATCGAGCGTATTGCGGCTGTGGAGCGAGTCGCGCTTCACATCCATATATACCGAGAACATCGAGGGCACATCCTGACGCTCGGTGTAGAAGAATTTATAGCGGTCGTCAATCTTTCCCGACACCCACTCCTCGACCTTGCCCGAGGTTACGATGGCGGTCATCTCGTCGGTCGTGTAACCCGAGGCGTAGAGCGCACCGATGATGGCGCCCATCGAGGTGCCCGACACGTAGTCGATAGGTATCTCGTTCTCCTCCAGAGCCTTAATAACGCCGATGTGGTACAATCCCTTTGCGCCACCACCAGCCAGAACAAGGCCTACCTTACCCGCCGTGGGGCGGTTTTTCACCGAGTCGGTGACAATATCGGCACGACCGGCAAGGGTGGTATCCTCGGCCATACGCAGCAGTCGGCGGCTGGCACGACGCACGGCGCGGCGCTGGGATGTGGAGAGGCTGTCGCCGAAGTGCAGAGCCGCGTTGCCCGACTCCACTCTCTGTTGTGCCGCCACATCACCCGTCGCAACCACAACGAGCGACAATATAAATAGTAGAAAAAAACGGGCGGTTTTCATATTTTTTAGTAACTTTGCGCGTTATATATACATTAGTAACGCAAAAATATCGAAAATAATATAAAAAGCAAAATAGCGATGATTACCAAAATTAACGACTTACTTGGACGTGTAGAGGCCTTTGCGCCCACCACAGCCGCTGAGGTGGAGGAGTTCCGCATCAAAATCCTCGGCAAAAAGGGCGAACTTACAGCCCTTATGGACGAATTTAAGAGCGTGCCCGCAGAGCAGAAGCGCGAGCTCGGCCAGAAAATCAACGCCCTAAAGCAGGCGGCACAGGCTCGCATCAACGAGCTGAAGGCTACGCTTCAGTCGTCGGCCGTAAAGAGCGAGGCCATCGACGATATGACCCGCCCCGGCTCGGCAGAGGCTGATGGCACACGCCACCCCATCTCGATTGTGAAGAATCAGATTGTAGATATCTTCTCACG
This sequence comes from Rikenellaceae bacterium, assembly GCA_015059845.1. Classification (GTDB taxonomy): domain Bacteria; phylum Bacteroidota; class Bacteroidia; order Bacteroidales; family Rikenellaceae; genus Alistipes. Next base: position 151,689 of record SUZR01000004.1, on the reverse strand, counting down.
CCTGGGCTACACCGTAGCCGAGGGTCCCGAGATTGAGGACGACTGGCACGTATTCTCAGCTCTGAACTTCCCCCTCTCGCACCCCGCACGCGATATGCAGGATACATTCTTCGTAGAGAAGGCATCGAACGAGCCCAACGTGAAGGATTTGTTGCTGCGTACCCACACCTCGTCTATTCAGGTGCGTGCTATGGAGCATCAGAAGCCGCCCATCCGCATCGTATGCCCCGGCCGTGTGTTCCGTAACGAGGCTATCTCGTATCGTGCGCACTGCATCTTCCACCAGGTGGAGGGTCTGTATATCGACGAGAACGTATCGTTCGCCGATATGAAGCAGTCGATTCTCTACTTCGCTAAGGAGATGTTCGGCGAGTCGGCAACGATTCGTATGCGCCCCTCATACTTCCCCTTCACCGAGCCTTCGGCCGAGGTGGATGTAAGCTGTAACCTCTGCGGCGGCAAGGGCTGCAACGTATGTAAGGGTACGGGCTGGCTGGAGATTATGGGTTGCGGTATGGTTGACCCCAACGTCTTGGAGGCCAGCGGCATAGACTCAAAGAAGTACTCAGGCTTCGCCTTTGGTATGGGTGTTGAGCGTATCGCTATGTTGAAGTACGGCGTGAAGGACTTGCGCCTCTACTTCGAGAACGACGTGCGCTTCCTCCACCAGTTTGATAGCGCATTATAGGAGGAACAGTAATTATAAGAGTTATAGGAGTTATAGCACCAGCAGCGTAAACACCGCACTATCACCGCAAGCCTATAATACTTATAACACCTATAACACTTATAACAATTATAGCAAAAAACATTGACACTCAAGAGCATATATCGCCTGGCGATGCACGGCATCGTGGCTGCCACACTTCTTGCGGGATTTGTGGCACGGGCCGCTATGCCCGACAATAAGCCAAAGCTTGTCATCCCCGACTCGCTGCGTGCCGCATATCGCTACACCGATGCCCTCAAGCAGACGGCCATACACCGCGACACGGCCGCAGCACGCAAGGCATATATGGAGATTCTGGAGCTTGACTCCACCTATGCCCCCGCGCTCTATCAGCTTGCACAGCAGGAGCTGCGCGAGCCAGGGCGTGAGCCTCAGGCACTGGAGTATGCCCGCAAGGCATACGAGCAAGATACGATGAGTGGCTGGTACACAGATGTTTATGCACGTTCGTTAGTGCTCAACAACCGCTACGACGACGCGCTGCCCATCTACCGCCGACTGATGCGTATGGAGCCCAACAATGCCGACAACTACCGCATTCTGGCGATGATTTACAACCAGCGCAAGCAGCCCTACTCGGCCATCTCGATTCTCGACTCGGCCGATATGCGCTTCGGCAAGAATCCCTACCTCTCGAATATGAAACGCCACCTGCTCATCTCTACGGGGCAGATGGAGCGTGCCATCGAGGAGGCGCAGGAGAGTGTCGATGCGGCACCCTACGAGGTGGAGAATGTTGTGTCGCTGGCCGAGACCTACGCCGCCGCGAAGAAGGATTCGCTGGCACGTGCCACCTTCGAGCGGGCGCTGGAGATGGACTCCACGAATGTGCAGGCGCTGGGACTCTATGCCGACTTCTGCTCGCAGCAGCGTGACACGAAGGGTTATCTGGGTGCCTTGCAGCGATTGTACGCCCTGGACGGCTTCCCGCTGGAGCGAAAGATTCAGCTCTTTGAAAACCTCACCAAAGACCGTAAGTTCTACGGACAGAACTACTTCGCCCTCGGTGCGATGGCTACGGCGATGGCTATGCGCCACCCCGACGACAAGCGCGTGGTGGATATCTATGGCGACCATCTGCTGGCAGGAGGTGAGGTGGAGGCGGCCCTCGCACACTTCAAGCTACACCTGAAGGACGAGCCGCCACAGATGGATTACTATATGGCTGTCATCGACCTCGAGGACTACCTCGCACGCCCCGACTCGGTGGATGTATATGTGCAGCAGGCGGTGAAGCTCTTCCCCGACGACCCTGCGCTCTACATCCGCAAGGCCAACCGCCAATACATCAAGGGCGACCTGCACGGCTCGGTGGCCACCTTCGAGCAGGCGCTGGAGATTGCCCCCACGGACTCGCTCAAGGGGCAGATTTGGGGATATATAGGCGACACATACCACGCTATGGTCGAGCGTCTGGATGCGGGTGCAAAGGCCGACACCACAGGCTTCAAGTTGCGCATAAACAAGAAAAAGGCTACGCAGCAGCGTAACAAGTCGTACGAGACATCGCTCGCGCTATACGAGAATAACGCAATGACACTCAACAACTACGCCTACTTCATCAGCGAGGAGACCGACGATGCCGAGCTGCTCGAGAAGGCGATGAAGATGTCGGCCAAGGCTATCTATCTCGAGAAGGGTAACTCGACCTACCTCGACACCTTCGCGTGGATTCTCTACAAGCTGGGCCGCTACGAGCAGGCACGCAAGCATATGCGTCAGGCCCTATCGCTGGACCGCACCGAGAGTGCCGAGCTGCCGTTGCACTATGGTGATATTCTCTTTGCGCTGAACGAGCGTTTTATGGCCGAGACATACTGGAAAAAGGCTCTCGGTATGGGTGCCGACAAGGAGGCCATCGAGCTGCGTCTGGCCATCCCGAAGGAGGCGAAGGATAAGCGCGTGGAGGAGTTCGTGGTGGTGGATAAAAAGAAGAAAAAATAGACGTGATGAAGATTCCGATGCGTATATTGCTCCTTGTGATGGCACTGCTTATGGCTCTGCCACAGTGCGTTATGTCGCAGAAGCAGACCGCCGAGGAGAAGGCCCGCATCGCCGAGCAGCGTCGCATCGTCGAGCAGCTGGAGAAGGAGCTGGCCGAGGATGAGAAGAAGCTCAACTCCATAAAAAAGGATAAATCGACAGCGCAGCAGCGTGTGCGTTCCATCACGCGTCAGATAAACTCACGCAACCAGCTTCTGAACCGCACCGAGCGCGAGATAGGCTCCATCGAGCGGAGCATTGTGCATAACGACTCGCTCCTGCAGCAGACGCAGACAAACTTTGCGACAGAGAAAGAGAGCTACGCCGAGATGGTACGCGAGGCATATCGTAACTACAAGCAGAACAACTATATAACATATATTCTCGCATCCGAGAACTTCACCGATGCGGCACGCCGCATAGCCAACATACGCGCTATGGCTGTGCTGCGCAAGGAGCGCCTGCACCGTATGGATTCGCTCGCCAAGGCTCTGGAGGAGCAGCAGTCCTCGCTCGCCCAACGTCGCCACTCGCTCGACTCTGTGCAGCGCAAGGCGGAGGCGCAGCGTAAGAAGCTGCAGGGTGATGTTTCATCGGCCAAGAAGGCTATGAGCCAGCTCTCGAAGCGCGAGCAGGCGGCCCTCAAAGAGAAGATGGAGAGCGAGGAGCGACTCGATGCCGCCATTGACGCCCTGCGTAAGCTCACGAAGGGTAACAGCGTGGGTGCTTCGTTCTCGCGTACCACGTCGAACCTGAACCTTCCTGTTGTGGGTGGCCGCGTACGCGAATATAAGGGTAATATGGCCGAGATTGTGGGCGAGAAGGGTGCTGCTGTGCGCTCTATTTATGAGGGCAAGGTTGTGGAGGTGCGCCGCAACCGAATAACGGGCAAATACGACGTTTTTGTGGCCCACGGAGAGTATATAACCTCCTACGCCAACCTCGATAACGTGGTGGTGCGCAAGGAGCAGAAAATAGCGAAAAACGGCACATTGGGAGAGGTGGGTGCCTCGGTGAACATCACCACGATGAAGACCGAGTATAAGATGGTATTCGGTATCTACTCGCCCAACCCCAAGGAGGTTATGCGCGCCGCAAACTGCTTTAAGAAGAAATAAAATATGGTCCGCTACTACAACGACTCAACAACATACCGCCTGCGCGAGAAGCGCAAGATTGCCGCGTGGCTCAAGTGCGTGGCCGACGAGGAGGGTTACACGCTGGGCGATGTGACCTACATCTTCTGCTCGAGCGAGGTGCATCGCAAGATGAATATCGACTTCATCGGGCACGACTACTTCACCGACATCATCACCTTCGATTACAGCGACCGCAAGGGCACGCGCGTGGTGAGTGGCGATATCTTTATCGACGTGGAGACCGTGGCCGACAATGCCCGCATCTACGGCGCTACTGCCCGCGAGGAGATGCTTCGCGTGGTGGTGCACGGCGTGCTGCACCTCTGCGGCCAGAAGGACAAGTCGCCCCGCGCCGAGAAGCAGATGCACCGTAAGGAGGATAAGTATCTGGCACTCTATAAGCAGATGTTCGCTCCTGAGTTAGAATAAGTGTTATAAGAATTATAAAATCTTATTTTTATATAACACCCATAATACTTATAACACCTATAATATAAAATATAAACTATTGTGATTCAACCAAATACAAATCTTTACGACTACGACGTCATCGTCATAGGTGCGGGCCACGCAGGCTGCGAGGCCGCCTCGGCCGCAGCACGCCTCGGCTCGCGCACGCTGCTGCTGACGATGGATATGCAGAAGATGGCTTCGATGTCGTGCAACCCCGCGGTGGGTGGCGTGGCGAAGGGTCAAATCGTGCGCGAGATAGACGCCTTGGGCGGCTGTATGGCCCGCATCACGGACCGCTCGACCATACAGTTCCGTATGCTCAACCGCTCGAAGGGAGCCGCTATGTGGAGCCCGCGTGCGCAGTGCGACAAGGAGCTTTTCTCGCGTCTGTGGCGTCGTGAGCTGGAGAACACGCCCAACCTATACATCTGGCAGGATGCCGCCACGGAGCTTGTTTTCTCGCCCGCCGAGCAGGATGCAGAGCCCCAGATTACGGGCGTAAAGACACGTATGGGCGTGGAGTTCTCGGCCCGTGCGGTGGTGCTCACGGCTGGTACTTTTTTGGGTGGTTTGATGCACTGCGGCGAGCAGAATGCCGAGGGCGGTAGGGCAGGTGACGCTGCCTCGCACGGCATCACGGAGAGGCTCGCGGCCCTCGGTTTCGAGGTCGGCCGTATGAAGACAGGCACGCCCGCACGTATTGACGGCCGCTCGGTTGACTTTTCTGCTCTGGAGATACAAGAGGGTGACGCGGAGCCTTCAAAATTTTCTTTTTCAACTGATACTCAAGTAGTTAAAGAGCAGAAACCTTGTTATTTGGTCTATACCTCGCCCGAGGTGCACGCCCTATTGCGTGAGGGTTTTGACCGCTCGCCCTTGTTTAATGGTACGATTCAGGGCATCGGCCCGCGCTACTGTCCGAGCATTGAGGATAAGCTGCGCACCTTCGCCGAGAAGGAGCAGCACCAGCTCTTCCTCGAGCCTGAGGGGTGGGATACGAACGAGTATTATATAAATGGTTTCTCGTCGTCGCTGCCGCAGGAGATACAGCTCGCGGCCTTAAGAAAGATACGCGGCTTGGAGCAGGTGCACGTCTATCGTCCCGGATATGCTATCGAGTATGACTATTTCCCGCCCACGCAGCTCAAGCACTCGCTCGAAACGAAGCTAGTGCGCAATCTCTACTTCGCCGGTCAGGTGAATGGCACAACGGGATATGAGGAGGCTGCGGCGCAGGGTTTGATGGCGGGCATAAATGCACATCGCCGCCTGCACGCTCAGGAGCCGATAATCTTGAAGCGCGATGAGGCCTACATCGGAGTGCTGATTGACGACCTCGTGACCAAGGGTGTCGATGAGCCGTATCGTATGTTCACCTCGCGTGCCGAGTACAGAATCCTGCTGCGTCAGGATAATGCCGACCTGCGTTTGACTCCGATTGGATACGAAATCGGACTTGTTACGGCCGAAAATTGGGAAAAATTCACCGAAAAAAAATCGCTCGTAGAATCGCTTATTTCCTTTGCGCACGAGCAGAGTGTCAAAATAACGGAAATTGAGGAGTATTTAAAATCGCACAATTTGCCGCCAATTTCGCAGGGCCGCAAGCTCTATGCGCTGGTTTCGCGCAATGAATTTTCGTTTACCGAGCTAATTGAGGCGCTGCCGAAGGTAAAGCGTTTTGTTGAGAAGAACAACATAACACCCGAAATTATCGAGCAGGCGGAGATTCAAATCAAGTATAAAGGCTACATCGAGCGCGAGAAATTGCTGGCCGAGAAGCTGCGCCGACTGGAGAATATTGTGATTCCCGAGGGTTTTGATTTTATGCAGATGAATGCGCTGACCATCGAGGCGCGCCAGAAACTTACAAAGATTCGTCCGCAGACGATAGGGCAGGCGTCGCGTATTCCGGGCGTGAGTCCCGCAGATATAAACGTTATGCTGATAAAGTTTGGTAGATAGAAGGATATATAGGTGTTATAAGTGCTATAGGTATTATAGGTAAAAAATATATAACACCCATAATTCCTATAAAAAATACCGCCCCGAAAGGCGGTATTTTTATTATATGTTCCACGTGGAACACTATATATAACATAAGAAATTTATATAATAATAACTATTTTGAAGCTGGTCGAAGATTGAGGGTGCGGAGCATACTCGACGTATGTGAGCAACCCGAAATCGAGCCAGATGCCAAAAGAGTATTATTAGATAATTTCTATAGTCCAACCAAACTTATCCTCCGCACGCCCATACTGAATATCCTGAAGCGCATTATACAACTTCAAGCAAGTAGGGCCAACCTGGTTGCCATCGCCGTAGGTGATTTTCTCCTCAGTGTCGATATCGAAAACATAACCGATAGGGGAGATAACCGCCGCCGTTCCGCAGGCACCAGCCTCCTCAAACGAAGCCAACTCCTCAACGGGCACAGGACGCTCCTCGACAACCAAACCCATATCCTCAGCCAAAGTGCGGAGGCTCTTGTTGGTGATTGAGGGCAAAATCGAGGGCGACTTCGGCGTGATATACTTACCATCCTTGATTCCAAAGAAGTTCGCAGCGCCGCACTCCTCGATATATTTATGCTCCGTAGCGTCGAGATACATTACGTTCGAGTAACCCATCGTGTGCGCCTTTTCGCCTGAGAATATGGAAGATGCGTAGTTTCCACCCGCCTTGATATCGCCTGTTCCACGTGGAGCAGCGCGGTCCTGAACACGGTCGATAATCACCTTAATAGGCTTCATACCGCCCTTGAAATATGGACCTACGGGCGAGCAGAATACAAACAGCATAGCCTCGTGTGACGCCTTCACACCAAGTCCAACCTTTGTACCAATCAGCACGGGACGCAAGTACAACGACGCACCCGACTCATAAGGAGGCACGTAGTCGATATTGCGCTTAACGACCTCATAGCACGCCTTCACAAACAGCTCAACGGGCGGCACGGGCAAGCACAACTTACGAGCCGACGAAGCCATACGCTCGCCATTAGCATCAGCGCGGAACAGACGCACCTTGCCATCCACGCCGCGGAAGGCCTTCAGGCCCTCGAAGCACTCCAAGCCGTAATGGAGGCAGGTGGTTGACATATGCATCTTGATATACTCGTCGCTGGTAAACTCCAGCTCGCTCCAGGCGCCATCCTTATAATATGCGCGGGCGTTTATGTCGGTGGGCACGTAATCGAAACCCAAACTATTCCAATCAATATTTTTCATAGCGAAGTAACTATTTAATAGTTAATGTTTTACTCCTCCGATATCTCCTCCAGAAAACCATCAGCCGAGAGCTTGAACTTAAAGGACTGAGTACCATTAATCTCAAAAAATTCTGCTGCATTTTTACCCGGCATCACACCCGTCAAAGTCTCACTGCCCGAATCACCATTTACGTGGCTATCGTCGTCGAAGTTACGCACTACCAAGAATGTATAATCGGCTTTATAGCTATAATTCTTATTCTCCTCGATATTTGCTGTACGCTTGGGAATAAGTGTATATACAACCTCAAACTCGGCGGGGCACTTGATATTAGAGATGAAGATAGAGTGCTTCGTACCATCTGACGACACGCTCGCCGTACCCGCATCCGTAGGCAGGGTAGTAGAGGGTATAACCTCAACCAAAGAGGCTACGTCGCCCGTAAGATTATACTCAAACGAGAGGTGCGAATTCTTAAAATTATAGCCACCCTGCTCCTTGGGTCCGTTATCATCCTTTGAGCAAGAAGCGAAAGCCAATGCGCAGAGGGCAAAAGCCAAAAATATAAACTTTTTCATAATCTTCTCTTTTAATCTAACTAATTAATACACAATATATTAACCTACCATAGCACCATTATTGGTTTTATTCTCAGGCTTCACGATTTCCAGCTTGCCGCTCGCATCCTCAGCCATAAGAATCATACCCTGCGAGGTGATTCCCTTCAGCTCGCGCGGTGCCAGATTAACCAATACCAACACCTGACGGCCCACAAGCTCCTCACAAGTGAAATGCTCGGCGATACCCGACACGATGGTGCGCTTGTCGATACCTGTATCTACGGTCAGCTTCAACAGCTTCTTTGTCTTGGCAACCTTCTCGGCCGCGAGGATTGTCGATACGCGGATATCCATTCGCTGGAAATCGTCGAACGTACACTCCTGCTTCTGCTCGGTGACGTGCTCGGCAGCCTCGGCAGCGGCGTTAGCCTTCTTGATATCGTCAAGACGTTTGAGCTGAGCCTCGATAACATCATCCTCAATCTTCTCGAACAGGAGCGCAGCCTCGCCGATGGTGTGACCCTCAGCCACGAGCGACATAGAGCCGAGGTTATCCCAGCCGAATTTTTCGAGATTCAACATACCCAGAATCTTAGCCGCAGAGAAGGGCATAAAGGGCTCGATGGCGATGGTGATATTGGCGGTAATCTGCAGAGCAATATTAAGGATTGTCTTCACGCGCTCGGCATCGGTCTTAACCACCTTCCACGGCTCAGTATCAGCAAGATACTTATTACCGATACGTGCGAAGTTCATCGCATCCTTCAGCGCCTCGCGGAAGCGGTAGTTTTCAATATTTGACTCCAATGAGGCTTTGATACCTGCAAGCTCGGCAATGGTCTCCTTATCGTAGTCGGTAAGCTCGCCACACGCAGGAACAACACCATTATAGTACTTCTTGGTAAGCACCAAAGCGCGGTTTACGAAGTTACCCAAGATTGCCACCAGCTCGTTGTTGTTGCGAGCCTGGAAATCCTTCCACGTAAAGTCGTTATCCTTGGTCTCGGGAGCATTGGCGCACAACACATAGCGCAAAACATCCTCCTTGCCGGGGAAATCGTCAAGGTACTCGTGCAACCACACGGCCCAATTCTTCGAGGTAGAAATCTTGTCACCCTCCAGGTTCAGGAACTCGTTGGCGGGCACGTTCTCGGGGAGGATATAGTCGCCGTGAGCCTTCAACATCGAGGGGAATACGATGCAGTGGAAGACGATATTATCCTTGCCGATGAAGTGTACCATCTTGGTCTCCTCGTCCTTCCAATACTTCTCCCAGTCGGGTGTAAGGTCCTTAGTAGCAGAGATATAACCGATAGGGGCGTCAAACCACACGTAGAGTACCTTACCCTCCTCGCCCTCAACGGGCACGGGGATACCCCAATCCAAATCGCGGCTTACGGCGCGGGGCTGAAGGCCTGTGTCGAGCCACGACTTACACTGACCATATACGTTTGACTTCCACTCCTTGTGACCCTCCAGAATCCACTCGCGCAGGAAGGAGTCATACTGGTCCAGCGGCAGATACCAATGCTTGGTCGGGCGCTTCACGGGCACCGAGCCAGAGAGCTTCGACTTGGGGTTAATCAACTCGTCGGGTGAGAGCGTTGAGCCGCACTTCTCGCACTGGTCGCCATAGGCACCCTCAGCCTGACAGCGGGGGCAGGTACCCACGATATAGCGGTCGGCGAGGAACTGCTTAGCCTCCTCGTCGTAGAACTGCTCCGAGGTCTTTTCGATAAATTTTCCTTCATCGTAGAGCTTGCGGAAGAAATCCGAAGCTGTCACACGGTGTGTAGGAGATGATGTACGAGAGTATATATCGAACGACATACCCAGACGCTGGAAGGCATCCTTGATGATTGCGTGGTAGCGGTCAACGACATCCTGCGGGGTGATACCCTCCTTGCGTGCCTTGATGGTGATGGGCACGCCGTGCTCGTCACTACCGCACACCGAAATCACATCGTTGCCACGCAGACGCTGGTAGCGGGCATAGATATCCGACGGCACATATACTCCCGCCAGGTGGCCGATATGCACAGGGCCATTGGCATAGGGTAGTGCCGAGGTAATTAGATAACGTTTAAATTTTTTCTCTGCCATATTTTTTCGTTTATTTTAGTTTCTATTTATCTCTATAAATAATAATAGTTCTACGGCTTGGGTAGGCCTACCTTGCGGCCTCAGCCGTATTTACTGTTCGGAACTATTCAAAATTAATTCGACCATTATCAAAAAGTTGTCACCATATAATATTAAGTTATGGCACACAATATCGAACTTACCACAAAAATACAATATTTTCAGGCAAAATGGTCGTTTTGGGTAATATTTTTTTTATTCTCTTTTTGCGAAGAATTTTTCTTTGAAAAATAAAGGCTTTTTGCCGCTCCAAAATCCTCCGCTGAGAGTTTATTCATCTTCGCAATTTCGCCCGCTAAAAACCATCTTAAAACAGCGTTTACGGGGCCTCGAAGAGAGCTGCGGGGGAGTTGTTGCAGGAGTTGCAGGTGGAGGTGGAGGTGGGGGGTGATAAGTATTATAGGTGCTATAAGTGTTATATGATTTTTGCCTATAATACCTATAACACCTATAATTCCTATAGCACCTATAACACCTATCCCATTCTACCTCGCCACCCTTTGTCCAACTTCATCCCCATCTACCCCCCATCTCTCGGCCGGCTTAATTTTCACCTCGCCACCGAACTTGTGAACAATGATTTATTATTATTTTTTAATTTATATTTAATTTTAATTAATAAAGAATATTAATAATAACTATGTTGATAGTGTTTATAACTTTTTTTAATAATTTTTATCCACACGTTTTAACACTTTTTCCACAAGATTTTTATACTGTTATTTTTATTCTTTTTCTTTAATTTTTAATAAATTATAAAAATATAATAGTTATAAAAATCTTACTTATTGAAAACTCTTTTCAACATCTTAACAGCAAAAAATTATCATCATTTCTTCTTGCGAAACGGTCGATAAAGAGTATATAAATTTTTATAAAAATGTGCATAAAAATTTTGGTATTCTCAACCACGTGTCGTTATTAGCGAGTTACAATTTTGACGGTTTTTCGGCAGAAATATTTGTTAATAGTTTTCATCATTTTCCCCACACTTTTTCAACACGTTTTTCACCACTTGTTAACAGGGGTTTCGGGGGTTTTTAATAGGTGTTATAAGTGCTATAGGAATTATAGGTGTTATATCTTTTCCTATAGCACCTATAATACTTATAACTCCTATTACCCCCATCAATAAAAAAAAGCCACCTCTTCCGAGGCGGCCTTTATTATTGCGAGTCAAAAACTATTTCACCACGCCGGCTATAATCTTCTCGGCTATGGCGCGATAGTAACGCTCCACCTCCTGGTCGGTGGCTACGGTGGGTGTGCCGCACTCGCCACCCTCCATAATAGATTGTATCAACGGAATATCACCCAGGAAAGGCACCCCTGCCTGCTCGGCATAGGCACGCGCTCCACCCTGCCCGAAGATATAGTATTTGTTGTTGGGCAGCTCCTTGGGTGTGAACCACGCCATATTCTCCACAATGCCCAACACAGGCACCGCAACCTGCTCGTGGCGGAACATCTCCACGCCGCGCACCACATCCGCAACGGCCACCTGCTGGGGTGTAGAGACAATCACCGCACCGTCAAGCTTAATCTCCGAAATCATCGTAAGGTGAATATCACCCGTACCTGGGGGCATATCAATCAACAGAAAATCCAAACCGCCCCACATCGTCTGGTGTAGCAACTGCTTCAGGGCATTTGTCGCCATCGCACCGCGCCACATCAACGCATCGTTGGGGTTGATAAAGAAGCCAATCGACATCAGCTCCATATCCATACTCTGCGCCGGGATTATGTAATCCATACCATCCTTCTGCACCGCCTCGGGGATGTACTCCTCACAGCCAAACATCTTGGGCTGCGACGGACCGTAAATATCAGCATCCAAAATACCCACGCGGTAACCCATATTGCGCAGCGTCAGAGCGAGGTTGGCCGTCACGGTTGACTTACCTACACCACCCTTACCCGAAGCTATGGCGATAATCTTACCTACACTGACTGTGGTACTCTCACGCTTGGGCTGCGGAGCTCGGGGCGTACCCTCCTTGATGGCTACCGTAATGTTACCTGCCGCCGTGGGATAGGCGTCAGCGAGAATCTTTTCTGTAAGATTCTTTATGCGCACAGCAAAGGGGTCACGCGCCTTCTGAAAGCAGAGGACAACGACAATCTTATCCTCACGTGCCGTCACACTCTCCAGCACACCGCTCTCCACAATCGACTGCTGCGTCTCGGGATGCACCACCTGCGAAAGAAGTTTTCGTATCTGTTGTTCCATTTTTACTATATTTGGTAAATATAATTATAGTTATAAAAAATGAGGAGAAATCCGAAAATTCCTCCTCAAGAATAACATTGTGCGGATAAAGGGACTCGAACCCCCACGCCTCTCGGCATCAGATCCTAAGTCTGACGTGGCTACCAATTACACCATATCCGCAACATTAGGATTTGCTCTCGGGAAAAGCACCCAGCTTTTCATTCAAGCAGTGCAAAGGTAACCATTTTTCTGTTTATATCACCGCGGAATGGGAAAAAATTTATAGAATTCACATTTTTTTCTGTACTTTTGTCGAAAAGAACTGCACTTATGCCTAAAACAATCACACTCCAGCTTTCGCCCAAACAGTCGGCCGACGTGGAAACATACACCGCGATGGCCTGCCGTCAGATGGGCATCAGCCGCAGCGACATAGCTCTGGTGAGGGTTGTGAAGCGCTCGATAGATGCGCGCCGCAGCCCCGTGAAGGTGAATCTCTCGCTGGAGGTATTTGTTGACCAGGAGCCGCAGCCCGCACCCATACACTTCGACTACCCCGACGTGAGCCACTCGACGGAGGTTGTTGTCGTAGGCTCAGGACCTGCGGGATTGTTCGCCGCATTGCGACTTATCGAGCTGGGACTCAAGCCTATACTTTTGGAGCGAGGCAAGGAGGTGCTGCCGCGTAAGCGCGATATAGCCCTCATCAACCGCAACCTCGACATCGACCCCGACTCGAACTACGCCTTTGGTGCTGGTGGTGCAGGAACCTTCTCTGACGGAAAACTTTTCACACGCAGCAAGAAGCGTGGCGACTATAACAAGGCGTTGCAGACGCTTGTCTTTCACGGTGCTACGCCCGAGATTCTATACGAGGCACACCCCCACATCGGCACCGACAAGCTGCCGCGCATCATCAGCAACATCTGCCAGACCATCACCTCGTCGGGCGGTGAGATTCACTTCTCGTCGAAGGTTACGGGCTTCGAGATAGACCACACGCGCTCGCGCATACGTGGAGTATGGGTGGGTGATAAGCTCATCGAGGGTGCTGCCGTGGTGCTGGCTACGGGCCACTCGGCAAAGGATATATACCACACACTCCACCACGATGGCGTGCGTCTGGAGGCGAAGGGCTTCGCTATGGGTGTGCGTATCGAGCATCCGCAGCGATTGATTGACTCTATACAGTACCATATGAGCGAGCGTGACGAGTATCTCCCCGCCGCATCCTACTCGCTTGTGAATCAGATTGAGGGGCGTGGTGTCTATTCGTTCTGTATGTGTCCGGGCGGATTTATTGTGCCGGCGATGACTGATGCCGCGCAGTCGGTGGTGAATGGTATGTCGCCCAGCGGCCGTAACTCACGTTGGGCAAATTCGGGACTTGTGACCGAGGTGCGACCTGAGGATTACGCCTACCTTATGGAGCAGCACGGCGCTCTGGCGGGTCTTGTCTTCCAGCAGCAGTTGGAGGAGGCGGCACGTGCGAATGGTGGCGACAAGCAGATTGCCCCCGCGCAGAGGGTGTCGGACTTCGTGGCGGGAAGAAAATCATCCTCACTGCCCCGCACGTCGTATATCCCGGGCCTGGTGTCGTCACGTCTTGATAAGTGGATGCCCGACTTTATGGCTTCGGCCCTGCGGAAGGGTATCGCCTCGTTCGATAGGAAGATGCGCGGATATGTCACGCCCGATGCAATTGTCGTGGGTGTGGAGTCGCGTACCTCAACGCCCGTGCGTATCCCGCGCGATGGCGAAACGCTGATGCACCCCGAACTCAAGGGTCTTTTCCCCGCAGGTGAGGGCGCAGGCTATGCGGGCGGTATCGTCTCGGCGGCGCTGGATGGCGAGCGCGTGGCCGATGCGGTGAGAATGTATGTCGGAAAATAGCGGATTATCTTCCGTTTTTCAACTCAAAACGAAAGTTTTTATTACAAAATGAAAGTGTAGTGTATTTCGTCGCAAAAGCTACATTATGGCATTTTTATGGTCTTATTGGAGCGAATGCAGATTTTTACCTGAAAAAACCATAATTTTGCCATTTTTTCGTGGCTATAGCCTAAATCGTTGATTTTACGCGAGATAAATATGAAAACTCAAATTCCAATGTTAAGCTAATGTTAAAATTTATTAATTATTTACAAAAAAATTTGAAAAACTCTTGCACGGAATTATTTTTCGCCTTATCTTTGCAGTGAAGTTTTAAGGTTCATTTAGGTTAGTAGTTTTAGGTTGGTAGAGGCTATCGGAAGGTTGTAACTTATCAGGATGCGTTTCTGTGGCGCACAAGTTACTAAGACAACAAGCGGTGCTCGCTTGGCGTCGAATACCTCCGTAACCTCGTTTTTTTTGCTAAGTCACCCGTAAGGGTTTTATATATCCGCTCCTGCCCAATATGGGTGGGATTTTTTATATAAGTAATCGTCTAAAAAGGTATTTTCTTCGTTATGCTCGTGTTCAAAATGCTCACATACGTAGAGTATGCTCCGCTTTCTCACACTTCGCAAGCCTTGAAAATCCTCTTTTTATACAATTACTGAAATTGCTGCTATTTCTTAGCCAATAAAAAATAGGTGCTATAAGCGTTATAGGCAAAAACCCATAACACTCATAACACCTATAATACTTATTATATATACTCCTAATGTGCCTCCAGCCAGTTTTCACCCACGCCAGCCTCCGAGATTAGCGGCACGCTGAGCTGCGCCACGCCCTCCATCGCCTCACGCACGATGCGGATGACAGCCTCCTGCTCCTCACGCAGCATATCGACAATAACCTCGTCGTGCACCTGCAAAATCATCTTCGAGCGTATTCCCTCGGCACGGAAGCGGCGGTAAATCTCCACCATCGCCAGCTTCATAATATCGGCCGCACTGCCCTGAATCGGGGCATTTATGGCATTTCGCTCGGCCACGCCACGTGCTACGGCGTTGCGCGATTCTATGTCACGCAGTATGCGGCGGCGACCGAAGGCCGTGGTGACGTAACCCTTCTCACGCGCATCCGCCACGGCACGCTCCATATACTCCTTAACCTTCGGGTAGCTCTCGAAGTAGCCATCAATCAGCTCCTTAGCCTCCTTGCGCGGGATATCCAGACGTTGCGCCAGACCGAAGGCCGAGATACCATATATAATACCGAAGTTGGCCGTCTTGGCCTTGCGACGCTCGTCGGAGGTCACCTCCGCAATCTCCTTATGGAAGAGCTTGGCAGCCGTTGCCGCGTGAATATCCTCACCCTGCTGGAACGCCTCGATAAGCGACTCATCACCACTCAGGTGGGCCATCAGTCGCAGCTCCACCTGACTGTAGTCGGCCGAGAGCAGCAGGTGCTGCTCATCCGAGGGCACGAAGGCCTTGCGGATGCGGCGACCCATATCGTCACGAACGGGGATGTTCTGCAGGTTGGGATTTGTCGAGGAGAGTCGGCCCGTAGCCGTAACTGCCTGATTAAAAGATGTATGTATATGTCCTGTAACGCTATTCACCAGCTGCGGCAACGCCTCCACGTATGTCGAGATGAGCTTCTTTACGCCGCGGTAGCGCAGAATCAAATCCACGATGCGGTGTTTGCCCGCGAAGCCCTGCAGGTACTCCTCCTCGGTGCTGAACTGGCGTGTCTTGGTCATCTTGGGCTTGTCGGTGATGCGCAGTTTTGCGAACAATACCTCGCCCAGCTGACGTGCCGAGTTGATGTTGAGCATAGGCTCGTCGGCAAGCTCGCGTATCTCGGCCTCAAGCTTCGCAAGCTCGGCATTAAGCTCCACGGCGTAGTCGGCAAGCTGCTGAGTATCAACCTTCACACCCTCCAGCTCCATCGCTGCCAGCACCTCAATCATAGGCTCCTCGATGGTGCTGTAGAGCTCCACCAGCCCCTGCTTCTCCAATTCGGGCCACAGCGCCTGCTTTATCTGCAATGTGATGTCGGCATCCTCGGCCGCATACTCCTTCACGGACTCGATATTCACCTGGTCCATAGTGAGTTGGCGCGTGCCCTTGCCGATGAGTGTCTCGATGCGGATGGGCGAGTAATTGAGGTATCGCTCCGCCAGAAAATCCATATTGTGGCGTGCCTCGGGGTCCAGCAGATAGTGGACAATCATCGTATCAATCTTACGGCCACGCACCTCCACGCCCAGACGTGCGAGCACCATCATATCGAACTTTATGTTCTGCGCAATCTTTGTCGTGCGCTCATTCTCAAACAGCGGTCTTACGGCCTCGGCAAAGGCAGCCGTATTCTCAGGCGTGAACGATACGTACCACGCCTCGTGCGGCTCCACGGCAAGCGAGAGGCCCACGATGCGGTCGCTGAAGTGGTCGAAGCCCGTAGTCTCGGTATCGAAGCAGAATTCTTTATAATTTTGTAGTTTCGCTACCAGAGCTTGTAGTTCGGTAAGCTCACGCACCAGATGATAGGTGTGTGGCGTACTCTGCGCCGTGGCTATTTCGCTCTGCGGCTCCTCCACCTCCACGCTCGGCTCCACGACGGGTGCGGGTGTCGGGTCGGGCATCATCGCAGCAAACAAATCGCCCTGCCCTGCCAGCGCCTCACGCCTCTTGGCGGCCGACTTGGCCTGCGCCATCTCGGTAAGCTGTCGCTGCGGTGCCTGCTGCGGCGCATCGCTCTCAACCAGAGGCGCTACGTTGTGCAAATCGCGCAGGAAAGAGGTGAAATCAAGCTCCTGATATAGCGCCTTCAGCTCGTCAAGATTGGGCGGACAAATCTCCAAATCCTTGGCCGAGAACTCCACGGGCACATCCGTACAGATGGTAGTAAGCGTTTTCGAGAGAAGCAGTTTATCGCCCCACGCGGCAATCTTCTCGCCCTGCTTACCCTTGATACTCTGCACGTTGGCCAGAATATTCTCGCACTCGCCCCACTCGCCCACCAGCTTGCAGGCACCCTTCTCGCCAATGCCAGGCACGCCGGGGATGTTATCCGACGCATCGCCCCAGATAGCCAGAATATCGCGCACCAGAACGGGGTCCGCGATACCATACTTGGCACATATATCCTCCGCACGGATTATCTCCACACCGTCACCCTTCTGCTTGTAGAGGTGGCGACGCTCGCCCACCAGCTGCCCGTAATCCTTGTCGGGCGTAACCATATATACATCATACCCCTCGGCCGAGGCTTTGTGCGCCAGCGTGCCGATAACATCGTCGGCCTCGTAGCCCTCAATCTCATATACGGGGATGCGCATAGCCTTCAGCAGACGACGCAGGTAAGGCACCGAGGCGATGATATCCTCGGGTGTTGCGGGGCGGTTGGCCTTGTATTCGGGGTATAGCTCGCAGCGGAAACACCCTCCCTTGGGGTCGAGTGCCACGCCCAGCAGGTCGGGCGACTCGCGCTTCTGTATGTCGCGCAGAAACTTTGTGAAGCCGAACAGAATAGAGGTATTCATTCCGTAGCGGTTACGCATCGGGCGACCGAAGAAGGCGTAGTAATATTTGAATACGAGCGCGTAGGCGTCGATAAGAAAGAGGCGTTTCATAGAGTTTCTTTTTTGCTTAAAAAAGAGATGGCCGCGGCCATCGTTACAAATTATCTTCGGCAAACCACTCGGCGTAGGATGTGGCCGTCTCGTGCAGACGCAGCGAGTATAGCTCCACCTCGTCGGGTAGCGACTCGAGCAGTCGCTCGGCAAAGTCGGAGAGCATATTCTCACACGTGGGCTGGTAATCGACCATTACGATGTTGTGGTAAAACTCCGAAAGCAGCTGCCTGAGCTGCACACCCTGCTCGGTGCGACGCATCACAAAGGCGTGGTCAAACTGCGACACAATCTGCTCGTTTACAATGCGTTTGAGCAATCCGAAGTCCATCACCATACCCTGCTTGGGGTCGTACGCGTCGGTCGAGGGCTCGCCCTTGATTGTCACGAACAGACGATACGAGTGTCCGTGAATCTCACGACACGCCCCGTCGTATCCCTCCAGCGAGTGCGCCGCCTCGAATGTAAACTCCTTGGTAAGTCGAATAGTTGCCATAAGTTACAATATTGATTTTATACAAAAATACTCTTTTTCTTGTTTTGTACAAAAAATAGTTGGCTCTAAAAGTTATCCGATTGCACACTCCCGCCGCCCTGCACAAAAAAAACCGCAACCCCGAGGGGCTGCGGTCGGAAATTACCTAAAACAATCCTACCAGATGATAACGCGCTCCTCGGCGGGCATAAACATCTGACCATCGGTGATGCCGAAGGCCTTGTAGAATGTGTCGATATTGCGCAATGTGGCATTCACGCGGTTCTTGCCGAGTGAGTGAACATCGGTCTTGGTGAGGCGTGCTGCCTCCTCGTCGCGGATGTTCTGGCCCCAGATTGTCGCATACGAGAGGTAGAAACGCTGGTCGGCAGTGAAGCCATCCACAGGCTCAGGCTCGCCCTTGCCCTCGAATGAGTTGTGCAGCGCGGTGTATGATACGCGCAAGCCACCCTGGTCGGCAATGTTCTCGCCGAGCGAGAGCTCGCCATCGGCCATAATTGCGGGCTGGTCACCCTTGGCGGGCAGCACCTCAATCTTATTGAACTGCTCAACCAGCACGTCGGTGCGCTCCTTGAATGCCTTTGCATCCTCGTCTGTCCACCAGTTGTTCATATTGCCATCCTTGTCGAACTGGCGGCCCTGGTCATCGAAGCCGTGAGTCATCTCGTGGCCTATAACCACGCCGATAGCGCCATAGTTCACAGCATCGTCAGCTGCCGAGTTGTAGAAGGGCGGCTGGAGAATAGCTGCGGGGAAGCAAATCTCGTTTGTGGTGGGGTTGTAGTATGCGTTTACGGTCTGTGGCGACATAAACCACTCGGTGCGGTCAACCTCCTTGCCCAGGTCGGCCAGATTGTCGGCCGTGTACCACGCATTGGCACGCTTGATATTCTCCCAGTATGAGAGCGAGGGGTCGATTGCCAGCGACGAGTAATCCTTCCACTTGTCGGGGTAGCCAATCTTCACAGTGAAGGTGTTGAGCTTCTCGTGAGCCTTCGCCTTCGTTGCGTCTGACATCCACTCCAGCGCGTCGATATGCTGACCCAAAGCAACCTGAAGATTCTTCACCATCTCGGTCATACGCTGCTTGTCGCTCTCGGGGAAGTACTTCTTCACATACATCTCACCTACGGCCTCACCCAATACAGAGTTGGGCACAGCCATAGCACGCTTCCAGCGGGGACGCATCTCCTGCTGGCCCGACATCTGGCGACCGAAGAAGTCGAAGTGTGCGGCATAGAGCTCGTCACCCACATAACCTGCGGCGCGTGACATAACGCCTGCGGCCATATATGCCTTTACGGTATTGATATCCTCCTGTGCATAGAGCTTGAGTACAGCGTCCAGTACCTCGGGCTGGCCTACGATAATCTGCTTAAAGTCGCCAATACCCATCTCCGAGAAGTATGTGGCCCACGCGAAGGCTGCGTAGCGCTTCTCGAAGTCGGCCTTGCTCATCGGGTTGTAGTTGGCAGCCACGTCACGCAGCTCCACATTCGAGCGGAATGCCTCGGCCATCTTTGTCTCGAAGGCGAGCACCTTCTCGGCCTTTGCCGCAGCGTCGCCCCAGCCCAGCATTGTGAAGGCCTTTGTCAGCCACTCGGTGTAACCCTTGCGCTTTGCCTCGTTCTCAGCGTCGAGGTAGTAGTCGCGGTTACCCATACCCAGACCTGCCTGGTCGATGTAGAGGGTGTTGATGTTGCTGTCGAGCAGGTCGGCACTAACATATACGTTGAACAGGGGGCTGCCTGCGGCGGTGTGGATACGTGCCGTAGCGATAGCCAGCTCCATAGGGTTGCTCAGCGCCATAATCTGCTCCACGTCGCTCTTCACGGGGGCTATGCCCTCGTTGTTGAGGCGTACAGAGTCCAGACCCATAGTGTAGAGGTCGGAAATCTTCTGCTCGACGGTGCCCTTCTCGGCCTTTGTCTTTGTCATTGAGGCAAAGAGGTCGTTGAGGCGAATCTCGTTGTTCTCGCGCAGGATGTCAAACACACCGTAGCGTGAGAACTCGGGCTTCATAGGGTTTGCCTTCTGCCAGCCACCCGTAGCGTACTGATAGAAATCCTCGTTGAGAGCCACGCTCTCGTCGAAGTTCGCGCGGTCGATGGCGGGAGCGCTCTCGGCCGGCTTTTGATTACAACTTGCCATAATAGCCAAAGTTGAAATGGTTAATAAAATCTTTTTCATATTCTGTTTCTCATTAACATAAGTTTATTCTCTTCTCATCTCGCGGTCGGGGCAAGCACCGAAGCCCTTCACGTAGATGTCGCCATTCTCGCGCAGCTCCACCACAGCATACGAGTTGGCTGGCGCGGCCTTCTCAATCATACCCTGCAGGGTGAGGTAGTGAATACCCGCTCGGTGGCTGTAATGTCCGGGGTGATGATGGCCCTGGAATACGGCCCGCACCTGTGGGTGACGCTCAAGGATGGCTACAACCTCCTCGGCATTGCTGACGCAGACACTACGCCTTACATCCGAGAAGCTGTCCAACAGCTGATGCAGGAAGATAAGTGTCGGTTGCGTGGGGTGTGCCGATAGCTCCTTCTCCAACCATCGTAGCTGCTCGGTGGGAATCATACACTTTTTCCAGTCGAAATTACCACGTGAGTATGGCTCACCGTCGGGGTTGAAGTTGGCATCGAGTACTATACAGCGTGTGCGGCGTGCTGTGAACGAATAGTAGCTGCGCCCCTTCGCACGGCCAGCGTTGAAGGTGTGTGAGAGGAACTCCTCCTTCGAGATGCAATCCATATCGTGGTTGCCCAGCACGTGGTACGCAGGGCCGTTGAACGACTGAAAGATGCGCTCTATCTCCTCCAGAAAGCGGAGCGTGGGCTCCACGGCTGCATCGTGCGTGGTGTCTTTCATATCGCCCAATTCGATAATGAAATCCACATTCTCGCTATTGAAGTACTCCACCGCGCGTTGCATCTTTTGCATCGAGTCGCGGTAGTGGCGTGTGCCGTTTGGTTCGCGGTCGGCGTAGTGGGTGTCAGTCACCACACCAAAGCGCAATTTTGTGCGCGCTATGGCCCTGCCAGCCGCCTTAGCCGCTGGCACTCCAGCCAATAAAAGCACTCCGCCCGAAATAACTCTTATAAATTCACTGCGTAGCATATAAGAATGGGAGTTATATACTTTACCACTTATTACGCTAATCAAAATAAGGGCCGAGCGGACTCGACCCTTGAAATTCAAAATTCAGAATTTAGAATTCAAAATTATTTTTTCCTTCCGAGAAACTCTTTTTCGTGAGCGGATATCTCACGCAAACGAATCTTAGGAAATTGTATAACAATAGCTATTTTGAACTCCTCTAATCCTTCCCCAAAATCATTTATCGTGAGCAGATGCCACGAGAAATAATTTTTCTAAGAAGTTGGTTAGTTTGAGCTATTTTGAAGCTGGTCGAAGTTCGAGAAAGCGGAGTTTACTATGCGTAAATGAGCATTTCGAGAACGAGCCAGATGCCGAAATAGCCAAACTTGACAACTTATTCTTACTTGCGGATAGCAGCTACGCCCGGCAATACCTTACCCTCCATATACTCGAGCAACGCACCACCACCTGTAGAGACGTAAGATACCTTGTCAGCCAAGCCGAACTTGTTGATACAAGCCACTGAGTCACCACCACCGATGAGTGAGAATGCACCCTGCTCGGTAGCCTCAGCGATAGCCTCAGCCACAGCCTTAGAGCCTGTTGCGAACTTGTCAATCTCGAATACGCCTACGGGACCATTCCAGAGGATAGTCTTGCACTCGAGAATCTCCTTGCGGAAGAGCTCCTTACCCTGAGCAGCGATGTCCACACCCTCCCAAGCATCGGGAATAGCGTCAGCAGCAGCCTCCTTAGTGTTAGCCTCCTGTGAGAAGTCGTCAGCGATAAGAGCATCGGGAGATGTAACAATCTTGATACCCTTCTCCTCAGCCTTCTTCAAAATCTCCAAAGCTACGGGGAACATATCGGGCTCGCAGATTGAGTTACCTACCTTACCGCCCTGAGCAGCTGCGAAGGTGTAGGTCATACCGCCACCGATGATAATCTTGTCGCACTTCTCCATCAACTTCTCGATGATGGTAATCTTTGTAGATACCTTTGAGCCACCTACGATAGCCACGAAGGGACGCTGGGGGTTAGACATCACGCCGTCGATAGCCTTCAACTCGTTCTCCATAACGTAGCCGAACATCTTGTCATTGGGGAAGTAATCAGCGATAAGAGCTGTTGATGAGTGAGCGCGGTGTGCAGTACCGAATGCGTCGTTGATATAGCAGTCAGCGTATGAAGCGAGCTTCTTCACGAACTCCTTCTGGGGACCCTCCTTCAGGGCCTTCTTAGCTGCCTTCTTCTCCTCGTCTGTTGCATCCTCAGCCAAGCCGCGGGGCTTACCCTCCTCCTCAGCGTAGAAACGCAAGTTCTCCAAAAGCATAACCTCACCGGGCTTCAATGCGGCAGCCATCTCAGCAGCCTTCTCGCCCATACAGTCGCCAGCGAACTGAACCTTCTCGCCCAAGCGAGCCTCGATAGCGGGGATAATCTGCTCCAACGAGAACTTGGGGTCGGGATTCTTCTTAGGACGGCCGAGGTGTGACATCAGGATAACGGCACCACCCTTCTCCAACACCTTCTTGATGGTGGGGATAGCGGCACGAATACGAGTGTCGTCAGTTACCTGACCCTCGCCATTGAGGGGCACGTTGAAATCCACGCGGATGATAGCGCGCTTACCAGTGAAATCGTAGTTGTCGATTGCAAACATAGTTTTTCTGTTTTTAAGTTATTTTTGTTGAATAATTCTCTTCCGTGTTTTGCTGTTGTTTCAGGTGCTGCCCACATCTGGCCACCAGCACACAGCCGTATCGGCTGTAAAGTTAGTGAAAAAAACTTTATGTTAGGCCGTTATACGCCCTTTTTTATTCTTTTGGGGCACTTTGTGGCGTGTTACGCCAGGCTCTGCATCTCGATTAGCTTGGCATATATGCCATCCTTGGCCATCAACTCGGCGTGCGTGCCCTGCTCGGCAATGCGACCCGCGTCGATGACGATTATGCGGTCGGCATTGTGAATGGTCGAGAGGCGGTGAGCAATAACCACCGATGTGCGACCCTCCAGCAGTGAGGTCAAAGCCTCCTGAACGAGCTTCTCGCTCTCGGTATCAAGAGCCGAGGTAGCCTCGTCAAGAATCAATATTTCGGGGTTGCGCAGCACGGCACGTGCAATGCTAAGTCGCTGACGCTGACCACCTGAGAGCTTCGTGCCTCGGTCGCCGATGTTGGTTGCGTATCCCGCCTCGCTCTGCATAATAAAGTCGTGGGCGTTGGCCACCTTCGCTGCGGCTATAATCTGCTCATCGCTCACATCGGTGCGACCCATAGCTATGTTGTTGCGAATGGTGTCGTTGAAGAGGATTGTCTCCTGCGACACGATACCCATATGCGCGCGCAGGCTCTCCTGCGTGTAGTCCGTGATGGGGCGGCCGTCAATATAGATTTCGCCCTTTTCGGCGTCGTAGAAGCGTGGTATCAGCTCGCTCAGCGTAGATTTTCCACCGCCCGAGGGGCCTACCAACGCAACGGTTTCGCCCTTGCGCACCTCGAATGATATGTCGTGCAGAATCTCGCGCGTGTCGTCATAGCTGAAGCCCACCGCGCGGAACTCAATCTTATCCTTAAACTCCTTCAGCTCCACAGCGTCGGCCTTATCCTGCACGGCGCTCTGGGCGTCCATAATCGAGAATACGCGCTCACCTGCGGCAATACCCTGATTGATGTTGGCAAACTGGTCGATGAACGAACGCAGCGGGCGTGTGAGCTGCGAGAATGCTGCGATGTAGGCCACAAATCCCGAGGCCATCAGCGCACCATCCTGCACCAGCGAGCCTCCAAATACCAGCACCACCGAGATAGCCGTGATGCCGAGGAACTCGCTCATCGGCGATGCCAGCTGCTGCTTGCGGGCCATCGAGATGAGGATGTTCGACATCTCGCCATTTATGGCACGGAATTTTTCGCGTATATATCCAAAAGCGTTGTAGCTCTTTACGGCCTTCACGCCCGTGAGTGACTCCTCCATCACGCTCACCATATCGCCCATACGCTCCTGACCACGCTGTGCGGGGTGGCGCAGGCGCTTGACGATGGAGCCAATCAAAAGACCCACGATGGGGAGGTAGAGAATCGAGAATACGGTCAGCTGCCACGATATGTTGACCATCATCACGCAGTAACCGATGATGAGGAACGGCTCGCGGAAGGCCACCTGCAGGGTGTTTGTGATGCAGAACTGCACAACCATCACGTCCGAGGTGATTTTCGACATTATATCGCCCTTGCGCTGGTCGCTGAAGTAACCCACATTCATCGCCATCGTGCGCTCGAACATCTCGTTACGCATACGCTGCAGCGTGCGTGTACGCATCGTCTCGACGGTCATCGAGCCGAGGTAGCGGAACAGGTTGCTGAGCATATTTGAGGCTATGAGTATTCCCGAGAGCAGGGCCAGCAGCCACGTTATGCGGTACTCATCGCCAAAGACAAGTGTATATACATAGTTGAGCGCCGTATTCAGGCACTCGGTGTTAAGCTCTATTGCGGGGAACTCATACGTCGGCGTGAAGACATACCCCTCGGAGAAGAGCGTGCCGATGATGGGAATAATCATCGTGTAGGTGAAGGTGTTAAACAGCGCGTGAAACACCGAGTAGAAGAAGTAAGGTATAGCATAGCGACTCAGCGGCGAGGCAAAGCCCAGCAGTCGCATATATGTCTTCATCATAGTTTGTAGTTCTTTTCTAAAAATTTACAGCAGCCCCTCTTTGGCGTACTCCTCGACGGCCGCCTCGAAGCGGGCGATGGTCTCCGGCATCGACACAAACGACTTTCCACCGGCAGCGTTGTGGTGACCGCCACCCTCGAAGTAACGCGCCGCAAAGGTGTTCACATCCACTGCGCCACGCGAGCGCAACGACACGCGGATGAAATCCTTATGTTCAATAAAGATTGCCGACATACGCATCTTCTTGATAGTGAGGGGATAGTTCACAAATCCCTCGCTGTCGCCCTGCTGGAACCAGAAGCGGCGCATCTCCTCTTCCGTGAGCGACATATGCGCCACTGTGCCCTTGCGCAGCAGCTTCATCTTGCGGTTGATGGTGTAGCCAAACAGGCGCGCACGCCCCTCGGTGAAGGAGTTATATACGTTGTTGTGAATCTGCGGAATATCTATGCCCGTTGCAGCCAGCACGGCCAGCGAGCGGTAGAGGTCGGGCGTGAGTGTCGAGAACGAGAAGTTACCCGTGTCGGTCATCATACCCACATACAGCACCTCGGCCTGCTCGGCCGTTACGCTCTCTGCGCCCCACAACGCCTCGATAAGTTTATACACAAGATACGAGGTGCTCGATGCCTCGGGGTGCGAGAACATCACATCGAACTTCTCGGTGGGGTTGAGGTGGTGGTCGATGAGTACACGCTTGGCCGTTGTGTTGGCCGCAATCATATCGCCCAGCGTGTCGAGTCGTGACAGCGAGTGGAAGTCGAGGCAGAAAATCACATCGGCCTCAGCCACAGCCTTTGCTGCGCGACCCTCGGCGTCATTCTTGAAGATTACGATATCGCGTATGCCCGTCATCCAATCCAGATAGTATGGGTACTTTGTCGGCACGATGCAGGTCACGCTGTGACCCACGCGGCGCAGCGCCGTAGCCCACGCTATGGATGAGCCTACGGCATCACCATCGGGGTTTGTATGTGAGAGTATAACCATCTTCTGCCCGGGCTCGGCGATGAGCTCACGCAGAAGGTCGAGATTTGTTTGCGATATATCCATATCGTAGTTTTTTGTGGCTACGTTGCCGCTGCAAAGATAGATATTATGGTCGAAAAGTACACGACCAAACGTAGCTTAAAGTTGTCTTAATAGGTCTTTTCAAATGTCGTGTGGCCGTCGATGTGGACGATTTTCACGTGTACGCCACCATCGTCCGAGCGCACCAGCATCGAGCTAACGTTGTCGTTGGCGATGATGGGGAACTCGAGCACACCCTCCTGTACGGGGTATATGACGTGGCGGTGCAGGTGACCGCACAGCATTACGTTGATGTCGGCCTTGTTGAGGATGGGAATCATCAGCTCGCCCAGGTGCTTGTTTCCTCTCCACGTGAGCAGGTTGCGTACATCCTTACGATTCTCCTCCACCTCGGCCATACGCTCCGTGATGGGCGGGATGTGCATAATCACGATGCGGTTTTTGGCCTTGCGGAAGGCCTTGCTTGCCACCACACCCTTCAGCCACTCGGCCTGCTCGCGGCGGTAGTTGTCGAAATCCACCAGACCAGCATATACGGGGTGCTCGTCATCCTTATCCTCGCCGCCGTCGAGCATCACCACCACCGTGTCGCCGAAGTAATATACGCCGTAGTACTTTCCGTCGCGTGTGTTGTGAATAAACTCGTCGTACGAGCGTGCCAGATGGCCGCGTGTCTCGTGGTTGCCACGCACCACGGCAAAGGGCTTGTTCTTTGCGAACTTCTCAACCGACACGTCGATGAAGCTCTTGAAGGGCTGGCCCTCCTTCGAGAAGTGGCTCATAATATCGCCGTTGTAGAAGACTATCTCGGCCTCGTCCATCGGCTGCACATCCAGCATCTTTCGACACTTCTCGGCGTTGTCGTGAATATCGTTTGCCACCACGAAGGTCACCTCCCGAGCCTTGGGGTCGAAGGTGCGAAAGTCGTACCACGGGCTCTCCACCTCCTTGCCAAAACGCACGTGGTAGGGGTCGCAGCGTGTGATGTGCTTCGATACGATGCGGTACTCGTACTCCGTGGCGGGCTTGAGGTCGTTAATCTCGATTACGTTGTGCGTGTTGTTTGCAATCAGCAGACCGTGCTCCGATGTGCGGCACGTGCGCACCTCCGCCGAGCCCTTCTCGCGCAGCTCCACCTTCGACAATGCTCCGTGCGAGGTGGTGAAGCAGACGATAACGCCGTCATAGGTCAGCCCCTGAAGATATGGGCCGTGGTTGATTGTAAAGGGTTGCTCTGCGCTCTGCGCAGTCTGTGCCTGCACGCCTGCGGTGGCGAGCAGCACGATGGCTATAAGTGAAAAAATACGTTTCATATCTTACTCTCTGTTTGCTCTTAATGCTTCACGCTCCGCCTCAGTGAGCGTAGCACCGTATGCGCGATTCTGCGGGATGATGTTGGCATCATATACCATCTTTGCCTCCGCAGCGCGTGTTGTCATCATCTCTGTGGGCTTGAACTGCAATGCTGCTGATGTGCCGCTCTTAAGCATAGTACGGCCGCCGATGCGCAACACCGTCTCGCAGAGAGCAAAGTCGCCCGAAATGCTTATACCTCCATTCTCGCTCGGCGTGAAGTTCATCTCGGCCCACTCGTTCATCGGCATCGGGAATACGTAGCACTGGTATGTCTGATATGATGACTGGATGTTCGACTCGTTATAGTAGTCATCAAAGTTCACCTGCGGCTTGATGCCGTCAGCGTAGTCGTTGTCGCCCTTGGCGTTGAAGTTCATAAAGGTGATGGGCGCGTAGGTGTAGATGTACGAGCCGAAGGTCTTCTCCATTACGTCCATACCGCAGTTCTTGCCGTTTGTGGTCTTGCCGACAATGTGTACGGGCACATCCAATCCCTCCAGACCCTTGATAACCATCTCGCTGGCCGAGGCTGTCGAGTTAGATGCAATCACCCACAACTCGGGCAAATCGAGGTTTGGCAAATCCTTATTCTTGAACTCGTCACCCAAGCCGTTCTTGGTGATAAGGCAGTCTTCGTTGAGATACTCCGCGGGGACGAGTTTGTTCTTGGGGTTACGCTTCAGCGTAGCGTAGGTCTTACCCTCATACTCCTCAGAGAGAAGCATACTTCCCAGCATCGTACTTGTATTCACCGAGCCACCGCCATTCACTCTTAGGTCGAGGATAAGATCGGTTATGCCCTTTGCCGCCAGATACTCCATCGCCTCGATAAGCTCCGCGTCGTATTCGCTCTCAAAGCCGAGGTAAGACAGATAACCAATCTTCTTGCCGTCGGGGTTGATTACCTTAGCCACCGCCTCGTCAAACTCCAGCACGGTGTAGTGTGCCACGGGGCTGGGCAGATAATCCGCTGCGGTAAGACTCTTGCGATAGACGATATCCTTCTGCGTCTGCTTGTCGTAGGTCTCGCCCTCGATAGTGATAGAGCCTGTGCCACTCTCAAGCTTACTGCGTAAGGTGTAGAACTGCTGGAGATTTGATGTTGGTGAGGGAATTGTTGCGTTATCCACCTTCGAGATGGTGTCGCCACGCTTCAGGCCGGCATTTGCTGCGGGAGAGCCAGGATATACGTGCTCCACAACGAGGATTGCCGTGTTGTTTGAGCCGCCAAAGTAACGCCCAGCAATCAGGATTCCGAAGCTGTTCTCCATTCTATCGTCGTCGGCACGTGTGGCACTCTCTTGGGTGATGTATGAGTAGAGATAGCGTGTGCCTTCCACCACATAACCATCCTCCATATTTGTGGTCATACTGAGCAGCGATGTCGAGAGGAACTTATCGTAGGCCAGCGTGTAGTCGAAGGTGTTGAGCTTCTCCTTGTACTCGTCCAGCCAGTAATACTCGTCCTGCAGACGCTGGTCAACCCACTTCACAACCTCGTCCGTAGCACCTGCCGTCTGCGTAATCTCCATCACCTTTGTGCGTGAGTAGCCATTGACGGTGATAAAGACGTTTCCCTTGCGCTCGGCACCCGTCTTGTTCTGGGTCACCTCCACCTCCACAGAGAATGAGCCGCCCTTGTCCGCTGCGCTGTTCATACGCACGATGAGCATATCGCTGTTGTCCACCTCCAGCTTGTATCCTGCCGAGGTCTTTATGTTGAACTTGATGAGCGACTGGTTCGGGCCGCACTTCTTCGAGCTCTCCTCAGGGAGCTGCACACCGTTGGTGTAGTCCCCGCCATTTGTCGGGTCCTCCGAGCAGCCTGCCACAGCGGCCATAGAGATAACCATCGCAACCATCAAAACCTTCGTTGCAACCTCGCGTAACGCGCGCGCGAAAAATTTTGTATTCTCTCTTCTCATATCTTTCAAGATTAGTAATTTTCAAAGATAGTGATTTTTATTTATTTATCAACACTTTGACGCGAAAACTCTTTGCACCACTCCCTAATTCCGCACTCTTCGCACTTGGGCGCACGTGCCGTGCAGACGTAGCGGCCGTGCAGGATAAGCCAATGATGGGCTATGGGGAGCAGATGTGAGGGGATATGCTTTTCGAGTTGAAGCTCGGTTTGCAGCGGCGTCTTTGCCCCGCGCGTGAGGCCTATGCGTGCCGCCACACGGAATACGTGGGTATCGACGGGCATAACCTCTTTCTGCCATATTACCGCCCCGATAACATTTGCCGTCTTGCGTCCCACGCCCGGCAGACGTTGCAGCTCCTTCAGGTCGCTGGGCACCTCACCGCCAAACTCCTCCACAAGCATACGCGCCATACCGGCCAGATGCTTGGCTTTGTTGTTGGGGTAGGATATGCTCTTGATATAGGGAAAAATCTCCTCGGCCGTAGCCTTGGCCATCGCCTCAGCTGTGGGGTAGGCAGCAAAGAGTGCAGGCGTAGTGAGGTTGACACGCTTGTCGGTGCATTGTGCCGAGAGAATAACGGCCACCAGCAACTCAAACGGGTTACTATACGTTAGCTCGCTCTCGGCCACAGGCATCGCCTGCTGAAAGTAAGAAATAATTCCTTCGTATCGTTGTTTTATAGTCATTTTTACTTATTTATATTGACCTCTATGTTATCCTGCTAATCACGGCCGAGCTTGCGGCCGCTGGCCGCATTTACAAGTCTGACCCACCCCCTAAATCCCCCGCCTCAGGCAGGGGACTTTGGTCGCTGACGCTCCGAAAGTGCAGGTCCAAAGGTCTTCAATATTACAATTTTTCGAGCTTGGCGAACTTCTCCATCAGGGTCTTTTCGCCCACGCTGTCGAATCTGATTACCAGCTTGTTATCATCGCCTGCGGCATCCACCCTCTGAATTATTCCTACGCCAAACTTGGGATGCTCGACCCTCTGGCCAGCACTGTATCTGCTCTTTGTCGCCACGCCACCCGTGGTTGTCACCACGCGGCGCAGACCCTCGGTCGAGCGGGGTTGAATGGGAGCTACAAGTTTTGGGTCGGGCTGACGCTTCACACCCTCCTCCGCGCGCTTCTGCTGGAAGCGCACATCGAAGCGGCGGCGCTCCTCCACACGCTGACGCGCAGGCTGCGGCCCACCAAAACCGCCACGTGAGAAGTTACCCATACGGCCACCCATACCCTCACTCTGGCGTGCGGGACGCTCGGAGAGCTCCTCCTCGCAGTCGAGGTAGCGCGAGTCAATCTCCTGTAGGAAGCGGCTGGGTGACGAGAACTCCATATTTCCCCACTTGAATCGCATCTCGCAGTACGACAGCATCGCACTCTGCTTGGCACGCGTGAGGGCCACGTAGAAGAGGCGTCGCTCCTCCTCCAGACCGTCGGGCGTCTCCATAGCACGCTGCGAGGGGAAGAGATTTTCTTCACAGCCGACAATATATATATACTTGTATTCCAATCCCTTAGCCGAGTGAACGGTCATCAGCGTAACCTTGTCGTCCGAGCCATCCTCCTCACTATTGTCCATATCCGTGAGGAGCATAATATTCTGCAACCACTCCTCCACGGTTGGCTGCTCGGACTCCTCACGCTCGCCGTTGCGAATCTCCGCCTCGCACTGCTCCGTAAAGAGCTGCATCGAGTTCAACAGCTCCTCGATGTTATCTATGGCGCTTGTCGCCTCGGGCGTATTCTCCAGACGATATTGCGCAAGGATTCCCGTACGTGAGGCCAGCTCCAGACCGAAGTCGTAGAGGTTCTTCTCGGCACGCACCGCCGCGAGCGAACGGATAAGGTTTACGAACTCCGTCACCTTGCGGGCTATGGTCTTTTGCATCGCATCACCCAGCGTCGCCGCCTCAGCTACAAGCGCATCCACCGACTCCCACATAGATTTTCCCTGCGATGCCGCCAGCTGCGCAATGCGCCCTACGGTCGTGTCGCCAATACCTCGTGCGGGGTAGTTTACCACACGCTTGAAGGCCTCATCATCCTTGGGGTTGATGACCAGGCGTATGTATGCCAGAATATCCTTAATCTCCTTGTGGTCGTAGAACGATGAGCCCTTGTATATGCGGTAGGGAATACCTCGGCGGCGCAGCGCCTGCTCGATTACGGCCGACTGATTATTAGTACGATAGAGGATTGCCGCCTCGTTCCACGCATCGCCCGAGCCAAGTATCTGCTCACGCAGGGCGTTGGCGATGATGTCGCCCTCCTCGCGGTCGGTGTATGTGCGCACAACACGTATCTTCTCGCCCTCATCCCCCTCCGAGAAACACTTCTTCTCCATACGGCGCGAGTTACGCTCGATGACCGAGTTGGCGGCATTTACGATGGTCTGCGTCGAGCGGTAGTTCTGCTCCAGCTTGAAGGTCTCGGCCGTGGGGTAGTCGTTGCGGAAGGAGAGGATATTCTCGATTTTCGCACCGCGGAACGAGTAGATACTCTGCGCATCGTCACCAACGACGCACACCCTTCCGTGTAGCTGTGAGAGGCGGCGGATGATGATATACTGCGCATAGTTGGTATCTTGATACTCATCCACCAAGATATACTGAAACAGCTGCTGATACTTCGCCAGCACGTCGGGACAGTCGCGCAGCAGGATGTTGGTCTGCAATAGCAGGTCGTCAAAATCCATCGCTCCATTCTGCTTGCAACGGCGGCAGTAGGTTTCATATACCTCGCCGAAGTGTGGCATCTGCATCTGCCTATCCTCGGCCGCATAGACCGAGTTTGCAACATACGCTCCAGGTGTCACCAGACAGTTCTTGGCGTATGATATGCGTGAGAGGACCTTCGCGGGCTTGTACTTATCATCGGCGAGGTTCATCTCCTTGCAGATGGTCTTGATAAGGTTCTTGCAGTCGGAGGGCTCGTAGATGGTGTACGACTGTGTGTAGCCTATGCGCTCGGCATTCTCGCGCAGGATGCGCGAAAAAACGGAGTGAAACGTACCCATACGAATGTAACGTGCCGTGGAGCCCACCATCTTCTCGATGCGGGTGCGCATCTGCTCGGCGGCTTTGTTTGTAAATGTCAGAGCCAGAATATTATAGGGCTTCACGCCCTGCTCCAGCATATATGCTATGCGCGAGGTCAATACACGTGTCTTACCTGAGCCCGCACCCGCAATAATAAGCGAGGGATTCTCGTAGTTGACAACGGCATCATACTGCGCCCGATTGAGTCCTTGTAGTATCTTTGATTCCATAGTACAAAGATAGAATTCAAAATGCAAAATTCAAAATAGGCGCTGTAAGTGTTATAGGTGTTATAGGTATTATAGGGAAAAAGGTATAATACTTATAACTCTTATAGCACTTATAATACTTATAACACTTATAATACTTATAACACTTATTCCTCTTATAACACCTACCCCCTCCCAACAAAAAATCCGACCTTGAATTGTCCTCAAGGTCGGATTTAATTACCTAATAATCAGTGTATTCCTACTCCCACTCGATTTAAGTTTTATAATGCAAATATTGTTATTATTTCCCGATTATCAAATAATTACAAGGTATTTTTCTTCTCCCTATTTCCCGCTGGTGTCAAAGACTGGTGCCAACGTTCCGCTTTCCTCTCCTGCTTTACATACACTTATATTATATATTATACGTAAGTGAAACGGCTTACGCTAACCCCGACTACCGATTATCTGATAACACACTAAGGAACAATGCAATAACTATATTCTATTGCATTCACTTTTATGTAGAAGTGAAAGAAAAACATCGGAGTCCGACG
This sequence comes from Rikenellaceae bacterium, assembly GCA_015059845.1. GTDB lineage: Bacteria > Bacteroidota > Bacteroidia > Bacteroidales > Rikenellaceae > Alistipes. The sequence continues at coordinate 118,336 of SUZR01000004.1, read as the reverse complement.
TGGACTCCGATGTTCACTTAATATGCCGAGATATTTATTTAATCTCCATACGCTCGATAGTTTTCCTGCCCGTAGTAGAATCTATCGTAACAACCATACCACTGCTTGATACCGTCCTATTGGGCGATATGCTCATCGTCTGCTGATTCGTACGATTCGATGTTGCAGGACGCAAATTACTTCCTGCATTGCCATCATTGTTGGTAGTAGCCTTCTTCGGGGCATTATTCTTCGCATTGCGCCAAGAACTCTTAACAACTACAGGCGGATGCGTGGGCTGGAAGTCCTTAGGAATATCCAAACGATATGGAATACCTCGCGTGGTTGTTCTATTCTTTGCATCCCATTCTACAAACTCCTCATAGTCGTACTCCCAATCCTCACCGTAGGCCAACTTGTGAATACGGTAGTAAATAGACTCTCGAGAAGGAGCATTGAAGCCTCCTACGTTGGTGTTCATAATACTATTCTGCGTCGGACGATATGCGCCAGTCCAATATGTAAACGCACCCTCATATACTCCCAATCCATCATTCGTATAACGAGAGTCAGTTAGGAAATGATTCCACTTAACCTTCGTGGGATCGTTAGTAAAGTCGATGTTCTTCCACCATCCATAAGTGGCCATTATACGAGCAGACTCAATCTCCCATTCAGGAACATTTCCCGTTTCTTCATAGGCATACTCATCGCCCAACTTTGAGAAGCCGTGACCTCCTGCCTCGTGATGAAGCACTTGGGCTAATGCAGTATCATCAACGCCAATAGGGAAATATGAAATTGACACACCGTCGCCCCAGTCGTCATTATCGGTTGGGTCATACATATAACAAGTGCCAGCATACACCACTGAGTTCATCATAACAACAATCAAAGCATCATCCATACGCTCTGCTCCAATTGCTTTTTCTGCATAATAGAATACTCGCTGGTCGTTACCACCAACGTGTGTACGTCCACCAAAGTATCCAGCAAATGCAGTCTCCGAAGTGTTGGTATAAACCTCATTCTTCGACACAGCCGTTACAGAGTAAACATTGAAATGGTCGCGGAACGACTTGTATGGCTCAACCTCGAAGAACTTTTCCATTGCCGTCTGCATCGTTTGGTCGTAGGTACCGTCGGCTATTAAACGGTCAGAGTAAGCATCACCCATCAACACAATGTCTATACCATCACCCTTTGTAGCTGTTTGCAACTGCTTAACCTCGCCATCCTTTGAGTAATCGGTAGATTCATATTGTTGTTCCTCACTATTAAATAGGTTTTCAATAAATACTGGAAGTGCCATATAATTCGTTAACGCTCCATTAAATATAATCAGACCATTTTGATCATACACCGCCACAGCAGGACTTTCTATTGTAAATGTATGCAAAGGACTTCCCGAATACGAATACTGCGGATCGGTACAAGGCCATTCTATTCCAAAGGTCGCTATATAATTTTTAACTTTTGACACCTCGTCAGAAGTAGTACTAAACACACCTAATCCTCTATCCTTATATTTATCATAAAGTGACATTAATATTGGCGTAAATGCTGCAGAGTAAGGACAGTTTTCAAAGAAATTGTATATCACAGTATATTTATGCTGCGAAATATAATCATTTGATATAACTCCACCTCCAATGGTTGGTATCGAGAATTCTGGAGCATAAATCTTAATACCCTCAGTAGATAATCCAGTTCCCAATTGTGCAAGTATACCATACCAACAATTATTCCAGCAATCGAGATTCATTACTGATTTGGGAACCTCTCCCGTTAAGTAATTCCACCCTAAAACAAGATTTTGCACAGTTTTTAGGTTACCTAATTCCGCAGGAATGCTTCCTCTAAGGTTATTACTGCCGAGAGTCAAATTAACAATACTTGACAAATTGCCCAACTCTTTGGGGATTGAGCCTGTCAAATCGTTGTTTGATAAATACAGTGTATGAAGGTTTGTCAAACGTCCTAATTCAGATGGGATACTACCTGTTAGAAGATTTGTACCTAGCGTCAATTCAATAAGCTGTGTTAAGTTTCCCAATTGTTTAGGAATCTCACCAACGAGTTGATTATCTTGTAGTCGCAGCGCCTGAAGCTTTGATAAGTTACCCAATTCAGCAGGGATTGTTCCTGCTAATTGGTTGACCATTAAATTGAGGTATTCAAGGTTTTCCAGACGACATAGTTCAATAGGGATACTTCCAGATAACTTATTGCCACTTAAATCTAATCTCTTAAGCTGTGTAATGTTCGCAAGTTGCTTAGGAATCTCGCCTTCAAATTCATTATATCCTAAATTCAGATTCTGAATTGACGCATTACCCAACTCTGCAGGGATTTGTCCTGACAATTTGTTACCAGACAAGTCAAGCCACTCCAGATTTACAAAATTACCAATCTCAGGGGGAAGAACTCCATTCAAATTATTATTTTGCATGGTAATCCATTTAACCAAACCATTATCATATGTGGCGATTCCATCCCACTCACTCACAGGTTTATCCGAGCACCAATTATTGTTGTATTTCCAGTTGTCTCCACCTGTTGCCTTGTAGAGTGCAATCAAAGCCTCCCGCTCCTTCTCAAGAGTATCAGCAAAGCCACTCTGTCTAACCGTAATCGTCTGCTTAACATCGCCACCCGCGACGGTGATAGTGCCTTCGCGATTCTCCTCTGCAGGGCACGCTGCAATATTAAAATAGAGTGTCTTGGTCTCCAATCCGCGCGTCTCAACCTGCGTAATCCAAGACTTTGCAGTATCGGAAATGGTAACAGTTAAATCAACATTCGTCTGCAACTCAAAGTCCAATGTACCACCCGCTTTAACAACTTCATACTCTGACTTTGCCAGAACAATAGCATCCTTCTGCACCTGAGTGATGGTGATTGTTTCAGTGGAGTTGTCCTTACGATTGGTTACAACAATCTTTGCCTCGCGAGAGTCATAAGATGTGTTAGGGTCAACCTTGAAGCGGAAGGTACTACGGCTAACACTACGCGTTCTTATATAGTGGAGCCAACTTAAATTTGGTATGTTCAGACTATACGAAACATTTGCCCTTATCTCAAATTCAACCTCGCCACCCTCATCGCTCACTACAATATCCTTCTTGCTAATGATCAGCGCTTTCTCCTGCGCTTGATATACCTTAACGGTCTGCGTAATACCGCGATCCTTTGACGTAAACTTTATCGTACTCTCGCGGTTATCATAACCCTTGTTGGCCGCAATGACAAACGTCAGTTTATCCGTTACAAATGCACGAGTATCCTTACGGGTAATCCAATCGTCAGCAATCTCAACGTCAAAGTCGATATTATGCCCCACCTCGATTACTATCTCATCACCCTCGCTATCAACCGTATAACTATCCTTTGCCACAACAATAGCATCGCGCTGCATCTGCGTTACGGTTATATATTCGTAGATACCCGTCGCCTTGTTGGTGAACTTAATCTGGGCAGTACGGTTGTCGTAGCCGTCGTTTTGCTCAATGTCGAAGTAATAGGTGTTGGTCGAAAAGGCTCTCGTTGTATTTTCCGTAATCCAATCCGCATCGGTGGGGAGTTCCACCGTTACATCCACGTTGCTTTTAACCTCCACGGCTATGGTCTCAGCCGATGACGACACCGCAAACTCATTCTCTGTAAGGATAATAGACGGCTCTGCGCCCTCCTGATAGATGGTTACAACCTCGCTGAACTCTCCGTTCGTGATGGTTATCCTCGCCTCGCGCTTGTCAGTGTCGTCATTCTCCTTAACCTCGAAAACGAGATTAGAAGTCTTCAGCGCGCGGGTAGCCTTATACTCAACCCAATCGGTCGCAGACTCCTCGATCGCGTACTCGAAATCGATATTGGCCTTAACTTCAATCGAAACCTCACCACCCTCGGCCGAAACCTCGAACTTAGATGATGTTACGGTCAATGCGTCTTTCTGCTTCTGCGACACATTGATGGTTTTCGACGCTGTGCCAGCCTTGATAATGATTGAAGCAGTGCGATCGTCGGGAGTGTCGTTCTCTGTGGTCGTAACGGTAATCTTCGCGCTTCCCGCAGGGCCGCTTGTAGGCTCAATCGAACACCAATCATCGGCACGGCTATTCACAACCTGCGCTGTCCAAGCCTCCGAAGAGGTAAATGTAATCACATTCGTGCCGCCATCGGTAGAAAAGTCTGCGGCTGTAGTACTGAGCGTGATTTCGGGCTGCTTAGGAGTTTCATTGTTATTGTTGTTTCCTCCACCAACATCATCACTCTTTGAGCAAGCAACAATTGTTGCAACGGCTAACAGATATAGTAAAAATCGTTTCATATTTAGAATTGCATTGTTCTAGAATAGTTTACTAACAAAGTTAGCACAATTTTCTGGAAAGATGCCTATAAAAGACTAAATATTTTACCACTACGCTTAGAAATCAAGCAGGTCGTAGGTCTCCAAAAGTTCCTCTTGACGGATGCCGAGATAGATTTTTGTGATGGCTACATTGAATTTGGAGGAGAGGTTTATGCAATCAAGACCGTAGATGATTTTATGAAACTGCATCAAAAACTACTACAAACATTGTAGGAGATTTTGACTGTTTTTGTACTCTTGTAAATCGTCAATTTTTAGTCAGGAAATTATCAATTTTTGACGGTTACACGATGAACTGTTATGTTGATATAATTATCAATTAGTTAGATGAAATATTGATTATTTTATCATACTAACCTTGTAAGTTATACTATAAATTTCAATTAAAATAGCCTATTATTTAATATTAAAATCAAACAATAGGCTAAATTGATTTATTTCTCATAATATCAATATCTTAGATTGATAAACTTTGTTCTGATAGGGTGGTTTACTAATACCCTACGGAGTGGGCTATGCCACCGCCTCCAAAACATTGTAGGTCTTACGGGAGTCCACAGATTGGAATCGTAACACCCGCCCTGTGAAGTACAAGTATGTTCGCCATAACCAAGCCTCATTGAGAAACATCATCGGGTCATACACAATCCTCTCCTTCTCAATATACTCACGCAATGAGTCGGAGGAAATCCGTACCTCCATACGGTGAAGGTGGGGAGGATTGCCATTGGCATCGAGGATGTAATCCTTATGGCTAGCGTTCTCAATCTCCCGTTTCTTGTTGTAGGTCATCAGCCGAATATCCTTGTTCTTATGCTGTACCAATAGATTTTGCTCCCTCGCCCGCCGACAATCGCCGATACCGAAATAAACTATATCCTCTATAAGTTGGTCACGTTCCACAACTTTTCGCCCGTTCACAATGGGCACCAGCGACTCATCTCTGATGGCTCGGATAAGACGTTTAGATAGGTTGCGACCGTCATCGACAGCGAGGTCGAGTTGGGTTAGATTATGAAAACAAAGTCCCAACATCGCCTCAATGTATTGCAAATAAATCATCCTCGATTTGGTGTTGTAGTCGTAGTTTAGGTAGAACTGACGGTTGTCAATGGCTATCCATACAAACCTATCCATCTCACCCTCCTTGTCGCTACGGAGTCCCCATCGGAGCGTGCCGAAACATTGGTGGTCGAACTCGCTCATTGAGTTATCGGTGTATTCGAGGTAAATGATTTGGTAGATGTGGTCAAAGTGCTTGCCCTCTACCCGCCGAAGGCAGAAGCCCCACTCGGGATGTTCAAACTCTTCAGTTGGATTCTCCATCAAGTCGTGGAGATAAGATTGCTCACTCAGTGTGTAGCATATCTTCAATTTGTCTATTGAGATATTCATTGCTATATGTTTTTTAATAAATTAGTTTTCTTGATTTTCCAATAGGCTACCATCGCTTCAGAGATGGCGGCTCTATGCTGACCAGTCTTTGCCCTGCCTCGCAGTGCTTGACTAATCAACTTTCGTGTGGTGGCTGACTTGCGTCTGCCTCGTAGTTTGTAAGAGATTTTTCCCCTCGTTTGCTCATTCATCGTTACCTAACTGTTTATATATAAATAGTAGGTAAGTTGAAAAAATGCAGAAATTTCCCGAAAAAATTTTAAGGCAAACAGTTTGGGTAGTAAGTAGGTTGTACCTCGTGCTTTACCACACGAGTTACGGTTATGATGCAAAGGCACGAGCCACCACCTGAGCGTGCTGGTGCTTATCAACCTTGATATACTTCATAAAATTCGCCTCGGTAGTATGACCCGTAATTGCCATAATCGAGATTGGCGGTATGCCCTTCAGATACATATTCGTGGCGAATGACCTACGGGCGGTGTGATTCATCAAAAAATCCGCTTTAGTTCCGCTCTTAACAACGCTCTTGCCTCCCTGCATACGTGAGAGTGTGGTATGTTCATCCAATCCCGCCCATCTTGCACACTGACGGATTTGGAACAGTGTGTGAGTTTTATCCACGACTTTAGGGAATTTTCGTCCGTACTTCTCGTAAATCTCTTTTACGAAGGGGTGCAAAGGGATTACAACCGTCTTGTTGGTTTTGCGGGTGTGGACGGTCATCGTGTCGCCAACGATTTGAATCTTTGATAGGTCTTTCCAATCTCCGAAGCGCAGCCCCGTCCAACAAGCAACAACAAACATATCTCTCGTCTCCTCAATTCGCTGTCGAGGGTCAATCTGCGACCTCAACTCTTCGCTACTGAAATCAAGGCGATAGATTCGCTCAATCTCCTCCTCAGTCAAATAGATGTTCTCAACATCGTGAACCTTTGTTGTCCATCGGTGGAAATGCTTATCAGTTATAAGCCCCTCCATCTCGGACTCCGAAAGCCACACCTTCATTATTGAGTATTGGCTGGCAATAGTATTGGCACTATATTCCTTATCTTGCATCCAAGCCGTAAATCGCTCCTCAAATCGGTCGTTAAAGAGTTCCCACACCAACCTCAATCGCTCCTCCTCACAAAAGAGCATCAGTCGGCGAAGGGCGTTTTTGTGGTTATACACTGTGCCTGAAACAATTCTTCGTTGGGTATCACGGTTTACCATTCGAGCCTTACGCTTTATATAATCCTCGATGAAATCTTTGGGATTCTTACGGATTTGTGCCTCTACACCACGAATCTTACTCTCGATTATACGCTTGAAATTCTCGGCCGAATGTTCTATGGGCTCGCTCATCAAATCCTGACGGGAAACAATCTCACCATATTCTTTACAATACTTCAGAATATTTCGGAGTTCGGTGTTGATGTGCTCATTTTGCTCATTGACTACACGGCTAAGATGCGTGCCCGTGATGGCACACTCACCGACCTCGGAACGGGTAGTGCGTTTCCAATACTCTTGTTAGATAAGCAGACCCGTATAGACTCTTACGCGCTTACCCTTGATAGTTGTCGTCAGCCAAATCTGACTCTTCTTACTGCCTACATTTGCGAGGCTCTTTAAGTTGAAGTTCACGCGCATTGTGAACCTGTTCTGAATGTTAATCTGATTTTCAATCATAACAATTAAAACATTAAAATTAATAACTAAAATATCAGCGTCTGCGTATGACATATACGCACAAAGCAGTATGCCCACATCTAGTGAGCGTTACCCATAGTTGTAATTAGTTTTAATTGTTTGTTTGTGAATGAACCCCAAATAGCCAGAACGGACTATTTTTCCGATTCAATGCAAAGGTATATACTTTATTTTTGAAAAACAAATAAATTTTCAAAGCGTATTGTAAATATTTTAATATATTAATATAGGTAATCCCAAAATTAAAATATCAACCAAACGCCTCTGCTTTATCGGTCTTCCTTTTGTCTTTTGCACTGGTGTCAAAAACTGGTGTCAATTCCCAAAATAACATACGCTCACGTAAAACTTTGCAATCGACTGGAAATCAACATTAGTTATTGACTATAAATAAAATAGCCACCACTTACTCGAAGTGATGGCTATCTCAAAACCCCTTAAAAAGGGTTGTATTTTACTCCCACTCGATAGTTGCCGATGGCTTTGGTGACATATCGTAGCATACGCGGTTAACGGTGGGCACCTCGTCAAGGATACGCTTGGTAATCTTGTCCAGAATCTCCCAGTCGATATGCTCGATGGTTGCCGTCATCGCGTCGATAGTATTCACCGCGCGGATGATTACGGGCCAGTCGTATGAGCGGGCGTTGTTGCGCACACCTACCGACTTAAAGTCGGGCACAACGGTAAAGTACTGCCATACCTTCTTATCCAGGCCAGCCTTTGCGAACTCCTCACGAAGGATTGCGTCACTCTCGCGCACAGCCTCCAAACGGTCGCGTGTGATAGCGCCCAAGCAACGAACACCCAAGCCGGGGCCGGGGAAGGGCTGACGGTAAACCATCTCGTAGGGCAAGCCGAGCTCCACACCGCAGGCGCGCACCTCGTCCTTGAAGAGCTGCTTCAAAGGCTCAACCAGTGCGAACTGCAAATCCTCGGGCAGACCACCCACATTGTGGTGCGACTTCACCATCTTCGCAGTCTTTGTACCGCTCTCCACGATGTCGGGATAGATTGTACCCTGACCGAGGAAGTCGATGCCGTCCAACTTACGTGCCTCCTCCTCAAATACGCGGATGAACTCGCCACCGATAATCTTACGCTTCTGCTCGGGGTCCTCAACGCCCTCGAGCTTTGTGAGGAAGCGCTCCGTAGCGTCAACATATACAAGGTTTGCGCAGAGCTGCTTGCCGAAGACCTCAACAACAGCCTCCGACTCGCCCTTACGCATCAAGCCGTGATTTACGTGTACACATACCAAGTTGTCGCCGATAGCCTTCAACAGCAATGCTGCCACAACAGATGAATCCACACCTCCTGACAGGGCCAAAAGCACCTTCTTGTCGCCCACCTGCTGGCGGATAAGCTCCACCTGGTCGGCAACAAAGTTCTTCATATTCCAGTTGGCCTCAGCCTTGCATACGTCAAATACGAACGACTTAACGGCCGCCTTGATAGCCTCCTCGTCGTCGGTGAACTGCTCGAGCTTCACCTCGCACAACGCCTTTGCGTGACCTGCTGCGATTACGGGCAGACCTGCCTCGTAAATCTCGGGCAGCACGTCAATCTCCACGCCGTCGATAACATTGTTAGGGCCACCGTTGATGATAACACCCTTCACGCCGGGCAGAGCCTTCAGCTCTGCGGCTGTAATGTCGTGCGGATAAATCTCACTATACACTCCTAACGCACGAATGGCTCGGGCCAGCACGGTATTCTCGTGGCTACCCAAGTCCAAAATAACAATCATATCCTGTTTCATTGTCGTAATATAATTTTGAATTCTTCTTTCCAAATAACTATTCTATTCTAGAAGTTATATAGTAAGAGCTATTTTGAAGCTGCTCGAAGTCCGAGGGTGCGGAGCATACTGTGCGGATGTGAGCAACCCGAGGGCGAGGCAGATGCCAAAAGAGCCTTATTAGAGAACTTCTACATCAAAAAGGCTCGCCCGCGTCAAATAGCGTGGCGAGCCCTTGTAGTTTACTCTCCGCGAGAGTAGTTAGGAGTCTCGCGTGTGATTGTAATATCGTGCGGGTGGTTCTCAACCACACCGTTTGAGGTGATACGAACAAACTTAGCCTTCTGCAGTGTGGGGATGTTCTGTGCGCCGCAGTAACCCATACCTGCGCGGATACCACCCACCAGCTGATATACGGTCTCGTTGAGTGAGCCCTTGAACGGCACGCGGCCAACGATACCCTCGGGTACGAGCTTCATATCGTTCTTCTCGCCACCCTGGAAGTAACGGTCGCTTGAGCCGGCCTTCATCGCGTCGATAGAACCCATACCGCGATATGCCTTGAACTTACGTCCGTTGTAGATGATGGTCTCACCGGGTGACTCCTCCGTACCTGCGAACATTGAGCCGACCATCACGCAGTCGCCGCCGGCAGCCAGTGCCTTCACGCAGTCGCCCGAGTAACGCAATCCACCGTCAGCGATTACGGGCACGCCCGAACCCTTGATAGCCGATGCGCAGTCGTAGATAGCCGTCAGCTGAGGTACGCCCACACCTGCGATGATACGTGTTGTACATATTGAGCCGGGACCGATACCCACCTTCACGCCATCAGCACCATTCTCCACCAGGTACTTTGCCGCCTCGCCCGTAGCGATGTTACCAACCACTACGTCCAGCTCGGGGAATTGGCTCTTGATGTTGCGAAGCATCGTGACGATGTTCTTCGAGTGACCGTGCGCTGAGTCCAGCACCACAGCATCCACACCCTCGGCCATAAGAGCCTTCACGCGCTCCAGCGAGTCGGGTGTAACGCCTACACCAGCTGCTACACGCAGACGACCCTTCGAGTCCTTGCAAGCGTTGGGGTGGTCCTGCACCTTAGTTATATCTTTATATGTGATAAGTCCAATCAGACGTCCGTGGTCGTCAACAACGGGGAGCTTCTCAATCTTGTTTGAGAGCAGAATCTCCGAAGCCTTCTCCAGCTCGGTTGAGTGCGTGGTGATGATGTTCTCCTTGGTCATCACCTCCTCAATCTTGCGGCTCATATCGCGCTGGAAGCGCAGGTCACGGTTTGTGACGATACCGATGAGCATTGAGTTGTCGTCAACGACGGGAATACCACCAATCTTGTTGTCGTGCATAAGCTGCAACGCATCGCCTACGGTCTGCTCCTTGGTGATGGTGATGGGGTCATAAATCATACCGCTCTCGGCACGCTTCACACGACGCACGTGGGCAGCCTGCTCGGCGATAGACATATTCTTATGAATAACGCCAATACCACCCTCACGCGCAAGCGCGATAGCGAGCTTAGCTTCCGTTACGGTATCCATAGCGGCAGACACAATAGGTATGTTCAATTTGATATTACGCGAAAAACGTGTTTCCGTAGAAACTGTACGCGGCAACACTTCTGAGTAGGCGGGTACGAGCAACACATCATCGAACGTGAGGCCCATCGACTGTACCCTTTCATCTATGAACGACATATATCTTGGGTTTTTGTTGCGCACAAAGTTACGCATTAGAATTCAAACTGCAAAATCCAAAAAGCAAAAATATTCACTCCACCTGCAAAAAAATGTGGTGTGTGAGTTTAGTGAAGCTATAAGTGTTATAGGAATTATAGGTGTTATACGTTTTACAGCGCTGACCTATAACACTTATAACACCTATAACACCTATCTTTTTTAATCCTTAAAAGTAAAATTACTTGCATTCAGCAGCCAGCTGCCTATGCCGTTGCCGACGATGGCTATTGCCGTAATGCGCAGAGCCTCCCAGCCCCACTCACCCGCCAGCGAGATGTAGAACATATTGGCGATGGAGTGCTCGAAGCCCGAGAGGATGAATATTACGATGGGCATAATCACAAACAGCCACGACTTCGACTTGCGGTATGAGTCCACGGCCAGATACATCATTGCGCCGCAACCTATCGAGAGCAGCAGCACGCTCAGCGACGAGTCCTGCAACTTGGGCGCAACAACCGAGGCAATATCCACCGTGTGACGCGTGAGGGCAAAGCCTTTGGCCACGGCCCACGTGCCGAGGAAGTTGCCCGCAATGGTTACGAGAATACTCATCAGGCCATACTGGCGGAAATATCCGATACGTCCCGTGTAGAGCGCAAAGCCCTGACATACAATGGTTAGCAGCCCGAAGGAGAAGAGCAATGCCCCCACCATCTTGTTTGCACACATAAGGTAAATTACTCCGCCGAAGCCAATCATTATGCCCGCCAGCGTGGCGAGCGAAAAGGTGTTTACGAGTTCTTTTTTCATCTGTTTGGGTTTGTGGCCGCCCGCATAAGGCGGCAATATGGTTCAAAGATACAAATATTAATGAAAAAAACAGCTATTCCGAGAGTGCTAATTAATATTTTGCGTATATTTGCCTATTGGTGAGAGAATATCAAAAAATTTATACATAAAACCACTACTCTTATGAAGAAATTTTTTTACACTTTGTTGGCTGCTGCAGCAATGACAGCTTGCGGTGGCAATTATGTGCCCGTCGAGACCTTCGCCGAGGCTGACGACCCCGTAGCTCTTACGGCTGAGCAGCAGGCTGCGTGGGATGGCGTAAGCACAAAGCTCAACGCTGCGTGGGGTTGCCCCGATTCGCAGTATGCACGTAGCATCGTTCCCGAGAAGACTCACGACGCCTTCAAGCTCATCGTATGGAAGGGCGAGCGTGCATCGGCTCAAATCGTATTGTGGAGCGCTGCCGACATCAACGGCGTGGAGTGCAAGGTGGGCGAGTTCAAGGGTGAGGCGGCCGTAATGCCCGCATCTATCGCCGAGACTCACTTCGTGCGTTACACGTTGGCTGACGAGCAGCTCTACAAGTTCAAGAAGGGTGGCCCCGAGGTTATCGCTCCCGATATGCTCGACACACTCTCTCGCTTCGATATGGCAGCACGCCAGACACGCCCCGTATGGGTTAGCTTGGCTATTCCCAGCGACGCCGCTGCAGGCGTTTATAAGTCGGAGGTTACCGTTAGCCACAACGGCTTCGGTAAGGTTAAGCTCCCGCTGGAGGTTGAGGTTCTGGACCAGACCCTGAAGCAGCCTAAGGAGTGGTCATTCCACCTCGACTTGTGGCAGCACCCCACCTCTGTGGCTCGCACACACGGCGTGGAGTTGTGGAGCGACGCTCACTTCGAGGCTATGAAGCCCGTTATGCAGCGCTTGGCAAATGCAGGCCAGAAGGTTATCACCGCTACGCTCAACAAGGATCCCTGGAACCACCAGTGCTACGACGCTTATGAGCCTATGATTAAGTGGACAAAGCATAAGGATGGCTCTTGGAGCTACGACTACGCTGTCTTCGACCGCTGGGTACAGTTTATGCTCGACCTCGGTATCAACAAGTACATCAACTGCTACTCTATGGTGCCCTGGAACTGCGAGTTGGAGTATATGGACGAGGCTAAGGGCGAGATGGTAACCATCAAGGCTGAGCCCGGCACACCTATCTTCCCCGTAATCTGGAAGCCTTTCCTTATCGACTTCAAGAAGCACCTTCAGCAGAAGGGTTGGCTGGAGATTACCAACATCGCTATGGATGAGCGTTCACCCGAGGCTATGCAGGCCGCAGCTAAGGTTTTGATGGACTACGCTCCCGAGATGGGCTTTGCGTTGGCCGACAACCACCGTTCATACGAGAAGTTCACTATGATGCGCGATGTATGTGCCGCTATGCGTCACCAGACCGTAACACCCGAGGATATCGCTATGCGTCGTGCGCAGGGTTACACAACTACATTCTACGTTTGCTGCAGCCCGATGTATCCCAACACCTTCACCACATCGCAGCCCTACGAGGCTGAGCTGTTGGGTTGGAAGAACATCGCACACGACTACGACGGTATGTTGCGTTGGGCTTATAACTCTTGGGCTGAGAATCCTCAGTACGACTCACGCTACGGCAACTGGATGTCGGGCGATACATACGTTGTATATCCCTACAACCGCTCTTCTATCCGCTTCGAGCGTCTGATTGACGGTATCGAGGTTACAGAGAAGATTCGCGCCTTGCGTGCCGCAGGTGTTGATATGAGTGGCGTAGATGCTGTGTTGGAGAAGATTCGCAACACCGAGATTACCGACTACAACCAGCCTTGGAAGAAGATTATGAAGGAGGCTCAGGCCGCACTCAACGAGGCTGCTCGCAAGTAAGAAATCGTCAAACAAGGCTGCTTCTGCGTTACGCTCGCCCTCAAAATCCTCATTTACGCTTTAGTAAACTGCGGTTTTTCGGGCTTCGCAAGCCTTGAATCAGCTCTTGTTATACAATTTCTTGGTAATAGAAATAAAAAAGGGTGTCCCGAAAAGGACACCCTTTTTTTGTATGATTATTTTATTCTATTTCAAATTTATCACCTCCTTATTCTCCAGTACCGTTTTCTGCGCCGCCTGCTGAATATACTCTGCTTGCTCGGCTGTGAATCCTGCCGTGTACGATGTCTGATACTGCGCAGGGAAGAGGGTGGTGTAAATCACATTCGCCGCCAGATATGTTCCCAATGGCGAGGGGTGCGAGAGGTCCTGATTGTAGAGCTGATAATCTGCACGCTCCTCACGCACGCGCTGCCACGCCATACCTACGGGCGCACACGTTGCGTTGTTGCGATAGGTCATCTCCAGATAGGTGGTCTTGATGCGCTCCTGCATACCCTCGTAGGTATAAACCAGCGGGTAGTTCTCAATCTTGTGTGTCGAGCCGTACTTGTGTCCCCACGTCATATAAAATACGGTCTTGGCCTCGGGCGAGCCCACGTGAATAAGACTGTCCAGCTCACGCGCCGCAGGGTAGATGTTCGCAATTACGCTCTCTGTGGGGCGTGCGGGGTCGCTGCTCTGCTCCTGCAACACCACAAAATCCCACTTCTCCTCGGTCAACGCCTTGCGTAGCTTCTCATTCTTGAGGTGGCCGCGCAGACGCTCTCCGCCTTTTGTTATGCTGCGCACGGCGAGCTTTTTCTTCTGCGTCTTGGCTATCTCATAAACCATCTGCGGCAGGTCGTTGTAGTATGTGTAGCTGTTTCCGATGAATAACAACCGCAGCGAATCCTGCTTAGGCTTGGGTGCTGTTTTCGACTGCTGCGCCGCCACCCCGAACGGCAACAACAAAAGAAGTAATAGAATAATTCGTTTCATAGCTTTCAAGGTTTTCCACAAAATTAATGATTTTTATTGAAAAAAAAGTACTACCATCGCGACATCATTATACTTATACATACCAATCTGCAACCCGCGGAGCTCCAGCGGCCGCAAGGTTTGCCGTCAGCAGCAAATAACATTCCCGTTATACTCAAAAACACCAATGCGACTGTATTATATGCATACCAACCTGCAACCCTCGGAGCGTAAGCGACCGAAGTCCCCTCCCGAGGAGGGGATTTAGGGGTGGGTCAGAGTTGCAGATGCGGCCAGCGGCCGCAAGGGTTGCCGTCAGCAGCAAATGACATTCCCGTTATACACCAAAACACCAATGCGACTGTATTATATGCAACCAATCTGCAACCTTCGGAGCATAAGCGACCAAAGTCCCCTCCCGAGGAGGGGATTTAGGGGAGGGTCAGAGTTGCAGATGCGGCCAGCGGCCGCAGGGTTTGCCTTCGGCAGCAAATGACATTCCCGTTATACACCAAAACGCCAATAAGGAAGACGACAAAAAAAAGGGCACTACCATCGCGGCAGTACCCTTCCTCTGTTCATTTAATGCTTAATAGGTTTAGGTTTTTTATAATAGTCTTCGTCCGAGCGAAATAAACTATTCACAATAAATAAACGTAGTCAAACAATCCTGCCTCGCCCAAAAAACAAACCCGAGGCGGCATTGCTTTTATCTTTTCCCCGCAGGGGATTACTCAATGTTGAAGATGTAGGGGCAGAGAGCATACACACCCTCCTTGCCAATCATCTCCTCCAGACGCTTATACTCGGCATACAGCTCGCCAAGCTCCGAGCGTGAGGTGAGCTGCTGGCGCACGCTCACGTTAAGCGAGTTAAGGATAGCCATAAAGCCTGTCAGCTCGTCCTCAACCTCCACAATCTGGAAGTTATCGCCCAACTCGGCCTTATCCACCGCGATAGCCAGCGCAGCCGTCAGACCGCCACACGTATCCACCAGGCCAATCTTCTGTGCCTGCTCGCCACTCCACACGCGACCCTCGGCAATCTCCAGCACGCGCTCGATGGTGAGGTTACGACCCTCAGCCACAAGCGACGTAAAGCGGGTATATACGCGGTCCACGCTCTGCATAATGGCGCGGTGCTGGGTGCTGTTGAGAGGCGTGAAGCCTGTACCCATACCTGCGTTCTTGTTAGACGAAACGCCATCAACCGTTACGCCCACCTTATCCTTGAGTGCCTTGCCGAAGCTGGGCAACATACCAAACACACCAATCGAGCCGGTCAGCGTCGTGCGGTCTGCCACGATAGCATCCGCAGGTGCCGAGATATAGTAACCGCCCGATGCGGCATACGCGCCCATAGACACAATCACGGGCTTCTTAGCCTTCAGGTTCTCCATCTCACGCCAGATGAGGTCCGACGCCAGGGCGCTGCCTCCGGGTGAGTTCACACGCAGAACAACCGACTTGATATCATCATCCTCAGCCACCTCGCGCAGCGTCTGCGAGAGCGTATAGCCGTAGATATTGTCATCCGTACCGCTGCCGTCCATCACCTGACCGTTGGCATAGACGATAGCCACCTTGGGTGCCGACAAACGCTTGGGGTCGGTGCTAAGGCCCGATGCGTACTCGCTCAGCGAGATATACTCAGGCTCCTCGATGCCGTACTCGCTCTTGAAGAGCTCCTCCATCTGGTCGGCATACATCAAGCCGTCAACGAGCTTATGCTCCACAGCCTGCGTGGGCAGCACAACGCTAATCTCGTCAGCCAGGTGGTTCAACTCCTCCACGCTGATGCCGCGTGACTCCGACACGCCCTCAACGATAACGTTCCACATCTGGTCCACCAGCTGCTGCATCTGCTCGCGGTTGGCGTCCGACATCTTGTCGAGGAAGTATGGCTCTACGGCACTCTTATATTTACAAGCCGTGGGGCGCAGGATATCGACCTGCACGCCGAGCTTATCAATCAAGCCCTTGAAGAAGATGGTGTTCATCGCCAATCCCGACCAGTCGAACGTACCCTCGGGCTGCATATACACCTTGTCGGCCACCGATGCGAGGTAGTAGCCGCCCTGCGAATATACCTCGTTGTAGGCCACAACCCACTTACCCTGCGCCTTGAAGGCCTTGATAGCCTCGCGCAGCTCCTCCAGGATGGTCATCTCGGCCGCACCGCCACCCGTGAAGTTGAGATATATACCCTTGATTCTCTCGTCCGTGGCGGCTGCCTCCACAGCACGCAGGGCGTCGTAAAGCGTAACCTGCGCGATGGGCTGGAACGTTGCAAGGTCGATGCTCGCCATCGGGTCCTTCGAGGGTGCATCCAGAATGCTCTCCTCGAGGTTGATGTGCAGAATAGCCTCTGCGGGCACGCTTGTGGCCTTGGGCTCCATCATCGAGCCTATGCCCGAGAAGAGCGCAATCCAGAATACAAAGGTCAGCACGCTGCCGACAACGACTGCCAGCAGAGCCGCCAAAAAGGCCTGGCCGAAGGTCAGTCCCTTCTTCTTTTTGCCTTTGCGTGGTGGTTGTGATGTTGTTTGTGATTGTTGTGCTGCGGGCGCCTGTGCGCTCTCGGCAACGGCCTCCGCGGGCGTAGCCTCTACTGTCGGCTGGGCACTCTGGGCCTGCGACTCAGATGTTGCGGGTGCCTCATTTGCGTTTGTACCCTCCGTTGAGTACAACTTATCCTTACCCTCTTCCATATTAAGCATTTTTCTGTTGAACACGATTTTCGTGGCCTAAACGACCACACTCTCTACAACAAAGTTAATAAAAATTTCCCATATTGTTCACCGAGGTATCATTTTCTTACTTATTAGTCGCAAAAAAGTGACCGAAAACTACACAAAACAAAAAAGTTTTCCCGCACCCACAAAAAAAAGCTACCCTGCTGGGTAGCTTGATTTTATTGTAGAGCTTCTTCATCAAGGAATACAAGCAGCAAACTTGCCTGACATCCTTCATCTTTATTAAGCGGTGCTACGTCCAATACAACACACTTATATTGGCTCTCTGTATTGGGGAAAATTTT
Organism: Rikenellaceae bacterium; assembly: GCA_015059845.1. Classification (GTDB taxonomy): domain Bacteria; phylum Bacteroidota; class Bacteroidia; order Bacteroidales; family Rikenellaceae; genus Alistipes. Next base: position 100,746 of record SUZR01000004.1, on the reverse strand, counting down.
TAATTCATAGGAGCGTTCTCCTACTTTGGTTACAGCTCCTATTTCGAAATTACACTCTGTATCTATTCGCTTAAATTGATATCTTGTCTCTTTATCATCTTTATCACACAATATTATTGTAGGAATAAAGACGTCACAATCAGTCGTAAACGAAAGATTATCTCCCGTTGTAGTATTCATATATGGGTAATAGCGTTCAAAGCCATCCTTATCTACTATATGCTTGTAGCTTTCTTGTAAAGTAATATCTACAAAACGACAAGCCTTATATCTTGTACCATCATCATCTTTTTCGCAAGCGACGAAAGCAAGCGCTGCGAACAAAATAAATAAAATCTTTCTCATAACAGTGTGCTTTTAGATGGTTAAACATTCTCTCGCCTGCAAGTTACAAATATAAATGCATTTATGCAAAAAATCGGGGGGGGGTAAAATGCGAAAGAAGATGAAAAAAATGCGGAAAACGACAAAATGGGGGATTTTTTTTCAACTGTGAAGCGAGATGAAGGATAAAATTTGCATTGACCGATGCGTTTTTATATCTTTGCAGGCAAAATAACAAAAGTATGGCAGACAATTCAATACTTATCCGTCTGGACGGACTGAAACTAAAATACGAGGAGATAGGTCAGAAGCTCACCGACCCCGAAGTAATTGCCGACGTGAAGCAGTTTGTGCAGCTCACCAAGGAGTACAAGGAGCTTGAGCCCATCATCGAGACCTCGGAGCGTTTCCGCACAGCCACAGCCAACTTGGCCGAGGCGAAGGATATCCTCGCAAACGACAAGGACGAGGAGATGCGCGAAATGGCGCGTATGGAGATTGCGGAGCTGGAGCCCGCATTGGTGAAGATGGAGGAGGAGATTAAGCTCCTGCTCATTCCCAAGGACCCGCAGGACGACAAGAACGCTATCGTCGAGATTCGTGGCGGTACAGGTGGCGACGAGGCAGCTATCTTCGCTGGCGACCTGTTGCGTATGTACACCAAGTACATCGAGTCGAAGGGCTGGCGCTACGAGATTACATCATTCTCTGACGGTGCCGCAGGCGGCTACAAGGAGGTTGTGCTGAAGGTTACAGGCCAGAGCGTATATGGTACTTTGAAGTACGAGTCGGGCGTGCACCGCGTACAGCGCGTGCCCCAGACCGAGACACAGGGCCGCGTTCACACCTCGGCAGCATCGGTGGCCGTATTGCCCGAGGCGGAGGAGTTCGATGTTGAGATTTCGATGAACGACATCCGCAAGGATATCTTCTGTGCATCAGGCCCCGGTGGTCAGTCGGTGAATACCACCTACTCGGCTATCCGCCTTACGCACATCCCCACAGGTATCGTGGTGCAGTGTCAGGACCAGAAGTCGCAGCTCAAAAACTTCGACAAGGCTTTCGAGGAGTTGCGTACACGTGTCTTCAACCTCGAGTACTCGAAGTATTTGGACGAGATTGCATCGAAGCGTAAGACAATGGTATCGACAGGTGACCGTTCGGCAAAGATTCGTACCTACAACTACCCGCAGGGACGTATCACCGACCACCGCATCAACTACACCATCTACAACCTCTCGGCATTTATGGATGGCGACATTCAGGACTGCATCGACCACCTTATCGTGGCGGAGAATGCCGAGCGACTCAAGGAGAGCGAATTGGCGTAGGAGATTTATCTGCTTGGATATTTCGGCATCCACCTTGCCCTCGCCTTACTCACATACGTCGAGTATGCTGCGTAGGCTCGGACTGCGGTGGCTTCAAAATATCTCAAGCATCTGAAAATCTCATTTATTATAAGGGACTACCTCACAAGGGTAGTCCTTTTTTTGTAGGTGTTATAAGAGTTATAAGTATTATAAGTGTCATAGGACGATATTTATACCACTTATAATTCCTATAACACCTATAATACTTACAAAATATTTATTATATTTGTATATTGGAAAAACTGTTAGCCATAGACAATGACACTGCAACACCAACATATCACCCTTTCGGAACTTCAGCAGCGCATCAAGCAGGCTGTTGAGGGGGCATTGCCTCTGCCCGTATGGGTTGTGGCCGAGGTGTCGGAGCTGAAGGTGAACTACTCGGGCCACTGCTATCTCGAGCTTGTCGAGAAGAGCGAGCCGGCACGTGGTGGCACACCTATCCCTCGTGCGCAGGTGCGAGCCGTCATCTGGCGACAGCAGTACGCTATGCTCTCCGCTTATTTCAAGGCGGAGACAGGCTCGGCACTCACTGCGGGTATGAAGATTTTGGCCAAGGTGATTGTGTCGTACCACGAGTTGTATGGCCTCTCGTTGCAGATTACCGACCTCGACGCATCATACACGTTGGGCGAGGTGGAGCGTCAGAAGCAGTTGACCATAGCACAACTTCAGGCCGATGGGGTGTGGGATATGAACCGCGAGCAGGAGTTACCCCTCCTCACCCAGTGCATCGCCATCGTGTCGAGTGCCGCCGCTGCGGGCTACCGCGACTTCTGCAATGAGCTACGTGAGGGTGGCTACGCCTTCCGCACCACACTCTTCGATGCCGTTGTGCAGGGGCAGGCTGCCGAGGAGTCTGTATGCAAGGCGCTGGCCGATGTTGCCGCCCGTGCAGAGGAGTTCGATGCCGTTGTTATCATTCGCGGAGGTGGCTCGGCAAGCGATTTGAGTTGTTTTAACTCATATAGATTATGTAGCTATGTGGCACAGTTTCCTTTGCCCGTCATCACGGGCATAGGTCACGACAAGGATACCAGCGTTGCCGATATGGTTGCGCACACACCCCTCAAGACGCCTACGGCCGTGGCGGCGTGGCTCACCGAGCGTATGGCGCGTCTGGACGGGTGGTTGGAGGACGCATTGTTCCGCCTCTCGGAGCTGGCCGTGAAGGCCACACAGCGCGAGCAGTTGCGTCTGGAGCGTATGTCGGGTGAGGTGGCACGCTTGGGCGGAACATATTGCGAGCGTGCGAGAAGCCGTATGGCTATGCTCGGCGAGCAATTACGGAGCGAGGTGGCACGTTTTATAGAGCGCAGGGCTATGTTCCTGCAGGTGGCAGAGTCATCTGTTGAGGCACGCGCACCCGAGAAGATACTGAGGCTGGGCTTTGCTGTTGTGCGATGCGATGGTAGGGCTGTAACCTCTGCCAAAGGGCTCAAGGGCCGCGAGGTGGATATTCAACTCGCCGAGGGCTACATAAAGGCCGAGGTAAAAAACCTATAACACATATAGCACTTATAATACTTATAGCACTTATAATACTTATAGCAAACTATGGCTAAGAAAAAACTAACATACACCGAGGCTGTGGCCGAGATTGAGCAGATACTCTCGCGCCTACGAGGTGAGCAGATTGATGTCGATACGCTGGCTGCGGAGGTGAAACGTGCCACGGAGCTTATTGCGCAGTGCAAGGCGCAGCTCACCGATGTGGAGCAGGCTGTGAAGGCCGAGCTGGAGGCATAAAAACGATAAGTCAAGAGGATGAAACAACTAATAAAAATAATGTTAAACCTCTTCCCGCGCTCATTTTTGCAGCGTGTGGCGGGGTGGGCTGTGCCCGTGGTGGGATTGCTCTACATCGGCAAGGGCAAGGAGTGCCCGCTGTGTGGCTGTCGCAGGCGTAAGTTTTTGCCCTACGGCTATGTCTCGCCGCGCGAGAATGCCCTCTGCCCCAACTGCCTGGCGCTGGAGCGTCACCGCCTGCTGTGGCTGTGGCTGCTGCGTGAGAGTGATTTGGGACGTGGTGCTGTGGCTCTGCCGCGACTGCTGCATATCGCCCCCGAGGTGGCGCTGATGCGTAAGTTCCGTAAGATGTACTCCTCGCAACCCGACCGCTACATAACGGCCGATTTGGAGAGCCCGCTGGCGGATATGCACTTCGATGTGCAGCAGATACCTATGGGCGATGGTGAGGTGGATACCATCATCTGTAACCATATCCTCGAACACGTCGAGGACGATAGTAAGGCGCTGCGCGAGTTATACCGCATACTGCGCCCCAACGGCTGGGCGGTGATTCTCTCGCCTGTGGATTTGGAGCGCGAGCACACCTTCGAGGATGATACAATCACCGACCCAAAAGAGCGCACCCGCATCTTCGGTCAGTATGACCACCGCCGCATCTATGGCCGCGACTATGTGGAGCGTCTGGCCGCTGTGGGTTTCGAGGTGTACGATATACCCTATAAGGAGGAGTTTTCACAGAAGGAGCAGGAGCTCTATGCCCTGCCCGACGAACATTTATATGTTGTCCGTAAACCATTAAACGACAGGTAATATGGATGCTTTACAAAAATACAATTCTCTGCGCCGCTATATGGCCGAGAATTACTCTGAAGCTACTCAACAATCGGTAGATAAGGCTCTGGTGTGGGCCGCCGAGCGTATGAGCAAGTATATGCGCTACGATGGCACGCCTATGCTCGACCACGATGTTGCCGTTGCCGAGATTGTGGCACGCGAGATAGGTCTGGGCCGCAACTCTACGGTAGCCTCTATTCTGCACGATGTGCTGCGCATTGCCAACAAGGAGCGCCCCGAGCAGGTGGATTCGCTCTCGCGTGAGATACGCGAGCAGTTTGGCGAGCCTGTGCTGGGAATCATCGTGGGTCTGTGTAAGATATCGAACATCAAACTCAAGGTCTCAAAGGAGCAGGCCAACGACTTCCGCGATATGATTGTCAGCTACTCGGAGGACCCGCGTGTCATCCTCATCAAGCTGGCCGACCGTCTGGAGGTTATGCGCGAGCTGGGTATCTTCCCGCCCGAGAAACGCCGCAAGAAGAGTTGGGAGAGTATGAATCTCTACGCCCCCATCGCCCACAAGCTGGGTCTGTATGCGCTCAAGAGCGAGCTGGAGGATTTGGCCCTGAAGTGGCTGGAGCCTAAGGACTATGAGTATATCTGTCGCCGCCTGGAGGAGACAGAGAGCGAGCGTAAGACCTTCATCGCCCGCTTCCTTGTGCCCATCGAGGAGAGGCTCAAGAGCATCCCCAACCTCCATTACCATATCAAGAGCCGTACCAAGTCGGTCTATTCCATCTGGAATAAGATGCGCAAGCAGGGCGTACCCTTCGAGGGCGTTTACGATATTTTTGCCCTGCGCGTGATTATCGACTGCGAGAAGGAGCTGGAGAAGCAGCTCTGCTGGACGGTCTATTCCGTAGTGAGCGACTGCTACACGCCCAACCCCAAGCGTATGCGCGACTGGGTTACAATCCCCAAGTCTAACGGCTACGAGTCGCTGCATACCACCGTCTCGGCGGGCGAGGGCCGCTGGGTGGAGATTCAGATTCGCACCGAGCGTATGGATGCCGTTGCCGAGCGAGGTATCGCCGCGCATTGGCGTTATAAGGGGGTGAATCAGGGTGCGCAGACCTCGGAGCAGTGGCTCAGCCGCCTGCGTGAGGTGCTGGAGGAGACCACGCACTCCTTGACGCAACGCTTTGAGGCGAAACCCACTACGGGCGAGATATTTGTCTTTACGCCCAATGGCGACATCCGCAAGCTGCCCGAGGGGGCTACGGTGCTGGACTTCGCCTTCGATATACATACCAACCTCGGCTCAACGTGTACGGGCGGTAGGGTGAATAACCGCGCTGTGCCTATCCGCGAGGTGCTGCACAATGGTGATATTGTGGAGGTTATGACGCAGAAGAATCAGGTGCCCAAGGCCGATTGGCTCTCGTTCTGCGTCACCTCGAAGGCTCGCGGCCGCATCAAATCATTCCTGCGTGCCGAGCAGATGAAGCACGCCCGCATAGGCCGTGAGGAGCTGGAGCGCAAGATGAAGAACTGGAAGATAAATGTTCCCATCGACGAGGCTGTGGCCTATCTTGGTAAGGTGCTGAAGGTGCGCACGGGCCGCGAGGTCTATTCGATGATTGCCGAGCAGAAGATTGACTTCCTCTACATCAAGGATATCCTCCAGCAGTGGATTTCGGGCGAGGCGGAGGAGCAACGCCGCGTGGCAGCTGCCGAGGCTGAGCGTAAGAAGGAGGAGACGAAGGCTCAGCAGATGGATGATACGCCCTCACAGCGCCGCTCGGATGCATTGGTTATCGACGAGAAAATCAATAATATAGAGTATAAGCTGGCCAAGTGCTGCAACCCTATCAAGGGTGACGATATCTTCGGCTTTGTGACCATCTCGTCGGGTATCACCATCCACCGAATGGACTGCCCCAATGCCGCACGCCTCAGGGAGAACTACCCCTACCGTGTTATGGAGGCTCGCTGGCGCAGCAATGCCGATGGCTCGTTCCGCGCAACCATTGCCGTCACGGGTGCCGATATGCCGGGCTTGGCGAATCAGATAACGGAGATTGTCACACGCGAGATGAAACTCAATATCCGTGGCCTGAACTTCTCGTCACGCGGCGATGGTACGATGTATGGCACCATCAGCGTCGAGGTGTCGAGCGCCACGGTTGTGGATATGCTTATCCACTCCATCCAGCGCATCCGCGGCGTACAACGCGCCTACCGTGTGAATAATTAGAGCTGAAGAAACAATGAAAATAGAAAAATTTACGGAAGCAGACATCTGCGAAGCGGCCGAGTTAGCCTATCCCGTGTGGGGTGTAGGTCACGCCGCAAATGGTCAGGGCGAGAGATTTGGATTGTTGATGTGTGAGTATATCATTCGCTACGGATGGTATGGGGCTCCTTATGCATTCAAAATTACCGACTGCGGAAAGATGGTAGGGTGTGTTTTGGCAGGAAATATCACTCAGAAGAATGGTTATAACGATTGGCTTGATACTCTTTTACCCACATTTAATGAACAGCAGCGCGAGGAGGCTCTTGCATTGAGAGAGTATTTCGTCACCACAGGCCCGAAGGTGTATAGCAAAATGAGGGCAGATAAGGACTTATATCTCTCGTTCTTCATCTCTTCGGTGTCGGGATGCGGCAAACGACTTGTGGCCGAGGTTGAGGCATTGGCTCGTACTCAGGGCTATGAGAATCTATATCTATGGACAGACTCGTCGTGTAATCACGGCTATTACGACCATAATGGATTTGAACTTGTCGAGAGTTTTAAGAGCAACGAGTGGGCTGCCGAGGAGAGTGATTATGCAACATATATTTACCGCAAGCCTATAAGTTATTAAAAGAAAATTTTGAATTTTTAAGCTATGCACAAACCGCTGAAATTCCTTTACGATATGCTCTCTCCCATCTCGCGTATTCCGGGATTGGGATGGACGGTGCGCCCGCTCAAGCTCATCATCTACACGCTTGAGGGCCTGATGGTTCACGGCACTATGGATATGGGTGCCGCGCTGACCTTCTACACCCTTATGTCTATCGTGCCCGTTCTGGCGTTGGTCTTTGCCGTTGTGAAGGGTTTCGGTCTGGTGGAGAGCCTTGTTGAGAACCTCTACTCGCTCCTGCCGCAGATGCCCGAGGTCGTGGATTATATGGTTGACTTCGCCAATAAGGCCCTCGCACGCACGCAGGGCGGTGTGGTTGCTACGGTCAGCTTGCTCACGCTCTTCTGGGCTGTGATTCGTATGTTCGAGAGCATCGAGGCCAACTTCAACAAGATTTGGGAGGTGAAATCCACCCGCAACCTCGTGCGTAAGTATTGCGACTACATCACCGTCATCATCATCGCCCCGCTGCTGTGGATTATCGCCACCTCCGTGGGCTCCTACGCGCTCGATATGCTGGGTGCGCAGGACTCGGTGTGGCTGCAGCTCGCCTCAAAGGCCCTCTCGCTTGTTGTGGTGTGGGCAATGTTCGCCTTCGTATATCTTGTGCTGCCCAACACCAAGGTGCGTCTGCGCTCGGCCGTGATGGCGGGCGTTATGGCTGGCTCGTGCTTCTTTGTCTTTCAGGCTCTGTATGTCTATCTGCTTAAGTGGATGACCTCATATAGCGCCATCTATGGTAGCTTCGCCGCCCTGCCTCTGTTCCTGCTGTGGATGCAGAACTCGTGGAGTATCCTGCTCATTGGCTGCGAGCTCTCCTTCGCCCTGCAAAACGAGAAACGCTTCGACGAGGAGCGTCAGCTCCCCTCCACGAGCCACGACGACGATAGTAAGCTTATGGTCGCCATTACAGCCTTTGTGGCGCGTTCATTCCATAAGGGTGAGGGGGCGGTGCCTATGATTGCCATCCGCGAGGGTCTGGGCCTGCCTACACGTATCGCCAGCAAGCTCGTGGCACGACTCGTTGCGGCCGATGTGCTGAACGAGGTGCGCTGCGATGAGGTGGAGTACGATGTAGCCTATGCCCCTGCCCGCGATGTCACTGCGCTGCGTGTGTGTGATGTGCTGGCGGCTGTGGATGGATGCGTTGAGGGCGATGGTGAGGATATGTGCCGCGTGGCTGTTGCCCGCCGTGCCGAGAGTGCGGTGGAGAGCATCAAACGCTATGCCGCCACAAGTGAAGATAATAAACTAATTTTGGATATTTCAGATAATGAGCAAGATGAATAACCCCCGCACGGTCGTTGTCGTCGGCAGTGGTAATGTTGCCGAGTCGATAGCTGTGGCCGTTGCCGACTCTTTTTCGTTGGAACTCGTGCAGGTCGTAGCACGCAATGAGGTGCGTGCCGAGGCCGTTGCGCAGGTTGCAGGCTGCGACTGGTGTGCCGATATGAGCGAGGCCGCCGAGGCCGATATCTATATCATTGCCGTCAGTGACCGTGCCGTTGAGGAGGTTGCCGCTGCGCTGCACCGCCCCGAGAACTCTATTGTTGTGCATACGGCTGGCAGCATAGGTATGGATGCGCTGGGCGATGGCGATAGGGGCGTGCTGTACCCCTTCCAGACCTTCACGGCGGGCCGCAGGGTCGATTTCTCGGCTGTGCCACTGTTTGTCGAGGGGTCGGATGAGGATACCACGCAGGCCATCGAATATGTAGCCAATGCCCTGAGCCAGCGTGTCTATCGTGCCACCTCGAAGCGTCGCCGTGAGATTCATCTCACGGGCGTGTTTGCCTGCAACTTCGTCAATGCCCTGTACACTATGGCTACCGACCTTCTCGACGAGCGCGAGGGCTTGCCCTTCGATGTGCTGCGTCCGCTTATTGAGGAGACCGCCGCGAAGGCCGTTGAGGCCACCCACCCGCGCCACGTGCAGACGGGTCCTGCCGTCAGGGGCGATAAGGCCGTGGCGGAGCGTCACGTGGCAATGCTCAAGGAGCCCAACCAGCAAGAGATTTATAAACTGTTAACCGAATATATATGGCAAACTTCAAGGAAGATATAGCAAAGGTCAAGGCCTTTGTCTTTGATGTTGATGGCGTGATGACCGATGGTGGCATTATGCCCATCGGCGATGGGTCGGATTTCATCCGCAAGTATAACGCAAAGGATGGCTATGCCATAGCCTATGCCGTGCGTCGCGGATATAAGGTCTGCATCATCTCGGGCGGCCACGGCAACCTGCTGCGCTCGCGTATGGAGCGTCTGGGCGTTACGCGAATGTACCTGAGTTGTATGGATAAGATTACGGCTATGCACGAGTTCTTCGCCGACTACGACATCGACCCCGCCACGACAATCTATATGGGTGACGATATCCCTGATTTGGAGTGTATGGAGTTGGTTGGTATCCCCGTCTGCCCGGCCGATGCCTGCTCGGAGGTTATCGAGGCTTCGCGCTACGTGTCGGAGTTTGGTGGCGGCAAGGGTGCTGTGCGCGATATCGTGGAGCAGGTCTTGCGTGCGCAGGATGAGTGGGCAAAGGATAGACAAGGTGTGTTGGGTGTAGCATCGCGGTAGCGATGCAATTCAAAATTCAACCGACGCTGCGGAGCGAGAGCAGAGGCTGCTTGCAGGCTATGCCGAGCCGCGAGGAGGAAAAGCCTGCGAAGCAGGGTTAAAATTCAAAATTCAAAATGAGTGAAAATTTCTTTCGCCGTCAGCCTGTCTTTGACTTTTTGGCGGCACACGATATAGAATATACGGTTTACGAGCACCCCGAGGCACCAACCATCGAGATTGCCCGCCAGTATTGGCGTCAGGATGGCTCGAAGCACTGCAAGAATCTCTTCTTCCGCAACCATAAGGGCAACCGCCACTATCTCGTTGTCTTCGACAGCGAGCAGTCGATGGCCATCCACGATTTGGAGCACCGCCTCCATCAGGGAAAGCTCTCCTTCGCCTCGGAGCAGCGTATGGAGCGATGGCTGGGCCTGCGCCCCGGCTCGGTGTCGCCCTTCGGATTGGTGAACGATACAGAGAACCACGTGCATCTCTTTCTGGATGCCAACCTGCTGAAGCAGCCCTCGCTGAGCTTCCACCCCAACGACAACACCGCCACGGTGGTTATCTCGCAGGAGATGTTCCAACGCTATCTGGAGGCTGTGGGGAATACTTACGAGTATATTGAGTTGTATTAATAGGAGTTATAGGTGTTATAAGTGTTATATTTTTCTACCTATAATACTTATAGCACCTATAACACCTATAAAACCTCAAAAAAAAGGGAGTCATACGACTCCCTTTTATTCCAAATACACCACATAGCTCTCCCCTCTGACCCTTGTCAGCGCCAGCCGCACCTCGTTGCCGCTGCGTGAGCCTGTTCGGCGGCGAATATCATCCACCGAGAGCGGAAAATCGCGCAGTATAATATCCACGCCACGTCCCTTCAGTTCGCGCTTAAGTCGCTTAATATCAAACTTTTCTATGCGCTCTATCCGCTCCACACGCCCCAGTACCCCTTCGGGCTCTGTGCGGGCAAAGGCGAATGAGTTGTTGCCCCAGATATCGGCCTTCGTGCGTAGCGAGTGCTGCGCCAGACGAGCCTTCTGCAACGCCACATCGGGGATAATCAGCCAGCCATACTCCTCGGCCGCGAACTCACCCTCGCTCGGCATATCGACAATCTCTCGGCGCAGATACTCCTCACGACCACGTCCCACAGCCTCGGCCGCCAGCTGCGGCTCACGACCATCGGCATAGATATTCACCTCCTTGCACTCGCCGCCGAGCGAGATGACCTCCACGCCACACTCGCCAAACAATCGAAACGCCTCCTCCACATCAAACAGCGGTGAGTTCTTTATCGCCACACGCTCCGTTATGCGTCTGAGTGCAGGCCACAGCGCAACCATATCGGGCGAGCAATCCTCCAGCCTAACAACACGCCGTCCCTCGGCCGTGCGACGGTCGGGGTCGGCATATATCCAGTCGAAATGCTCCTCACACGAGGCTACATACTCCTCGGCCGAGGTGGTTATAACCTCCACATTATCAATGCCTAAACGCTTGAGGTTCTCGCGCACTACATCTGCCAGCACCTCATCACGCTCCAGCGCCACCACACGCTCAAAGTGCGTAGAAAAGGCAATGGAGTCCATACCCAGACCGCACGTCAGGTCGAGCAACGTTCTGCCCGTTAGTCGCTTTGCCGCGGCACACTCCTCGCTCGACGACTGCTCGAAGGCTCGCGCAGGGATGATGGCCCGCGCCTCATACAGGCGCGGCAGCTTTGTACGCGCCCGCTGGAGATACTTCACCTGCGTTGCCACCTCGCGGGCGTGCGGTATGCGGCCATCGAGTGCCACCTGCACCGCATCGCGGGCGATGTTCTCGTCAATGGCTTGCTGCACCTCGGGCAGTAGAAGTATATCCAGCTCGCTGCGTGTCATTACTTCATAAATACAAAGTAAACAGCCATAATCAGGCAGAGGAAGGCTGCCAGATGGTTCCAGTGCAGCGCCTCACCACGGAAGAATACGGTGGTGAAGACGGTGAAGATGATGAGGGTGATAACCTCCTGCATCACTTTTAGTTGCATCAGCGTGAATGGTCCTCCGTTGCCCACAAAACCTATGCGGTTGGCGGGTATCTGGCACGAGTACTCGGCCAGGGCAATGCCCCACGAAAAGAGGATGACCAGATAGAGTGGCCACGACGAGATGAGCTTCATCTGCTGCAACTTCAGGTGGCCGTACCACGCGAAGGTCATAAAGACATTCGACACGACCAGCAGCAGAATGGTGTACAATGCTTTCATTTTGATTCAATTATGTTTCTTTCGGGCGGCAAATATAGTGTTTTTTCATCAAATTTTGCGCCTCGCCGCCCAAACTATTATCGTCACCGCCACCATCAGGGCGTATATCAGCACGCACGTCAACCCATCAATGCGCACCTCGGCGGCCAATGCTCCCGCATCGTTGCACCACGCGGCTATAGCGTTCATCGCCTCTGTCGTGCCGCCTATCACCCACCTCGCCATATCTTGTAAGGCGTTGATTGGCAGCAGTATCCACACCATCGCACCTCCCACCGCAATGCCTGCCAGGGCAATCATCATCACCCCCGTTACTACGCTCCACATCGACACCGTTCCAAACAGATATGCCGTCAGCGGCAGGGTTGCCACGGCCGCTACGACGCTGGTCACAACGCCCGATGCCAACCACTGCCAGCACCACGCCACCACGCCCCGCCTGCGTTGCGGGAAGAGCGGCACGCCCCACTCGATGATGGCCGCCACGGCTATGAACGAGAGCAGAAAACCTGCATCGTGCAACGCCCTCGCATCCCATACGAGCATTATGAAGGCGGTGAAACAGAGCGTGTTGAGCGTATCGGTACGTGTTGCGAGCTGCGTGGCCACCTGCAATATGGAGAACATCACCGCCGCACGCACTATTGAGGGCGTGAATCCCGCCATTGCGGCAAACAGCCATATTATCCCCACAACCACCACCGAGCGTATCGCCTGCCCGTGCCGCAGGAGTAACATCCACGCCAGCAATATGTTGGCCATCACACAGATAAATCCTACGTGCAGACCCGACACCGCCAGCAGGTGGGCCGCACCTCCGCTTGTGTAGGCTTGCCGCAGGGTGGGCGTTATGGCACTTCGCTCGGCTACGCTCATCGCCAATGCTAAGGCCTCGCTATCGGCGCTGAGCCCCAATCTCCGTAGCCGTTCCACAGCCCTCTCGCGCAGCCGCTGAGGCAGGGTGGAGTGGCTGTCGTGCGAGATGATGTTGTGGCTGTTGACATACAGCTGTCCCTTCACACCCCGCGAGAGCATATAACGGCCGTAGTAGTCATCCTCGAAGGGCGTCACCCTCGTCTTTGCCAGCAGACGGTCACCCGCCTTTATGGCGAGCTGCGGCTCAGCCACCACACGCACCTCGGCACGACTCCTTTTGTACCCCTGCTCGCTGGCATAGGCCACAATCCGCGCATCGGCCATCGTGGCTCGCGGGCGTTGGGATGTGATGTTGTCGATGGTAATCTCCATTACGGTCGTGGTGTCGGGCAGGGTGGAGAGTGTGCGGCGTAGCTCCATACTGCACGCCCCGACAAGGATTAGTGCCGCCACGATGTATATGTCGGCTGTGGTGCTGCGTTGCAGGGCTATTGCTGCCACCGTGCAAACCACAAAGCCGATGGCCACACCCCACAGCGGGAGCGTGCAGCCATCGGCCAACGCGATTCCGACTATTAGCGGCACGAGTACCTTCAACATCGGTGCCCGCTCCACTCGTCGGCGTATGTTCTCCGCGGAGAGGGATTTCATTCGGGGTAGTTTTATTCCATAAAATTACAAAATATTCCCCAATCGGCGCGAGCAGGTATTAGAAATTATAACACTTATAGCACCTATAACACCTATAATTCCTGTTCTCTACCCTAAAATCCTGTCAAATCCCATCCCTGCTCCACCTCACTTCGGCGTGCTGTGCATCCATTCTCCACCCTCGACATCGCCGCCACGATGGGCACCATCACCCTGCGTGAGCGCGTGTCAAGCTCCTCGTCGGGGCGTATGCCCGTCATATCGCTCACGGCCGCAACGTAGAGTGCCGTATGGTTCTCCTCGGGCGGGGCGTAGCGCATAATCATCTCTCGCAGCGTGGTCAGCCCGTAACGCTTACGGTAGGTGTCCAGCAGCACAAACATCGCTCTGTAGCCCCACGCCATCGACTCAAACTGCTTGAACGAGGCGTCGGTCGAGGGGTGTCGCTCACCGCGATATCGCACTCTCGAGCGGCGAATATTTCCCGGGTTGCAATTAGTTATTCCTCTGCTCATAAAACCTTTGTTATTGCATTTCTCACATAACGTCGTACATAACGCAGCAGGGGGGAGGAGCTTATGCGGCAGGCATTTTCCAAGAAAGACCACATCTCCACACCGCACACAAAGCCCGCGAAGAGCTTTGTCAGGTGCAGATGCATAAAGTCCAGCATCATCGTGTCGATAATGTAGGCCATCCCCACAGCCACAATCGTGAAGCCTAACTTCTCTATCGTGTGCCACGCCACGCAGCTCTCGAAGTACCACTCTGCGCCTCTGCGGCGTGCCTCGTGGTGCGAGGCCATCACCCCCGTGATGAAGTCGAAGAGGATGAATCCCGTCACGCAGCCGATGAGCGGCACCACGGGCGCAAACAACGCCACAAGTGCCGCTATGCCGCCACTAACATACCTGCACAAAGCCTCCATCGAATGAACAACGTTTTAGAATGTTTTTCGCGGGGTTGTACTCCGCAAATAACTGTGTGTTTGCATCCAGGTACTCCGACAATCGCTTCAGAGCCGTCTGTGCGCGTGCCTTCAGCGAGCGTCGCAGCTCCTCGCGTGCAGCCTTCTCGGCCGCCTTGTGTGATGTGCCTGCGGGAGTTGTGAGCCCCATCTGATTTGTGGCGGCGTTGAGTCGCGGCTGCGCCAGATAACGTGTGTAGAAGGCCACGGCAGGGGCTATGTAGTCGCTCTTAAGCTCGGCATACTCCCCCTCGGCCACCTTCTCCAGCAGCGTCTGTCCCACAACGGGTGCGACCCATCGCTCGGTGGCCATCGTGATGTCTATCTCGGCAATGGCCTCCGCAGGGATGTAACCGCCATCGCTGAAGGCCAATGCAATAACCTCCGCAGGTGTTATAATACTCTTTGTCATAGGCTCTTAGTTTATCTTCGTTACGTTGTACTTCTGTATCTCCGACAGATACTGCTGCTCGCGCTCATCCTCCGCATCGTACTCCAGACCGTCGGCCTTGCGAGCCTCCCACACCTTCATATAGATAGGCTTCGAGCGTGTCGGCGGGCGATTCACAATCTCCAGCGACGAGGCATTCACACCCACAATCTCCTGCAACAGACGCTTCACGGGGGCTAATAGCTCCTCCTGCTCGGCCAGGATGACGGTGTTCAGCGCCACCTCATATTCGTGCAGGATACGCTCGGCGCTGAAGCCTGCCGAGTAGTCCAGACCGCTGAGCGAGCGGAACCACGAGTGGGCGATGACGATGTCGCTTGTGGCCTGGTCGTGCAGCTGGCTCCAGTCGCCCTCGTTGCTCGAATCCACGGGTATGAAACGCGAGTTGTCGCTCTCGCCACCCTCGCGTACGATGAACATCACCTGCCCGGGGTTACCCGCAAATCGCTGCTCGGCCATACGCACTATGCGCTCGGCTTCGGCCTCGTTGTCGGCCGAGGCGTCAATCATCATCACGCCCGAGAGCTGGAACGAGTTGTCCAGACGCGAGATATTCCAGCAGTCGGTCTTGTAGGCTATGGCCGAGACGCCCATACCCGCAATGTACTTCGGCACGCCGTAGTGGGTGAACATCGGCTCATACTCCTTGTAGTGAATTATCGAACGCAGCGAGCCGTCGGCCTGACGCTCAAATGTGGGGTAGAGCGGCAGCGTTACCGCCTCCTCCTGCTTGAAGGCACTCCAGTCGTGGTGCATAATGATGTGCTTCGAGTCGCGTGCCACGCGGCAGCGCGATGCATCCTGATGGTAGAGCGCGAGGAACGAGTGCGCCTCGTCGGTCACAACCTCCAGAAAGGCGTTACCCATCAGAGCCTTGTCGAAGGCCAGTCGGCATATCACCTCACGCAACGAGTCGCCCGCGCCATTGGCCTGCTTTACAATCTGCGAGAGCAGTGGCTGCTGCTCGTCGAATGAAAAACCCTTGCCTGCGATGTAGTCGGCCTTGTCGTTTATGATGCGGCGATGCGTGGTCGAGCGGCGCGACATCAGCGAGAGGGCGTAGGGCATCATATTGTCGTCACCCCAACGCCAAAACTTATCGCTCTGCACGGTGCGGGGCGAGAGGGCAAAGAGAGGCTCCGCCGAACGGTTTCCCACCGTCACCACACTCTTTTTCATATTTTTATCCATTTCTTGAATCCTTTTTATGCGATTATTTTATTGCCGAGTCGGTGTCACACGCCGCAAGTGTCAGCACCACCCGCGGCGAGTCGTTGGGGCTGCTGCCGGAGCTGAAGCTGAGCGACTTGAGCCGCAGCGCCTGCTCGAAGCCGAAACGCTCCGAGTATCCGAGCAGAAGCTCTTCGCCCGTGGCTAAGCTCACCCTTGCTGCGAGGCCCTCGGTGGCTGCGTGCTGCAAAAACCCCTCGTCGAACCACGCTGCGGCAAGTTGTCTATCGGAGCAGAGGGTGAGCGTGTGTTGCACGCTCACCAGTGTAGCATCTGCCGAGGCCACCTCTTCGTATTTCGAGCCGTCATCGACCAGCGCTACCGCCACTCCCTGCCCCGCAATCAACTCCTCTGCCCCGACCTTGTCGCCCACGGTGAAGAGCTCGGCAGCCGTTATGCCACCTATGGGCTTGTATTTCTTAATCTGGGCCATAGCAGAGCGTGTTTTACTCGGCGTTGATGTAAGCCGTTACCAGCTCCTCGTCCAGAATCTCGCAACCGATGGCGAATACGGCACGCTGACGGTTCTCCATCTCGTCGGGGTTGTACCACATACGCACCTCCGAGCCGGGGCTGTCGGCCGTATTTACCGCCATCACGAGGTTACGACGGTCGGTGAAGATGATGAAGTCCTTCGAGAGTGATGACTCGCCAATGGCGGGCTCGAGGTTGATGTCGATTACGGGGAAGCCGTGGAACATCAACTGCTGACGACCTGTCTGCGCATCCTGATATGATGCCGAGCCGTACGAGTAGTCGAGGTAAGCCTCATACTGAGAGTAGATTGAGGGCGATACGAAGAATGCCACCTGACCCTCGGGGAACATACCCTTCAGACGGGGACTTGCCTCATCGACAATCTTCGAGAGTACCTCGGCGATAGAGTAGTCGCCGAGCTGTGAGTCGAGGTCCTTGGCTGCGTGGGTGATAGCGCCGCTCTTCACACGCTCATCGACAATCTTCAACAGACCGTCGAAGCTGGTGTAGCCTGTGTTCAGCGTGCCACCCTTGTCACCCAACCAGAGGTTCATACGGATTGACTCGGCAATGGCGCGGCGGAACAACTCAGTCTCGGCAGCCTCCAGCTCTGTGCCCGACAAATCCTCCATATTCACATCCGCGCGGTTGGTGATAAGCTCGAAGATTGTCGAGAAGTAGTCGCTGGCCGAGAAGGCGTTCTCAGCCTTCACGCGTGACATAGGAATCGTCTTCTGGTAGTGTGTGGTCTTTACGCCGCCGCTCCAGCCTGATGCCTCATCGAAGGGTGAGAGCACGTTGCCCTTGCGGTCCCAAATCTGCACCACGGTGGGCATAGGCATATTGTAGAGGATACGGATTCCGAGTGACTCGGCCGAGGGGCCGCTCAACAAAGGACGGAAGAAGATGGTCTCGAGCTCGTGACCTGAATAGTTCTTGGGATTTACGATAATGCTTGACATAATTACTTGGATTTTAATTTGTTAAATGGTTGTTTTTCTTACTTGGATTGTTTTTCGTTAGGTTTTAGTATCGGCCAAAGGCCTTTGCATCGTCGGCATACGCCTTCTCGTTCGAGAGTGCGTGAGGTGCGCTCATCGAGGGGTCTTCCGAGGCCTTCACCTGCGTTGCCGCATAGCGACGCTGCCCCTCGTCAAAGAGTATTGCCGAGTGCGTCGGCTGCTTCGCCTCGGCCTGCGGCAATGCCTCCTCTGCTGCGGGCTCCTCAGTGAGCTCCTCCTTTGCCTGCTTCTCGGCAAGACGCTCCTGACGCTTCTGCTGGTGCTTCTCGTGCAGACGCTCAATCCACTCCTCGATGCGGTAGGCCAGGCGACCCAGCAGGTAGCGGATAATCTCTCCCGCCACCGAGTTCTCGACATTTGGCTTAACCTCATCGGTGGGCAACGCCTCCTCGCCCTCTGGCACGAGCGAGCCGACAAATACGTTGTCGATAATCTTGTCGGCCAGGCCCGCCTCCACAGCCTCCTCGGCTGTCAGCCAGCGACCCTCGCCGTTGTTCTCGGCCATCAGCGTAGCGAACACCTCCGCCTCACGACCCGAGTGCATAGCGTAGAGGTGTGCCAGTCGCTCATCGGTCTTGCGCAACAGCTCGGCACGTGCCTCCAGCGATGCGGAGTTACCCTCGATGGCGCAGGTCGATTTGTGAATCAGGTACATAGCGTTTGTCGAAATCTCGCGGCAGCCCTCATTTGCCGCCTGCGCGATGATTGTCGCCGCCGATGCGGTGTAGCCGTAGCAGCGTGTTGTGATGCGAGCATCCAACCCCTGCAAGGCGTCGTAGATGAGCAGCGCATCGTTCACGTCGCCACCCGTCGAGCGGATGTTGACCACCACGCTCGTGGCGTTAATCTCGGCTATGCGTGCCACCTCCTTGCGGAAGGTCTCAAACGTAGCTACACGCGTAGATGCATTCTCGAACTGATGCTGCTCGGGCACGCCGATAGTGCCCTCGATGTCGATGTAGCAGGTCTGAGCCTCGTTTCTGATTGTGATTTTTGTTTGCATAAAGTTTTTAAGGTTTTTACTCTTTTAATCGTTCAACATTCTCGCGAATCTACATCTTGCCACCCCTCGCTCCGTGTCGTACGACTCCACCGCCGCGAGCGTGTATGTAGCTCCCTGCCCCGAGAGGTTCAGGCGATAGCGCGAACGCATATTCGGCCCCGTACCCTCGTAGCGGCCTATCTCTGCCACCTCGTGCGGTGAGAGATGGAGGTCGAGCGTCAGTGTGCAGAGCATCTGCTCGGCCTGCCACTCGTTGTCGTAGTAGCGGTGCAGCCCCTGCTCGCCATCTCTATCCTCGAAGCAGAGCGTGAACTCCCCCGCGGCGTGGAAGGCGGCAAAGGGGTAGCTCTGCGCATACGACGGGAAACTCCACACCTCCCCGTTGGGCAGCTCTCGCAGACCCTCATAACGCACGATGCGAGTGGTTACGCTCTCCACCTCGTCACTGTCGCGGTCACCCACCTGCATAATGAGCGCGGAGGGTGCCGAGGCGTGAATCCCCGCCGCGGATAACGTGGGGCAGAACAGAGGATTGGCACGGCGCTCGCGGCCCAACACGGCAGCATAAGAGTCTGTGGTCGTTGTCCACTCACCTAACGTGGTGTCGTTCTGCGTGTTGTAGCGACTTACGGCGCCATCTGCCTCGGCTCGGTAGCATAGCGTGCGACGCTTCTTGAGCTTGGAGGCCATCTGTTCGGCCTCCATCACTCCGCCCATCTCCACACGACTGCTCCAGTCATAAATCTCGCCGTTGTAAAACCCATCATACGGCTCAATATAGACCTTGCGGGCCGCCGCATCGGTGGCTATGCGGAGATTGAAGAGCTGCTGTACCGCCTCGATAAACTCCATTTGGCTCACCCCGTGGTGGGTGATGTCGGCCAGGCTCAGAGCGGAGCCTATCGTCGGTGCGGCCGAGAATATGGGCCTTAGCGTACACTCCTTCGAGAGCGTTATGCGCTGCCCCTCGGCTGCGCCGTGCAGATACATACGTGCGAAGCTCTTGCCCGTCGTGGGGGTAATCATCTCGGGCGGCGTGCGCAGCGTCACATCCACCTCAATCTCACCCTCATCTTCAACCCAGCCATCGTAGAGCGACCATCCCTCATTCATAT
Organism: Rikenellaceae bacterium; assembly: GCA_015059845.1. Classification (GTDB taxonomy): domain Bacteria; phylum Bacteroidota; class Bacteroidia; order Bacteroidales; family Rikenellaceae; genus Alistipes. Next base: position 80,988 of record SUZR01000004.1, on the reverse strand, counting down.
CGACAAATGTGTCGTTGTCGATTTTTCGCTGCAACGTGCATCTTACGTTGGTGTGTCCCTCTGGAATGGTTACGTAGGTCGAGCCGACGGTAAATACCGTGAGTATTCCGCTACCCTCATCGGAGGTGTAGAGCAGGCGGTAGATTGTATCCTCCTCGTAGTCGAATATCACACATCGGTACTGCACCCCTGCCGTAGCCGCGTTGCGACGGTCGGGGAAGGGGTTTTCGAGGTTGAACTTCAGGTCGCACCCCGCGTCAACGTAGAGGGCATTAAATCCCTGCAACCCCACGCCCGAGGAGATTTTGTAGTCGGTCTTGTACTTCAGCCTCAGCTCAAAACCCGCCGTCAGGGCTACGGGCGGAGTGTACGTCACACCCTCATCAATTATTGTCAGGGCGTCGTTGTTGTTGTAGCGTGTGTCGCCCTCCACACTCTCCACGAAGTTGCCGAGTGACGAGGTGAGCACCAGCGGCGTGAGCCACACACGTCCCGCCACATCGGCCGTAGCCGTCGGCTCACTCTCGCGCCCTGCGAGGAATCCTGCCGCCTCATTGAGCTTTGTGAGCGACTTGCCCGCCGCAGCGTAGCAGCCGCTGATGTGGAGCTTGGTCCACTCCTCGCCGAGCATAAAGTCACTCACAACCTCATACCCCTGCGCCGCGAAGATGGCTCGGAGCAGCTTATCCACCGAGATGAATGGGTGGTAGTCGCCCACGCTCATCACCCTCTGTGGCGGGAAGAGCGACGTGGAGTCGTAGGCGGGGGTGTAGTCGTCGTGACGCACAGGCAGGTAGCGCACCGCCACATCCTCGCTCCAACTCTTTTCGATAAGCTCCTCGCTGATTGTTACGTTGTACGCCAATGCCGTATCCTTCAGGTCGGTACGTGCGGCACTCTCCGCCCAGTCGCCTGCCCCGTCACGCACGCGGATGATGTACGTCGCCGCCCTCTGCTTACCCTCGATGGCTCTTAGTGTCACTACACCGCGCAGCAGCTCCACGCCATCTACCGCAACCACCGCCTCGTGGTAGTTGTCGTTGAAACGCTCCCCGGCGCAGGGGTCAGTGGCGTGAAGCATAATCTTGTCGTTGCAGGGGGTGGAGGGCAGCCTCAGCTCCACGCTGCGCCCCGACTGCTGCTGCGAGGCCTTGGCGAAGGCTCCACCATCGAGAGTGAAGATGTTTTTCGGCAGCATATAACCTGCCTCGAGGTCACAGAGTACCCCATCCACGAAAATCTTTACCATAGCCTCTCGCCCTCCTGTGCGGCACGAATATCCACCTCGATGATACCCATCTTACCCGATGTCGCCGGCATCACGCGGTCGGTGGTAATCTCCACGCGCTGCAACTCGCAACCCTTCACCAGCCACGCCTTCGGTGTGGAGAGGATGGAGCTGAGTGCTTCAATCTGCGCCTGCGGTTCGTATGCCGAGATTAGCTTCAGCTCATTCTCGCGCTCGGCCGTCGCAGCCTCTCGGCCCCAGATGCTCTCCATCCGCTTGCGTGCCGCCTCGATAAGCACGCTCTTGCGCAGCGGGAAGGTGTATAGCTCGGGTGCAAGGTGGTCGTTGAGCCACGCCACGCGGCGTGCGCTGCGCAGGTTCTCCTTGATTTCGTACTCCACGACGGTTGTTGCCACCCCGTCAACCATCACCGTAGCACGAATACTCTCCACATCCTCTCTGCCACGGGCCGTCACCGCCACCACTCGTTGGCCGCCCGAAGCAGGCGTTATGGAGATGCGCTCCGTACCCTTGCCGAAGAACTCCACCACCACCTCGACCACAATGTCGGGGAGCGAGAAGAACGATATGAGGTCGAACTCGTCGCGTGCCATCGTGCGGTGTGTTAGCTGCGTCATCAGCGGAGTGTAAATCTTGTCGAGGTCCACCTTCGCCGCGATGTAGTTGCGCACGGCCGAGCTTACCCCCTCGGCCTCCACCACGACCTTTATCTGAGAGTGGGTATCCACCTCGCCGCACTCTGTGATGCTGTCGGGGAGCGCTGTTACGGCCTCGCTGCGCAGGTAGGGAGCGATGTCCACCTCGCCCGTTGTCACCCCGTGCAGACGCTTGCTGCCGAGGGTTGTGCCGTTGCTCTTGTCAATTATTTTCAGCTCTACGTCCTGCGGCTCCGCAAGCTCGGTGTCAAAGGCGTAGAGGAGTGGCTCCCGAAACGATGAGTACGCCTCGGGAATAGATGTAAATTTCATACTGTTAATGGGTTAAAGGTTTTTAGAAAAACGTTATAACATCGGCCGTTGCCGTTGCTGCTACCTCGCCGTGTGAGGTGAGAGTGTGACTCGTGTGGCGTATCTTCAAATCCTCTACCGCCACCACAAAATCCTCCTCGGAGAGCGTCGAGAAGAGGTTTACAATATCCAGCTCCAGCCTCTCCCATACTCCCTCGCGCTCTTGGGGTGGCAGCTTTGCCCCCGCATCGAGAGCGTGGAGCGTGACGGAGTAGGTTATCTTGCCGTGCTTTCGCCCCTCCATCGTTGAGAATGTGGGTGGTGCGAGCCACATCGCAGGGTAGCTCTCCACTATCTGCGAGAGATGCCGCTCGTCGGTCGAATAGAATTGATAGCCCTCGGCCGTTGCTATGCGTTGGGCAGCCTGAAGAAGTTTTTTTCGGTTCATTTTATGGGTGTTTAAGGTCGGGAACCGCGCAAGCGGGCCCTTGTTGTTGATAAATATGTTTATAGGTTGTTTCGCTTTGTTGATAACCCTTTATTGTTAGTGGCTTATCGCAAGATTATAAGCGTGTTACCTGCCTGTCAAAAATTGTTGAAAAGCAATGTTACAGATGTTTATCCTGCTGTTGATATGTTTATAACCGCCTTTTGCGCCGCTCTTTCACGGCCACTGCGAAGTATTTGATAAAACAATATCCTACCATAACGTAGAGTTAAAAAATTTAATATATTGTATTTTTCTTGTCTATCAACGAAAATCTCCTCTGCAAACTATCTCTGCGCACTATTTACGTCGATGTTTGACACTGCAAATATAATATCTCAAAAAGCGTTTGTCAAGTAATTTAACAATAAAAATTCAATTATTTATCAAATTATTTAACCCCTCCCACCCTAAATCCCTCATCTTCAACCCTTCACCTCTCGGCCCAAAAATCACCCCAAACAACCCCTTCTTTCTTCTAAAAACTACTAAAACCCACAAAAACACTCCATAATTCCAAATAATATTTATAACTTTGTAAGTTGAAAACTACTACGTCTGAAACAAAAAACCAAAATATTATGACACAGGAACAAGCCAAAAAATTCAAGTATTGGCAGTATCGTACCATCGCCGCAACGATGATTGGATACGCGCTATTCTACTTCGTGCGTAAGAACTTCTCATTCGCCATCCCCGGTTTGGCGGCCGAGTACGGTATCTCGAACACCAGCTTCGGTATTATTATGACCGTCGTAGGTCTTATCTACGGCCTCTCGCGTTTTATGAATGGTCTGCTGGCGGACCGTATGAATGGTCGTTACCATATGTCTATCGGCCTTTTGCTCTGCGTGTTGGCGAGCTTCGCGTTTGGCTTCAGCCCCTCGATTCTGGGCGTGAAGCTGGGTGTGGCACCCCACTCGCTGGTGGTTTTGTTTGGCGTGCTGTTGGTGCTGAACAACATCTTCCAGGGTAGCGGCTTCCCCCCGTGCGCACGTCTTTTGACGCACTGGATTCCGCCCCACGAGCTGGCTACAAAGATGTCGGTATGGAACACCTCTCACTCTATCGGTGCGAGCCTTTTGGCTATCCTCTGCGGATACGTTATGGGCTCGATGGGTAGCGATATGACGGGCAATGCCGCAGCCGTGGAGGCCATCCGCACAAACCTCACCACGCTCAACCCTGGCCTGCTCGACAACCCCGAGTTGTTGCAGGAGCAGGTGACAAATGCCGCCTCACACGTGGGTGCTTGGCAGTGGTGTTTCTGGGTGCCTGCCCTCTTCGCGTTGGCTGGTGCTGTGGGCCTGTTCGTATTCCTGCGTGACACGCCCAAGTCGGTAGGTCTGCCCGAGCTGGAGGGTACACACACCAAGGTGGAGGACAACACAAACTCTGCCGAGTACAAGGCATTCCTTCGTGAGAAGGTCTTCCACAACCCGCTGATTTGGATTCTGGCCTTTGCCAACTTCTTCGTATATGTGGTACGCTTTGCCGTGCTGGATTGGGGTCCCAAGTTCTTACAGGAGGCACGTGGTCTGGAGCCTGCCGATGCAGGTTGGATTATCGCCGTATCGGAGATTATGGGTATCGTAGGTATGCTCGTGGCTGGCTGGGCTACGGATAAGTTCTTCAAGGGCCGCGCACACCGCACCTGCGTATTCTGTATGTTGGGAGCGGCAGCCTTTATGTCAATCTTCTACTTCCTGCCTGGAACAAGCCCCGTGGTGCTGCTGGCAGGTGTGCTGGGTATGGTAGGATTCTTCATCTACGGCCCGCAGGCGTTGATTGGTATCGCCGCAGCTAATCAGGCTACAAAGAGCGCCGCAGCTACGGCTAATGGCGTGACAGGTATCTTCGGTTACCTGAGTACCTTCGTATCAGGTTTGGGTATCGGTGCTATGGTTGATTGGGTGAACAAGGTGAACCCCGGCCAGGGCTGGAACTACGTATTCTTGATGATGATTGCGATGGCTATTATCGGTATGTTGATTTTCACGCTTATGTGGCGTGCAAAGGCAACAGGTTACGACGAGCAGAAGGCGTAACGCTTCGCTATAAATTATAATATGCCCGAGTGTTGCTCGGGCATATTTTTTTGAAATTTACCCCCCCCCAATTTTTTGCATAAATGCATTTATATTTGTAACTTGCAAACGAAAATATTTTCGATAACAACTAAAAGCACAATACGATGAAAAAGATTCTATTTGTGATGGTCGCAGCGCTTGCTTTCGTCGCTTGCGACAAAGATGATTACATCATTCGTAAGGAGCAGCCATATGTCCTAATTAATTGGGGCGAAGATTGTAAATATGTAAATGACAATGTAGAACGAAAAAAATATCCGTATTTGGATGTGCAGAATGGAGGTGAAGTAAAGTTTACAACATCTGTAGATGTATTCTTCCCAGCGCTTGAAATATATGACAAAGATGGTAACAAAGTTGGGAAATATTCGTATAAAAAAACTGATACAGAGTGGAACTTTGAGATAGGAGTTATTAAGAAAATAGGAGAGTGTTCATATAAGATTGAGGGTTTTCCCAATAATAGTGATAATTACAAATGTTTAGCAATCTATGTGCATTCTATTGATGAAAAAGTTGATGCAAATTCAATGGTTGTATTCCTTGATGAAAATGCACTAATAGAATAAAAGAGCTACCCAATCGGGTAGCTCTTTTATTGTTAGCTGTTATATATTTTTTTTGGATATTGCACAAAAATTGTTATATTTGCACGTCAAAGTGCTTGTTTTGTACGGGCACGCGGCGCAAAACGGAGTGTTTAACTAATTACGAAAACTATGGATGATGGCCTTGGGTGCACGTATAGCGGCAGTGTCGTATCTCAATACGATACCATTCATCTATGGTATCCAGCACGAGGATAATCTCCGTGCCGAACTCCTATTAGCTCCACCCGCAGGGTGCTACGAGAACTACGCCACGGGTAAGGCCGACATCGCTCTGATGCCCTCGGCAATGATTCCCACGCTAAAATCAACAAACATTATTACAGACTACTGCATCGGCTCTTCGGGCAAGGTGCGCACCGTCGTGCTCTTCTCGAACACGCCTATCGAGCAGGTGCGCCGCGTATTTCTGGATGCTCACTCACGCACCTCGGTGCAGCTGGTGGGCTATCTGGCCGCCAAGCATTGGAAGATTGCGCCCGAGTGGTACGATTTGCAGGATTACTCGCAGGTGGCCTTCGCCGAGAAGGGTGACGCCTTCCTTCTGATTGGCGACAAGGTCTTCGACCACGAGGGACTCTTTAACTACGCCTACGATTTGTCGGAGGAGTGGAACAGATGCACACACCTACCCTTCGCCTTCGCCGTATGGGTGGCACGCAAGGGTACGTCGTACGAACTTATCGACGGCCTGCAGCGCGCACTGACGCTGGGCGTAGAGTCTGTATGGGAGGCTGTGGTGGAGAATGGCTTCGATAAAAAGCCATACAACGCTTACGAATATCTCACACAAAACATAGATTTCATCTTTAACGCCGAGAAGCACTCGGCACTGCAAAAGTTCTGGAACGCAGGCCTCAAGGTTGAGCCTCGATCCAATCCCGGCTGAAGAGGGTAGGCCGCCCACGTGGCGACGGTACTCTCGCGCGGATGTGTTGCTCGTCTGCGCCCCTGAAAAACAAGGAGTTCAACCCGTAAAATTTGCAGAAAATGCTGACAATCTATCTTAAGCAATACAACAAAATCATACGCAACGCCGAGCCCGAATTGCTGGACAATCTGGGCTATGACGATATTCTGTGGTTAGACCTGCTCTCACCCTCTATCAAGGAGCAGAAGGCCGTCGAGAACTTTATGGAGGAGAGCCTCCAGACCCGCCAGCAGGTGGAGGAGATTGAGTCAACGTCAAAGTACTCGGAGAACGAGAATTCGATTATCTCGAATACCAACTTCTTTATCCCGCAGCCGGGCGGCACCTTCTCGGTGGAGCCCGTGTCGTTCATCATCTCGAACGAGGGTGTGCTCGTGTCGCAACGTACGGCCGAGTCGCGCACATTCCGCGAGACGGAGAAGCGTCTGCAGATGAACTACCGCAGCTACTCTACGGGCTACCATATCTTCATCTCGCTGCTGGAGGTGCGCATCGACTTCGATGCCGACCTCGTGGAGTTGGTTGCCAAGCAGGTTGCCAAGCTGAGCAAGGATATCAACACGGAGGATACCATCGACAAGGAGGTAATCCACCGCATCAACGCCTTGCAGGAGAGTACGATGGTCCTCCGAGAGAACTTCTTCGACCGCCAGCGTATCCTCTCGAACATCCTGCGCAGCGAGCGCTTCCCGAACGATATCTACCCGCGCCTGCAGCTGATGATTAAGGACGTGAACTCACTTATCAACCACGCCGACTTCAGCTCACAGCGTCTGGACTACATACAGGATTCTGCCCTCGGCCTGATTAACATCGAGCAGAACGAGATTGTAAAAATCTTCTCCGTGGCAGCCGTAATCTTCCTGCCCGCGACGCTTATTGCGAGTATCTACGGTATGAACTTCCACTTTATGCCCGAGCTGGACTGGATATGGCAGGTGGGCGACGTAACACTGCCGCTGGGTTATATCTTCGCCATCGGATTGATGATTCTCGCCTCGGGGCTTACAATCTGGTTCTTTAGGTACAAGAAGTGGTTGTAAAATAGCTTTTGCTATATAATTTTAAGAAAAAATGGTTGTCCAAAATAGGGCAACCATTCTTTTTTCTACTCCTCATCGGCTCGATATTCGAGAATATCGCCCGGCTGACACTCCAGCACGCGGCAGATAGATTCGAGTGTCGAGAAACGCACAGCCTTTGCCTTGCCGGTTTTTAGCACCGACAGGTTCACGATAGATATATCCACCCGCTCCGAGAGCTCCGAGAGCGTCATCTTGCGGCGGGCAAGCATCACATCCAGATTTACTATTATTGCCATATCTTATGCGCGTTAGATTGTCATTGACTCCTCCTCGTTGATGCGGGCGGCGATTGCTATCAGCTCCGCAAAGATAAGCAAAAGCAGCGGCGCAATCAAACACTCGATTTGAATGTTCACATTTCCAAATAGCTCAATGGGAGATTTGTCGCCATACAAATCCTTTGTTGCAATCATCCTGAAAACATTACGATTCTCCAACAACGCATAGTAGAGAAACATCACCAACGCGAGCCAGCGCAGCAGGCGCGGCTGATTGTGCTGGAAGATATTGCCTGTGCGGAATCCACGTATGGCACTCAGCACTACCCACGCCATAAGCAGTACGGCCACAACAAATAGTGCCAGAGCCGCATAGGTGATAATGGTATTCATCCGCCAGCCATAATGTTCGGGGCGCACGTAGGCAGGATTTTTCGAGAAGAGCAATACCGATGTGGGCAGAGCCTCCACCAGCGGTTTGCCCTCGGCATCGCGCTCGATGGTGTAGGCAAACTCCTCGTACTCCTCATCAATATCTAAGGCCGCAAATGAGGTGTCGAGCTGACCAATGGGAATGTGAGAGTAGTTACCCACATAGGGATTTGTGGAGTTAAAGAGCTGCACGCCAAACTGCACAATCTGCAACAATGCGAACAGGGCGGTCGCCGCTGCAAAGATGATGGTGCGGCGCTGGGTTTGTTTTGAGATTTTCATAGATAATTGTATTAGTTGTTAAAAATAGGGTTTCGCAAAAGTTTGTGCCAATCGCGCAGCACTAAAATAGAAGGTCAAAAATATCTATCTTCAACACTCCCTCGCTGCGCGCATCGCCCACAATGCGCATCACTTCGATGGTGAGAAATCCTATGCGCACTACGGCAGCAAACGCCAATACCGCCACGAGCGACAGCAAACGATGGTTGTTTTGCGAGTTTTTCATACGAAATAAATGTTTTTCAATTATTATTTATCGTTTTTCGATAACAAAGGTAGATATAATTTCTATTCCTGCAAATTTTTTCGCTAAAAAATTTAATGTTTTTCGATAAATTTTCATTCCCCACGCCGCCATCCCCTTCACCATCCACTCCGCCATACCCTCCGCCATACCCTCTGCCATACCCTTGCCGCCCTATCCTCCGCCGAGTGCAAAATGTAGTAGAGTTTTGGAATAATATTATTCCATATAGGAAATATGAAATTTTTACCCAACGGGCTAATTAACACTCTATTACATAAAATATTCCCATCACAATTTTCCAAAAATCCCAAAAAATCAGTAGAATTTCAGGCCAATTTTCAACTTTTGGGCACAAAAAAGGCCGCCCGCAGAGGCAGCCTTTCTATAAATCTCTATCTCGGAGCAATTAGAACGCCCACTCGACTACGGGGTGAGCATCCTCGCCGCACCACATATTCTCAACCTTAACTGCGAGCTTGCCATCCTTGCCAGAGGTTGCGCGGATAGAGGTGAAGGGGTTAAGGATTACGGGGTTGGCGTTGCCAAAACGGAGTGTGTACTTAATTGAAGAGTTGTTTGTCAACTGTACGGTCTTTGAGCCGTTGGCAGCCTTCTGGATAACCTTCGTAGCAACCGATGCCTTGAACAAGTCAACCAAGAGACTCTCCTCGCCTGCCAATGTACCGTGTGAGTATGCCAATGTGCGGCGTGCCTCCAAAGCCTCGCGCAGAGCCTCCAGGGTGTTCTCCTGAGCGAAGATGAAGGTCATATTACGTGTGCCGTCGCCGCCGAGAACATAATCCTCAGCTGTTGAGCCGTGGATATCGGTATTAGACGCCATAAAGAACTTATTCTTCTGTGCGCGGGTGATAGCGCGGGGATAAAACTCGCCACCGTTCACAATCTCGATACCGTCGATAAGATTTGCAGCATATACCTTCTCCTCAAACTCCATCATATCGAGGGTTGTGCGTCGCCAGCCGGGGTGGTTCTGCATAACGATTGCGCCCTGCGCCTTTGCGTTGCGGATTGACTGCATAGGGTCCTTGGCGTAGATAGTGTTGTTATCCTTGGTAAAGAGGGCGTTGTAGTGGCCGATAACGGTCGGCTCACGTGTAATCTCGGCACCGGGGATAACGGTAATGCCGTAAGCCTTTGCTGCTGCCTGATACAACTTCACGGGGTAGTTCAAATCAGAGAGAATACCTGCATCGGTGGCCTCGCTACGGATAACATTGCTGTTTGCAGGCTTAATATCCTTGGGCACGTAGCCTGTCAGGAAGTTCATCATCTTACCCTCGTAGGGGCGGTACTCAACGTGCTCGGTAACGGCAATCACATCCAAACCGTCGTGCCAAGCCTCCTTAATACGGAACTCGGGCGTAACGCTACCGTCAGAGAAGATTGTGTGGTTGTGCAGGTCAGCCTTGTAGATGTTGAAGCCACGCACTTGCGGCAATACCATCTCCACACGCTGACGACCCTCGCGCTCGTTGAAGCGCAACATATCCTTATTTGCCGAATCGGTGTAGTAGAGCTGTGCAGAGGCTGAGAGCGTAGCTACCAAAGCCACTGCCAAAGTGAGAAGTTTTTTCATTGTTGTATAGTTTTATGATTATAGTTTATTCTGTTTACAAATATACTAATTTTCTCGGATATCTCTATCGCGCGGCTAAAAATCGAGCTCCACCACGGGGTGCTCCTCCGCACCGCACCACATATTCTCAACCGAGAGCAGCAGCTTCTCGCCCGCAGCGACCTGCACCGTTGCCGTTGTGAAGGGGTCGAGCAGGAAGGGGTTGTCGCCCTCGATGCGGAGCGTATAGCCGATAGAGGTCATATTGGTTATGGCCACCGTGCGTGTACCCTTTGCGTCGGTGCGCTCCACGCGGGTCTGCACCGAAGCCTTGAACAAATCTTTGAGCAGAGCCTCCTCGCCCGAGAGTGTGCCCCAGCCGTAGGCTATGGCGTTACCATCGAGCAGAGCCTGACGCAGCGACTCCTGCGACTTGTCTTTAGCGAAAATCAGGGTCATATTACGAATCGGCGTGCGCATCAGGTAGTCGCGTGCCACCGAGATATGTGCATCGGTCGCACCCACCATAAAGAAACCATACTTCTTCGCGCGGTCGATAGCCTGCGGGTAGAGGTCGGCGCTGTTGAAGGTCTCAATACCGTCAATCAACCCCTCATCGTAAGCCTTCTGCTCGAAGGGGCCTATCTCCATACTCGGACGGCGCCAGCCGGGGTGGTTGTGAACGATGAGTGCGCCCTGTGCCTTTGCGCGGCGGAACGACTCATAGCAGTCGGGGTGGTAGATGGTGTTGTTATCCTTGGTGAAGAGGGCGTTGTAGTGGCCGATAGTCTCGGGCGTGCGCGAAATCTCCATACCCGACACCACCACAATACCATAACGCTCAGCCGTCTTCTCGGCAAGGCGAATGGGGAGATTCAGGTCGGCCTGTATGCCACCCTTCTCAGGGCCCTTGTCCAGCAGGTTGGTGTTTACAGCCTTTGTGCCTGCGGGCAGGTAGCCACTCAGGAAGTCAATCATCTTCTGCTCATAGTCGCGGTACTCGGTGTGCTCGGTAATGGCAATCACGTCGAGGCCATCGAGCCACGCCTCCTGTACACGATACTCGGGCGTTACGTGGGCATCCGAGAAGATGGTGTGCAGATGCAGGTCAGCCTTATAGACATTCAGCCCACGCACCTGCGGCAGGATGATCTCGCGGCGCAACTCCTTATTTTGCGTCAGGGTCTGGCGCGCCATATCGGGGTTGTAGTTGGGCGCGAGTTCAAAATATTGAGCCGAGGCCGACAAGGTTGCAGCCAGAGCAACGGCAAGTACAAATATTTTTTTCATAATATATCGGTTTTAGTATCCTCCTATAAATTCGATGTTGTCGATGGCGAAATATTTGGGTGTGGTCATACCCCACTCGGTTGTGGGGCCGCCCGTGATATTGAATTTTACGCTCGCAACCTCGCCCAGCGGCGACAAATCCCAGCGTGTCCACTCGGTTATGTACCACCCCTTGCGGGCAAAAGGCATTGTGACCGTAGCGGTCTCCTCGCCCTTTGAATTGTAGCCCGTAGCCGAGATTACAATCTCATCATCCTTGCCGAGTGCGGGCGAGAAGGGGTTTCCGTTCTGCGTGACGTTGATGAAGTAGGTTGTAGAGTTTACAACGCAACTTTCAATCTTATGCTCCCTGCCATCGGCAAAGAACATCTCGGCACGCTCGTCACCATTCGACGAGTCGTCATAATTGCCAACCACAATCAGGAAGTTATCCGAGCCGCCGGCACCGCCTCCCTTAACCGTCGAGGTGGACGAGGGGCAGCAGACGTAGAGATCCTTGGTGTAGTCGCCATAGGTCGTAACCTCGCGCGAGTTATACGAAGACACCAACATTCCGCCACGGATATATGCGTAGCCATAGCTATTATCAACAAGCGCCTTTGAGCTGAGCGATGTCTCTTTGTCGCGCCACTCATATCCATTTGCTACAAGCTCCGACGAGTAGCTTATGCCTGCTGTGGTGGCCGAGATAGCATCCCACTCCTCACCCTCGAAGCCTAATGTAAAACGGGGAGGGCTGTCATCTATCGGCGTGCAGCCGATAGCGCCAAACAGCAGAGCCAAAAGAAAAATACGTTTCATAGTGTAATGTAGTTTAGGTTTTCCCTTGTCAAATATACTCTATTTCGAGCCGACAACAAAAAAAATGGGGCCAAATGAAAATTTTTTCACTCATTTTTGTAATTTTATGGCCATCTTGTGCGACTAATAAGGTAGGAATTAAAATTCACAGAAGATGGATTTACTGAAAATTGAAAATGTAACAAAACGTTATTCGGGCCACACGGCTCTGAGTGACGTATCGCTCAGCGTACCACAGGGCTCTATCTATGGATTGCTGGGCCCCAACGGAGCGGGTAAGACCACGCTCATCAGAGTTATCAATCGCATCACGCTGCCCGACGCTGGCCGTGTGATTTTCAACGGACAAGAGATTACCGACCAGGATATCTACAATATCGGCTATCTGCCCGAGGAGCGTGGCCTCTACAAGAAGATGAAGGTTGGCGAGCAGGCTATCTTCTTCGCCCGACTGAAGGGACTCTCGCGCCGCGAGGCTATCATCCGACTCAAGGAGTGGTTCGTGCGTCTGGGTATCGAGAGCTGGTGGAACCGCAAGGTGGAGGATTTGTCGAAGGGTATGGCGCAGAAGGTGCAGTTTATCACCACCGTTCTGCACGAGCCCAAGCTGCTGATTTTCGATGAGCCCTTCTCTGGTTTCGACCCCATCAATGCCAACCTCTTGAAGCAGGAGATTCTGCGCCTGCGAGATAAGGGTGCAACGGTGATTTTCTCAACCCACAATATGTCGAGCGTGGAGGAGATTTGCGACCACATAACCCTTATAAACAAGTCGCGCAACATCCTCTCGGGCTCTGTGGATGAGCTGCGCCACCGCTTTGGCGAGAATGTATTTGAGGTGACCTACAACGGTGAGGGTGCAACCTTCGAGAGCGCTGTTGCTCCGATGGCCGAGTTGCTGGGCACTGCCCCCGTGGCCGACACGCCCTACATCTGCTCGCGCATACGCCTGAAGGATGGCGCTACGGTGCGTGAGAGCATCTCGGCAGCAAACGAGGCTGTTGACCTGCGCTCGTTTAAGGAGGTGATACCAAGTATGAACGATATATTTATCCGTGCCGTAGAGGGAACGTTGTAAAATGCAAAATGCAGAATTCAAAATGCAAAATTAGAGTATTATGAATAAGATAGGAATCATCATCGCCCGCGAGTTCAACGAGCGAGTAAAGAAAAAGTCGTTTATCATCACGACAATACTTATGCCTCTGCTGATGATTGGTATGATGGCTGCACCTACGCTGATGATGCTCTTCGCCAAGGGCGAGCAGAAGACCCTGCTGGTTATCGACGAGAGTAGCGTTGTGGCACCCCAGCTGGAGGGTAACGAGGATGTGGAGTTCAAGACGGTAGATGCCGCTCTGGAGGAGGCACGCAAGGATATGGATGTCTTTGGCGTGCTGTGGATTGGCGAGAATATTGTCGATAGCCCCTCCGACGTGAAGCTCTACACCAACTCCTCATCGTCGATGTCACTCGAGGAGTCTATCACGGCACAAATCGAGAAGGTTATCGAGCGCGAGCGCCTGAAGCGTTACGATATTGATAATCTGGAAGATATAATGAAAGACCTGAAGGCGTCGGTTACGATGACCACCTACCGCAACGACCAGAGCGAGGAGGGCAAGGATGAGCAGGCCACCTCGTCGGTGGTGTCGTACCTGCTGGGTTTGGTGCTGGGTATGATGCTCTATATGTTCCTCATCATCTACGGTTCGATGGTTATGACCTCGGTTATCGAGGAGAAGGGCTCGCGTGTGCTGGATGTGCTGGTGTCGAGCGTCAGCCCCTTCCAGCTGATGATGGGTAAGATTCTGGGTGTGGCCGCTGTGGCCGTTACGCAGATAGCTATCTGGGGTGTGCTGGTGTGCGGTATCGGCTCGGCCGTATTGCCCGCCCTGATGCCTGACGATGTTATGCAGAGTGTGGAGGCTGTGCAGGCAGGTCAGATGACACTTGAGGAGGCAGATATGGATGCCGAGACAATCTCAGCCCTCTCGCTGGCTACCGATATGTCGGGTTTGGTGATGATGTTCGTGTGGTTGCTTCTCTTCCTTTTGGGTGGCTTCCTGTTCTACTCGGCAATGTTTGCCGCTGTGGGCTCGGCTGTGGACTCTATACAGGACGCCAACCAGCTGCAGACACCCATCACGGTGCCGATTATCCTGGCATTGATTCTTGCTATGTCGGTCTTCAATGACCCCAACTCACCGCTGGCATTCTGGGGCTCGATTATCCCCTTCACCTCGCCCGTTGTGATGATGGCCCGCATACCCTTCGATATCCCCACCTGGCAGATTGTCCTCTCGCTGGTACTCCTTTACGCCTCGGTGGCTGGTATGGCGTGGGTCGCAGGCAAGATTTACCGCGTAGGAATCTTTATGCACGGCAAGAAGCCCTCATTCAAAGAACTCCTCTCGTGGGTGAAGCAGTAATCCCCACAAATACAAACCAAGAGGTTGCTCCAAATTGGGGCAACCTCTCTTTTTTTGTCCACCTTGCAGCTCGATATAGTTCGTAAAAGCTCTCAGTTCCCGATAAGTGGCAATTTTAAATTCTGAATTTTGCATTTTGCATTTATATATGTATATTTGCACGATTAAAACTATACATTCCTATGAAAGAGATGGTATTGGTGTCGGGCGGTGCCGGATATATCGGTTCGCATACCGCCGTAGAGTTGATTAATGCTGGCTACGATGTTGTTGTGGCTGACAATCTCTCAAATTCAGATATGAGTGGCGTTGAGGGCGTGCGCAAGATTACGGGCGTGGATGTCCCCTTCGTCAATGTCGATTGCTGCGATAAGGAGGCTTTCCGCAAGCTCTTCGAGCAGTATAACTTCAACTCGGTAATTCACTTCGCGGCCTACAAGGCTGTGGGCGAGTCGGTGACAGACCCTATGAAGTACTACCGCAATAATCTCCTTTCGTTTATGAACGTGGTGGAACTTATGCGCGAGTTCTCGCGTCCCAATATTGTCTTCTCTTCATCGGCTACGGTTTATGGCGAGGCTGACGAGCTGCCCGTAACGGAGCTCACACCCCGCAAGCCCGCAACCTCGGCGTATGGCAACACCAAGCAGATGTGCGAGGATATCCTGCGCGACTCTGTTAACGCCTACGATGGCCTGAAGGGTATCGCCCTGCGTTACTTCAACCCCATCGGTGCCCACCCCTCGGCTCTCATCGGCGAGCTGCCGCGTGGCGTGCCTCAGAACCTCGTTCCCTTCATCACGCAGACTGCTGCCGGCATCCGCGAGTGCCTGAGCGTCTTTGGCGATGACTACGACACTCCCGATGGCTCGTGTCTGCGCGACTATATCGACGTTGTGGATTTGGCTAAGGCGCACGTTGTGGCTATCACCCGTATGATTGAGGATAAGAATAAGCAGAAGTACGAGATTTTCAACGTCGGCACGGGCAATGGCGTATCGGTGTTGGAGTTGGTTGAGAGCTTCCAGCGCGTGAACGAGTTGAAGCTCAATTACAAGATTGCTCCCCGCCGTCCGGGTGATGTGGTGGCTATCTGGGCCGACACAACCCTCGCTAACGACGAGCTGGGCTGGAAGGCTGAGCGTTCGCTGGACGACACACTGCGTTCGGCGTGGGCTTGGGAGAAAAATGTGAGAGGAATAAAATAAAACCGCTTCTCGGTCCGTTAGAGAGTGTAGGTGCCGAGTAGCCTTAGCCAAGGCTGTGGCATAGCTGCTGAAGCAGTGACGGGCAGAATAAAATGCGGAGTAAAAAATATGCAGATGAAAAAGTTTTTGATGCTTTTGGTATTGGTGGTTATGTGCGGCGAGATTGCCGATGCGCAGAGCCTCTACATACCTCGATACAAAAAGAAGAAGGAGGTGCGTGACTACGACCTCGAGAATATGGAGCGTAAGTGGACCTTCACCTTTGGTGGCGGTTACGATATGACCTTCGGTATGCAGAATCGTATCCACTATAAGGATTACGACGAGACCATCAATTACGACGGCGAGCCCAACTTCTCGGGTGGTGGCGTTTGGGTAGGTGCCGGTTACAAGATGGGCCAGCACGTTGTTGCGGGCTTTGATGCAGGCTTCCTATATGTTGACCAGATGAGTATGGCGCCCCTGCTTGGTAACGTGAAGGTCTTTTATGGCCCCGTCACTCGCCAGAAGCGCACACGCTGGTATAACTACGCGCAGGTAGGTCCGCAGTTCTACTTCGGCAGCAGCTACAAGACCGTAGGTGCCGTAGCAGGTGCTGGTGTGGGTATGCGTGTGTTGATGGCCAAGGTCACTAAGGTCGATTTGGAGATTGGCTATCGCTGCACATTGCGTCGCCCCGAGTACGACCTGATGGGTAAGCACGAGTTGGACACCGATAATATCAGCTACAAGCAGTATCTGCACGGTTTGCACTTTGGTATTAACTTTGTCCTCTTCTAAGGGGAAATTCCTATAACAAGGCTCTTTTGGCGTCTGGCTCGGCCGCCATTATATAGTAAAAATGTTGCTCTTCTTGAGGGCGACATTTTTTTATAATATAAGTATTATAGGTGCTATAGGAATTATAGGAATTATAGGAATTATAGGAATTATAGGAATTATAACCCCCCCTATAACACCTATAACACTTATAGCACTTATAACACCCATAACCCCTATACCACCTACCCCCCCCATTCCCCTTAATCCTTAGCAATTTACCCTCAAAAAATTTTGTTTTTATACTTTGAAACACTACCTTTGCACCCGATTCAGGTATAATGGGACTTGCTGAGGCTTGTCTGCTGCAAGTTGAGTAATACCGTAGGTAATAACTTAAAAAACAAAAAACACAATGAAAACACTTCAGATTCAGGCCGCTAAGCGTGCTGATTTCGGTAAGAAGGCAGCTAAGGCTTGCCGTCGTGAGGGTCAGATCCCTTGCATCTTGTATGGTGGTGGTGAGGAGGTTGCATTCACCGTTGACACTAAGGCTGTGAAGCCCCTTATCTACACTCCTAACTCATACATCGTTGAGCTTACTATCGACGGTAAGGTTGAGAAGGCTGTAATGCGCGAGGTACAGTTCCACCCCGTTCGTGAGCAGATTCTCCACATTGACTTCTATCGCATTCAGGAGGGTAAGCCCGTAGCTATCGCTATCCCCGTACGTTTGACAGGTAACGCTGCCGGTGTAAAGGTTGGTGGTAAGTTGGCACAGTCAGCTCGTAAGCTTACAGTTAAGGCTTTGGAGCAGAACTTGCCCGATGAGATCGTTGTTGACGTAACTCCTTTGAACGTAGGTCAGACTATCTTCGTAGGCGACCTTCAGTTCGAGAACCTTCAGTTTGTTACTCCCGCTACGACTGCCGTTTGCGCCGTTCGCGTAACTCGTGCAACTCGTGCCGCACAGCAGCAGTAATCTCCTGAGCGAAGATGAAATATCTTGTTGTCGGATTGGGTAATATCGGCGCCGAGTACGCTGACACCCGTCACAACATCGGATTCAGAGTGTTGGATGCCTTAGCTGAGGCATCCAATATCTCTTTTATGGCGGGTCGTTACGGCTCTACAGCCACGCTGCGCCACAAGGGCCGCCAGATTCTGTTGCTCAAGCCCTCGACCTATATGAATCTCTCAGGCAAGGCCGTGCGTTATTGGCTTGAGCAGGAGAAGATTCCTATCGAGAACCTGCTCGTCATCTCGGACGACATCGCACTGCCGTTTGGTCAGCTGCGTATGCGCAAGAAGGGTAGCGCGGGTGGTCACAATGGCCTGAAGAATATCTCCGAGTTGCTCGGCCGCGAGGATTATGCCCGTATGCGCTTTGGCGTTGGTGGCGACTTCGCCCGTGGCCATCAGGTTGACTACGTGCTGGGCGAGTGGAGCGAGGAGGAGCGCAAGGCTATGCCCGAAAGGCTGAAGGTCTTTGGCGATGCTATTCTCTCGTTTGCCTGCGTCGGAGCAGATTTAACGATGAATACATTTAATAAAAAATAGGTTGCCCGCAGGGTAACCTATTTTTTATCTTTCTAATCATCGCTATCCCAAATTTATTAGGCAATAAGCCTTGGTCGGCATACCCTGCGGCCTCTGGCCGCATTTACAAATTCTACCCACCCCCAAACCCCCGCCTTAGGCAGGGGCTTCGGTCGCTTCGCTCCGAGGGTTGCAGGGAGGGAACTATGGTATGTACAAAAATAGGGTGCCCATCGGGACACCCTATTTTTATATACATATTCTTATTAGATACAAGTGTAACCGCCATCCACGGCAATATTCTGACCATTCACATAGGTGCTGCACGGCGATGCGAGGAAGAGCGCGCAAGTATCCAGCTCGCCCTGACGGCCGTAGCGCTGCAACGGAATATTACTCTTGGCGATAGCCTGGAAGTAGTCGCTGTCGAGTGTCGCGGTTGTAAGGTCGGTGTAGAAGTAACCCGGGCAGATTGAGTTTACGGTAATGCCGTGCTTGCCCCACTCGGCCGCCAATGCGCGTGTGAGGTTCACCACGCCACCCTTCGCTGCGTGATAGGGTGCGCTGCCGACAATCATATTACCCACCAAACCGTACATCGACGCGATGTTGATGATGCGGCCATAGCCCGCCTTAATCATCTCCTTACCAAACTCGCGTGCGCATACAAACGTACCAAAGAGGTCGATATTCAACTCGTGCTTGAACTGCTCATCGGTAATCTTCTCGGCGTCATCCACAGCGCCCGTGCCGGCGTTGTTCACCAGAATATCCACGCGGCCGAACTTCTCCATTGTGGCCTGCACGGCAGCAATCACCTTCTCTGTATCTGTAATATCGCAAGCTACGGGAAGCACCTCGACACCAAACTCCTCGTTGATAGCCTTCGCATTCTCCTCCAATAGATTCATTCTACGCGCAAGCAATACAAGGTTTGCACCCTGATTAGCAAACGCCTTAGCCATCTGAAGGCCCAAACCTGTAGATGCGCCCGTCACAACGGCAACCTGTCCCTTAAGATCGAAATAATTCTTCATAGTTATTAGTTTTTAGTTTTTATCACATATTGAGATGGGGTGTTTTCGCTCTGTTTGCACCACAATTCTCAATTAACCTAAAACAAAGATATTGATAATTTTCATAGGTTGTTCAGTTTATGCGATAAAATAACCCCATAAGGTGATAACAAAACCTTATGGGGTACTCTCTTTTGGGGACTGATTTCCGCCTAAATCTTGCTCAGCGCCTCGAAGCCCTGACCATATACGCCCATTACCGAGCCCATCGTGCAGAAGGCGTTCTCGTCGATGCGGTGAGCGATTTTCAGGATGCTTGCAGCGTCACGCTTGCGGCATACCACCATCGCAATCTTGCACTCCTGCTTGGTGTACCAGCCCTTGCCGTCGATAATGGTCACACCTCGATGTGCCTCGTGGTTGATGGCGTCGGCTATGGCCTCATACTTGGGCGAAATGATAAATATCTGGCTCGACTGCTGGTTACCCGACTGAATCAAATCGACCGTATAGCCATACACAGCAATCATAATATAACCGTAGATAATGGTTGCAATACCCGTAGCGATGTCCGATGCTACGAAGATTGACGAGCCGATGATAAAGAAGTCGCTCGAAATCACAATCTTGCCGTAACTGATTGTCTTGTATTTATTTATAATCATCGCTACAATGTCAGTTCCGCCCGTAGAGCCACCCTGGCTAAAACTGATGGCTACACCAGTACCCGCGATAACGGCACCCATAATAATCAGCAGGATATTATGAGAATCGATAGTCTGCGTGTACTCGACGAGCAATCCGTTTGTTAGGACCTCGCCGTTGGCCAACAATCCATCAGGAAGCCATAAATCCCACATATCCATAGCAAGGGATAACACGATGATACAATAGATTGTCTTTATGCCGAAATTCCAGCCAACGATAAATCCTCCTACCAAGAGCAGAATGGCGTTGATGATAAAGACAAATTGTCCGAGTGAGATGGCGGGGAATATAGTGTTTAACAACATAGACATACCTGTTGCACCACCACCCATACCGCCAGCAGGGATTACGCAGGCAGTCCAACCGAAGGCGTAGAGAAACATTCCCAATCCTAATACAATGTACTCCTTCAAACCTATGGCCACTTTAGTAAATGATAGTTTCATAACCTAATAGCTTATGAATCGCAATCGAAACTTGCGAAAAAGTTAATATTTTATATTAAATCTCCAATTTTGGCGCAAATATATTAAAAAAATCGCCTTGATGTACATCTTGCTGCTCTAATCTTTTGTCGAGCATAGCTAAAAGTTCTTCGTTGCGCACCAAACCCCATCCTCTGGTGTGGTGGTAGCGGGGTGGTGCCTCGCCTGCGAAGCGCTCGACAACGATGTCGGGGCGGAGCCTGCGCAGAATCTCCACGAACAAATCCAGATACTCCTCAATCGTCCAGAAACGAAATCTCTCGGGGTGCTCGTCCCACTCGCGGGCAAGGGCTGTGCCACGAAATAGTTGCAGCTGGTGGAACTTAACCGTCGTCAGCGGCAGTGAGTTTATCCTCTCCACCTGCTCGATGAGCATCTCATCGCTCTCGCCCGGCAGGCCGAGGATAAAGTGCGCACCGCAATGTATCCCTCGCTCGGCCGTCATTCGTATGGCCTGCTCTGCCGTTGCAAAGTCGTGACCGCGGTTTATGCGGCGCAACGTCTCGTCGTAGCACGACTCCACACCATACTCTATGGTGACATACTTTTTGCGTGACAGCTCGGCGAAGTAATTGAGTTTCTGCTCATCCACACAGTCGGGGCGCGTGCCTACCACAATGCCTGCAATGTCGGGATGTGCGAGAGCCTCGTCGTAACACTTGCGTAGCCGCTCCAGTGGGGCATAAGTGTTTGAGAATGACTGAAAATATGCCAAATATTGCTGTGCCGTGCGGTAACGCCTGCGGTGAAACTCTATGCCCTCGTCAATCTGCTGCGTGATGCTCTTCGTGGCATCGCAGTAGGAGGGCGTGAAGGCGGCGTTGTCGCAAAACGTGCAGCCTCCCGTCGATATCGTTCCATCGCGGTTGGGACAGCTGAAACCCGCATTTATGGTCACCTTCTGCATTCGGTGGCCAAACACGCGGCGGAAGTATGCCGCATAGGAGTTGAATCGGCGCTCATCGCCCCACGGGTATATCATTCTCTTTTTCTCTTCTGCTTTATGCACTCTTTTGCAAATTTAACGATTCGTCGGCGAAAAATAGCACCCTCGGCCACTTTTCTGAAAAATAAATGCATAGAGATGCAATTGAAGCTCTGCACGGAATATTTCGCCGCAAGTGTGTATCTGTGCCAAAATAAATTTGTACCTTTGGAGAGTTATGAGCCGCTTTGCCGACATAGTGCTGCCCTTGGCGCAGCCGACCTACTGCTTCTCTGTGCCTGAAGGTGCGGAGGGCGAGGGTGTGCGCGTGGGTGATGCCGTGGCCGTGCAGTTCGGACCGCGTAATATATATACAGGTATCGTCTGGCGTCTGCACGACGAGCGCCCCGCGGTGAAACGTATCAAACCCATCGGCCGCCGACTCTACGACCGCCCGCTGCTGGACGAAAAGCAGATGCGCCTGTGGGAGTGGATGGCCGACTATTATATGTGTACTCTGGGCGAGGTTATGCGTATGGCTCTGCCGTCGCTTATCAAGCCGCAGGGCACATCCGCCGAGGAGTTTTCGGAGGAGATGTTCCACCCCCGCACCGAGGCCTATGTTGCGTTGGCTGAGGCGTGGCAAGATGGCGAGGCCCTGCAAGTGGAGCTTGACCGCATCCGCCGCCGTGCTCCACGCCGTGTGGAGCTTCTGGAGCAGATTGCAGCCTTCGACAAGGCGAAACTCAATGCCGCGGGCGAGATTCCCCGCCGCCTGCTGGAGTGTGACTCTTCGCAGCTCTCGGCTCTGCGCAAGGCGGGATATGTTGTTGTCAATCAGCGCGAGAGAACAATCGAGCGCAACGAAAATATCTCATTTATAACCCCCTTGCTCACCCCGGCCCAGCAGCGTGTGGTGGCCGATATTCACACCTCGCAGCGTGAGGGTAAGGCGGTGCATCTTCTGCGCGGAATAACGGGCTCGGGCAAGACCGAGATATATATGTCGCTCATCGCCGAGGTGCTTGCGCGCGGTGGTGATGTGCTGCTGCTCGTGCCAGAGATTGCCCTCACGGCGCAACTCATCGAGCGTATGGAGCGCATCTTCGGCAGTCGTGTTACGGCCTACCACTCGAAGCTCACCTCCCTGCGTCGCACCGAAACATACCTGCGCCTTCTGCATAGCGAGGGTGGCGAGCTGGTTGTCGGGGCACGCTCGGCATTGTTCCTGCCCCTCAGACATTTACAGCTTGTCGTAGTGGATGAGGAGCACGACCAGAGCTACAAGCAGAGCGACACCGCTCCCCGCTATCAGGGGCGTGATACGGCCATCGTTCTGGCCTCGTTGTATGGCGGCCATACGGTGTTGGGCAGTGCTACGCCCGCGCTGGAGAGCTACGCCAATGCGCAGTGGGGCAAGTATGGATATTCGGAGCTTCTGGAGCGTTACGGAGAGGCCACCCCGCCCCGCATAATCATCTCCGATACGATGCGCTCGGTCAAGCGCGGCGAGCGCCGCACGCACTTCAATCAGGTGCTGCTCAACGCTATTGGCGAGGCTCTGGAGCGTGGTGAGCAGACGATGCTGTTTCAGAACCGCAGAGGCTTCTCGCCCTTTGTGCAGTGTAGTTCCTGCGGCTGGACGCTGCGTTGCCCTCATTGCAATGTGACGCTCACGCTGCACCGCTCGGCTGACCGTATGGAGTGCCACTACTGCGGTTACACGGCACCTGTTCCGCGTGCCTGTCCGCAGTGTAATACGGTGGATGTCAAGCCTATGGGCTTCGGTACGGAGAAGGTTGAGGAGGCTATTGCCGAACTCTTCCCCACAGCCCGTGTGGCACGCCTCGACCGCGATACCTCTACCTCGGAGAGTGCCTATAACCGCATAATCGGCTCCTTCCAGAGCGGCCAGACCGATATCCTTGTCGGCACGCAGATGATAACCAAGGGCTTCGACTTCGGAAAGGTGAGTGTCGTGGGTGTTCTGAATGCCGACAACCTCCTGAATTCGCCCGACTTTCGCTCCTCGGAGCGTGCCTTTCAGCTTATGACGCAGGTTGCAGGCCGTGCAGGCCGCCGCGATAGCGAGGGCGTGGTCATCATCCAGACCTCCGAGCCCGATAACCCCGTCATCGGCTGGGTGGCACGTGGCGACTACGAGGCGATGGCGCGCTGCGAGCTTGCCGACCGTCACGCCTTCTGCTATCCGCCCTACTCGCGCCTGCTGCAACTCACTCTGCGTGAGGAGAATCCTACGCTTCTGCGTCAGGGTGCATTGGCTCTGGCCGATAGGCTGCGCGAAAAGTTCGGTCGCCGTGTGGCAGGTCCCGTAGCACCCCCGATAGATAAGATTCGTGGCCAATATCTCGTGCGTCTGATGCTAAAAATCGAGAACGGCAGCTCCCTCTCTCGCGCACGCACTCTTTTGCGTGAGGTGCTGGCAACGTTCCACGCCGAGAGCGAGTTCAAAACAATAAACATTGCCATCGATGTCGATGCTCAGTGATATGTTCAGCGACCTTCGGCGCATCGTCCTTCCCTCGGTGTGCCCCATCTGCGGCGGCCGCCTGCCACGTGGCCAGGCTGTTGTCTGCTCACTGTGCGAAGCCACAGCACCACTGACACACCTCTGGCTCAATGCCGATAATCCCCTGCGCGAGCGTTTCTCCGACTTTATGCCTACAAGCAAAGCAGCGGCTCTCTTCTGGTATGTTGAGGGTAGCCCGTGGCGTGCGGCTATCCATCGCTTCAAGTATGGCAATATGTGGCGTATGGCCTATAATCTGGGTCGCTGGTATGGCGCGTGCCTGAAGCAGAGCGGTCTGTATGACGATGTAGATGTGGTTGTTCCCGTGCCATTGCATTGGTGGCGCAGGCTCACGCGCGGATACAATCAGTCGGAGTATCTGGCCGACGGCATAGCCCGCGAGTTAGGCGTCAAGGTCGATAGGCAAAGCGTTGTGCGTCACCGCTATAACAAGAGTCAAACCTCGCAGTCGCATCACGAGCGTTGGGATAACGTGGAGCATATCTTCCGTGTTCGTCGCCCCGACCGCCTGCGCGGAAAACATATCCTGCTGGTGGACGATGTCCTCACTACGGGCGCCACCATTATCTCGCTCGGCACCACCATCCTCGAGGGTGTTGATGATTGCCGCCTCAGCGTGGCCGTTCTCGCTACGCCACGCCATACGTTGCACGTGGAGGGGTAGGTTGCCGATGGTTTTTCTGATGTTATCAACAGAGCCGCTTTTTTGTTCATAAATTTCTCTGCTTCGAGGCTTGCCGTTTGGGTAAAAATTCATAATTTTGAAATTTGAAAAATTACACACCTATTTTTATGGCAAGAGAATTCACTCCCTCGGCACGCAACCGTGCCGCATACGATAATGTGACGGAGGCCACCGTAGTCGGTACCGTACCGCCCCAAGCCGTTGAGCTTGAGGAGGCTGTGCTGGGTGCGTTGATGCTCGAGCGCGATAGTATCATCGCCGTGCAGGAGTACGTCACACCCGACTCTTTCTACACCGAGGAGCACCGCCTTATCTATAAGGCTATCGAGTCGCTCTCGGCCGAGCTGAAGCCCATCGACCTCTACACCGTCACCGAGTGCCTGAAGGTGCGTGGCGAGCTGAAGAAGGTGGGTGGCGCCGCCTACCTCGCGCAGCTCACGCAGAAGGTCGGCTCGGCTGCCAACGTGGAGTTTCACGCCAAGATTATCGCGCAGAAGTATGTGCAGCGCGAGCTTATCCGCTCCGCTACGGAGATTCAGCGTCGCTCGTACGACGAGGACCAGGATGTAACGGATCTTATCGGATATGCCGAGAGTGAGATTTTCAAGGTTGCCGAGGGTCACGTCAAGCGCTCGGTGCAGAGTGCCAAGGATGTGCTCTCGAAGGCTATGATGCAGATTGAGGAGGCGAGCAAGAACACCTCGGCCTTCAATGGTGTGCCCTCGGGTTTTATGGCCGTTGACCGCGTTACGCTCGGCTGGCAGCCCAGCGACCTTATCATCATCGCGGCACGTCCTGCGATGGGTAAGACCGCCTTCGTGCTCTCTATGGCGCGTAATATGGCTATCGACCACGAGTCGCCCGTAGCCTTCTTCTCGCTTGAGATGTCATCCGTGCAGCTTATGATGCGTCTTATCATTGCCGAGACGGGTCTGAGTGGTACGGATATCAAGTCGGGCCGCCTCACGCCCGAGCAGTGGCGTCACCTTGAGAGTGCCACCAAGCCGCTGGGTACAGCACCGCTGTTTATTGACGATACGCCGGCGCTCTCGGTCTTTGAGTTCCGCTCGAAGGCCCGCCGATTGAAGATACACAACGACATTAAGATTATCATCATCGACTACCTCCAGCTTATGACCGGCAACGCCGACTCGAAGGGTAACCGCGAGCAGGAGGTGGCCTTCATCTCACGTACGCTGAAGGCTATCGCCAAGGAGCTCAACGTGCCCATCATCGCACTGTCACAGCTCAGCCGTGCCACCGAGACACGTGGCGGCTCGAAACGCCCGCAACTCTCGGATTTGCGTGAGTCGGGAGCTATCGAGCAGGATGCCGATATCGTGGCATTCATCCACCGCCCCGAGTACTACGGTATGAATACCGACGAGAATGGTATGCCCACGGCAGGTATGGCCGAGATTATCATCGCCAAGCACCGTAGTGGTGCCGCAACGGATGTGAAGCTGCGCTTCCTGAAGGAGCAGACACGCTTTATGGACCTCGAGATGGATGAGTTCTCTACGGCAGGCGACCCGATGGGTGGCGGATATACCGAGATTGCCAGCTCGATGAGTGGCGGAGATGATAATGAGTTTGCTCTACCCGTAGCGGGAGGTGCGAGTGCCCCGATGGGTGGCGGTTTAGGCTCTTCGATGGGTGGCAATGAGTTTGATATCCAGCAGGGCCCCACAAATATCGACAAGCAGAAACCTCTTACCGACGAGGTGCCGTTTTAAATTCAAAATTCAAAATTTAGAATTCATAATTGGGTTTCAATGGTTATACGCGCATATACAGGTACCGTTTCAGGCATTGGCGCTACGCAGGTCACCGTCGAAGTGAGTATCACGGGCGGCGGCTTGGGTCTGTTCCTTGTGGGCCTGCCCGACAATGCTGTGCGCGAGAGTGAGCAACGCATACGCTCGGCCTTCGAAAATTCGGGCTACCGTATGACCGCCCGCAAGTGTGTGGTAAACCTTGCCCCTGCCGACCTTCGGAAGGAGGGCTCGGGCTACGACCTGCCCATAGCCGTTGCTATCCTCGCCGCCACAAACCAGATTGTCGCCGAGCGTATGGCCGAGGCGTGGTTTGTGGGCGAGCTGTCGCTGGATGGCTCGGTGCGAGGTGTCAGGGGTGTGCTGCCCATTACGGCCGAGGCGAAGGCGCGTGGCTATAAACGCATCTACGTGCCACGCGAAAATGCTATGGAGGCTGCCGTTGTGGAGGGTATCGAGGTGCTGGCCGTGGAGTCGCTGACGGAGGTAGCTGCCTCGCTCAATGGCGAGCAGGAGATTTTCTCAGTGCAACGCGAGGTGGAGATGAATATCTCAGCCGAGCCCTATGCCGACGACTTCGCCGATGTCAAGGGTCAGCAGCACGCCAAGCGCGCTCTGGAGATTGCCGCCGCAGGAGGTCACAACGTCATTATGATTGGCCCGCCGGGCTCGGGTAAGACTATGCTTGCACGCCGTATGCCGACCATTATGCCCCCGATGAGCATTGAGGAGGCGCTCGAAACCACCAAGATACACTCCGTGGCGGGTAAGCTGGGTACTACGCGAGGCCTTATGAGCCAGCGACCGTTCCGTGCCCCGCACCATATGGCCTCGCCGATGGCACTCATTGGCGGAGGTAATACGCCCCAGCCGGGAGAGGTGTCGCTGGCACACAACGGAGTGCTGTTTCTGGATGAGATGCCCGAGTTTGGACACTCTGTTCTGGAGGTGCTGCGCCAGCCGATGGAGGATAAACATATAACCATATCGAGGGTACGTTATTCGGTCGATTACCCATCAAACTTTACCCTCGTGGCCTCGATGAATCCCTGCCCGTGTGGCTACTACAACCACCCCGATAAGGAGTGTACCTGCTCACCTGCAGCCGTGCGCCGTTATGCGGGGCGTATCTCAGGGCCACTTATGGACCGCATCGACCTGCACGTGGAGATAACGCCCGTAAGCCGTGAGGAGATAGCCTCTGCGGAGCCTGCGGAGTCGAGTGCTGCCGTTCGTGAGCGTGTGATGCGTGCCCGCGAGCGTCAGGCGGAGCGATTCCGTGGCACGGGAATATATACCAATACGATGATGTCGTCGGCTATGCTGCGCAAGTTCTGCCCACTATCGCCCGACGTGCGCCGACTGCTGGATGGAGCTATGGAGCGTCTGCAACTATCGGCCCGCGCCTACGACCGCATCATCAAGGTGGCACGCACGATTGCCGACCTGGAGGGTAAGGCGGATATTGAGCCGCTGCACATCTCGGAGGCCATCACATACCGCTCGCTCGACCGCGATAGCTGGGGACGGTAGAGAATTAAGAATGCAGAATTCAAAATTCAAAATTGATTTTGAGAATTAATAACCTTTGGTTCTGCAATCTTCGGAGCGTAGCGACCGAAGCCCCTGCCTGAGGCGGGGGTTGGGGGTAATCCGCATACGCGGCTTTTCACCGCCTCGGCTCGGCAAAGCTTGCAAGCCCACTTTGCCCTCGCCTTAATGGCGGCGTTGGGTCAGATTTGCAAATGCGGCTGGAGGCCGCAAGGTAAGCCGAGAGGAGCAAGAGAACATAGATATTAACGAAAAAAGCTATAATAGCGATTATATAAATGAAACGAGTAATACTTTCAGGTGGCGGTACGGGAGGCCATATCTATCCCGCCGTTGCTGTTGCCGAGGCGCTGAAGCGTAAGTGGAAGGAGGAGGTCGAAATCCTCTTCGTGGGTGCCGAGGGCAAGATGGAGATGGAGAAGATTCCCGCCCTGGGATACAATATCGTGGGTCTGCCTATTGCGGGCCTGCAACGTCGTTTGGAGCCGAAAAACCTGCTTGTGCCCTTCAAGGTTGTGAGCAGCGTACGCAAGGCACGTAAGGTTATCCGCGACTTCTCGGCCGATGTGGTTGTGGGCTTTGGTGGCTACGCCTCAGCACCTGTGCTGTGGGCTGCACAACGTATGGGCGTTCCGACCGTTATTCAGGAACAGAACTCTTACGCAGGCGTAACGAACAAGCTATTGGCCCGTGGCGCACGCCGTATATGCGTGGCCTACGACGGTATGGAGCGATTCTTCCCTGCCGATAAGATTACCCTTACGGGTAACCCGTTGCGTGGTCGCTTTGCCCCTGCAAAGGAGAAGAGCGCAGAGGCGTTGGCGCACTACGGCTTTACGGCCGATAAGCCTACGGTGCTGGTTGTGGGTGGCTCGCTCGGCACACGCACGCTCAACGAGATGATGAAGCATTGGCTTCCCACGCTCGATGGCACCTCGCCCGTGCAGGTTATCTGGCAGACGGGAAAATATTACGAGGCCGAGATGCGTGACTTCCTCGCCTCGCACCCCACCGCAAATATCTGGCAGGGGGCATTTATCGAGCGTATGGACTACGCCTACGAGGTTGCTGATGTGGTTATCTCGCGCAGTGGCGCCTGCACCGTGTCAGAACTCTGCCTGGTGGGTAAGCCGACAATTTTCGTTCCCTCGCCCAACGTGGCCGAGGACCATCAGACAAAGAATGCTATGGCGCTGGTGGAGAAGGATGCGGCACTTATGGTGCGCGATGCAGACGCCGTTATGCAGGGTATGCCCGCGGCTCTGAATCTGCTGGAGGATAAGGAGCGCTTGGCATTGCTGAAGAAGAATATCTCTCGCCTCGGCATTAAGGATGCAGCCGACCGCGTGGTTAAACAGATAGAAAAAGAGTGGAGCCGCTTCTAGTAAAAGCGTATAACACTTATAGCACCTATAACACCTATAAAAACACAAAAATGAAACACTACCCAAACATATATTTCCTTGGCATTGGCGGCATCGGAATGAGTGCCCTTGCACGCTACTTCCTGCACGAGGGTCGTCAGGTTGCAGGCTACGACCGCACCGAAACACCTCTGACTCGCGCCTTGCAGGCCGAGGGTGCCGAGGTGACCTACGAGGACGAGGTGGATGCTATCCCCGAGGCGTTCCGTAACCCCGCGACAACGATGGTTGTCTATACCCCCGCCGTTCCGCAGGACCATCCGCAGATGCAATACTTCGGTGAGGGTGGTTTCCTGATGGAGAAACGCTCGCAGATGCTTGGGCATCTCTCTGAGGGAAAGTATGTTATGGCCGTAGCTGGCACACACGGCAAGACTACCACATCCACGATGATTGCGTGGCTCAACTCGGCTATGGGCGTGGGTGGCAACGCCTTTTTGGGTGGTATCTCGAAGAATTTTAACGGCAATATGGTCCTCGGCGATGGCAACCGTCTGGCCGTTGAGGCCGATGAGTTCGACCGCTCGTTCCTTCGCCTGAGACCCGATGTTGCGGTCATCACTTCGGTTGCTGCCGACCACCTCGATATCTACGGCACTTTTGAGGCCGTTGTGGAGGCCTTCGGGCAGTTCGCTGCGCTGATTAAGAAGGGTGGCGACCTCATCATCAAACAGGGCGTGAATATCCCTCTGCCTGAGGACATTGACATCTGGCGATACAGCTACGACGATGTGGCGAGCGACTTCTACGCCACCAACATCGCCTTGCAGCAGGGCGGCTACTACCGCTTCGATATCGTAACGCCGTTCGGCATACTTAAAAACCTCACGCTCGGCATCCCCGGCTGGGTGAATGTCGAGAACTGCGTGGCGGCTGTGGCCTCAATGGTCTGCGCAGCACGTAAGCGTGGCGAGGAGCTGAGCGAGGAGAAACTGGCCGTAGCACTCGAGCAATTCTCAGGCGTAAAGCGCCGCTTCGAGTTCTATGTCAATACTCCCCGTCAGGTATATATGGACGACTATGCCCACCACCCCGAGGAGCTGGAGGCTACAATCACCTCGGTGCGTAAGATGTTCCCAGGGCGTCACCTCACGGCTCTCTTCCAGCCGCACCTCTACACCCGTACGCGCGACCTCTACCGCGAGTTCGCTGCTGCCCTGTCGCACGCCGACGAGGTGGTGCTGGTGCCTATCTACCCTGCCCGCGAGCTGCCGATTGAGGGTGTGGGGTCGGAGATGATAATGGATTTGGTCACCGTGCCGTGCCATATCTGCGAGCGCGAATGTTTGGCGCAGGATTTGGGAGCGGCAACAACCGATGTCGTGGTTAGCTTCGGTGCAGGCAATATCGACGCCTACTGTGCTGCAATAGCCGCAGAGTTAGAGAAAAAAGCATAATGCAGAAGACACTGAAAATAGTAATGATGACCCTGCTGTGGGTCTTTGTCGTGGCTTTCGTGGTCTTTTTCCACGGCCGCGCACGTCATCACCGTGCCAATACCACGGTGCATAGCCTGCGTGTGACCATCACCGACTCGCTGCGTGACGAGATGCTCGTCACGAGCAAGGCTGTCGAGCAGTGGATTGAGCGTAGCAAGATACCCACCATCGGCGTGCCCGTCGGCGATATTGACCTCGCAGGCATCGAGCAGAGCATCCGTGGCAACGGCTTCATCGACCGTGCCAGCGCCTACGTCACCTATGGTGGCGAGCTGCGTGTGGAGGTGAGTCAGCGCCGACCGCTGCTGCGCCTTATGGTCGATGGCTACGACTGCTACGTCACCGCCGAAGGTTACGTCTTCCCTGCACCGCGTCTGGCCTCGGTCTATGTGCCTGTCGTTACGGGTAGTTACGCGCCTCCTATCCCGAAGGGATATGTGGGTAGCGTCGGCGAATATATCTCCGAGCAGATAGCCAAGTCGCAGGCGCAGTCCGATACGTTGCAGTATGAGAAGGTGCCTCTGTTCAAGAATACGCAGGATATAGCCGACTCGGTGCGTGCCGTCAGACGTATGCAGGTTGAGCGCAAGGGCTGGCTGGGTGGTTTCAAGGGCCCGTTTGAGGATTATGACGAGTACGACGCCCGCGTGGCGGCCAAGCGAGCCGAGAAGGCTGCTTTGCGTCGTAACCTGCGTTATATGGACCGCGAGAACGATAAAAAGATTGCCGCCGTTACGGCCCGACAGGAAGCCGAGAGTGAGAAGCAAAAAAAGTTGCAGAAAAGGTATGAAGATTTCCTGAAACTCATTAACTTTGTAAAATATATTGAGCAGGACTCTTTTTGGCGCGCCGAAATAGTCCAAATTGTGGCCTCTACGATGAGTAGTGGCGATTTGCGTCTGGAGCTTATCCCTCGTACGGGTAACCATACGGTTAGCTTCGGTACGGTGGATGACGTGGAGGCGAAGCTCGATAAGTTGCTCACTTTCTATGAGAAAGGTCTGCGCAACATCGGCTGGGGCAGTTTCCGCAGAATATCGGTCGAGTACAAAGGTCAGGTCGTATGCACCAAGTGAAAGAAAAATAAAAACAAAATATATCGTGAATAAGAGTTATATCGTAGCAGTTGATATCGGTTCATCCGAGGTTGTCGTTGCCGTTGGTTCTTTGGCCGAGGGTGGCGCCGTAAATGTCGAGACCATCGTCACCGAGCATACCGAGGGTATGGCTGCGGGTCTGGTTGACAATAGCCAGTTGGTCACCGATGCCCTTCGTCGTGCTTTGGCACGCGCTGAGGAGCAGGCAGGCATAGCCATCACCGAGGCTTATGTCTCTATTTCGGGTAAGTTTGTACGCTGTGCCCGCTATACGGACTATGTCTTTGTGAAGGATGCCGAGAATCGCATCTCGCAGCTCGACCTTACGGCCCTGCACGAGGAGCGTATGAGCAACGTGAAGGCTGCCGATGGTGAGACCATTATGGACTTCTTCCCCTTGTGCTATAAGAGCGATGCAGGTGTGGAGATGAAAAACCCCGTGGGTTGTTATAGCAAGCAGCTCTCGTCAACCTACAACTTCATCCTTTGCGAGAATATGGCCAAGGACCGCCTGCGTCGAGTCTTTCTGGA
Source organism: Rikenellaceae bacterium (assembly GCA_015059845.1). Taxonomy (GTDB): domain Bacteria; phylum Bacteroidota; class Bacteroidia; order Bacteroidales; family Rikenellaceae; genus Alistipes. The sequence goes on along the minus strand of SUZR01000004.1, from coordinate 48,620 downwards.
CGCTCACGTCAAGGTGCGTGGCCTGTATGCCGGCGCGGCTGTTGTTGCCGACTCGGTTGTCAATAGCGAGGAGAAGGAGGAGGGTGTTGCCATTGTCGATATCGGTAGCGGCGTTACCGACGTTGCAATCTACTATGGCGGCGTGCTCTGCTACATCGCCTCTATTCCTATGGGTGGCTCAGCCCTGAATACCGATATCCGTATCTACGACGGTCATATCCCACCACGATATATCGAGAATCTTAAGCGCGAGCTGGGCTCAGCCGTTGTGAGCCTTACGCCCGACGAGGTTATTCAGGTGCGCAGCCGTAACCGCACAATCAAATCTATCCTGCGCCTTAACCTCGCATCTGTCATCGAGGCTCGTATGACCGATATCGCCGAGTATGTGTGGAGCGAGATTCGTGAGGCTGGCTACGCCAAGAAGCTGGGTGCCGGTATCGTCATCACGGGTGGTGTTGCCGACCTGGCAAATGTCGCCAATCTGTTCCAGCAGGTTACAGGTCAGGATGCACGCACGGCGTGTGCCGAGATTGGTATTACCAGCGAGTCGCTGGAGAAGGTCTCATCGCCGAATGTCACTCTGGCCGTGTCGCTTCTGTTGCGTGGTGCGCAGATGGGCCCCTGCCCCGTAGGTGTATATATCCCCAAGGTTGCACCTAAGACTGAGGAGGAGAAGCCCGTGGAGAGGGTTGTGCCTTCGGAGCCTGTGAATCCTACGGTCGTAACTCCCGAGCCTCCCGTCACTCCCGTTACCCCCGCCAAGAGCGAGGAGCAGGAGAAGAAGGAGGTCGCGACGCCCGTTCAGCCCGAGCCGAAGAAACGTACCGATGGCTGGAACGAGCCGAGTGTCGAGGATGACGATGTTCCCGAGGATGACGACGACATCAAGTCGAGCGGATGGGGCTTTGGCCGCATCTTCCGCAAGGCGAAGGATAAGCTGACGGTAATCTTTGAGGCTCCGAGCGAGGAGATTGACGAAGACGAGAGGTGGTAAAAGTAAAAATGATTTAGGAGATGGAAGATCTGATGAACGAACTGTCGATGCCCAAGCAGGCATCATCAATTATAACCGTTATCGGTGTGGGCGGTGCCGGAGGTAATGCGCTCAACTATATGTGGCGTATGGGTATCAAGGATGTGAACTTCCTTGCTTGTAATACCGATCAGGGTGCGCTCGACAACCTCGACATCCCGGCCGAGAATAAGATTGTTATGGGTCCTGGTCTGGGTGCTGGTAACGACCCCGACCGTGGTCGTGACCTCGCTATGGAGGCTCTCGACGAGATTCGTGAGCACCTCGAGGCCCGCAAGACCAAGATGGTCTTTATCGCAGCAGGTATGGGTGGCGGTACAGGTACAGGTGCTTCGCCCGTCATTGCCAAGCTGGCGCACGAGATGGGTCTGCTCACCGTTGCCAACGTTACGCTTCCGCTGCTGTGGGAGGGTACTACCCGTTGCGAGCAGGCTGCACGTGGCGTGGAGGAGTTGCGCAAGTATGCCGACTCGCTGCTGGTCATCAACAACGAGAGTATCCGCGAGATGTATGGCAAGCTGCCCGTGAGCAAGGCCTTCGGTAAGGCTGATGACATTCTGGCCTCAGCTACGAAGGGTATCGCCGAGCTTATCACTGTTAAGACCGCCTTTATACGTGTCGATTTCGCCGATTTGGAGCGCGTGATGCGTGGCAGTGGCCGCGCACATATGGGTGTCGCCTCGGCCGAGGGCGAGGGTCGTGCTTTGGAGGCTGCCCGCCGTTCGTTGTGCTCGCCGCTGCTTAACAGCAACCTTATCTCGGGTGCGAAGAAGATTCTGTTGAATGTCGCTGCCGCAAATATCGACGACATCAGCTATGACGAGGCTATGGAGGTGCTGAACTACATCCAGAGCTACGCAAGCTGCAAGGACGAGGCCGGCGTGGAGCATAAGGCCGACATCATCTGGGGTGTCAGTGCTAAGCCTATGCCTGAGGGCTATCTGGAGGTTGTAGTCGTTGCTACGGGCTTCAACGAGGATAATAATGTCACTCCGCTTGAGCCTATCATCCCGAGCTTCGTGACCGTGGTTAAGGAGGATGACGAGCCCGCCGACGAGCCGAGCATCTCTCCCAAGAAGGGCGTGCTGAATCCCCCACCTCGTACCGATATGCCTGCGGTGCTTGAGCGCAAGCAGTCGAAGTACTCGAATATCAAGGCTGAGCTGAGCATCCCTGCCTACCAGCGTCGAAATATGAAGTTGGTCGTGCGCAATGACGACGGAGTGCCTCGCCGCAAGCAGGAGATTCGTGACGATAACGTTGAGGTGCCCTCACCCGCCAACGATAACAAACTCTTTTAAGTAGAAAGTTACGGGCCGACACGTGCGTTCGGCCCGCAAATTATATAAGACTTTTTGGAAACATTTGGTATCATATATCAAGGCTTTACGCTTCAGGTCGGCATACAGCTGGCCTGCACTGTTCTGCTGCTGCTGATTTCGGCGCTGGTGTCGGGCTCGGAGGTCGCCTTCTTCTCGCTCACGCCCCGCGAGCAGCAGGATATGCGCACGAAGCCTGATGCACGCGATAGTGCTATCCTCTCGCTGCTGGACGATGTGGACTCGCTGCTGGCCACCATCCTTGTTGCCAACAATCTGGTGAATATTTGCATCGTTATCCTCTCGTCGAATGTCATCGACTCGTTGTTCGTGTTCCAGAGCAATACTTTCGAGTTCGTTGTTAAGTCGGTGATTGTCACCTTCCTGCTGTTGCTCTTTGGCGAGATTCTGCCTAAGGTCCTTTCGCAGAGCAACCCCCGCAGCTTCGGACGTTTTGTGGTCTATCCCATCAAGTTCTTTAGGTTCCTGACATACCCTTTGTCGTATATCCTGGTGCGCACGGGTGGCCGCCTGAGCCGCTTGGCGTCACGCAATGCCGAAATCTCTATCGAGGAGCTGGCCGACGCTGTCGATTTGGCCCGAGGCTCATCGCAGGAGGAGCACCAGATGTTGTCGGGTATCGTCAACTTCGTAAATACCGAGGTTGAGGAGATTATGCGCCCGCGCATTGACATCACGGCTGTGGACCTCAAGTCGTCGTACGAGCAGGTGAAGCGCGTCATCATCGAGTCGGGTTACTCGCGTATTCCCGTCTATGATGAGGATTTGGATAATATCAAGGGTGCGCTCTACGTCAAGGACCTGCTGCCGCACATCAATTGCGGTGACGAGTTCGGTTGGCAGCAGTTGCTTCGCAAGATTTATTTCGTGCCCAAGCATAAGAAGATTGACGACCTGCTGCGCGACTTTCAGGAGAATAAAATCCACGTGGCCATCGTCGTTGACGAGTACGGTGCTACGCAGGGATTGGTGTCGCTGGAGGATATCGTCGAGGAGGTCGTGGGTGAGATTTCCGACGAGAGCGATGTTGACGAGTCGTTCTACGAGCGCATAGACGATAACACCTACATCTTCGATGGCAAGACCCATATCGTTGATTTTGAGCGTGTGGTGGATTGCGAGGAGGATATCTTCTCCGATGTGCAGGGGCGTGCCGAGACTCTGGCGGGCCTTATGCTGGAGTTGCGTCGTGACCTGCTCAAGAAGGGCGATATGGTCGAGGCGCACGATATACGCTTCACGGTGCAGAGTATGGACGGCCGCCGTGTCGATAAAATCAAGGTCGTCGTAGGTGTGGGCAATAATGCATAATAATCTCAATACCATCTGTGACAATGGGGCACTGCTTATCGTGGCACCCATCCCGCCACTTGAGGAGCTGGAGCGTGAGGCCGACAAGCGCGACCTGCAATCCGTTGAGGCCTTCACCTCGCCGAGCCGCCGTGCCGAGCGTCTTGCGTGGCGCAGGGTGTTGAGAGATGTTGCACCCGCTGCCGAGGTGGAGTATGCGCCGAGTGGCGCCCCGCGTCTGAAGAATTCCCCTTATACTTATATCTCTGTCTCTCACTGCCGCGATGTGGTGGCTGTGGTACTCTCCAATGCACGGTGTGGCGTTGATGTGGAGCGTGTGGATAGAGATTTCTCGCGCGTTGCAGAGCGTTATATGACTGTGGCGGAACGTGACCTCTACGCGGCGGAGTGGTGGGCCGCGGCTGTGTGGTGCGCCAAGGAGTGCCTCTATAAGATGGCTGAGCGTGAGGGTGTTAACTTCCGCGAGGATATGGCTGTTTTAGGTGTTGATACTGCCGATAGAAAACTCCTCTGTCGTGGCGTGGATGGGGCAGAAATCGCGCTCGACTACCGTATCATAGACCAGCAGCATATCGTCGTCTATAAACTATAATCCCCTGACTCTCATTTTTTCGAAAAACATATTCGATTTTTTCGTACCTTTGCACCCGTTATGAGTTCGCAAGATTCCCCCTTATCATTAGGTACCGATTCCCTGTCGCGCCTGTTGCTGCGTTACGCTATGCCTGCCATTATTGCGCAGGTTGCTGCGTCGTTGTATAACATCGTCGATAGCATCTTCATCGGTCAGGGTGTCGGTCCGCTGGCTATCTCCGGTCTGGCGCTCACGATGCCTATGATGAACCTCACGGCCGCCTTTGGTGCTATGGTCGGAGCGGGCTCGGCCGCCCTTACCTCTATCCGCTTGGGCCAGGGTAATAAGCCCGCTGCCGAGCGCATCCTCGGCAATGTGGTGCTGCTCAACGTGGTGCTGGGTGTGGTGCTGATGGCCTTCGGTTTGATATACCTTGACGAGCTTTTGTACTTCTTCGGTGCCAGCGACCAGACGCTGCCCTATGCGCGCGAGTATATGCGCATTATTCTCTATGGAAATGTTATCACACACCTATATCACGGTCTGAACTGTATGCTCCGCGTGGCGGGATACCCCAATAAGGCGATGATAATCACTATCGTAGCCGTTGTTCTGAACGCCATCCTCGATGCTGTATTTATTCTGTGGCTCAAGTGGGGTATTGCCGGCTCGGCGTGGGCGACAGTCATAGCACAGCTTGTGGCCGTATTGATTCAGTGGGTACACTTCTCGGATGTGAAGAGCTTCCTGCGCTTCCGTGGCGAGGCCTTCCGCCTGCGCTGGGATATCATCAAGAATATCATCACCGTTGGTATGGCGCCCTTTATGATTCAGACCTGCGCCTGCGTGGTGGTTATCCTCGTAAATAATACGCTGGGCGAGTATGGCGGCGACCTCTCAATCGGAGCCTACGGCATTGCCAACCGCGTGGCCTTCCTCTTCACGATGGTGGTGATGGGATTCACGCAGGGTATGCAGCCCATCGTGGGCTACAACTACGGTGCGCGTGCATATGACCGCGTGCTGAAGACGTTGTGGATGACCGTCGGCTGGTCGGTGGCGACCACGACTCTCGGTTTCCTTGTCTGCGAGTTGTTCCCCTATCAGGTGGTGCGTATGTTCGTCAGCGAGGATGGCTCGGGCAGTGCTACCGAGCTTATCGAGGCCTCGGTGCGTGGCTTGCGTATCCTGGTGCTGATGCTACCTATCGTGGGATTCAATATCGTTGCGGGTAACCTCTTCCAGCATATCGGTAAGCCCAAGCGCGCTATCCTTTTGTCGGTGTCGCGCCAGATGTTGTTCCTCGTGCCGTTGATTATCTTCCTGCCCCGATATATGGGTGTGGATGGCGTGTGGTATTCGATTCCTATCGCCGATTTCACCTCTACGTTGCTGGCGGCGGTGTTGCTCTTTATCCAGATTCGTAAGTTCAAGAAGAATCCCTCATCAGAGGTTAGTATTTAAGGGGGGGGTAAGTATTATAAGTGTTATAGGAGTTATAGGCATTTGTCTGTAACTCTTTTTATTACCTATAATACTTATAGCGCCTATAGCTCCTATAATTCCTATAACCCCTATCTCATCCCCCCCTCTCTCAAAAAAAATAGGCGGCCCATTTGGACCGCCTCTGCCCTTGCGGGCTATCACTTAATACTTACCTGGATTACAAACCCATCTTCTTCTTGATATCCTTCGGGATAAGGTTCTTGTTAACCATAATATCCATAGTCTTGTACTCTACGAAGGGACGTGAGAAGTAGTAGAAGCCCTTGTAAGGACCATTCTCGCCCCAAGAGTTCTGTACCTTATAGAAAGGATTACCAGCCTGGTCGGTAGCAGTACCAACGATAACCATACCGTGGTCGTCGGTTGTCTGATAGTTGTCGTAAGCCTCCTGACGCATCTGCTGTGTGATGGTCTTCTCCTTCATCGGGCCCTCGAGGTTGTTAATCATAGCCTGCTTCTCAGCATCTGACAACTTACCCCAGTGCTCAGCGTCTGAACCGATAGTGTTCTTCTCCACAACCTCGGGAATTACGGCGATAGCCTTCTGGCGGCTGAAGCCCTTCTCGCTAACGTCAGTACCCCAAGCTACGGGATGACCAGCCTCGATGCAAGCATCCAAAACCTCCATCATCTCACCCATAGGAAGGTTGTACATTGAGTGCCACATCCAGTTGTCGGGCACCTCCAGTACGAACTGTGAGTAGAAGGGGTGGTGAGTGTAAGATGAAATCTCTACGTAGTCCTCCATCTTGATGGGCAATGACTCTGCAAATGACTTGGGAGTGTACTCCTTGCCCTTGTATGTGAACTTCTCGGGACGCACGCCGAAGTATGTGTCGAGGATAGCGTTCAAACCGTCAATCCACGCAGTTGTGAGGCGGCCGTTACCATTCTTGATGATAGCGTCAACATAGCCCTTCAATACGTTATCAATCTCGCCGAACTCGGGCATCTCGGTGCCGTAGTTGTAGCCAGAGTAAACCTCCAGAGGTACGATGCCATACTTAGCAATCATCTCTGTTACGTCGTGAGCAGCTCCACCAACAGCGAAGTTGAGGTGACCGTGCAAACGAACATACTTGATAGCCTTATCGAAGTAAGCGTGACGTACAACCCACATCTGTGAGAGTGTCATCTGCTCGCCACCTGCAGCCAAAACCTCCTCCTCAAGGAATGAGAGAGTAGAGAAGCACCAGCAGGTACCGCTACGATACTGGTTTGTGATGGGTACGGTCTTTACGACCTTCTTGTCGGTGAACTTATAACCCTCGGGCTTGTTCTCCTGAGCTGTGGCTGATACAACTACGCCAAGAGCGATAGCTGCCAAAAGCATTAATTTCTTCATAGTTATTGAGTTTTAGTTATAGAGTTTATTACTTCTTTTTCTTTGTTGTTGCAACAATCTTCTGGCACTCCTCGAATGTCATCTCCTCCGGCTTGCGGCCTGCGGGCAGGCGGTAGTTCTTACCCTTGTATGCGATGTATGCGCCGTAGCGGCCATTGCGAATCACCATATCCTTATCCTCGGCGAAGCTCTTCAGCGGTGTAGCCGAGGCTGCGGCCTGCGCCTTCTGCTGCGCGATAAGCTCCACGGCACGCTCATACTGAATGGTGTAGGGGTCGTCGCTCTTGGCCAGCGATGCGAACGAGTTTCCGTAACGCACATAGGGACCGAACTTACCAATGCCGACCATCAGGTCCTGACCCTCGTACTTACCCAGGTTGCGGGGCAGAGCGAAGAGCTCCAGCGCCTCCTCCAGCGTGATAGACTCGATGAGCTGACCCTTCTTGAGCGATGCGAAGCGAGCCTTCTCGCCCTCCTTAGCCTCAATCTCAACCATCGGGCCGTAGCGACCGATACGCGCCTTGACCATCATACCCGACTCGGGGTCGAGGCCCAGCTCGCGCACCTGCGAGTTCTTTGTGGTCTGCGTTTCGATAGCCTTGTCCACCAAGCCGTGGAAGGGTGAGTAGAAGCGTGTAATCATCTCGCCCCACGTCATCTCGCCATTGGCGATGTGGTCGAACTCCTTCTCCACCGATGCGGTGAAGTTGTAATCCATAATCTGCGCAAACTGCTGCTCGAGGTAGTCGTTAACAACCATACCGATGTCGGTCGGTGCCAGACGGGCCTTCTCCTTGCCGTAGCTTTCCGAGAGCGTTTTCTCCGAGAGTTTACCCGACGCCGAGAGCGTGAGGGCCGTATATGAACGCTTCAGAGCATCCTTGTTCTGCTTTACCACGTAGCCACGGTTGATGATGGTGGTGATGGTGGGTGCGTATGTTGACGGACGACCGATACCCAGCTCCTCCAGACGCTTTACGAGCGATGCCTCGTTGTAGCGTGCGGGGGCTACGGTGAAACGCTCCGTGGCGGTAATCTGCTGCGAGATAACCTTCTGGCCAACCTCCATCTTCGGCAGTATTGCCTCGCTCTGCTCGCCCTGCTGCTCGTCGTCGGTTGACTCCGAGTACAAACGCAGGAAGCCGTCAAAGCGAACAACCTCGCCCGTAGCAGCAAACTGCCACTCCGTGCCGTCCATATCTATGGCGATGGTTGTGCGGTCCATCTCAGCCGCAACCATCTGCGAAGCTACCGTGCGCTTCCAGATAAGTTCATACAATCGCTTCTCGGCCGTAGTACCCTCAATCTGCTGACGGTCAATATATGACGGGCGGATAGCCTCGTGAGCCTCCTGTGCGCCCTTGGTCTTTGTCTTGTAGTTGTGCGCTGCCGAATACTTCTCGCCGAAGAGTTTTTCAATCTCGTTCTTGCACTGGCCGATAGCCTGCGATGAGAGGTTTACTGAGTCGGTACGCATATATGTGATAAGTCCCTGCTCGTAGAGGTGCTGCGCCACACTCATCGTCTGCGCCACCGACATACCCAACTTACGACCCGCCTCCTGCTGGAGGGTAGAGGTGGTGAAGGGTGCTGCGGGGTAGCGCTTTGTAGGCTTCTCCTCAGCCTTCGATACGGTGAACGACGCACCTACGCAGCTCTTGAGGAATGTCTCAGCCGCCTCCTTTGTCTCGAAGCGGTGCGACAGCTCAGCCTTGAAGAGCGTCTTGCTTGCATCCGCTGCGGGGTAGAACTGCGCCACAACGCGGAAGTAGGGTGTAGAGTTGAAGGCGATAATCTCGCGCTCGCGCTCCACGATAAGACGTACGGCAACGCTCTGCACACGACCGGCCGAGAGTGCGGGACGAATCTTCTTCCACAGCACGGGCGAGAGCTCGAAACCTACGATGCGGTCCAGCACGCGGCGTGCCTGCTGTGCGTTGACCAGATTCATATCGATTGTGCGCGGTGACTCTATCGCGTTGAGTATAGCATTCTTTGTAATCTCGTGGAAGACAATACGCTTGGTCTTATCTACGGGCAGGTCCAGCACCTCAGCCAAGTGCCACGCGATAGCCTCTCCCTCGCGGTCCTCATCGGAAGCCAACCATACGGTGTTGACCTTCTGTGCAAGTCGTGACAACTCCTCCACTACCTTCTTCTTGTCGGGCAGTACCTCGTAGTCGGGCGTGAAGCCCTCCTCGATTTTCACACCGAGGCCCTTCTTTGCCAGGTCGCGGATGTGGCCGAAGCTCGACTTTACAACGTAGTCCTTACCCAGGAATCGCTCAATGGTTTTAGCTTTGGCGGGGGACTCTACGATGACTAAATTCTCTTGCATTTCACTTTATTCTTAAATACGACAAAAACCTAAGTTTGGCACTTAGGTTTGTCGGGTATAACTTATTTATCACTATTTCACCAACGTATATGTCAGCTCCAGCGATATGCTGGCAGGGTTGGTCTCAAGTTTGCTTCCCTGGATTACCGAACGGTTGAACGTGAAACGGTCGTAGGCGCTCGGTGCCAAATATATCGTTCGTGTTGTCTTGAGCTTCGAGAGGTCGGCCGTGCCGTCAGCCTCGGGCTCTATCTCCAACAGGTCGTTTACCAGCTTCTGGATGAATGACGAGATGTTCATCTCATACATCGCGCGGCTACGATTCAGGTAACCGTCATAGTAGAGCGACTCATCGCTCTCCTGCGTGTAGAGGTAGTCAACAATCGGTGTCAAATCCTTGTAGTTGGTGTACATACCCAGACGCGAAATCGACTCGTTCATCTTGTCGGTCATCGGCAGCGGGTCAATCTTGTTGTAGTCGTAATCCGAGCCCTCAAGGTAGAATCGCAACACAGCCTGGTTGATAGCCGCCGAAACATAATCCTTGTCGCCGCTGCTGATGTTGTAGAGCGACTGGAGGAACTCGTCGGTGAATGTCAGCTCGGTCAGGATACCGCCGCAGCCATCCACGTATGCCATATCCACCTCAGCACGATTCTGCTCCTTCTCAAGCAGGGGCAGGTTCTCCAGCTCGGTACCCTTGAAGTCGTACAACGCGCTCTGCGCCGTAACGTTACCGAAGCCCTCAGAGTATGTATCGTTGAAGTAGTATGCTATCGAAAGCGTATCGGTGATGATGTCGGCATCGGCACCCGGGTTACGCACACGGCCGTGTACGATGAAGCCTGATGTCTGGTCCGAGAAGGCTATTGCGTGACCCTCGCCCTCGGGCTGGTCCTCAGCAGGCTCAATCCATACGCCCTTGTACTTGCGGATGAAGGTTGAGTCCGACTTGTAGATATCGATAATGCTTGAGGCATTGCCGTTGGCATCGAGTTTATCCATACCGAAGAGGCTGTGGATAAGCTCCTTTGCGCCCTTGCCCTCCTTCATACGGAACTTGGTCGAGGTGGTATAGACGCCATTCTCCTGGTCGGGGAACTTGAATGTGAAGACGGGCTCAGCATCCTTAGCGATGTGGCCGGCCTCACGCGGGTCGTACGATACGTAGAATGTGGTATCCTCAGCATCCCACTTAACCAAATCGTCAGTAAGCAGATATACATTATATTGTATAGGACGTGTAGAGTCGCCGACAAATGTATCCAACTCGAAGAGCATCGATGTCGAGTCGTAGATGGGACGGTAGCCGAAACCTATTGAGTCGTCAATAGAAATCATATGCAGGAACTGGCTCGAGAAACCCATCTTACGCACACCGAAGCGGTTGTGCTTCTGCAAACCGAGATAGAAGGTACCCAGACGGTCCGAGGGTATTGAGTCGGTCTTGAACAGACGTGTCTCAAACACGCGGCAGGGTGCATCCTCCTGATTTAACTCGCTCACTACGCCGTTCTGGTAAAGACGGTGGCGGGTAATCATCTGCTGATTTGTGGGGGCAAACTCCTCGCCGAGCGTATAGTCAGCCGTGGTGGTGCAGCCTAAGGTCATCAGGGCAGCCACCGCAACAACTGCCGCGGCGGTGAGCAAGTGCTTTATTCTATTGTAACTCTTCATAGAAACGATTATAATTGTCGTACATTTCTGCCTCCTCCACCGCAGCATACTCCATCATCGGCTTACCGCTCTGACGGGCATACTCAACAAGTGCAGGGTTAGCGTTCTCCGAGGCAACGACTATGCCGTCGGCGTAATCTATAACGAAACGGTAGAAGTTTTCGTATGAGGGAAGGGTTAAATCTGCAAGTTTTTCATCTTTCACGCCCTCATTTGCCACTTTTTGTGCAAACTCACCATCGAAAGGTTTCTCGAAGCGGTCGTCACAGAGCGACACCACAACCTTCACATCGCGGAACAAGGGGTCGTCGTTGAACACCTTCTTCAGATAGATGGGTGCGATGGCCGACATCCAACCCATACAGTGTACGATGTTGGGTGACCAGTTAAGTTTCTTTACCGTCTCCAGCACGCCACGTGCGAAGAAGATAGCGCGCTCGTCGTTATCCTCGAACTCGTTACCGTCGGCGTCGGTGAGTACAGCTTTGCGGGCGAAGAAGTCGTCATTGTCGATAAAGTATATCTGTATGCGGGCTGAGGGAATCGACGCCACCTTGATGATAAGCTGGTGGTCGTTGTCGTCGATGATAAGATTCATACCCGACAGACGGATAACTTCGTGCAATTGGTTACGTCGCTCGTTGATGCAGCCATAACGCGGCATAAACGTACGGATCTCGTTGCCACGCTCCTGCATAGCCTGCACCAGATGTCGGCTCAGGTGTGAGAGTTCGGTCTCAGGCAGGTAGGGCATAATCTCCTGACAAACGTATAATATTTTGCGTGAAGCCATATGACTTTTGGGGTTTTACAATATGCAAAGATAATAAAAAATTTTTAATTAACGCGCCGCTTACTTATATAATAAGCATTGCGTCGCCGTACGTGCCGAAGCGGTATCCCTCCTGCTTGGCCACGTTGTATGCCTCCATCACCTTGTCGTAGCCTCCGAAGGCAGCCACCATCATCAGCTGCGTAGAGTATGGCAGGTGGAAGTTCGACACCATTGCGTTGGCCACGGTGAAGTCGTAGGGGCAGAAGATGAACTTGTTTGTCCAGCCCTCCATAGCCTTAATCATACCTCCCGTAGATACAGCCGTTTCGATGGTGCGCATCACGGTAGTACCGATAGCTACGACCTTGTGTCCGGCCTTCTTTGCGGCATTCACCTGCTCGGCAGCCTGCTCCGTAACCACGAACTGCTCGGAGTCCATCTTGTGCTTTGAGAGGTCCTCCACATCTACCGTGCGGAAGTTACCCAAGCCTGCGTGCAGGGTAATGAAGGCAGAGTCTATGCCCTTGATTTCCATACGCTTGAGCAGGTGCTTCGAGAAGTGCATACCGGCCGTAGGCGCTGCCACAGCACCCTCGTGCTTTGCGAAGATTGTCTGATAACGCTCAGCATCCTCCTCCTCGACCTTCTCGCGTACCCAGCGCGGCAGGGGAGTCTCGCCCAGACGGTAGAGTGCCTCCTTGAACTCCTCGTATGAGCCGTCAAAGAGGAAGCGCAACGTACGACCACGCGAGGTGGTGTTGTCAATCACCTCGGCACCCATCATCTCGTCTGCGCCGAAGTAGAGTTTGTTGCCGATACGAATCTTACGTGCAGGGTCAACCAACACATCCCACAGGCGGAGCTCGCTGTTCAGCTCACGCAGCAGGAAGATTTCAATCTCGGCATTGGTCTTCTCCTTGTTGCCGTAGAGGCGTGCGGGGAATACCTTTGTGTCGTTGAACAAGAAGAGGTCCTTCTCGTCGAAATACTCGATAATGTCCTTGAAAATGCGGTGTTCGATAGCTCCCGTAGCGCGATTCAGCACCAGCAGACGTGACTCGTCGCGGTTGTCGGCGGGATATTTGGCCAACATATCGGCCGAGAACTCATAACCGTATTGAGATAGCTTCATATTGTTTATATTACTTGTATTTCTTACCCTATATTGGCTTTTGTTAGCATCTTGTGGCTCTCTTTGCGGCGGCTGGCCGCATCTGCAAATTGATGGTTTTCAGCGGTGAAAGACGCAAATATCAATAAGTAATACGAAATTTTTGCTATTTTGTTTCACACTCCCTCAATTTTTCCATAAAATTTTCCAAATTATGGGCATTTTCCACCGTGAAACCGCCACTGCGAGTGCGTCTTAGCCCCGTGAGATGGGCTCCGCTGTCGAGTGCAATACCTATCTCGTTGGCCAGCGAACGGATATATGTACCCTTGCTGCAACGCACGCGAATTTTCAGGTGCGGCATCTCGAACGAGAGAATCTCCATCTCGTAGATGTTGATTAGCGCCTTCTTCAGCTCCACCTCCTCGCCTGCGCGGGCAAACTCGTAGGCACGCACGCCCTCCACCTTCTTTGCCGAGTAGATGGGGGGTGCTTGCAGACGCTCACCCGACAAATCGCGCAGAGCCTGCTCAATCTTCTCGCGTGTGATATGGTCTGTGGGGTAATACTTGTCGATGGGGTGCTCCAAATCGTAGCTCGGCGTGGTTGCACCCAGCTCGATGTCGGCCACATACTCCTTCTCCTCGGCCTGCAACTCGTTGACCATCTTTGTGGCCTTGCCGATGCAGACGATAAGCACTCCCGTAGCCAGCGGGTCGAGCGTGCCGGCGTGACCGATTTTTATCTTCTTATACCCCAGGCGGTGTTGCAGGGCGTACTTTATCTTGCGCACAACATCCGTTGAGGTCCACTCCAGAGGTTTATCTATAATGGCGATGTAGCCCTCCTTGAAATCTACACCCACCAACGATTGGTTTTCTGTCATTTATTGATAATAAAGGATTTACATAAAATTGCTTACGATTGACACCACACCAGCCACAGCGCAATATACCGCAAACCAGATGAGCTTGCCGCGCTTAACGATGCCAATCATAAACTTGCAGGCCAGGCAACCTACGACGAATGCCGAGATGAATCCCGCCAACATCGGCACCACGCCGATAGATGCGAATACCACCTCGCCCTTGACGATGTTCAGGAACATCTCGCCCAGAATCGGAGCCAGCACCATAAGGAACGAGAACTGCGCCATCGTCTCCTTCTTGTTGCCGAGCAACAGACCTGTAGCGATGGTCGTACCTGAGCGTGAGAGGCCCGGCATAGCCGCCACGGCCTGACTCAGACCAATGATGAAGGCGTCACGATACGAAATCTCCTCCTTCTGACGCGGGCGTGCGTAGTATGCGAAGGCGAGCAGCACGGCTGTCAGCAACAACATAGCACCCACGATTGTGAGGATGTAGGGCGACTCGAGCATCGCGTTGAGGTAATCCTTCAGGGCGAAGCCCACAATACCGATGGGAATCATCGAGAGGATGAGCTTCAGCACGTATGCCTGCTCCTCGTTAAAGTGGCGCGAGAAGATACCCACGATAAGACGTTTCACCTCGGGCCAGAGTATCACAATTGTGCTGAGTACGGTTGCTGCGTGCAGCGTAACATCAAAGGCGAGATTTTCCTCAATCTCCACGCCCAGCAAAGCCTTCGCAATCTGCAGGTGGCCACTGCTCGATACGGGCAGAAACTCGGTCAAACCCTGTACGGCGCCGAGTATAACTGATTCAATAATAGTCATTTATCTAAGTTTTTATTTATAATCGTTTTTTTGCGGGCCGACCTATTCAAATGACAGGTAGCGCCATCCCTCGTTGGTGTAGCAACGCACCTTACCCACCGTTGTGTCGTAGTAGAGCGTACCTACGGGCACACCCACGCCCTCCAGCTGACAATTCTCGTAGTGTATGCCCTCGGGAGTCTTGTTGAGTGCCGCCAGCGAGAAGGGTACAAATGTCTTTGCCCAGTAGCGACCGAAGTCCACACCCTGATTCTTCTCGTCCGAGCCAATCTTCACCCAGCCGAAGTGACGCACATCGCGGTAGAGCCCCTTGGGCGAATATACCTGTATGCAGGCCAGGTCGGGCGCATACTTGCCTATGAGCATCGTCAGACGGCAGGTCTCCGTGCCGTTCCAACCCTCGAAGAGGTGTCCGCCATCCACAAAGGCCGATGTGGGGCGTCCCTGATTGTTCCAGCGGCCACGACCACCACGAACAGAGAGCATTACGGTTGACTCCAGCACGCCATCTACGGTGTTGAAGATGGGCTGATGGGCGGTGTTGAAACCGTAGTTGTAACGCACATCCTGCCACTTCTCCCACTCGGGGTCAATGGGCTTGCTTATGGGCACGCGGTTATCCACCTCGCGCTGCAACGAATCCACCTTGGCGGCCAACATCTCTACGGTGCGCATCAATGCCTCAATCTCCGCATCGCGTTTTGCTCGCTTCTGCGCCGAGGCAGGCAATATTGCAACGGTCATCAGCAAGAGGACCGAAGTCACAAAAAATCTCTTCATAGGTTAAAACTTTTTCAGTAGGGCATAAATCTCAAATGCAAAGCCACCCACAATAAGGATGGGTGCGAGCGTGATACGTCGCCACGAGAACATATCGTAGTTAAAGACGTTGGGGTCATCGCTGCCGCCACCCGTCATCAGCACCATACCGATGACGATAACCACAAATCCCGCAATGAGCAGGATGTAGTTCTTGATGGTGAGCGTCATCTGCCCGTCGTTCTTATCTGTTGCGCCGTCAAAGCGGGCACGCAGGCTCTCAAAAAACTTTTTCATTAATATAAATATATCTTGTTAGACTTCATATTGACAAACTTGTTTACGGCAATCGAGGTGAAGAGCAGCGAGATAATAACTCCTCCCGCAATCATCGCACCCACCACAATGGCCGCCTTGGTAAGCTCCGATGTGGCCATCAGCTCGGGCATAGCACCACTCAATCCGAACAGCGCACCGCCAAACAGCACACTCGCCGCCAGACCGGCCCACACGCCCTGCTTTGCCGCCGTCGAGAGGAAGGGGCGCATAATATAACCCTTCGTCGCGCCCACCAGCTTGAGTGTGTTTATAAGGTAGCGGCGCGAGAAGATAGCCAGACGAATCGTGTTGTTCAGAAGGATGAGCGAGATGATAAGCAACGCACCGCCAAATGCTGCCAGCACGATTGTAATCTTCGTGATTGTCGAGTGCAGACGCTCGATGGTTGCCGCTGGGTAGGCCACATATACCACCCCCTCGATGGCTGAAATTTTGTCGGCCACTGCATCCGTAGCTTCGCGGTCGGCTGCCGCTACGGCCACCTCAAAGCTGTTGCGCAGGGGATTCTCCTCCAAGATATGCTCTATCTCCGAGGCGAACATACGGCGGAACTCCTCATCGTTTATCTTATCCTCGCGTGCGGCATACTCCACACCTGTCACGCCCTCGATGGCAAGCAGCTTCTCCTCTATTTTACTACGCTGCTCCACATCTACCGCCGCATCCAGTTCGGCCGAGAGCGTCACACTCTCGCGTAGCGTATGAGCCGTGGTGAGGGCGGCATAGAGCATATATCCCACCGAGCCCAACAGGAAGAGAACGAGCGAAATACTTATCGTCGAAACTATGTACGAGCGGCGTACCTTACGCCTGAGTCTTTTGTCGTCGCGCATTGCGTATAAAGTAGATTAAGGTTAGTAAAAATCCTATGAGCACCGCCGCCGAGAAGGCCATAGCTATGCCCTCCACCAGCGCCCAGTTGGGTGCGCGGTAGCTCCATTCGATTGTATGTTTGCCCGCAGGCATCTCGACGGCACGCAGAATGTAGTCGGCACGCAGCGGTCGAGCCTCCACGCCGTCAATTGTCACCGTCCAGCCCTGCTTGGTGAATATCTCCGAGAAGATGATAAGTGCATCGCCCGCGCTCTCAGCCTCGTAGCGCAGGTAGTTGGGGCGATACTCCTCAAGTGTTACCGTGCCCTTCGAGAAGTTGAAGTTTTCGGGCAGGTACTCCTCGCTCATCACGGCCTCACGCTTGGTGTCGATGCGACCCACAAGCTCAATCTCCTCCTCGGCCGATGAGGCACGTACAACGCTGCCAACCATCCACGCCGCACCATTGGCCGTCTCGCGCAGCAGAACACCCTCTGCATCGGGCGACTCGATGACGTAGCGCACGTTGAGCATATCCAGCACACCCTCGCGCAAGTACGAGAGGTGGCGGTCAATCATATCCTGATAGCGGGCGAGCTTCGCTCCGTGATAGCCTCCCACCGAGCGGTGGAAGTATGATGTTGTGGCGTCGTTGAAGGGCGACACCGTGAGATTCAGCACGCGATAGGCGGGGTCCTTGTCCTGCATAATGAGCTTGTCGGCCTCCGTAGGGGTAATCTTTGCCGTGAAGGCATCCACGAATGAGTCGTGGTTGAGGTAGCGCGTATCGACATTTATCAGGTCGGCCGCAACAATAACGGTCAGCACGCAGCACAGCACCGCGCCGCTCTTTATCACCTTACGTTGTGAGTATCCTGCAACAGCCACCGCCGCCATCACCACAAACAACAGCGAACGCCACGCATCGCCACGCATCGCCGCAGCACGCTCCTCAGCTATACCCGAGGCGGTGCTCCACGCCAGCTGCTCGTGCAGGCCCTGCTTGACATACTCCTGCGCACCCTGCTGCTCCAGCATCTGACGGAACTGCTCGGTGAGCATCTCGCCACTCTCCTGCATACCGTAGTCGCCCAGCTGACGACCGCCGATAATCATCACGGCCAGCAGACCCACGCATACTCCCGTGGCCCACGCCAGCGCCTTGCGCAGACGCTTCTGGTCAACCTCCTGCTTGATAACCTGCGCCACGCCCATAGCGGCCAGCAGAGGCACTGTCCACTGCACCACAACGAGTGCGGTCGATACGGCTCGGAACTTATTATATCCCGGCAGGAAGTCAAACAACAACTCCGTGAACCACATCATATTTTGTCCCCACGACATAAACAGAGCCAGCACGCTCGCACCCACAATCCACCAACGCTGGCGGTTGGGCAGAAGCATAAGTGCCAGCACGGCCAGGAATACCGCCGCCGCACCCAGATATGTAGGGCCTGCCGTGTAGGGCTGCTCACCGCGATAACGGGGCATATACTGCGCCATCTGCTCCAGACCGTAGGGCTTGAGTGCCTCGGCTACGGGGCCATCCTCGGCGAAGGTGTCGGTAGAGGCACCACCCATAAAGTCGGGCACAAACATATTCAGACTCTCGGCACGACCGTAGCTCCACGCTGTAGCATACTCAAGGTCAAGGCCCTGAGTGCCGCTCTCCGCATCTTTGGCCACCAGCTCCGAGCCGCCACGTGTGGTCTCCTTCGTGTGTTGCATCGTCTGCCACAGCGGCGAGAGATTTGAGCCTACGGCCACAATACCCGCCAGAGCGAGAATAGCCGTACGCTTCGAGAAATCCTTCATACGCTTCTCGCGCCACGCATAAATGCCTTCGCTGAGCCACATTATGGCCATCGCCAGAATGAAGTAGTATGTTATCTGCGGGTGATTTGCGCCAATCTCCAACGATGTGAACAGGGCCGTCAGCGCACCGCCCACCCATACGTTCTGTCGCAGGGTGTAGTAGGCGCCGCCCATCATCAGCGGAGCATATACCAGCGCCCACATCTTGGTGATGTGGCCCGCACCGATGATTAGCAGGAAGTAGGTCGAAAAACCGTAGGCCAGCGCCGCGATGAGTCCCACCCACGGGCTCATACCGAACAGCAGCATCGCCACCCACATCGCCGTCATCGCAAAGAAGAGGAACGAGGCGGGCGTGTCGATGATTTTCACCACCTTGCCGATTGTTCCCTTTACAGCCTGTGAGGGGTATTTCACGTTGATAAGGTAGGCCGGCATACCGCCAAACATACCTCCCGTCCACTGTGCATCCTCGCCCGTTGCGGCGCGGTTGTCGAGAATATCTTTGCTCATACCCTCATACTGCTGCACGTCGTGCTGCACCAGCACCTCACCGCCAAACTGCGGTGCGAAATAGAGGGCCGCAATGACGAAGAAGAGCGCAATAATGGCTACCGACTGAAGCCCCTTTTTTACTATTTCAGAATCGAATATCATTTGCATCATTAATATTAGTGCGCCAAAGTTACGAAAAACATTCTTTTTTCGATGTGTAATTACGAAAAATTACTATATTTGCAACATAAAGCGCGTATATAAAACCTTTCAGTATGATTACTCTTGATTCAATTCGCACTCCCATAGCCGCGGACCTCGAAGCATTCGAGGAGTTTATCCGAAGCCGATTTTCGTCGGAGGGCAAATTGATGTCTGAAATGATTGCACACGTCCTCTCTTCGCGCGGAAAAGGAATACGCCCCATCATCGTAATGCTCTGCTCGGCTCTCACATCGGATGCCAACACCCGCCAATGGGTTGAGGGCGAGCGCAACTGCTCAAAGCGTACCTATCTGGGCGCTATGATGGTGGAGATGTTGCACACTGCATCACTTATCCACGACGATGTTATCGACAGCGCCGACACGCGCCGCGGCAAGCCCTCGGCAAATGCTCTGTGGCAGTCGCGCAACGCCGTAGTGCTGGGCGACTACATCTTGGCCCGCACGATGAGCCTCGGTATGGATAGTGCGCAGTTCGACCTCGTGTCGCATATCGTGGGCTCGGTGGCCACACTCTGCGAGGGTGAGATTCTCCAGAGCCAGCACGCTGCCGACCGTGATACAACCCGTCAAGACTACCTCGAGATTATATACAAAAAAACGGCCAGCCTTATCAGCATAAGTGCTTCGGCAGGTGCCGTTTCGGTTAAGGCTGCACGCGAGGATGTGGAGCAGATGCGTCGCTTTGGCGAGGCGTTGGGTATGGCGTTCCAGATTCAGGATGATATTCTGGATTACAGCCGCTCGGCACGCACGGGCAAGCCTGCAAACAACGACCTACGCGAGGGAAAAATCACCCTGCCGCTTATCGAGGTGCTGGAGAAATGTACCCCCGCCGAGAAGTTGCAGTTGCTGGATAAGCTCTCGCAGTGCAAGGAGGATGAGGCTGCGGTGGACTTCCTGCAAGGCGTGGTGGAGGCCACGGGCGGTACGGCTATGGCAGCCCGCACGATGCAGACCTACATCGACCGCGCAACATCAATCCTGGCTAAGTATGCCGACTCACCCTACCGCACAGCGCTGGTGAATCTGTGTGCTTACGTTGCCGAACGTGATAAATAGACTAAAACTGAAACATTAAATAACCAAATTATTAATCTTTAAAAAAAACAATTTATGGCAAACAATCAGAAAGGCAATGTTTTGGCTATTGCCGTGATGTTTATGTTGTTCTTCATGATTGCATTCGTGACCAACTTCGCAGGTTCAATGGGTGTTATCGTGCAGAATCAGTTCGGCGCATCTAACGCTATGGCTCAGCTGGGTACTCTGGCTAACTTCATCGCTTACGCTTGTATGGGTATCCCCGCAGGTCACATCCTTAAGCGTCGCGGTTACAAGTTCACTTCACTTGCTGCCGTTATCGTAGGTTTGGTAGGTGTTGGTATTCAGTTCGCATCGGGTTATGTTGAGTCATTCCCCGTTTACGTATTGGGTGCATTCGTTGCAGGTTTCTCAATGACTATGCTTAACATCGTTGTTAATCCTATGTTGAACACCCTCGGTGGTGGTGGTAACAAGGGTAACCAGCTCGTACAGTTGGGTGGTTCTTGCAACTCAGTAGGTGGTACTATCGCTCCTATCCTTTTGGGTTACCTGATTGGTGGTCAGGCTTCAGAGGCTACCGTTGCTGACGCTGCTCCCGCGTTGATTATCGCTATGGCTATCTTCGCCGTTGCATTCGTAGTTATCTACTTCTCAGCTATTCCTGAGCCTCATATGGAGACTCCGGAGGAGAAGGCTGCTCGCCTGAGCGGTAAGGCTAAGAAGGATCCCCACGGTCCTATGTCTTTCCGTCACTTCGTATTGGGTGCTATCGCTATCTTCTTCTACGTAGGTGTTGAGGTAGGTATTCCTAACACTGCAAACCTTTATATGTCAGGCCTCGAGGGCGTAGGTCCCGTAGTTGCAGGTACTTTGGTAGGTTTCTACTGGTTCTGTATGATGTTGGGCCGTCTTTTGGGTGGTGCTATCGGTGCTAAGGTATCTTCAAAGCAGATGCTTACATTCGCTAACATCTTGGCTATCGTATTCGTACTTTGCCTTATGTTCATCCCCGAGGACGTTCGTATGTCAATCCCCGGTGTTGATGCACAGGTTCCCGTATCAATGGTATTTATGTTCTTGTGCGGTTTGTGCACATCAGTGATGTTCGGTTCTATCTTCAACCTTGCTGCTGAGGGTCTTGGTAAGTACACTCCCGTTGCTTCAGGTATCTTTATGGCCTTGATTTGCGGTGGTGGTATCCTTCCTTTCATCCAGGGTTTGGTTGCTGACGCTGCCGGCTTCATCAATAGCTACTGGGTTGTTATCGTAGGTCTTGCATATATGCTCTTCTACGCTGTTGCAGGTTCAAAGAACGTAAACAAGGACATTCCCGTAGAGTAGTGGTGAAAACCGTCTAATGTGGCTCTTTTGGCGTCTGGCTTGACCTCGAAATGCTCACATACGCATAGTATGCTCCGCTTTCTCGGTCTGCGACCAGTCTCAAAATAGCCTACATTATACAATTTTCAAATAGATATAGGGTGCTCATTTGAGTGCCCTATTTTTTGCGGTTTCTCGGGCTTGCAAGCCTTGAAATCCCACATTTTATCCAGACTCTCGCAAATAAGGTTGTCTGACATTTGTCGGGCAACCTTTTTTATTATAATACCTATAATACATATAACACTTATAACACCCATAACACCTATAATCCCCATTAAAAACTTGCCACAAAAAAAGGCCGCTCCACAGAGCGACCTTTATTCGTCAAGCAGGACGATTATCTCTTCTCAATCTTCATTGCGAAACCACCGCCCTTAGCCATCTTTACTTTGAGCTTGCTGCCGCCCTTAACCTCGATGCTCTTCTTGAGGAAGTCGCGGCCAAGCTTGTTGGCATTAGGACCATCGACAAACTCCGTTGCCGCGTAGTTACCCTCGCCCAGGAACGAGAGGTCAATCTCCACCTCGCGCTCATCCCAGTTGGTCATACCTCCCACATACCATACATCGCCTGCGCGGCGTGCTATGATGCAGTACTCGCCAACCTTGCCGTCAAGAGCCTCTGTTTCATCCCATACGGTGGGAATCTTAGCGATAAACTCGGTGCAAACGGGCTCTTTTTCGTAGTTCGTAGGCGAGTCGCAAAGCATATTGAACGGCGACTCGAAGACTACATACATAGCCAACTGACGACAGCGTGTACCCTGACTCATAGGCTCTGAGTTGCTGGCGTGGTAGCTCGCCTTCTGCGCATTCACCATCGCGCCCTGCGTGTAATCCATCGGGCCTGCAACCATACGGATAAAGGGAATCATAACATCGTACGTAACCTGGTCAAGCTCTATTGTTGACCACTTCATCTGCTCCAGGCCATTCACGCCCTCGTAGTTCACAACGTTGGGATACTTGCGCGACAAACCGCACGGCTTATATGCTCCGTGGAAGTCACACATAAGTTTATATTTCGCAGCTGTGACGGCGGCACGCTCATAGAAATCGACCATCTGCTGGTCGTCGCGGTCCATAAAGTCAATCTTGAAACCCTTGACACCCATCTCAGCGTAGTGCTTCATCACGCCCTCCATATCGCGGTTCAGCGCCCAGTAACCAGCCCAAAGCACGATACCCACGCCACGCTCTTTGGCGTAGTCGCACAGATGCTTCACATCAATTTCGGGTATCACCTGCATCAAATCGGCCTTCTTGTTTACCGACCAACCCTCATCGAGGATAACATACTCTATGCCGTTGCGTGCGGCGAAGTCGATATAATACTCATAGGTGCGATTGTTAATGCCCGGCTCAAAATCTACGCCATACAATCCCCAATCGTTCCACCAGTCCCAAGCCACCTTGCCCGGCTTAATCCACGATGTATCGCCAATGGCGTTGGGCTGGCTCAGGCGGAAGACCATATCGTCATCGAGCAACTCGGCGTCGTTATCTGCCACGATGCATATACGCCACGGGAATGAACGAGGCCCGCTCACTTCGGCGATGTAAGGCTTGCGCGTCTGCACCTCACCCTGCAACATATTGTGTCCGCCCTGCGTAACCTTGTCGGGATAGGGTGCGAAATTACCCTCCAGCGCGGTGTCGCCATTGCTGTTGTACAGATACATACCGGGGTAACTCATCAAATCGCTCTCGGTTATGCAGACCTTCTTATCGTCAACCTCCACCAACAAGGGCAGGAACATCAGTCGCTCGGGGTTCATCTTCTTGAGCGGCTCAACGAAATAGGCATTCTCGAAAGAGTTGTAGTACTGCTTCTCAATGGCGTTACCCGTACCCTTGCGGTTGAACTTCACATACGAGCCATATACGGTATTGTCGCCAGCGAAATCCCACTCCGAAACCTCGTTCTTAACCGTATAGTCGCCCTTGCGTGTAGAGACAAAACGGTAGGCCGCAGCATTGTCGTAGGCACGCAACTCAATGGCGTAATCGCCCTTGAAGGCGAGCGTGAGCGTTGTGCAACGGTTATCCACCTCACTCTTCTTGTAGAGTGGCGAAGGTATCACCTCGTCAATCTTACCTACGGTCGCCTTGCGCAATGA
This sequence comes from Rikenellaceae bacterium, assembly GCA_015059845.1. Taxonomy (GTDB): domain Bacteria; phylum Bacteroidota; class Bacteroidia; order Bacteroidales; family Rikenellaceae; genus Alistipes. The sequence goes on along the minus strand of SUZR01000004.1, from coordinate 24,914 downwards.
GGGTTTTTCTCCCCACACCTCGCTCTGCCCAATCTGCATAGCTATCTGCGAGGGGGCGATGATTCTCTTTCCGTCATCCTCCACGCTCCAGCGAATATCGTCAGCCACAGTAACCGTAATCTTCAATGTTCCATCAGGCGATGTAATCTGTTTTTGCGTTGGTTTGGCCTGCGCTATGGCAAATGAGCATATGGCAAGCATTAAAATTAGGTTCTTTTTCATATTGGATTATTTTTATAATATGTTCCTATATCAAAGTTAGGGAAATTTTTTTTCGTAGTGAAATATATTACTAACTTTGTTTGGATAGAAAACACCTTTACGATGACAAACCTTGAGGTCATAGAACGCTTTATCGATTACCTGCTCTCCGAGCGGCGTTACTCTGCGCTGACTCTGCGTAACTATCGCCACGACGTGGAGCAGTTCCTCGCGTGGGGTGAGCGTACTACATCCGAGGGCGACTTTGAGTTGCTGGAGGTGCGCGGGGCTGATGTGCGTGAGTGGATTATGTACCTCTCGGATGGGGGCACGATGTCCAACGCCTCGATAAATCGTGCCGTGGCATCCATACGCTCGATGTATAAGTTCCTGCGCCGACAGGGCATCATCGAGCGCGATATCTTCGCTGCCGTCACCTCGCTGCGCACGCCCCAGCGCCTGCCCAAGTATGTCGAGGATGGCAAGATGGTGGAGGTGGTGCAACGTATCAAGAGCGACCTGCGTGGCGAGGAGTGGCTCACGTGCCGCAATGCGCTGATGATTCTTATGCTCTACGCCTGCGGTCTGCGTCTTGCGGAGCTGGTGGCCATTGATTTACAACACTTTGATGACGCCTACACCACGCTGCGCATACGCGGCAAGGGCGACAAGGAGCGCGTGGTGCCCATCGTGGAGGCTCTGCGTCACGAAATAAAACTGTATGTAGAGCGATTTTCTGAGCAAAATATTTGCAGAAATCCCGAAAAAGCACTATTTTTATCAAAGCGTGGAGAGCGTATTTCGCGTAGCGATGTGCAGCGTAGCGTGGCACGTCTTCTGCGGGAGTGCGGAGTGCAGGGCAAGGTGTCGCCCCACGTGTTGCGCCACACCTTCGCAACGCATCTTCTGAACGATGGTGCCGACCTGCGCGAGATACAGGAGTTGATGGGTCACTCGTCGCTGCGTGCAACGCAGGTCTATACCCACAGCAATATCGCTCAGTTGCAGCGTGCCTATTTCGCTTCGCATCCGCGCGAGAAATAATATTTGGTAATCGAGCAGCAGCCGGCTGTGGTGCCGCGAGGCAGAGGCTGGTGCTGACGTATATATAATGTTTAACTAAAATTTGAAGGCTATGAACGTACAAATTCAGTCAGTGAAATTCGATGCCAGCACAAAGCTCATTGAGTTCATCGAGAAGAAATTAGCCAAGTTGGACCGTGTAGCAGAAGAGGCTACGGGCGTCGATGTAGTGTTGAAACTTGAGAAGGACGACGAGAAGGGTAACAAGATTGCAGTGATTACACTGCGAATGCCCGGCGGTGACATTCGCGTTGAGGAGCAGGCTCACACCTTCGAGGAGGCAATTGATGCAGCCAAAGATGTTTTGAAACGTCAGATTGAAAAGCGCAAAGACAAATAATAGGTAAAAAAAAGAGCTACCCAATCGGGTAGCTCTTTTTTATTAAAAATCCAACAACTTATATCTCTCCCTTGTGGCGCTCATCGAGATGCGCTCCTGAAAATGCCACCACTCCTTCACGTAGGGTCGCAGGCCTACGGCATCCATAATCTCCAGCAGCAGCGTGCGATTTGCTGCCGCCTTGTCGGAAATCTTACCGCGCTTGCGCAGAGCCTCAACATAAGCCTTATAGGCCGCCAGAGTAACATCCTTATCATTGCCGACCCACGCCTCCTCGCCGAAGTGGTCGAAGCCCGCACCCATATCGAGCGGTCGGCCCGCGCCATCAATAATTGTCAAATCCACCGCCACGCCATAGTTGTGTCGTCCGCCACGAGCTCCATCCGCTACATATATCTGTAAAGGTGTGCCCTCCACCGCCCGTCGCATACGGCGCTGCACGCTGATGGGGCGTGCTGCATCATATACCAGCAGCGAGTAGTCGGGGTGCCGCTCGCGCAGAATCCTCTGTGCCTCAACAACCTTGCGGGCAAAGTGCGGCAGCAGGTAGGCCGTAGTGAGCGTGCCGTACATATTCTCACCCACGAAGTTATCCTCGGTGGCGTACTTCAGCTCCACAAGAATCTCCGCATCGAGGCTCTGCACATCCACCAGACCATACTCCTTCATCTTCTTGTCGAAATCAACCTCCTGCGCCGAGGTCGTAGCCACGCCAAGCAGCGAGAGCAGCAGCGCTCCATAAAAAACTATTTTTCCCACGTCGAATATGGATTTTTCAGTAGTTGCGAATTATAATATCGTCTGTCACCCGTCACCTCGCGACCGAGCCACGCAGGACGCTCGAACTCCTCGTTTTCGTCAGCGAGCTCCACCTCGGCCACAACCAGCCCCTCGTTTGCACCGTAGAAACGGTCCACCTCGAAGGTGTGACGCCCTGCGGGTACAAGGTAGCGGGTCTTGTCTATCGTGCCACGACTGAAGCGTAGCAATTCGCGTGCCTCCTCAACGGGAATCTCATACTCCCACTCATCGCGGCTCATACCCGCCGCATTGCTGCGCCCCTTTATCGTCAGAAAACCCTTGTCGTCGCGGGTGCGGATGCGCAGTGTCAGCTCCTCGGAGCGAGCCACATATCCCTGCTCGATGTGTGACGAGCTGGTCACGTAGGGCATAAAATCCCCCTCAACCAGAAACTTACGTTCTATCTCTTTTGCCATTGTTACGGTATTTTCAGCAAATTTACTATTTTTGTAAGGTTAACGAAAATTTATAGCTATGAAAATTCTTCATACCCTCGCTTGTGCCGCAGTGCTGACGCTCGCCGTGGCCTGCAACAACGCCAACCCCAACCTCGCCCGTGCCGAGCAGATGCGCACAACGCTATACACGCTCTACGATGTGGATGATACGCCCCTGCTTGCCGAGAACTATCCTCTCGACCCCGCGGCGCGTGCCACCTATCTGGCCGAAGGTGCGGATAATCAGGTGAATAAATACTCCTATCTGTGGCCCTACTCGGGAACGTTGTCGATGATGTCGGCATTGTATGAGGTGACGGGTGATGATGCCTATCTGGCATTTATCGATAGCGATGTTATTGCTGGTCTGGATATGTACTTCGATACCACACGCACGCCTTACGCCTACTCGTCATACGTCACCGTGGGCGAGTCGGACCGCTTCTACGATGATAATATCTGGCTGGTGATAGATTTTGTGGACCTCTACTTCTCGTCGGGCGAGAAGCGCTATCTGGAGCGTGCCGAGCAGACGTGGCAGTTTGTGGAGAGTGGCCGTGATGAGGTGCTGGGCGATGGAATATATTGGTGCGAGCAGAAGAAGTACTCGAAGAATGCCTGCTCGAATGCTCCCGCCTCGGTGGCTGCACTGAAGCTCTATAAGGCTACGGGCAACGAAGCCTACCTGCAGGCGGGCAAGGAGTTGTATGCGTGGTGCTACAATACGCTGCACGACAAGGAGGATGGGCTCTACTTCGATAACATCTCGCTTGCGGGCCGCATAAGCCGTGCGAAGTACTCCTACAATAGCGGAGAGATGATTGAGGCGGGTGCTATTCTCCACGCCCTGACGGGTGAGAAGGAGTACTTTGAGCAGGCGCAGAAGACCGCCGCAGGGTGCTACGAGCGCTGGTTTAAGCCGCAGCAGGATGGCGAGCAGCAGATTCGTATGATGGATTCGGGTGATGTGTGGTTTGATGCTGTTATGCTGCGCGGCCTGATTGCCCTGTATGGTCGTGATGGTAATGATACATATCTGCGTGCCGTAAATGCTTCGCTTGACTATGCGTGGCGCGAGGGACGCGATGAGAATGGTCTGTTCGGAAAGTTCCTCTCTCACCGCCGCGAGGAGGATAAGCGCAGCTGGCTCTTGACGCAGGCGGCGTATGCCGAGATGTCGGCCCGAATGGCTAAAGTCAATCTACGATGAACTACGCACTTGTAACGGGTGGCTCGTCGGGTATCGGGCGGGAGTATGCACGCCAGTTGGCCGCCAAGGGGTGGAATCTGATAATTGTCAGCAACCGTGAGGAGGATAATGCCCGCGTAGCCGAGGAGCTGACAGCGCAGTACGGCATTAAGGCCGAGCCTTTGTATGCCGACCTTACCGAGAAGGATGCGGCCGAGAAGATATACGACCACGTGCAAAGGATGGGCCTCGAGGTCGAGGTGCTGATAAATAATGCAGGTATGCTGCTCTTCTCGCAGCTTGTCAATACCCCCACGGAGCAGCTGGAGCGCATCATTGCTCTGCACTGCACAACACCCACGAAACTGTGTCAGCTCTTTGCCAACAAGATGGCCGAGCGAGGAGGAGGCTATATCCTGATAATGTCCTCCATTACGGCGTGGACTCCCTATCCCACAATCTCGCACTACGCCGCCACGAAGTGCTACCTGCGCTCGTTTGCGCAGTCGCTCTGGTATGAGATGCGCGACCGAGGTGTGAGCGTTACGGCTGTATTCCCCTCGGCGGTGGATACGCCATTTTACGATTTGGATGATAAGATGCGCCGCTGGCTGCTGCGTTGTGGCGTTATGCTCTCGGCCGAGAGTGTGGCTCGCAAGGCTCTGCGGGCAATGTTTCGTGGTCGCAGGCGTTGCCTGCCAGGATTTCTGACAAAGGTCGAGGCGGCCATCTGCTGGCTTCTGCCCGCGTGGGCGTTGCTTCCCATTCTAAAAATTCCAGCAGTAAAGAGGATTTTGGAAAGAATCTAACACTTCAACTTATAGCCTACACCTCGTACGCTGATGATTCCCACCTGCGCGTCATCCTCCAAACGACGGCGCAGACGCGATATAAAAACATTCAGACTGCGCAGATTGTAGAACGTATCGTCGCCCCACAGTTCGCGTAACATCCCTGCTGTTTCCACGGTTTGATTTGCTCGGCGACAGAGGTAGGCCAGCACCTCGCCCTCGCGTGCCGAGAGGAGTTCTCGACGTTCACCGAGGCTTAGTTCGCCCGTAGCCGAGTCGAAATGATAATTGCCGATGCGGAATTGCGCCTCCTTATTTTCGCGCCCCAGCCGTCCGACAAGAGCACGTATGCGCACTATGAGTTCGTCTATCGAAAAGGGTTTGCGAAGATAGTCGTTGCCTCCCGTTTCAAAACCTTTCACAACATCCTCGGTTGTCGAGCGTGCCGTGAGATACAATACAGGCGCGACGCATCCCTCGCTACGCAACTGCTTGACAAAGGTGTAGCCATCCATACGTGGCATCATAATATCTGTTACGACAATATCTGGTCGCTCGGCGTGACACATATCCAACGCCTGCTGTCCGTCACCCGCAATGCGCACCTCAAACTCACGGTCCGAGAGCGTGTCGCTCAATATCTCGGCCAACATACGTTCATCTTCAACCAGCAACAATTTAATCTTCTCTGCCATCGTCGGGTAGTTTTATGGTTATCACCGTGCCGCGACCGATACGGCTCTGCGCCTCAATCGTGCCACCGTGGCGCTCCACCACACGACGAGCGTAGTAGAGTCCGAGGCCGAAGCCACGAATTCCCGCTATGTCGCCCGTAGGAACGCGATAAAATTTCTCAAAAATATGTTTCAGGTGCTCCGAACTCATACCATTGCCGTTATCCTCCACCGTAAACTCCACACCCGAGGTGTTACGCAGGGCCGAAACCACCACACGGACACTCTCGCCCGAATATTTTACGGAGTTGTCGACAATGGTTATCAGGATGTTACGCAGATGGAAACTGTCGGCCACAATGGTAAGTTCCTCATCGCATATCGTTACATACTCCACCCTCTTGTTGTTGCGATTTATGCTACTGCTCACCTGCTCGAGTAACTCCTTGACGTTGATTGGCTCAGGGTTGTGGCTCTCGCTCTCCTCAACGGATACGGTGAGGATATGCTCGACCATCTGTCGAAGTTGTTGTAACTGCTCATCCACAATCGAGAGGTAACGCCCGCGCCTTTCGGGGTCGGCATCGGCCGAGAAGTTGCGCAGAGCCTCGTTGGCTGTGGCGGCTATGGCGATAGGAGTCTTCAGTTCGTGTGTTATGTTGTGCGTAAGGTCGCGACGCATCTGCTCGAGCGTCTTTTCGCGGAACATTGTGTGGACAATATATATAAGCACTCCGCCCATCACCACAAGCATTGCTAACGACGAGAGAATCAGAGCCCACATCTCCCGCCAAAACTTCTTGTAGGGCACGGTTATGTGCATCCTGAGGGCAAACATCCCGTCATCGTCGATGTCGGTGTCGAACGTAAGCGGATTTTCTAAATGCTCCACCTCTCCACGGCGCATCATAACCCTATCGTCCGACAAACGGTCGATAACCTCCACGCAGTAGGGTTGCAGTGCGTCTAACTCCAACAGGTTGGGCTCAAACCACAAAGCGAAATCATCCAAATCGATACGCACCTGCTCAGCGGGACGGAATCCAGGGATGGCATTCATACGAAACGCCTTGTAGATTGTCTTGTAGGTTGCCGACTGCACGCGACGCGTAAAATCCTCCACCGTGTCGTTGTACATACGCCACACCCATACACACTGCACTGCGGTGAGCACCGCAAGCGATGCCACCACCAAAATGGATATGTTACGAAAGAGTTTACGCCTCATCATTTTTCTGTTCTTAATACAAAGGTACAAATAAAATCCACGCAAAAAAGGGCGTTAACATTTGTTAACATTTGTTAACATTCCATTAAACCTTTTTTGCTTGCGGGGTGTTTATCTTTGCATCAGGAAAACGCAGAAAAGCGAAACAAAATTTTATTAACCTTAAAAACTATTACAATTATGAAACGATTTTTATTTATCGTAGCGATGGGCCTTATGGCCATCTCGGCTCAGGCGCAACAGAGTAAGATGCTCTACATTGTGGATGGAAAAGTTGTGTCGAAGAGTGATGTCGACGCACTACAGCCCGACAAAATCAAGAATATGAACGTGATGAAGGGTGTTGATGCGGTTACCGTTATCAATACCAAGGGTGGAGATGTCCAGACTATCGTCGTTAAAAAAGATGGTAGCGTCAGCAGTTCTTCGACGGGAGGCAGTAATTTCACCTCTACATCTACAACAACCGTAAACGGTAAGACTGAAACTCTCGAGGTTAAAGGTTTAGTCGGAAAGCCTGTAACAGTTCGTACCTCAGGAACTTCTGGCGAGCCTCTTACACTTGTTCGCATTGAGAGTGGCGAGATAGCAAAGGGTAGCACAAATAATATCAAGGCTGATATGATTAAGTCGGTATCGGTTATAAAGGCCTCTGAAAAGTGTGACGAGTTTAAGCAGTGGGGTGACGTGTCGAATGGCGTGGTATTTATCGACTTGAAGGATGGCTACACTTTTGACGATATAAAGAATCCTGTTGACAAGAGCGATGAAAAAGAACTTAAAGTTATCAAGGTTGAGAGCAGTCCCCGCGACCCCAATGCTTCAGCTATTCCTAAGCGTAAGTAACGAAATCCTCAACTATTCCATAGACAGAGCGCAATATGCGCAAAAAGGGTGTCCAAAACTGATTGGACACCCTCTCTGTTATATGTGAATTTTAAATTAAATCACACCCTGCTCCAGCATTGCCTGTGCAACCTTCATAAAGCCTGCGATGTTTGCGCCCTTCACGTAGTTGATGTAACCGTCGGGCTGCTCGCCGTATGTTACACACGCCTGATGAATCTGCGACATAATGTAGTGCAGCTTCTTATCAACCTCCTCAGCCGACCAAGAGAGGTGCTGTGCATTCTGTGTCATCTCCAAACCTGAAGTAGCCACGCCACCGGCATTTACTGCCTTGCCAGGAGCAAAGAGGATACCTGCCTGCTGGAATGCAGCGATAGCCTCGGGTGTACAACCCATATTCGATACCTCAGCTGCGCACCACGTGCCATTTGCCAACAACTCCTTGGCATCCTCGCCCGTAAGCTCGTTCTGGAATGCGCAGGGCAGAGCGATGTCGCACTTAATGCTCCACGCCTTCTTGCCGGGGATAAATGTAGCGTCGGGGAAGCGCTCAGCAAAGGGTGCTACGATGTCGCGGTTCGATGCGCGAAGCTCCAGCATATAATCAATCTTCTCGGGAGTCATTCCGTTGGGGTTGTAGATAACGCCATCGGGACCTGAGATAGCGATAACCTTCGCACCCAGCTCGGTAGCCTTCGTTGCTGCACCCCACGCCACGTTACCGAAGCCTGAGATAGCCACCGTCTTGCCCTCGATTGACTTGCCTGCCTGATGTAACATATGCTCCACGAAGTAAAGCGCGCCAAAGCCCGTAGCCTCAGGACGCACCAGTGAGCCGCCCCACGTGAGGCCCTTGCCCGTCAGAACGCCTGTGTTGTACTCGCGTGCCAGCTTCTTGTACATACCGTACATATAACCAATCTCGCGGCCGCCTACGCCCACATCACCTGCGGGAACATCCGTGTCGGGGCCGATGTTCTGCCACAGCTCCAACATAAACGCCTGGCAGAAACGCATAATCTCCGCGTCAGACTTACCCTTGGGGCTAAAGTCCGAGCCGCCCTTCGCACCGCCCATCGGCAGCGTTGTCAAGGCGTTCTTAAATGTCTGCTCGAAGCCGAGGAACTTCAGCATCGAGGGGTTCACTGCTGCGTGGAAACGGATACCGCCCTTGTAGGGGCCGATGGCGCTGTTAAACTGAACGCGGTAGCCGAGGTTTGTCTGAATCTCGCCCTTGTCGTCCACCCACGTCACACGGAAGGTGATGATGCGGTCGGGCTCGACCATACGCTCCACAATCTTTGCACGCTCAAATTCGGGATGGTCGTTATATACCTCCTCGATAGACTCCAATACCTCGCGTACTGCCTGCAGATACTCGCTCTCACCTGGGTGTTTGCGCTCGAGGTCTGCCATTACACTGTTAACGTTCATAGTTGTAATTGTTTTATTGATTTGTTGTTTTATTCTATCACAAATATAACGATATTTTGTTATAGTTGTTAACGGAGAAGGGAAATATTTTTGCTCGATTGGTTGCTTTTTCATTCAATTTTTATGAGCGTATGCTGAAAAATATTTGCTGTTGGTTTAAAAATGTGGAAAAAAGTTGTAAAAAAAAAAATAATCTGCGAAATTTGTAGCATCCCAAGTTGTTTTTGCGACTAATTATTATGGAAGAGAATAAGGAGAAAAAAATCAAATATAAAAACCCCTTTGTCGATGAGAGCGCCTTCGAGGGCGACGAGGGCCCCAAGCCCAGCGAGGATGAGGTGCTGATGGAGGAGGCGAAGCAGAATACAGAGGTCGTGGAGGTTAAGACCTATATGGCTTTGGGTATGGTTATCGGCCTATGTGTGGGTGCAGCCTTCGGGTCGTTGCTCTTCGGCAGTATGACAACAGGTATGGGTATCGGTATGCTCGTTGGCTTGGTTGCGGGAACGTGCATACACAAAAAACCAGAAGATAAGAAGTAAGCAAACAATCAAAAATAGTAAGAGCTATGAGAAAGATTTTATTTTTGGTCATCGCCATTATGATGGGTATGACCTTTGCGGCACAGGCTCAGATGGACCCCTCGCAGCCACTTCCGGCTGATAAGGAGATTCGTAAGGGCGTGCTGCCTAACGGATTGACCTACTACATCCGCCATAACGAGAAGCCTAAAGGTATGGCCGAGTTCTACATCGTACACGATGTGGGTGCTATTCAGGAGGCTGACAACCAGCAGGGCCTGGCTCACTTCCTTGAGCATATGGCCTTCAACGGCACGAAGAACTACCCCGGCAAGTCACTCATCGAGTACTTGGAGAAGATTGGCGTGAAGTTCGGTGCTAACCTCAACGCTGGTACATCGTGGGACTACACGCAGTACTATATGACCGACGTGCCCGTAGCACGCGAGAGCGTTGTGGACTCTACACTTATGATTCTGCACGACTGGTCGCACTTCATTACCCTCGACCCCAAGGAGATTGACTCTGAGCGCGGCGTTATCAAGGAGGAGTTGCGTACTCGCGACAACGCTTCGTGGCGTTCTACAATCAAGATGTTGAAGGCCGTAGGTAAGGGTACTCTCTACGAGCAGCGTAACCTTATCGGCTATCTGGAGGGTCTTGAGGGCTTCGACCATAGCGACCTTGAGTCGTTCTACCACAAGTGGTATCGCCCCGACTATCAGGCAGTTGTTGTAGTTGGTGATATCGACGTAGATAAGGTTGAGCAGAAGATTAAGAGCATTATGGCCGACATCCCCGCCGCTGCGGCTGACGCTGCAAAGAAGGATGTTATCGTTGTTCCCGACAACGCCGAGCCTATCGTAAGCATTAACGCTGACCCCGAGATGCAGCAGTCAAGCCTGATGCTTATGTATAAGTCGCAGGCTATGCCCAAGCAGATGAACAACACGATGATGTACGAGCTTCTGAACATTATGAAGTCATACATCTCACGTATGATTAACGAGCGCTTGAGCGACATCGCTCGCAAGCCCGATGCACCCTTCGTGCAGGCTATGTTCGAGCCCGCTGGCAGCCTCGGTATCTGCCCCACATTGGAGGTTACAACAGGTCTGGTTAATACGCAGGATGGTAAGATTATGGAGGGTTACAAGGCTCTCTTGACCGAGATGGAGCGTATGCGCCGCCACGGCTTCACCGAGGGTGAGTGGGAGCGTGCCAAGAACAACATCCTCTCAGGCCTTGAGAATCAGTATAAGAGCCGCGACGACCGCCGTCACTCGCAGTTCGCAAATATGTGCATCGCTAACTTCCGCGAGGGTACTCCCATCTACGACGCTGAGACTGAGTATCAGTTGGACAAGCAGATTGTGGAGATGATTTCTTGCGATATGATTAACGCTACGGTTAAGCAGATGTACCAGCCGCTCAACAATGCGGTAATCGTTGTGAACACCCCCGTGAAGGATGGTATCGCAATCCCCACCGAGGCTGAGTTGGTTGAGGCATTGAAGGCTGCTGTTGCTGCCGATGTTGAGCCTTTCAAGGATAATGTTGTTAAGGAGCCGCTTATCTCTGATGAGAGCGTGCTGAAGGGCTCACCCGTGAAGAAGAGCGCACAGAACGCCTCACTCGGCACTACTGAGTGGACCTTGAAGAACGGCATTAAGGTTGTTATCAAGCAGACTCCCTACCAGGCCGACAATATCGGCGTTGAGGCTGTGGCAGATGGTGGTGCAGCGTTGTTTGGTGACGATATGTACTACTCGGCTCAGATGTTGGGTAGCGTGATGTCAATGTCTGGTATCTCTAAGTTCTCGGCTTCTGACCTTCGCAAACAGCTCTCAGGCAAGCAGGCACAGGCTGGCGCGGGCGTAGGCACATACGAGCATATGGTAACAGCAAACGCTTCGTTGAAGGACGTTGAGACTATGTTCCAGCTCTTGTACCTGCAGTTCACCGCACCTCGCTTCTCTGAGGATGACTACCAGACGCTGATGAACCGCTACAACGCAATGCTTGCAAACCAGATGACCAACCCCGACTTCATCTTCGCTCAGAGCCTTATGGGTACGCTCTACGGCAACAACCACCGCCGTCAGCAGCTCACCCCCGAGGTTATGGCAGGTGTTAAGTTCGAGCATATGGCCCAGATTCACAAGCAGCTCTTCTCGAATGCTGCCGACTTCCGCTTCACATTCGTGGGTAATATGAGCCCCGAGGATTTGAAGCCCTACGTTGAGAAGTACATCGGCTCGCTGCCCACCGCCAAGAAGGCTGGCAACGTATTCACCGACGATAAGGTGCGCACGGCTAAGGGTGGTGTTGTGAACGACTTCAAGGTTAAGATGGAGCAGCCCAAGGTATCGGTATTTGTTGGCTTCAGCGGCGATGCTGAGTACAACATCAAGAACCAGATGGTTGCCAAGTACCTCACCGCAGCTCTCGACAACCGCTACCTGAAGTCTATCCGCGAGGAGAAGGGTGGCACCTACGGCGTAGGTGTTCGCGTGGCGTTGCTCAACGAGCCCGTAGAGCAGTATATGGTACAGATTCAGTTCGATACCAACGAGCAGATGGCCGACGAGTTGATGGCTATTGTTATGGCCGAGCTGGAGAAGATTGCCGCTGAGGGCCCGCTCAAGGAGGATATGGACAAGACCCGCGAGTATGAGAATAAGAACTACTCGAAGTCTTTGGAGCAGAACGGTTGGTGGTCACGCACCATTGCCAGCTTCTACGACGACGGTATCAACAACGTCGAGGATTACCTGCCCGCTGTAAATAGCGTTACGGCCGACGACGTGAAGGCTATGGCAAAGAAGATTCTTGAGGATGGCAACATCGTGAAGGTTGTTATGCGCCCCGAGAAGTAATTTTTGACAAGCAATAAATAAAAAAGCTACCCATCTCAAACCAGTGGGTAGCTTTTTTTTGTTGTTTTCGGATTCTTTTTCATCTTCTTTCGCATTTTACCCCCCCCCGATTTTTTGCATAAATGCATTTATATTTGTAACTTGCAAACGAAAATATTTTCGATAACAACTAAAAGCACAATACGATGAAAAAGATTTTATTTATTTTGTTCGCAGCGCTTGCTTTCGTCGCTTGCGATAAAGATGATTACATCATTCGTAAGGAGCAGCCATATGTCCTAATTAATTGGGGCGAAGATTGTAAATATGTAAATGATTCATTAGAGCGCAAATTCCCATATTTGGATGCACAAAATGGAGATAAACTTACATTCAAAACGAGTGATGATTCATATTTCCCAGCTGTATGGGTATATGATAAAGATGATAACAAAATAGCGTATTCATTTAAGAGAACAGATACAGGATGTGATTTCGAGATAGGAACTATTCAAAAAGTAGGAGAGTGTACTTACGAACTTCAAATCCTTCCGATTGATAATGCTGATAAATTCAAGTGCATCGCATTTGTAGCATATCCTTTTAATACGAAAATTAGAAGGTCTCCAATACATCTTGTATTTTTTGACAAGAATGCATTAATGCAATAAAAAAGCTACCCATCTCAAACGAGTGGGTAGCTTTTTTATTCTGTTTCAATTTCTTTTCAAAATTCTATGCTAACTTTGCGAAAAGAGATTTTGTTTATGAAGATTCTGATTGTAGAGGATGAGCCCTCGCTCAGCGAGATTATGAGCCGCGCGCTCAAGCAGGAGGGCTATGTGGTGGAGACGGCGGCAACATACGCCGAGGCCGATATGAAGGTGGCGGGGTATAGCTACGACTGTATTCTACTCGATATTATGTTGCCCGACAATAACGGCTTGCGCCTGCTGGAGCATATCCGCGCAATGGGCAAGCGCGAGAATGTGATTATCGTGTCGGCGCGTAACTCGTTGGAAGATAAGGTATATGGTCTTGAGAATGGTGCCGACGACTACCTGCCCAAGCCCTTCCACACGGCCGAGCTTATCGCTCGCGTGAAGAGCGTGCTGCGCCGTGGACGTACCGCTGGTGAGCTGATGATAAACCTCGGCAATGTGGCTCTCAACCCCGATAGCCGCACCGTGACGGTTGCCGGCCAACCGCTGAAACTTGTGAAGAAGGAGTTTGATATCCTGCTCTACTTTATGCAGCGCCCACGCCATATGGTCGATAAGGCTGTTCTGGCCGAGGCGGTGTGGGGCGATTATGCCGACGATGCCGACAACTTCCAATTTGTATATGCACAAATCAAAAACCTGCGCCGCAAACTCACCGACGCCGCGGCCACGGTGGAGATTACGGCGGTGTATGGCTTTGGATATAAACTAACCGTTAAGGAGGAGTAGCGATGCGACTTATTTACCGTATAGCACTGCGCTTAGGCGCTGTTCTGCTGCTGCTTATGACCCTGTGGGCGGCACTCTTCTACTATGCTATGGTTGACGAGATACGTGACGAGGCGGACGACTCGCTTGAGGACTACTCGTCAATGCTCATCACACGTATGCTCTCGGGCGAGATGCTCCCCGAGCAGGGCGACGGCACGAACAATAGCTTTACCCTGCGCAGCGTGGATGCCGCCTATGCCGCTGCCAATGACCATCTGCGTTACCACGACGAGAATATCTATATCCCCGAGAAGCGTGAGCACGAGCCCGCGCGCGTGCTTACAACCATCTTCTCCGACGCCGAGGGCCGCTACTACGAGCTTCGGGTGGCTACGCCCACCTTCGAGAAGGAGGATTTGTTTGAGGCCGTTCTGGGGTGGATTGTGGTGTTGTATGTGGCACTGCTTATCATTGTGTTGGCGGTGACGATTATTATCTTCCGTCGCAGCCTGCAACCCCTCTACGACCTGTTGCATTGGCTTGACGCCTATCGCCCCGGGGGAAAACCCTCGCCCGTGCCGAATAATACCGATGTGAAGGAGTTCCATCGTCTGGGTGTGGCCCTGCAGCAGGCTGTGGAGCGCTCGGAGGAGTTGTTCGAGCGGCAGTCGCACTTCATCGGCAACGCCTCGCACGAGCTGCAGACGCCGCTGGCCATCATCGGCAATCGTGTGGAGTGGCTGCTCGATTCTCCCTCAATTACAGAGGAGGAGGCGGGCGAGCTCTTCAAGATTCAGAATACCCTCTCGCGTGCTGTGCGCTTGAATAAGACGTTGCTGCTGCTCACAAAGATTGATAATGGGCAGTTCCCCGAGAGTGTGGATGTAGATATCGTGCCGATTATTCGTGAGAGCGTGGAGAGCTATGGCGATGTGTACGAGGAGCGCGAGGTGCATATCTCGCAGAGCCTGCCTGCGGAGTTCAAGGCGCGTATGAACGAGTCGTTGGCCACAACGCTTGTTACCAACCTCGTGAAGAACGTCTTTGTTCACACGCCGCAGGGTGGCGCAGCGCAGGTGTCAATCAGTGGCCGCACGTTGCAGGTAAGCAATGCGGGTAGCGAGCCGCTCGACAAGGAGCATATCTTCGAGCGTTTCTATCAGGCCTCGCGCAAGAAGGGCTCAACGGGTCTGGGCTTGGCGCTTGTGGCTGCCGTCTGCCGATATTATAATCTGCGATTGGAGTATTTTTATTCTGATGGCAGGCACCACTTTGAGGTGGAGTTTTCAGAATAAGAAAAAGCTACCCAATCGGGTAGCTTTTTTATGTTGTAAATAAATGTAATTAATCAAACTTCGCATTGCGCAACACAACACGCACCGACTCAGGATTCACCTGACGCACGATGTGCTGCTGCGTCTCGACGTAACGCTCGTAGAGCTCGACGTTGTAGTTGCGGATGGTCAATAGACCTACATCCTCAATCTTCTCAACCATAAAGTCCTCCTCCTCAAGCGCCTTAATCAGCTCGTCAATATGCCACGAGGCATCCACGCAGAGGCCCAAATCCACCGCCGAGTTGTTGATAAGGTGCGTCTTGATGCGGTAGTGGTCCAGCAGCGAGAAAATCTCGCCGAACTTCTCCTCCATCACAAACGAGAAATCCTTCGAGCGGATGATGAGCAGCACCTGGTCGCGCTTGTAAATCATAATGGGGATATTCACGCGCTCAGCGTCGCCACTGATAACTGTGCCGGGCTTCGACTTATCACCAAACGGGCGCACATACAGCGGAATGTTCTTGTTCTGCAGGGGCTTGATTGTCTTGGGGTGGATAATCTGCGCACCGCTATATGCCAACTCGATGGTATCCAGGTAGTTCAGCGCGTCAATCTTCACCGCATCCTTGAAAATCTTGGGGTCGGCATTCAATACGCCCTCCACATCCTTCCACACCGACATCGACTCGGCCATCAGGATGTTTGCCACAACGGCTGCCGAGTAGTCCGAACCCTCACGGCCCAGCGTAGTGGTTGTGCCGTCGGGTGCGCCACCGATAAAGCCCTGACCTACGAATACTCCCACGCCAGTATTCTCGATTGAGGCACGCAGGCGGTGCTTCGAGGCCTTGATATCCACATTTGCATCCTTGTGGCGCTGGTTTGTGAGCAGCGTCGTGCGCATATCAATCCAGCGGTTGCGGGTGCCGATGTAGTTGAGATATTTTGATATGATAGTGGTCGAGATAAGCTCACCAAACGCTACGATTGTGTCGTACCACAGCTCGGCGTCGGTCGAACGATATACGATGTCGTTCACGATGTTGCGCAGCTGACCGAAGAGCAGCGTCACCTCGTTTATGTCGGTATGCTCGCCCCACAGGTCATCGATAATCTCGGCGTGGTAGGTCTGAATCTGTTTTATCTCCTCGTTGGCCTCCTCTTTGCGGCCGTTCTGCATATGTGCAAACACGCGCTCCAGAGCGTTTGTTGTTTTACCCATAGCCGACACGATGATAAACAGACTATCTTCGCCCTCCACGATGTGTGCGAGGTTGCGTACTCCATCGGCGTTACGCACCGAGGCTCCTCCAAATTTGTATACCTTCATAAACCTAACTCTGATTAAAGTTGAATAATTGGTTACAAAGGTAGGAAATTTTGGTCTTGTTACTCAGCTTTTGGGTATAATTTCGTATCTTTGGCCCATAAATATTGAATAATTATTGCAAATAGGGGCTTATGCCTTATTTGCGCCTAACTTCTTCCTATGAAAAATCCCGAACATCGTCCCTGGAGAGTCCTCGATAGCGAGTATCTCATCCGCCGTCCGTGGTGTACTGTGCGCCGCGACAGTGTGCAGCTGCCCACGGGTGTAGTAGTGCCCGAGTGGTATGTATTCGAGTTCTCTAATTGGGTGAATGTCATAGCTATAACGCGCGAAGGCGAGTTTGTAATGATTAGCCAGTACCGCCACGGTGTGCGTGAGACGCGCTACGAGCTGGTGGCTGGCGGATGTGAGCCGGGCGAGACGGCCGAGCAGAGCGCACGTCGCGAATTGCTGGAGGAGGCAGGCTATGGCGGTGGCGTGTGGCGCGAGTTTATGCGTGTGGCACCCAACCCCTCGAATCAGAATAATTATACATACACATTCCTTGCCACCGACGTGGAGCGCGTATCGGAGCAGCAGACCGAGGCCTCGGAGGATATTCAGGTGCATCTTATGTCGCGTGACGAGGTGCGCAGCCTGCTTGAGAATGAGCAGATTATACAGTGCCTGAACGTGGCCCCGCTGTGGCGTTACTTTGCCGAGAATACCCAGTAGATTATGATTTACCGATTCCCCATACTTCCCTCCACCAACGATGAGGCTGTAAAACCCTGCTACGGCGAGGGCGATATCGTCGTTGCTGAGCGTCAGACGGCAGGCCGTGGCCAGAGGGGACATCGGTGGGAGAGTGCCGAGCAGCAGAATCTCACCTTCACGCTCGTACTTGAGCCTACCTTCCTTGAGCCTGCCAGGCAGTTCCTGCTCTCGGAGGCCGTGGCGCTGGGCGTCAGGGATATGCTCTCGGAGTATGGTATCACGGCTCGCATAAAGTGGACAAACGATATATACGTCGGCGACAGGAAGATTGCCGGTATCCTTATCGAGCATAAGTTGCAGGGCGCAGCCATCGCCCGCACCATAGCAGGCATAGGCCTGAATGTAAACCAGATGGCTTTTTCTGCAGATTTGCCCAACCCCATCTCTATGCGTCAGGCACGCCACTTCGAGTTCGACCGCGAGGAGGTGCTCGCCTGCCTGGGCTCGCACCTTATGGCTCGCTACGAGCAGCTGCGCGGGGGCGATGTGGAGTCGTTGCAGGAGGATTATCACGAAAATCTCTTCCGCCTCGGGGCGCTGAACTGGTTTGCCCTGCCCGATGGCCGCCGTTTTCGTGGCACGATACGTGGCGTAGAGCCTTCGGGTGCGCTGCGCGTGGAGGACGAGAAGAGGGTGGAGCGTTCGTATCTATTCAAGGAGATTGAATTTTTGTTGTAGAGCCACGCGCGGCGGGGCGTAAATCGCTATTTTTTCGGCTTGTGACTGTTAAAAAACTAACAAAATTGCTTTGCAATAAAGAAATAACCGCTATCTTTGTATGAGTAACGTGGTGGACTGTCGATATAGGTATCGGTAGGTAGGCCATTGTGCGCAAACCGGAAGACAAAATCAAGACAATTAAAACAATACAACTATGAACATTCCTTCTAATTTGAAGTATTCAAACGACCACGAGTGGTGTCGTGTTGAGGGTGAGTTTGCCTATGTAGGTATCACCGATTTTGCTCAGAGCCAGTTGGGTGACATCGTATTCGTAGATGTTCCCACCGTAGGCGAGACTCTTGAGGCTGGCGAGGTATTCGGCTCTATCGAGGCTGTAAAGACCGTTAGCGACGCTTTCATCCCCGTAGGTGGTGAGGTTGTTGAGTTCAACGACGCTGTTGACGCTGACCCCGCATTGGTTAACTCTGACCCCTATGGCGAGGGCTGGATGATTAAGGTTAAGATGTCTAACCCCGCAGATTATGACGCATTGCTCTCAGCTGAGGCTTATGCTGAGTTGATTGGCTAATCAATATTTCAAAAACCATATAAAATTTTAAGAAAAATTATGTCAAAAGTAACAGTTATCGGTGCTGGTATGGTGGGCGCAACTTGCGCTAACGTATTGGCTGCACGCAACGTAGCGGACGAGGTAGTATTGATCGACATCAAGGAGGGCCTCTCAGAGGGTAAGATGCTTGATATGTATCAGGCTGCTGCCACTACCGACTCAAAGGTTAAGATGGTAGGTTGCACTAACGACTACAAGAAGACCGCAAACTCAGACGTTGTGGTTGTAACTTCTGGTATTCCCCGTAAGCCGGGTATGACTCGTGAGGAGTTGATTGGTACCAACGCAAACATCGTTAAGAGCGTAGTATCACAGGCTTTGGCTCACTCACCTCGCGCTATCTTCGTTATCGTATCTAATCCTATGGATACAATGGCTTACCTTACACTTAAGTCAACAGGTCTCCCCAAGAACCGCGTAATCGGTATGGGTGGTGCATTGGATTCATCACGTTTCCGTTGCTACTTGGCTAAGGCTGCTAACGCTAACATCCACGATGTTGACGGTATGGTTATCGGTGGCCACGGCGATACCACTATGATTCCTTTGATTTCTAAGGCTACTATCAAGGGTGTTCCCGCATCGCAGTTCATCTCTAAGAAGAAGCTCGCTCAGGTTGCTGCCGACACAATGGTAGGTGGTGCTACTTTGACAGGCCTTCTCGGCACATCAGCTTGGTATGCTCCCGGCGCAGCAGCAGCATCTGTTGTTGAGTCAGTTTTGGGTGACCAGAAGCGTGTAATCCCCTGCAGCTGCTACCTCGAGGGTGAGTACGGTCAGGAGGATATTATGATTGGTGTTCCCGCAGTTATCGGCCGCAAGGGTATCGAGAAGATCGTGAAGATTGAGCTTAACAAGGATGAGCAGGCACAGTTTGAGGCTTCAGCTGCAGCTGTTCGCAAGGTTAATGCTATCTTGACTGAGACTGGCGCAATCTAATCGAAAGTATCTAACACAACTCTTTCGGCGTCTTGCTTGTGTGCTAAATGCTCACATACGCATAGTATGCTGCGCTTTAGCCCACTTCGGCAATCCCCAAAATAGTTAGTGTTATATACTTCGATATGGTAGATATAGATAAGCAAGCTATCCAATTCGGGTGGCTTGCTTTTTTTATTATTATATATAAGTGTTATAAGTGTTATAAGTGTTATAAGTGTTATAAGTGTTATAAGTGTTATAAGTGTTATAAGTGTTATAAGTGTTATAAGTGTTATAAGTGTTATAAGTGTTATAAGTGTTATAAGTGTTATAAGTGTT
>SUZR01000004.1:0-5145 GCA_015059845.1 Rikenellaceae bacterium | reverse complement strand
TATAAGTGTTATAAGTGTTATAAGTGTTATAAGTGTTATAAGTGTTATAAGTGTTATAAGTGTTATAAGTGTTATAAGTGTTATAAGTGTTATAAGTGTTATAAGTGTTATAAGTGTTATAAGTGTTATAAGTGCTATAAGTATTATAAGAGTTATAATATAATACCTATAACACTTATAATTCCTATAATACCTATTTCTCATTGCCCTCCCTCCCGCAAAAAAACAAGCCGCCCGACCGAATGGTCGAGCGGCTCTCTGTTTGCACAATGCCGAATGGCATTAGTTAATTTATCGCTTTGCGGTCGGGCGAAATATGCTCTGGGGCTGCGGCCTCCATCTCGTTCTGCACGGAAACCATCTCCACAGCCTCCGAGGCGGCTGTGCAGTCACCCACACATACGGGCATATTCCACGCTATCTGCAACTTGGTAACCCCGTCGAGCATTGCTCGGTATTCGGGTGTGTCGTTGCTCTCGGTGAGAATCACCACCGCGTCAACGTCGGTGTACTCGGCGAAGAACTGCGTTATCATCGTTGCGTTGTAGATACGCGGCGCGTGGCGCACCAGAATATTCTGCTCGGCGCAACCCAGAGCCTTCAGGCTCTCGACGGTTGCTGGCAGGTTACGGTGGGCAAACGACGACTGCTCGTCAACGATGACTATGCCGAACTTCATCTCCACGGCGTGCGATTAGTCTACGAGCTTTGTTGCCTCGCGAGCGTCGTAAGATGCGGGGTACTGCTCAGATACGGTCTTAAGCAGAGCCTCAGCCTTTGCTGCGTCGCCCATAGCGCTGTATGCGAGTGCAGCCTTACGAAGGTACATAGGAGTTGTGAAGTCGTTCTCGCTAACCTTTGCAGCCTGCTCGAAGAGCTTTGCTGCGCCAGCGTTGTCACCCTTCTCAACTGCGATGTCGCCCTTGATGCCGGCAGCCATAGCGTTGATGATTGCACCGGGAACGCCCTTTACCTCCTTGAATGAGTTGATGAAGCTCTGAGCCTGGTCGAACTCGCCCAAACGCAATGAGCAAGCTGCTGCATACATACGAGCCAGATTACCTGCGGGTGTGTTGCCGTACTGCTCAACTACCTGAGCGAAGCCGGGAGTGTTCTCATCGCCATTGAGAGCCAATGCGAAGTCGGCATTCTGTGACTCGAACTGATACTGTGCCTCGTAGAGCATCTCCTGAGCCTTAACATTGCGGGGCTCAACGATAACCTTCTTGTAGCCGAAAATCGCTGCTGCCAAAACAAAGATTACAACGATTGCTACAACTACCATTTTGCTGTTTTTCTCGAAGAAATTCTCGCCCTGCGTCTGAGCCGATGCGAGCATCTCATCCTGGGGTGTTACTACCTCTTTTGCCATAGAATTTATTGTTTTTTAGTTAATATTCACGTGATTCAAAATGCAAAAATATAATAAAAAAAGCAAAAAACACATAAATGACGCTTAAAATGCTTTTCGCGGGGTGCAAAATTGAATAAAGTCGGCGAAAAATAGTATCTTTGGAGAGAAAATTTTGCTTTTATGCGACTTAAAAAACTTCTGCTCATCAACTTTAAGAATCTCCCGCAGGCCGATATTGCGCTCTCTGACGGGATAAATTGCTTTGTGGGTGACAACGGTGCGGGCAAGACCAATATCCTGGATGCGGTCTATTACCTCTCGATGTCGAAGTCGGCCTTCACGATGACCGACGGGCAGAGCGTGCATCACGGTGAGGAGTTTTTCGTTACCGAGGGGTCGTATATGAGCGATACGGGCGGTATGGAGATGGTCAACTGCTCCTTCTCGCGTAAGGGAGGCAAGGTGCTGAAACGCAACGGCAAGGAGTATGACCGTATAGCTGACCACGTTGGCGGCTTCCCCGTTGTAATCTCGTCACCACGTGACACGGAACTTATTACCGATGCTGCCGAGGAGCGCCGCCGCTACCTGAATGGATTTATCTCGCAGCTGGACAGAGCCTACCTGGCCTCTATGATGCGATATAATACGGTGCTGGCGGAGCGTAACCGCTTCCTGAAAACATCGTCAGATGAGGCAATGTTGCAGATTTACGATATGCAGCTCGCCGAGCACGGCACGCGCGTATATGAGCGCCGTCGTGAGATTGTGGAGCGTATGCAGCCGATGGTGGCGGAGTACTATCGTACACTCTCGGACGACAGGGAGCAGGTGGAGATGTTGTATCGCTCGGAGTTGTCGGAGATGACGATGGAGGATGTCTTGTTGCGCTCGCGCGAGCGTGATATTATAAATCAGTTTACTACGGCGGGTGTGCATCGTGATGATGTTATCTTCCGCATTGGCGGTTATCCGCTGCGAAAGTATGGCTCGCAGGGGCAGCAGAAGTCGTTCCTGATTGCCTTGAAGTTGGCACAATATTGTCTGCTGGCAGAGGCTACGGGCGAGAAGCCTATCTTGCTGTTGGATGATTTGTTCGACAAGTTGGATATGGGGCGCGTGGAGAAGTTGTTGACGCTTGTTGGCGGCGAGGACTTCGGGCAGATATTAATCACGGATTGTAATAAGGTGCGTCTGGAGAGTACTCTTGAGCGCGCAGGTAAGGAGTATGCGCTCTTTATGGTCGAGGGAGGCGACGTGAAGCGATGAGAAGAACGAAGACAATGCTCATAGGCGATGTGTTGGAGGAGTTTTTCTCGCGACCATACGTTGCCGCGAAGGTTGCCGAGGGCAAGCTGCCCGACACGTGGCGCGAGGTGGTGGGGGAGCGAGCTGCCGCTCTAACGACGGAGCTACGCTTGGAGAATCACGTTTTGTATGCCCACATCTCGTCGGCTGTGATTCGCTCGGAACTGTTTTATCGCCGTGACGCACTTGCGGCAGAGATTAACCGTCTGTCGGGCGTGAGGCTGGTTAATGTTGTGATAATCAAGTAAAAATTGCCTAACAAGGCTCTTTCGGCATCTGGCTTGTCCTCGAAATGCTCATTTACGTCGAGTAAATTATAGGGTATTTTCACCCGTTTTCTAAGATTTGCCAATAATATGCAAAACGTTGTGTTTTAGCGTATTTTGGCAAATTTTCTTTTCTTGTGATTTGCAGAATTTGCCGATAATATCTACTTTTGTATGCAAATAGTATGTACAAGGATTTGCATACACAGAAGTAATTAACCTAAAAAACGGCAGATTATGTTCAAGTATTCAAAGGACGGCATTTCGGTACTCTCGGTGCTGGATGCCCGCCGAGCCAAGAAGAGCGGATTGTTTCCTGTGAAAATACAGGTTATCTACAACCGCAAGCAGAAATATTACTCTACGGGGCAGGAACTCTCCAAGGAGGATTGGGCGAACCTTGCCGAGAGCAAGAGTCGCCGATTGTCGGAGATTCGTTCAAGTATAGAGAATAGTTTCTCTATCATCAAGAGCCAAGTGGAATCCCTTGCCGAGCGAGGAGAGTTTGGTTTCGACCTGCTCAGCATTCGTTTGGGACGCTGTGCGACTGTTACGGTCAATGCAGCGATTAGAGCCAAGGTTGCCGATGCCGAGCGTAACGAGCAGTATAGCACTCGCAATGGTTATCACTCTATACTGTTGGGTATAGAGGCATTTGCAGGTAAGGATATTCCATTCTCAACTATTACCGTTGATTGGCTCAACAGGTTGGAGCGCTTTTGGAGCAATGACGGTAAGAGCAAATCAACCATCAATGTATATTTTAAGTACCTCAAAGCGATACTCAATCAAGCCCGTATGGATGGTGTTATCAAGGAGGTTAATTTCCCATTTGGCAGAGGTCGTTTCGAGATGCCCTCGGCAGAGGGTCGAAAGTTAGCTCTTACATTGGAGCAGATAAAGCAACTTGTAACCTACACCGATGGCAACGAGGAAACAGAGATGTATCGCGATATGTGGTTCTTCTCTTATCTGTGCAATGGTATCAACTTTCGAGATATGCTCTACCTTACCTATAATAATATAGAGGGTGATGAGATCTGTTTCGTCAGAGCCAAAACCAAGAACACCTCAAAGCAGATACGCACCATTAGAGCTGTCTTAACTCCTGAAATGCGAAATATCATCGAGCGTTGGGGTAATGCTGATGATGGCAACCCCGATACATTGTTGTTCAAGTTTGCCACAGGTAAGGAATCTGCATACGAGATTAAACAACTCGTCTGCAAGGTTACTCAACGCTGCAATATCATCTTAGCTCGTATCTCCAAGGCTTTGGGATTGCCTCGTGTAACCACATACGCAGCACGCCATAGCTTTGCAACCGTCTTGAAGCGCAGCGGAACGAATATCTCCTATATCTCGGAGAGTTTGGGACACTCCAACCTGATGGTTACGGAGAACTACCTCGCCAGCTTCGAGCAGGATGAGCGCAAGAAGAATGCACAATTACTAACCAATTTTGATTAAAGCCTATGCCAAATAGAAAGACCGCCAAGATAGCAATCCGCAATTTGAAATGCTTCGGCATTATTGCAAGAGAGATTGCCGAGGAGTATCCCGAATACGAAAACTATCTCATTGATGAGGGCGTGCTGCATATTAAGGAGTATGTGCCACCAACAATAAATGATATTGACAAGGTGCTGGAAAAGTTGAAGTTCAACTATGCAACCCAAAAATACAAGTATGAAACCTATCGTGATAAGGAACTCATCGATCAGAAACTTTTGGCAAAGATGGCTGGTGTAACTCGTCAGACTGTAGCCCGATGGGAACAGATGGGTTTTATCTCTCGTAGCGATGTAGGCTTGTCGAGAGACAGATATTTCCAAATAAAAGAGGTCATTTCTCAACTCGAAAAGTTAAAAGAGTAAAAAATCCATTATTTATAAATGACTTGACAGATGTAGGACAAATGATGCCATAGCGTCACTTGTCCTACATTTGTCTTATATACTCTCTATCCCAAACCTATGCTGTGTCATCATCTGTCGTAGTTATGGCACAATCTGTCATAGGTGGGTTAAGTTATTGACAATTCGATATTTAGTTTCCTTTATTCTTCCTTTGCAGCATCAATCGGTTGAAAGGGCTATGACGATAGCCAAGTATTAACTTAAAAAGGACGAATAAAATGAACCAAATTATTGTAACCACGCCCGAAGAGTTAAGGGCTATCGTAAGCGAAACCGTTTCGCAGACATTGGCAGGTCT
>SUZR01000011.1 GCA_015059845.1 Rikenellaceae bacterium | reverse complement strand
GAAAGTTTAAGCCTGTAACAGCAGGTACAAGACATAAGATTATTGGCACTTACGAGGAGATCACTCGCACAGCGCCTGAGAAGTCGTTGCTGAGTCCTAAGAAGAGCTCTGGTGGACGTAACAACACTGGTAAGATGACCGTACGTTACATTGGTGGTGGTCACAAGCAGATGTATCGTAACGTTGACTTCAAGCGTTCTAAGGACGGTATTGCTGCAACTGTTAAGTCTATCGAGTACGATCCTAATCGTACAGCACGAATCGCACTTTTGGTTTATGCAGATGGTCAGAAGAGCTATATCATCGCTCCCAACGGATTGAAGGTAGGCCAGACCGTAATGAGCGGCGCAGGCGTTGCTCCTGAGGTTGGTAACACTTTGTTCCTGAGCGAGATTCCCCTCGGTACTGTAGTGCATAACATCGAACTCTACCCGGGCCAGGGTGCTGCAATGGCACGTTCAGCTGGTTCGTATGCTCAGCTTTTGGCACGCGAAGGAAAGTTCGCTATTATTAAGTTGCCTTCAGGTGAGACTCGTATGGTACTCGTAACTTGCCGTGCAACGGTAGGTGTTGTTTCAAATGTTGACCACAACCTTGAGTCGTCAGGTAAGGCAGGTCGTAGCCGTTGGCAGGGCCGCCGTCCTCACAACCGTGGTGTGGTAATGAACCCCGTTGATCACCCGATGGGTGGTGGTGAAGGTCGTGCCTCTGGAGGTCACCCCCGTTCACGTAAGGGCTTGTTGGCTAAGGGTTATAAGACTCGTAATCCCAAGAAGACCACTTCGAAGTTCATCATTTCAAAGCGTAAAAAATAATTAAATAGAGTATCATAATGAGCCGTTCATTAAAAAAAGGACCATTTATTGACCCCAAGTTGGAGGCTAAGGTTGTAGCACAGGCCGAGGGCAATAAGAAGACAGTCATTAAGACTTGGTCACGAGCAAGTATGATTTCGCCTGACTTCGTAGGTCAGACGATAGCTGTCCACAACGGAAATAAGTTTATTCCCGTATATGTAACAGAGAATATGGTGGGTCATAAGTTGGGCGAGTTTGCTCCTACCCGCAATTTCCGTGGTCACGCAGGTAACAAGAAAAAATAGTTAGACAATGGGTGCAAGAAAAGCAATAAGAGCCGAGAAGTTAAAGGCTGAAAAGAAGCAGAAGGCTATCGCAATTATGCGCGATTGTCCTACCTCTCCCCGCAAGATGCGTCTGGTAGCAGACATCATCCGCGGTGTAGAGATTAATAAGGCACTGGGTATCCTTCGTTATTCAAAGAAGGAGGCATCTATCCGTATGGAGAAACTCCTCAAGTCAGCAATCGCTAACTGGGAGGCAAAGAACGAGAATGAACGTTTGGAGGACGTAACATTGTGCGTTAAGGAGGTTATGGTTGATGGTGGTCGTATGTTGAAGCGTATTCAGCCTGCACCACAGGGCCGTGCTCACCGTATTCGCAAGCGTTCAAATCACGTAACCATCGTAGTTGACAAAGTGGTAACCGCAGAAAATAACTAAACAAATGGGACAGAAAGTAAATCCAATAGCAAACCGTCTTGGTATCATCAAAGGTTGGGATTCTAACTGGTATGGTGGTAAGGATTTCTCAGAGAAATTGGTAGAAGACGCTAAGATTCGTAAGTACTTGAATGTCCGTTTGGCCAAGGCAAGTATTTCAAAGATTATCATCGAGCGTACGCTCAAGTTGGTTACCGTAACCATCTCGACAGCTCGCCCCGGTATCATCATCGGTAAGGGCGGTCAGGAGGTTGACAAGCTCAAGGAGGAGCTCAAGAAGCTCACCGGTAAGGAGATTCAGATCAACATCTTCGAGGTAAAGCGTCCCGAGGTTGATGCCGTTATCGTA
Source organism: Rikenellaceae bacterium (assembly GCA_015059845.1). Lineage (GTDB taxonomy): Bacteria > Bacteroidota > Bacteroidia > Bacteroidales > Rikenellaceae > Alistipes. The sequence goes on along the minus strand of SUZR01000011.1, from coordinate 71,954 downwards.
GGTAACAACATCGCTCGCCAGTTGGAGGGCCGCGTATCTTACCGCCGCGCTATCAAGACCACCATCGCTTCGACGATGCGTATGGGCGCCGAGGGTATCAAGATCCAGATATCAGGTCGTGTAGGTGGCGCCGAGATGGCTCGCTCAGAGACCATTAAGGAGGGCCGTATTCCTTTGCACACCTTCCGTGCCGATGTTGACTACTATCTCTCAGAGGCGCTCACCAAGGTAGGTATCCTCGGTATCAAGACCTGGATCTGCCACGGTACCGTTTACGGTAAGCGCGATCTGTTCGAGATTCAGGGCGCAGCCTCACAGCAGGGTGGCCAGTCACAGCAGCACCGCGGTGGCAAGGGCGCTCCCCGTAAAAGACGTAATAACAATAAGTAAGTAGGACCTTTTAAAAGCGAAAAACATTATGTTACAGCCAAAAAAGACCAAATTTAGAAGAATGCAAAAGGGTCGTATGAAGGGTTTCGCTCAGAGAGGAAACCAGCTTGCATACGGTTCATTCGGAATCAAGGCACTTGAGTCAACTTGGATCACCGGTCGTCAGATCGAGGCCGCACGTCAGGCCATCACCCGTTATATGAAGCGTGAGGGTCAGATCTGGATCCGCATCTTCCCCGATAAGCCCATCACGAAGAAGCCCGCCGAGGTGCGTATGGGTAAGGGTAAGGGTAATCCCGAAGGATTCGTGGCTCCCGTTACCCCGGGTCGTATCCTTTTCGAGGCCGAGGGTGTACCCTTGGAGATTGCACAGGAGGCACTCCGTCTGGGCGCACAGAAGTTGCCTATTACAACTAAGTTTATTGTACGACGTGACTACGTTGAATAATCTTTAATTGAAAGACAAAGATGAAAAGTGCTGAAATAAAGGATATGTCGGTTCAGGATCTGCAGGAGCGCATCGCCGCTGAGAAGGCTAACCTCGCTCAGTTGAAGGTGCAGCACGCTGTATCGCCGGTTGAGAATCCGTCAATTATTAAAAAATCTCGCAGAGATATAGCTCGTATGCTGACAATTCTGCGTCAGAAAAACCCTAAATGTTAATTACCACTATGGAAAGAAATCTTAGAAAAGAGCGTATTGGGTTGGTTGTCAGCAACAAAATGGAGAAGACCATTGTGGTTGCCGTTGAGCGTAAGGTTAAGCACCCGATCTATGGTAAGTTTATGAACAAGACTACGAAGTTCGCAGCCGAGTGTCTGGACGAGACCGTAAAGGAGGGTGATACCGTTCGCATTATGGAGACCCGCCCCTTGAGCAAAACCAAGCGTTGGAGATTAGTACAAATCATTGAAAGAGCTAAGTAGTTATGATACAGCAAGAAAGCAGACTCGTAGTAGCAGACAACAGCGGCGCAAAGGAGGTTCTTTGTATCCGCGTGCTTGGCGGTACAAAGCGTCGCTACGCCTCAATCGGCGATAAGATCGTCGTGACGGTAAAGAGCGCAAGTCCCTCGGGCGACGTAAAGAAGGGCACAGTATCTAAGGCGGTCGTAGTACGTACCACCAAGGAGATCCGCCGTGCCAACGGTTCGTACATTCGTTTCGACGACAACGCCGTAGTTCTTCTTAACAATCAGGGTGAGATGCGTGGTACTCGTATCTTCGGTCCCGTAGCACGTGAGCTTCGTGATCAGTATATGAAGATCATCTCATTGGCACCTGAAGTATTGTAATATTAAAAACACAAAGAAAGATGTCAGTTAAGTTACATATCAAGAAAGGGGACATGGTTTACGTCAACGCAGGTGACAACAAGGGCCAGCAGGGTAAGGTACTGAAGGTCGATGCCGCCAAGCAGCGTGCTGTCGTTGAGGGCGTGAATATGTGCAAGAAGGCTACAAAGCCCAATGCCCAGAACCCCCAGGGTGGAATCATCGAGCAGGAGGCTCCGATTCACATCTCAAACTTGCAGGTGCTCGACCCCAAGAGTGGCAAGGCTACTCGCGTAGGTCGCAAGGCAGGTGCAAATGGTAAATTAGTTCGTTACGCTAAAAAGTCAGGAGAGGAGATCAAATAATGGCATACGTACCAACACTCAAAACACAGTATAAGGAGCAGATCGTTCCTGCTCTTATGAAGGAGTTTGGCTACACCAGCGTAATGCAGTGTCCCAAGCTCGTGAAGATCGTGATCAACCAGGGTATGGGCCAGGCCGTAGCCGATAAGAAGCTTATCGACGTAGCTCAGGCCGAGCTTACTCAGATCACTGGTCAGAAGGCAGTTCAGACTAAGTCTAAGAAGGATATCTCTAACTTCAAGTTGCGTAAGGGTATGCCCATCGGTGTGCGTGTAACACTCCGCGCCGAGCGCATGTATGAGTTCTTGGAGCGCCTTATCGCGGTGGCTATGCCCCGTGTACGTGACTTCAAGGGTATCAACGAGAAGTTCGATGGCCGTGGTAACTACACTTTGGGTATCACCGAGCAGATCATCTTCCCTGAGATCGATATCGACAAGATCACTAAGATCTTCGGTATGGAGATTACTTTCGTAACGACGGCTCAGACCGACGCTGAGGGTTATGCCCTTTTGCGCGAGTTCGGCCTTCCTTTCAAGAACGCTAAAAAGAACAACCAGTAGGATATGGCAAAGGAATCAATGAAGGCACGCGAGGTAAAGCGTGTGAAGCTTGCAAACCGTTACGCACACAAGCGTGAGGAGATCGCAGCAAAGGTAAAGAGCGGTGAGATGGACCACGAGGAGGCTTGGATTGCACTCTCAAAGTTGCCCCGCAACTCGAATCCTATCCGTCAGCACAACCGTTGTAAGCTGACTGGTCGTCCGAAGGGTTATATGCGTCAGTTCGGCATCAGCCGTATTCAGTTCCGTGAGATGGCATCAAACGGTCTGATTCCCGGCGTAAAGAAGGCCAGCTGGTAGTAGATTGCTGTCGCAGGGGCGCATACGGCGCCCCGGGCGACTGTTTTTTCAACGTGCGGAAGGCAGAGGTGCGACTTGTCGCCGCCTAACCCCGTTGAGTATTCTTAAAGGATGAGTTATTCGTAGGTGCCTCAGGGTGCCTGTACTATGGCCGCTGGCCGAGCGTATATTTATCGTACGTGCGTATATAAATATATGTATAGTGGCGAAGACTCATTCGATACAGATGCAGAGTCCCAAGTATTTGGGCTGCGCGTCGAGGAAAGTGCCGTCTGGTGATGGTAACTTCTCGGTGTGGGGCTCAGTGAACAGGTTAGGCATCGAGTTACACATTCAAGGGTCGCAGATGGTATCAGGGGGTGTTCCCTATGATAATTATTTGTCGGGCAATTGAGGTTGTGTGCGTATCGCCGCAACCGAATGTGACAGAGGTAGTGGCTTAGTCGCTTATGCGATTATGGTTGCACCTTTTGTCATACCTGAAGACGGCTGAAAAGTAACTAGTTGGGCAAAATGACGCAAAAAGCACCGCTCCAATGTTATTTTAATGTTATTTTTTCGTTTTCACGGTCGCAAAAGCCTTATAATAAGCCACTATATAGCGATTTATTGAATTTTTTTGCGTATATTTGCGCGCCCATAATGGGTGGAAAATAACAATTAACTTAATTATTAATTTTTAACTTTTAATTCACTATGACAGATCCTATTGCGGATTTTCTCACGCGAATTAGAAACGCGGTGAAAGCCAACCACAAAGTGGTTGAAGCTCCCGGCTCAAAAATTAAGCGAGAGATCACTAAGATCCTCTACGAGCAGGGCTACATCTTGGCTTACAAGTTCGACACAGACGAGAAGGGTCACCCGACCATCAAGATCGCTCTGAAGTGGGACGCAGCTACCAAGACAAACGCTATCAAGAACCTTAAGCGCGTTAGCCGTCCCGGTTTGCGCCAGTATGCATCGGTTGACACTATGCCCCGTGTATTGAATGGTTTGGGTATCGCTATCCTCTCTACTTCAAAGGGTATTATGACCGACGCTAAGGCTCGCAAGGAGAACGTAGGTGGTGAGGTATTGTGCTACATCTACTAATTTTCAGTGTTCTCAAGCATTAATTAACTAACAAAAACAAAAGAAAAATGTCAAGAATTGGTAAATTACCTGTAATCTTACCCGCCGGCGTAACCGTAGAGGTTGCCGCTGACAACACGGTAAGCGTGAAAGGGCCTCTTGGGACACTGAGTCAGAAGGTTGATTCAGACATTAAGGTCGAGGTTGGTACTCACACCGACGCAAAGACTGAGAAGGAGTTCGCAGCCGTAATGGTTAGCCGCCCCACCAACCAGCCCCGTCACCGTTCGCTGCACGGTTTGTACCGCGCACTCATCAACAACATGGTTATTGGCGTATCTAAGGGCTATGAGATCAAGCAGGAGCTCGTAGGTGTAGGTTTCAAGGCTGAGGTAAAGGATGGTATCCTTGTAATGGGTCTTGGTTACTCACACGACGTAGCATTGATGTTGCCCGCCGAGGTTCAGGCTACAGCCGTAACCGAGAAGAAGGGTAACCCCATCGTAACTCTTAAGTCAATCGACAAGCAGTTGGTAGGTCAGGTTGCTGCAAAGATTCGCTCACTGCGTAAGCCGGAGCCTTATAAGGGTAAGGGTATTAAGTTCGTAGGCGAGGTAATCCGTCGCAAGGCCGGTAAGTCTGCTTCAAAATAGTAAAATAAGTCAAGCATTATGTCATTAACTAAGATAGAAAGAAGAGAGAGGATCAAGATGCGTATCCGTAAGATTGTAAACGGTACGCCTGAGCAGCCTCGTATGACCGTATTCCGCTCTAACAAGCAGATCTACGTTCAGTTTATTGATGACCTTGCAGGTGTTACTTTGGCAACCGCTTCTTCACTCGATAAGGAGGTAGTAGCCGAGGCAGCTGGCAAGAATAAGTGTGAGGTTGCAGCGTTGGTAGGTAAGTTGGCCGCAGCGCGTGCAATCGAGAAGGGTATCTCAAACGTTGCTTTCGACCGTAACGGATACCTCTATCACGGAAGAGTTAAAATGTTAGCCGACGCTGCTCGTGAGGGTGGCCTTAAATTCTAAGCGATATGTCAAATACAAACGTAAAGAAAGTTCGTACAAGCGACCTGGAGCTTAAGGATAGGCTCGTAGCAATTAACCGTGTTACTAAGGTAACCAAGGGTGGTCGTACATTTAGCTTCTCTGCAATCGTTGTTGTAGGTAACGAGAACGGTGTTGTAGGTTACGGCCTCGGTAAGGCATCGGAGGTAACCTCAGCAATCGCTAAGGGTGTAGAGGATGCAAAGAAGAATTTGGTGAAGATCCCCGTAATCAACGGTACAATTCCCCACAAGCAGGAGATGCGTTTCGGTGGTTCAGAGGTTATGATTCGTCCGGCAGCTCCCGGTACCGGTATCATCGCCGGTGGTGCAATGCGTGCCGTATTGGAGTCAGTAGGTGTTAAGAACGTGCTTGCAAAGAGCAAGGGTTCATCTAACCCCCACAACCTCGTTAAGGCTACCGTAGGTGCACTTTGCGAGTTGCGCGATGCACACAGCGTAGCACAGTTGCGCGGTATCTCAATGACTAAGGTGTTTAACGGTTAATTTATTGAATGACAATGGCAAAGTTGAAAATCACACAGGTTCGTAGCCAGATTGGTACGACAGCGCAGCAGCGCAAGAATCTCGCAGCTTTGGGTCTTCGTAAGATTAACCAGAGCGTAGAGCACTCTGATTCAGTAATCATCAAGGGTATGCTCGAGCGCGTGAAGCACCTCGTAGTAGTCGAGGAGGTAAAGTAAGTTTAACTCAAAAAAGAAATTCTGAAGATGGAACTCAATAATTTGAAGCCCGCTAAGGGTTCTACACACCACGATAAGCGCGTGGGTCGCGGTGCAGGTTCTGGTCACGGTGGTTACTCAACCCGTGGTCTTAAGGGTGCCAAGTCGCGTTCGGGTTACTCTCGCAAGCTCGGTTTCGAGGGCGGTCAGATGCCTTTGCAGCGTCGTCTTCCTAAGTTCGGTTTCAAGAACTTGAAGCGCGTAGAGTACAAGCCCATCAACCTCTCTACTTTGGAGGAGCTTGCAGCTAAGAAGGAGCTCGCAACTATCAACATTGACACTTTGATCGGTGCAGGTTTTATCTCGTCTAACGACCGAGTTAAGATTCTGGGTAACGGTAGCGTATCAAAGGCTCTCACCGTAACAGCTCACGCTTTCTCTAAGAGCGCCGAGGCTGCAATCGTAGCTGCTGGCGGTAGTGTAGAAAAGTTGTAACCTTAAAACTTAAATTAATATGAACGGTTATCTGATTGCTGGTGTGTTAGTTGCAATCGTCGTATTGCTTCTGGCAACCAACAAGAAACTCGTTGAAACATTGAAAAACATGTACAAGATTGAGGAGCTGCGCAAGCGTATCTTCTATACGATTGGCCTCCTGCTTGTATATCGTTTGGGATGTTTTGTGGTCATTCCGGGTATCAACCCCAATATGTTGGGCGCTGATTCGGCTTTGGCAGACCAGATGAACAGCAACTCATTGTTGGGTTTGCTTGACGTATTCTCTGGTGGTGCATTTGCCAACGCTGCGATTTTCGCACTCGGAGTTATGCCGTACATCACCGCTTCTATCATCATTCAGCTGTTGGGTATTATGGTCCCCGCAGTTCAGAAGTTGCAGAAGGAGGGTGAGAGCGGTCGCCGCAAGATGAACCAGTGGACACGTTTGCTTACGATCGTGGTGCTCTGTATCCAGGGTCCTGCTTACATGGCCAACCTCTATCACCAGTTGCCCCACGAGGCATTTGTTTATGGAGGTACATTCTACTTCTTCGCCTATGCGACAGTTATCCTCATCGCAGGTACAATGTTTACTATGTGGCTCGGTGAGCGTATTACGGACAAGGGTATCGGTAACGGTATTTCAATGATCATTATGATTGGTATTGTTGCTCGTCTGCCTCAAGCTTTGCTGGCCGAGTTCACGGCTCGCGTAAGCACCTCGACGGGTAGCCTTATTATGTTTGTGGTCGAGCTTGCCCTACTGTTCTTGGTGTTCTTGGTATCTATCGCAGTCATCCAGGCTGTACGTAAGGTACCTGTACAGTATGCAAAGCGTATTATCGGTAACAAGCAGTACGGCGGTGTACGTCAGTACATCCCCTTGAAGATGAATGCAGCTAACGTGATGCCTATCATCTTCGCACAGGCTCTTGTTATGATTCCTGCCTTGATTCCCGGTTTGCAGGCAACATTTGCAAACATCCAGGGTTTCTGGTATAACTTTACGCTGGCTGTGTTGGTAATTGCCTTTACCTATTTCTATACGGCAATTATCATCAACCCTCAAATGATGGCCGACGATATGAAGCGTAACGGTGGCTTTATCCCCGGTGTTAAGCCTGGTAAGCAGACCGTAAGCTATATCGATACCATTATGACGAGAATCACTCTTCCCGGCTCAATCTTCCTTGCACTTGTGGCAATTATGCCCGGTCTTGCAATGAAGTTCTTGGGTGTTCAGCAGAGCTTCGCTTATTTCTATGGCGGTACTTCATTGCTGATTATGGTTGGTGTTGTTCTCGACACTCTGAAGCAGATTGAGAGCTACTTGCTGATGCGTCACTATGACGGTTTGATGAAGACCGGACGTATCCAGGGACGTTATTAATGAGTCACCGATTGATAATAGGTTAAAATCGGTTGTCTAAAGTAGATATATTATAAGGAATGTGAGCGCGCGTCGCTTGTCGGCGCGCCGCAAACAGAAAACACAACACGATGATTCATCTAAAGACAGATGCAGAGATTGAGATTCTGCGCGAGAACAATATCCTTGTAAGCCGAGCATTGGCTGAGGTGGGTAAGCATATCCGTCCGGGTATTACAACGCGCGAGTTGGACCGCATTGCCGAGGATTTTATCCGCGCCAACGGTGCCGAGCCTGCATTCTTGGGTTATCAGGGTTATCCCGCATCGGCTTGCATCTCGGTTAACGAGCAGGTCGTACACGGCATCCCGGGCGACAGAGTCATCGAGGAGGGCGACATCGTATCGGTGGATTTGGGTACGTTTTTGAAGGGGTTTGTTGGTGATTCGGCATATACGTTCGCCGTTGGCGAGGTTAGCGCGGAGGCACGCAAACTTCTTGAAGTCACCAAAGAAGCTCTTTATAAAGGTACTGCACAGGCAAAGGCCGGTAATCGCGTAGGCGATATCTCGGCAGTAGTGCAAGAGTACGCCGAAAGCTTCGGCTACGGCGTAGTGCGCGAGTTGGAAGGTCACGGAGTGGGCAGGAAAATGCACGAGGCCCCGGGTGTACCAAATTTCGGCGCACGTGGCAGAGGACCACTGTTGAAGGAGGGTATGGTAATCTGCATCGAGCCTATGATTAATATGGGCACGAAGGCAGTAGTCTTTGAGCGCGACGGCTGGACCGTGCGCACTAAGGACCGTAAACCCTCGGCTCACTTTGAGTTCGCAGTGGCAATCCGCCGTGATGGTCCCGACGTGTTGACAGACTTTAATATAATCGAACAGGCACTTAATATTAAGTAAGACTCTATGGCAAAACAAACTGCTATCGAACGCGACGGAACAATTATCGAGGCGTTGTCGAACGCTATGTTCCGCGTAGAATTGGATAACGGACACGTTATCACGGCTCATATCTCAGGCAAGATGCGTATGCACTATATCAAAATCCTGCCCGGAGATAAGGTCAAAGTGGAGATGACCCCCTACGATTTGAGTAAGGGTCGCATATCCTTTAGGTACAAATAATTAAGATTGCTTGAAAATTATGAAAGTAAAAGCATCAATCAAGAAAAGAAGTGAGGATTGCAAGATCGTACGCCGTAAGGGTAAGTTGTACGTAATCTGCAAGAAGAATCCTAAGTTCAAAATGCGCCAAGGGTAATATTCAAACGATTAATTAAAGTAAAGAAATTAATTTATGGCACGTATAGTTGGTGTAGATTTACCAAAAAACAAGCGCGGCGTTATCGGCCTTACATACATCTATGGTATCGGTCGCAGCACGTCGAGCAAGATTCTGGCAACAGCTGGAATTGACGAAAATATTAAAGTATGCGACTGGACTGACGATCAGGTCGGCGCAATCCGTGCAACCATCGCTGAGATGGGCTTGAAGGTGGAGGGCGAGTGCCGTTCACTCGTACAGCTCAACATCAAGCGTTTGATGGACATCGGTTGCTACCGTGGTATCCGTCACCGTCTTGGTCTTCCCGTTCGTGGTCAGTCAACCAAGAACAATGCACGTACTCGCAAGGGTCGCAAGAAGACTGTAGCAAACAAGAAAAAGGCAACGAAGTAATAAATAGGAAGTTATTATGGCAAAGAAAACTGGAACAGTTAAGAAGAAGGTTGTTAAGGTTGGTGCCCTCGGAATGGCTTTTGTGCACTCTACTTTCAACAACGTAATCATCACCATCACTAACGAGGTTGGTGAGGTTATCAGCTGGTCATCAGCTGGTAAGATGGGTTTCCGCGGCTCGAAGAAGAATACTCCCTATGCAGCGCAGACTGCAGCGGCAGATTGCGCAAAGGTTGCCTACGATATGGGCTTGCGTAAGGTTAAGGTTTATGTTAAGGGTCCTGGTCAGGGTCGTGAGAGCGCCGTTCGTACCATCCACGGTGCAGGTATCGAGGTAATGGAGATTATCGACGTTACTCCGCTGCCCCACAACGGTTGCCGTGCTCCTAACCGTCGTCGCGTATAATGCCGACGCACAGAGCGTAGCACATTACACTTGAAAAGACTTTAACAAAGACTTTAACAAACACTAAAAAACAGTAAAACAATGGCAAGATATATTGGACCAAAATCAAAGATCGCTCGTAAGTTCGGCGAGGCCATTTATGGTGCGGATAAGGTGCTTGAGAAGCGTAACTATCCTCCCGGACAGCACGGTCTTGCTCGCAAGCGTAAGAAGAACTCTGAGTACGGCGAGCAGCTTTCAGAGAAGCAGAAGGCAAAGTACACTTACGGTATCCTGGAGAAGCAGTTCGCACGCACCTATGAGGCCGCAGCTCGTATGGGCGGTATCACTGGTGAGAACCTGTTGAAGCTTCTGGAGTGCCGTCTGGACAACGTAGTTTACCGTCTGGGCATCGCCCCCACCCGTGCCGCAGCACGTCAGCTGGTTTCACACCGCCACATCTGCGTCAACGGTCAGGTTGTAAACATTCCTTCATATCAGCTTAAGGTTGGCGACATCGTGTCAGTACGCGAGAAGTCAAAGAGTTTGGAGGTAATCACTACTGCAGTATCGGGTTCACGCAGTCGCTACGCTTGGCTTGAGTGGGACGGCGCTACTATGAGTGGCAAGTTCCTTCAGAAGCCCGAGCGCGAGGAGATTCCCGAGAACATTAAGGAGCAGCTTATCGTCGAGCTGTACTCTAAGTAGTAATTAATTCAAATTCAATCGTTTTATGGCAATTTTAGCATTCCAGAAACCTGAAAAGGTTATTATGCTCGAAGCTACCGCCTCGTTCGGAAAGTTTGAGTTCCGTCCGTTGGAGCCTGGCTTCGGTATGACTGTCGGCAACGCTTTGCGACGCGTTTTGCTCTCATCGTTGGAGGGTTATGCAATTACGACCGTAAAGGTAGCCGGAGTGAACAATGAGTTTGCCGCTATCCCGGGTGTGATGGAGGGTATGATGGATATCATCCTCAAGCTCAAGCAGGTACGTTTCCTTCGTACGGTAGATAATCAGGACTCTGAGAAGGTTACCGTAAACGTAGCAGGCGTAACCGAGCTTACAGCAGGTTATATCTCTAACTACCTCTCATCATTCAAGGTTCTTAACCCCGAGCTCGTTATCTGCCACCTTGCCCCTGGCACAAAGATGCAGATTACGATTACTATCGGTAAGGGCCGCGGATATGTGCCTTCGGAGGAGAACGCATCAGCCGCACAGGAGATTGATGTTCTTCCGATTGACTCTATCTTCACACCCATCAAGAACGTCAAGTACTCGATTGAGGATTACCGCGTCGAGCAGAAGACCGACTATGAAAAGTTGAATTTGGAGATTACTACCGACGGTTCGATTCATCCCAAGGAGGCTTTGAAAGAGGCCGCCAAGATATTGATCCAGCACTTTATGCTCTTCTCGGACGAGAAAATCACAATCAATATGGACGACACCAGCGATAATGATACTTTGGACGATGAGGCATTGCGTATGCGTCAGCTTCTGAAGACCAAGCTTTCAGACCAGGATTTGAGCGTTCGCGCTTTGAACTGCTTGAAGGCTGCTGATGTTGACACCGTAGGCGATTTGGTTAAGCTCAACCGCAACGACCTTCTGAAGTTCCGTAACTTCGGTAAGAAGTCGCTCACCGAGTTGGACGAGCTGCTGGCATCGTTGAATCTTAAGTTCGGAATGGACGTATCACTCTACAAACTTGATAAAGAATAATTATGAGACACAATAAGAATTTTAACCACCTTGGCCGTCAGGCTGGCCACCGTAAGGCTATGCTTTCAAATATGGCATCGTCGCTTATTCTGCACAAGCGTATCGAGACTACGGTAGCTAAGGCAAAGGCTGTACAGCAGTTTGTTGAGCCTCTGGTAACCAAGTCAAAGGAGGACACTACCCACTCACGTCGTGTAGTTTTCTCATACCTCAAGCAGAAGGAGGCCGTAACTGAGTTGTTCCGCACCATCGCTCCCAAGATTGCAGAGCGTCCCGGTGGCTACACCCGCATCTTGAAGACGGGCTTCCGTCTGGGTGACGCAGCGGATATGTGTATCATCGAGTTCGTTGATTTCAACGAGGCATATACCTTCGGTAAGGTAGTTTCTATCGAGGAGGCTAAGCCCAAGACTCGTCGTTCACGCAAGTCAACAAAGAAGACCGACGCAGTTGAGGATGCAACAGTAGTAAAGGCTAAGGCTCCCAAGGCTCCTAAGGCTACAACAGCTAAGGCTGCACCCGTTGCAAAGAAGACCAACGTAGGTAAGAAGATGTAATTTACCAAGCCCGAGGGTGGGGTGGGGCGGTGATGAGCCGATGCCCGTTTCGCCCGAAGCAAAGTGAAATATATCAACGAGTAAGGCTCTCCCTTTTGGGAGGGCCTTATTTTTTGTGGCAGAGGGGCAAGGGAAATAGAAATTTATTATTACCTTTGTATAGTCGCAGTGCGCGGCAGACATATTTATTGGAAAGCGTTTTTTCTTCCTCAACGGTGAACTTCGACAACTCATTATGGTAGGGAATGACGAGCGCTCATTTTGGTATGTATTATGTTCTAAAGACATATACCGCCAAAGTGTGAGTCGTTATATCTACCATAAGGCAGTCGAAGGCCTACCGTTGGATAGAAACAGGCTCGCACTTTTCTGTTTATATGGGTTATGTTTTAGGTTTTAATGATATCGCTCGGGCCGCGATGTAGTGTGTGATGATTATGGTAACGATTATCATCTTCTTTGTTACGCTCTCTATGCAGTTGTGGTCGTAATGATTTACTATGTAGAAAACAAAAAGCGGCACGTCTATTGCTATCAGCTATAGACGTACCGCAAAATTCACTGCACTTTAATACTTCGTGCTATCCACGTTGAGAATCAGTAAGGGGTTAATTCTCAAGCGGGGTGCTGTCGGTATTACTGCCGTCGCCCTTTTTACAAATCGGAGCCAACAGATAATCTCCGTAGGTGTAATCTGAGCGAGGATTTACGATGCTTATGTGCAACGTGCCGTTCTCCTTGTAGTAGAGAAAACCTCTCTGCGCATAGCCGTAAATCTTACCAGTGATAAGCATAGCGTACTCTGTGAACTCGGGAGCATCAAGGCAATAGACCTCTTCGATATTACAATCTTTGAAGTCGCCACCCTCGAAGGCTGCTGTGACAGCCGCGGGGAGCTCCTGGTACTTCATACTGCTCTCGGTAAGATACCACTTACCGTTTCTGTCGTACCACGCTACGCAATTGGCGGGTGTATCATTTTCGACATCAAGCGTAAAATTAACAACAACATAACCTAATCGGCTATCCCAATTTTTAATATTCGCAGATGAGAACTGGGCCAGTAAGGCCGCTTTAGCCTCCTGCGATTCCCCGGAGACATCTATATCCGGCAGCTTGATGCAAGATGCCAAAATTGACACCGCACAAAGATAAATTAATAGTCTTTTCATGAGCTTAAAATTTATAAGGATTTAGGATTGATTGATTTCGTCGCGTTTAGCTCATAATCCAACTAAGGCACTTTGTCGTGCAAAAAACTTAGTAAGAACTCATTTTTTTATGCGATAATTTGACGTAAGGGATTCATTTCAAATCGCATATATATTATAAATCTTTTACAAAAATATAGTAAAAATATTAGAAAACCTATACGTTTTCAGCCAAAACTTCCAAATATTGGAATATTTATTCATTCCTAAGCGTGTCATTTACCTATAATTTTAATGCAAAAAAAATACCTTCCCTCGAAAAATTGTAATGCGCTATCACTTTTCTTATTATTTATTATATTTTGTTAAAAATTGTTTAATATTTTTTTAATTCGTTTTCAAGAATGTTTGATATGCAACTTTTTTGTCATTTTTACATCTTAATATCAGGCACTTAGGGAGAAATATGCAAGAAAATTACAACCTTTTATTGTCCTGAGACTTGTTGGCGTGTGATGAGAATAGAGTTGTGGCGCAAGAAAGGGCAGAGTATAGAGATGTAGTCACAGAAGCCCCCTCCAACAAAAAAACCGCTCCCAGGCGGGAACGGTTTTTGTTAAATGCATCTCACATTCTAAGACTGAAGTGGCCTTACGATGTGAGGGTTGTATAGGATTAATCCTCGTCAGTGTCGGTGTAAGCCTTAAGCAGCTTGTCCTGAACGTCTGCGGGAACCTGCTCGTATGATGCGAACTGCATTGTGTATGTAGCAGCACCAGATGTGAGTGATGACAACGATGTTGAGTAGCGGTACAACTCGGCCAGAGGCACGCGAGCGTTCAGCTTATCGAAGCCCTTGTCAGACTCCATACCCATAATCATTGCGCGGCGGTTCTGCAGGTCGCTCATCACGGCACCCATATACTCGCTCGGGGTCAATACCTCCACAGCGTAGATAGGCTCCATAATCTTGGGACCAGCGTTGCGGAATGCCTCCTTGAAGGCGTTACGTGCAGCCAGCTTAAATGAGATTTCATTTGAATCTACGGGGTGCATCTTACCATCGTAGATAACTACGCGGATATCGCGGGCGTAAGAACCTGTGAGCGGACCCTCGTCCATCTTCTCCATAATACCCTTCAGGATAGCGGGCATAAAGCGTGCGTCGATAGCACCACCAACGATTGAGTTGTAGAACTGCAACTTGCCGCCCCAATCGAGGTCATACTCCTCCTTACCCTTGATATTTACGGTAATCTCCTTGCCGCCAACCTTGTACTTTGTAGGCTCGGGCATACCCTCGTAGTAGGGCTCGATAACCATATGTACCTCACCAAACTGACCAGCACCACCAGACTGCTTCTTGTGGCGGTAGTCTGCCTGTGCTACCTTGGTGATTGTCTCACGATAAGGAATCTTCGGTGCGAAGTACTCAATATCGAGCTTATTATCGTTTGCCAAGCGTGTCTTAACGATGTTGAGGTGGTGCTCACCCTGACCCTGAATAATGGTCTGCTTGAGCTCCTTAGAGTACTCAACCAAGATTGTGGGGTCCTCGTACTTGATGTCGTTCAACAGCTTACCCAGCTTCTCCTCGTCGCCCTGCTCCTTAGCCTTCACAGCTGCGCGGTAGCGAGGCTCGGGGAATACGATAGGCTCAACCTTCACGTGTGCTCCAGCAGCTGCCAACGTGTCGTTTGTGCGAGTAGCCTTCAGCTTCACGGTGCAACCGATGTCACCTGCTGACAGCTCAGTAACCTTGATACGGTTCTTACCTGCTACGGCGAACAACTGCGAGAGCTTCTCCTTGTTGCCTGTGCGGCTATTCACGAGCTCCATACCCTCGGTAATCTTACCACGTACTACGCGGAAGTAAGTAATCTCACCGATGTGCTGCTCAATCTGGCTCTTGAATACGAATACTGCTGTGGGCAGATTCTCGTCTGCAACCAGCTCCTCACCCTCGGTAGATACGAACTTGGGCGCTGTTGTAGGAGTAGTCGGGCCGGGAGCAACGTTGATGATGAACTCCATCAAACGCTTTGTACCGATGTCGCGCTTACCTGAACAGCAGAAGATAGGCATAATCTCGCGGTTAGCAACGCCGAGCTTCAAACCTGAGCGGATATCGTCCTGTGTGAGGGCGCCCTTCTCGAAGTAGAGCTCCATCAATGCGTCGTCATATACTGCAGCAGCCTCTGAGAGCTCCTGATTCAACTCCTGAGCGTACTCCAACTGGTCAGCAGGAATATCCAACTCCTCGCGAGTACCGTTCTCGTCGGTGAAGCGGTACATCTTCATCATAAGTACGTCGATGAATGCGTTGAAACCAGGACCAACCTCTACGGGGTACTGTACGATTACGGGCTTCACGCGTGATGCAGCGCGAATACCCTCTATTGTAGCCTCGTAGTTAGCCTTGTCGCCATCCAACTGGTTGATAACACCAATCAAAGGCTTGTTCAGGATGCGAGCGTAGCGTGACTGAATTTCGTCACCTACCTCCCAACCGTTCTGGGCGTTCATAACCATAATACCTACGTCACCCACCTTGAAGGCAGAGAAGAGGTTGCCACAGAAGTCGTCAGAACCCGGGCAGTCTATGATATTGAGCTTGCGGCCCATAAACTCGGTGAAAAGGGTTGTTGAGTATATTGAGCGCTTGTACTCGTGCTCAATATCTGTATTATCCGAGATAGTGTTGTTAGTCTCGATACTACCCCTGCGGTCGATAACCTTACCCTCAAAAGCCATCGCTTCAGCAAGGGTAGTTTTTCCCGTGCCAGGCGCGCCGATGAGAACGATGTTCTTAATCTCTTTAGCTGAATAGTTTTTCATATTCGTGAAGTTTTATTGGTTTTACTTTAGTTTGTTTGCTTTTTAGGTTGAACGCGTAGTGTTAGGTTTGCAATGCGCGTTCGAAATATAAAGTTACGAAGATTTTTTTAATCTACAACTATCGGAGTTAAAAATTTTCTCAAATTAATAAAAAAAAGCCACCCGAATAGGTGGCTTTCTATAAAATAATATAAGGTAGATGCTTACTTATACACTTCGTTTCGTGGCAACAGCGTAGGCAGATTTGCTGTACCCAACGCCATAATAGCCAGCGCGGTAGCTGCCTGCTCCTGATACTCGGGAATACTCTTCTGGTAAGTATCGCGGTCGGTGTGCCAAATCTCCGTATATTGGAAGTTGTAACCCGAGGGGTCCTTCCAGTCGGCCATCTGCACGGCGGGGATACCCTCCACCATAAACGATGTAGAGTCGTTGCCGCCCGTCTTTGTAGGCTTCTCACGCGGCTCGAGCTTGTGAACGGTGAAGTTATACGAGGGATAGAGCTCCTGCAGGGGCTTTGCAATCTTCTCATACTCCTTCACCAGCGATGCGGGAGCATAGAAATCGGTGTAGGGCATAGGGCCTCCATCGCGGTTGAATACATTTGAAATCTTATCCAGCTTCTCGGGGTGGTCCTCAATCCACTTCAGCGAGCCCAGCAGACCAAACTCCTCGGCAGCAAAGAGGATGAAGATAATCGAACGCTCAGGCTTCGCACCCGAAACGCTCAACATACGTGCAGCCTCCATCACGGCCGATACACCCGAGCCGCAATCCACGCCACCCGTAGCTACGTCATAAGCGTCGAGGTGCGCACCCAGGATTACATACTCGTCGGGATACTTCGAGCCCTTCATCGTGGCTACAATGTTGTGGTAGGGCACGGGACCCATCTTGAAGTAGTTGCGGATATCGAACTCCAGCTGCACATAGCGGCGCTCCTCTGCCAGCTTGTAGATGCGCTCAAACTGCGCCTCGTCCAGCTTAATGTCGGGTACGGTGGGCAGCTGCTCGAAGGTTGTGGTGTTCTCCTGCAACATCTTGCGGTCGTAGAGCGTGCGGATGGGCACCGATGTGGGCTGAATGAATCCCAAAACGCCTGCCTCCACCATCTCGTCATAGAGCAATGCGGGCATCTCGTTCAGGGGACGCTTCTTGCCATCCACGCCAGCCTCGCGGTTCTGCTTTGCAATCTCCTCGTTCTCCTTGATTGCAGCGTGACGCTTCTCCTTGGCTGCAGCGTCGTGGTCCAGAGGCCAGCCTGTGCTCTTGCTCTTGAGCAACACCCAAGCACCCTTCAGCGTGCCCTTCATACGGTTGAATTCGTCCCACGTGCGGGGCTCAATTACTACGTGACCACGCTGCGGGCCCTTCGTGCCTGCTGTGTATGAGGGTGTTGTGAAGTAGAGTGTCTCGTTGTACTCGCCCATAGCGCGACCCCACCAGCCACCGCGGTTGAAGCCTACGCAGGTCTCGCCAACCTTCTCTACGCTCACCTCCAAGCCCCAATCTTTGAACTGCTTTACAGCCCACTCTGCGGCGTTGTCGTAAGCGGCCGAGCCTACGGGGCGACCGCCGAAGCGGTTACACAAAATATCGAGATGCTGCATCGTGCGGTTATCCTCGCGTGCCATCTCCATAATCTTCTTCACTGCGGCGCTCTGTGCCCATACGCCCATCGGCAGCAACAGCATCGCCAAAATCAATAGTCTCTTCATCTTTTCTCCTATTTTTTTTCTAACTAACCTCTCTGTTATCGTGCAGACGCTATTGGCCCGCACCTCAAAAATCTATAAAAGCCTGTCACGATGACTCGGGACAGGCTTTTGGTATTATGCCCTGCTAAATCTTAGTACTTAACCTTCTGCCAGATAAGAGCTGATGAGCCAAGGATAGCAGCGTTCTTACCCTCGATACCTGAAGGCAACAACTTAACCTTGTTCTTGAATGTAGCCATCATATTCTCCTCCATATACCACTTAGTGGGCTCGAAGATGTGCTTGCCAGCCTTAGCCAAACCACCGAACAGGATGATAGCCTCGGGAGAAGTTGTAGCAACCAAGTCAGCCAATGACTTACCCAACACCTCACCAGTGAAGCGGAATGCCTCCTTGGCGATAGCGTCACCCTTGTCAGCAGCGGTTGAGAGCATTACAGCCTCAAACTTAGAGAAGGGAACCTCGCGCAAGTCGCTATCGTTGTTCATCTTTGCCATCAACTCAAATGCAGTACGCTTGATACCTGTAGCCGATGCGTAAGCCTCCAAGCAACCCTTGCGTCCGCAACCGCACTCGCGGCCGTGTACGCGGCTGTCAACCATCACGTGACCATACTCACCTGCGAAGCCGTCGTGACCGTAAATCATCTCGCCGTTGCTAACGATACCTGAGCCAAGACCTGTACCCAGAGTGATAACAACATAATCCTTCATACCCTTAGCGTTACCGAATACGCCCTCGCCGATAGCTGCAGCGTTAGCGTCGTTTGTGATAGCTACGTCAACACCGGGGAATGAAGCCTTGATATCGTCCACGAAGTGGAACATACGACGTGACTCATCGGGGTTGGGCTCGTCGTCGCGGAACTTCCACAAGTTTGCGGGAGCCTCAATCATACCTGTGTGGTAGTTTGCGTTGGGGGCACCAATACCGATACCAATCAACTCAAACTCGAAAGATACGCTGCCGATAAGAGCGTGCATAGCCTCGCACAGAGTCTTTACATAAGTCTCATAGTCGTCAAACTTCTTGTACTTCTCGGTTGAAATTACAGACTCACAGAAAACGGTACCCTCCTCATCAACAAGACCAAACGCAGTGTTTGTTCCGCCGATGTCGATACCCATTGCCAATTTTTTCATAATGTTTTTGGTTGTTATGGTTAATTAGTTTAAGTTTATGTCAAAACACATTTAACAACGTCAAAGTTAAGTATAAAATTCTTTTTCTTCAAACTTTTTCTTAATTTTGGGGCACGAACATATAAAAAAGCCACCATCGCTTATGAAAACGAATGAAGAAATCCTGGATTTGTTTGAAAATCACCTCGCACAGATACAGCTCCCCGAGGAGCCGAAAGACCTTTATGCCCCCATCATCTACTCGATGTCGGGTGGCGGCAAGCGTATTCGTCCCACGCTGCTGCTGTTGGTTTGTGAGGCTTTTGGCGGTAAGCTGCAGGATGCACTGCCTGCCGCTTCGGCCGTAGAGATGTTCCATAACTTCACGCTTCTGCACGACGATATTATGGATAATGCCGACGTGCGTCGCGGCAAGCCCTCGGTCTTTGCTCGTTGGGGCGAGAATGTGGCCATCCTGTCGGGCGATGCAATGATGATTTATGCCTACCGCCTGCTGAGTGGTGCGCCGGCCGACAAACTGCCGCGCATTATGGATATCTTCACCACGATGGCCTTGCAGGTGTGTGAGGGTCAGCAGTACGATATGGATTTCGAGAAGCGCCAGAAGGTGTCGGTTGTCGAGTATATGAATATGATTGAGCTTAAGACCTCCGTTCTGCTGGCGGGTGCCGCGATGATTGGTGCCGTGCTGGGTGATGCTTCGGAGGGCGACTGCAAGAAGATTTACCGCTATGCACTCGAACTCGGCCTCGCCTTCCAGCAGCAGGACGACCTGCTCGACAGCTACGGCACAGTGGAGGAGCTGGGCAAGCGCATCGGTGGCGATATCCTTGAGGGCAAGAAGACCTGCCTTATGCTCAATGCTATGAGCCGCGCTACGGAGCCCGACCGCGATATCTTGCGCTCTACGCACCTTGATGCGAAGCTCTCGGAGGATGAGAAGATTGCCCGCGTGAAGGAGGTTTACGACCGCTACGATGTACCACGCACCATCCAGCAGCAGATTTCGCTGCGTTTCGAGCGTGCTTTGGCAATACTGGATACGCTGGAGATTGCAGTTGAGCGTACCGAGCACCTGCGCGTGTTTGCTCAAAACCTTATGGGACGCAAGAAATAACCCTTTTTCCGTGTTATCCCCAACCCTAACTCATATCATTCCCCGACTCTCTCCCACGTCATTCCCTGACCCTCTCCCACGTCATTCCCCGACTTGCGGAGCAAGGCGATGGGAATCTCTAAAGGAGCAGGCGAACACCTCCAAAGAGGAGATTTGATAAAGAAAAACAAATGAAAATGATTAAACGAAAAGATATAGAGATTATGGCCCCCGTGGGGTGTATGGAGTCGTTGCACGCTGCCATCGCGGCGGGTGCCGATGCCGTATATTTCGGTGTGGGCGTTTTGAATATGCGTGCCCGTTCGTCGGTGAACTTCACACTCGACGACCTGGCCACCATCGTGCATACGGCTCACGAGGCGGGCGTAAAAACCTACCTTACGGTCAATACCATCCTCTACGATACCGAGATGGAGGATATGCGTGCGGTTGTTGACCGCGCCCTGAAGGAGGGTGTTGATGCCATCATCGCGGCCGATGTTGCCGCCATTATGTATGCCCGCAAGGTGGGTATGGAGGTGCATATCTCCACGCAGTGTAACATCTCCAACATCGAGGCTGTGGAGTTCTACTCGCAGTGGGCTGATGTTGTGGTGCTGGCACGCGAGTTGAGTCTTGAGCAGATTGCATATATCTCGCAGCAAATAGAGGAGCGCGATGTGCGTGGCCCGCGTGGCGAGAGGGTGCAAATCGAGATGTTTGCCCACGGCGCACTGTGTATGTCTATCTCGGGCAAGTGCTACCTTAGCGAGCACGAGGAGCACTGCTCGGCCAACCGTGGTGCCTGCCGCCAGATATGCCGCCGCAAGTACCTTATTACGGAGATGCAGACGGGTCGCCAGCTGGCCGTTGATGGCCGCTATGTACTCTCGCCGAAGGATTTGTGTACCATCGACTTCCTGGATAAGTTCATCAAGGCGGGCGTTCGCGTACTGAAAATCGAGGGCCGTGCCCGCGGTGCGGAGTATGTCAAGCGCGTGGTGGAGAGCTACGATGCAGCTCTGAAGGCTATGGAGCGTGGTGAATATACACCCGAGCTGGCTGCCGAGCTGAAAGAAAAACTCTCTACGGTCTTTAACCGAGGCTTCTGGGAGGGCTACTACGCCGGCCGCGACATTGCCGAGCATACGGCACGCTATGGCTCGTCGGCTACGCAGCGCAAGGTCTATATCGGCAAGGTGACAAACTTCTTCAAGAAGATTTCCGTTGCCGAGGTGCTGGTTGAGGCTGCGCCTGTGAATCGTGGCGACCAGCTGCTGTGGATGGGCGAGACTACGGGCGTGCTGGAGATGGAGGCCGAGGGGTTGGTTCTCAAGGAGAAGGTCGTGGACCACATCCCGCAGGGAACTTATTTCTCAATCAAGATGCCGCAGACGCTTCGCCGTGGCGATAAGCTCTATAAGATGGTACCCTCGGAGGAGGTTGACCAGCAGTTTGATAATGTATAGCACCACCTATAATACTTATAACACCTATAACACCTATTTCATTCGTCAATAAAGTAAAAGCAGAAAAATATGTTCGCATCAGAGATTTATTCAGCACGCCGCGCCGAGTTGCGCCGCCGCATTGGTAAGGGTATCATCTTGCTCCCCGGTAACGTGGAGTCACCCTTCAACTATCCCAATAATACATATCACTTCCGTCAGGACTCAACGTTCCTCTACTTCTTCGGCCATAGCGTTCCCGCGCTGGCTGGTGTGATTGACGTGGAGAGCGGTGTGGATACGCTCTATGGCGATGACTTCACCGTTGAGGATATCATCTGGATGGGCCCGCAGCCCACAATCCGCGACTTTGCCGATGAGGTGGGCGTTGCCGAGGCGAAGCCTATGGCACAGCTCGTGGTGGATGTTCAGCGTGCCATCGCTTTGGGTCGTGAGGTGCATTACCTTCCCCCTTATCGCGGTGAGACGAAGCTGATGTTGTCGGATCTGCTCGGTATCAAGCCTGAGATGTTGCACGCCCGCAAGTCTATCGATTTGCTGTTTGCCGTTGCCGAGATGCGCGAGAAGAAGGGTGCTGAGGAGCTTGCAGCTCTGGAGGAGGCCTTCGAGATTGGCTACCAGATGCACACTACCGCTATGCGTGCCACACGCCCCGGCCGCTCGGAGCACGAGGTGGCAGGTATGGTCGATGGTATGGCTCTGCGCTATGGCACAGGCGTGTCGTTCACCACTATCCTCTCGCAGCACGGCGAGGTGCTGCATAACCACGACCACTCGGGCACGATGCAGCAGGGTCGCCTGCTGTTGTGCGACGCGGGTGGTGAGCATCTGAACGGCTACGTGTCTGACCATACCCGTACCTTCCCCGTGGGTGGTAAGTTTACCGAGAAGCAGAAGGATGTATATAATATCGTATTGAAGGCTCACGACGATGCCGCTGCGGCTCTGCGCCCGGGTATGATGTACTCGGAGTACTCAGATGTGGCGTTCCACACCCTTATCGAGGGCTTGAAGGAGCTGGATTTGGTGCGTGGCTCGGTGGATGACGCTATCGCCGCAGGTGCTGCATATCTCTTTATGCCTCACGGTTTGGGTCACGGTATCGGTCTGGATGTTCACGACTGCGAGAATATCGGCGAGCGCTCATTCTCATTTGCCGAGTTGGAGGAGCGTGCCAAGGCTTCGGCTTGCTGCATCACACGCCAGTGGTGGCGACTGATGCCGGGCACCGTTCTCTCGGATGAGCCTGGTATCTACTTCGTTCCCGATTTGATTGATAAGTATAAGGCCGAGGGTAAGTGCAAGGGTATCGTTAACTACGATAAGCTGGAGCAGTACCGCGACTTCGGCGGCATCCGTCTGGAGGATGACTTGGTTGTAACCGACGCGGGCTCATACCGCATCGGAGGCGATAAGATGATTCCTATCACCGTAGAGGATGTTGAGGCTACCGTAGGCCAGGAGTAGTATGGCTGGCAAGACACTCTTCCTCTTCCCCACTGAGGCTGAGGCGGCACCGTTTCGCACGCTGCGTCCCGATGCTGCCGTAGCCATCATAGGCGTTGGTATGGCTCGCGCAGCAGCCTCTACGGCCGCAGAGATTATGGCGCATAATCCCTGCCGTGTGGTGCTGTGTGGCATTGCTGGCGCGTGCGATGGGCGCGTGAGCGTGGGAGAGGTTGTGGAGGTTGTACACGATGGCATTGAGGGTCTGCCCGAGGCGTATGCCTTTGAGTATGAGTGTGAGTCGGTTACAGGCTTGCGGCAGGTGCGCACGCTTACGGTCAACCGTTCGGGTGACGCTATGCGCAACGAGGCTATCGTAATGGGCGAGCTACCTGTTGTTGAGCAGATGGAGAGTTCGGGCGTGGCCGCTGCGCTCTCGAGCTTCGATATTGATAACTTCTGCCACATACGTGCTGTTTCCAACCGCGTGGGCGAGCCCTTCGAGCAGTGGCGCGTGGGTGAGGCTGTGACGGCTCTGGCGGCTGTCGTGGCGCAACTATTTACCGAATAGAACTTAAAACTAACCCTATATGAAACGATTTTATCTTTTGCTGGTGGCCATCGTGGCATTTACGCTCTCGGCCGCTGCGGCGGTGGATGGCACATCAACCATCACACCCGCACAGCTTACGTGCGAGTACGACGCTGACCCCGTTATTGATATCCAGAATCCGCGCCTGTCGTGGATAAACGAGAATACGGCAAAGACGAATGGCGCCGCGCAGACAGCCTACCGCATCCGCGTAGCCACCTCGCCCGATGACTTCTCCGCTCCCGTGTGGGATACGGGCAAGGTCACCTCGGCCGAGTCGGCCTTTATCACCTATAAGGGCAAGCCGCTCGAGTCGCGCACCTCGTATTGGTGGCAGGTGATGGTATGGGACGAGCAGGGTCGCGCCTCGGCGTGGAGTGCGCCTGCACGTTGGCATATGGGTCTGCTAAGCAAAGAGGAGTGGCAGGGCAAGTGGATTGGCGCTCCGTGGCAGGGCGAGGATTCGTATGATATGATGAAATCGAAGGATGTCGTGCCCGCGCCGCTGCTTCGCAAGGAGTTTACGGTAAGCAAGAAGGTTAAAGAGGCACGCTTCTATGGCACAGGTCTGGGTTACTTTGAGCTATATATCAACGGCGAGCGTGTGGGCGAGGATTACCTCTCACCCAACCAGACCAACTACACAACCCGTCCCGAACTTAATACACGCGACATTGTAGTTACCGACCCCTTTGAGGAGTATCTCGTGATGTACCTTACGCACGAAGTGGAGAATCTGCTCGTCGAGGGCGAGAATACGGTAGGTGTAATCCTCGGCAATGGCTTCTACGATATGGTACGCCACTGGCCTGCAATGGGTTATGGTACGCCACGTTTTATGGGTCAGATTGAGATTCTATACGAGGATGGCTCGCGCGAAGTTATCGCATCGGATACTTCGTGGCGTGCCGAGCGCTCTGCAATTATCAGCGACCAGATATTCCTGGGTGAGCACTACGATGCACGCCTTGAGCATAAGGGCTGGGCTACTGCGGCCTATGACGATTCGGCGTGGCAGCAGGTGGCTCTGAAAAAGGCTCCTATCGGCAAGCTCATTCCGCAAAATGGCCCTGCCGACCGCATTACAAAGCGTTATGCCCCCATCGAGTTTGAGAAGAAGGAGGACCACATACGCATCAAGTTCCCCGAGGAGATTTCGGGATGGATGGCGCTGAAGAATATCAAGGCCGAGAAGGGTCAGAAGATTGATATCAAGTACGTCACCGAGTCGCCGGGTCAGGGCACAAACAGCTATACGGCCAACGGCTCGGGCGACGAGTCTTACCACGCACGTTTCACGTGGTTTGTATTCTCGGAGGTTGAGGTGCGCGGCATTGACAACCTCACGGCCGAGCAGGTCGAGGCGCACGCCGTCAATTCGGATGTCGATTATGCGGGCGAGTTCGCAACCTCGAACGACCTTATAAATAAGATAAACCAGATTTGGCGTCGTAGCCAGCTCGACAATATGCACGGCGCAATAGCCAGCGACTGCCCCCACCGCGAGCGTTCACCCTACACGGGCGATGGTCAGGTGGCGTGCGTTACGGTTATGCATAACTTCGATGCGCAGACCTTCTACAACAAGTGGCTGCGCGATATTCGTGGTGCGCAGACTCCGGGTGGATACGTCCCCAACGGTGCGCCGTGGCAGCCGGGCTGTGGCGGTGGCGTAGGCTGGGGTGCCGCAATGGAGATTATGCCGTGGGAGTTCTACGTGCATTATGGCGACAGACGCGTTCTGGAGCAGAACTTCGACGCTATGCGTCGCCACGTGCGCTGGATGACAACGTGGGTCGATAGCGATACGGGCCTTATGCTCTCGAATGATGTGCAGAAGTGGAAGAATCTTGGCGATTGGTTGCCGCCGCGTGAGTTACCGCGTGCCGAGCTGGTGCATACCTACTTCTTGTGGCAGTGCGCCGATATAGCAGTTCGTACGGCTCACTCGTTGGGCAAGGATGCCACGGAGTTTGAGGCTATCCGCGATGCAGCTGCTAAGGCGTTCCACGACAACCTCTACGACCCCGCAACGGGCTCGTATGGCAAGTATGGCAGCAATGTTTTGGCATTGAAGATAGGCGTACCTGAGGAGCGTCGTGAGAAGGTCGTTGAGGCTCTGCGACAGAATATCGCCGAGGTGAACGACCACCTCGATACGGGTATTGTCGGTACACGCTTCCTCTTTGAGGTGCTGTGCGATAATGGCCTTAAGGATTTGGCCTACAAGATGATAAATCAGCGTGACTTCCCCTCATTCGGTTGGTGGATTGAGCAGGGCGCAACCGTTACGTGGGAGCAGTGGGATGGCGGTAACTCGCACAACCACCCGATGTTCGGCGGTGGTATCGGCTGGTTCTACCGCGACTTGGCGGGCTTGCGTGCTGTGGATGCGGGCTTCCGCTCGTTCGATGTACGCCCCGTGGTGCCTGCAGGTCTGGAGTGGGTGGAGTACACGCACGACACGACATACGGCCAGATTGCTATCCGCTGGGAGCATAAGGATGGCCGCTTCAATATTGCCTGCGATGTGCCCGTTGGAGCTACGGCTACGCTGTGGCTCCCCTTCGAGGGTGCTGTGCCCGAGTTCGAGGAGTCTGAAAATGTTATCCGCAAGGGTGTACGCGAGGGTTATGCCTTGTATAAGGTGCGCTCGGGCCACTACGAATTTGAAACTGCATTGTAATGAAACCGTTACGTCTTTCCATTTCGCCCTGCCCTAACGACACCTTTATGTTTGACGGAATCGTCAACGGCCGTGTCGATTGCGAGGGGCTTGCCTTTGAGGTCGAGTTCCACGACATTGAGGAGCTCAATGCGGGTGTGCAGCAGGCTCTGCCCGATGTGAGCAAAATCAGTTGTGCCGTGCTGCCCGCCATCACCGAGCACTACCGCCTGCTGGATAGCGGTGCGGCTCTGGGGCGTGGCAATGGCCCTCTGCTGGTAAGACGTAAGGGTGAGCGTGGCGAGCTGAGGCATATCCTTGTGCCGGGTGAGCATACTACGGCTAATGCTCTGATAGGTAGATTGTTCCCCGAAATCGAGGTGCGCACACCGATGCTCTTCTCCGAGATTGCAGCCGCCGTTGAGCGAGGCGAGGCGGATGGCGGTGTGTTGATTCACGAGGGGCGCTTTGTCTATGAGCGTCGTCAGCTGGAGTTGGTTGCCGACCTCGGTCTGGAGTGGGAGGCACGCACGCAGCTGCCCCTGCCGTTGGGCGGTATTGTCGTAAGGCGCAATTTACCGGAGGATGTACAGCAGAGGGTGGAGCGCGTCTTGAGGCGCAGTATCGAATACGCCTTTGCCAATCCTATGGCCTCGCGCGAGTTTGTCAAGCAGCACGCGCAGGAGCTTGAGGATGATGTGATTGATAAGCATATTTCACTCTTCGTTAATGATTTCTCACTTTCGCTCGGTGAGGAGGGTCGTCAGGCAATGGAGGCACTCACAGGAATATCAAAATAGCTCTTGTTATACAATTTCTAATGGAAGATGGGGGCTTGCCGCATATATTTGCTTCCGACACTGAATTTTTACTCCCTCTTTAGAGGGAGTTTTTTATTTCCCACACCCCGCCCGAAAAAATATCCCATAAAAAAGTTGCAAAACAAAAAAACTCATTATCTTTGCACTAAGCAAACGGTTCCCGTGTGGCCCTCGGCCACCGAGAATAATAGGGAATCCGGTGAGAATCCGGAACAATACCTGTTGCTGTGAGTTCCACTTCGGGGCGATTGGCTGAAAATGCCTGATGCACCGCCCGATAAACGAAGTTAGTTTGTGACACTCTTTGCCACTGACGCTGCGGCGTTGGGAAGGCGTCACAAATGGAACAAGTCAGAAGACCTACCTTTTGCGTTAAACAAGATTTGTGACCTGCAGGACTACGGGACAAGTCAAAACTAATTTTATCCGTAAAATATAAGTTTTTGTTCCGCCTCAGGCGAACAACTGCGCCGCTGCCCCGTTGGCATTGGCTCTACGGCAAAAGGATGTTTTGAGTTAATTTATGGTTCTGCTCCACAGCGTAACTTTTATTAACTTAAAATATTTTGCTATGGAGAAGAGATTTTTTGCAATGCTGGCACTGATGCTTAGCGCCGTTGCTTTCACATCGTGCGAGTACGATGACTCTGGTTTGTGGGATAAGCTCAACTCTCTGCAAGAGCAGGTGACTGCCAATCAGGAGGATATCGCTACACTCACATCACTGGTCGAGGCCCTGAATAAGGGCAAGGTGATTGTTGCAACCACCCAGACCGACAACGGCTATACGCTTACCTTCAGCGATGGTAGCACCATCGAGATTACAAACGGTAAGGATGGCGACTCGTTCTTTGTTTCTATTGTTGAGCAGGATGATATGGTTATCATCACTCTTGCCGACGGACGTGTTATCAAGCTGCCCGTTATCAACTACGAGTTGCGCGTTTTGACCTTTGAGGATGAGGATTATAAAGGAACAGGAGGCGATAATTATTGGTCAAGTTTGATTTCAAGCGGCGAGTATGGTAACGGTAATGGCCAGTATTCGTGGGATGATGAGAATAATACCGAGTTGGCATTCTATCCATCATCTACGGCATTATTCCCTGGCTATGGAGGTCACGCTATCTCAAACTATACTGGTAATGACCTCTCGCAGGGGGATTATATGCACGATTTGCAGGCATATAATGTAACTGGTGGTGCAAATGGGTCGGATAATTTCTGCGTACACTTTGGTTACCTGGATGACTCAGGTATGGGTATGATGAATGAGCTGGTTTATTTCGAATTTGCAGATGGTGAGTCTCGTGTTATCGACCATATGTATGTTACCAACACAACTTATGTTTATAACCTTTTGACAAATGGTGACGGTTGGCAGGTTCCTACAGGTGCTGGAGAGGATAGCTGGTTTAAGATTGTCGCTTATGGTTATGATGAGAACGATGAGCGATGTGGTGAGGCAGAATTTTATCTCTGGAATAAGGGCCGTAAAGGTGTAAGCGAGTGGACAAAGTGGGATTTGGCATCACTCGGAAAGGTTACTCGTGTGGAGTTTAATCTCGTAGGTAGCGATGATTTGTATGGTCCATACGGCCTTGGTGTAGCGGGTTACTTCGCTTATGATGACGTAGCCGTAAGATTTGAAAAGTAAAATAAAATATTTAGTGCTATGGAGAAGAGATTTTTTGCAATGCTTGTATTGGTGCTTAGCGCCGTTGCTTTCACATCGTGCGAATACGATGACTCTGGTTTGTGGGATAAGGTTAACTCTCTGCAAGAGCAGGTGACTGCCAATCAGGAGGATATCGCTACACTCACATCGCTGGTTGAGGCCCTGAACAAGGGTAAGGTGATTGTTGCAACCACCCAGACCGACAACGGCTATACGCTTACCTTCAGTGATGGTAGCACCATCGAGATTACGAACGGTAAGGATGGCGACTCGTTCTTTGTTTCTATTGTTGAGCAGGATGATATGGTTATCATCACTCTTGCCGACGGTCGTGTTATCAAGCTGCCCGTTATCAACTACGAGTTGCGCGTCTTGACCTTCGAGGATGAGGATGCGAAGTTTGAGCCCTACACCTTCCTGGATTGTCAGGGTACGTCGTACTCTATCTCAACGTGGTCGGATTTGATTCCCGCGCTGGACTATGGCGATTATATGATATACGACCCCGAGTGGATGGGCCGCGACAGCGAGTATAACTGGAGCGATGCGGGCAATACAAACCTTTCGCACGCATTCCCCGAAACAAGCCGCGGCAAGACCTACAACGCATCGGGACACGTGTTGTCGAAGTCGTACACAAGAGAGTATGAGAAGTACGGGTCATATAGTACCGAACTGTATGTATATGCCGATGGCGCACATAGCGGCGCAAACTGCTGCATACACCACGGCTATACCGACTCGGGCCGAGATTTGACATTGCCGAGCATCGAGTTTGAGGATGGTGTAGCACGTGTAGTTGACCATATGTGGGTTGCCAATACTGCGTATGTCTATTATAACATCTACAAGGGCCACGGCTTCGGCTCGTCGTACCAGAATGGGCCTTCCGACACCTCGTGGTTTAAGATTACGGCCTATGGTTATGACAGCGCAACGGATGCGGAGCCTACCGAGGTAGAGTTCTATCTGCTGGCCGAGGGCAAGAAGTTTGTTACCGATTGGACCAAGTGGGACTTGACACCTCTCGGCAAGGTTCTGAAGGTTGAGTTTAACATCACAGGCTCTGACGATATGGTCAGCGCTTGGGGATTGGGCTCTCCCGCCTACTTCGCCTACGACGATGTCGCAGTTAGGTTTGAGAAATAAAAAAAATATTCCAATGAGGATATTTAGAATTGTGTGTATGTTGATGGTTGTGGTTGCATCGTCTTGTAATAAAGACGATGTGATCACAATCACGTTAAATAATAATTATCGCGCTGCAACGCCCTCGTCGGCCGAGCAGTGGGATAGAGTTTGGGAATATACCCCCGCCCCTGGGCAGTTTATTAATGATGCCAAGACGGGCGGCTTTACGGGCGAGGAGCTTACCCCCGAGGCTGCTGCGGCTTATGCCGAGCGCCGTATGAGCGAGGGAACTATCGTGTCGCTGGGCGGCTATGGCGGTTATATTGTTGTCGGCTTCGACCATAGTGTGGATAATGTTGTCGGCAGCGAGATTGCTATCCGCGGCAACGCCTTCGACGGCTCGTCCGAGCCGGGTGTTGTGTGGGTTATGCAGGATGAGAATGGCGACGGCGAGCCCAACGATACGTGGTACGAACTGCGTGGCAGTGAGACGGGCAAGGCGGCGACTATCCAAAACTACTCGGTGACATATTTTCGTCCCGAGGCGGAGGGACAACCCGTCAAGTGGCGCGATAGCGAGGGACAAGAGGGCGAGATTGATTACCTGAAGGCCTTCCACCCGCAGCCGAGCTACTACCCTGCGTGGATTAAGGAGGAGAGCTACACCCTGACGGGCACGCGCCTTGAGGCCCGCAACTACGATAAGTCGGGTAATGGCTCCTATTGGGTGCAGCCTGCCTACGATTGGGGTTATGCAGATAACTTCAGCGCGCAGGATTACCTGCCGGAGCAGCGAGTGGTTAATATCTTCGACATAGCAAATGCTATGGACGATAGTGGTGAGGCTGTGGAGCTGAAATATATCGACTTCGTGAAGGTGCAGACCGCCTGCAACGCCAAAAGTGGCTGGCTGGGCGAGAACTCAACGGAGGTGGTTGATATTTACGATTATGGATTAATGTTAAAACGCAATGAATAACAGAGCAAAGGTCATAGTGCTTGTTGCCACAGCTCTTCAACTGCTCTTGATGGGCGGTTGTATGAAGTGGGAGTATGGCACCGAGGAGGAGTTCTCGGCCGCAGGTCGGGGCTTGTTCATTACCAACGAGGGTAACTTCCAGTATGGTAATGCCTCGCTGTCGTATTACGACCCCACTACGGGCGAGGTGGAGAACGAGGTCTTCTTCCGTGCCAACGCGATGAAGCTGGGCGACGTTGCGCAGTCGATGGTGGTGCGCGATGGCGTGGGGTGGATTGTGGTGAATAACTCGCACGTGATTTTTGCTATCGATGTGACTACATTCAAGGAGGTGGGCCGCATTACAAACCTCACCTCGCCGCGCTATATCCACTTCCTCTCGGACGAGAAGGCCTACGTGACGCAGATTTGGGATAACCGCATCTTTATCGTCAACCCCCACACCTTTGAGGTTACGGGCTCGATTGAGTGCCCCGGTATGACTATGGAGACGGGCTCGACCGAGCAGATGGTGCAGTGGGGCGACTATGTATATGTAAACTGCTGGTCGTACCAGAATCGCATCCTGAAGATTGACACCCGCACCGATAAGGTTGTGGCGGAGTTGCAGGTGGGCATACAACCCACGTCGCTGGTGCTGGATAAGAACGGCAAGATGTGGAGCATAACGGATGGCGGCTACGAGGGCTCACCCTATGGCTATGAGGCACCGTCACTGTATCGCATTGATGCCGAAACGTTTACCATAGAGAAACGATTTAAGTTCACGCTGGGCGATGACCCCTCGGAGGTGCAGATAAATGGCGCGGGCGATAAACTCTATTGGCTCAACGACGATGTCTGGGATATGGACGTGACGGCCGAGCGTCTGCCCGTGAAGCCATTCCTGAAGCAGCGCGAAACGATTTATTATGGCCTCACCATCGACCCTGTCGAGGGCGATGTGTATGTGGCCGACGCCATCGACTACCAGCAGCAGGGTAAGGTCTATCGCTACTCGGCCGAGGGTGAGCTGGTGGATGAGTTTTATGTGGGAGTAATCCCTGGAGCTTTTTGTTGGAAATAGATGAGGCGACTTCTCGACATATTAATATTGGTACTATTGGCCGCACCCCTCGCCACGCAGGCGCAGGAGGAGCCACGTCGTACCATCCCCATCAAGGAGGTTACGGTCTATGGCCGCCGCCCGATGAAGGAGATAGGCGTGCAGCAGACCAAGTTCGACTCGGTGGTGCTGAAGGAGAATATCGCCCTCTCGATTGCCGATGTGCTGACGTTCAACTCTTCGATTTTTGTCAAGAGCTACGGCCGCGCCACACTCTCTACGGTCGCCTTTCGTGGCACGTCACCCTCGCATACGCAGGTTACGTGGAACGGAATGCGTATCAACAACCCGATGTTGGGTATGACCGACTTCTCGATGATTCCCTCCTACTTTATTGATGACGCTTCGCTGCTGCACGGCACCTCGTCCGTCAGCGAGACGGGTGGCGGTCTGGGTGGAGCCGTGAGGCTCTCGACCAAGGCGCTGCAGAATGAGGGCTTCGGTCTGCAGTATGTGCAGGGCGTGGGGTCGTTCCAGACCTTCGATGAGTTCCTGCGTCTGACCTATGGCAATAAGAATTGGCAGCTCTCGACACGTGCCGTCTATTCATCTTCGCCCAACGAATATAAGTACCGCAACCACGATAAGAAGGAGAATATCTACGACGATAATAACACTATCGTCGGCCAATACTACCCCGTTGAGCGCAACCGCAGCGGCTCGTTCAAGGATTTGCATATCTTGCAGGAGGCCTACTATAACTCCGATAGTGGCGAGCGTTTCGGTCTGAGCGCGTGGTACATAAACTCCAACCGCGAGCTGCCGATGCTCACCACCGATTACGGTGAGGCCGCCGAGTTCGATAACCGCCAGCGTGAGCATACCTTCCGTGGCGTTTTGTCGTGGGACCACCTGAGCAGTACGTGGAAGGTGGCGGCCAAGGCGGGCTATATCCACACGTGGATGGCCTACGACTATAAGCGTGATGCGGGCAATGGCATTATGACCTCGATGACCCGCTCGCGCAGCAAGGTAAACACCTTCTACGGGCAGGTCGATGGCGAGTATTATATCGGCTCGAAGTGGCTCTTCACCGCCTCCGTTTCGGCGCACCAGCACCTTGTTGAGAGCCGCGACAAGAATATCATCCTGCAGCAGGGCGACAAGGCCATCGTGGGATATAACAAGGGCCGCATTGAGCTGTCTGGCTCTGTGTCAGCCAAGTGGCGACCGACGGAGCGCCTCGGCGTGTCGCTTGTTCTGCGTGAGGAGATGTTTGGCACGGAGTGGACTCCCGTTATCCCTGCGCTCTTTGTGGATGGCGTACTCTCGAAGCGCGGCAATATCGTGGCTAAGGCCT
Source organism: Rikenellaceae bacterium (assembly GCA_015059845.1). Taxonomy (GTDB): domain Bacteria; phylum Bacteroidota; class Bacteroidia; order Bacteroidales; family Rikenellaceae; genus Alistipes. The sequence goes on along the minus strand of SUZR01000011.1, from coordinate 38,903 downwards.
CGCTGTCGCGTAACTTCCGTTTCCCCACGCTCAACGACCTCTACTTCCTGCCGGGAGGAAATCCCGACCTAAAGCGTGAGAGCGGCTGGACCTACGATGCGGGCCTCTCGTTTGCCGTAGGACGCGAGGGTAGCTACTCCCTCTCGGGCTCTGCCTCGTGGTTTGACTCGCACGTGAAGGATTGGATTATATGGCTGCCCACAACCAAGGGATTCTTCTCGCCCCGCAATATCAAGAGCGTTCACGCCTATGGCGTGGAGCTGGAGGCCGAGCTGGCCGTTGCGCTTAGCGATGAGTGGCATCTGGGTATGAATGGCACCTTCTCGTGGACACCCTCCATCAATGAGGGCGAGCCGATGTCGCCCGCCGATAAGTCGGTGGGTAAGCAGCTGCCCTACGTGCCCGAGATATCCGCCACGCTGACGGGTGAGCTGTCGTATCGCACGTGGTCGCTGCTCTATAAGTGGTGTCATTACAGCGAGCGTTACACAATGTCGAGCAATGACCTCTCGCTCTCGGGCAACCTCCCGCCATACTATATGAGCAACATTAGCCTCGAAAAGCGTTTCTCGCTTGCGTGGGCCGACCTCTCGCTCAAGGGGGCTGTGAATAACCTCTTCGACGAGGAGTATCTCTCCGTTCTCTCGCGCCCGATGCCGGGAATTAACTTTGAATTTTTCCTCGGTATTACTCCTAAATGGGGTAGTAAGAAATAAGTGTTATAGGTGCTATAAGCATTATAAGTGTTATATGTAATACCTATAACACCCATAACACCCATAACACTTATAATTTCTATAATATAATCAACAAAAAAAGCCACCTTTTTAGGTGGCTTTCATATTATCGGGGTAGATGATTACTCCTCCTCATCCTCGGCCTCAGCCATAGTGTGATATACGTTTACGATATCGTCATCCTCCTCCAACTTCTCCTGCAACTTCTCAACGTCTGCACGCTGCTCGGCAGTCAGAGTCTTTGTGTCGGTGGGGATACGCACACCCTCACCTGATACCAACTCGTAACCGTTATCCTCAATCCACTTCTGAATAGCACCGAATGACTCGTAGGGGGCACTAACCGTAACCTCACCCTCCTCAGCGAAGAACTCGTCAACGCCCAGGTCAATCATCTCAAGCTCCATCTCCTCGGGGTCGAACTCGACGGCAGGCTTGAACTTGAAGACGCACTTGTGCTCGAACATAAATGCCACAGAACCAGAGTTACCCAGCGTACCGCCGCACTTGTTGAAGTACATTCTGACGCTTGCTACCGTACGGTTTGTGTTGTCGGTTGCAGTCTCAACGAGGAATGCAACACCGTGAGGACCATATCCCTCGTAAATCATCTCCTTGTAATCGGCAGCATCCTTGTCGGTTGCACGCTTGATTGCACGCTCGATGTTCTCCTTGGGCATATTCTCTGCCTTTGCATTCTGAATCAAGATACGCAGGCGGGTGTTAGACGAGGGGTCTGAACCCGAAGCCTTTACTGCCATCTCAATCTCCTTACCAATCTTGGTAAATACGCGGGCCATATGACCCCAACGCTTCATTTTTCTTGCTTTGCGATACTCAAACGCTCTTCCCATAGTGAGTTATTTTTTGTTATTATTTTTTTGCTGGTCGCAAAATTAGTAAAATAATTGCCAAAGAGCAACCCTCAGCGCTAAAAATCACCATAATGGTTGAGTGAGTGTGGCGAATTTTCACTACTTTTGTCGCAAACAAAAGAAATTCGTTATGGAAAAAGAGTTACAAGCCGCCCTCGAGGTGCTGCGTGCAGGAGGTCTAATCCTCTATCCCACCGACACGGTGTGGGGCATAGGTTGCGATGCCACCAACGCGGAGGCCGTAGAGAAGATATATAAGCTCAAGCAGAGCGAGAACAAGACTTCGATGATTGTCCTCTGCCGCGATGCCGATATGATTGTGCGTTACGTGAACAAGGCGCCAGGTATCGCCTTTGAGGTTATGGAGATGTCCGAGAAACCGCTGACTTTGATTCTTGGCGGCGCGGTTGGCGTTGCTGCAAACCTCATCCCCGAGGAGGGTACTCTGGGTGTGCGCGTTCCCAACCACGACTTCTGCCAGCAGTTGATTCGCAAGTTCGGCAAGCCGATTGTCTCTACCTCGGCCAATATCTCGGGAGAGCCTACGCCGCTGAAGGGTCTAAAGGATGTGGTACGCGAGATTATCGACGGTGTCGATTTTGTTGTCAACCCCCGTTTTCAGGGTAAGCCTACGTGCCAGCCCAGCTCAATTATCGCTTTCGGCGAGAGGGGCGAGGTGAAGATAATCCGCAAGTAGTATGGCACTCGTTATCAGAACTGCGATACAGATGCGCTTTGCTGATGTTGACTCCTTCGGCCACGTGAATAATGTCGCCCAGCAGAACTACTTCGATGTAGGCAAGACGGAGCTTTTTCGTGAGCTGTGGCGTCGCACGGGTGTGCTGGAGCCTATACCCGCTATCATCGTGTCGCTGCAGACCGATTTCCTCTCGCAAATCCGTATGGGCGAGGGGGTTGAGGTCGAAACGTATATCGAATCAATTGGCGAAAAGAGTCTCACGCTCCAGCAGCGAATTCTCTGTGGCGATAGGGAGTGCAGTCGTTCGCGTACGGTGATGGTCTGCTTCGATGCGCAGGCGCAGCAATCTGTTCCCGTGCCCGATGCGTGGCGCGAATATGTAAAATAAAAAAGCGGCTCTCAGGCCGCTTTTTTATTACTCTCCGTTGGTTAATGAGTAGGGCTTGTCGCTCGATGCCAGACCGCGCTTCTTGTTGGGCTTTGCGCTCATCACAAACTCCAGCGTGCCGCCACCCACAATATCCTCGTGTGTGATGTAGGTCTTGGTGTAGGGCTTGCCATTGAGAAGCACAGCCTTCACGTAGCGATTCTTGTCACTCACACCCGGTGCCTTAATCTCAAGGCTCTGGCCATTGGCGAGCGAGAGCTTCATATAGGGCAGGTAGGGCGCACCCAAAACATACTGGTCGGTACCCGGACATACGGGGTAGAAGCCCATCGCGGTGAAGAGATACCACGCCGACATCTGTCCGCAGTCGTCGTTGCCGCCCAAGCCGCGAATATGATTCTTGTACATCTTGTTCATCACCTCACGCACCCAATACTGCGTCTTCCACGGCTGCGAGGTCCACGCGTAGAGGTAGGGTATGTGGTGGCTCGGCTCGTTGCCGTGTACGTAGCCGCCAATCAGACAGTCTGCTGTAATATCCTCATTTGCTGCGTAATACTCCTCGGGGAGGTGCATTGCGAACAACTCGTCCAGCTTGCGTAGGAACTCCTGCTCGCCACCCATCTGGTTGATGACGCCAAAGACATCGTGTGGCACGTGGAATGAGAAGTTCCACGAGTTACCCTCGATGAAACCCTCGCCGTGTGTCTGCAACACATCAAACTCGGGCTTGAACGAGCCGTCACGATACTTCGGGCGGGCAAAGCCAAGCTCCTTGTCGTAGATGTGGCGGTAGTTGAGCGCGCGCTTGTAGTACTCGTCAGTCACCTTCTGGTTACCAGCCGCCAGCGCGGTCTTGTAGATGGTCCAGTCGTCGTAGCAATACTCCAACGTCGTAGAGGCTGCGGTGCTGGTCGCCTCCAGAGGCACATAACCCAACTTCACATACTCGCCCAGACCATCAAAGTAGGGCACGTTTGAGGTTGTAACCATCGCCTTCAGCGCCTCGTCCTTATCCACGTTGGCACCCTTTGCTATGGCGTCGGCCAAGACAGATGTGGCGTGGTAGCCGCTCATACACCAGTTGTCGTTGGCCATATGGCTCCAGATGGGCAGCAGGCCGTGTACGCTCTGCTGCTGGTGGCGAATCATCGACATAGCCATATCGCGAGCCTCGGTGGGCTTCATCAACATCAAGAAGGGGTGCTCGGCACGGTAAGTGTCCCATAATGAGAATACAGTGTAGTTCTTAAAGCCGTCAGCCTGATGCATATTCTGGTCCAGACCGCGGTACTTGCCGTCAACATCCATATATACCGAGGGGTTAATCATCGTATGGTAGTACGAAGTATAGACCATAGCCTTCTGGTCCTCCGAGCCCTCCACCTCGATAGAGGCAAGTTGCTTGTTCCACGCCTCGGATGCCTCGCGGGCGATAACATCGAAGCTCTTGCCGTCGGCCTCGGCCATCAGGTTTTTCACAGCACCCTCGGTGCTTGTAGCCGAGAGGGCCACCTTAACCTCCAGCTCGGGGCTCTCCTCGGTGTCAAACTCGAAGTAAGATACCACCTTGCGGCCCGCCATCTCGGGGAAGTTCTTGTTAACGGGGAACTTGCGCCAGAAACCGTTGTAGAGAATCTTCTGCATATCCTTGTAGCCGTAGTTCTTGATGGGCTGCGAGAGCGAGATTGCGAAGTATGTGTAATTTGTTCGTGCCCAGCCGTTTGTGATGCGGTAGCCCGTGATGAGCGTGGGGCTCTCCACGCGAATCGAGGCCCACAGCGTCTTGCCGTCGTAGTTGTAGATGCCGTGGTTGAGGTCGAGGATGATGCGGCCGTCGCCACCCTTCGGGAAGGTGTACTTATGCACGCCCACGCGCTGTGTCGATGTAAGCTGCGCCTTGACGTTGTAGTCGTCGAGCATAACCTCGTAGTAGCCGGGCATAGACTTCTCGGTCGTGTGCGAGAAGCGTGAGCGGTAGCCGCTCTCGGGGCTCTCCTCGGTGCCGGGATTGAGCTTCAGCTCGCCCGTTGTGGGCATAATGAGAATATCGCCTAAGTCGGAGTGTCCTGTACCGCTGAAGTGGGTGTGGCTGAAGCCGACGATGGTTGTGTCGTTGTACTTGTAGCCGGCGCAGTATTCGTAAACCTTCTTCTGGTATGTGCCGTTGATGTTGTGCGGGATGGTGTCCGTATCGGGGCTGAGCTGCACGATACCGAAGGGTGCGCACGCTCCGGGGAAGGTGTGTCCCATACCGTCAGTACCAATCATCGGATTCACGTAATCCACAGGCCGTTTTGTCGGCTGCGCAACAAGCGATGTCGCCGCCAATACCATAGCCACCACACAAAGCAAAGTTCTCTTTCTCATATGATTATCGTTTTTTAAGTTTTTGCAGGTTATTATTTTACAAATATAAAGAAAATATATATAAAATAAAAGAAACTGTATAACAAGGCTCTTTCGGCATCTGGCTTGCCCTCGAAATGCTCATTTACGAAGAGTAAACTGCGCTTTCTCGGTCTGCGACCAGCTTCAAAATAGCTCTTGTTATACAGTTTCCTGTCTTAGGAGTTGAACTCGGGGATGCTTCTGCATCCCGTGGGGACTATATCTACATTCCTCCTAAATCCTCCTTTGAGAAAGGAGGACTTTGGGGGTCCCTTGTTCAGCCTGACTCAATATGAAAAGAAAAACGGTAGCATTTGCTACCGTTCCCCTTTCCAGAGCTGAATCCGAGACTTGAACTCGGGGATGCTTTTGCATCCCGTGGGGACTATATTTACATTCCTCCTAAATCCTCCTTTGAGAAAGGAGGACTTCGGGGGTCCCTCGTTCAGCTGGACTCAATATGAAAAGAAAAACGGTAGCATTTGCTACCGTTTCCCTTTCCAGAGCTGAATCCGAGACTTGAACTCGGGACCCCTTCATTACGAGTGAAGTGCTCTACCACTGAGCTAATTCAGCTTGCGGGCCATCGTGTGACCTTATTTCGGGTGCAAATATCGTAATTATTTTGTAAGTTTAGCCATCTCGCTGTGAAAAAGTACGATTTTTTTTAGGATTTTTAGTAAATTCGCACTTACGTAAATCTATCATCTGCACCCCCGCCGCCCGACACCAGGGCCGAGTGCAGCTAAAATAATTGAAGAGTATTATGGTAACATTCCTTATCTGCCTGACATTGCTCGTAGCCGCTTATTTCGGCTATGGAGCATACCTCGACCGCGTTTGTAAGATTGACGCCAAAGCCTCGGTGCCATCCACTACGCTGTACGATGGCGTGGACTACATTCCTATGCCGCGCTGGCGTACATTCCTCATTCAGCTGTTAAATATTGCTGGTATTGGCCCAATCTTCGGAGCTATAATGGGTGCTTGCTTCGGTCCGGTGGTCTTTCTGTGGATTACCTTTGGCGGTATCTTCGTGGGTGCTATGCACGACTACCTGTCGGGTATCATCCTGCTGCGTAACGACGGCCTGAGCCTGCCCGAGATTGTGGGTCGCTACCTGGGTGGCGGTATGCGCCAATTTATGCGTGCCATATCTCTGGTGCTGTTGATTCTGGTAGGTGTTGTCTTTATGCGCTCGCCAGCCAGCATCCTCGGCTCGATGATTACTGCAATACCCTATTGGGGCTGGATTGCGATAATTCTGGTTTACTATTTTATCGCAACAATGTTGCCCATCGATAAGCTCATCGGAAAGATCTATCCCCTCTTTGGCGGTGCCTTGATTTTTATGGCCATCGGCCTTGCTGTGGTACTCTTTACGGGCGATTATACCATTCCCAACCTTACCCTCGACACCCTGCGTAACTATCAGGCCAATGCCGAGGCTATGCCTATCATCCCCACGCTCTTTATTACGGTGGCGTGTGGAGCTATCTCGGGTTTCCACGCTACGCAGTCGCCACTTATGGCACGCTGTATGAATAACGAGCGCGAGGGCCGTATGATATTCTACGGCTCGATGATTACCGAGTCTATCATCGCCCTTATCTGGGCCGCTATCGGTATGGCATTCTTCCACGGTCCCGATTCGTTGGTTGCCGCTCTAGCCGAGCACGGCAACGACGCTGCGTGGGCGGTGAGTACCATCTCTAACACTACGCTGGGTGCTGTGGGTGGCTTTGTGGCTCTGTTTGGTGTTGTTGCGGCAGCTATCACCTCGGGTGATACGGCTTTCCGCTCGGCTCGCCTTATCGTCGCCGATGTGTTGAAGGTCGAGCAGCGCTCTATCCTAAAGCGCTTCTCTATCGCCCTGCCTCTGTTTGCCATCGGTATTGCTCTGCTCTTTGTCGATTTCGATGTTGTGTGGCGCTACTTTGCGTGGTGTAATCAGGCTATGTCGGTTGTGACGCTGTGGGTGATTGTGGTCTATCTGAAGAAGTTTAAGCGTAATATCTGGGTGGCTCTGCCCCCAGCGGTATTTATGACCTATATCTGCACCTCGTTTGTCTTTGTATCTAATCAGTTTATCGGTATGCCTAACCGCACGCTGGCCTACGCTTTGGCGGCTGTGGTGACGCTGGCCATCACCGCTGGTATGTGGATAAAGGTGCAGCAGAGTGCAAAATCTAAGTAGTATGAGAAAGATTATTGTTCGCCCCACCTCTTCGGGCTTGTGGCAGGTTGAGGGTGGCGGCTTTGGCGATTTGATGCGACGTGCCCGCGAGTGTGAGCAGTGGGCTCAGGCGGCCGATATGCGTTTCGAGGGTGTGCAGCGTCTGCTGGATGCCATCCCCGATGAGGATGTGTTGCTGGATTGGAACGACAGAGATACACGCGCCGCTATGGAGCTTATCTACGCCTCGGCTTCCGACCATCTGAGCGTTGGCGAGGTGGAGGTGGCTGCCGCGCTGTGGGAGAATCTTTTGGCGATGGACGAGGAGGACCATATGAGTGTGAATATTCTGCTTGCCATCTGCTACGTGGAGCTGGAGGATTATGACTGCCTGGAGGAGTCTATGTTTGACATCTCGCCTAAGAGCCCCGAATACCATCTGCTCTCGCTGTGGGCCGAGTATCGCCGCACGGGCGGTGTTGACCGCGATGCGCTTCGCACGCTGCGCACACGCCATAAGGAGTGGTTTGCGGAGCTTACGGCTGCGGAGCATCCTGCCGATGAGGCCTATCTGGCCGATAGCCGCAGCGAGCGTCCCTCGCCACGCACCGAGGCGCGTGAGTTGTGGTTTGCCACCTCGTCGGTGTGGGAGCGAAATAGTGATTTTCTGGAAACAATAAGTAAAGCATAGAGTATGAAGAGATTTTTATTGCTGTTCGTGGCCACGCTGATGGTGGCGACGCTAAGTGCGCAGGAGTATAGCTTCAGCCGCGATATAAACTATCGCACGGACGATGAGTACGCCACAAAGATGTGTCGTCTGGATATCGCTACGCCCGAGGGTGCTAAGGATGCCCCCGTTATTGTGTGGTTTCACGGCGGTGGCCTGACGGGTGGTAGTAAAGATATCCCTCAGGCTATTATGCGCGATGGTTGCGTTGTGGTGGGCGTGGGTTATCGCTTCTCGCCCAACGTGAAGGTTACGCAAATCGTTGACGATGCGGCGTGCGCCGTGGCGTGGGTGTTTAACAACATCGAGAAGTGGGGCGGTAGCAATAAGAGTATTTACATCGCGGGCCACTCGGCAGGTGGCTACTTGGTTACGATGGTGGGCTTGGATAAGTCGCGTCTGGAGCGTTACGGCATTGACGCCAACACCCTGAAGGGCATTATCCCCTTCAGCGGTCAGGCTATCACCCACTTCGAGGAGCGCCGCTCGCGTGGTATTGCCAACACGCAGCCCGTTGTGGATGAGCTCTCGCCTATGTTCCACGTGCGTGGCGATGCTGCTCCCATACTGATTCTCTCGGGTGACCGCGAGATGGAGATGTTGGGCCGCTACGAGGAGAATGCCTTGATGTGGCGTATCTTCCAGCTGGTTAAGCACCCCGATGCTACGCTCTATGAGTTGGATGGCTATGGCCACAATATGTGCGAGCCCGCCTATCCGTTGTTGATGCGTTTTGTGCGCGAGCACGAGAAGAAATAATCAATGAAAAATCATAAAAATATACTCTCCACGCCGATGACACGTGCCGAGGCGCTGCGCAGTATGGCTGCAGGTGTTGTGGCGGGTGCCTTTGGCCTTTCGGCCTGCTCGGAGCCGAAGCGAACAGAGCAGGTGACCATTGCAGGAAAGGATGGACGTGTGTCGCTAAAGCGCAATCCCCGCAATGGCGATGAGGTGTCGCTGCTCGGCTTTGGCTGTATGCGCTTCCCGACGGTGGGTGGCGACCGCTATACGGGCCGCATCGACCGCGAGCCTACACGCGAGATGCTGGAGTATGCCTATCAGCGTGGCGTGAACTACTACGATACGGCGTGGATGTACCACCGTGGTGACTCGGAGGGTATGGTGGGTGAGGTGCTGAAGCAATACCCGCGCGATAGTTTCTTTCTGGCTGACAAGATGCCGCCCGAAACAAAGACCCTGGAGCAGGCCAAGGAGATATTCGCAACGCAGCTCCAGCGTTGTGGTGTGGAGTATTTCGATTACTACCTCTGCCATAGCATCAGCCGCCAATATGTGTTCCAGAATCTCTATCTCAATCAGGGCGTTCTGGAGTATCTGCTCGAGGAGAAACGCCGCGGCCGCATACGCCAACTGGGCTTCTCGTTCCACGGCGATTTGGCTCTCTTTGAGTGGCTGCTGGCTCAGCCCGTGGAGTGGGATTTTGTGCAGATACAGATGAATTGGCTCGACTGGCGTGACGAAACGCGCATCTCGGAGAAGTTGTATAACCTGCTGGCTGAACGTGAATTGCCCGTGATTGTTATGGAACCTATTCGCGGTGGCTCGCTTATCGACCTGCCGCAGAGCGTGACGACAATGCTGCGCGAGAACGACCCCACGATGACTGCTGCGGCGTGGGCGCTGAAGTTCTGCGCCTCGTATCCCTATGTGCTGACCGTGCTGAGTGGTATGTCGCGTATGGAGCACGTGGTGGAGAATTGCGATACCTTCACCGACTTTCAGCCGCTGAACTCGGAGCAGATAGAGCTTCTGCATCGTGCCGCCGAGCAGTACCGCAACAATACGCGTATCGACTGCACCGACTGCCTCTATTGTATGCCCTGCCCCTATGGGGTGGATATTGCCGCAATCCTGCGCACGTATAATCGTTGCTTCGACGACCAGCTGCTACCCAATCCCGATGGTGCGCACGATGAGGAGTATCTGCGTCGCCGCCGCATCCTGCTCAACAGATATAAGAATAATGTCAGGCCAGATGGTCGTGCCGAGCGCTGTATCGGCTGTAATCAATGTTCGCCCAAGTGCCCGCAGGCGTTGCATATCCCGACGGAGCTAAAGCGCGTGGAGGAGCTTGTTGAACGTGTACGTCAAGAGTGGAAATAGTATGAAGAGATACAATATATTACGAATCCTGCGCGTGGCTGTAGCGCTGCTCTGCTTTGTCCTGCTTACCTTGACCTTCGTTGATTGGGGCAACGGAACGGCTAGGGTGGATAGTCTGCGTGATGCTGGTGCGGAGCTGGCACGCTGGCAGTTTGTGCCTGCTCTGCTGAGCGTTAGTGCCCTGACTGTTTGTCTGTTGCTTGTGCTGACGCTCGCCTTTGGGCGTATCTACTGCTCTACGCTCTGCCCTTTGGGTACGGTACAGGATGGAGTGAATACGCTGCGAAAATATCGTAATAAGAGTGCCCGCACACGATTCTCATTCCGTAGACCCTCGCATCTGCTACGCTATGGCGTGCTGGCCGTAACGGCGTTGTGCGTAGCTGCGGGAGTGGGCTTTGTGGTGGCATTGGTTGACCCGTATAGCATCTTCGGCCGAGTTATGCACGAGGGGTTAAGACCCGTGGCGCAGGGGACGAATAATGTTTTGGCCGTCTTCTTTGGCGATAGCTTTGGCCGCGAGGTGGTGTCGGTGTCGTGGCTCTCGGCGCTGGTGGCGCTGGTGACAATCGGTATTATCGGCCTTCTGGCGTGGATTGGTGGCCGCAGATATTGCAACTCTTTCTGCCCCGTAGGTACTCTTTTGGGCGAGGTGAGCCGCGCCTCACTCTTTAAGATTCAGATAGATACCTCGAAGTGCGTGGATTGCGGCCTGTGTGGTCGCAAGTGCAAGGGTGAGTGTATAGATACCGCCGCGCACCGCATCGACCCCACGCGCTGTGTGGTATGTTTTGACTGTATTGATGCTTGTGCGCAGGGGGCAATATCGTTTACGATGCGTAGCACGCCCTCGACTGAGAAACCTGCCGATAAGTCGCGCCGTTCATTCCTTGCCACGATGGCTACCGTAGCCGCTATCCCCGTTGCCGAGGCGCAGCAACGCCACAAGCGTATGGAGCAGGCTATGCAGGGCGGGGGTGGCAAACATCGTGGGCCACGCCCCGTAGCACCTCCGGGTGCGCAGAGCATAGAGCATCTGCAGGCGAAGTGTACGGCGTGCCATCTGTGCATAAGCAAGTGCCCATCGCACGTCTTGCAGCCGGCCGTTATGGAGTATGGTTTGCAGGGTGTTATGCAGCCCGTAATGCGATATGATAAGGGGTATTGTTTGTACGACTGCACCCTCTGTGGTGAGGTCTGCCCAACGGGAGCAATCCTGCCCTTAGCGCTTGAGCAGAAGCGTATGACGCAGTTGGGCCACGCTGTTTTTCATCGCGGGCGGTGCGTTGTGGCACGCGATGGCGTGGAGTGTGGTAACTGTGCGGAGCATTGCCCGGCCGATGCAATTAAGTTACAGCGCGGCGTTGATGGGCGTATGTATCCCCAAATCGAAAAGGCACTCTGCATAGGCTGCGGCGCGTGCGAGAATCTATGTCCCGCCACACCCAAGGCGATTGAGGTCAAAGGCTACTCTATACATAAATAGGGTTCTTATGATACAATTTTGCTCTATACGGAAACGTCGATTATTGCGCTAAGAAGGCCTCCATACGCTCGGGGGCAAGTCCCATTGACTTAATAACCACGCGACCCTGGCTATCAATCATAAAGCACGTGGGCTTAGCCTGCGAGCTGTATATAATCCTTATGGGGCTGGCATCACCCAAGAAATCGGCAATGGCTATGTAATCTGTCACCCCATTATCGCGCCAATACTTCTTATCCTCTACAAGCTCCTCGTAATTATCAACTTCGGGGGCATAGATTACGATTTGGAAATCTTTACTCGCGTACTGCTCGTTCCACTTCTTTAACAACTCGCGCCCCACATCACCCATACAGCCCAATCCGCCGTAGCACAATAGTGTCTTTTTTCCGTCTAAGCGCGACCAATCGAATGGCTGGCCATCCTCACACATACACTCAAAGGGCTGATACATATCTCCCTCCTCAATCTGGTCGGCCTCGATATACTCTTTGATGAGCTTGCCGTAAAATGATTGTTGCATTGAATCGGGAATCTCCGAGAGCGTTTTTTGCATCTGCTCTTTACTCAGCTGGTTTCGTACAGTAAAGACTCTTCTTAATCCGCTCGGCACAGCTGCATACTCTATTGCAAGTTCGTAGTTTCGTTTATCGGTGGCCTCCTCGATAGATTTATACAGTTCATATAGGACATCAAAGCGCTCAGGCTCGGCATCCATCTGCTCAATTATCGGTTCGGTGTCGCGCTCAAACTCCGCCCATAGTGCGCTGTCGGCCTTGAGGTAATTCTCCTCGGTGATGTGCGTAGGGATGTTATTTGTCTGTTTGCAGGCAACGAGCATACACACCGCAACTCCTAATATGACTAATCTTTTCATTGTAATAATTGTTTTGCCGTAATATCTCCTATGCGGCAGATTATTATAAATAGAAAGTGTGGAGATGATTCCCGTTTATTTACAAGAAGGTTGTGGAAAGACCTTGAGAGAATAAACGATACAATGCCCCACACCTGTATAGCGTGAGGCATCGACACAAGCCGTGCCAACGTTCCCATACATATACAAGAGATGAGTGCTATTCGTCTGCCTTCTCTCTTTGAAAACTTCCACATTTTCTTGTAAAGACTGCGAAAACACTTTCTGTATGTCTGTAACCTATTCGATTACTTTAACAAAAGTATTAAACTTTTCGTAAATAAACAATGCCCTTTGTGGTATTGTATGAAAATATTATAATTTTGTTGTTTGCACGATAATCAAAAAGGCTGTCGCACTCTGCGACAGCCTTCTCTATTGTAGCATATAGATTTATTTTCGATTCTTAATAATCCACTCGGCAATCTGCACCGCGTTCAGCGCAGCACCCTTCTTAATCTGGTCGGCCACGCACCAGAATGAAAGACCGTTCTCCTCGGTCAAATCCTCACGTACACGACCCACATATACGGGCTCCTTGCCAGCGATAAACAGCGGCATAGGATAAACCTTCTCTGCGGGCTCATCCATCAGTACCACGCCCTCGGCTGCAGCAAAAGCCTCACGCGCCTCGGCAGAGGTAACCTTGCGCTCGGTCTCCACCCAGATGCTCTCCGAGTGGGCACGCATAACGGGCACACGCACGCACGTTGCCGACACTTTGATATCCGAGTGCATAATCTTGCGCGTCTCGTTAAACATCTTCATCTCCTCCTTGGTGTAGTCGTTGTCGGTGAAGACATCGATGTGGGGGATAACGTTGTATGCCAACTGATATGCAAACTTATTTACGGTAGGCTCCTCACCCGCAACAATCTCCTCGTATTGGTGCTTCAGCTCGGCCATAGCCTGCGCGCCGCCACCACTTGCCGACTGGTATGTGGCAACGTGTACCTTCTTGATGTGCGAGAGCTTCTCGATGGCGTTCAGTGCCACAACCATCTGAATAGTGGTGCAGTTGGGGTTGGCAATGATGTTGCGCGGAGCGTTGAGTGCATCCTCGGGATTCACCTCAGGCACAACAAGGGGGACATCCTCGTCCATACGGAAGGCTGATGAGTTGTCAATCATCAGCGTGCCGTGCTTTGTGATGGTCTCGGCAAACTCCACCGATGTAGAGCCTCCTGCCGATGTGAGGGCGATATCCACACCCTTGAAGTCGTCGTTGTGCTGCAGGAGCTTAACCTCCACCTCCTTGCCACGGAACATATATTTCGTTCCCGCGCTGCGAGCCGAGCCGAACAACAGCAGCTCGTCAACGGGGAAATCCACTCTCTCATTCAGGATGGTCAGAAACTCCTGACCTACGGCGCCACTTGCGCCTACGATAGCAATCTTCATATTCTCTTTAACCTTTAGTTGTTGTCTTGTTTAGTCGAAAAACTCGTCGGGCTCTGTTGACTGATGCACCTCGCCCTCGCTCGGGGCCATCTCCTTGGGACAGTCGTACGACTCCCAGCCCTCGGGGCGTGAAAACTTAGCATTGCGGCTCAGGCCCAGACGGGGGTCTGCGTATGATTTCTTGAGGAACTCACCCACGATAGGCAGGGCCATAACGCTACCCTCACCCTGTGCGCGGAAGTGAACCGACTGGTCCTCACCGCCAACCCACGAGCCAGCTACGAGCGTGGGTGTCACGCACATAAACCACGCATCGCGGTTCTCGTTCGAGGTACCCGTCTTACCACCAATATCCATATTATCGAAGCCAAACTGCCAGGTCATACGTCCTCCCGTACCTGCCGAGATTACGCGCTGCAACATCGTGAGCATCGTGTAGGCGGTATGTTTGTTCACCGCGTCCTGCGACTGCGGGATGAAGCTCGAGATAAGGTTACCCTGACGGTCCTCGATGCGCGTCACGAAGATGGGGTCGATATGCACACCCTCGTTTACGAAGGTCGAGTAGGCGCTCACCAACTCAAATACATTCGACTCGAAAGCACCCAGACACAATGCGTAGGCGGGGTAGATGTAGCTGCGAATACCCATATTGTGGAGGAAGTCGGCAACGGTCTCGGGCTGCTTGGCCTGCTTCATAATCCACGCCGAGTAGTTGTTGCGCGAGTTTGCCAGACCCCAATAGAGCGGGTGCAGAACACCGTCATACTCCACCTTGCCCGCCTCCTTGGGCGACCAGATACCTGCGGGTGTCTCGATTGATACGGGCAGGTTGGGTGCCATCGTGCAGGGGTTAAGACCGAGCTGGTCGATGGCAAAGGTGTAGATGAAGGGCTTGACCGTTGAGCCAATCTGTCGCTTGCCCTGCTTGGCCATATCGTACTTGAAGTAGCGGAAGTTCGGTCCGCCAACGTATGCCTTCACGTGGCCCGAGCGGGGGTCCATCGCAACCAACGAAGCACGCATAATACGCTTATGGTGGAGAATCGAATCGCGCGGGGTCATCAGCGTGTCACGCTCGCCCTTGAAGGTGAAGACGCGCATCTCGCACTTCTTGTCGAATGTAGCGAATATCTCTTTCTCGGTCATTCCCAGCTTCTTATGCTCGCGGTAGCGGTCCGAGTTCTTCATCGCACGCTTGATGATAGCCTCTATCTCCTCCTTCTCCAAATCCAGGAACAAAACACGCGTATTACGCA
The DNA here is from genome assembly GCA_015059845.1 of Rikenellaceae bacterium. GTDB lineage: Bacteria > Bacteroidota > Bacteroidia > Bacteroidales > Rikenellaceae > Alistipes. The sequence continues at coordinate 23,717 of SUZR01000011.1, read as the reverse complement.
CCTGCGCATCCATACGTGGCTGGATAACGCTCTCCATCTGCTTCTGCACAGCCTCCTCGGCATAGCGTTGCATCGTGGGGTTGATGGTGGTGTAGATACGCAGACCATCGCGGTAGATATTGTAGGGCGTGCCATCGGCCTTGGTGTTCTTGTGACACCAGCCGTAGAGCGGATTCTCGTCATACTCCTTCACGGCCTGCTCGTAGTCCCAGTCGGTGAGGAACTGACGGCGCGTGGGACGCTGGGCATTCATCACGTTACGCAACATCTCGCGGAAGTATGTAGCCTCACCCTCGTTGTGAGAGATGGGCTTGTATTGCAGTGTGATGGGCAGCGCCGAGAGCGAGTCGCACACATCGCGTGAGATAGCTCCTGCAGCACGCATACGGCTGATAACCAGATTTCTACGTGCCAGCGCATTTTCAGGATTACGCACGGGCGAGTAGCGCGTGGGGGCATTTACCACACCCACCAGCATAGCTGCCTCCTGTACGTTCAACTCGTTAGGATTCTTGCCGAAGAAAGTGCTGGCTGCCGACTTGATACCGTAGGCATTCGAGCCGTAAGCCACCGTATTCAGATACATCGCCGCAATCTCCTCCTTGGTGTAGTTATGCTCGAGCTTGAGGGCCGTAATCCACTCCTTGAACTTCGACTGCACGAGCTTTGTCACGCGGGCAATCTTGCCGCGATTGCGAACGGTGTCACGCGGGAAGAGGTTTTTCGCCAGCTGCTGTGTGATTGTTGAGCCGCCTCCCTGCGACTGATTCTGGAAGGCGATAGTCTTTATGGCCACGCGGAAGAGCGAGGGGATATCGATTCCCGAGTGGTTGCGGAAGCGCACATCCTCGGTGGCAATCAGCGCTGCCACTACGGGCGGCACGCGGTGACCGTCGAGGATAATGTGGCGTGTAGAGTCCGTAGGGAACAAATCCTCATACTGCACGTACGAGCGATTCTGCACGAAGAAGGTGCCGATGACGTGACCATCGTCGCCGTAAATCTCGGTTGCGAGGTTGCTCTTCGGATTCTCCAGCTCCTCGAATGAGGGCATACGTCCGAACACGCCAAAAGCGGCTAAGGCGAGCATCAGAAAGAGCATCGCCACGGGGGTCATAACCACAAGCCACATCAGCCGTATGACCCGCTTTTTATCTTTGAAAAAACTTTTTATATCCATTTGTTGCTCAATAAACGTACAAATATAGTGATTTATTTCGGAACTGAGGCTTTCACATCTATAGATGTGGTATAAATTTCATATTGGGGCGTGGTTGCAGGCTCTGCTTGAGGAGAATATACGCCACGGACGTGGTTATTTACGATGAAAATATTATCTTTGTTTGATTTGAAAAAATAACCCAATCCCGAAAGCTATGAAACGAATCGTATTTCTTGATTATATCCGCATTTTTGCCTGCTTTTTAGTTATTCTGGTCCACGCCTCGGAGCAATATTATGGCGTTGTGGGCGATAGCGCTCTGGCAGGCCCGCAGTCGTTCCTTGCCAATGAGACCGACCGCTTGTGGGTGTCGCTGTACGATGGTTTCTCGCGTATGTCGGTGCCTCTGTTTATTATTGTTTCGGCCTTCCTGCTCGCCCCTATGGCCGAGGGGCAGAGTGCGTGGGATTTTTATAAGCGCCGCTGTCGTCGTATCCTGCCGCCGTTTATCTCCTTTATGGTACTCTATAGCCTGCTGCCGTTGATGTGGGGTGGCACGAGCGTGGAGATGGCTACAACCGATATGCAGCGCCTGTTGCTCAACTTCCCCTCGATGGCGGGCCACTTCTGGTTTATGTATCCGCTGATTGGTCTTTACCTCTTTATCCCCGTCATATCGCCGTGGCTACGCACAGTCTCGGCACGTGAGGAGCGTTTCTTCATCGCTCTGTTCCTGCTTTCAACCTGCATTCCGTATCTGAATCGCTGGTTTGGCGAGGTGTGGGGGCAGTGCTTCTGGAACGAGTACCATATGTTGTGGAATTTCTCGGGATATATCGGCTATCTCGTTGTGGCACACTACGTTCGCGTACATCTAAATTGGAGCCGCAACCGCCGTTTCTGGGTAGGATTGTCGGCAATGCTGGTTGGTGCTGTGATAACCATCTACTCGTTCTACGTGCAGGCCATACCGGGCGTTACGCACTCTACACCCGTTATCGAGCTGGGCTGGGCATTCTGTACGCCTAACTGCGTGCTGCTCACCGTGGGCGCATTCCTGCTCTTCGGTTGCATCGAGCAGCAGAAGGCTCCTGCCGCAGTGAACGATATGTCGCGTATGAGTTTCGGAATCTACCTCGTGCATCTCTTCTGGATTGGTCTGTGGGTGTCGCTCTTCAAGGAGCAGATGGCTTTGCATACAGCCATAGCCATCCCTGCAATTACGGCAGCTACATTCCTTACGAGCTATCTCTCGGTTAAGATTATCTCCTACATCCCCGGCGGCCGCTGGGTTGTAGGCTGCTAAGGATTCGGCTGCGGAGAGTTAGAACGGCAGCTCCATACCTACCGAGAAGTAGAGATTTCCCTCGCTGGGCTTATAGAGCGAGAGTTTCAACGCCGTTGTCGCTGATGCGGGCTGTCCGAGGAAGTTGCAGTCGAAGATAATATCTCCACCCCAAGAGTTTATGTGGTGCCACTCGTGGCGCAGCGAGCCATCTTCGTAGAAGCGGCCACGCTCGAATTGTGCGTAGTCGAAGCCGGCATTCAGACGTATGCGCTTGAAATAGACGATTCCGCGCCATCCGCCATCGGGGTAGCATATCGGCAGCTGATAGTTGAGCGATGAGGCCAGGTAGTTGCGGTTCTCAATCTGCGTGGAGTTGAATCCGCGCGGTAGCAGACGTGTCGATTTGAACGATAGAGCCGACAGGGCATCCTTGCTCTCAAATCCTCCGATGGAGGTCTGGTAGGCCATAGCCAATGTCAGGCTGTTGTGGCGTGCAAATCCTGGAGTATATACTTTCGCATAAAGTGCCAGCAGGTCGCTGAAGGCTCCGCTTGCGGGGTTTGTGGCGTATGTTGCCGAGGCCACCACGCCCCAGGGGGGTGCAAAGTCGCGGTGTGCCTGACGCACGAAATCCTGAAAACCGAGTCCAAATGTTGCCAGATGAATACCCTTCGAGTAGCCGATGGTAGCAATATTACTTATGCCTCCATCGTCAAACGATAATTTCCCCGTGTTGGCCACCAGACCGTTCGAGTACTCCCAGCCTGCCGATGCAATAAGGTAGCGCGTATGGTATCCGCGCTGAAAGAGGAATGGGAACTGCACGTTAAGACCTACGGCGTAGAACTTTCCACGCGAGGGTGCCTCGGGCAGCTCTATCTCGTGCTTCTCGGGGTTGTAGGTGTAGATGGGGTATATGTTCTGATGACCGCCATACGTCGCATTGAAGCTGATGGTGGGGCCCAGACCATAGTAGCGCAGCGAGGTCTTGAAGATGTGACCTGCGTGGTTACTGTATCCGTAGCTGAGGAATCCCTGCATCGACGAGAGCAGATTTTGCGTCATCACGGTTGCGCCGATATTCATATTTATCGCTCCATCCTCGCTCAACGCAAAGGGGTCGTATGCCAACGGTGCCCAGCTGTGGAAGTTAAAGAGTGTCAATCCCTTGCGGTAACGGCGTATCTTGCTGGCCGAGCGTGTGAGAGTGGAGTCGGGCTCCAGCATCTTCACCGTGTCGAGGTTTATTATGCCCCAGCTCTTGCGGGGCGGGTTAACCACATTCTTCGGTAGCTTCGAGTACTCCACCTCGCGCCATACCTTATCCATCTTCTGCACCGCGGGGTGATAGCCCAACGAGTCGTATGTCGTCAGCACTATCTGTCCATCCTCGGCGGGTGCTGCATCGAACGAGCCGTAGGTTGACTCCGTAAGCTGATACTCCTTGTCTGTGGCGAGGTCGTAGCAGTGTATCTCGTCACGACCCGAGGCTATGGAGCCGAAGTATAGTTTTCCGTCACGGGCACGCAGCCTGCTCAGCGTGATATACGCAGGTTGTGTCACTCTCGAAAACTCTTTTTCGGGCGTAATGCGCGAAATCCACATACCCTCGTCACCCGTAATTATGCAGTAGTGGCAACGTGTCGTATTATCCCACGCCAGCGAGTGTACCTCCTGCCCGAAGGGGAGTGCAAACGAGAAGTGCTGCCCGTCACAATACTCGTGGTGGAGGGTGTATATTCCGTCGGCCGAATACTCTGCCCACGCGAGGCCACCCTCATCGTCGGGTGTGGGGTAGAGGATGTTACGGCCGCCCATCGAGCGGGTGCGGGGACGGCGCTTGTCAAGGTCGAGGTAGCATAGTGTCGAGGTCACCTTCTGCTCAAACATCGTGCTGCGGCGATACTCGGTCCACCAGATGCGGTTGTTAATCTCGTCATACGAGGGCTGCGTAGCCACATATCCCGTATAGCAGAGCGTGCGCTCCTCGCCCGTTGTGGCGTTGAGAGCCACGAAACGCGAAGGGCGGTCCAAGTCGTTTTTGAGCATTATCACCTCACCATCAACAAAGAGAGGACTCGAGTAGGTCGTGTAGCTGCGTACGGCGGGCGTAGCCAGCAGCGTGGCGCTATTCTCGGGGGTGGGAATCTGACTCCAGTAGTCGGTCAGGTGTTTGAATGTAGAGCGGAAGAGTTGTGTTGTGGAGAATCCGAACAGACGCTTCATACGCCAATTCTCCGACACTATTGTCCACGGCTTACGCGGGCCATACGAGGCCATATCGTTGGCCATAATGCGGCCTGCGAGTTCGTTGCCGTGCGCAACCATCTGATAACCGAGCTGATAGTGGTCGGGGATAAAGTCGCGGTAGGAGCCGCAGAAGAACTTATCGGTGTTACGATACTTATCCACAATGTCGCCCATAGCGCGGAACTCCAGCGTGAAGCGCGGCTGCAGGGCACGGCCGAACGACGAGGCCTGCGTCTCGCACATCGTGGCATCGCCCTCCATCATCCATAGCGGCATAAATACCAATCCGATGGTCGAACTCTGCTGGCCGATGAGATAGCTCAGCACCTTCACAACGCCCACGTTGAGGTTGTTGTACTGTGCCGCGTGGCGATACTCGTGCGCCACGAGCTGCTTTATCCACGGCATAGAGTAGCCGTCAATGGCGGGCGTGGAGAGGAACTCCACACGCTTCGGCAGCCACATCACCAAGCCGTTCGACTCCATATTCTCGGGGTGAACAACGAAGGGCAGGTCGAGTGGTGGCAGTTTGAAACCGTAGTCGATGTAGGGGCGCATACGGTCGGTAAAGTAGAGCGTGGTCAGACCTATCTGCGAGGCGTGCTGCGGATATATCACATTCGACTTCTCGCCCTTGGCCTGCATCCAGCGAAAACGTGCAGGGTCGGCACCCCAACTATAATATTGGGCGCTCGCCACGTGGCACGCCAGCAACGCCGCCACGGTGAGTAATACTCTGCATATCTTCGATTTAACTCTTTTCATAAAGCCTAATTTCCCGCCTTTTTACACTTGTATCCAGCCTGCGTGAGCAGCTCCACAACGCGGTCGCGGTGGTCGCCCTGAATGATTATCTCGCCATCCTTCGCCGAGCCACCTACGCCACATCTGCTCTTGAGCATACGACCCAACTCGCTGAGGTCCTCGTCCGTGCCGACAAAGCCCTTTACCAGAGTTACGGTCTTGCCACCGCGCTGCTTGCGGTCGAGCCACACGCGCAGATTCTGCTGCTGCGGGGGCAGGGTAGTGGCCTGCTCCTCTTCGGCGGTTGTATATTCAAAGTCGGGGTTGGTCGAATAGACCATACCAAGACGTGCTTTCCAGTCGTTCATAGTCAATATTTTTTCCTTTATAAAGCTTCAGCAAGCATAATCTATGCTGCAAAAAGTGTTCTGCTTGGGCATTTAGCCGCGTAAAACATCGCGGATTGTTTGGCACAAAGTTAATAAATACTTATATTTACAACAAATTATGAAACGGGCAACAATCGAAAAGTTAAAAAAAGAGGCCGCTTTGCGCCAACGCTACGAGCAGCAGCCGTGTCTGCCGGTGGCGGTGGATGATGGGCGCAAGCTGGTGCGCGTATTTGTCGAGGGTTACGAGGATGTGGCCTTCTGGCGCGCTATTTTTGACCATTTCGATAACCCCTATCTCCGTTTCGAGATTTCGGTACCCAACCGCGAGGACCTGCCCAAGGGTAAGAAGGTGCTGATGTCAATGATTCCGCACTCCAGCGAGGAGCTGCTGCTCTGTGTCGATTCCGATTTCGACTACCTCTTCGGCGATAGGACCGAGCAGGCGAAGGAGATTAACGAGGCGGAGTTTATGTTCCACACCTACACCTACGCTACGGAGAACTACCTCTGCTACGCCCCGTCGCTGCACAACGTCTGCGTGAAGGCTACAAAGAACGATTGTCATATATTTGATTTCGTGGAGTTTATGGCCGAGTACTCGCGTCAGATTTACCCCATCTTCCTGTGGTACGCCTACTCGGCGCAGCTCTCTTATGAGTCGGTTTTTACGCTTCAGGAGTTTAAGAATACGGTGCGTCTGGGTTATCTGGAGGTGGAGTACAACGGAGCCGATACGCTGGCGTGGGTGGGCCGTCAGGTGCAGCGCAAACTGCGTCGCCTGGAGGATGAGCATCCCGATATGCGCGATGATATTGAGGCCTTTGGTGAGTATCTGCGCACGAAGGGCGTGGAGCCGGAGAACACATATCTCTATATGCACGGCCACACGCTGATGGACAATGTCGTTATGCCGATGCTCAACTCCGTCTGCGATAAGCTGCGACAGATGTCGGTGGCCAAGATAAACTCCTCGAAGAAGCAGGGCCTGCCGCTCAAGAATGAGATGAGTAACTATATGAACACCTTGCGTTCGATACGCGATGTGTTGCTCGATAATGAGAACTACACCTCGTGCCCTCTATATGCAAAACTGCGCGAGGATATACAGCGATATCTCGACAATACGATACGTAAGATTGAGCGCGAACGAAATAGTGTAACGTTGAAATAATCAGTTATATGCGTATTATATTTCTATTTTTTGCCCTTCTGTTTGCAACGAATATCTCTGCGCAGGAGGTTGCTTTTGCCGCACAGCGCGAAGCGTGGTTGCGTAAGGCCGAGGAGGCCAAACCCAAGTTGCAGGTGTCTGTGATAAAACCCCAAAGCATCGTGCGAAGTGTTGCCGACGATAAGGCCTTTCAGGGTTGGCGTATGGAGCGCACCGACGAAGCTGTTGAGGCGCTATATAAGGAGTCTTTCAAGCCTCGCAAGGAGGTTATTCTCGACTTGGGCGACCACTATACGGGCTACTTCACGATGAAGGTTGGCCATATGGGCCTGCCCGCCGATGCGCCCCTAAGATTTAAGCTCACTTTTGCCGAAGTACCTGCCGAGCTGAATACACCCTTCGAGCCATATACGGGTAGCCTGAGCCGCGCGTGGTTGCAGGACGAGGTAATCACCGTTATGCGTCTGCCCGAGGTTGTTACCGTTGAGCGCCGTTTGGCTTGCCGCTATGTGAAGATTGAACTCTTGGCGCAGTCGTACTACGACTTCCGCATTGAGGATATATCGTTCCGCGCCGTAACCTCAGCGAGTGGAACACCTGCGGCGTTGGCTCCGCAGACCGATGAGCGCATCAAGAAGATTAACGAGATAGGGCTCAAGACTCTTGCCGAGTGTATGCAGACCGTATATGAAGATGGCCCTAAGCGCGACCAGCGTCTGTGGATTGGCGACCTCTATTTGGAGGCGTTGGCAAATGCCTATTCGTATAAGAATCACGAACTTACAAAGCGCTGCCTTTATCTGCTTGCGGCCTTGGCTGACGAGGAGGGATTTCTGCACGCCACCGTATATGAGTTGCCTAAACCCGAGCCGCAGACCAACCAGCATACGATGGATTACAGTCTTCTCTATGGTGTGGCGCTGCTGGAGTATTTTAAGGAGACAGGCGACCGCACTACGGCCGAGGAGTTGTGGCCCGTGGTGAAGTATCAGATAGAGTTTGCGCGTACATATCTCAAGGATTGGGTTTACGATGTGGATAAGCAGCCTTCGTGGTGGTTAGTCTTCGATTGGAAGGACGACCTAAATCGCCACGCGCCTATTCAGGGCCTTATGACCTTTGCCATCGACAAGAGCTATGAGCTCGCCTGCCTGCTGGGCCGCGAGGCGGAGGTTAAGGAGTGGCCCTCGGTGGTTAAGTCTATGCGCAAGGCGTCGCGCGCGAGGTTTTATGATAAGTCGCGCGGTGTTATCCTCTCGGGCGATAATCAGGTGTCATATCTCTCGCAGGTGTGGATGATTCTCTCCGAGACGCTCTCGGCAAAGGAGGGCGTGCGCGCCTTGGAGTATGTTTTGAACGACGCCACAACCTGCTACCCCGGCTCGCCCTATGCCTACCACTATTTGATTGAGGCTATGCTAAAGTGCGGTATGAATAGTCAGGCACGCGAGTTGCTCATATCGTATTGGGGCGGAATGATTGACAAGGGCGCCGACACCTTCTGGGAGGTTTACGATCCCAACGACGACAAGAAATCGCCCTACGGATTCTATCCCATCAATAGCTATTGCCACGCTTGGAGTTGCACGCCCGTATATTTTATAAATAGGTATCCAGAGATATTTAAGTAGTGGAAGCAAATTTTTAGAAAAAAGTTGCAGAAAAATCTATTTTTCAAATTCATTTCATAATTGTGTATAATCTTTGCAGTGTGAGAAAGATGTTAAATGAAAAATGAGTGAATTATGAAAAAGTTTATGTTAACAGTAATCGTTGTTTTCCTTACCCTGAATATTGCGTGGGCCGATGCCGACCGCCCTATAACTATCGAGCAGCTTCCTCAGAAGGCACAGCACTTCCTCAAGAAGTATTACCCTCAGGTGGGACTCTCTTTTGCTAAGGAGGATAGCGATTGGATGAGCAAGGAGTATGAGGTGGTCCTCACCAATGGCGCGAAGATAGAGTTTGCGGCCAATGGCGAGTGGAAGAGCGTTGAGCGTAAGGCTGATGCGGTGCCTGCCGACATCGTTCCCCAGCAGATAAAGGATTATGTGAAGCAGAACTATCCCGATGCCAGGATTACGAAGATTGACCGCGACCGCCGCGATTATGAGGTGTCGCTGTCGAACCGTCTGGAGCTTACCTTCAACAAAGAGTTTCGCCTGATTGAGATTGACGACTAAGCTTCAATACAAGATTGTAATTAAATGAAAAGAGGGTGTCCGAAAGGGACCCTTATTTTTTACATCGGCTCACGCTCGTAGGCATCTATCATCGAGCCACGCGTGCGGTTTATGATTCTCACGCCCTCCTCCGCGGCCCAGTCGCGCAAGACCTCGTGTCCGCGGAACAGCTCGGCCGTCTCGGCCAGATATTCGTGCATCGTGTAGGGACGTGGGGGATTTGTGGCGTTGTAGTATATCGGCTTTGGCGCTTGCGGCGTGGTGTCGTAGTAGTGGCTCTGCGTGCGGCAGAGGCGATTCTCATTATCCACGCACAGTCCATCCAGCAGCGTATGGTCCACGCCATAAAGCTCTATCTGCTTGTAGCCGAGCAGGATACCTATAAACTCGCCATTCTGCACCACCGTACCAAAGTTTCCCGAGCCTATGCCTCGGCGGTAGAGCCAGAACTCCACGCTGCGGAAGCCGTGAAAAACTATCGAGTGGAAGCGAACGATGCGAATCATCGGGTTGGCGGCAATGGCAGCCCTGTAGTCGAAATGCTCGGGATTGTAGTACTGTACATATAAAGTCATTGGCCACGTAACCCTCTCTGCCAAAGCCTTATATAATGCGTCCACGCGCTCCGAGCGACCCGCCGCACGGAAGAACATCGGGTCGGAGATAACGTAATACTTCGGGCGTACCTGCACAAACTCTTCGCTCAGTGCGAAGAAGTTCACCGCCATCATATCCACTCTCTGCCACTCCTGCCGCTCGATAAGCGCGGGCAGTTGTTCGGCAAGCGAGGGGCCGTTGCCGAGGATGGCGAGACGACGTGAGGGGTTCATATCCTGTGCCCCCGCACGTGCTACGTGGTTACGAAAATCCTCCTTCACGGCCATCGTGGCCAGGAAGAGAAGGGTGTCGAATGTATTTTGCAGTGCTGCGATTATTTTCTCTGTCAGGCGCATAGCATACCGTTTTGCTCTATTGCAAAATTACGTAAATATAGTTACATTTGCAATATATGGAATCTGTAAGCAACATATCAGTCGTAATTCCGCTCTATAATAAGGCCTCGGAAATAGAGCTTACGCTCTGCTCGGTTTTGATGCAGAGCGTGCAGCCGCGCGAGATAATCGTCGTGGACGATGGTTCTACGGATGGCAGTGCCGAGATTGTCGAGCGCCTTGCTACGCCCATCGTGCGCCTTATCCGCCAGCAGAATCAGGGTGTCAGCGCCGCACGTAACCGCGCTATGCGTGAGGCTACGGGTGAGTGGGTGGCGTTGCTGGATGGCGATGATATGTGGGGCACGGATTACCTTCGGAGCGTTGCGGCGATGATTGAACGCTGGCCCGGGTGCGGTGCCTACGGAACGGGCTTTGTCATTGACGATGGCGAGCGTCAGGTGAAGGCCAACTATTGCCAGCAGGAGGGCGTGGTTGATTTCTTTGCCGAGTCGATGACGCGCTATGTGCTTATCCCCTCGGCTACAACTCTCAGACGCGATTTGGCTCTGCAGCTTGGCGGCTTTCCCGAGGGTATGCGTATGGGCGAGGATCAATTTCTCTGGACCAAGATAGCCCGCGTAGCCGATGTCGCTTTTCTGCCGCAGCCGCTGGTTATCTACTCGCGTGCAGCAACAAATCGCTCGGCAGCGATATATCGTCCCGAGCAGACTTCGTTTTCGTTCGAGCAGCTGTATGAGCCTGAGCGTAAGGATTTAAGCAATGAATATATCGCCCGCGTAGCTTTGGGCAAGGCCCTTATCGACAGCTCGCGTGGCGGCACCGATGTGGCACGTCGGGCGTTGGAGTTTTTCTCCTATAACACAATGTCGCACCGCATCGCACGCAAGGTGCGTGTGCTGAATGCCCTGCCACGATTTATGCGCGGCACGGTGCTGTGGATATATAATACTTTGGCGTGGGTTATAGCCCACAAAGGCTTGTGATTTAATCTCTTCCCCTGATGCACCCCAAAAGATAGAGTGCCGCAACGACAGCCACTACGGCAAGGCATATCTTCGCATTTCGGATAAAAACCAACGTGAAAATATAGATAAAAATAGCTCCCACGATGAGCGTTGACCACGAGAATCCCTCCCAGCGGCGATATTTTCTGGGGCGGGTGTCAAGACCGTGTTCCGACATCCGTATGCCCACCAGTCCGCGCTCGCGGCGGCGATTGCCCTTGAAGTGTATGGCAGCCAGATAGTGGTGTTTCTCGGGGCAGTCGGCATCGTAGAGCGTGTGGATTCCTACGGCACGCTCCTCGACCCACTCGCCCGCCTGCATCATCCAACGGTCACGCTTGTCGCTGGTGCGGGTGAAGATTCCGTAGCCGTGGCGCAGCCCCTCCTCATCCACCTGACCGATGTAGTAACCATCCTTATACTCCTTGAAGACGAGCGACTCCTTCCGCTCGGCCACCTCGTCTATATTGGCGAGCAGCAACTCCTTGAAATCGGCACGCAAATCACCACCCCAAAGGCGCAACTTGCGCGCTACGAGGTCACGATACCAATCTATCTCGGATATTGCTGCTTCCTTATTCATTCTTATTCTACACTCTCAAATGCCTGCTTCTCGTTACCCGTAAAGCGGTAGAGGCGGATAATACTGCCCTGACCAGCCTCAATCTTATAGTTGTGTGAGAGGTAGAAGTAACCCTCACCCAGCGAGCACATACCCGTAGAGCCTACGCCCCAATCCCAGCCGCGAATCTCGCCCTGCTGCTTGCCTGCGGCCTTCAGCGCAACGACCTTCGCCTTCTTGATGTAGGGAACGCCATCCAGAGCCTTCGTTACGGGGCGTGCTGCGCCATCTGCCGCAAAGAAGGTGTAGTTGGGGAAACTCTTCTTATTGCCCTTATATACGGCCATCATCCACGAGTGTGAGGCTGCATCGTAGTCGAGATTCTGCACGCCGTATGTCGTGTTACCCGTCTTAACGAAGTACTGCCCTGCGGGCTTAGCGGGGCCCTGCTGGTGCATATCATCCTGCGAGAGCGCACGCTCATACTTCTGCCACTTGCGCACGTCGTACTGCAACAGCACCTGATAGTCGTTATCCGAGCGCTCGGTGTCGCCATAGACGCCATAGCCAACCGTCAGATACTGCTTGCCGCCCCTCTTGCCAAACTTCGGACCGAATGTCACGCCATCAATACCGCTGCAACCCAGACGATGCTCCTTCTTGCCCTCGGCTGTTTGTACCTCGGCAAGGTAATCATCCAGCACGGTGGGGAGATATACCGTTGTCATAATGCCATCCTTCTCGGCATCCATACCCTCGCGCGTAATCTTATCCACATCGAAGATAGCAATGTAGAAGGCATTCTGCAACTTGCGCGAGCTCTTCTCCATACGAAGGATACCCTGACCGATAGCGTCGTTCTTATACTCCAGCGAGCCATACAGGCGGCCATCCTCGTTGTTGAATCCCAAATCACCCAGGTGTCCCAGCAGACCCGTAACCGTGCCTACGATGTTGCCCTGCATATCGGTCTTGATAAGCATTGTGGTGTATGAGTAGTAGATATATTTCTGCTCGGCATCCACCGCTATGCCCTGAATATGTCCAGCCTTGTAGGGGCCTGACTCAATCTTGCGCGGCAGCGTGGCGGGGTTTTGTGCTATGGCGATGGTTGAAAATGCTATGGCGGCCAGCGTGAGGGCCAAGGTGTATAGACGTTTCATTGTGTTAGAGTTTTTGTTGTTTATGCGAAGATACGAATTTTTTGTAACTTTTACCCCTAAACAAGAAAAAAGGTGCTAACCCGAAAGTTAGCACCCTCCTATTTGTTGAAAAATACTCTAATTATTTAATGCCGAGCTTAGCCTTCACCTCGGGGCTGATATCCTTAACGTTAGCCTCGTCGAAGTAAACCATCGAGCCTGACTCCATAATTACGGTGTAGCCGCCAGCCTTAGCAACCTCGCTGATAGCCTCGTTAGCCTTCTTGATGATGGGCTCCATCAACTCCTGCTCCTTCTTCTGCAACTCCTGCTGTGCTACCTGGTTGAACTCCTGCAAGCGAGTGTTCAAGTCGTTGAGCTCCTTCTCCTTGAGCTGACGTACAGCGTCGGTCATAGTCTCTGCGCCCTTCTGATACTCCTGCAACTTGTTGTTCATCTCTACCTGAATAGTCTCAGCCTGAGCCTGCAAGTCCTTAGCCAAAGCCTCAATCTGAGTCTGTGCCTCCTTGAACTCGGTCATATTAACAACAACATCCTGTGAATTGATGCGGCCGATCTTCTGAGCGAAGAGTGATGTAGAGAACATCACGCAAACAACCGCGAGGGTTAGTTTCAATACTTTTTTCATAATTTTTTATGTGTGTAATTTATTGTGTTTTCTGTGTTATTTCAAAAGTGCGATAATCTCGTCTGTGTGGTCGGCACGCTCCGAGTAGTAGAGCATTGTTGCGTTCTGCGAGATGTCGATAATCATATCATATCCCTTCTGCTTGGCGTATGTCTCGATGGCCTCGAATACGCGTTTCTGTATAGGCTGGATAAGCTCCAGACGCTTCTTCATCAGCTCGCCATCCGTGCCGAAGATTGACTCCTGATACTTCTGTGCCTCCTGCTCCAACTTCAGGATGTTCTCCTCGTTGGCCTGCTGCGATGCGGCCGAGAGCTGTGAGCGGCGCTGCATATAGGCGTTGTAAATCTTCTCTACCTCCTCGAATTTGGCATCTACCTTTGTCTGGTAGTCGTTGGCCATCTGGTCGAGCTGAGTGATGGCCTGATTGTATTGGTCGATCGACTTAAAAATCTTCTCGCTGTTAACCACAGCATAATTCTGTGCCGAGGCCATTGTCGCAATGCCCAACACAAGTGCCAATGTTAAAATCAATCGTTTCATACTCTTCGGTTTTAAGGTTATACTTATCTAATAAGTTTATAAGTTCAAAATCTCTGCCACTATCGTGCTCCTCGTTCGCATTAGAACGATTTACCCATTGTAAAGTGGAACTGGCTGCCGCTGGGCTTCGAGTCGTTCATCGGAGCATCGAATCCGTAACCCCAGTCGATACCGAGCAAACCTACGATAGGCAAGTAAAGACGTACGCCGACACCTGCCGAACGCTTAATCTTGAAGGGCGAGAACTCTCTCCACGAGTTGAAACCGCTACCTCCCTCGAGGAATGCCAAGGCGAATACCTGCGATGAGGGCTTCAAGATAATAGGATAACGTAACTCCATAGTGTATTTATTGTATGCCACAGAGTAATTTCCGTTTACGGGGTCGAGCGCACCATCCTCATAACCGCGCAGACCGATGATGTCCACACCGTAGATTGTATATCCGCTCATACCGTCACCACCAACCTCGAAACGCTCGAAGGGCGATACCTTATTCTTATTATAGTGGCCCAAGAATCCCATCTCGGCAGCAGCCATAAGCACGAGCTTGTCGTTGCGTGTCAACGCCTGGAACCAGCGTCCCTTGAACTGCCAGCGGTGGTACTCAATCCACTTGTAACGTGTCTGCTCCGAGAGTGTCTCGTCGCTGTAATCTATGCCATCCCAAGCCGAGTAGGGGGGAGTGAGCGACAATGTAGCCGAGAACTCCGAACCACTACGGGGGTAGATGGGCTGGTCGATGGTCGAGCGACCGAACGACACCTTCAACGAGATATCGTTAGCCGAGCCGTTCGACATAATGAAGTAATCCCAGTTCTTCAACGCATAGCGGCGATACTGCGCCTCGATGTAGAGCGTAAAGTTGGGGTCGGGCCACGACAGACGCTTACCCAAACCGGCTGCAATACCGAGCGTACGGAAGTGCATTGTAGCATCCTGCCAGATGTAGTATGCGTTGTTCTGCTCTGACCAGTGTGCCGAGAATGTGAATGAGTTGGGCTTGCGGCCACCAACCCAGGGGTCGGTGAAGCTTACGGCCAACGCCTTATAGTATGTACCGTTTGTCTGTCCTGATATTGAGAACTTCTGGTTCTGACCTCCGGGGTAGGGTGTCCACGTACCCTTCTTGAAGAGGTTACGTGTAGAGAGGTTATTGAGGGTGATACCCACCGAACCTACGAATGAACCAGAACCCCAACCACCAGCGATGTTAAACTGGTCGCTGGCCTGCTCGGCGAGCGGGAAGTTGATGTTTACCAACTCGTCACTCACGGGCTGAATATCGGGCTGCAGGTTCTCGGGGTCGAAGTGTCCCATACCTGTAAGCTGACGCAGCGAGTACATCAACATCTGACGGTTGTAGAGCGAGCCGGGATATACGGTAAGCTCGCGGCGGATAACCTCGTCGTTCACGCGGTTGTTACCTGTGATGCCTACCTCGTTTACTGTAAAGGGCTTACCCTCGAAGACCTTAATCTCCATATCGATAGTATCCTTCGCCACGACAATCTCCGTAGGCTCAATCTGCGACATCAGGTAACCGTTATTCTGGTAGAGACTCGATACTGACATCTCCTCGGGGTTGGTCTCGCGGCCGATACCCAGGCGCTTGTGCATAGACTTCTTGTCGTAAGTGTCGCCCTTCTTCACGCCGAACATATTGTTCAACATATCGGTCTCATAAACTGAGTTACCTACCCACTTCACGTCGCGGATGTAAAACTTGTCACCCTCGGTAACGTTGAGGTGGATACCGATACGCTTCTCGTTGATATCGTAGATTGAGTCCGACACGATGGTCGCATTACGGTAACCGCGCGAGTTGTAGAACTCAACAAGCAGGTTCTTGTCCTCCTCGTAATCCTCCATCTTGAGTTTGGTGTTCTGGAAGATATTGATAGACTTCTGGTGTGTCTTCTTGAAGGCACGACGCAGACGCTTTGCCTTGAACTGCTCGTTGCCGGCAAATGTAATCTCACCCACGCGCACGCGCTCCTTGCGGTCGATGTGGAAGGTTACGTTTACGGCATTCTCCATCTGGGGGTCGTTCTCAATCTCGGTCTTTACCTCCACGTTGCGGAAGCCCTTCTCAACGAACTCCTTCTTGATAAGGCGCTCGTTACGGTCGATGACGTAATCCGAAAGCTCCGTACCACGACGCAGCTTCAGCTTCTCAGCCAAATCCTTCTGCTTACCGCGACCTACACCCTCGCCGACGAAGTCCCAGTTATAAACACGCGGGCGCTCCTTGACAAAGAGCTCGATATCCACGCTATCGCCCTCGATGGTAGCACCTACCTTCACGTCAGAGAAGTAACGCTGACCCCACAGGCGGGTGATAGAGTTTGAGATGTAAGTACTTGGCAGATAGATAGTATCGCCAGGAATCAAACCCGATGTAGAACGAATCAGGTTCTCGTTCATATGCTCAACGCCGCGAATATTCACATTACGGATGTGATATAGTTTGGGCGTAGCGTCCGATTTCATCATAGGTGCATTCTCGTCAAAGGGTGCTAACACAACACTATCCTTCTTCTCCTTGGTAGCACTCTGCTCCTTCTGCTCGGCCCCTTGCTCGGCTTCCTGCTCCTTCTGCTCGGCCTTCTCCTCCTGCTTCTGCTCAGCCTCCTTATTAGCCTGCTGAGTCTGTTCGGTCTTGGCTTTGCGCTCCTTCTTTACCTTCTGGGCTGCCGCGGGCGCGATTCCCATAAGCAGCGCTGCCACGATGACAAATATTGTCTTACTTGCGTATCTCATTGTATATCAACAAATATCTTTTACTTTACTAATCCGTAACGTCTATCTCTTGTGTTGTATGCCTCGATAGCCTTACCGAGCTCCTCCTCGCCGAAGTCGGGCCAGAGTGTGTCGGTGAAATAGAACTCTGCATACGACGCCTGCCACATCAAAAAGTTACTCAAACGGTACTCGCCGCTGGTGCGGATGATAAGGTCGGGGTCGGGCATTGCGGCCGTGTAGAGCGACTGGCTGATAGTCTGCTCGCTGATGGCATCGGCCTGCAACTCTCCCGCAGCCACGCGGCGTGCAATCTGCTGTACGGCCATCGTCAGCTCACTGCGAGATGAGTAGTTGAGAGCCAATACGAGCGTCATTATCTCTCCCATAGCAGTTTGCGACTCTATTCTGTTGAGTGATGCATTTACTATATCCGAGAATCGCGAACGGTCTCCGATAACTTGCACTCTTACTCCCTGAGCTGCCAAGTCTGGAGTATTCATTTCAACGCCTTTGCAAACTAACTCCATCAACGCATCCACCTCGGCCTGAGGGCGACCCCAGTTCTCGGTTGAGAATGCATAGACGGTGAGCCACTTCACACCCTTCTGTGCGGCGGCCATAACGGTCTGCTTGAGTGCCATCATACCGGCAAAATGACCCTCGCTGCGATCTTTTCCTCGCTGCTTGGCCCATCGTCCGTTGCCGTCCATAATGATGGCGATATGTTGTGGTATAACGTTATGTCGGTCCATATAACTTGCAAATGTAGATAAATTTACTCGGAAATTAAAGAAATTTCGTGTTTTTATCTATATTTTGGCCTCTACGGCACTATTTTAACTCAATTTTTGGGGGTACAGCGGGTTAGTTGCGGATGTCCACGTCCCACATCATTTTACAATGTAACGTTTCGTAAAATGATATATTGTGCGGTGTGGCCAATAAAATCTGCTCCTTTGCGCGGCGAATTGTAATCTTCTCGCCATCGCCGATGCGGTACGTGCGGTTATCCACCGAGAGCATTGCCTGCCCGTGACGCGTATGAATCGTCAGCTCGATGGTTGCCGTGTCGGGCACCACCACAGGGCGCATTCCGAAGTTATGCGGAGCCAGCGGCGTGAGCAGGAAACAACCACATTCGGGCGCCACGATAGGGCCTCCTGCGCTGAGCGAGTAGGCCGTAGAACCTGTTGGTGTTGAAACGATTACACCATCGCCATTGTACTGCGCTACGGTCTGCGAATTAACGCTCGCCTCCACCTTTATCATTGTCGCCTCCAGACGCTGTGCCGCCACCTCATTCAGAGCCGTCATCGGGCCTCCAAGTTCGGCTATGCCCTCGATTTCGAGCATCGTGCGCGAGTGGAGATTGAGGCGGTTGTTGGCTATATCCTCGAAGAGAGCCTCCACGCCGTCGCGTGTGGCCGAGGTGAGGAATCCGAGGTGGCCGAAGTTGATGGCTGCCACGGGAATCGATTTGTCGCTCAGGCGGTGTATGCCCTCGAGCAGCGTGCCGTCGCCGCCACAGCATACCATCACCGTGCCGGCGGGTTGCTCGCCCGTTGTAGCTCCATATATTTTCGAGGGGTCAACCTTGATGTCGAACAGCTGCTCGACCACCTCGGCAAACTCCTGATTTATCGCATAATCAAAACCGTAACGCTCAAAAAGAGGCCACAGCTGCCCGATGTCGCTTTGCGTGTGCGCAATCTGCGGACGGGAAAAAAGTAAAATTTTGGTGCTCATATCGAAAAAAATGAGTAACTTTACGTCGCCACGGCGACGTAATCGGCGAAAAAACCTCTCTGTTGGGGCTGTAAATCCCGACTACGACTCGTTCGTAAGTGGCGAATTATTATGCAAATATAACGATTTTATGACAAAACTGAGTGTAAACGTAAATAAGATTGCCGTGTTGCGCAATTCGCGTGGCGGCGATGTGCCCAATGTGGTGCGTACGGCTCTCGATATCGAGCGCTTCGGCTCGGAGGGTATTACGGTTCATCCGCGTCCCGATGCACGCCATATCCGCTATCAGGATGTGCGCGACCTGAAGGCGGTAATCTCAACCGAACTCAACATTGAGGGTAACCCCATCCCCTCGTTCATTGACCTTGTGATGGAGGTGCGCCCCGCGCAGGTGACGCTCGTTCCCGATGCCGTGGATGCCATCACATCGAATGCGGGTTGGGATACGATTCGTAATCGTCAGTATCTAAAGGATATATGCTCGCGCTTTAATGATGCAGGCATCCGCACTTCAATCTTCGTTGACCCCGTTGTCGAGATGGTCGAGGCGGCTAAGGAGTGTGAGGCGCAGCGTGTGGAGCTCTACACCGAGGCCTTTGCTGCGGGCTATAATGCCGACCGTGAGGCTGCTATCGCTCCATACGTTGAGGCGGCCGAGGCGGCACGCCGCGTGGGCTTGGGTTTGAACGCTGGCCACGATCTCAGCCTGGAGAATCTTACCTATTTTGCCGAGCGTATTCCGTGGTGCGACGAGGTGTCGATTGGCCACGCCCTGATAGCCGATGCACTCTATTTGGGATTGGAGAATACGGTGCAGCTGTACCTGCGCTGTCTGGCCTCTACAAAGTAATATAACTGCCGATGGAAGAGAATATTAAAGCTCTCGAAAACCCCGTTTTCCGAAAGATTTCCGCCATTGTCGATAGCCTCGGCGTGGAGGCGTATGTCGTGGGTGGATATGTGCGCGACTACTACCTGCGTCGTCCCTCTACGGATATAGATGTGGTTGTGGTGGGTAGCGGAATTGAGGTAGCCGAGGCTTTGGGCCGCGAGGTGAAGGGCAAGGTGTCGGTCTTCAAGACCTTCGGCACGGCTATGGTGCGCGCTCACGGCACGGAGGTGGAGTTCGTCGGTGCGCGTAAGGAGTCCTATACGCACGACTCGCGCAAGCCGCAGGTTGAGCCGGGCACGCTGGAGGATGACCAGCGCCGCCGCGACTTTACAATCAACGCTATGGCGTGGTGTCTGAATGGCGAGCGTTTTGGCGAGCTGGTTGACCCGTTTGAGGGTATGTTCGACTTGGAGGATTGCATTATCCGCACCCCCTGCGACCCCGATATAACCTTCTCGGACGACCCGCTGAGAATGATGCGTGCCGTAAGATTTGCCACGCAGCTGGGCTTCGATATCGAGGAGGAGACGTTCGATGCCATTGCGCGAAACAAGGAACGTATAAAAATTGTGTCGAAGGAGCGTATTATGGTGGAGCTGAATAAGATAGTTCTCTCGCCTGTGCCCTCTATCGGTTTCGATTTGCTGCATATGACGGGCCTGCTGGAGCTGATTTTCCCCGAGATGGAGCGTCTGTGCGGTGTGGAGCGAGTGGGTAACCACGCGCATAAGGATAATTTCCGCCACACGCTCAAGGTGCTGGACAACGTGGCCCGCAAGAGCGATGATTTGTGGCTTCGCTGGGCGGCCGTGCTGCACGATATTGCCAAGCCGCTGACCAAGGCCTACGACAGAAAAATAGGCTGGACCTTCCACCAGCACGAGGTTGTCGGCTCGCGTATGGTGCGCGATATCTTCCGCCGCCTGAAGCTGCCGATGAACGAGCATATGAAGTTTGTGCAGAAGCTGGTTTACCTCCATCTGCGCCCGATTATCCTCTCGGAGGATATGGTTACCGATTCGGCTGTAAGACGTCTGCTGTTCGAGGCGGGCGACGATGTGGAGGCGTTGATGACCCTGTGCGAGGCCGATATTACGTCGGGTATAGATGCTAAGGTGAAGCGTTATTTGGCCAACTTTGAACTTGTTCGCCGTAAGATGAAGGATTTGGAGGAGCGCGACCGCGTGCGTAACTTCCAGCCACCCATCACGGGCGATATTATAATGAAGTGCTACGACCTGCAACCTTGCAGCGCCATTGGTGAGATTAAGGAGGTGATAAAGAATGCCATCCTCGATGGCGAGATTCATAACGACTACGACGAGGCCTACGCTCTGATGGAGCGTCTGGCTGCGGAGCGTGGTCTGACAAAGGTGTGCGACGTGGAGCGTCCCACGCCAGAGCCAGCCTCAGAAGAAGAACAAAAATCAGAATAGATATGAAGAGTCCGTTTCCTCTGCTGCGCGGTCTGTGCGTGGCTTTGTTTGCTTTTATGTTGGTGGCCTGCACGCAGCGTGCCGAGGTTTATGTTACTTCGGGTTCGGGCGATATGCAGTTCCGCTTTTCACAACTTAACAATGCCGAGTTGCGTGGCGTGACACCCGCCGAGGGTAATTATATAAAGGTGCTGAGCGATAGCCACCGCCAGCCCGTATATGGTTTTGGTGCGGCTATCACTGGCTCAACGTGCTATAACCTTATGCAGATGAGTGCTGAGGACCGCGAGAAGGTGTTGCAGGAGTGCTTCTCACCCGATGAGATGGCGATGAGCTTTATCCGTATCTCGATTGGCGCTTCGGATTTTTCGCTCGATGAATATACCTGCTGCGATAAGGAGGGTATCGAGTTTTTCGAGCTGCACGAGTACGACAAGCGCGACCTGCTGCCCATCCTGAAGCGTATTTTGGAGATAAATCCCTCGATTCGTATCGTGGGCTCGCCCTGGTCGTGCCCCAAGTGGATGAAGCTCCACCCCGAGACGGGAGAGCCTTACGATAGCTGGACTTCGGGTATCCTGAATCCCAAGTATTACGCCGACTACGCCGAGTATTTCGTGCGCTGGATAGGCGAGATGGAGGCTGAGGGTATTCCTATCTATGCCATTACGGTGCAGAACGAGCCGCTGAATCACGGTAACTCGATGTCGCTCTATATGGGTTGGGAGCAGCAGCGCGATTTTATCCGCGACCACCTCGGCCCCGAGTTCGAGAAGAACGATATCAAGACGAAGATTTGGCTCTTCGACCACAACTATAACTACGACGATAAGGCTGATCAGCAGGATTATCCGCTCCATATCCTTGCCGATGAGCAGGCTGCGAAGTATGTCGCAGGCTCGGCGTGGCATAACTATGGCGGTAACGCCTCGACGCTGGACGGCATCCACGCGGCATACCCCGATAAGGAGATTTTCTTTAGTGAGGCTTCGATTGGCAAGTGGAACTACGACTTCGGCAAGTGCCTGGTGTGGGACTTCAGCAGTATCTTCCTCGGCACGCTCAACCGCTATGGTCGTGGTGTGACGCTGTGGAATCTTATCCTCGATGATGAGGGCGCACCCAACCGCCCGAAGGGCTGCCGTACTTGCTATGGCGCGATAGAGATTTCGTCAAAGACCTACGACTACGCCTCGCTCGACCGCAAGAGCCACTACTATAATATCGCTCACTGCTCGAAGGTTATCCGCCCCGATGCGTGGTGCGTGGATGTGGAGTCGGCACTACCCGAGGGCGTGGAGATGGCCGCTTTTGTTAATACGGACTCATCGCTGGCCGTCATTGCCGCTAACCACAGCGAGCAGATGCAGGAGGTAGTGGTCAAGGGCGCTAAGCGCGAATTCACCCTCACCCTTCCCGCCCGCTCAATCGCCTCAGCAAGATGGGAGGAGTAGTGTCTAATGTTGTTTCTGAATATTTTTTCTCTAATGTTAAACGATTATAATATAGTTAAAGAGTGTGACTATAAAGGCGAACATTATTCGGTGAGAGATAATGGAGCAATTATGCGTCATTTACGAGAAGGGAAGAAAGTTCGTAAGGATGATGGCGTTTGGACATTCGGGGTTAAAAACTTGCAGAATGGTTATATGATGCTTGGTAATCATAGAGTTCATATCATTGTTGCGACAGCTTTTTATGGAGGAAGAGATTCAAAGGTTTATGTAGTTGATCATATTGATACCAATCGTTGTAATAATAGGGTGGAAAATCTGCGTTGGTTTACACGGTTGGAGAATATGCTCAATAATGAGATAACAAGAAATAAAATAATATCCTTATGTGGTAGTATTGAAGCTTTTATTGAGAATCCAAAAATATTACAAAATTGCAGTATGTTGGAGTCTTCTTTGCAATGGATGAGAACCGTAACAAAGGAAGAAGCGGCTGTAGCATATAAAAATTTGAAAGAATATTGGGAGAAGCAAGCTAAAAATCCTCGTCCTATTAGTGGAAGTAAAATTGAAGATAGTATATACAATCCGATACAGCCTACATCATTTATGGATAATCAGGATGAGATGAGGATGAAAAAATCCAATAGGCCATATATCATAAAAGAAGAAGAGTGGGAAAAAATGACAAATTCTTTTAGAAGTGTCCCCATCCAGAAGATTCAAACAAGTATAAAAAATGATATTGAAGCTGACAATATTATTAAATCGCTTACTCCGAAAGCAGTTCAAGAGAGATGTTTTATGAGTGATAAGCCTTGTGAATATCCAAGCACTCCGCAAGGTGATTATAATAATCCGTTGCAGGTTTATGCTAATGCATTAAAAGAAGGTGTTGTATTTTGGAGAAATCACGAAGGTAAAAGAGAGTATGTTGTGGATAAATGTGCGTTCTCAATAGATGGCCAATCACTGGTTGTTATGTCTAAGGCTGCGTACATATGGGGTTGTGATGAGAATAACGAAAGTGTTGAAATTCCATTATCGTCTTTGTCTCCTGATGATTATGAAGACAGCGAATTAGACCGTCAATTAAATGAAATAGTATATAATGATGGAGTATTTATACATAAAAGAGTTGTAACAGGATTTTTACCAACAGAGTATTTAGAAGGAATATACAAAGAACTAACGGGGAAAATATAATATTTGCAATTTAATTATAGTTACCCAACGGGCATAAAAAAAGAGAGGAAAAATGTTCCTCTCTTTTTTGTGCCCAGAATAGGACTCTATTCGTGAAAATACTTAGGAATAGACAAAATTCAAATAATTTCATATTGCTTTATTTATCAACTATATACAGCAATATTATTTATCTTGCAAATTTATCTGT
>SUZR01000003.1 GCA_015059845.1 Rikenellaceae bacterium | reverse complement strand
AAAAGCCTGCTAATCGTTTAGCAGGCTTTTTGGTGTATAGTGGATAATCTTACTCCATATCAATGGTTGAAGCATCTATCATCTCGGCAGGGTCGGTGCCGGGTTGGATTAGCTCTTCATCAGTGTAGCCGAAGGTGCGCAGGTAGTCATTCATAGCACCTACTATCTCGGCACGCTGGGCGTATGCGGCGAGGTAGTACAACTCCATCAGGCTATCCATCTTATCCTGAATGATATCACCGACAAGGGTTGCCTGCATACCATCGAACTGAAGATAATACTCGATATATTCAATCAGCGTCTGGAGGTAATTTTGCAGTAGCTCGTCACCCTTCTTCCACTCCTCGAGTGAGTAGTAGCCCTCGATGAAGGGGTATGTATTGGCATCCGAGTAGCGAATCTTCGGCGAGGGCAGTACCTCCAAGCCGCGGTCCAGCATCTCCAGAGCCTTGTCATACTGCTCCTCGCGTATAAGCTGCTTCGCTACGCGGGCGAATGACTCGCGGGCGCGTGATGCACTCAGGTTATACTGCGTGAAGTGGTCGGCGTGAACCCCCTCCTCGGCAAGATTTCCATAGCGGAAGGTCTCCTTCATCAACGGATATGTATAATCGGTATCAATGCGGCCGATATCCCACGATGAACGATAGGGAGTGAGAATCGGTACCAAACGATACGCATAGCCATCAAACTGCAGATAATCCAGCAGACCGAAGTCCTGCAAGATATACACCTGCGTGAAGCATATGGGGCGACTCCAATCGAAGTTCGCTAATAAATCCAAGAGCATCATCTCGCTCTTCTCGATACGTTGTTTGCGCTCCGATATATTTATATATACGGTATCAACCATCAGGTCACGCTCCTCCTCCTTGACGATTCCCGAAGCTATGGCGTTATCCTTATTTACGGGAATTGCTATGCGACGCGCGGGGATGTAATCCATCATCGTGCCATCCACAAGCGGGAGCTTTGTCGAGGGGTCTTCGCTCTTGATGAAGTCCATCAGCTCCTTAATATCCACCACGCGGTCAACTCGCTCGCGTACGGGCAGGGCGTCATTTACGAAGGAGTATTTACTGCTCGGCAACGAGAATGGTACGGGTGCAGCGTCGTTAGCTGCCGTCTTCATCTCGTCGATATACCACTCGCCACCCAGGTAGCTTGAGTTCATAATACGCACATCGGTACGTACGCCATCCACCTCCTGATTAAACCATAACGGGAAGGTGTCGTTGTCGCCATAGTTGATGACGATAGCATTCTTAGGTAGCGATTGCAGGTAGTTCCAGCCGATATCACGTGCCATTGTGCGGCCTGAGCGGTCGTGGTCGTCCCAGTTCTCTACGGCCAATACGGTCGGCACGCAGAGGCAAATGCTTGAGGTTACGATTGCAGCTACACGCATACGTTTCTCGCCCAAAGCGATGGCAAAGAGGTCGTAGAGAGCCAATACACCCAATCCTATCCATATACAGAAGGCGTAGAATGAGCCGGCATATACATAGTCACGCTCACGCGGCTCGCCCGGCGAGGTGTTGAAATATACCACCAATGCGATACCCATCATAATGAATAACCACATCACCACCGTGAAGTTGCGTTGGTCGCGGTTGAGCTGGTATATCAATCCTAGCAATCCCAAAATGAACGGCAGGAAGAAATATGTATTGCGAGCAGGATTCTCCGCCATCTCGCTCGGCAGGCCACTCTGCGGGCCGAGATAAACCTCGTCAAGAGGTGTGATGCCCGACAGCCAGTTGCCGTGAGCTATGGTGTTCTCGTCGGCCTGTATATCGTCCTGACGACCTACGAAGTTCCAAAGGAAGTAACGCCAGTACATATAATTGAGCTGGTAGGTGAAGAAGTAGTAGAGGTTCTCACCAAAGGTAGGCTCTGTAAAGCTCTCGCCCGTAACGTTGTCATATACCGTACGGCCATAGTCCAGTACCTCACCTGTAATGGCACGCCCCTGCTCGTCGCGGATAACCTCTCCATTTTCATCTCGCAGGACATCTGTCTTTGTGCGGTATGCCGCCCAGGGTTTATAAGCCGCCTCGCCCTTCATCGAGTTCCACAAGCGGGGGAAGAAGTGCTTGAACTCCGAGGGATATACGTAGTCGGTGAGCTGCACCACCTGCTCGTAGCGACCCGTTTCGCTGTCGTAGTGGTACGATGTGCTCTCTACAACATCATCTACGGGAGATGAGTAGTAGGGGCCATACAACAGCGGGCGGTTACCATACTGGTCACGGTTCAGCACTGCCAGCAGAGCGTGCGGGTTGTTGGGATTATTACTATTCATCGGCGGGTTGGCCACAGCACGAATCGTGACGGTTGCGTATGACGAGAAGCCGATGAGAATCATCGTTGTCGCGAGCAGCAGCAGATTGGCAATTCGCTTTCCTGCGCGATGCGTGCGGAAGATTCCGTAAAAGAGAGCCGCAAACAGAGCCAATGCAAAGACTACGATACCCATATTCACGGGCAGCCCCAATGTGTTTACGAAGAATACATCCACCATTGCACCCAAATATACGGTGTAGGGGATAATTATGCCGTTGATGAAGCCCAGAATAGCCAATGCCACCAACGTAGCGCAAACTATACCCTTGAGCGTGATGTTGTCGTAGCGGCGGAAGTAGTAGATAAATACCAATGCAGGAATCGTCAACAGGTTCAAGATGTGAATACCTATCGAGAGTCCCATAAGGTATGCAATCAGCACAATCCAGCGGTTAGAGTGCGGCTCATCGGCCTGCTCCTCCCACTTAAGCATAAGCCATACGACCAATGCCGTAAACATCGACGATTGGGCATATACCTCACCCTCCACGGCCGAGAACCAGAACGTGTCGGTGAACGTGTATGCCAAAGCACCGATAGCACCAGCACCCAAGGCAGCAATCTTGTTTGCATCGGAAAACTCGCGGCCACCAGCGGTGAGCATACGGCGTGCCAAGTGCGTGATTGTCCAGAAGAGGAACAAGATACAGAATGCACTCGACAGGCAGTTCATCGCATTAACCATATGCGGTACATAGTGTGTCGAGGGGGCAAATAGCGTCGCAATGCGGGCCAAGAGCATAAAGAGCGGCGCCCCAGGGGGGTGGCCTACCTCCAACTTATATGATGTGGCGATAAACTCGGCGCAGTCCCACAGACTCGACGAGGGCTCCATTGTAAGCAGATATGTTGCGGCAGCGATGGCGAAAACCATCCAACCGACCAATCTATCCCAACGTTTGAAATTCATAATCTGAAGTTAATATGTTAATCATAGGGCACGCCTTCAAGGCCAAACCCCAAAATATTATTGTGCGTCGGCAGGGTAGTTAACCTCGTTAATTACCTTACCACCCTTGATGCGTATCCAGGTCTTGATTGTGCGGCTATCCTCGGTAAGCTCAATTATGCGTGCGCCATTACCCTCGGGGATATCGTGATAAACCGTAGCACCACCCGTAAAACGGCCGTAGCCGAGCAATATACCGCGCCAATCGACAACGTAGTCGTTCACGTGGTCGTGACCTACGAATACGCCCATCACATCACCTGCCTCCAGCATAGCGGCGGCAAGTCCTGTGTTGATTTCGGGAGCACAGGCCTTCTCCTTGCGTGTGCCAACGAAGTATGCACTCTCATTCTGTGCCGCCTCGTGGAACTCGGGCAGGGGGATGTGGAAGAATGCAAGAGCAGGCAGAGGCTTGCCGTCGTTTGCTGCGGTGAATGCCTTGCTTGTCTGGCGATACCACTCCACCTGGTCGTGCTTAATCCAGTCGTAACCCTTCACCTTCTTGATGGGTGAGTATGAGTTACTGTCGAAGATGTACAATACGGCTGCATCTCGCTTGCCATCGGTTGACTTAACAGAAAGCGTATAGTTTGTAACGCCCGAAATACCCTCTACGGTTGATGTCAGGTTGCCGGCCTTTGTGGCAATATGCTCCGAGAGCTCCTTGCGGCTTAAATCCTGCTCATCGTCGTGATTACCCCACGTCACTGCAAAAGGAATACCACGCGAAATGGTAGCCTCCAAAGCCTTGTCCAGACCCTCGCGTGCAGGCTTTGCGAAAATCACATCGCCCGTAAATACCACCAGGTCGGGCTTCTCGGCATCCAGCACCTCGGCCATACGCTCGCCCGCCTCGTCGGATGCGGGATTGCCATACTTCCAGTGTATATCGGTGAATTGTACAATCTTAAACTTGTGATTTGCATTGAATTTCAATGCGTTTGGCTGCGCAATGGCGGTTGCGGCGCATATCAGCATAAGAGCCGTAGTCAAAAAAAGTTTGTTAAGGATTTTCATCTTATTTGTAGGTTTTATTATTTCCAATTTGGCAAAGATACAAAATTAACGTTAAATATCTAAAGATATTTTCGATTGCGACCGTTTTGTGTATCATTATTGCCGTTGGTGAAATGCTAAGTTTTGGGCAAAAATTGCAATTTTATGGGTAGCGTTTCGCAATTCACCGAAAATTATCTAATTTTGTGAAAAATATAGTGAAACGCTTTATGAAACGGGTATTACTACTTCTATCTTTTGTGTTTGCGGCCCTTTCGACACAGGCTGCGGATTACAATATCTTGAAATATGGAGCCATCAGCGATACTACCAGGTTGAGTACTAAGGCTGTACAGCGAGCCATCGATGCTTGCGCGGCGGCAGGTGGCGGTCGTGTGGTTGTGCCTACGGGAAACTACAAAATAGGCTCTATATTCTTGAAGAGCAACGTCCACCTCTATCTGGAACGTGGGGCTACACTCTATGGTAGTACAAAACTCGAAGATTATAAGCCGGTAAAAACCGATTATGTTTCCTTCAGAACACAGCAGCAGACCATTCAGCTTATCTTTGCCGATAAGGTGAGTAATGTGACCATTGATGGTTATGGCACTATCGATGGCCGAGGCCGTGCCTTCAAGAAAACAGCAGTAACAGACGAGGGAATCACCCGCCCGCATCTGCTCCGATTTATTCAGAGTCAGGACATTATCATTCGTAACATCACGCTCCGTAATTCGGGTTGCTGGATGCAGCATTATCTGGCGTGTGACCGCATAAAAATTGATGGTGTTACGGTCTATAACCGCAGCACAAAAAACAACGATGCCCTCGATTTGGATGGCTGTCACGATGTCGTGGTAACAAACTTGATATCTGATTCGGACGATGACGGCATTACGCTGAAAAGTACCTCACCACGCCTGTGTGAGAATATTACAATATCAAATTGTATCGTTTCGACTCACTGTAATGCTATCAAGTTAGGTACAGAGACCAATGGCGGCTTCCGCAATATCAACATCTCGAATATCGTTGTAAAGCCGAGCTACGACCAGGATGAGAAAATATTTGGCAGATGGAGTGGAATATCGGCTATCTCGCTCGAAATGGTCGATGGCGGCGTTCTGGAGAATGTGAATGTAAACAACATCGTTGTCGATGGAACCGAGTCACCCATCTTTATCCGTTTGGGTAACCGCGCACGTGGATATAAGGAGGGGCTTGCAGTGACCAATGTTGGCAAGATTGATGGTGTGCGTATCAGCAATGTTCGGGTGCGCAATGCAGGGCCGACGGGTTGCTCGATTACGGGTTTGCCGGGTTATCCTGTTGAGAATATTCACCTCGATAATATCTCTATTCATCACAAGGGAGGCGTTACCGCCGAGGCGATGCCGAAAATCGAGGAGAGCGCTGCCGATGAGCGCGAGAAGAGCTACCCCGAGGCAACGATGTGGGGAGTGCTTCCTGCTAAGGGATTTTTTGTGCGCCACGCACGCAATGTGAAATTTACAAATATTGAGATACAGACCGAGCAGGAGGATGTACGCGATAATTTTGTAATGATAGATGTAAAGGAATAGAAATAAATAAAACAGATATATTATGGATTCAAAACTCAGTTTATACAATACGCTCACACGCCGCAAAGAGGTGTTTGAACCATTGAACGAAGGTCGTGTGGGTATGTACGTCTGCGGCCCTACCGTATATGGTGACCCCCATTTGGGACACGCACGCCCCTCAATTACATTCGATTTGATGTTCCGCTACCTGAAGGCGTTGGGCTATAAGGTGCGCTACGTTCGTAACATCACCGACGTGGGCCACTTGGAGCACGACGCTGATGAGGGTGAGGATAAGATTGCAAAGAAGGCACGCTTGGAGCAGCTGGAGCCTATGGAGGTAGCACACTACTACACAGAGCGTTACCATAAGGCTATGGAGCAGCTTAATGTGCAGACTCCCTCAATCGAGCCCCACGCATCGGGCCACATCATCGAGCAGATTGACTTCGTGAAGCGCATCTTCGACGCAGGTTATGCCTACGAATCAAACGGTTCGGTATATTTCGATGTTGAGAAGTATAATAAGGTTTACCACTACGGTAAATTGTCAGGTCGTAATCTCGATGACATCGTCGCCAATACACGCGATTTGGATGGTCAGAGCGACAAACGCAATTCGTTTGACTTCGCCTTGTGGAAGAAAGCTTCGCCCGAGCATATTATGCGTTGGCCCTCGCCCTGGTCAGATGGTTTCCCCGGCTGGCATATGGAGTGCTCGGCTATGTCGTGCAAGTATCTGGGTGAGCAGTTTGATATCCACGGTGGCGGTATGGATTTGATGTTCCCCCATCACGAGTGCGAGATTGCACAGGCTACGGCAGCTTTGGGTAAGGATTCGGCTCGCTATTGGGTACACAACAATATGATTACTATCGACGGTCAGAAGATGGGTAAGTCGTATGGTAACTTCATCACTATGGAGGAGCTCTTCAACGGCCAGCACGCAAAGTTGGAGCAGGCTTATACGCCGATGACTATTCGTTTCTTTATCCTTCAGGCTCACTACCGCTCAACGCTCGACTTCTCGAATGCTGCATTGCAGGCTGCCGAGAAGGGGCTTGACCGCCTTATGAAGGGCATTGAGACTCTGGGTAAGCTCAAGCCCGCCGCCGTTACATCGGAGGGTATCGTTGTGGCCGACCTGGAGAAGCGTTGCCGTGAGGCGATGGATGATGACCTGAACTCACCGATGGTTATCTCTGCGATGTTTGACTGGGTACGTGTAATCAACCAGATTGCCGAGGGTCAGCAGACAATTTCGGAGGCCGATTTGGCTGAGCTGAAGCGCATCATCAACCTCTACGCATTCGATATTCTCGGCTTGCGTAACGAGAAGCAGGAGAGTGCCGCAGGTGGTGGCGATATGCTCAAGAAGGTTGTGGATATGATTCTCGCTGTACGTCAGGACGCTAAGGCTGCAAAGGATTGGGCAACGTCAGACAAGATTCGTAACGAGCTCACAGCCATCGGTATCCGCGTGAAGGATCGTAAGGATGGCGTTGATTGGGAGATAGAGTAGCGTTTCTCTTTTTGGTAAATTTTGCTTCGTGCCTTTTGACAATAGGTCCACTATTGCCTTCAAGGCTTAAATCAAAATTTTCTCAAAAATAGTTCACGCTATGAGATTTTTATCATATTAGCCTAATCATAAGCCGTTTTAAGAGAGAGTGTTATGGCAAAGGAGAAGAAACCACATAATTTAATAAATTAGCAAAAACAAAATGGTATCAGACGACCAAATTAAAGAGGCTATAAGACGACAGGATTCGTTGGGGAGGTGTCTTTGACATCGCTCAGCGACGTATAGACCTACAAAACGAGGAGGAGCGAACTCAAGACCCCAACTTTTGGGACGATGCCGAGGCTGCGCAGAAGCAACTGCGTCGGGTAGCGGCCATAAAGTCGTGGGTGGAGGATTATGACGCTGTGGCTAAGGCTGTTGAGGATTTGCAGCTTATGCCCGAATTTGTGGCGGCAGAGCTTGCTACGGAGTCCGAGATGGAGGAGCACTACGCCAAAACCATCGAACTTATCGAAGCCCTTGAGCTTCGCAATATGCTTCGCGGTGAGGAGGATAAGATGGGCGCTATTATGGATATCAACGCAGGTGCTGGTGGTACGGAGGCGTTGGATTGGGCCTCGATGCTACTGCGTATGTACACTCGCTGGTGCGATGCGCACGGCTACAAATATCGTATGATGGATTATCAGGCGGGTGACGAGGTGGGCGTGAAGTCCTGCACGCTGGAGATTGAGGGCGATTACGCCTACGGCTATCTCAAGAGCGAGAATGGCGTGCATCGTATGGTGCGCCTTTCGCCTTTCAATGCCAATAATAAGCGCCAGACAACCTTCGCATCGGTCTTTGTTACGCCAGCCGTAGATGATAGTATCGAGATTACAATCAACCCCTCTGATTACGAGTGGGATACTTATCGCTCAAGTGGTGCGGGAGGCCAGAATGTGAACAAGGTCGAGACGGCTGTTCGTCTGCGTTATCACGGCAAGGACCCCGATACGGGCGAGGCTGTGGAGTTCCTGATTGAGAATAGCGAGACGCGCTCGCAGCTTATGAACCGTGAGAATGCGATGCGTATCCTCCGCTCGAAGCTCTATCAGCGCGAGATGGAGAAGCGTATGGCCACGCAGCAGGCTCTGGAGGCTACCAAAAAACGCATTGAGTGGGGCTCACAGATTCGCTCTTATGTCTTCGATGACCGCCGCGTGAAGGACCATCGTACAGGTTTTCAAACCTCTGCCGTAGAGGCTGTTATGGATGGTGATTTGGATGGCTTTATCAAGGAATACCTAATGCAAACTGGCGGGGCTGAAAGCGTATAGCGTGGTGATTTTGGCATCTGGCTTGATTTCGAGTTGCTCACTTACCTTTTTTGACTCAAATACTAATTAAATGAAACACATCCTTATAATTATACTTGCGTTTATCTCGTTTGCTTGTCAGGCGGCAGAGAAAATTGCATCGCCGAGCGAGAAGATTATAGTTGGCGCCGAGCGCACCGAGGAGTACATTACAAAACTCAGCTGTCAGCGCGTGGCTGTTTTGGCAAATCATACCGCGATGGTGGGTGACAAACACCTCGTGGATATGCTCATTGCCAATAGGGTGAATCTTGTCGGTATCTTCTCTCCAGAGCACGGTTTTCGCGGTAAGGCCGATGCGGGCGAGCACGTCAACAGCTCGGTGGATGAGCAGACGGGAGTCCCTATCTGGTCGTTATACGATGGCAATGCCAAGCGCCCCTCGGATGAACGTATGCGCGCGTTTGATGTGTTGCTTGTTGATATTCAGGATGTTGGTTTGCGATTCTACACATACTATATCAGTATGATTCGTATGATAGACGCTTGTGCCGACTTTGGCCGCAAGGTTATCATCCTGGACCGCCCCAACCCCAACGGAATGTACGTCGATGGCCCTATTCTCGACGTGGCGAAGTATAAGTCGGGCGTGGGGGCTCTGCCTATTCCTGTTGTTCACGGCCTTACGATGGGCGAGATTGCTCTGATGGCGCAGGGTGAGGGTTGGAGTAAGAAGTGCGATGTTGAGGTTGTGCCCTGCGCGGGATATACCCACCAGAGCCGCTATGTGTTGCCCATCGCTCCATCGCCCAACCTCCCCACGCAGCACTCTATCTATCTCTATCCTTCGACCTGTCTGTTTGAGGGTACAGTCTGTTCGCTGGGCCGCGGTACGGAGGCGCCGTTTGAGATGTATGGACACCCCAGCTATCAGGGTGGTGAGTTTGAGTTTACGCCACGCAGTGTAGCGGGAGCGAAGAATCCTCCCCTGAAGGACCAGAAGTGTCGTGGCGTGGATTTGCGCGGTGTGGAGGATGAGGCTATCATTGCGGCAGGATTTAATCTGGAGTATGTTATTGACGCCTACCGCAACCTGAATATGGGCGAGAAGTTTTTTACCCGTATGTTCCTGTTGCTTACGGGTGTGGATTATATCAAGGAGATGATTGTGGCAGGTCACTCGGCCGAGGAGATACGTGCCCGCTGGCAGGGGGATGTTGCCAAGTTTAAGGAGCAACGACGAAAATATCTATTATACGAGGAGTAAACGATGGCAAAGATTTATATACCAACATTTGGTGAGGAGGTGGGCAATGCCATCTCGCACGGCGTGATGAGCATCTTGATGTTGCTGGCAATGCCATTTGCGGCAGTGTGGAGCTATGTGCATAGTGGGGGAGATATGTTGATGACATTTGGCGTGAGCGTGTTTTGCGTGAGCCTGTTTCTGATGTTTGTTATATCGACACTCTACCACTCGATGTTGCACGACACGCGTCACAAGGAGGTCTTTCATATCCTCGACCATATCTTTATCTACGTCGCCATTGCGGGTAGCTATACGCCCGTAGCGCTCTCGATAATCGGGGGCTGGCAGGGGTGGCTGATATTTATCCTGCAGTGGGTGATGGTGATTTTTGGAATCTTCTATAAGTCGCTGAGCCGCCGCTCGATACCGGCTGTAAGTCTTACGATATATCTGGTGATGGGGTGGACCGTAGTATTCTTCTTCCCGCTCTTTGTGCGTCACGCATCGTGGCAGTTTATAACGCTGATTGCGCTGGGCGGAGTGTTTTATACTATCGGTGCTGTATTCTATGCGATGAAGGCTTTTCGTTATCATCATCTGGTGTGGCATCTGCTCATAAATTTAGCAGCTGCATCACACTTTGTGGCTATCGTATTTTTTATGTAACGAGGCGTGCCCTATATTACCGTTGGTAGATAATATATCGCAATGCCAGCTATGGCCGAGAGGATAATCAGCAGTATGGGATTCACCTTCTTGTGCGAGGCGATAAGCGCAATGCCGAACAGTCCCCAACTCCACACATCTTGAAAACCTCCACCATCCGAGGGGAAGAGCAATAGCAGAACGGCCGCTCCAATCATACCCACCACAACGGGTTTCATACCCGCAATAGCACCCTTCATATAGCGGTTGTCGCGCAGACGTAGGAAAAATCGGGTTATGAGAATCATCAGCGTAAGTGCAGGCAGGCAGACCGATATGGTTGCCACCACCGAGCCCCAGAATCCCGCTACGGTGTAACCTACGTATGTGGCCGAGTTGATGGCAATCGGGCCAGGAGTCATCTGCGAGATGGCTACAATATCGGCAAACTCGGCATTTGTCATCCACGCATTCTGTACAACCACCTCGTTCTGTATGAGCGAGAGCATAGCGTAGCCTCCGCCGAAACCGAAGAAACCAATCTTCAGGTAGCTGATAAAGAGTTTAAGGTAAATCATCGCTCAACCTCCTTTCCGCGTGCGGCTGTCCACGCAAGACCTGCCACAGCGCCTGCAATCAATAGATATATAGGAGAGAATCCGAAATACCATATAACCATCGTTATGGCGGCGGCAAGGGCTATGAGAGTCCAATGCATACCCTTCGTGAAACCCAGGATGGGCGCAAGCATTATGGCCACAACAATTGGCTGCATACCGCGAAAGGCGGCATCAACGATTGGATTCTGGCGTATCTGCGAGAAGAACATCGCAACCAGCAGAAGGATAGTAAACGATGGCAGCACCACGCCTGTCAGTGCCGACAGCGCACCGCGATAGCCATACATCTTATAACCCACGAATACGGCTGTATTGAGCGAGATAGGTCCCGGG
Source organism: Rikenellaceae bacterium (assembly GCA_015059845.1). GTDB lineage: Bacteria > Bacteroidota > Bacteroidia > Bacteroidales > Rikenellaceae > Alistipes. Next base: position 231,293 of record SUZR01000003.1, on the reverse strand, counting down.
GCCGATTGTGCCAATGTTAACAGGTCCAAAAACTCCTGCTCCTTAATCCACCCTTTGCGGGTGATAACTTCGGCCTGGATAATGGGAATCATAGCATATCCGCCACCGAAGGTGAATATGCCTATCTTGAAGAAAGAACAGAATAACTCCCAATATTTACCCATCTCTACCTCTTAACTCTATCAAAACGGAAGAATGTGCCGAGCGGCAGCTCCTTACCTGCGCGGTCGGCAAAGTACAACTCTCCAAACTCCTCCTTACCCGTTGTGCCAAATGCCTGACGTAGTGCGGTGCGAGCCAAGAGAGCCGAAAGCCCCATCGAGTAGAGATTCAGCACAAGGAATCCCTTGTCGCTCAGAAGTGCTGCGCAGCACTCCAGCATCTCGCAGATATTCTCCTCCAGCACCCACTTCTCGCCATTTGCTCCGCGACCGTAGGCGGGAGGGTCAAGAATGATACCATCGTAACGGTTGCCTCGGCGCACCTCGCGGCGCACAAACTTCAGCGCATCCTCGACAATCCAGCGCACACCATCCAGAGCGCTACTCTCCATATTCTCACGTGACCACGTGACAACCTGCTTTACCGAATCTACGTGTGTAACGTCAGCTCCCGCAGCACGTGCCGCAAGTGTCGCTCCTCCCGTATATGCAAACAGATTAAGCACTTTGGGGGTTACACCCGCCGCCTTCTGCTCCTCAATGCGGTCGTAGATAAAGTTCCAATTCGCCGCCTGCTCGGGGAATATTCCCACGTGCTTGAATGAGGTGAGTCCTAAGCGCATCTTCAGGTGCATCTGCTTGTAGTCGTACTGCATCACCCAGCGGTCGGGCATCTGCGGCTTACGGTGCCACTCGCCACGCTCGTCACTCTTCGATGCGGAGGTCTTAAGAAATGACGCATCTGCCAAGCGGCGCCACTCCTCCTCCGAGAGTGTCTTGTGCCAGATAGCCTGCGGCTCTGGGCGGCGTGTTACGTGGCGACCAAAGCGCTCCAATTTCTCGAAATCACCCGAGTCGATGAGCTCGTAGTCAGGGAATGTGGGTGTAAGTAGTTGTGACATATTGTGTTCTATTTTTTCTGCGTGTTTGTTGTGCTGCAATCTGTCAGCGTCATCAAGCACTGCTTGCAATCAAAGCCGAGGCGATAGCGAGCCGTGCCGTGCTCGATGTATAGCTCCCCCTTGAGCGAGGGATTCTCCTTGAGGCATTGCCCAAGCTCGCGTCTGATACAATAACTCGAAATCATTACGCGCTCGCCCAGGGTAGGGCTGCTCTCCAGCGCTGGCTCTATCTCCTTTGCCCCGTGTACGAGGTAAAACTCGCGGCTGAGGTGGTTTGTGACATTCTCGTAGCGTGTAACCTTATCGAATGGGTAACGTGCCGAGCCGTCGTCAGAGATAATGCGGTGGGGTAGCTCTCGCTCTATACGCTTTATGCGCAGAGCCTCCAACGCCTCACGACGCATATCGGCCAGAAGGGATGCAGGGGCGAAGTAGTCACTGCCGAGAACAACGACCGTTGTAATGGAAAATATCGTGCCTCCACTCTTGGCAATCTGTCGGCGAGCCGTGTCGGCCATCTTGTCAGCATTGCCAGCCATATCCAAATCGACGTTACGGGTGATGACAACATCTACGCCCTCGCAGTCGGTTACCGTAAGGGTTATACATCGCTGCGATATATCTATCTCGGCCGAGGCATCTATCACTCGGCGTGTGCGCGAGCGGTCAAGCAGCAACGAGAAGCGATGGTCGTAGTTACGATATAGCTTAGCACCTGCCATTATGCCCTCCATACGGTTGGGAATGATTGTTGAGCCCTCTACGGAATTGATATTCGTACCGCTCATACCGCCATCAACAATGGCGCAGACGCCATCGCCAGCCGAGATGTCGCACTCTCTATCAAGCGTAAATCCGCGATGAGAGACGGTTTTAACTACTCCTACGTACTCGCCCACAGCCTTGGGCGTGTCGAACGATGCAACCCCCGACTGCTTGCCGTGAAGCATATATTGTGATGCGCCACGAGTAAAACTCTTGGCGGGGTCGGGTGTAAACTCCGTTATGGTGCGACCAGCAGATGGGCGTACAATATCTTTTCTGCGCTCCAGAATATCGTCTATTCGGCGGCGATAGTAGTTTACCACATTCTTTATGTAGCGCGCATCCTTTAGGCGACCCTCGATTTTGAATGACGATACGCCCGCATCAATCAACGCCTCCAAATCATCCGAGAGGTCCAAATCGCGCACCGAAAGAAGGTGCTTGCCCGCCATAATCGTGCGGCCTCGCTCATCCTTCAAGTCGTAGGGTAGGCGGCAGGGCTGCGAACACTCTCCACGATTACCGCTACGTGCAGATGTTGAGCGCGAGAGAAAGCAACGGCCACTATAACCTACACAAATAGCTCCGTGTACGAAGCACTCCAACTCCACAGTTGTCGCCTCTCGTATGCGGCGTATATCCTCCAAAGTCAGCGCACGCTCCAAAATCACGCGCGAAAATCCGCATTTTTCTAAGAATAGAGTCCCCTCGGGAGTGGTTGTTCCCACCTGTGTTGAGGCGTGCAGCTCTACGGGGAGATTCATTCTGCGCAGAGCCATATCCTGAATAATCAGCGCATCAACACCCGCCGAAATAAGTTCACGTGCCATCTGCTCGGCATCGGCGAGCTCCTCATCGTAGAGAACGGTGTTGAGCGTAGAGTGAACCCTCACGCCATACTGATGGGCATACTCCACCGCGCGGGCTATCTCCTCGATGGAGTTGCCCGCGGCTCGACGCGCACCAAAACGCGCTCCGCCCATATATATCGCATCGGCTCCGTGGTCCACGGCGGCACACGCCGCTTCGAGGTCCTTGGCCGGAGAGAGTAGCTCGATGTATCGCATAGTGTAAGAGTTTGCGACAAAATTAGTAAAGAATGCTCAAAATATCGCTTTTGACGAGAGTTTTTCTGCACGAAGAGTGATAAAGAGAGAAAAAAGCGGCCTCGGGATGGATAATGAACGGAGATTTTTTGTAACTTTGTGCTTTGTAAATAAAATATAGAGGTTATGTTGACATTAAAGCAACTTAGAGATGATAAGCAGCTGGCAATTGCACGCCTTGCAAAGAAGGGCGTGGACGCCGCTCCCATCATTGACAAAATTATAGAACTTGATGACAAGCGTAAGGCTATCCAGGCTGATTTGGATAACTGCCTTGCCGAGCAGAATAAGGCTGCAAAGCAGATTGGTGCTTTGATGGGCCAGGGTAAGCGCGAAGAGGCCGAGGAGAAGAAGGCTTTCGTGGCTTCACTCAAGGCTCGCTCAGCAGAGCTCTCTGCGGAGCATCAGGCAGTAAGCGGTGAGTTGCAGGCGCAGATTGTACTGCTGCCTAATTTCCCCGCCGACATTGTTCCCGAGGGTCGTACAGCTGAGGATAACGTGGTTGTGAAGTTGGTTGAGAGCCCCGTAGCTCTGCCCGAGCAGGCACAGCCCCACTGGGAGCTGGCTCGCAAGTACGATATTATCGACTTCGATTTGGGCGTGAAGCTTACAGGTGCCGGTTTCCCCGTATATAAGGGTCAGGGTGCGCGTCTGCAGCGTGCGTTGATTAACTACTTCCTTGACTGCAACACCAAGGCTGGTTATCAGGAGGTTGAGCCTCCCGTAATGGTAAATGAGGCTTCTGGCTTCGGTACGGGTCAGTTGCCAGATAAGGAGGGTCAGATGTATCACGCTACAGCCGATAACTTCTATTTGGTGCCTACTGCGGAGGTTCCCGTAACAAATATCTTCCGTGACGTAATCCTCGACCAGAGCGAGTTCCCTGTAAAGATGACCGCTTATACCCCTTGCTTCCGTCGTGAGGCTGGCTCGTATGGTAAGGATGTGCGTGGTCTAAACCGTCTGCACCAGTTCGATAAGGTGGAGATCGTGCAGTTGGCTCTGCCCGAGAAGTCGTATGAGGCTCTGGATGGTATGGTGGCTCACGTGGAGTCTATCGTGGCTTCGCTCGGTCTGCCGTATCGTATCCTGCGTCTGTGTGGAGGTGATATGTCGTTCACATCGGCTTTGACCTACGATTTCGAGGTTTACTCTGCCGCTCAGCAGCGTTGGTTGGAGGTATCGTCTGTATCTAACTTTGAGTCGTTCCAGGCTAACCGTCTGAAGCTGCGCTACCGCGACGATAATAAGAAAACACAGTTGGCACACACACTTAATGGCTCTTCTTTGGCTTTGCCTCGCATTGTGGCAGCGTTATTGGAGAACAACCAGTGTGAGGAGGGAATACGTATTCCCGACGTATTGGTACCATATACAGGTTTTGATATTATCAAATAAAGATTTATATTTGCACAACATTAATTCTTAAAACAAACAAAATTATGGCTTACAAAATTTCAGATGCATGCGTAGCATGCGGTACTTGTATCGACGAGTGCCCCGTAGAGGCTATCTCTGCAGGCGACATCTATGTAATTGATCCCGACAAGTGTATTGACTGCGGTACTTGCGCAGGTGTTTGCCCCAGCGAGGCAATCTCAGCCGAGTAATATTAGAGATAGACAAAGTAAAACGGGCGACCCGAAAGGGTTGCCCGTTTTCTTATTATTGGCATACGACTACTTCTTCTCTTGTTTCTTTACCTCCTGCTTAGGCTCTGCGTACATATTCTTATTACGCTTGGGGTCGCCGTATGCCTCCTCGTGCATCTCCATTACGGTGCCTCGCATAGGACGAGCCTGATACTTAATCTCGGGCATAGGCTTTAGCTCACCTTTGGGATTGCCGCGTCGCATATCGCCTCTGCCTCGCATATTGCCATTATGAATGCCGACTCTCATTCTGCGATGAGGAGCCTTCTGCATCTTCTCATAACGCTCATACTGCGCCTCGTTGAGGATGTCCTTCATCTCGGAGAGCATCTGCTTGCGCTCCTTCTCAACCTGCTCCATACGCTTTACCTGCTCTCGGGCCTGCTTAAGGCAACTCTTGTACACCTTCTCGTATTGGTCGTTACCCAACAGAAGCTCCTTGCGTAATCTCTCGGCCTTATACTTGGCTATCTGCTCGGCTGTAGGGCTCTTGCGTGCCTCGATGTTACGATTCTGCTCTTGTGCAGAGATTGCAATAGTGGTCATCAACATAATTGCAATTAAATAAATGGTCTTTTTCATAGCTTAACAGTTTTAATGATTAAACGTTAGTTGACTTTTCTTTATTGCAAAGTTATGATGTGAAATGCATTTTGATTCCGAGGGGTCGGTAGAACGGTATTTCGGGGCTTTGAAGTGGCTGTTATGCGGTGGTGAATCGACCACGCAAATTATCTACCAGCACTCGATTCCGTCGTTTGAGGCCAGCTCCTTGATACGTTCTTTCTTGAAAACGGGGTCCACGCCCTGCTTGCGTTGTGCGCGGTAGTCGTCCAGCAGCAACATCGCCTGACGTCCCAGTAAAACGATTGCCACAAGGTTGCACAGGGTCATAAGTGCCATTGTGATATCGGCCAGACTCCACACTGTTTTCAGACTCAACATAGCGCCCGCCATAACCATCGCACCCACAATAAGGCGATATACATTCAGTGCAATACGTGATTTGGTGATAAATCGGATGTTGGCCTCGCCATAGTAATAGTTACCGAAGATTGAACTGAAGGCAAAGAAGAAGATGGCTATGGCAACAAATATACGCCCTGCGCCTCCTATCTCGGCCGTCAGAGCCTCCTGAGTGAGTTTTACGCCATCCAGCTCTCCGCCCAGACTAACACCACTCATCAGAATAATAAATGCCGTTGCAGAGCAAATAACAAGCGTGTCGGTGAATACTCCGAGCGTCTGAATCAGACCCTGCTTTACAGGGTGTGATGTTGAGGCCGTAGCGGCTGCATTGGGAGCAGAACCCATACCCGCCTCGTTGCTGAAAAGACCGCGCTTGATACCCTGCATCACGGCAGCTCCCATTCCTCCGCCCACAAGCTGCTCCACGCCAAAGGCATTTTCGATGATGATAGCTATAAGGTCGGGCAGCTTCGTTACGTTGATTATAACTACAACGAAAGCAAGGATAATATATCCCACGGCCATAATAGGCACTACCACAGAGCTAACCTTCGCAATGCGCTGAATACCACCGAAGATAATCAGTAGGGTAGATACCGTCAGCACGATACCCATATAGAAATTATCCACACCAAAGGCATTCTGGAAGGCCTCGCAGATGGTGTTGCTCTGTACGGTGTTGAACGCAAAACCGAAGGTGACTATCGTCAGCACGCTGAATAGGATGGCCATCGGTCGGCACTTGAGACCCTGCATTATGTAGTATGCCGGACCGCCAATAAAGGAGTCGTCGGCACGTCTCTTATACAACTGCGCCAATGTACTCTCGACAAAGGCGTTCGCAGCACCCACCAGGGCGATAATCCACATCCAGAATACAGCTCCCGCACCTCCGACAGCTATTGCCGTAGCTACACCTGCCAAATTGCCCGTACCCACACGGCTGGCAAGCGATACAACAAAGGCCTGAAAGGGTGATATGTGTTTATGGTCGCCATCAATATGGCGCTCAGAGGAGTTTATCAACTGACGACACATCTCGCCAATCATACCGAACTGTACGAATCGGCTTCGCAGAGTGAAATATATGGCGCAGCCGAGCAATGATATAATCATCACGTAGCTCCACAATATATCGTTTGTCTGGTCGATTATTGTCTGTATAAACTCCATAGCGGATAGTTATCGTTTTTTGAGGTTAAGCATATTCATCACTCCGTCGATGAAGGTCATCGGGTGCGTGGGGGCTCCAGGTAACCACAAATCTACATTGTAGCGCTCGAAAAATCGGCGATCGATAGCACGACTTGCGGCGTGCAGACCTCCCGAACAAGCCTCCGAGCCACATACGATAACAACCTTGGGGTCTGGAATAGAGTTGTAGCATATATCCAGCGCCTCGGCCATATTTGTCGAGATGGGGCCCGTGATTACCACGCCATCAGCGTGACGAGGTGAGGCAACAAACTCCACGCCATAACGGCAGAAGTCGAAGTTTACATTGCCCGTAGCATTCAACTCCATCTCCACCGATGCATCTCCGCCGGCCGATACTTGACGCAACTTCAGCGCACGGCCGAAGAGCTTGGGAATCTCCGTGCGGATATTCTCGGGGTGGAAATTTACGCTCTCATCACCAGGCTTGATGATAAGTGCCTCGCGTGATGTTGAGCCTATCTTGTAGTCGTTTGTAAATTGAATATTCTTTGGGGCACGCAGTGCGCACTCACCACAGAACATACAACGTCCCATATCCAGCGCAAAGGGCGCCGTAGAGATTGCTCCCGTAGGGCACATTTTTGCTGCGGCTTCTACATCCGACATATCATTCGTGAGGCTCAATACGGGGCGACCACGGAACTCCTCGGTGAGGGTTACGTCGTTGAGGTCGGGAATATACTGCCATCCGTGGCTCTTGAGTACCTTTATTTTGGGGAATATCATAATCCTAAGTTTTTAGCGGCTACAAATCGTGACCGCAGTATGACAGATTAAAACTCTTATTGCAAATCGGGAAATCCGAAATACCCTCGCCACGAACAGCTATGGCCAGCGCCAGCCAGTTGTGCAGGCTGGGGTCTTTCACCTTGTAGGTTGAGATTGCTCCCTTGTTATCTGTTATGGCTACGTGGCAAATCTCTCCGCGCCAACCCTCCACCATTGAGAACGACAACGCCTCGGCGGCCAACTCTGCCTCATAGTCGGGGCGTGAAAGCTCTGTGGGGGTGTACGATGCGAGCAGCTGCTCAATGTAGTCGGCCGACTGCAAAACCTCGCGGCTGCGAATCATCAGGCGTGACATAACATCGCCCTGACGTTTTACGATGTTCTCGTGAGCAATCTCCGTGGAGTATGCAGCATAGGGGTGTGATGCGCGAATATCTCGCTTCACGCCACTCGCACGTGCTGCCATACCTACGCCACCGATGCGCTGCATCTCGGCCTTAGGCACAATGCCACACTCCTCGAAACGTGACAAAAGCGTGGGAGAGGACTTTATATCCTCGCGCACCTCGTTGTAGCGACGACGAATCTCCTTTACGTTTGTGCGTATCATCTCCACCTTCTCGGCCGTAAGAGGCTTGTTTGTGCCGCAAGGACGTATAAGACCTTTACCGAAACGATTGCCGCACCACGCCTGTGTGGTGTTGATGGTCATCGTACGCAACGCCTCGCAGGCAACCTGTCCGAGCTGATAACCCACATCCATCGACAAGGCTCCCGTATCGGCAATGTGCATAGCCATACGCTCCAGCTCAAGGGCCACGGTGCGCTCCACATCAAGAGCCGTTGAAGCACGCTTGCCGCACAACTTCTCGATTGTGGTGGCGTATGCCGTAGCGTGCGATACAGCACTATCGCCCGCAATACCTTCGGCTAAAAGTGTCTGGCGCAGATGATTCTCTGTTGAGCAGAATGCCTGCTCCACGCCGCGGTGCTGGTAGCCCAACGCAATCTCAAGGTGCAGAACATTCTCGCCATTACATACAAAACGGAATGCTCCCGGCTCGATGATACCCGCGTGGATAGGGCCTACGTTCACCTCGTGCAACGACTCTCCTTCGATTGTGTAGAAGGGGTAGTTGTCCATCGTTGAGTTGCGGTTGCGGCGGTTGAATGGAAAACGCAGAGGCTTGTTCCACGGCATAGAGTCAAACTCTACGTTGTAAAGCTCCGAAATCTCTCGCTCATATACGTGCAGCGCGGGGTGCAGAGCCGTAAGCGAGGGGAGTGCCACATCCTCGTAATACTCCATCGAGAACGATGCAACCATCACCTTGTGTGCCGCATCATCCAACAGCAATATATAGAAACGCAGACGATTACCATCGGGCGTAGCGAAGTAGTGCGCCACGTGGTAGCTATCCTGCTTCAGACGCTCCTTCAAATCGTTATAGAGCGCAGCGTACTCCACTTCGGGAATATCCTTCAGCGAAACGGAGCCTGCAAGATTATCTGTTATATAGTAGTTCATAGCCTTAGAATGTAACGATTTGGTTTATAATCTGCTTCAGCGGCTCAGGCTGCCACAAACCCAGGGCGATGGCTGCTACGAGCAGCGTAAGTGCGCTGTACGACAGACGGCGGTTGATGTTTGAGAGGTGCAACTCATCCTGATTAGGCTGGTAGCAGAGCTTAATGATGCGCTGGCAGATTGAGTAAATCACGATGCAGAGCAGCAATACAATAATTGCCAATATTACCCAACTACTTGATGCGATGGTCTGCGAGAGAATCATCAGCTCCGACACAAAGAGTGGCGAGGGCGGGAATGCCAGTACCACAACCATACCACCCAATAGGCCGATAGCACCGACCTTATTTATATTTATATAGTCGCCGATACGGTTAATACGGTAACCATTGTATATCTGTCTTACCACGGCAATCTGCAGGAACAAACTGCTCTTGATAAGCGTGTGGCATACAACGTGGAATACTGCTGCCCATACGCCGATGCCGCCTACACCCAAGCCGATTGCCACAATACCCATATTCTCAACGGTAGAGTACGACAGGAATCGCTTGTAGTTATTGGTGCGTCGCAGGAACAGAGCTCCCACAACAAGGCTCATCAAACCGATGATTATCATCACATTCTGCACCCACTCAAATACTTCGGTATGCACGAAGAGTCGATATATACGGAAGATGGCCAGGAATCCGGCATTCACCAATCCCGTAGAAATCAACGCCGAGGCGGGGGCGGGGGCTGCGAAGTTGGCATCCACGCCGATGGTGTAGAGCGGGAAAATCTCCATCTTACAGCTATAACCCGTAAGGATAAGCAGGAATGCAGCCTTCAGGTAGAGCGGGTTGCCGTTGATTATAAGCTGCTGCAACTCGTTGTAATTAAGAGCCGAGTTTGATGCCGCAGCGCACAGCAGCAGAATTCCCAGGTAGGCGATTGCGATACCCGTAGAGCAGACGAACAGATACTTCCACGTAGCCTCGAGCGTTTGAGCCGAGTGGCGGTGGTAGATGATACCTGCTGCGCAGAGGGTCGTTGTCTCAAGCAGAATCCACGTGATGGCGATGTTGTTTGCAAAATAGACACCCGTGATAGCCGTAATCAAGAGCATCAGCAGAGCGAAATATTTGCGATAGTTGCCTATGGTGTCATCCTTCAGGTACTCCTGCGAGTGAATCAGTACAAATGTTGAAACGATGGCCAGCAGGATGTAGAAGAGCGTTCCCGCCTCATCGAAGGTGAAGAATGCGCCCGATGTGGTCATATACTTTCCGCAGGCCAACATTGCTGCAAAAACAGCGTGTACGGCCATATAGATGGCGCAGAGAATATGTACCATCTTGCGAGTGCGGGCCAGAAATGCACCAGCTCCGATTGCGAGCCATATAACGAAGAATATATATATCATAGCCTTAGTCCTTTACGTGAGTTAATGAATCGCTGTCGTCGGTGTGAATCTTGTCGTCAACCTTAGTCATAAACATACCCAGCATAAGCACCGACATCAAAATATCGAGCATAATGGCGGCATTAATCAACATTGGCATCTCTACGCCAATAGCCATCGAGAAGAGGAACACACCATTCTCGATAACAAGAAATCCCACCATATGGGTAAAGATACGTGAACGCATCACAATGAGAATCAAACCACTCAGCAGGGCGTACAATGCCACGCCGAAGAATATCATATGTACCGACGAGTCGGCCACATAATAGGTCGTGATGGCACTCACCACCAGAGCCATAAACGAGAGCATAAGCGAGTTGAATTGCGACTTTCCCGAACTGCTTATACGGTTAATCTTCGTTTTGTGAATCACCTGCATAAGGATGGCAGGAACGATTATCGCCTTGAAGATTAGCGTCTCGAGAATCACGAACGATAGCTCCACCCAGTTCAATGTATGCAGACGCAGAAGAGCAATACCCAACAATAACCATCCCTGGCAGGCGATTATTGAGGCGTAGTTGCGGAAACGCTCGACCATTGCGATATATACGAGCGTTATGACGTATAGTATAATTAGAGATAGAAGCATTGCTTAAATATTTATATCTAATTGCAGCAGGTAGCCCACGAAGAATATCAGGGCGGCCAATGCCGATATTGTTACTATGTAGGTTGTGTTGCGTACCAGCTTGTTGCGAGCCTGCGTGGACTCCACAATGCCGACAGAGATACCTGTCAGCAGAATAGCCAACGGCACGGCAAACCACCAGTGGAAACAGCAGGTCGCAGCGATGGCATTTGCTGCAATCATCGAGAAGCAGGCCGTCTTGAGCCAGCCGGCGATATGTATCATACCCATATCCACGCCGCTGTAATCCAGACACATCACTTCGTGAATCATCGTAAGCTCAAGGTGTGTGCGAGGGTCGTCAACGGGGACGCGTCCCGACTCCACGAAGGTAATCTTAATGAATAGGTATGCAATCAGGAACATCACAATCGTGAGGTGCAGGTTGAACGACTGCTCGTGCTCGAAGATATCGGCAAATGATGTATAGCCGCAGAACATAGCCAGCGTAGCGAAGCCAATCATCAGCGCAGGCTCAATCAATGCTCCATACAGAGCCTCACGTGCGGCACCCATTCCCTCGAACGAGCTGCCCGTATCCATTGCGGCAAGGATTATTGCCACGCGGGCCAGTGCCAACGTGTAGGCAAAGCAAATCACATCACCCTCAAACGAGATGAGAGGGTAGAGGTCGGCAATGGGGATAAAGAGCAGAGCCACAATCGCTGCGCCGAGATATACGGCCGGTGCAATGCGGAACAGAGCTGTTGTGGTGGTTGAATATACTGTACCCTTGCGCAACAGAAGACGTACGTTACGAACGTGCTGCATAAATGGCAGACCCTTACGGCCGGCCAAGAGGGCGCGTGTGCGGTTAATCACTCCGGGGATAGCGATAGCCACAACAATCATCAGTAGTGTGTTAAATAGAATTCCCATACGCTAAATCAAATTAAGGAGTGAAAGAACAAATATTGCAACCAGGAACAACAACGCAAAGAGGATGTAGTGGTTGATTTTTCCTGTGCGCAGTTTCATAATACGCTTGTTGATAATGCGCAGCAACTCCACCCACCACTCGGCCAAAAGGCGGTCAATCTTATCCTTGTGACGAATGTTGTAGTTGTGCTGCGTGGGGAATATCTCGCTCTTGCCTACAGCACGACCCTCAACAGTATTCTGCGTGAGCGATGTGGCGATAGACTCCAGACCCTCGGCAAATGATTCGCCCGTATATTGCATACGTATGTTGGGCGAGGTGAAGCCGCAACCCCAGGTGGGACCTTTAGCTACGGTGCGAGTGCTCTGCGCACGACGCTTTACGATGTAGAGCAATGCAATTACGATTATGAGCAAAATTGCGGTCAGCGATATGCGAGAGAGGTTGGGCGAGATGTAGCCGTCAATATATGCTACATTTGTACCCGTCAAAGACTCTACTACAGGCTCAATGATGCGGATGGCATACTGCGGGAAAAGACCTATAGCGATGATTCCTGCTGCAGGAATAGCCATTGCCGCTATGCGAAGGCTATCCACCTCCTCCGACTCTGCTACGTGGTGATGACGCGGTGAGCCGAGGAAGACGGTGCTGTACAACTTCGTAAAGGCCAGAACTACGATTCCACCAATCAGAGCCAATGCAAGCAAGCCGCCCGCAGCATAGAGTGTATTCACTCCGTCGCGTACGCTATTGAGCATACCGAGATAAATCATAAACTCACCCACAAAACCATTCAACGGGGGCAGGGCGCAGATAGCAACCGTTGCCACAAGGAACAGGATAGCCGTTACAGGCATATGTTTTGCCACGCCGCCGAAGCGGTCGAGGTGTGTGGTGTGCATCTGCGAGTAGATATTTCCTGCGCCAAAGAATAGCAGCGATTTGAAGAGCGAGTGATTTATCGTATGCATCAATGCACCACACAGTGCCAGGGTCATAACGATGGGGCTGCCGGCAGCGTGAGCCAATGTCGCAACGCCCAGACCGATGAAGATAACGCCGATATTCTCGATACTTGAGTATGCAAGCAGACGCTTCACATCATTCTGCAAGGCCGCGAGGATTACACCCCAAAGGCCCGTCACGGCACCTGCCGCAAGTAGAATGATACCTACGGTGTGAATCTGGTCGGGCACGCTCATTTGACTTACCACGCGCATAACACCATACACGCCCGTCTTAATCATCACGCCCGACATAATGGCCGATACGTGTGACGGAGCGGCGGGGTGCGCTTCGGGAAGCCATACGTGCATAGGGAACAGACCTGCCTTCATTCCAAATCCCAGCAGGAAGAGGATGAATATGTATGTGTTCTCACCATTGGCGAAACATACCGCCAACCAGTCGAATGATGAGTTGCCACAGATACTGTCAATGCCGACAAAGCCTGCCACGAGGAATATAAATCCGATGTGCATCATTACCAGATATGCCAATGCTGCGCGCAGCACCTCGGCACGCTCGGCATCGAAGAGAATCAACAGGAATGATGCGATTGTCATCAGCTCCCAAGCAAAAAGGAAGAGGAAACTACCATCGGCCATAACGACCAGCATCATCGACAATACCAACAGCGCTAAAGCGGTGTAGTGCAGCGAGATGTGTGCTGACGATTTTTTCGTTAGGTAGTGTGCCAAATATCCGCGCGAGTAGAGAATTGTAGCCATTCCTGCCAATCCTATGATGAGCAGGAATATTGCCGAGAGGGCATCAATCGAAAGAGAACCCACCCCCAAGGGAGAGTCTATCGACTGTATCAACTCAATCTCGCCAGCGCCAGCCAATACCCCAATCGAGGGAATGGCGACGGCCACAGCTGCCACCGTAACAGCAGTAAATGCCACCCACACCTTATGTCGCAGCGGAGCAATGAAAGTAGCCGCCACCAGCAGCGCGAGTGCCAGAAGTAGATAGAGGTAAAACATTGTTTAATAATTATTTAACTAACCTGTCTTGCCTGAAGTGGGAGATAGGCTCTGCGCCATACCACTTGGGCAGTTTATGAATTACAAACCATTCACCGTAGCAACCATTACGGTTGCGGCAACGGCTGCCGTTTCGGTACGAAGACGTTGTGTACCGAGTGATATGGGTTTGAATCCGTTTTCGAGTGCAAAATTAATCTCTTCGGGCGAAAAATCACCTTCCGGACCAATTAAAATTAAAATATTTTCATTTTTTTTAATAATTGCCGGCAAAAAGAGTCTTTCCTGACTGTTTGCATCGCAGTGAGCGATGAATTTCTGTCCCTCGAAGGGCTCGGCAATGAGCTTCCGTAGCGGGGTTAACTCCTCCAGTGCGGGGTGGTACGCCTTGAGTGACTGCTTTACAGCAGAGGTGATGACGCGCAGCTCGCGGTCATACTTGATTGTGCGACGCTCGCTGTGGTCACATTCGATAGGCACAATGCGGCTCACACCCACCTCGGTAGCCTTCTCCAGAAACCACTCGAAACGGTCTATATTCTTCGTGGGGGCTACAGCCATCGTGAGCGAATAGGGTAGCTTCTCGTATTCGGTTTGAGTCTCGATAACCTCTACCGTGCAGTGGTGCTGATGGGGCTCTACGACACGGCAACGGTGCATATTTCCGCGTCCATCGGTGAGGTGAAGCTCATCACCAGCCTTAAGACGCAGTACTCTTACACAATGCTTTGACTCCTCTTCGCAGAGGGTATAATAGGGCGGAGTTACATCCGGTGCATAAAATAGTTGCATAACTTTGCGTTAAATATTACCTTTGCAAAGGTATTAAATATAAATTAAGGATGAAACGCTTTTTACGTTTATTCGCATTTGCGACTCTGATAATGACATTTATTTCGTGCAATAAACAAAAAATGGTCGGTGATAACCCCTTTTTCGAGGAGGTTTGGCAAACACCGTATGGTGTGCCACCCTTCGACCGCATTGAGTTTGAACACTACAAACCCGCCTTCGAGCGAGGTATGTCGCTCCATAATGAGGAGATTACAGCCATCGTGGAGAACAAGCAGGAGCCGAGCTTCGAGAATACGATTCTTGCCTACGATAACTCAGGACAGATGCTCTATCGCGTAAGTACGGTCTTTGAGATGTTGGCGGCGGCCGACACCGATGAGCAGATGCAGGCTCTCTCGGCGGAGATTATGCCGCAGATGGCTGCGCACGATGATGCAATTATGATGAACGACGCTCTCTTCGAGAGGATAAAATCTGTTTACGACCGTCGTTTTGCTCTGAATCTCGATGCCGAGCAGCTCCGTTTGACGGAGAAGATTTTTCGTAGCTTCGAGCGTTCTGGAGCTCTGTTGTCGGCTGAGGATAAGGCGCGCCTGAAGCAGATAAACGAAAGGCTCACCTCGCTTGGTGTCGATTTTGGTCGTAATGTGTTGGCCGAGACAAATGCATTTACGGTTGAGCCTACGCTGGAGGAGTTGCTGGGCGTGCCGATGCAGGTGCGTGATGCAGCCGAGGAGTATGGCCGAAGCATTGATAAGAAGGGCACGGCAGTGTTTACACTGCAGAAGCCGAGTATGTTACCGCTGCTTACATATACCCAGAGCCGCGAGTTGCGCGAGAAGGTATATAGTGCCTATCTGATGCGTGGAAACAATGGTGGCGAGCACGATAACAACGATATAATTGCCGAGATGGTGAGCCTGCGATACGAGAAGGCAAAGCTGTTGGGTTATGACTCTTACGCTCATTATGTTATCTCGGACGAGATGGCCTCTACGCCCGAGGCTGTATATGAACTGTTGAATCAGGTGTGGGACCCCGCTTTGGAGCGTGCAAAGCAGGAGTTGGAGCGCCTGAAGACACTCTACCGACGCGAGAAGGGTAATGCCAATGATTTCAAGTCGTGGGATTGGTGGTATTATGCCGAGAAGGTGCGTAACTCGGATTATAACCTCAAGGAGGAGGATGTGCGCGAGTATTTGTCGCTGGATAATGTCAAGGGTGGTATCTTCTTCCTCTGCAATCGTCTGTATGGCATAACATTCCGTCCGTTGAAGGCTCCTACATATCATCCCGAGTGTGAGGTGTATGAGGTTATAGATAACGATGATACGCCGCTGGGCGCACTCTATATGGATTTCTACCCCCGAGCCAGTAAAGCTGGTGGCGCGTGGTGCGGAACGTATGTGGAGCAGAGCTATAATGATGGCAAGCGCGTTCTGCCCGTTGTATCTATTGTATGTAATTTTACTCGTCCCGTGGGTAGTGCCCCTGCGTTGTTGTCTATTGACGAAACAAAGACCTTCTTCCACGAGTTTGGTCACGCGTTGCACTCTCTGTTCGCCGATGTTAAGTACCGCGGTTTGAGCAGTGTAGAGGGCGATTTTGTGGAGTTGCCGTCGCAGATTATGGAGAATTGGGCATTTGCTACGCCTATGCTCAAGCAGTATGCTGTACACTATCGTAAGGGTGATGTTATGCCCGACGATATGATTCGTAAGATTCACGAGAGTACTAAATTTAATGAGGGCTTCAATACAACCGAGCTGGTGGCTGCGGCACTCTCGGATTTGGATATACACTCGTTGCAGAGTGCCGAGAAGATTGATGTTGCCGAGTTTGAGCGTGAGGCGCTGACCGAGAAGCGAGGGCTTATACCGCAGATTGAGCCGCGCTATCACTATACATATTTCAGCCATATCTTTGATGGCGGTTATTCGGCTGGATACTATTTCTATATTTGGGCTGAGGTGCTGGATAAGGATGCTTATCAGGCCTTTGTCGAGAGTGGCGATATATTTGATAAGGCTACGGCTGAGCGATTCCGCCGTGAGGTGCTCTCAAAGGGTGGCACACGCGCAGGAATGGATATGTATCGTGCATTCCGCGGTGCTGACCCCAATAAGATAGCAATGCTGGTGGCTCGCGGATTGGTTGAGCCTGAGGAGATTGCCGATGTTGAGCCGCTGTCGGTTAACGAAATCGTGAGAGTGGATACCCGCGAGCAGGCGCGTCAGCGTGCCGAGCGTTCGCGCCGTGAGCGCGAGGCTGCACGTCTGCAGGCTAAGGCCGACTCGCTGGCTGCGGCCGATTCGTTGCAGAGTGTGGAGTTGAAACCCATTGAGCGGGCTACTCCTATGCAGTTGGGTTTGGAGCCAATTAAAAAGTAATAAATGAGAAACCAATAAAATATAACAATGAAAAAACTATTTTTAATTATGACACTGAGTGCCCTGATGGCAGGATGTGCGGGTGATAAGATGCCCGTTGTGGAGCTGCCCGAGATTGATGAGTCTAATCCTCTGCTCGCAGAGTGGGATACTCCCCACGCAACACCCCCGTTTGACCTTATTAAGATAGAGCATTATGAGCCTGCTATCGAGACGGCGATTGCCGTATCGCGTGCCGAGATTGATGCTATTGTGAATAATCCAGCTAAGCCTACCTTTAAGAATACCATCGTGGCTATGGAGCGCCAGGGTGCATTGCTGAATCGTATTTTGGGACTGTTCTACAACCTTAACGAGGCCGATACCTCGGAGGAGATGGAGGCTATCGCTCTGCGCATACAGCCCAAGCTGACAGCACTGAGCAACGATGTGGCGTTGAATCCTGAACTTTTTGCTCGCGTGAAGGCTGTCTATGAGGGCTCACGTCGTGGTCTGTCGGATGTGGATGAGAAGTTGCTGGAGGATAGCTATAAGAGCTTCTCTCGTTCGGGTGCAGCCTTGGCCGACGACAAGAAGGAGGAGTATCGTAAGTACACCTCTGAGTTGTCGGAGGCTACGCTCATCTTCGGCCAGAATGCATTGGCAGCAACAAATGCTTTTTCGATAAATATCACCAATCCTGCGCAGGTGGCCGAGTTGCCCGACTTCGTAAAGGATGGTTTGGCTGCCGAGGCTAAGGCACGTGGCCAGAAGGGTTGGACCGTGACGCTGAAAGCTCCGAGTTATGGACCCTTTATGATGTACTCTTCGCAGCGTGATATTAAGGAGAAGTTATACCGTGCATACAATAGCCGCGCATTGGGCGGTGAGCACGATAACTCGCAGATTATCCGCAATATCACATCGTTGCGTATGAAGATTGCAAACCTTCTGGGTTATAAGACTCACGCCGATTACACCCTCGAGGAGCGTATGGCCGAGAGTGCCCAGAATGTAAATTCATTCCTTGAGGAGTTGCGTGCTTCGACTATCGAGTATGCGCACAAGGATTATGCAACAATCAGCGACTATGCTCACTCAAAGGGCCTTAAGGATAAGCTTATGCCGTGGGATTGGGCATACTACACCGAGAAGTACAAGTCGGAGAAGTACGCTATCAACGACGAGCAGGTGAAGCCTTATCTTAAACTCGACAATGTTATCAAGGGCGTATTCCTTTTGGCAGAGAAGCTCTATGGTCTAAAGTTCGTTCTTAACGAGCAGATTCAGGTGTATCATCCTGAGGTGAAGGCTTATGAGGTGTACGACAATAATGATTTGCTGGCTGTTCTCTACCTCGATTTCTTCCCCCGCGAGTCAAAGCGCTCGGGTGCGTGGATGACCGAGTTCCGCGGTACGAAGGTTATCGATGGCAAGGAGACACGTCCTCTGGTGTCGCTCGTGATGAACTTCACCAAGCCGACCGAGAGTGCTCCTTCGTTGCTTACATTTGATGAGTTTACCACCTTCCTTCACGAGTTTGGCCACGCGCTGCACGGTATGCTGGCTAAGGGTGAGTATGAGTCATTGAACGGCACAAACGTATATCGTGACTTTGTGGAGCTGCCCTCGCAGATTCTGGAGAACTGGGCAACCGAGAAGGAGTACCTCGATATGTGGGCCGTACACTACCAGACGGGCGAGGCTATCCCTGCCGAGTTGGTTGAGAAGATTGTTGCAGCGAAGAACTATCTGGCCGCTTACAGCAACGTACGTCAGCTCTCATTCGGTATGTCCGATATGGCTTGGCACACAATGACAGAGCCTTACGCGGGCGAGATTGAGCCCTTCGAGATGAAGGCTATGGCTCCCGTGCAGGTTACTCCCGTAGTTGAGGGTACAGCAATGGCTCCCGCCTTTACACATATCTTCTCTGGCGGTTATGCTGCTGGTTATTACGGGTATAAGTGGGCTGAGGTGTTGGCTGCTGACGCCTTCTCACTCTTTAAGGAGAAGGGTATCTTCGACCCCGCTACGGCTAAGGCGTTCCGCCATTTGTTGGAGCAGGGTGGCCAGCGTCATCCTATGGATATCTACGTTGAGTTCCGCGGCCATAAGCCCGAGACGCAGGCTTTGGTTGAGGCTATGGGATTGAAATAATTACTAACCTAAAAAACTATATTATGAGAAAGATTGTAAGCCTGTTTTTTGTGGCGGCGGCCGTGATGACATCGGCTGCGGCATATGCGCAGAAGACATCAGGTAATCCTATTTTTGAGGGCGATTATGCTGACCCCGAGGGTATCGTGTTCGGTAAGACCTATTGGATTTATCCTACATACTCGGCAGCCTACGAGGACCAGCTCTATTTCGATTGCTTCTCGTCAAAGGACTTGGTGAAGTGGACCAAGCACGAGCGCATTATCGATAACAACGAGATTAAGTGGCTCAACAAAGCGTTGTGGGCTCCCGCGGCTATCGAGAAGGATGGCAAGTATTACCTTTTCTTCGGTGCAAATGATGTTCACGAGGGTGAGATTGGCGGTATCGGCGTAGCCGTTGCCGATAATCCTGCAGGCCCGTTCAAGGATTTGCTCGGTAAGCCGTTGATTGGCGAGATTGTAAACGGTGCGCAGCCTATCGACCAGTTTGTATTCAAGGATAAGGATGGTACTCACTATATGTATTATGGCGGTTGGCGTCACTGTAACGTAGTGAAGCTGGCGGATGATTTCAAGAGCATCGTTCCTTTCGAGGATGGCACTCTATATAAGGAGGTTACACCTAAGAGCTACGTTGAGGGTCCCTTTATGTTCATCCGCGAGGGCAAGTACTACTTTATGTGGTCGGAGGGTGGCTGGACAGGCCCCAACTATAAGGTTGCATACGCTATTTCGGACTCTCCGTTCGGACCTTTCGAGCGCAAGGATGTAATCTTGCAGCAGGATGATAAGGTGGCACGCGGCGCAGGTCACCACTCTGTTGTGCACAATCCTCGTAGCGGCAAGTATTATATCATCTACCACCGTCGTCCTTTGGAGTCAAACAAGCGTGATAACCGTGTGACTTGTATCGATGAGCTTCACTTTGACGAGCAGGGAAATATTCTTCCCGTGAAGATGACATTTGAGGGTGTTAAGAAAGACAAATTGTAAAAGAAATCGCCTAACAAGGCTCTTTTGGCATCTGGCTTGCCCTCGAAATGCTCACATACGCATAGTATGCTCCGCTTTCTCGGTCTGCGACCAGCTTCAAAATAGCTCTTGTTATACAATTTCTTAAAATAAATATCGAGTGTGTATTCAATAGGGTACACACTCTTTTTTGTCATTATACGACTTTTCTTTGTCCTTTGTTTATTTATATAATGTAAGTTGGCCGAAGTTTTGGAATTTTGTAGTATATTTGCTTGAAATATGGATACAATTATGAAGAGATTTTTTATGACACTCGTTGCGACTGCTGCCGTGGTTGCGTGCGGCTCGCAGGCCAAGAAGAGTGTCTCTTTGCCACAGGTCGTGCAACCCGTGGAGTATAGCTATAAAGTTAAAAACATATATCCCCATAGTACCAATAGCTATACGCAGGGTCTGCAATATGTTGATGGCGTGATGTGGGAAGGTACGGGCGAGTATGGCCACTCGGAGATAAATACCTATGCGCTGGGCGATGAGAAGCCGCAGACTAAACTAAAGTTGCCGCGTAATGAGTTTGGCGAGGGTATAACTCTGCTCGGCGATAAGCTCTATCAGCTTACGTGGGAGTCGAATGTCTGCCACGTATATGATGTTGCAACGGGTAAGAAGTTACGCGATTTCCGTTATGCGGGCGAGGGTTGGGGGCTGACCTCCGATGGCGAGAAGCTGTATATGTCGAACGGCACGGCAAATATCTATAAACTCAACCCCGAAACCTTCAGCCGTGAGGGTACTATCACCGTTACGCTGCGTGGTGAGCCTATTCGTTTTATCAACGAGTTGGAGTGGATTGACGGTAAGATTTGGGCAAATGTATATACCACCGACCGTGTGCTGATTATAGACCCCAAGACGGGAGTTGCCGAAGGAATGATTGATTTTACGGGACTTCTGCAGAGTGAAGATATAAAGGGCGATACTGATGTGCTGAATGGCATAGCCTACGATGCCGCAACAAAACGTATATTTGTTACGGGAAAACGCTGGAACAAACTTTTTGAGGTGGAGATTGTAAAACGCTAATGAGATGAATTTGGAACAACTGCTTGGACGAAAGATACTTGTATTGGATGGCGCTATGGGTACTCAGTTGCTCACGGGTGGGGCAAAGGGGTGTCTGGAGTTGCTAAATGTGGATAATGCTGCACAGGTCGTGGCGGTGCATAATGCCTATTTGGAGGCGGGTGCCGATATTATTACTACCAATACCACCTGCGCCGATGCGCTCTGCTTGGCAGAGTATGGACTGCAGGAGCGTTCGTATGAGTTGGCACGCGCAGGTGCAGAGTTGGCACGCGCGGCAGCTGATAAGTATAGCACTACGGAGCATCCTCGCCTCGTCGCAGGCTCGGTCGGCCCAACGACACGAAACCTGACGTTGGCAAACGATACAACAGCAGAGGCGATGGCCGAGGTCTATTCGACGGTTATTCGTGGCCTGATAGATGGCGGCGTGGATGTAATCCTTATCGAGACGGTTATGGATGCGCGTAATGCATCGGTTGCCATCGAGGAGTGCCGAAAGATAAATGCCGAGATTCCTATCATCGTGTCGGCCGTATTGTCACGCATCGAGGGTCGAGTGGCAAGTGGAGCTACGATAGCCAAGTTCGTCGAGGACCTGCCGATGGATGATATTGCCGTTATCGGATTCAACTGCACCAATGGTGTAAAGCCCGTGGAGAGTGCCGTGAAGGCTCTGTCTGCTGTTTGCGGGAAGCCTATTGTGGCCTATCCTGCTGCGGGGCAGCCGCTGACGGCTGCAAACCGTTTCTGCAAGGAGCTGGAGCAGTTGTGCCGTGCGGGTATGCTAAATATTGTGGGAGGTTGTTGCGGAACAACTCCCGAATATACGTCACAGATGACAAAGATGGCTGCACGCTGGTGCCCTCATAAGTTTGAAAGAAGAAGATAAAACGTAAGATTATGAATACTGAGGATTTTCGCAAACATCTGCATAGCCACCCTGAGCTATCGTTCGAGGAGCATAGTACGGCGGCTTTTATCTCGGAGCAACTCTCGGAACTTGGTATCGAGCATTGCCCCATAGCCAATACGGGTATATTGGCCCGCATTGAGGGTAAGCGCGGAAATTTGAACCGCTGCGTGGTGTTGCGTGCTGATATTGACGCTATGCCCATCAAGGAGCTTACGGGCGTGGAGTGGGCATCGCAGAGCGAGGGCGTTATGCACGGCTGTGGTCACGACTGCCACGCCGCCATATTGTATGGCGTGCTGAAACGCCTGCAGGCGGAGCGCGATTTTGAGGGTACACTGCTGGCTCTGTTTCAGCCTGGTGGCGAGGGTAATCCTGGTGGAGCAAAGGCTATTTTGGAGGAGAATCCTTTCAAAGATTATAATGTTGCAGCAGTTATCTGCGAGCACGTTGATGCCGACCTGGAGGTGGGAGAGATTGGCTTCTGCCCGGGTAAGTTCTTAGCTTCGGAGGATGAACTTCACTTCACGGTTAAGGGTGTGGGTGGCAGGGCCGCTGTGCGTAGCCGTATAAAGGATTCGGTGGTGGCAATGTCGGATTTGATTTTGCGCCTAAATACATTCAATAGCGATGTGTGTACGCTCTCGGTCGGAAAGGTTGTGGCCGATGGCGCGGCAGATATTGTTCCTGATGAGTGTTATTGCGTTGGCTCGATGCAGTCATTTGATGAGCGGTTGCGTGCGCGCGTGAAGGATATGATTGCGCATACGGCCGAGGAGATTGAGTATAAATATGATGTTGAGATAGAGGTGGATATCCGCTCGGGTCACCCCTGTGTTGAGAATGATGCGCAGCTAACATACGAGGCTATGCTCTTGGCTGATAGCCACGGTTTCGTTGTGAAGGATTTGGAGCAGCGTGTTACGGCCGAGGATTTCGGTTACTATTCGCAGCTTTACCCCTCGCTCTTCTACTGCTTGGGCGTAGGTCGTGATTCGGGTCGTCGGCATACCGCATCGTTCCTGCCCGACGAACGGGCACTTGCCGTAGGTGAGGAGTTTATGTATCAACTTGCACTAAATATTTTGAATAAATGAGAGAGTCAAAGAGAAAAGGCCAGCGCCGCGAGAAGGGCGCTGCGCCACATATGGATTCAAAACAGATGCGTGCAGCATTTATAATAAATATGTTCCGCGAGTTCCCCGACCGCGAGTTCTCGCTCAAGCAGCTGGTTTCGGCGTCGGGAGGCAACTCAAAGGAGGCGCGTTATTTGGTGCGCGATTTAGTTGATGCTCTGGTTGAGCAGGGCGTGGTTGACCGCATTGCACGCGATAAATTCCAGCTCTCGACCTCGCAACTGCCCCATTACGAGGGTACGGTTGATATGGTTGCATCGGGTGCTGTCTATGTCAAGGTGGAGGAGCTGGAGAGCGATATATATGTCAATCAGCGTAATGTGAACTATGCTCTCGAGGGCGACCGCGTGGAGGTTGTTCTGCAACGTCAGGCTCTGCGTGCGGGTGATAATCCCGAAGGTGCTATTACCAAGGTGCTGGAGCGTAGTAATAAACAGTATGTCGGCGTGGCGGAGGTCAGCCGTGCTGCAATCTTTGTGCGTCCCGATGCGCGACGCCTGCCGATGGATGTATTCTTCCCTCGCAAGGAGTATCCGCAGGTGAAGGATGGCGATAAGGTTGTATTCCGAATCTCGGAGTGGCACGAGGGATTGCGTTCTCCGCGAGGCGTGATTACCGATGTGTTGGGTCCTGTGGGTGATAACGACACCGAGATGCACGCCATCTTGGCCGAATATGACCTGCCGTACCGCTTTGACGAGGAGGTTGAGGGAGCTGCGCAGGCTATCTCAGGTCAGATTACCGAGCGTGACTATGCCGAGCGCCGCGATTTTCGCGATATTACTACATTTACCATTGACCCTGCCGATGCGAAGGATTTCGATGATGCACTCTCTATCCGCAAGGTGGAGGATGGCATCTGGGAGGTGGGTGTGCATATCGCCGATGTGACGCACTATATCCGTCCTGATGATGTACTGGATTGTGAGGCTCGCGATAGAGGTACATCGGTATATCTTGTTGACCGCACGGTGCCGATGTTGCCTGAGAGATTGTGTAACGAACTTTGTTCACTTAGACCTAATGAGGAAAAATTGTGCTTCTCGGCTGTCTTCAAGCTCAACGAGAATGCCGAGGTGCTGGATGAGTGGTTTGGTCGTACGGTGATTTACTCAGACCGTCGTTTTACCTATGCCGAGGCGCAGGCTCGCATCGAGACGGGCGTGGGCGATTATGCCGAGGAGATTGGCGTGATGAATCGCCTGGCGCAGATTATGCGTCAGCGCCGTTTTAAGAATGGAGCTATCAGCTTTGAGCGTGCCGAGTTTAAGTTTATCCTCGATGAGAAGGGCAAGCCGCTGGGTGTCTATACCAAGGAGGCGAAGGAGTCAAATCAGCTTATCGAGGAGTTTATGTTGCTGGCAAACCAGCGAGTTGCCGAGTACTGTACATACCGTATGGTGAATGGCAAGAAGGTGGCACGCACGATGATTTACCGTGTGCACGATGAACCTAATGAGGAGAAACTCACTCGTTTCCGCGATTTTGTGATGCGTTTCGGTTATCAGTTCCGTGCATCCAAGGGTCGTGCCGTAGCTAAGGCTATCAATAAGTTGGTCGGCGAGATTAAGGGCCGTGCCGAGGAGAATGCAATCTCGTCTTTGGCCGTAAGAAGTATGTCAAAGGCGTTATATACCACCGATAATATTGGTCATTATGGTTTGGCATTCAAGTATTATACTCACTTTACATCGCCCATCCGCCGCTATCCTGATATGATGGTACACCGTCTGCTGGCGCGTTATCTGGCTGAGGGTAAGTCGGCCGATAAGACCAAGCTGGAGGCGCAGTGTGTATATGCTACCGAGCGCGAGATTATCGCCTCGGAGGCTGAGCGTGCATCTATCAAGTATAAGATGGTCGAGTTTATGCAGGATAAGATTGGCGAGATGTTCAAGGGCCACGTGTCGGGTATGAGCGAGTGGGGTATCTACGTCGAGCTGAACGACACCCATATCGAGGGTATGGCCTTCCTGCGCGATATTGAGGGCGACTACTATACATACGATGAGGCTCGCTTTGAGGTTGTTGGTCGTGCTACGGGCCGCCGCATAGCCTTTGGTGATGAGGTGTGGATTCGTGTGAAGGGTGTTGATATGCGCCGCCGCACCATCGATTTTGAACTTATCGTGGGTAATAAATAATGAGAGCCGAGGAGATTTTTGCAAAGGCACGTGACCGTGTGGCGCTGACACGCGAGGAGGCCTATTGGTTGTGGGACGGGGCTCCGCTGGAGCGTCTGGCCTATGTGGCCGATGAGGTAAGGCGAGCCGTTGTACCTGACCCAAAGGTTGTGACGTGGCAGATAGACCGCAATGTGAATATTACAAATGCCTGCATCTCAGGTTGTAAGTTCTGTAATTTCCATTGCAAGCCGCACCAGACAGAGCGCGAGTTTATCACGACCATTGATGAGTATAAGGAGAAAATCGAGCGTATGCTCGCCCTGGGTGGTGACCAGTTGTTGTTGCAGGGTGGTCTGCATCCCAAGTTGGGCGTAGAGTTTTACGAGGAGTTGTTCTCTATGCTGAAAAGCCTCTATCCGCAGGTGCGTCTGCACGCTTTGGGTGCGCCCGAGGTGGCACACATTGCAAAGGTGAGTGGCATAACCTCGCGTCAGGCGTTGGAGCGCTTGGTGGCGGCGGGTTTGGATTCGCTGCCGGGGGCTGGTGCCGAGATTCTGTGTGATGATGTGCGTCGGGCTATCTCACCCGCAAAGCCGAGTGTGCAGGAGTGGTTGGATGTTATGCACCAGGCGCACCAGATGAATCTTCCTACCTCGGCCACGATGATGTACGGCCACGTGGAGACCCCGCATCAGCGCATCGACCATCTGCTGAAGATACGCGATTTACAGGCTCGTTGTCCTGAAGGTAATTGGGGATTCATTGCATTTATTCCGTGGATTTTCCGTTCAGCAGGAACGCGTTTGGAGCAGGAGGGTGTGCGTTCGCACTTCTCGCCGCTGGAGTATGTGCGTGTGATTGCTGTGAGTCGCTTGATTCTTAATAATATACGAAACGTTCAGGCCTCGTGGCTGACCGTCGGAAAAGTTACGGCTCAGTTGGCACTGCATAGCGGCGCAAACGATATGGGCTCGATAATGATTGAGGAGAATGTGGTGTCGAGTGCCGGTGCGCACAACAAGTTCGACGCCGAGGGTATCCAGCAAGCTATCCGTGAGGCGGGTTTTGAGCCCCGTTTGAGGGACCAATTATACCGCCCGAGAGAGTATCGCACAGCCGATAAATAATAAATTTGTGCGGAAAGCATATTAATAAATTAAAATTTATTACCTTTGCACTCCGAAAACGAATCTTAGAGAAAGAAAATCGAATAAAATATAACGAAGAAACTATGAAAATTACAAGAGAACAGCGTGAAGTAGGCACCTCGGTTTTGAAGGTTGTCGTAGGCGAAGCAGATTATGGCGAGGCAGTAGACAAGGCATTGCGTGAGTATAAGCGCAAGGCAAATATCCCCGGTTTCCGTCCCGGTATGGTTCCTATGGGTGTGGTTCGCAAGATGTACGGTAAGGGAGTTGTTGCCGAGCAGGCTTATAAGTTGGCTTCTAACTCTGTATTTGAGTACTTGCAGAAGGAGAATATCGACTACGTAGGTGATGTAATCCCCTCAGACGAGCAGGGCGACTTCGACTTCGAGAATAACACCGAGCACGAGTTTATGTTCGAGATTGGTGAGGCTCCCAAGATTGAGGTTGAGCTCTCAAAGGATGACAAGCTCACTTACAACAAGATTAAGATTGATGCCCAGATTCACGAGGCATACAAGGATAACTACTTGCGTCGCTTCGGCCGTTTGGTAGAGGTTGACGAGGTTAAGAAGGATGAGGCTTTGACCGTAACACTCGATAACGGCGATATGCGCATCGAGGACGCTTACGTTGGTCTTATCTCTATGTCTGACGAGGAGCGTGCAGCCTTCATCGGTAAGAAGGTTGGTGACAAAATGGATGTAAATGTAAACGAGCTTTACAAGTCTGCATCACAGCGTGCTGCTATCCTTCAGGTTAAGGAGGACGAGTTGGAGGGTATCAATCCCCAGTTCTCTTTGGAGATTACTCAGGTTCGTCAGTTCGCTAACCCCGAGCTTAACGAGGAGTTCTTCAAGATGGCTTTCGCTGACGGTAAGGTTACAAACGAGGAGGAGTTGGATAAGTACCTCGACGCTGAGATTGAGACCGAGATGGCTCGCGAGGCTGACTACTTGTTCACCATCCGCGTTCGCAACTTCTTGATGGAGAAGATTGGTTTGCAGATGCCTGAGGAGTTCTTGAAGCGTTGGTTGTATGTTATCAACGAGGGTAAGTTCTCTAAGGAGGATATCGAGAAGGATTTCGACGGTTTCTTGAAGATGTTCACTTGGAACTACATCCAGAAGCACTTCATCCAGACCTACGAGCTTACAGTATCACAGGAGGAG
Organism: Rikenellaceae bacterium; assembly: GCA_015059845.1. Classification (GTDB taxonomy): domain Bacteria; phylum Bacteroidota; class Bacteroidia; order Bacteroidales; family Rikenellaceae; genus Alistipes. Next base: position 203,438 of record SUZR01000003.1, on the reverse strand, counting down.
GTTGATGCCGAGGCTAAGGAGTTCGCAAAGGCTCAGTTCGCTCAGTACGGTATGCCCTCTGCACCCGAGGATATGATTGCTAACTTCTCTAAGCAGATTCTCGAGAACAAGGAGCAGGCTCAGAAGATTTACGAGAAGCTTTACGAGTTGAAGGTTGTAGAGTATGTTAAGTCTAAGATCAAGGTTAGCAACAAGTCTGTAACTTCTGAGGAGTTCGCTAAGTTGGCGCAGGAGATCTAATATGACTGTTTGGTCCGACTCTATATATAATAAAGGTGTTTTAGTCGGGCAGATGTAAAATATTTCTTAATTTGGACTCTGGGGGCTTAAAGTTTGCAGAGTCCAAATTTTGATTTATAGCGTAGCCGCAAGTGTTTGTGCGTGGCGCTAATTGGTGTGTAATAATTAATCAGCTATCGTGTATGAGCGAATTTGAAAAATATGCTCGCGGATATTGCGGCATAAGCAGTCTAAAGCTGCATAATTTTAATTCGATACAGTCGGGTTATGTATCACCTACCATTATCGAGGAGCGCCAGTTGAATGTGGCTACGATGGATGTCTTTTCGCGCTTGATGATGGACCGTATCATCTTTTTGGGTGCGCCCATCTACGACGATGCGGCAAATATCATTCAGGCGCAGCTCTTGTTCCTTGAGTCGGTGGACCCCTCGAAGGATATCCAGATTTATATCAACTCTCCCGGTGGCTCGGTGTCGGCCGGTTTGGGTATATACGATACTATGCAGCTTATCTCAAGCGACGTAGCAACAATTTGCACGGGCCTTGCAGCCTCAATGGGTGCGGTTCTGTTGACAGCGGGCGCTGCGGGCAAGCGCTCGGCGTTGCCTCACTCACGCGTGATGATTCATCAGCCGCTGGGTGGTGCGCAGGGTCAGGCTTCGGATATCGAGATTACGGCTCGTGAGATTATCAAGACAAAGCACGAGTTGTATGAGATTCTATCTACTCACTCTGGCGTGGATATTGATAAGATTGAGCAGGATGCTGACCGCGACTATTGGATGACCTCGTATGAGGCGCGTGATTATGGTCTTATCGACCAGGTGTTGGGTAAGCGTTCAAAATAATTTAGACTAATATGGCACAAAAATATAAGGGAGCAGGTCACAGCGCAGAGGATTGCTGCTCGTTCTGCGGTGCGAAGCGCAGTGATGTGGCTCTGATGTTTCAGGGTACGGGCGGAGTGAATATCTGCAATAACTGCGTTGAGCGCGGTTATCAGATGCTCGTGGAGAGCGAGCTCACCGAGTCGCGTGGCAAGAAGGGCAAGGCCAAATTCAAGATGGAGGAGCTGATGCGCCCCGCCGAGATTAAGGCCGTGCTGGACCAGTATGTTATTGGTCAGGATGATGCCAAGCGTTATATGTCGGTGGCGGTGTATAACCACTATAAGCGTATTATGAGCAAGGCGAAGGGTGTTTCGACCGACGATGTGGAGATTGATAAGTCGAATATCGTTCTGGTAGGTCCTACAGGTACGGGTAAGACGTTGATGGCGCGTACCATTGCACGTGTGCTGAATGTCCCTTTCACCATTGTTGACGCTACGGTCTTGACCGAGGCTGGTTATGTGGGAGAGGATGTGGAGAGTATTCTCTCGCGTCTGTTGCAGGTTGCCGACTACGATGTGGAGGCAGCCGAGCGCGGAATCGTATTCATCGACGAGGTGGATAAGATTGCCCGTAAGAGCGATAACCCCAGCATTACGCGTGATGTGTCGGGCGAGGGTGTACAGCAGGCTCTGCTGAAGATTCTGGAGGGTACTACGGTGAATGTTCCCCCGCAGGGTGGTCGTAAGCACCCCGACCAGAAGTTTATCCAGGTCAATACGAAGGATATTTTGTTTATTTGTGGCGGTGCGTTCGACGGCATTGAGAAGAAGATTGCCCAACGTCTGAATACTCGCGCCATAGGTTATGGCGTGCAGAGTGCTTCGCAGATTGATAGAGATAATTTGATGAAGTATATTATGCCGCAGGATTTGAAATCTTTCGGACTTATTCCTGAGTTGGTTGGTCGTCTGCCTGTTTTGACCTATATGCAGCCTCTCTCGCGTGAGGCTCTGCGTTCGATTCTCACCGAGCCGAAGAATGCCATCGTCAAGCAGTATGAGCGTCTGTTTGCTATGGATGGCGTTGAGTTGCAGTTCGATAGTGAGGTTTTGGACTATATCGTGGCAAAGGCCGACGAGTATAAACTCGGTGCTCGAGGTCTGCGTTCAATATGCGAGGCTATCATCATTGATGCGATGTATGATATCCCCACCTCGGGCCAAACTCACTTTACGGTGACACTCGATTATGCAAAAAAGAAGATCGAAGGGTCAAATTTTTTGGAGTTAAAACAAGTAAGTTAAGATAATTATATTATCTTTGTGAATTAGGAATAGAATACTAAAAAGATATGTTCGCTAACTCTAAACTCAACAAGGCTGCCGATAACATTCGTATTCTGGCTGCCGCTATGGTAGAAAAAGCTAAGTCTGGTCACCCTGGTGGAGCTATGGGTGGAGCCGATTTCATTAACTTGCTGTACTCGGAGTTCATTCATTTCGACCCCGAGAATCCGGCATATCCTTTCCGTGACCGTTTCTTCCTCGATCCGGGTCATATGTCACCGATGCTTTACTCGGTGCTTATGCTCTCGGGCTATTATACGATGGAGGATTTGAAGAACTTCCGTCAGTGGGGTAGCATCACACCTGGTCACCCCGAGGTGGATGTAATGCACGGTGTGGAGAACACGTCGGGACCCTTGGGTCAGGGCCACGCTATGGCTTTGGGTGCGGCTATTGCCGAGCGTTTTATGGTGGCTCGCTTTGGTGAGTGGATGGCTCATAAGACCTATACTTTTGTCTCTGACGGTGCTATTCAGGAGGAGATTTCGCAGGGCGTAGGTCGCATTGCAGGTCATTTGGGCTTGGCAAACCTTATTATGTACTACGATGCAAACAACGTTCAGCTCTCAACAAAGGTTGACGAGATTGATTCGGAGGATGTTGCAGCGAAGTATCGCGCTTGGGGTTGGCACGTAATCGACGTTGATGGTCACGATGTGGATCAGATGCGTGCGGCACTTAACGAGGCTAATGCACAGACCGAGAATCCGACTCTTATCATCGGCCACTCTATTATGGCTAAGGGCGCAATGGGTGCCGATGGCACAAGCTTCGAGGGTAAGGTTTCGACTCACGGCCAGCCGTTGTCGGGTGCAGGTGCAGACCTCGCCGCTACGGTGCGTAACTTGGGCGGTGACGAGGAGGAGCCCTTCAAGCTCTTCAACGAGACTCGTGAGATTTACGAGGCACGCCGTTGCGAGTTGAAGATGTGGATGGCAAAGCAGAAGGAGGTTGAGGCTGAGTGGCGTCAGCAGAATAAGGAGTTGTCGCGTAAGTTGAACCGCTTCCTCTCTGGTGAGATTCCCGAGATTGATTATAACAAGGTTGAGATTAAGCCCGATACGGCTACACGTGTTGCATCGGCTACGATGTTGGGCGTATATGCCGAGCAGGTTGAGAATATGATTGTTTCGTCGGCTGACTTGAGCAACTCGGATAAGACCGACGGCTTCCTGAAGAAGACCAAGGCCTTCGAGAAGGGTGACTTTACAGGTCAATTCTTCCAGGCGGGTGTTGCTGAGTTTACGATGGCCTGCGTGATGAACGGTATGGCATTGCACGGCGGTGTTATTCCTGCGTGCGGCACATTCTTCGTCTTCTCGGATTATATGAAGCCCGCAATCCGTATGTCGGCTTTGATGCGCTTGAAGGTTATCTATGTATGGTCACACGACTCATTCCGCGTGGGTGAGGATGGTCCTACACACCAGCCTATTGAGCAGGAGATGCAGATTCGTTTGATGGAGCAGGTGCATAACCATCAGGGCGAGCGCTCGATGCTCGTATTGCGTCCCGCTGATGCTGAGGAGGCTGCTGTAGCTTGGCAGATGGCTATGGCCGAGAAGCGCCCCGTGGCGTTGATTTTCTCTCGTCAGAATGTTAAGTCTTTGCCCGCACTAAGTTGCAGCCGCCGCGAGGAGGCTAAGCAGGCTGTGAAGGGTGCTTATATAGTATTGGATTCGGCTAAGGCTCAGGTTGTAATGGTTGCTTCTGGTTCGGAGGTATCTACTCTTGTTGAGGGTGCCGAGATGTTGCAGAAGGAGGGTATTCCCGTGCGCGTTGTGAGCGTGCCGAGTGAGGGCCTGTTCCGCGATCAGCCTAAGTCTTATCAGGATAGTATCTTACCTAAGGATGTGTTACGTTATGGTATGACATCGGGTCTTTCAATCAACCTGCGAGGCTTGGTTGGCGAGAATGGTAAGATTCACGGTTGCGACCACTTTGGTTACTCGGCTCCGTTTAAGGTGCTTGACGAGAAGTTTGGTTATAATGGCCAGACGGTTTACGAAGAGGTTAAGGCAATGCTGAAGTAGCATAATCGAGCGGGTTGCTTTGCGGCCCGCTCGTTTGAAATATAATCATTACGTTCGATTTTTTAATTAAAATACTACTACTTCATATACATTATAACTAAATGGAGAAGAAAATCAAACTTCAAGACAAAGTTTTCAAGGTTATGATTCCCGCCGAGGAGATAGATAAGGCTGTGGAGCGTGTTGCCGAGAAACTCAATGAGCGCTACGAAGGTCACACACCGGTATTTTTGGGCGTGTTGAGTGGCTCTTTTTTGTTTTTGAGCGACTTGGTTCGTAAGACCACTTTCGATAGCCAGTTGGCATTTGTTAAGATTTCATCTTACGAGGGAACCGAGTCTACCGGTAATGTGAAGCAGCAGTTTGGCGTTGATTTCGATATTGAGGGCCGCGATATTATCATCGTGGAGGATATTGTCGAGACGGGCCATAGTATGAATTATTTGTTGGACCATTTGCGTCGCAAGAACCCTGCGAGCATATCTATCTGTACGCTCTTTTTTAAGCCGGAGAAGTTTCTCTATGAGTACCCCATTGATTATACGGCACTCTCTATCGGTAATGAGTTTATCGTAGGCTACGGTTTGGATTACAATCAGTTGGGTCGTAATTTAAAGGATATATATGTCATTGACGAATAATGATATGTTGGATGGCGGCAGAAAGTTGCCGTTGGTAGAAGATTTTTATACCATTCAGGGTGAGGGCTACCATACCGGTAAGCCTGCATATTTCATTCGCCTCGGTGGCTGTGATGTCGGTTGCCGCTGGTGTGACGCCAAATATACGTGGAATCCTAAGATATTTCCTCCCGTTGATGTAGATACCGTTGTCGCACGAGCTAAGGCGTGTGCGGCGCAGGCTATTGTCATTACGGGTGGTGAGCCGTTGTTGTATCCGCTGGGTATTCTTACGCAGCGTCTGCGTGACGAGGGGTTGGAGATTTTCCTTGAAACATCGGGTACGCACCCATTTAGCGGTGATTTTGATTGGGTATGCCTCTCGCCGAAGCGACAGCTCCCGCCGCTCGATGAGGCCTTTGGTCGTGCGCACGAGCTGAAGGTGATTATCCAGGGTGAGGAGGATTTTGCGTGGGCTGAGGAGAATGCTCGCCGCGTGGGCCGTTATTGCCGATTGTATCTGCAGCCCGAGTGGAGTGTGTATGAGGATATTATGCCTAAGATTGTGGAGTATGCAAAGGCAAATCCCAAGTGGTCGATATCTGTTCAGACGCATAAATTTATGCATATCCCATAATATCAAGCGATATGGCAGGTGGTAAAATTACGAAGAAGATATGGCAGGTGGCATTGGCTGTGGTAATAATCTACACGGCCGTGTTGACTGTGCGTAATCTTATCACCGTTATATCAGTAAAACATCGTATGGGGCAGCTCGCTGACCAGAAACAGCAATTTCAGGCGCGTATAACGGAGGATAGCACAATGCTTGAGCATCTAAAGTATGATGAGTATCTTGAGCAGTATGCTCGCGAGCGATTTCATATGCAGCGTCCGAATGAGTATATCTATATTATAGAGGAGTAAAAAAGAAACTGTCTAATAATGCTCTTGTTATACAATTTCTCAAAAAAAAGAGGGTGCTAACTTGGCTTGTTAGACACCCTCTTTTTTTTACTTAAATCACATTTCCCAGCATTGGGAATATCCTCATCAGTGATTCTATTACCTGATTGCGGTTGGCATCCTCGCGTAGGATAATCAGCACCGTGTTGTCACCAGCGATGGTTCCGATGATGTTCGGGCAGTCGAGGTTATCGATTGGTACCGAGATGGCACTCGCATAACCCGCCTTAGTCTTTAGCACGCCCAGATTGCCAGAGAAAGTCAGGCTGGTGATGTTGTCCGATATGTTAGACGATATGTTTACATCGTGTTGCGCGGTGTTGGGCAGAACGTAGATGTAGCCTTTGTTCTTGTGAGGAACTTTGGCTACGTTCATAAACTTGAGGTCGCGCGAAAGGGTGCTCTGCGTAATCTCAATTCCGCACTCCGCAAGGCGGGCAATAAGCTCCTCCTGAGAGCCAACCAGCTCGCTGCGAATTATCTTTCGGATGGTCGCCAGACGTTGTGTTTTTTGATTCATTTTTAGGTTAGGATATATTAGGTTATTCTATTTTGTGTATCATATTTATGCGAATTTAATGCATAAAATTGAATTTTGCAAAAATTTTTCCGATTATTTGTTGAGCCTGCCGAAACATATTTTCGTACGATGTTGTTATGCTTTCACCACGCGTAGATATAACTATGGGCTGAATATTCCAAATTTTGGCATTTATATTCGTATTTTATGCAATTATGCGAATATTTTCTTTTATATATAAATAACGGTCATTAAATATTTGCATATTGTGGAATAATATGCAATCTTTGCAGTCGCGAAAGAGAATTAACAAAAAATATATAAATTTTTATCGAAATGAAAATTGATGTAATGGTCGCCGATGAGAATCATCTGTGTTTCGTAACACAGATTAACGATGCGATCGACGAGGCTGCAAAACAGCGTGGAACGGGTATCGCCCGTCGTACCGACGAATATATCGCCGATAAAATTAATTCAGGCAAGGCTATCATTGCCGTTAATCGTGACGAGTTTGTAGGTTTCTGCTATATCGAGTCGTGGGGTCACGACGAGTTCGTTGCAAACTCTGGTCTTATCGTTCGCCCCCAGTACCGCGGTATGGGTGTGGCAAAGCGTATCAAGCAGGCTGCGTTTGAGCTCTCTCGCAAGCGTTTCCCCAATGCCAAGCTATTTGGTCTTACCACGGGAGAGGCTGTGATGCGAATCAACACAGAGTTGGGTTATGAGCCCGTTACCTTTGCAAAGCTCACCGACGACGAGGCCTTCTGGAAGGGTTGCCAGTCGTGTGTAAATTATGATGTCTTGCAGCGTACAAACCTTACCAAGTGCCTCTGTACGGGTATGATTTACGACCCCGTGCTGGCCGAGAAGAAGCGTATAGCTCAGGAGTTGCAGACCAAAAATAGTGAGGCCGAGATGCTCAAACTGGAGGCAAAGATTCGTGAGCAGGTGAAGGCCGAGATGAAGGCAAAGGCTTGGTGGAAGAGATTGTTGAATGTAGAATAAGTAAAAAAAAGATATAGATTATGAAGAAGGTTGTTTTAGCTTATAGCGGAGGTTTGGATACCTCGTTCTGCGTAAAGTACCTCACCAAGGAGTTGGGTTATGAGGTATATACGGCGTTGGCAAATACGGGTGGTTTTTCGGCTGAGGAGTTGAAGGCCGTTGAGGAGCGTGCATACGCTTTGGGTGCCAAGCAGCACGTGAATATTGATGTTACGGGCGACTACTATGGCAAGTGCATCAAGTATATGGTTATGGGTAATGTGTTGCGTAACAAGACATATCCTATCTCTGTAAGCTCGGAGCGTACATTCCAGGCCTTGGCTATCGTAAACTACGCTAACTCTATCGGTGCTGACGCTATTGCTCACGGTTCAACAGGTGCAGGTAACGACCAGGTGCGTTTCGATTTGACTTTCGAGGTGTTTGCTCCGCAGATTGAGATTATCACTCCTACACGCGATATGAAGCTAACACGCGAGTATGAGATTAACTACCTTAAGGAGAATGGTTACGAGGCCGACTTCACCAAGTTGGAGTACTCTATCAACAAGGGTGTTTGGGGTACATCGGTAGGTGGTAAGGAGACTCTTTGCTCGGCTACCAACCTGCCCGATACGGCTTATCCCTCACAGCTTAAGAAGGAGGGTACAGAGTCATTGGAGATTGAGTTTAAGAATGGTGAGGTTGTAGGCGTAAATGGCGAGGCTCTCTCTGGCGTCGCAGCTATCAACAAACTGGAGGCTATCGGCTCGGCTTGGGCTATTGGTCGTGATACACACGTTGGCGATACTATCGTAGGTATCAAGGGTCGTGTTGGTTTCGAGGCTGCAGCTCCTATGTTGATTATCAAGGCTCACGAGCTGCTGGAGAAGCACACTTTGACTAAGTGGCAGCAGTATTGGAAGGACCAGCTCGGCACGTGGTACGGTATTTTTATGCACGAGGCGATGTACTCTGAGCCCGTTATGCGCGATATTGAGAAGTTCTTGGAGAACAGCCAGCGTAACGTGTCAGGTAAGGTGTTCATCACTTTGCGTCCCTACACCTTCACTTTGGTCGGTATCGAGTCTAAGCACGACTTGATGAATGCCAAGTTTGCTGAGTATGGCGAGATGAACAACGCTTGGACTGCCGATGATGTTAAGGGCTTCACCAAGATTACATCTATGCCCTTGAAGATTTATCACGCTGTAAACCCCGACGAGGAGTAGTGTTTGTTAAAAACAGGCACTAAAATAAAAATTAACACACAAACCTTTGGATTCGCAACCTTCGGAGCGTAGCGACCAAAGTCCCCTGCCTGAGGCGGGGGATTAGGGGGTGGGTCAGAGTTGTAAATGCGGCTGGAAGCCGCAAGGTATGCCGAGATAAGCAATAAGGCATCGAGGCTTGTGTAATTACCATAATTAAAACTACAATGATAAGAGTAGCAATTGCAGGTGGTGCTGGTTATACGGCGGGCGAGCTCGTTCGCCTGCTGGTGAATCACCCTGCCGTAGAACTTAAATATATACAGAGTGGCTCACACGATGGAGAGCCTATATCGTCGGTACATAGCGACCTTATTTATAGCGACTTGAAGTTCTCAAATATCGATTTTGAGGATATCGACGTACTCTTTATCTGTATGGGTCACGGTAATTCAGCCAAGTTCTTGGCTGAGAATCCCGTACCTGCAACGGTAAAGATTATCGATTTGAGCAACGATTTTCGTTTGAAGGCCGATGCAGGCGAGTTCGTGTATGGCGCTCCCGAGTTGAATCGTGAGCAGATTAAGGCGTGCCGCTGCGTGGCTAACCCTGGTTGCTTTGCGACGTCTATCAACCTTGCGCTTATGCCGCTGGCCGCAGCGGGTATTCTGCCCGAGGAGGTGACCGTAACGGGTATTACAGGCTCAACGGGTGCAGGCCAGAAGCCTACGCAGGATACGCACTTCAGCAATCGTAACTCAAACCTCTCGAACTACAAGGTCTTCACGCATCAGCATCTGGGTGAGATTGGCGAAACGGTTGTGGCAGCAGGTGGCTCGGAGGCTACAGATATCGCGTTTGTTCCCGTTCGCGGTTGTCATACGCGAGGTATTATGAGCGATGTTGTGGTACGTCTGGATGAGGATTTGGATACCATTACCAAGATATTCAAGGATTTCTATGCTGCGCATCCATTTGTTTGTGTGAGCGATAAGCCTGTCTATATGAAGCAGGTGGTAAACACCAACTACTGCTTCCTGTCGCTGCAGAAAGAGGGCCGTAAACTGCTCATCACCTCGGTTGTGGATAACCTGCTGAAGGGCGCTTCGGGTCAGGCGGTGCAGAATATGAATCTAATGTTCGGCCTTGATGAGATGGCGGGCTTGCGTTTGAAGGCTAATTACTTCTAAAAACTGACAATATGAATCTTTTTCAAGTATATTCTCTGCTCGATATGGAGCCTGTGAAGGCTCAGGGCGCGTACCTGTGGGATAAGCAGGGCGTGGAGTACCTCGACTTCTATGGTGGTCACGCTGTAATCTCGATTGGTCACACACATCCCCATTATGTCGAGAAGATTACGGACCAGCTCTCGAAGATTGGCTTCTACTCAAATGCTGTGATTAACAATTTGCAGGTTGAGTTGGCTGAGAAGTTGGGCCCGCTGACTGGTTATCCCGACTATGAGTTGTTCCTCTGTAATAGCGGAGCTGAGGCTAACGAGAATGCCGTTAAGTTGGCGTCGTTTACCACGGGCCGTGAGCGTGTGCTGGCGATGCACGGAGCTTTCCACGGTCGTACAAGTATGGCCGTAGCACTGTCGGATAATCCCAATATTCAGGCTCCCGTAAATAAGACTGCGAACGTTACGTTCATCAATCTGAATGATGTGGAGGCTTTGAAGGCCGAGCTTGCAACGGGCGAGTACGCAGCTGTTATCATCGAGCCTATTCAGGGTGTGGGTGGTATCCGTGTGGCTTCGGATGAGTTCCTGAAGGCTGCACGCGAGCAGTGCGATAAGACGGGCACGCTGCTTATTATGGATGAGGTGCAGTCGGGCTTTGGCCGTAGTGGTAAGTTCTTTGCTCACCAGTGGTCGGGCGTGCAGGCCGACATCGTATCTATGGCCAAGGGTATTGCTAACGGTTTCCCCGTAGGTGCAATTATTATCTCGCCCAAGATTCCTGCTAAGTCGGGTATGCTGGGTACAACCTTTGGCGGTAGCCATCTGGCTTGTGCGGCAGCTATTGCTGTGGCGGATGTTATTAAGGCGGAGAATCTGGTTGAGAATGCTCGTGTGATGGGCGAGAAGATTGTCGAGGCTATTAAGGGTACGAGTGGTATTACCGATATTCGCGGTCGTGGTTTGATGATTGGCATTGACCTTACGGTTCCGCAGGCTGATTTCCGTAAGGTGTTGCGCGAGAAGCACCATATTATGACGGGCTTGACGGGTAAATATACTCTGCGTCTGTTGCCGCCCCTTGTTATTGGCGATAAGGAGGTTGAGCGTTTTGCGGAGGCCTTCCGTGCTACAGCTTTAGAGTTGGGAATGTAGTTAATTGATTGTAAATGAAGATAAAAGTAATTAAGATTGGCGGTAAGCTAATCGAAAATGCTGAAATACTCGCTTCGCTGTGCGACCACCTTGCGTCGCTCGGCGAGGCGTTTGTCTTGGTTCACGGTGGTGGCGTTATGGGCTCGCAGCTCGCCACAAAGCTGGGCGTGGAGGTTAAGATGCACGAGGGTCGTCGTATAACAGATGCCGCTACGTTGGATATTGCCGTTATGGCCTACGCTGGCTTGGCTAATAAGCGCGTTGTGGCGGCCTTGCAGGCACGTGGCGTGAATGCGTGTGGTTTGTCGGGTTGCGATATGGCCGTTGTGAAGTCGCACCGCCGTCCTGTTAAGGATATTGATTGGGGTTTTGTGGGCGATGTGGATGAGGTGAATGCTGACGTGTTGTCACTTTTGTTGGACAATGGTGCGATTCCCGTTGTGTCACCCATTACGTTCTCTCCTGAAGGCGACTTGCTCAACACCAATGCTGATAGCGTTGCATCGGCCGTGGCTATGGGTTTGGCTGCAAAGTATGAGGTGGAGCTGGTCTTCACACTCGATAAGGCGGGTGTATTGCTGGACGTGAATGATGACTCTTCGCTTATTAAGACCATTACCCCGAAGTTGTATGCTGAACTGCGTGCCGAGGAGAAGATTCACTCGGGTATGATTCCCAAGATTGATAATGCTTATAAGACTATCGAGGCGGGTGTTTCGTCGGTACGTATCACCTCGCCCGATAACCTTACGGGCGGAACAGTTGTCGTAAAGTAGTATGACCGTAGAACAAGCCATAGAACTCCTTAAGCGCCTGATTGCTACTCCATCGGTGAGCCGCAATGAGTCGGCTGCAGCCGATATTGTGGAGGCTCAGATGGTGAGTATGGGTTTCAAACCGCAGCGTAAGGGTAATAATGTGTGGGCTGAGGCGTGGAAGCGCGATGAGTCGAAGCCCACGATTCTGCTCGATGCCCATATCGATACCGTGAGGCCCAATGCGCAATGGGTACGTGACCCCTTTGCGCCTACAGTTGAGGGTGATAGGTTGTATGGCTTGGGTAGTAATGATACGGGCGGTAGTCTGGTGGCTATGATTGCTGTATTTTCGCAACTTGCCACAACAGAGCAGCCGTATAACCTGATTATGCTCGCCTCGGCCGAGGAGGAGGTTACGGGCGTAAATGGCGTAAGAGCCGTCTTGCCAGAGCTTGGTAAGGTAGATTTTGCCATTGTTGGCGAGCCTACGGGAATGAATCCAGCCGTGGCTGAGAAGGGCCTTTTGGTGCTGGATTGTGTGGCGCACGGTGTTGCTGGTCACGCAGCACGCGAGGAGGGCGTGAATGCGATTTATAAGGCACTCAAGGATATCGAGTGGTTCCGCACGCATTGCTTCGAGCGTGTGTCGCCGTTGTTGGGCCCCGTTAAGATGACCGTAACGGGCGTGGAGGCGGGTACGCAGCACAATGTTGTGCCGGCAGAGTGTCGCTTTATGGTCGATGTAAGGGTGAACGAGTGCTATCAGAATGTAGAGATGGTGGAGTTGATTCGTGAGGCTGTGGAGTGTGATGTAACACCCCGCTCAACGCATCTAAACTCATCGGCGATTGCCCTTGACCATCCTGCCGTAGTGCGTCTGGTGGCGAAAGGTAGAACACCTTTCGGGTCGCCTACGATGTCAAATCAGGCGGTTATGCCGTTTACTACGCTGAAGTTGGGTCCGGGTGATAGCGCCCGCTCGCATACGGCCGATGAGTATATTCTCATAAGCGAGATAGTGGAGGCGGTGGAGATTTATGTTGCTGTACTTGATAAGTTAGAAATAGAAAAGTAACGACTTTCGGTTCTGCAACCCTCGGAGCGTAGCGACCAAAGTCCCTTCCCGAGGAGGGGATTTAGGGGAGGGTAAGATTTGCAAATGCGGCCAGCGGCCGCAGGGTATGCCGTAAGGGATAGAATACAAACTGATTATTGTAATAAGATAAATAGTACCAAACTAATATGAAACTTTGGGATAAAGGATACTCGACCGACGCTTTTGTCGAGGAGTTTACCGTAGGTCGTGACCGAGAGTTGGACCTCTATTTGGCTGAGGCCGACGTGCTGGGTAATATGGCCCATATGAAGATGTTGAACTCTATCGGCCTTATATCCGACGAGGAGCGCGATGCACTCACCGAGGGCCTTAAGAAGATATATGAGCAGGTGCTGGCTGGTAATTTCTCCATTGAGGAGGGAGTTGAGGATGTTCACTCGCAGGTGGAGTTTCTTCTGACCGAGATGTGTGGCGATGCTGGTAAACGAATTCACACAGGCCGTTCTCGTAACGACCAGGTTATGGTTGATTTGAAACTCTTTTCGCGTAGCGCGCTTATCCACTTGCAGCAGAGCGTGGAGGAGTTGTTCAACACCCTGATGGCTAAGGCTGAGGAGTATAAGGATGTGCTTATGCCTGGTTATACGCATATGCAGGTGGCTATGCCTTCGTCGTTCGGTATGTGGCTCAGCGCCTATGCCGAGGCTCTGGCTGACGATTTGTTGATGCTAAAGGCCGCATACGAGTTGGTGAATACCAATCCGTTGGGCTCGGGTGCAGGCTATGGTTCCTCGGTGCCGTTGAATCGTACGATGACAACACGTCTGTTGGGCTTCGAGGATTTGGCATATAACTCAATCTATGCGCAGATGCAGCGCGGTAAGACCGAGCGTACAGTCTTGACTGCTATCGCTGCCGTTGCCGCTACGATAGGCCGTCTGGCGCAGGATGTGTGCTTGTATTCGTGTGCTAACTTTGGTTTTGTGAAGCTGCCCGATGCCTTTACCACAGGCTCAAGCATTATGCCTCACAAGAAGAATCCCGATATCTTCGAGCTTACACGTGCCAAGTGTAACCGCTTGCAGGCTCTGCCGACGGAAGTGACGCTTATCTCTACCAATCTGCCCGCAGGATATTTCCGCGATATGCAGCTGACCAAGGAGATATATGTGCCTGCATTTAAGGAGATTGATGACATTGTGCGTATGGTTAAGGCGGGTATTGGCCAGATGTGGATTAACTGCGATATTTTGTCGAACGACATCTATAAATACCTCTTTACCGTTGAGGATGTGAACGACGCTGTGGCTAATGGTGTTCCTTTCCGCGATGCATATCGAGAGGTGGGTATGCGCGTGCAGAATGGTACTTATGAGCACGATGGCCGCGAGCTGCACCACACACACGAGGGAAGCATCGGTAACCTTTGCTTAGAGGGTATTGCGGCGAAGTTTGCTCGCCATAAGTTCGACTATTCTGTAGCCGTAGAGGCTGAACAGAAGCTGATGGAGTAGCAAATTAACGGAGTAGATAGATGAAAACCATCAATGGTACGTATGCCGTTGATGGTTTTTATTTTTTGCGTGAGAGGAACTTGCTAACGATGTTGCGCACCTCGCAAAATGCCTCCATACGTGTAATCCAGCTAAGTGATACGTATGTAACAACGCCTACCAAAATCATCGCCATCAATCGCCAGAATATACTCCAATCATTGGCGTACACTCCCGCGGCATATACTGCGAGGTACATTGCTGCGGTGACTAATGTTGTAGGAAGAATCGCAATGATGAGCGATACTATGCCTGTTGCATTATACTTTTTTGCTGCAACTATATTTAGCGACATCTCGATGGCAGCCGCTGCCACCAATCCCCAAGCTACGGCCGCAACACTGTGCGGTATGGTAAGGCAGAGGATTATTGTCATAATTACTCGTTTGATAATCTCCAATCTAAGGATTATTCCTCCGTTGCTCTTGACCTTCAGGATATTATACGCCACAATGGCGATAGGGTAGAAGAATCCTATGGCGCACAATATGCGGAAGTAGGGTATGGCGGGATGCCAGTCGGGCTTGAGTAGTAGCGTATAAATCTCCTCGGCTGTGGCTATCAATCCAGCCATCATCGGGAACATTACGTAGGCCGTAACCATCACAACCTTTCGGTAGCTATCTGCAAATTTCTTCTCGTCATCGCCGATTTTGGCCAGTGCTGGAAATGTTACGCTCTGGATTGATTGCATCGTGGCATTAACGGGCATATCCTTCAGCTTTTGTGCTTGGTTGAAGTATCCCAACACGCTGCCGGAGTATATCTTGCCAATGAATAGCTGTGCTACATTGTTATATAGCGCTGTGATTAGGTCCGTTGTCATCAGTCGCAAGCTATATGGAGCCATATCGCGCAGTGTGCCAGCACGCTCGCCATTGTTTGGCCGCCACGAGCTACGCCACCATAGAAGCAGAGCCTTTGCCGCCATCATACTTACGCGCTGTCCTACAAGACTCCAAATGCCGAAGCCCGTCAGAGCCATTACGATTGCGATGATGCCACTAATGGTTGAACTGAGGAATGTAATTGTGGAGAGCTGTGCGAAACGGAACTCACGCACCATAATAGTGTTCTGTATAACGCACATCGCATTCAACGGGAGCAGCAGAAACAGAACGGGTGCTACCTGTGCGAGTAGGGGCCAGTCGTAGTAGCGGGCAACCATCGGGGCGATGGCTGTCAGCAGAGCGTAGAGCGTGAGTGAAGAGATGATGTTGAATCGGAAAACCGCCTTGTAATCAGCCTGCGTGGGTGAGGCTTTGCGAATCAGCGTCTGCGAAAAGCCACTATCGACAACCACCTGCGCCAATGTAGTAAAGAATGTAAGCACGGCCATTATGCCCATATCCATAGGCATAATACGGTTGGCGACAACAATACTGACCACAGCCTGCAACAACGCAGAGCCCACCTTCTCGGCTATGCTCCACGCGACGCCCGATGCTACGCGCTCTACGAGTTGTCGTTCTGCGGCCATCCTTGAATCCTATTCCAATAAAGCCTCTACACCGAGTCGGTATGAATCCAGTCCGAAGCCCATAATAGAGCCTTTGGCTACGGGGGCAATCATCGAAATGTGGCGGAACTCCTCGCGTGCGAGGATTGATGAGATATGTACCTCCACAACGGGAGTGGTGACGGCTGCGATAGCATCGCGCAACGCCACAGAGGTATGGGTGTAACCTCCAGCATTCAAAACCACGCCATCGTATTTACCCACACTCGCGTGTATGGCATTTATCAACTCACCCTCGATGTTTGACTGGAAATAATCAAACTCCACCGTGCCTTCATATCGCTTGGCAAGTGATTCGGTGTACTCCTCAAAGGTCGTTGTGCCGTAGATGTTTACATCTCGCTTGCCTTGCAGGTTCAAGTTCGGACCATTGAGAATAAGAATCTTCTTCATATTATTCGTAAATTTTTGCATCAGTAGTGCCCTGCAGAACACGCATAGCGTTCATAGCCAATGCCTGCAACTCGTTCTCGCCCGCATAAATCTCAATGGGTGCGATGAAGCGGCAACGCTTACTGATATAGTCGGTGACATATTTGCTATGTGCAATACCGCCAGTGATTATTATTGCATCAACCTCTCCGTTGAGCGCAACTGCCATCTGGCCAATATGCTTAGCAACACCATAACACATTGCATCAAGAGCCTCCTTGGCACTCTTGTCGCCCTCGTTGGCGCGATTCACAATATCTATTGCAGAGTTTGTTCCTGCAAGAGCTACCCATCCGCCTCCGCCGACAATCAACTCACGTGCCTGCTTGTGGGTGTATTGTCCCGAATAGCAGAGGTCGATTAGTTCTCCGGCGGGAATTGTACCTGCGCGCTCGGGTGCGATAGGACCCTCGCCGTCGAGTGCATTGTTGCAGTCGATAACGCGTCCGTAGTGGTGCGCTCCAATAGAGATACCACCTCCCAGATGGGCTACGATGAGGTTAAGCTCCTCGTATGGCCGTCCAATGTCGCTGGCATAGCGGCGGGCCATAGCCTTCTGATTTAGGGCGTGGAAAATCGAGCGGCGGCGTATCTGCTTGATGCCCGTAATCTTTGTAACCTCGTCCAGCTCGTCAACAACAATCGGGTCGGCGATATATGCCTTCGCTTGGCACAACTCGGCTATCTCCGAGGCGATTATTGCTCCGAGGTTTGAGGCGTGCTGGGGAGTACAACTCCTTAGCTCATCAATCATAGTCTGATTCACCTCGTAAACACCGCTCTCAATAGGATGCAATAAGCCCCCTCGGCCTATAACGGCCGAGAGGGACTCAATGTCGATATTGTTTTCGGCAAGGGTATTTAGAATAAGGCTTTTACGCCATTCGCTCTGGTCGATGGCTGACGCAAAGTGCGACAACTCCTCGGTTGAATGACGAAGCGTAAGTTCCACCTTAGCCTCCGAGCCATTATAAATGGCTATCTTGGTAGAGGTAGAGCCTGGGTTGATGGCAAGTATTGTGTACCTGCTCTCACCCGAAATATTAAATACCAATGCATCCTTATCTTGCAGAGGGTTTTTGGTGACGCGCGTAAAGTTTATCCCCATAAAGCCTTCAATTTAATCTGTTTATCTTGCAGCCAAGCAAGCCAATGCGATAGAGTACTTCTTTGTCAAAGCAGAGTCGCCACGTGATGTCAACACGCAGGGAACTTTTGTGCCCATAACCATAGCGGCCAACTCCGAGCCACCGATGTGGGTTGCAGCCTTGAAGAATACGTTTGCTGACTCAATGTTGGGGAAGAGCAAGCAGTCGGGGTCGCCAGCAACGCTTGAGCCGGTAACCTTCTTATGCTCGGCAACCTCCTTGTAAAGAGCAACATCCAACGACAGAGGACCGTCAACGATAACCTTACCCAACTGACCGCGGTCACCCATCTTCGCAAGGATAGCTCCCTCGGTAGATGAGATAACGCTGGGCAATACCTGCTCTGAAGCAGAGATGCAAGCGATCTTGGGAGTATCCACGCCAAGAATCTTTGCTGTCTGTGCCAGGTAGCCAATCAACTTCTGCTTCTGCTTGAAGTCGGGAGCGGGGATAACTGCTACGTCAGATACTGAGAGCAGCTTATCACGGCCGGGCATCTCGATAACGGCAACGTGGCTCAATACACCCTTCGGGGGGAACAGGCCAGCCTCCTTATTCAAAATACCGCGCATATATTTGTCGGTAGATACCAGACCCTTCATCAATACGTCTGCCTGACCGTTTACTACAGCCTGTACGGCCAACTTAACGCAGGTAACGTCGCTCGGCTCGTGAACGATGTTGAAAACAGCACTATCAATGCCAAGCTCGGCGCAAGCCTCCTCAATTGTGGCCTTGTCACCATAAAGAGTAGCCTCAACAAAACCCTCCTTCCAAGCGTTGTATACAGCTTCAATGGTGTGAGTATCCTGACCATAAGCGACAGCCAAACGTTTCTTGCCACGCGCAACGGCTGCCGATACGATTTCATCCAAACGTGTAATCATCTTCTTTGTGTTTAATATTGTTTTTGTATTACAAATTCTTTGTCAAGTTGTATGTGTCGGTAGCGATTACAAGCTCCTCGTTTGTTGCGATAACGGCAACCTTAACCTTTGACTCAGGTGTAGAGAGCAGGGTGTTTGTGCCACGGGTCTTGACGTTGATGCTCTCGTCAATCTCGATGCCCATAAACTGCATATCCTTGCATACATAGCGGCGCAAGTCGGCAGAGTTCTCACCAACGCCACCAGTAAAGATTACCAAGTCAACACCGCCCATCTCGGCAGCATACTCGCCAACGAACTTCTTAACGCGGTTGTAGTACATATCGCGTGCTACGATAGCCTTCTCGTTGCCTGCATCGTATGCGTCGTCAATATCGCGCATATCGCTTGAGAGCTCACTCAGACCCAATACGCCCGACTTCTTGTTCATCATAGCATTCAACTCGGCGTATGTCATACCCTCATTCTCGCCGATGTAAGTAATTGCGCTGGCGTCAACAGCACCACAACGAGTACCCATCACAAGACCGTCCAGCGGAGAGAAGCCCATAGATGTGTCGAATGACTTGCCGTTCAAAACAGCAGTTACAGAGCCACCGTTACCGATGTGGCAAGTGATAATCTTCGAGTTCTCGAAATCCAAGCCAACCATCTCGGCACCCACCTTAGCTACATACTTGTGGCTTGTGCCGTGGAAACCGTACTTACGCACGCGGTACTTCTCGTAGTACTCTGTGGGCAGAGCGTAGAGGTAGTTGATAGCGGGAATGCTCTGGTGGAACGATGTATCGAATACAGCCACCTGAGGAATGCCGGGCAACACCTTCTCGATAGAGAGAACACCCTCCAAGTTTGCGGGGTTGTGCAGGGGTGCAATCTCAAACAGTGAGCGGATATTCTCCTTAGCCTGCTCGTCAACGATAACGCTTGATTTGAAGAACTCGCCACCGTGAGCTACGCGGTGACCTACGGCTTTAACCTCCTTAAGGTCGGCGATAACACCGTGCTCGGGGTTTGTGAGGGCCTCCAACACAAGGCTGATACCTGTTGTGTGGTCGGGAATAGGCTGCTTGAGTTCGAAGTTGTTCTTGCCTACGGGCTTGTGAGTAAGGCTTCCCTCGGGAAGACCGATGCGGTCAACCAAACCTTTGGCCAACAGCGCGTTGCTCTGCTCGTCGATGTCAATAACCTGATACTTGATAGACGATGAGCCGCAATTTAGTACTAATACAATCATCTTTTGTTTTTATATTTTAGATTTTTAATTTTGGTGCTTATTTGTGGGTTGCTGTTCTGTGCACTTATTTACACACCAAACCACTCCAAGTTATATGCCACGTGAGCCAATGTCGGTCTGTGTGGTACTCGGAACGGTTGAAATGCATAAATTTTTGTTTGCACACCCAAAGTTACAAAATAAAGTGGGAATATGTAAGAAAAAAGGACGAAAAAATCTTCGTCCTTAGGTTTTTATTGGTAAAATTTTATTCTTGTTCCGTATTATACAATATTATCCGTTCGATGGCTCTCTGGC
This sequence comes from Rikenellaceae bacterium, assembly GCA_015059845.1. Taxonomy (GTDB): domain Bacteria; phylum Bacteroidota; class Bacteroidia; order Bacteroidales; family Rikenellaceae; genus Alistipes. The sequence goes on along the minus strand of SUZR01000003.1, from coordinate 183,453 downwards.
ATACGGGGCAGAACTGCGTTGCAACATTGTCGCGCATACGACATACAACGGCAGGGCGATACATTCCTTTGGTCATATAGCCACCACCCTCATACACACCTACGGTATAGTTCTCCTTGCGCTTGTCGGTCGGCTCGGTGGGAATTTTTGTGCGTTTGTCGAGCATATCCTTCCACTTTGACTCGAAGTCAACGAGTGTTGTGATGTTCTGCTCCCACGGCTCGTAGCCGAGTTTGTACGTATTCTCGGTGTGGTCCGCCTGCTCGTAGAAATACTCGTCGGCCAAAGCTCCAAACGAGTGGCCAAACTCGTGTACTACAACGGGTTTGAATTGTGGATTGTGGGCCGTTGTAAGGGTGTACGAGTTGTATATGCCACCTCCGCCGTAAGTGTCGGTGTTGGCGAGAATTATCAGGTGTTCGTAATCTACACCCGCGAGTGAGTCGTGTATGAGGTGTACGCTATTTGTGGTGAGATAACGAGGCGAATAGAATGTGTGAAAATTGGAGTTTAGTGCCGTCTGGCGCCACACATCCTCCTGCGGAACGCTTACATCGCTCTGCTTTGATGCCAACTTTACGGCTACAACATTGAATCGCTGCTTGTGCGAGGCAAAAGGTTCATAACGAAATATCTCCTCGCAAGCCGTGCGGGCGTCACGCATAAAGATATCCATCTCCTCGGAGGTGTATCCCTCGGCAACGATGGCGATGTCGATACACTCCTCCGCCGTGCCACTCTTCATCAGGTATTCGTGGGTAGCCACGGGACGGCTATCCATATTGCGGATAAGTTTGTCCTGAGGGTCTATTTTGTGGCGCAGGGATGTCTGCTTTTTGCCCTCGTTGCTGAGTAGTGTAATCTCTATGAATGCCTCCTGTTTGGGAAATGGAACAAGGAACGAAGCCTCGAAACTCTTTGTGACCTGCGTAGCCTCCTCTGTTACCAGCCACTCCTGAAACAGGCTCGAGAAAGTGGTGCGATAAATTATCTTACCGCTCTGGGAGTCTATCATTTTTACCTCTCCGTTGCCTCTTACGGGGACTTTGTCGAGATTTACGCGACGGCCAGCCCAGCCCTCCGATGAGGCTAATTCATCGAGTGCTACGATTTGACTGTCGGCATTGCCTGCAAAAATGTAGTCGATGCGAAGTGTTCTATTTGCGAAGTGCTCGGAAAAATTCTGCGCCGATACCATTGTGGCTGTAACGGCGCAGATAAGTGTCAATATAAAATGTCTCATTTTACTCTTGTTGTTCTGTGGTGCCGGCCGAGAATTTATAGCCTACACCCTTGACGGTGATAATATGCTCCTCGCCAATCTTCTGGCGTAGTTTGCGGATGTGTACGTCTATGGTGCGGTCGCCCACGACAACCTTGTTGCCCCATACGCTGGCGTAAATCTCCTCGCGTGTGAAGAGCTTGTTGGGCTGTGAGTGTAACAATTCCAGCAATGCAAACTCCTTGCGGGGGAGGATGATGGTCTGGTCGCCCTTGATTACCTGATAGTGCTCGCGGTCGATTTTGATTGTGCTATTATGCTCCTCAACGGGCGCAATGCGCTTCAAGATGGCCTGCACACGACTGCGCAAGATATTCATCTTGATAGGTTTGTTGATGTAATCGTCTGCTCCGGCGTCATATCCCTGCAGCTGAGTTTCCTCGGTACCTACGGCCGAGAGGAAGACAATCATTACATTTTTCAGCACGGGTGAGCGTCTTAAAGCCTTGCAGGTCTCAATGCCGTCCAATACGGGCATCATCATATCCAGCAGGATAAGGTGGGGTTTCACCTTAAGAGCAGTCTGCAAGCCTTCGGCGCCATTCGAGGCGGTAAATACCTCGTAGCCGTCACGCATTAGGTTGTATTTCACGAACTCCAGAATATCGTCCTCGTCGTCGATGAGTAGTATGCGGTATCCCATATCAATGTTAATTTTCTACAAATGTACAAAATTCCCGCGAAAAAAACGGATAACGAAGAGATAAATTTTGTATATTTGCACATCTATATACTTAAGTATTGCGTTTAACGCTTAAACCAAAGAATGATGGCTACTGAAAATTCTAACTATGCGACTCCCGTGGAGTCTGTCGGTGCTGCCGACGATGCGCTTAATGTAACTGCCGTGGAGAGTGGTGCCGCTGAGGCCGCTCCCAGTAATGATGTAGAGATTGCTGCCGCTGAGGTTGCAGCTGATTTTGCCGAGGAGGATGCGGCATTGGATGCCGAGCAGGCTGGCCTTGCTATCGGCGAGGAGACGGCCGAGGAGGAGGCCGCTGCGGATGTTGACAAGAACGATTTGAGCGGTAAATCCAAGCAGGAGCTTGTGGATATGTTTGCCACGCTGCTTGAGAGCGAGCCCGTGCAGACGCTTCGCAAGAGTGTGGAGGCTATTAAGATTGCCTTCTATAAGCTACACCGTGCCGAGGTGGATGCTGCCCGCAAGGCTTTTGAGGCTGAGCAGGGCGAGGAGGCTGAATTTACCCCCGCAGTAGATGCTTTGGAGGTACGCCTGAAGGAGCTGTTCAAGGAGTATCGCCGCCGTCGTGACGAGTATATTGCCAATTTGGACTCTATCAAGGAGGAGAATCTGAAAATCAAGCTGGCGATTATTGACGAGTTGAAGGAGTTGGTTAACTCTGACGAGACTCTTAATAACACTTTCGCTAAGTTCCGCGAGTTGCAGCAACGCTGGAAGGATACAGGCGTTGTTCCGCAGGCGAAGGTTAAGGATTTGTGGGAGACATATAATCTCCACGTTGAGAATTTCTATAATTTCATCAAGATAAACAAGGAGCTGCGCGACTTGGACCTTAAGAAGAATTACGAGCAGAAGCTCCAGCTTTGCGAGCAGGCCGAGGCGTTGATGGTTGAGCCATCTATCGTTGATGCGTTCCACAAGTTGCAGAAGTTGCACGACGAGTGGCGCGAGACAGGCCCCGTAGCAAATGAGTATAAGGAGAGTTTGTGGGAGCGTTTCAAGGCTGCCTCAAGCCGTATAAATAAGCAGCACCAGGAGTATTTCGACTCTATCAAGCAGGAGCAGTTGAAGAATCTGGAGCTTAAGAAGGAGCTTTGCGCCAAGACAGAGGCTCTGGCTGAGCAGCCCTACACATCGCGCAAGGAGTGGAATAAGGCCAGTGAGCGTCTTATCGAGATTCAGAAGATGTGGCGCACAATCGGCTTCGCTCCCAAGAAGGATAACACACGCATCTACGAGCGTTTCCGCTCGGCTTGCGACCGTTTCTTCGAGGCTAAGCGTGAGTTCTATGCAGGCGTTAAGAGCGAGATGGAGCACAACCTCCAGCTCAAGCAGGAGATTTGTGAGGCTGCCGAGGCTTTGCAGTCAAGCGAGGATTGGAAGCGTGCAACCGAGGAGTTGATTGCTCTTCAGGCTAAGTGGAAGCAGGTGGGTGCCGTTTCACGCCGCTACTCTGACCAGGTGTGGAAGCGTTTCCGCGCAGCGTGCGACAACTTCTTTGAGCGTAAGGCTAAGCACTTCGCAAGTATCGAGGATGAGCACGAGACAAACCTTAAGAAGAAGTTGGCTCTTATCGAGGAGATGATGGCGGCCGACATTAAGGAGGGTGGTTATGATATGATTAAGGAGTTCCAGCGTCGCTGGAGCGAGATTGGCTATGTGCCCATCAAGCAGAAGGATGCCGTGCAGAAGAAGTATAAGGAGGCTGTTGACCAGATGTTCGGTACGCTGCGCGGCTCGGAGCGTGACCGTTCGATGAACCGCTTCAAGGAGCGTCTGCAGGGTATGAAGGGAGCTGGCGATAAGCGTCTGAAGAATGAGCGTGAGCGCCTCTATAATAAGGTTCGCCAGATGGAGCAGGATATTGCTCTGCTAGAGAATAACATCGGCTTCTTCTCCAAGTCGAAGAATGCCGAGGCTATGATTGCCGATATACGCGAGAAGATTGCCAAGGCAAAGCAGGAGCTTCAGCTCACCATTGAGAAGGTACGTATGATAGATGCTCGCTCGGCTGAGGATAACGGCGCGAAAGAGTAACTCTCACATAAAAGAGTACGCAAGGTCGGACTCACGGTCCGAGCCGTGAGCCCGACCCGTTAGGTTAATGATAGGATAAGTTAATTATATAATAGTTATACAATTATGAAACTAAGTAAACCAAAGTACATCTTCGTTACAGGAGGTGTTGCATCGTCATTAGGCAAAGGTATTATTTCAGCCACCGTCGCTCGTCTTCTTCAGGCTCGCGGCTATTCGGTGACGGTTCAAAAGTTCGACCCCTATATCAATGCAGACCCGGGTCGTCTTAACCCCTATGAGCACGGTGAAAGCTATGTTACAGAGGATGGTACGGAGTGTGACCTCGATTTGGGCCACTATGAGCGTTTTACTTCAATCACTACAACCAAGAACAATACCGTTACTACGGGTAAAATCTATAAGGAGATTTTGGAGAAGGAGCGTCGCGGTGATTATATGGGTAAGACAGTGCAGGTTATTCCTCATATCACCGACGAGATTAAGCGTCGTATTCAGTTGCTGGGTGCAACCAAGAAGTACGATGTAATCATCTCGGAGATTGGTGGTACGGTAGGTGATATTGAGTCATTGCCTTACATCGAGTCTGTTCGTCAGTTGCGTAACCAGCTGGGATATCAGAACTCGCTGTTGATTCACCTCGCGTGGGTGCCCTATATGGCTGCAGCGTGCGAGATGAAGACCAAGCCTACGCAGCACTCTGTAAAGGAGCTTCAGTCGGAGGGAGTTCAGCCCGATGTATTGGTATTGCGTGCCGAGCATAGCCTGGCTGAGGAGGTGCGTCGCAAGGTGGCTCTGTTCTGCAACGTAACTGAGGATGCTGTTGTGGAGTCTATCGACGTTCCCACAATCTACGAGGTGCCCTTGCGTATGCACGACCAGCATTTGGACGACGTTATCCTGCGTAAGTTGGGTATTGCCGATGCTGAGGAGCCAAATCTCAAGGCTTGGAGCGAGTTTGTAGATAAGATTAAGAATCCTAAGCACAAGGTTGAGGTTGCATTGGTTGGTAAGTATACCGAGCTTCCCGATGCATATAAGTCTATCAACGAGTCTTTTATCCACGCAGGTGCTGTTAACCATTGCAAGGTTAAGGTTAAGTATGTTCCCGCCGAGCAGGTGACAAACGAGAACGCTGCCGAGATGTTGGCGGGCGTATCGGGTATCTTCGTTGCTCCGGGCTCAGGTGTACGCGGCTTCGAGGGTAAGGTTGCTGCTGTTCGCTATGCACGTGAGAACAATGTACCTTTCTTCGGTGTAGGTTTGGGTATGCAGGCTTCGATTATCGAGTTCGCTCGCAATGTGTTGGGTATGACCGATGCACACTCACGTGAGTTAGACCCGCAGACCAAGTACCCCGTTATCGACTTGATGGAGGAGCAGAAGAAGGTTACCGAGAAGGGTGGTACAATGCGTTTGGGTGGCTATCCTTGTGCTTTGAAGGCCGGCTCGAAGGCTGCCACAGCTTATGGCGCAGATACTGTTGTTGAGCGTCACCGCCACCGTTATGAGTTCAATGGTGCTTACCAGTCACAGTTCGAGGCTGCAGGTATGGTGGCTACAGGTATCAACCCCGAGACAGGTCTTGTAGAGGTCCTCGAGGTAAAGAATCACCCCTGGTTTGTTGCAGTGCTTTTCAACCCCGAGTATAAGAGTACGGTTTCTACCCCCGCTCCGTTGTTCGTAGCATTTGTTGCTGCCGCTATGGAGTATCAGAAGCTGAATATGGCCGAGAAGGCAGAGTAATATTAACTATAAAACCACGAAATGGATAAGAAAACAATCATTGGAGTTGTCCTTATGTCGCTGATTTTCATTGGCTACGTAATGTATAACTCCAAGCAACAAGCAGAATATCAAGAGTATATGTCGCAGGTGCAGGCCGAAGAGCAGGCACGTGCAGAGGCCGAGGCAGCACAGATTGCTGCCCAGCAGGCCGCAGAGCCTACCGATTCACTCTCGTTTACCCAGGCAGCTGAGTCTGAGAAGCAGCGCGAGGTGGCAATGTTTGGCGAGAGCCTTATGGCTGCCAAGCAGGGCGTGGCTCAAAATTATACAATGTCGAACGACTATATCACCGTAGATTTCACCACGCAGGGTGGTATGATGAAGAAGGTGGTGTTGTCCGAGTACACCAAGTACGCTCCCAAGGACGAGCGTACGGAGAAGGTTGTATTGTTCGACCCCGAGACGGCTATGTTCGATATGGAGTTCTATATCAAGAATGGCCTGAACAACGTTAAGGTAAATACTTCGGAGTATGTCTTTGCGTCTAATGGCGTTCGCCGCGAGGCAGACCGTCAGGTTCTTACGATGAGTTTGGAGGTTGCCGAGGGCGCGTATTTGCAGTATGAATACACCCTCTACGATGAGAAGCAGCCCGCACGCGACTATATGGTCGATATGAACGTAAAGCTGGTGAATCTCTCGCCCATTATGGCGCAGCAGTCAACTTTGGGCCTTATGTGGAGCAACCGCACCTTCCAGAATGAGCGTAGCTACAAGAACGAGAATATGTACACCACGCTCTCATACCGTTTGCCCGATGAGGATGATGTTGAGGACCTCGGTATGAGCGACAGCAACAAGGAGAAGCAGTTGCAGAGTGAGGTTAATTGGGTAGCATTCCGTCAGCAGTTCTTCTCGCAGGCATTTATCGCCCACGATAACTTTGCTTATGCCGATATGGGATTTACCACGGAGGAAGAGGGTTCTGGTTTCTTGAAGAACTACACCTCTCGTATGGGCGTAAACTACACTCCGCAGACGACAGATTATCGTTTCTCGCTCTACTGTGGACCTAATAAGTATGCCGTATTGTCGGATGTTGTAGATGCCGATGGCGAGGGTATTGCTATGGAGCGTTTGATTCCGCTCGGCGGCTGGTTGGTAGGCTGGTTTAACCGTTGGATTGTAATCCCCGTATTCGACTTCCTGCGTAACTATATCGCAAGTTTTGGTATCATTATCCTTATTTTGACCATCCTTGTCAAGTTGCTTATCTTCCCCTTGACCTATAAGAGCTACCTCTCTACAGCCAAGATGCGTGTAATCAAGCCCGAGATGGATGCTTTGAATGAGAAGTATCCCCGTCAGGAGGACGCGATGAAGAAGCAGCAGGAGATGATGAACCTCTACAAGAAGGCGGGTATTAACCCTATGGGTGGCTGTATTCCTATGTTGATTCAGTTGCCGTTGCTGTGGGCGTTGTTCCGCTTCTTCCCCGTAAGTATCGAGTTGCGTGGTCAGTCGTTCCTGTGGGCCGATGACCTGTCGTCATACGATAGTGTACTGGAGTTGCCATTCTCTATTCCGTGGTATGGTGACCACGTGAGCTTGTTCGCGTTGTTGATGTGTATCGCTATGGTTGGATTCTCATACTTCACATATCAGCAGCAGGGCACAGCTAACCAGCCTGGTATGGCAGGTATGAAGTTTATGATGGTGTATATGATGCCTGCGATGATGCTCTTCTGGTTTAATGATTTTGCATCAGGTTTGTGCTACTACTATCTGGTATCGCAGATTATCACGATGATTATTATGACCTCTATGCGTCGCTTTGTGGATGACGATAAGATTCGTTATATGATTGAGAAGAACTCGGCTAAGCAGAAGAATAAGAAGAAGTCGAAGTTCCAGCTGCGTTATGAGGAGCTTATGCGTCAGCAGGAGGAGATGGCTCGCCAGCAGCAGAAGAACGCTAAGCGTCGATAAGACATATATCGCATTTGTGCGAATTATCCTCGACCCGAATAGGTCGAGGATTTTTTTATGCCTATATGGGATTGATATCTTATTGCAACTGTAGGGTAGAGATGGTGGCCTATAAAAACGCCTAAATAAGGCTTAATTTCGCGTTAATTGCGTGATGCGGGAACTTGTGCGACAATAAGTCGTGCAGTGAATAAACGCAATGAAAATTAGCTTTATTGATAGGTTGGGAATATTTGTATTAAGATTCTTGTTACCCGCACTCTTATCCCGTCGCGCAGATACAAAAAGGAGAGCCACCTCCGAAGAGATGGCTCTCACAATGACCTTTTTTGTATTATTTTAAATTAAAGACTACCAAGTCTTCTTCCAACCCGGGTTCTGAACGAGGTTGGGGTTCATAACGCCAACCTGAGTGGGGATGGGGTAGAGATACATATTGTCGTTCCAAACACGACGGTCACCGTATGCGTAGTACATTACATAACCACCATTGGGGTCATCCTCCAACTTACGCATAGTCTGGTTCTCGTTCAAGTAAGCAGCAATCTTGCCATCTTCCTTACCAACTGCATCGGGATCCTTCTCGGTGAAGTAAACATCCATTACACCATCACCGTTCATATCAAGCTGAGTATCCAATGCGGGAACGTAAACACCCTCCCAAGGCATTGTCTCCCACAACTCACCACAAGCCCAACGCTTGAGGTCAACCTGACGGTGACCCTCCATAATAAGCTCGATAGCACGCTCACGACGAACCTCAAGAACAGCAGCGCTCAAGTCGCCATAGTACTCTACGAGCAAGGGGTCCTTCACTGTAGGAACAGCGTCCAAACCAGCGGTGATACCAGCGCGAGCACGCAAAGCACCGATAGTCTGAGCCCAGTCAGAGTTAGTGATAGTACCCAACTCAGCCTTAGCCTCAGCATAAATCAAGAGAATCTCAGCATAACGCAAGAGAGGATCATCATAAGTACCTGATGACTTATCGTCCATATCCTTATCGTCATAAACGAATTTAGTCAACTGATAACCAGTGTAAGTGTGGTCCTTGAAATTAGCGGGCTCGCGAGTGTACTCACCCTTAACCTTCCAAGTGTACTTAGGACCACGAATTACCTGAGCCAAACGCCAGTCACGACCCTCGCACTCCTCAACGAATGTCTTGTATGAACCGTCAGCGTTCTTCTCGTTGAAGAAAGTACCGTCAGTGTTAAGGAATGTGTGAGAGAAGATACGGCTCATACAGAGGTGTGAACCATAAGAAGAAGAGTTCAAACGCCAGTTAGCCTCACCTGTTGAAGGAGCAGTAATCTCGTATGCCAACATTACCTCAGGATTACCGTTGGTAACCTCAGAAGTAAACAAGTCACGATATGTACCACGACCGTCACCAGCCTCACCTGTACCGTTAGCAGTACCAGTGTAGAGAGAGTAGGGACCCTGAGTCATAATAGTGTTAGCAGCATCTGCAGCAATCTTATAAAGCTGGTCAGCAGAAGTTGTGCAACCCTTTGTGTACTCAGTACCAGCGTGATACTTACGCCAAGACGCCTCGAACAAAGCTACGCGAGCCTTGAAAGCCATAGCAGTCCACTTGTTGATAGCTACGTTGTTAGGAGTAGCCTTAGACGTTGAGATGTGGTCATAAGCCCACTGCAAATCCTCAAGGATAAAGTTTACAACGTCCTCACGAGAGTCCTGAGTCTTGTACAACTCCTCTGAATCGGGCTCAAGGGGCTCAGTGATGATAGGCACAGCACCATACTGCTTGAGCTTATCGAAGTACTGATAAGCACGGAAGAACTTAGCGATACCAGTGTAGTTATCGCGAACAGCCTGAGATACACGCTCGTCAGTATTCCACTTAATGAAGTAGTTGTTGGTACGAATGTTACCCCAGCTCCAAGAAGTAGAGAGGTCCTCACCGTATGCACCCAACTCATAGGTGCTGATAGAGTTATTTACACCCCAATCGTTAAGAGCCTCGTCAGAGTAGTGAATCTGACCGGGGAGCTGGCCATAGAGGCCGTCAGTATACATCTTCAGACCAGTCTCCGAACCGAAGATCATATTACGGTCTGCCTCTGCCTTCATATGCTCATCCAAATCACAAGATGTGATAACGAGAGCAGAGGCAATCAATGCAAATATACTTAGTTTTTTCATTTTCGTAAAGATTAGAATGTTAAGTTAAGACCAATACTGTAGCTCTTAAGTGAAGGATAGTTGTAACCATCACCGCTTGAACCCATCTCCTGATCCTTACCGTAGATGTTAGCAGTAACATCAAGGTTACGAGTCATCTTGTACATAGGAGACCAAGTCCAGAGGTTCTCACCAGAGAAGTAGATAGCAGCCTTCTTCAAACCGATCTTGCTGATCCACTTGGTGGGAAGATTGTAACCTACCTGCAAGTTCTTCAAACGGATGTAAGAAACGTCCTGCATATAGCGAGTGTTAGTACCAGCAGCATCGTAGAACAAGGGGTCATAACCAGCCAACAAAGGCATATATGCATCGGGAGTCTCCTCAGTCCACATATTACCTACCATCCAACCCGGCATCTTAGCGTAAGGACGGTTGTACATACCCCAGAGAGCACCAGCCTCAGTAGAGGGATACCAATCCTGCTTACCAACACCCTGGAAGAATGCAGAAACGAAGATACCGTTCCAGTCAGCAGAGAGGTTGAAAGAGTAGATGTAACGAGGCTCCTTGTTACCGATGATACGACGGTCACCCGGATCCTCTACAGTACCCTTACCACGGTCTACGTAGCCGTTACCGTTCAAGTCCTCAACCTTAGCCACACCGGGACGCTCACCCCAAGATGACCACTGCTTGAAGATGTTGTTGTAGTACTTCTGACCTGCAGCCTTAGCACCTGCCTCAACAGCGTCAACCTCAGCCTGAGTCTGATACAAACCGTTGATAGTCCAACCCCACAACTCACCGATAGTCATACCCTCGTAGTAAGAAGGATTAGCTGAAGTACCGATTGTACGGTTCTGGTTGTTGTACTTGTCGATAGTTGAAGTATAGTCAGCCAAAGTAGCCTTGATGCTGTAGTTGAAGGGCTTACCAGCCATCTGGAACTTATCGCGCCAGCCAACAGTAAGCTCATAACCTGAAGTAGTCATCTCACCGAAGTTACCCTTAGGAGAAGTAGCACCATATACATCAGGAAGCTTAGTACCTGCGATATACATATCCACAGTCTTACGCTGATACCAGTCAGCAGAGATGTTCAAACGGTCGCGGAAGAAGTTCAAATCAAGACCGATATCCAAGGTCTTAGAAGTCTCCCAAGTCAAGTTATCAGGAATAGGAGCGGGGATAGAGGTAGTCTTAGGCTGAATACCGTTGAACCAACGGCCAGTGCCGATAGAGAACTTCTCATCGAAAGAGTAAGCGCCGATGTTAGAGTTACCGAGCTCACCATAAGAAGCACGAACCTTAATGTTAGATACCCACTCGGGGTCAACATTGAACCAAGGCTCCTCAGTTACACGCCAACCAGCTGATACAGAGGGGAAGAATGCCCAACGTGAACCAGACTTGAACTTAGAAGAACCGTCGTAACGGCCGTTAACCTCGATAAGGTAGCGGTCATCGAATGAGTAGTTAACGCGGAAGAATGCACCAACGTTACGCCACTTAGTCCAAGAACCGTTGATTGTACGAGTCTCAACACCTGTTGTAAGCTCCATATTCTCAACGTCATCTGTCAAAAGACCCTTGTTCATTACAGCGCTCTGCTCGTATGTGCTCTGCTCGTAGTTGTAACCAATCAAACCCTTTACATAGTGCTTGCCGAAAGTATTCTCATACTCAGCGAATGCGTTAGCAGCCATATACTTAGTAGAGGCACGGTACTCCTTCAACTCATTAGTAGTCTCGGGGTCTTTGATGTACTCAATAACGCCCTCATACTTAGAATAAGGTGAGCGAACCCACTTGTTCTGCTGGAACTTACGGCGATCCTGGTAAGTGAAGTCAGCGTTGAAACGCAAAGTGTTGTCGAAGAACTTAGCGTTAGCAGCGATAGTGTTCTTGTACTGGTCGCTTACATAAGTCTTGCGGCTATTACCATAGAGCAAGTCACCGACAGAGTAAACAGCTGAGTAAGTCAAAGTACCATCGGGGTTGAAAATCGGAGAAGAGGTGTGACCCTCATCAGCGATGTTACGGTAGATGTTACCGCTACCCTCAGAGTGAGTCATCGGGTTCTCATACTTAGTAGAGCTGATGTCGAAGTTGTTAGTAATCTTCAACCAATCAGTTACCTGGAAACCAACCTTTACACGAGTGTTGAGTGAAGTGTAGTCATCAGAATCCTGCATGTTGAACAAACCGTTTGAGTTGTAGTAACGACCTGAGAGATAGTAGTCGAACTTACCCTCGCTACCCTGCAATGAGATGTTGTGAGTGTGAGCGAATGTGTAGTCCTTAAACAAAATCTCGTTGTAGTTAGTACCCTCGTGGAAGTATACCCAACGACCCTTTGTAGTACCCCAAGAACCGTCAGAAACTACGGTACCGAAGTTACCTGCATCGTGACGCTTCTTATACTCTGCCAACCAAGCAGTGGTAAACTGCTGAGTCTTGTTGATGTTTGCAGAGTAGTTACCAGAACCGTTCCAACGAGCGATAGCAAAGTAGTTAGCAAACTCGTAACCGTCCTCTACATAGTCAAATGTGTTTGTAGGCATCTGCCAAGAGAATGTGGCAGAGTAGTTAACCTGAGTCTTACCCTTCTTTGCAGACTTAGTTGTGATCAAAACAACACCGTAGGGAGCACGAGAACCGTAGATAGAAGCAGAAGCTGCATCCTTCAACACTGATACTGACTCGATATCATCGGGGTTAAGGAGAGCGGGGTCACCCTCAACACCGTCGATCAGTACCAATGCAGAACCACCCTGGCCAATAGAAGTAGTACCACGTACGTTGTAAGTAGCGGTACGCATAGGCTTACCATCGGTCATCTGGAGGTTAAGGTTAGGAACAGCACCCTGAAGCATCTGAGTTGTATTAGCCACGGGACGACCCTCGAAAACCTCGCTTGTAACCTGCTCAACAGCACCGGTCAAGTTAGCCTTCTTCTGGGTACCATAACCCACGACTACTACCTCGTCAAGAGTAGTGTTGTCCTCGGCCATCTGCACGTTCACTGTGGTACGAGTACCAACAGCGATAGTCTGTGACTTGTAGCCGATAAAAGAGAATGTAATTGAACCATTCTTGGGAACAGTGATAGAATAATCACCATTTACACCCGTAATAGTTCCGTCATCTGTACCGTCAACGGTAACAGATACACCCACCATAGGAAGCTGAGAAGCGTCAGTTACAGTACCTGAAACTGTCGTTCCGCCTCCCTGTGCCATAGCTATCGTACTCATAAACAAAGCGATAGCCAGCAACTTGAGTTGCGTAAACTTTCTCATTTGAGTTGAATTTTGAGATTAGTAAAATTTTTTTCAAAAATACAGGCTGGTCAGGCCTATGGTATTTTCAGTTCAAAAGTACGTGTTTTTTTTGAAAAAACAATAAAATTATAATAAATCAGTGCAATTTTTATTAAAAAATATTTTACACCTTATATTAAAACGAACAGTTGTCACAAGTGGGGTATTTCCGATTTGTGATGAAAATTGTATGAATTTTCTCTTGGGAATCGGACGCCATTTTAGCGTAAAAAAACGGGAAGCCACCCCAGAACGGGACGGCTTCCACCTGACCAATTTTGAAAAAAATTTTACCAAGTCAAAGAATTCAACCTGGGTTTTATCTTTCAAAGGTTGCCGGATGGTCACTCCGGCAACCTACGGTAATATTACCAAGTCTTCTTCCAACCCGGGTTCTGAACGAGGTTGGGGTTCATAACGCCAACCTGAGTGGGGATGGGGTAGAGATACATATTGTCGTTCCAAACACGACGGTCACCGTATGCGTAGTACATTACATAACCACCATTGGGGTCATCCTCCAACTTACGCATAGTCTGGTTCTCGTTCAAGTAAGCAGCAATCTTGCCATCTTCCTTACCAACTGCATCGGGATCCTTCTCGGTGAAGTAAACATCCATTACACCATCACCGTTCATATCAAGCTGAGTATCCAATGCGGGAACGTAAACACCCTCCCAAGGCATTGTCTCCCACAACTCACCACAAGCCCAACGCTTGAGGTCAACCTGACGGTGACCCTCCATAATAAGCTCGATAGCACGCTCACGACGAACCTCAAGAACAGCAGCGCTCAAGTCGCCATAGTACTCTACGAGCAAGGGGTCCTTCACTGTAGGAACAGCGTCCAAACCAGCGGTGATACCAGCGCGAGCACGCAAAGCACCGATAGTCTGAGCCCAGTCAGAGTTAGTGATAGTACCCAACTCAGCCTTAGCCTCAGCATAAATCAAGAGAATCTCAGCATAACGCAAGAGAGGATCATCATAAGTACCTGATGACTTATCGTCCATATCCTTATCGTCATAAACGAATTTAGTCAACTGATAACCAGTGTAAGTGTGGTCCTTGAAATTAGCGGGCTCGCGAGTGTACTCACCCTTAACCTTCCAAGTGTACTTAGGACCACGAATTACCTGAGCCAAACGCCAGTCACGACCCTCGCACTCCTCAACGAATGTCTTGTATGAACCGTCAGCGTTCTTCTCGTTGAAGAAAGTACCGTCAGTGTTAAGGAATGTGTGAGAGAAGATACGGCTCATACAGAGGTGTGAACCATAAGAAGAAGAGTTCAAACGCCAGTTAGCCTCACCTGTTGAAGGAGCAGTAATCTCGTATGCCAACATTACCTCAGGATTACCGTTGGTAACCTCAGAAGTAAACAAGTCACGATATGTACCACGACCGTCACCAGCCTCACCTGTACCGTTAGCAGTACCAGTGTAGAGAGAGTAGGGACCCTGAGTCATAATAGTGTTAGCAGCATCTGCAGCAATCTTATAAAGCTGGTCAGCAGAAGTTGTGCAACCCTTTGTGTACTCAGTACCAGCGTGATACTTACGCCAAGACGCCTCGAACAAAGCTACGCGAGCCTTGAAAGCCATAGCAGTCCACTTGTTGATAGCTACGTTGTTAGGAGTAGCCTTAGACGTTGAGATGTGGTCATAAGCCCACTGCAAATCCTCAAGGATAAAGTTTACAACGTCCTCACGAGAGTCCTGAGTCTTGTACAACTCCTCTGAATCGGGCTCAAGGGGCTCAGTGATGATAGGCACAGCACCATACTGCTTGAGCTTATCGAAGTACTGATAAGCACGGAAGAACTTAGCGATACCAGTGTAGTTATCGCGAACAGCCTGAGATACACGCTCGTCAGTATTCCACTTAATGAAGTAGTTGTTGGTACGAATGTTACCCCAGCTCCAAGAAGTAGAGAGGTCCTCACCGTATGCACCCAACTCATAGGTGCTGATAGAGTTATTTACACCCCAATCGTTAAGAGCCTCGTCAGAGTAGTGAATCTGACCGGGGAGCTGGCCATAGAGGCCGTCAGTATACATCTTCAGACCAGTCTCCGAACCGAAGATCATATTACGGTCTGCCTCTGCCTTCATATGCTCATCCAAATCACAAGATGTGATAACGAGAGCAGAGGCAATCAATGCAAATATACTTAGTTTTTTCATTTTCGTAAAGATTAGAATGTTAAGTTAAGACCAATACTGTAGCTCTTAAGTGAAGGATAGTTGTAACCATCACCGCTTGAACCCATCTCCTGATCCTTACCGTAGATGTTAGCAGTAACATCAAGGTTACGAGTCATCTTGTACATAGGAGACCAAGTCCAGAGGTTCTCACCAGAGAAGTAGATAGCAGCCTTCTTCAAACCGATCTTGCTGATCCACTTGGTGGGAAGATTGTAACCTACCTGCAAGTTCTTCAAACGGATGTAAGAAACGTCCTGCATATAGCGAGTGTTAGTACCAGCAGCATCGTAGAACAAGGGGTCATAACCAGCCAACAAAGGCATATATGCATCGGGAGTCTCCTCAGTCCACATATTACCTACCATCCAACCCGGCATCTTAGCGTAAGGACGGTTGTACATACCCCAGAGAGCACCAGCCTCAGTAGAGGGATACCAATCCTGCTTACCAACACCCTGGAAGAATGCAGAAACGAAGATACCGTTCCAGTCAGCAGAGAGGTTGAAAGAGTAGATGTAACGAGGCTCCTTGTTACCGATGATACGACGGTCACCCGGATCCTCTACAGTACCCTTACCACGGTCTACGTAGCCGTTACCGTTCAAGTCCTCAACCTTAGCCACACCGGGACGCTCACCCCAAGATGACCACTGCTTGAAGATGTTGTTGTAGTACTTCTGACCTGCAGCCTTAGCACCTGCCTCAACAGCGTCAACCTCAGCCTGAGTCTGATACAAACCGTTGATAGTCCAACCCCACAACTCACCGATAGTCATACCCTCGTAGTAAGAAGGATTAGCTGAAGTACCGATTGTACGGTTCTGGTTGTTGTACTTGTCGATAGTTGAAGTATAGTCAGCCAAAGTAGCCTTGATGCTGTAGTTGAAGGGCTTACCAGCCATCTGGAACTTATCGCGCCAGCCAACAGTAAGCTCATAACCTGAAGTAGTCATCTCACCGAAGTTACCCTTAGGAGAAGTAGCACCATATACATCAGGAAGCTTAGTACCTGCGATATACATATCCACAGTCTTACGCTGATACCAGTCAGCAGAGATGTTCAAACGGTCGCGGAAGAAGTTCAAATCAAGACCGATATCCAAGGTCTTAGAAGTCTCCCAAGTCAAGTTATCAGGAATAGGAGCGGGGATAGAGGTAGTCTTAGGCTGAATACCGTTGAACCAACGGCCAGTGCCGATAGAGAACTTCTCATCGAAAGAGTAAGCGCCGATGTTAGAGTTACCGAGCTCACCATAAGAAGCACGAACCTTAATGTTAGATACCCACTCGGGGTCAACATTGAACCAAGGCTCCTCAGTTACACGCCAACCAGCTGATACAGAGGGGAAGAATGCCCAACGTGAACCAGACTTGAACTTAGAAGAACCGTCGTAACGGCCGTTAACCTCGATAAGGTAGCGGTCATCGAATGAGTAGTTAACGCGGAAGAATGCACCAACGTTACGCCACTTAGTCCAAGAACCGTTGATTGTACGAGTCTCAACACCTGTTGTAAGCTCCATATTCTCAACGTCATCTGTCAAAAGACCCTTGTTCATTACAGCGCTCTGCTCGTATGTGCTCTGCTCGTAGTTGTAACCAATCAAACCCTTTACATAGTGCTTGCCGAAAGTATTCTCATACTCAGCGAATGCGTTAGCAGCCATATACTTAGTAGAGGCACGGTACTCCTTCAACTCATTAGTAGTCTCGGGGTCTTTGATGTACTCAATAACGCCCTCATACTTAGAATAAGGTGAGCGAACCCACTTGTTCTGCTGGAACTTACGGCGATCCTGGTAAGTGAAGTCAGCGTTGAAACGCAAAGTGTTGTCGAAGAACTTAGCGTTAGCAGCGATAGTGTTCTTGTACTGGTCGCTTACATAAGTCTTGCGGCTATTACCATAGAGCAAGTCACCGACAGAGTAAACAGCTGAGTAAGTCAAAGTACCATCGGGGTTGAAAATCGGAGAAGAGGTGTGACCCTCATCAGCGATGTTACGGTAGATGTTACCGCTACCCTCAGAGTGAGTCATCGGGTTCTCATACTTAGTAGAGCTGATGTCGAAGTTGTTAGTAATCTTCAACCAATCAGTTACCTGGAAACCAACCTTTACACGAGTGTTGAGTGAAGTGTAGTCATCAGAATCCTGCATGTTGAACAAACCGTTTGAGTTGTAGTAACGACCTGAGAGATAGTAGTCGAACTTACCCTCGCTACCCTGCAATGAGATGTTGTGAGTGTGAGCGAATGTGTAGTCCTTAAACAAAATCTCGTTGTAGTTAGTACCCTCGTGGAAGTATACCCAACGACCCTTTGTAGTACCCCAAGAACCGTCAGAAACTACGGTACCGAAGTTACCTGCATCGTGACGCTTCTTATACTCTGCCAACCAAGCAGTGGTAAACTGCTGAGTCTTGTTGATGTTTGCAGAGTAGTTACCAGAACCGTTCCAACGAGCGATAGCAAAGTAGTTAGCAAACTCGTAACCGTCCTCTACATAGTCAAATGTGTTTGTAGGCATCTGCCAAGAGAATGTGGCAGAGTAGTTAACCTGAGTCTTACCCTTCTTTGCAGACTTAGTTGTGATCAAAACAACACCGTAGGGAGCACGAGAACCGTAGATAGAAGCAGAAGCTGCATCCTTCAACACTGATACTGACTCGATATCATCGGGGTTAAGGAGAGCGGGGTCACCCTCAACACCGTCGATCAGTACCAATGCAGAACCACCCTGGCCAATAGAAGTAGTACCACGTACGTTGTAAGTAGCGGTACGCATAGGCTTACCATCGGTCATCTGGAGGTTAAGGTTAGGAACAGCACCCTGAAGCATCTGAGTTGTATTAGCCACGGGACGGCCCTCGAAAACCTCGCTTGTAACCTGCTCAACAGCACCGGTCAAGTTAGCCTTCTTCTGGGTACCATAACCCACGACTACTACCTCGTCAAGAGTAGTGTTGTCCTCGGCCATCTGCACATTCACTGTGGTACGAGTACCAACAGCGATAGTCTGTGACTTGTAGCCGATAAAAGAGAATGTAATTGAACCATTCTTGGGTACAGAGATGGTGTACTCACCATTTACACCCGTAATAGTTCCGTCATCCGTACCGTCAACGGTAACAGATACACCCACCATAGGAAGCTGAGAAGCGTCAGTTACAGTACCTGAAACTGTCGTTCCACCTCCCTGTGCCATTGCCATCGTGCTAACAAACAGCGCGATAACAAGCATTTTGAGTTGTGTAAACTTTCTCATTAGAGTTGAATTTTGAGATTAGTAATATTTCCGTGATACTCCATATGATGCAAAAACAGCATTGGAGAATCGTACCAAAATTAGTTAATTTTTCTTATTTACAAAAATTTTCCGTAAAAATATTCCGAAAAAGAAAAATATTAACCTTTATTACGAATGTTTATTTCGGTGGCTAAATGGGTGATATCCAAACGCTTTGTTCGATTAACGGTTTTGGAATTAATTAAAAACTGACAGATAAAAATATTTTTCAATTATTTTTTGTAACTTGCGCTTTGAAAAATTGAAGAATTATGAAGCGATTATTCTATATTTTATTTATTTCTGCTTTGGTTTCTGTGACGTGCAGCTCAAAGAGTGAAACCAATGAGGAGAATAATAACCAGGAACCAACCCAGCAGTGGCAGAAGTATCCTGAGGCTGGGCAGCTGAAGATTATGAGTTTTAATGTGCGCTATGGTACGGCTAAGGAGACGAATCCAATGAATAATTGGGAGTTTCGTAAAGCTGCTTGTGTGGAGATGATACGAGACCATAAGCCGACGCTTATTGGTTTTCAAGAGGCGGTATATACCGTTCAATGGCAATTCTGCTTGAAGGAGTTTGCCGATGAGTATGACGGTTTCGGTGTGGGACGTGATGACGGTGCTGAGAAGGGCGAAACGATGGGTATAATGTACCGCAAGGATGAGATTCGTAAGCTCAAGGAGGGTACATTCTGGCTCTCGCCCACGCCCGATGTATGCTCGAAGGCTACGGAGTGGGGTGCGGGGCATTTTCGTACTGCTACGTGGGGTATTTTTGAGTATATATCTACGGGCGAGAAGTTTTTCTTTATGAATACGCACCTTGACGTGAAATCTACGCGCAACCACGCGATGAAACTCATTGCAGAGCGAATTAAGATGTATAATCCCGATAATCTGCCCGTATATTTGGCCGGAGATTTTAATGCTGATGCGAGCGATACCATATTTAATAATATAAGCAATATGCTAAAGAATACTCGCCTCTATGCACCCACAGAGAGGAGTGACCACGGGCCTACGGCGAATAGCTGGATGGGAGAATCAAAATCTATAATTGACCACGTCTATTGCTCGAAAAATCTTACCGTATATGAGTATAGAACGATAAGAGATCCATACGATGGAGTTACCTATATCTCGGATCACTACCCGATTTATGCAATAGTTTCGCTGCGTTAATCGTATTGTTTAGGAGTGTATTTTCCCCAAAAAAAGTGTTATTGACTATTGGTTTTTTCTTTGGGGAATATTAATTTTGCGAAAAATAATTGGACTTAAAAAAATAAGATTATGAAATTGAAAAACTACCTTTGGGCTCTTGCTCTTGTAGCCTTTGTGGGCTGTTCATCATCAGATGATCCCGAACCTACGCCAACACCCACGCCAACTCCGACACCTCCAGTAGAGGAGAGTAATTTGCAGAAGCACGCAGAAGATGACGAGATTAAGGTGATGAGTTTTAACGTGCGATTGAATACAACTGAATCGAGTTATCGCAATGAATGGTTTTATCGCAAGGAGGCTGTGATTGAGGTTATTGAAGACCATAAACCCTCTGTAATTGGTTTCCAGGAGGCGAAATATACTGACCAGTGGATTTATATCAAGTCTGCACTTGAGAAGGATTACGATGGTTGGGGTGTTGACCGCGATAATGGTGAGGAAAATCCCAAGAATGGCGAAACGATGGGTATCCTTTACAATAAAGCCAAGGTTAAGAAGATTGATGGTGGTACTTTCTGGTTGTCAGGTACACCTGACAAGCCCTCTAAGGGTTGGGATGGAGCTTGTAACCGTACGGCAACGTGGGGTATCTTCGAGCATATTGCTACAGGTAAGAAGTTCTGCTATATAAATACGCACCTCGACCATAAGGGTAAAGAGGCTCAGAAGGAGGGTATGAAACTTATCGTGAAGAAGTTTAAGGAGTACAATCCCGATGGTTTTGTGCAGTTCTTGACAGGCGACCTTAATGTGAAGAGCGACAATGCGGCATTGGATGTTTTGAAGGATTATATGGTAAATACCCGCTCAGCAGCACCGAAAGACAAGACTGATAATGACCGTACTTATAATGGATTCAGTACATCGGGAGGTTCAGTTATCGACCACATCTATTGTACAAAGGGTATGGAGGTTGTTGAGTATCATACAATCGATGAGAATTACGGCTCTGCGGAGTATGTCTCTGACCACTATCCTATCTATGCAATTATTAAAATGAAGTAGGAGATTTACCTTAAATATTTATATTATTGCCGTGGCTTCGGGTTGCGGCAATTTTTTTTTAATGTTTATAAGAGTTATAAGAGTTATTCTGCTCTTATTATACATAAAAAAGAGGCCGTCCGATGGGGCGACCTCTTCGTTTATAATTGATTCGGGATTACTCCTCCATCAAAAGCTCCAACATCTTGATTGAAGACTTGGCAATAGGAGTACCGGGGCCGAAGATAGCGGCAGCGCCATCCTGATAGAGCTCATCGTAATCCTGTGCGGGGATAACACCACCTACAACAACGATGATATCCTCACGACCCAACTTCTTCAACTCAGCGATAATCTGAGGAACCAAAGTGAGGTGACCTGCAGCCAATGAAGATACACCTACGATGTGTACGTCGTTCTCCACAGCCTGCTTAGCAGCCTCCTCGGGAGTCTGGAACAAGGGACCCATATCCACGTCGAAGCCAACGTCAGCGTAACCTGTTGCTACAACCTTAGCACCACGGTCGTGACCGTCCTGACCCAACTTGGCAATCATAATACGGGGCTGACGACCCTCCTTCTTGGCAAACTCGGCGCACATAGCCTTTGCCTTCTCGAAATCTGCATCCTGCTTCATACCTGATGAATATACTCCAGAGATTGAACGAATAACTGCCTTATAGCGACCTACAACCACCTCGCAAGCGTCTGAAATCTCGCCCAATGTTGCGCGAACCTTTGCAGCCTCTACAGCAAGCTCCAGCAAGTTACCCTCGCCAGTCTTAACGCACTCGGTGATAGCAGCCAAAGCCTTGTCAACAGCAGCCTGGTCGCGGTTAGCACGCAACTCCTGCAAACGCTTAACCTGGCTCTCACGTACAGCTGTGTTGTCAACAGCCAAGATATCGATAGGAGCCTCTTTCTCCAAGCGGTACTCGTTCAAACCGATAATCTTCTGCTCACCTGAGTCGATGCGAGCCTGTGTACGTGCTGCAGCCTCCTCGATACGCATCTTAGGAATACCAGTCTCGATAGCCTTAGCCATACCGCCCAACTTCTCAACCTCCTGGATGTGAGCCCAAGCCTTGTGAGCAATCTCGTTGGTCAAAGCCTCTACGTAGTATGAACCTGCCCAGGGGTCAACCTGACGGCATACGTTAGTCTCCTCCTGGATGTAAATCTGAGTATTACGAGCAATACGAGCCGAGAAATCAGTGGGAAGAGCGATAGCCTCGTCCAATGCGTTGGTGTGCAATGACTGAGTGTGACCCAAAGCTGCACCCATAGCCTCGATAGCTGTACGAGCTACGTTGTTGAAGGGATCCTGCTCGGTGAGTGACCAACCTGAGGTCTGGCTGTGAGTACGCAATGCCAATGACTTAGGATTCTTAGGCTCGAACTGCTTAACGATCTTAGCCCACAACATACGAGCTGCACGCATCTTGGCAATCTCCATAAAGTGGTTCATACCGATAGCCCAGAAGAATGACAAACGGGGAGCGAAAGCGTCAACAGACATACCTGCGTTGATACCAGCGCGGAGGTACTCCAAACCGTCAGCCAAAGTGTAAGCCAACTCGATATCAGCTGTAGCACCTGCCTCCTGCATATGGTAACCAGAGATAGAGATTGAGTTGAACTTAGGCATATTCTTAGATGTGTACTCGAAGATGTCGGCGATAATCTTCATAGAGAACTTGGGAGGATAGATATAGGTGTTACGCACCATAAACTCCTTCAAGATATCGTTCTGGATAGTACCAGCCAACTGATCCAAAGTACAGCCCTGCTCCAAACCTGTTACGATGTAGAATGCCAATACGGGCAATACGGCACCGTTCATAGTCATAGATACAGACATCTTGTCCAAAGGAATACCGTTGAACAAAACCTTCATATCCTCTACTGAGCAGATAGATACACCAGCCTTACCAACATCACCTACTACGCGGGGGTGGTCAGCGTCGTAACCACGGTGTGTAGCCAAGTCGAATGCTACTGACAAACCCTTCTGACCTGCTGCCAAGTTACGGCGGTAGAATGCGTTAGACTCCTCAGCTGTAGAGAAACCTGCATACTGACGGATAGTCCAGGGGCGCATTACATACATAGTCGAGTAGGGACCACGCAAGTTGGGAGCGATACCTGCTGCATAGTTCAGGTGCTCAAGCTCCTCCAAATCCTTAGCCGTGTAGTTATCCTTAACGGGTATCTGCTCGGCTGTGAGCCAAGGCTCCTTAGCCTCAGCTGCAGCGGTACAGCACTGTGCCTGACCGCCTTCGTATGATAAATTTTCGAATTTTGCTCTCATTGCTTTGCTTTTTAGATACCCAACTCCTTAAGGTAGAACTTAAGTGTCTCGAGTACGTTGCTCTTTACGTTAATGAAATTGGTGATACCCTGTGCCTCCAACTCAGGAGCGCAAGCAGGTGCGCCTGCAACAACAAGGATGGCCTTGCCGCCGAGCATCTCCTTAATCTTGGGAGCTACCTCTGCGTAATCGTCATCCGATGCGCAAACAACCACGATGTCAGCCTTAGCCTCCAAAGCAGCTGCTACACCCTCCTCCAAAGACTTGAAGAATGTGTTGTCCTGAACGCGGATACCAGCGCAAGCGAAGAAGTTGCAAGAGAACTGTGCGCGAGCGCGAGCCATTGACAAGCTACCGCAAGTGAGCATAAATGCCTTAGGCTCCTTGCCGCTACGGTCAACGTGCAGACGCATAGCCTCGAATGCCATAGCACCACGGTAGGG
Organism: Rikenellaceae bacterium; assembly: GCA_015059845.1. Classification (GTDB taxonomy): domain Bacteria; phylum Bacteroidota; class Bacteroidia; order Bacteroidales; family Rikenellaceae; genus Alistipes. Next base: position 159,779 of record SUZR01000003.1, on the reverse strand, counting down.
AGTAAGAACGTTCTCCTTCTCCTGGCGAGTTACAACATCTGCAGATACGGCAGCGTCGGCAACCTCAGTGAAGTTAGGATACTGGTTAGCGCCGAGCAAAATCTGACGGCGAGTAGTGATGTTCTTATCCTTAGCAGCAGCCGATGCCTTAACGCGCTCTACGATGAAGCCAGCCTTGAATGCAGCTACGTAGCCACCCTTATCCTCAACCTCGAGGAAGAGCTTCCAAGCCTGCTCGGCGATGTTCTTTGTAAGAGTCTCGATGTAGTATGAACCACCTGCGGGGTCAACAACCTGGTCGAAGTGTGACTCGTGCTTGAGCAAAAGCTCTACGTTGCGAGCGATACGCTTTGAGAACTCGGTAGGCTCCTCGTAAGAGGCGTTGAAAGGAACAACCTCCAAAGAGTGTACACCGGCCAATGTAGCAGACATAGCCTCAGTTGTGCCACGCAACATATTTACATAGGGATCGTAAACTGTCTGGTTCCAAGTAGATGTAACGGCGTGTGCGAACATCTTAGCCGAGCAACCCTTCTCGGGGTTGTAACCCTTAACGATGTTAGCCCACAACATACGAGCTGCGCGGAACTTAGCGATCTCCATAAAGTAGTTAGAAGTAACTGCGAAAGAGAAACGAATCTTGCGAGCTACCAAGTCAACGGGAAGACCCATCTCGGTGAGCTTAACGATGTAGTCGTGACCTGCAGCGAGTGAGAATGCCAACTCCTCAACGATTGTAGAGCCAGCGTTGCTGAAGATCTGACCAGATACGTTCACTACGCGGATATGCTTGTACTCAGCGGTCTTCTTAATGAAGGCAGCAACAGCCTCGTAGCAAGCAGTACCCTCCTCGTCACCACAGCAGTAGATACCCTTCTGAGAGAGATCCTTTACGATGGGGTCGAAGATGAAGTTAACCTTAACCTCGTCCTTGTTCAAACCCAGTGACTCGATCTTAGCGAAGATGAGGTCTGCGGTAGGAACGAAGTTCTTACCAGCGAATGTAAGCTCTACGGCGGGGATGCAGATACCCTCCAACAGGGTGTCGATATCCTCGGCAGTAACGCTCTCCATTGCGCACAAGCAGAAACCGAGTGAGTTCACGCCAGAGTTCAGGAGAGCCAAAGCCTCCTGGTTGGCAGCCTTGGGACACTTTACGTTAACGGTCTGGTGGATAGCCCAGTCGTTGCTGTTGTGTGTACCACGTACGTAGGGGAACTCGCCGGCCTGTGAGCCCAAAAATTCGATGCCTTCGAGATTCTCAGCACGATAGTAGGGGCGTACGTTAAATCCCTCGGCAGTTCTCCATACGAGCTTGCGCTCGTAATCAGCACCTTTAAGGTCTGTTGTAATGACTGCTTCCCACTGCTCGGTCGAAACCGCGGGGAATTCAGCGAACAACTTTTCTTTTTCGGTATTAGCCATAATTGTTCGGAAATTTAGTTATTAGTGTATGTTTATGTGTCTTATAAGTCGGTTTGAGATTGTGATTCGTAATTGAATCACGCAAAGATAATAATATTTATATTAAAAAGGAATCTTTTGTTAAGAAATTAACAACTATTTAACGTTCGGTGTGACATTTTTCTGGGCAATGGTTTCTGCGTTGTGGTCGGCGAGATTTGTTGAAATTGGTCAAAAAGTATAAAAATAACCGGAAATATGGATGAAGGTCCGTTTTGTTCAAAAATGGCAATTTTGCGATTTTGTGTGTAAAATTTATGCGATTTTCCGAAAAATAATAGGTAATTTTGGGTTTTATGCAAAAATTTTATGCTATTTGTGCGAAAAATGGTGGTAAAAATAACGATATAGACGAAAAAATGCTATTTTTGCTTTGTGAAAGAAAATTGGAATAAAAGGTGCTTTTTTGCGTGCGTCAAAAAAATGTTCCATTATGTCCTGAAAATATAAAGAATAGAGTGCAAACAAAAATAATTCGTCTATATGTTGTTAAGATTTAAGATGGTTGAGGCGGCCCTGAATCATACCGCCGTGGAGGTCGAAGCTCCGAGTACAAGACCATCGGATTATTTCGGTGTGAAAGTCTTTGGTCGCAACGTGATGCGCAAGTATCTCGATAAGCCGACATACGATGCCCTGCTCAACACGATGGATAACGGCACGCCACTCTCGTTGGAGCTGGCTGACAGCGTGGCCGCGGGTATGCGTCAGTGGGCTTTGGATAATGGTGCCGACCACTACACGCACTGGTTTCAGCCGCTGACGGGAGGTACGGCCGAGAAGCACGACTCATTCTCTGACCCTGATGGCAAGGGACTTGTTATCGAGTCGTTTTCGGGTAAGGTGCTGGCCCAGCAGGAGCCTGATGCGTCGTCGTTCCCCAATGGCGGTATTCGTAATACCTTCGAGGCGCGAGGTTACTCGGCGTGGGACCCCACATCGCCTGCGTTTATCGTAGATACTACGCTCTGTATTCCTACGGTATTTATCGCTTATACGGGTGAGGCGCTGGATTATAAGGTGCCTCTGCTGCGCTCTATCTCTGCTGTGGATAAGGCCGCTACGGAGGTGTGCCACTACTTTGATAAAAATGTAAATCGCGTATATACATATCTTGGTTGGGAGCAGGAGTACTTCCTTGTTGATGAGAGCCTTTGGGCGGCACGCCCCGACCTTGTGCTGACTGGCCGCACGCTTATGGGTCACGAGTCAGCAAAGAATCAGCAGTTGGAGGACCACTACTTCGGTGCTATTCCTGCGCGCGTGATTAACTTTATGAAGGAGCTGGAGTATGAGAGCTTGAAGCTCGGTATCCCCGTCAAGACACGTCACAATGAGGCTGCGCCGGGCCAGTTTGAGCTGGCTCCCGTATATGAGGAGGCGAACTTGGCCAACGACCATAACCAGTTGCTTATGACCATTATGGATAAGATTGCCCGCCGCCATCGTTTCCGCGTGCTGCTGCACGAGAAGCCTTTTAAGGGTATCAATGGTTCGGGTAAGCATAATAACTGGTCGCTGGGTACGGATACGGGTGTGAATCTCTTTGGTCCGGGTAAAACACCTTCGGAGAATCTGCAGTTTATAACCTTCCTTGTGAATGTGATTGCGGCCGTACATCGTCATAATGGTCTGCTGAAGGCTGCTATTATGAGCGCAACCAATATACATCGTTTGGGCTCAAATGAGGCGCCGCCAGCGATTATCTCTACCTTCCTCGGCTCGCAGATCTCTTCGGTGCTGGATAAGTTGGAGCGTAGTACGAGCGACGATGCTATCCGTTTTGACGCCAAGAGCGTGCTGAAGATGAGCGGCATCTCGCAGATCCCATCTATCCTACTGGATAATACCGACCGTAACCGTACATCGCCCTTTGCATTTACGGGTAACCGTTTCGAGTTCCGCGCCGTAGGCTCGTCGGATAACTGTGCCGAGGCTATCATCACTCTCTGTGCCGCAACGGCCGAGCAACTCACCGAGTTCAAGCACGAGGTTGATGCCAAGATTGAGCGTGGTATGAAGAAGGATAAGGCTATATATGAAAGCTTGAAACGTATGATACGCGAGTGCAAGAGCATCCATTTCGACGGTAATGGCTATTCGGAGGAGTGGAAGCAGGAGGCTGCGCGTCGTGGCCTGGATTGCGAGACATCGGCACCGCTTATTTTCGACCGCTATTTGGATGATAAGAGCATTAAGATGTTCGGCGATACGGGTGTTTATAGCCGCGTGGAGGTTGAGGCTCGCACCGAGGTGAAGTGGGAGACCTATACTAAAAAGATACAGATTGAGGCGCGTGTGCTGGGCGATATTACGATGAATAATATTATCCCCGTGGCATCAAAATATGAGTCTGTACTGTTGGATAAGGCCTACAAGATGAAGGAGTTGGGCCTGAATTATGAGTCGGATATCGAACTGATACGCGATATTCAGGGCCACACGTCGGCTATCCAGCGTCTGGTGGGCGAGATGATTGAGGCGCGTAAGGTGGCAAACCGTATTGAGGACCAGCGTGAGAAGGCTATCAAGTATCACGATACCGTTGCCATTTATCTCGACCAGATTCGTGACCATATTGATAAGATGGAGGAGGTTATTGATGACCAGCTGTGGCCATTACCTAAGTATCGAGAGTTGCTGTTTATTCGATAGTTGGCTCTTGTGATATAAGTTCAATAAAAAAGGTTGTCGGACTCCGACAACCTTTTTTTGTTATGAAAAATCACCCGCAACAACCGTTACGATATCTTTCGGGTCGAGATATTTTTGTGCCAACGCGCGTAACTCCTCGGGCGTGGTGTTGCGTATGCGGCTCAGATTGTCGGCGATGTGCGAGTTGTCGAAGCCGCAGAGAATATTCTCTGTCGTTACATCGGCAATGCCAAATGGTCCATCAAGGATTCGCATCATCTCGCCAGCCATAATATTTTTCACAAGAGCCAACTCCTGCTCGGGTACCAACTCGTTGCGTAGTGTATCTATCTCGCTTGCAATCTGTTCCAGTGCCTGTTCGGTAACCTCCGTGCCGACCTGTGTGGCGATGGCCAGATAACCCGTATTCTGGAAGTTAACCATAGCCGAGAAGACACCATACGTAAATCCGTTTCTCTCGCGCAGATTCTGCATCAGGCGCGAGCCGAAATAGCCTCCCAGTACGGTTGATAACACCTGCATCGGGATGAAATCCTCGTGTGCGCGAGTAAAGAGCAGGCGTCCCATACGAATTGATGATTGCACCGCACCGTCGTGCTGCACGTGAACATCGTGGCGTGTATCAAATGGTGGGAACGAAATCTCTTCGCAATTGTTGGAGGGGGTTATTTGTGCTGTGATGCTCATAATGCGCTCCAGAACATTATCACTTATGCTGCCGCTGCATACGACGATACAGTTGTCGGAGGTGTAGCGACGCTGGTAGTGGTTGCAGATATTCTCGCGGCAGAGTGAGTCGTATGCGCTCTCGGGGTACGAGATGCCGTAGGGGTGGCTCTTGCCAAAGATGGCCTGCGCGAAATTCTCGCGTGCGATGGTCTCCACCTTGCGGCGCTCGATGGTGAGCTGCTGGCGACGCTTGGCGCTGTAAATTGCCACCTCCGTTTCGGGGAATGTGGGGCGGAGGATAACCTCCTCGATAACCTCGGCTGTCTGCTCAAAAAATTTCGATAGGGCGCAGAATGTTATGTACGAGTAGTCGCGGTCGATATTTATGTCGAAATAAGAGCCGTAGTAATCCAGTCGCTCGGCAATCTGCTGCGAGGTCATATTCTGGCTACCCTCGGCCAGCATATTGGCTGTAGCCGATGCGGTGAAGGGGTGACGTTGCGTTATGGTGCCGGCGTGAAAGACAAACGACACGCGCACCACCTCATACTCGGGGCAGTTGATGGCGTATATCGGTGTGCCGTTCGGCGCTGTGTGGCACACGGCCTGCGGTACATCTATCGTGATAGGTATTGTAAGGGGTGGCTGTATCATTGCTTTGCTCTGTAAATTAGTGTTGATGAGTTTTCGGGGCGGAATGTGCGCTGTGAAAAGTCGGCTACATCCTCGGCCGAGAGTGAGCGGTAAATCTCCACCTCACGGTTAATGAGCGGCAGGTCGCCAACCATCTCGTAGTAACCCAGATTCATCGCTTTATTCATTACGTTCAGTTCGCCAAAAAGGGTGTTTGCTTCGAACTTGTTTTTTACCTTTTCGAGTTCGTAAGCGGTTATGTTGCAACGCTTAAGGTCGTCAATCTCCTCCCAGAAGGCGGCCTCGGCCTCAGCCTCGGATGTGGTTGAGTGGAGCTGGCCCGTAAATACAAACATTCCGCGGTCAACATCGCCCGAAATGTAGGCATTGACGCTGGCGAAGAGCTGCTTTTTCTTTATCAATCGCTCGTAAAGTCGTGCAGAGTCACCACCAGCCAGCAGGTCGGAGGTCATATCTCCCAAAAAGAAATCGCGCGAAAGGCGGTCGCCCATCTGAAAGGCGATGGTTATTGTTGTGGCAGGAACATTGCGCTCAACAACCTTGCGGCGTGGCTGGCATTGTTCGGGCTCGGGGGTGATAATCGGAGTGGGGTAGGTGGTATCCTCAATTCTGCCAAACCACTTTTCAGCCAGCTCGAATACGCGCTCAGGCTCTATGTCGGCCGATACGGATAAAATAGCATTCGAGGGGCGATAGAAGCGGTGGTAGAAGTCGTGAATCTCCTCCAGCGATGCGTGTTCGATATGGTCGGGCGTAAGGCCGATGGTAGCCCAACGATATGGGTGCGAGGTATATACCATATCGCGCAGAATCATATTCTGGTCGCCGTAGGGTTGGTTGAGGTAACGCTGACGAAACTCCTCGATTACCACTCGTTTTTCGATTTCGACAGCCTCGGTCGAGAGGTTAAGACCCGTCATACGGTCGCTCTCAAGCCATAGCGCAGTTTCGATGTTGTCAACGGGCAGGGTGATGTAGAAATCGGTATAATCATTGTTCGTAAAGGCGTTGTTCTCGCCGCAGGCCATCTGTACGGGAGTGTCGAAGTCAGGCACGTTGTGTGTGCCGCGAAACATCAGATGCTCAAACAGATGCGCCAATCCCGTACGCTCGGGATTCTCGTTGCGGGCACCGACCTTGTAGAGTATGTTCACCGCAGCCATACGTGATGCGCGGTCACGATTGGCGATGACGGTTAGCGAATTAGCAAGTTTTGTCTTTTTGTATGTTATCATAATCGAATTACATATGGGCTACAAAAATAGAGAATTTTTCCCGATAAATGTATTCGTACGGGCTTTTGTTTTATATTTGTCGGATGTCGTGGAGGATGTTTTATACGTGGTAATTAGCTGTTTGGTCGGTTAATCTAAAACTGTTAGAATATTAACACTAAAAAACTATGAAAACTTGCCGAAAATTTGTACCTTTGCCAAGATTTGAGTAATACTCAATCCCGGCAGGAGTCTTTTGTCGGTTGTCGCGAAAAATTATTTGAAAAACATCAAAATAAACAATTTAGTTATGTCAGAGAAGAAATTTATCACTTGTGATGGTAACTATGCAGCAGCACACATCGCCTACAAATTTTCGGAGGTAGCTGCTATTTACCCCATCACTCCTTCGTCAACAATGGCTGAGTATGTTGACGAGTGGGCAGCTCAGGGCCAGAAGAATATGTTTGGCGAGACCGTTAAGGTTGTCGAGATGCAGTCTGAGGCTGGTGCAGCAGGTGCCGTTCACGGCTCATTGCAGAGTGGTGCATTGACATCTACTTTCACCGCATCGCAGGGTCTGTTGCTTATGATTCCCAATATGTACAAGATTGCGGGTGAGTTGCTCCCCGGTGTATTCCACGTGTCGGCTCGTGCTTTGGCAGCACAGTCACTCTCAATCTTCGGTGACCACCAGGACGTTATGGCTACACGCCAGACAGGTTTCGCTATGTTGGCTACTTCATCTGTACAGGAGGTTATGGACCTCGCAGGTGTTGCTCACATCGTAGCACTGAAGGCTCGTATCCCCTTCTTGCACTTCTTCGATGGCTTCCGTACATCACACGAGATTCAGAAAATTGAGGTTATCGACGACGCTTCGCTCACCTCTATGCTCGACCGCGATGCATTGAAGGCATTCCGCGCAGCAGCTTTGAATCCTAACCACCCCGTAACCCGTGGTACAGCTCAGAACCCCGATATCTACTTCCAGACTCGTGAGGCTTCTAACAAGTTCTACAACGCAGTACCCGATATGGTTGCTGAGACTATGGAGAAGATTTCTCAGATTACAGGTCGTTGCTACAAGCCCTTCACATACTATGGTGCTGAGGACGCTGAGAACGTAATAGTAGCAATGGGCTCAATCACCGAGACAATCAAGGAGACTATCGATTACCTGGCAACTCAGGGCCGCAAGGTGGGTCTTATCACCGTACACCTTTATCGTCCCTTCTCAGAGAAGTATTTCTTCAACGTAGTACCCGCATCGGTTAAGCGCGTATGCGTTTTGGACCGCACAAAGGAGCCTGGAGCAAATGGCGAGCCTTTGTACCTCGACGTGAAGGATATGTTCTTCGGCAAGGAGAATCAGCCTATGGTTATCGGTGGCCGTTACGGTCTTTCATCTAAGGATACAACTCCTGCACAGATTATGGCCGTTGTTGAGAACTTATTCGCAGCAGAGCCTAAGAATCACTTCACCGTTGGTATCAACGATGACGTTACAAACCTCTCATTGCCCGTAGGCGAGGAGATTGCTTTGGCTAAGGAGGGTACCTTCGAGGCGTTGTTCTTCGGTTTGGGTGCTGACGGTACGGTAGGTGCTAACAAGAACTCAATCAAGATTATCGGTGGCACAACCGACAAGTACTGCCAGGCATACTTCTCATACGACTCAAAGAAGTCAGGTGGTTACACCTCTTCACACTTGCGTTTCGGTGATTCACCCATCCGCTCACCTTACTTGGTGACTACTCCCGACTTCGTGGCTTGCCACGTTCCTTCGTATGTAGATAAGTACGATGTATTGAAGGGTCTGAAGAAGGGTGGCTCATTCTTGTTGAACTCTGTTCACGATGCCGCTACTACTTGCGCTACTTTGCCCGACCATATGAAGGCATATTTGGCAAAGAACAATATCAACTTCTATATCATCAACGCTACCAAGATTGCTGCAGAGTTGGGCTTGGGTAACCGTACCAACACCATTATGCAGTCTGCATTCTTTAAGATTGCAGAGGTGATTCCTTTCGAGAAGGCTGTTGAGGAGATGAAGAAGGCTATCTTGAAGTCTTACGGTAAGAAGGGTGAGGATATTGTTAATATGAACTACGCAGCTGTTGATGCTGGTGGCAACGCAGTTGAGAAGGTTGAGGTTCCTGCAGAGTGGGCTTCAATCGAGGTTAAGGCTGCTACGGCTACCGTAGATATGTCACGTCCCGAGTTCGTTCGCAATATCGTTGATCCTATCAACGCATTGAAGGGTGATAATCTTCCCGTATCGGCATTCAATGGCCGCGAGGATGGTACTTGGGATAACGGTACTGCTGCATATGAGAAGCGCGGTATCGCTGTAAATGTTCCCGAGTGGAATGTTGAGAACTGTATCCAGTGTAACCAGTGTTCTTACGTTTGTCCTCACGCTGCTATCCGTCCCTTCCTTGCAACTGAGGAGGAGGCTGCAGCTTCAGGCTTGGCTTGGAAGCAGGGCTTGGGTGAGACTAAGGCTTACAAGTTCCGTATTCAGGTATCTCCTTTGGATTGTACAGGTTGCGGTAACTGTGTTGACGTATGTCCCGCCAAGACCAAGGCTCTTACTATGAAACCGCTGGAGTCACAGATGGCTGAGGCTGAAAACTGGAACGCAGTAATCAAGAACGTAGGTTACAAGCAGGTTGTAGATAAGACCAAGACCGTTAAGAACTCTCAGTTTGCACAGCCTTTGTTTGAGTTCTCTGGCGCTTGTGCTGGTTGTGGTGAGACTCCTTATATTAAGACTATCACTCAGCTCTTCGGAGATAAGATGATGGTTGCTAACGCTACCGGTTGTACATCTATCTACTCTGGTTCAGCTCCCTCTACTCCCTACTGCACTAACGAGAAGGGTCAGGGTCCCGCGTGGGCTAACTCTCTGTTCGAGGATAACGCCGAGTTCGGTTTGGGTATGCACGTAGGTGTTGAGAAGTTGCGTGACCGCGTTCAGGCTTATATGGAGAAGGCTATTGCCGAGTGCGAGCAGTGCTCTGATGAGTTGAAGGCAACAATGAAGGAGTGGATTGAGAATCGTGGCTCATCGGCTAAGTCGGCTGAGGTTACCGAGCGTTTGATTCCTATGATGGAGGCTTGCGGTTGCGATGCTTGCAAGAAGATTCTTGAGATGAAGGATTGGCTCACCAAGAAGTCACAGTGGATTATCGGTGGTGACGGTTGGGGCTACGATATCGGCTTCGGCGGTGTTGACCACGTATTGGCATCGGGTATGGATGTAAATATCTTGGTTGTTGATACCGAGGTTTACTCTAACACTGGTGGTCAGTCATCTAAGTCAACTCCCGTAGGTGCTGTTGCTAAGTTCGCATCAAGCGGTAAGCGTATCCGCAAGAAGGATTTGGGAGCTATCGCAATGACTTATGGCTATGTATATGTTGCTCAGGTATCAATCGGTGCATCACAGGCTCAGTTGCTTAACGTATTGAAGGAGGCTGAGGCTTATCCTGGTCCTTCACTCGTTATCGCTTACGCTCCCTGTATCAACCACGGTATCAAGGGCGGTATGACTCGCACACAGACCGTAGGTAAGCAGGCTGTTGAGTGTGGTTACTGGCACTTGTGGCACTACAATCCCCAGCTCGAGGCTGAGGGCAAGAATCCGTTCGTAATGGATTCTAAGGAGCCCGACTGGACGAAGTTCCGCGACTTCTTGATGAAGGAGGTTCGTTACACTTCACTCCAGAAGGCATTCCCCGCTGAGGCTGAGGAGTTGTTCCAGGCAGCTGAGGAGAACGCTAAGTGGCGTTATAACTCATACCAGCGTATGGCTAAGTTGGAGTACTAATACGAATTAGTATATATTTTCAAGAGGATGTTCCCCGCGTGGAGCATCCTCTTTTTATATATATGTAGGGAAAAATATGCAATTTGTTGATTTTTGTTTGATGTTGCGAATATAATTTCTATATTTGAAATGGATAATTAGGTGTAATCAGGGATTGCCAAAAGCGTAATCCCATAAATTTAGAGAAAGATGAAGAAACTATTGTTATCAATCGTTGCAGTGTTGTGCGCTGTGACTGCATCGGCTCAGGAGCCTGGTGGTTGGACTTTGGGTCCTCGTTTGGGTATCTATACAAATGTTGGTGATACAGTATTAGGCGTTGGTGCCGTTGGACGTTATCGTTTCGATAATAATTGGCGTCTTGAGCCCTCTATAACGGCTCTGTTGCATAAGTATTGCTCGGTGGATATCAGCTGCGATGCTCACTATGTATTTGATTTGGGCGTTGTTCGCCTCTATCCCGCAGCGGGTCTTACCGTTAACGAGATTGGCAAGTGGGCTGCTGGTTTGAATCTCGGCGGTGGTGTTGATTTCAATGTGGCTAATGTCGTTGAGCTTACTGCGGCGTTGAAGTGGCAGGCGATGTTCGATGAGAGAACCAATCCTGTGGTGTTGATGGTTGGAGCTAATTTCAATTTCTAACAATTGATGGGTAAATATTAGGCCGTCCGTTATTCGGGCGGTTTTTTTGTAAATATTTTTGTATATTTACATCCAAAACCAAACTAAAATGAAAATCAAACATCTTCTTTTTGCGAGTGCCGTTGTGGCGACTATGGTGTTGGGTAGCTGTCAACGCCATTTTATAACAGACAAATCGGTGCGTGACTCCGTACACGAGGCTTTTGAGGCCCGCCGTGCGAACTTTACTCAGGGCGATGTGTTCTCCGTCTTTGATGGTGAGGGTATGACTTCCGAGGAGCGTGGCGCGATGGAGTTCTTGTACTCAGCGATGTCGTCAGCCGATATGGGCGATTACGAGGGTGAATATTTCCTCGATAATGTACGTATGTCGTTACGCGCACGCGAAGAGATGGCGTGGGGTAAGGATATTCCTGAGGATTTGTTCCGCCATTTTGTTCTGCCCGTGCGTGTGAATAATGAGCGTATGGACGAGTTCCGTATGATTTATTACGACACTCTGCGCACACGAGTTGAGGGTATGTCGTTGCACGATGCAGCGCTCGAGATTAACCACTGGTGTCACGAGAAGGCAACCTACGTGCCTTCGGATAGCCGTACATCATCTCCTATGGCTACAATGTTAACGGCCGAGGGTCGTTGTGGCGAAGAGTCAACCTTTACGGTGTCGGCATTGCGTACGGTTGGTATACCTGCCCGTCAGGTATATACACCGCGTTGGGCGCATACCGATAGCAACCACGCGTGGGTTGAGGTGTGGATTGATGGTAAATGGTACTTTATGGGCGCCTGCGAGCCTGAGCCTGCATTGAATGTGGCGTGGTTTAATCAGCCTGCGGCACGTGCTATGTTGATGCATACACGAGTATATGGCAATTATCAGGGTCCCGAGGATGTGATTCAGAAGAGCGAGTGCTATACCGAGATAAATGTTATTGACAATTACGCTCCGATGCGCAACTCTGTTGTGACGGTGGTTGACGCTGAGGGTAAGGCTGTTGAGGGTGCTACCGTAGAGTTTAAGATTTTCAATTACGGTGAGTACACCACAGTTGTTACACTGCCTACCAATGCCGAGGGCAAGGTGTCGCTGCATATGGGCTTGGGTGATATGCTTATCTGGGCGTCACACGAGGGTCGTTTCGGCTTCGGCAAGTTGGCGGGCGAGGCTATAACCGTGAAGCTTGATAAGAAGGCGGGTGACGCATTTGAGTTCGAGGAGGATATGACACCTCCCGTTCCTGGTGAGATTCCCGTAAATCTGACAGACGAGGCTGTTGCTAAAAATAAGGAGCGTCTGGCTGCGGAGGATGCTATCCGCCTGGCATATAAGGCTACGTTTATGACTGCCGATAAGTGCGCGGAGTATGCACCACGGGAGCAGGATTTGCTTATCGGGGCTATGGGTAACTGGCGCGATGTAAAGGCCTTTATCGACTCTAAGTCGGGGGCTGAGCGTGAGCGTGCCGTGGCACTGCTGGGAACTATTTCGCGTAAGGATTTGCACGATACGTCGCTGGCTGTTTTGGAGGATGCATTATCATCTGTTAAGCCTGCTGAGCTTACCTCGGAGTATGTGCGATATATTCTCAATCCCCGCATTGCGAGCGAGTTCCTGCAGCCTTACCGCACGCAGATTCGTGCCGTATTAACTCCCGCGATAGGCGAAAATCCTTCGGCTGCTGATATCATCGGCTGGGTAAAGGAGAATATAGCGTTGTGTGACGAGTATAATCCTATCTCTTTGCAGGCTACGCCGGCTGGTGTGTTGCGTATCCGTATGGCCGATAAGGCATCGCGTGACCGTTTCTTCGTAGCAGCGTGCCGTACGTATGGTATTGCAGCGCGTATGGGCGGAATGAGTGGTTACCCGCAGTATAAGAGCGAGGATAAGTGGATTGACGTGGTGCTGGATGGTGCTGTGGCTGAGCAGGAGGCTGCCAAGGGAGCTATACGTACTATCTACGACCCGAAGATAGTGCCTGCAATTCCTACTCCTAACTATTATAGCCACTGCTCAATTTGCCGCATCGAGAATGGACAGTGCCGCACGATTCGTTTTGACGTGGATATGGAGAACGACTTGGGCGCTACGGCCGACCCGAGTCTGTTGGCGCAGAAGATTACTCTCGATGAGGGTTACTATATGCTCACCACAGGTAACCGTATGGCCAGCGGCAAGGTGTTGGCTCGCTCGGTTACGTTCAGCGTTAAGGACGGACAGGTGCAGGATGTTAAGATGGTGTTGCGCCCTGCCAATGACGATGTGGGTGTGATTGGTTCGATGGACCCCGAGAAGTTGTATATGCCTGAGGGTGCTGAGCGAGAGATGTCGTTGCTCTCAACTACGGGACGCGGTTACTTTATCATCGCCGTTATGGGTACAAGCGACGAGCCTACGAATCACGCTTCACGAGGCTTGGCATCGATTGCTGATGTTCTGGCAAAGTGGAATCGTCCGTTGGTTGTTCTGCACTCAACGAAGCAGGATTCCGAGAAGTATAATCGTGAGATGCTGGGCGAAGTAAAAGCGCACTTCGGCGTTGATGTTGACGATAAAGTGCGCTCGATGATATGTTCGGGTTGTAACTCAACATCGAAGACTCTGCCCGTTGTGGCTATCTGCGATAGCTTCGGACGAGTGGTTTACTTCTCGCAGGGTTACAATACCTCGCTTGCCGACCAGTTAAAGAGTGTTATTCACAAGCTCTGATACAACCTCCCTTGCCGAGCGGCGGATAACGCCCTCGCGCTGGGGATAGGCAGCAAATGATACTGCGTGGCCTCGATAGGCTGTGTCGTTAAAGTCTACGGCGGCAGTGGAGTGAAACTCCGTGGCCGCTGTTTTTTGCTCTATGAAAGCGATGTTTCGCGGGTTGATACCTGCGCCCGGCATAATGATAATACGCCCCGCGGCACGCTCCACCAATTCGGCTATAAGCTCCACGCCCTGCTCGGCCGATGGCTGCTGGCCCGATGTGAGCAGACGGTCGCAGCCGAGTGCAATAATCTGCTCCAGCGAGGCGAGTGGCTCGCGGCAGATGTCGAATGCGCGGTGGAATGTGATGGATAAATCGCCTGCGGCTTCAACCATACGCTTGCAAGCCTCGATGTCGATATCCCCCTGGGCTGTGAGTGCTCCGATAACCACACCGTGAACGCCTGCGTGGCGGCAGAACTCTATGTCGCGGCACATTGTGTCAATCTCGGAAGGGGTGTAGTGAAATCCTCCCTCGCGTGCGCGTATTAATACATTTATGTCGAGGTTTAGATTTGCATCCACGATGCTTTGTATCGTTGCGTGGCTCGGTGTTACGCCACCGCAGGTGATAGCCGAGCAGAGCTCTATTCTGATGGCGCCGCCAGCCTCCGCCTCGCGTGCATCGTCAAGTGATGTTGAGCAAACTTCTATTTTTCGCATAATAAAATATTTTTGTGATTGTAAAGTTACCAATTTTCAACCATAAAATAGCTATTCTCTCTCGGAAAATAATTACCTTTGTGCCCGTATGACACAAGTAAGAGCAAAAAAAGCACTCGGCCAGCACTTTCTGACCGACTTGAATATAGCCCGAAAGATATGTTATTCGCTCTCGGGAGGTACTGCTGATGCGCCTGCGCAGGTGCTGGAGGTTGGTTGCGGTATGGGTGTGCTGACGCAGTTTCTGTTGCAGCGCGACGATGTGGTGACCTACGGTGCCGAGATTGACACGGAGAGTGTTGAATATCTGCACGAACACTATCCCGACTTTGCGCCGCGACTCATCGAAGGTGACTTTCTGAAGATGGATTTGCGAGAGCGTTTTGGCCAGGAGGTGCGCGTGATTGGTAATTTTCCTTACAACATTTCATCTCAAATCTTCTTCAAGGTTATAGAGAATCGTGATATCGTGCCCGAGTGTGTGGGTATGATTCAGCGTGAGGTGGCTGTGCGCATTGCCGAGCCGCCAGGCTCACGCGAGTATGGTATCCTGAGCGTGTTGTTGCAGGCGTGGTACGATATTGAGTACCTCTTTACCGTTGGTGAGAAGGTCTTTAATCCGCCCCCAAAGGTGAAGTCGGCCGTAATTCGTCTAAAGCGCAATGCCACCACGCAGCTTGGTTGCGATGAGGCTCTGTTTGTAAAGGTTGTGAAGGCTTCGTTCGGTCAGCGTCGTAAGATGATTCGTAACTCTCTGCGTTCGGCCTTTGGCGATCTCGGAGGTGCCGAGCATCGTTTCTTTACGCAGCGTGCCGAGCAGTTGTCGGTAGCGGATTTTGTGGAACTGACGAACTGGGTTGCCGAGAATCGTAAGTAGATTTCACAAAAAATGTAAAAAAATAGAGCCGCGGAGTACAACATAACGATTTTATACATATATTTGTATTAAGAAACTGAAGATTGGTATGATGCAGCAGTCACATAACTCTTGGTGGTGGCGTTCATTGCGAGAATAGAACAATGGCGTTATAGAGTTATGTGTGTATATATAATTTATGAATTAGAAAACCATTGTTCACAGTTGAACGATGGTTTTTTGCGTTACTAATCTGTGACAATGGATAAGTGTAAAACAATAATATAGTTAGGTTATGAAGACAAAGAAGTTTATTCTGCCTGAGAGTGAGATGCCTACAGCTTGGTATAATATTGTGGCCGATATGCCCAATAAACCTATGCCTTGTCTTGACCCGCAGACCAAGCAGCCTGTGACGTTTGAGGCTATGAGTCGTATTTTTGGTGAGGAGTTGGTGCGCCAGGAGCTTTCTACTGAGCGCTACATCGAGATTCCCGACGAGGTGCAAGAGCTGTATAAGATTTGGCGCCCTACGCCCGTTGTGCGTGCCTATAACTTGGAGCGTATGCTCGACACTCCGGCCAAGATATATTTCAAGAATGAGGGTGTTTCGCCCGCAGGCTCACATAAACCCAATACGGCTATCCCGCAGGCATACTACAATGCCAAGCAGGGTATAAAGTATCTGGCTACGGAGACTGGTGGCGGTCAGTGGGGTAGTGCTATCTCGCTTGCGTGCCAATATTTCAATATCGACCTGCGTGTCTATATGGTTAAGGTTAGCTGCCAGCAGAAGCCTTACCGTAAGTTGCTGATGAATACGTGGGGTGCTAATGTTATACCTTCGCCGAGTGATACTACCAAGTTTGGCCGTGAGGTGCTGGCTAAAGACCCCGAGTGTTCAGGAAACCTCGGTATGGCTATTTCGGAGGCTGTGGAGAGTGCTTTGGAACACGGTGATACCACACGTTACTGCTTGGGTAGTGTGATGAACCACGTGTTGCTGCACCAGACAGTTATCGGCGAGGAGGCTATCAAGCAGATGGAGATGGCTGGCGATGAGCCCGATGTTGTTATCGGTTGCTTTGGCGGTGGCTCGAACTTTGCCGGTATCGGTTTCCCCTTCATCCGTCGTAATCTTGTTGAGGGCAAGAAGACGCGCGTCGTGGCCGTTGAGCCTGCGTCGTGTCCCAAGCTCACACGTGGCGAGTTCCAGTATGACTATGGCGATACGGCCGGTATGACACCTATGATGCCGATGTACACTCTCGGTCACTCGTTCCAGCCTTCGGATATTCACGCCGGAGGTCTGCGTTACCACGGTGCCGGTCCTATCGTGAGCCAGCTCTATAAGGATGGCTTGATGGAGGCGCAGTCGGTACAGCAGCTTGAGACCTTTGCTGCGGGTATGATGTTCGCTAATAGCGAGGGTATTGTGCCTGCACCTGAGTCGTGCCACGCCATTGCTGTTGCTGTGCGTGAGGCGCAGAAGGCAAAGGAGGAGGGTAAGGAGAAGACAATTCTGTTCAACCTTTCGGGTCACGGTATGATTGACTTGTACGCTTATGAGCAGTATTTTGCCAATAATCTTGTTGACCACGATTTGCCTGAGGAGGAGATTCGCCGTGCCGTAGATGCATTGGACAAGATTATTAAATAAAAACTGCTGTTTTTGGGGCTTTGCAAGCCTAAAGTCAGCTCTTGTCATACAAAAAAATAGGATGTCGAATTTTCTCAGCATCCTATTTTTTTGTAATAATATTTGTGTTACTCCATCGGGAAGACTCTTACATCTGTTACTCCCTCCAATTCGCTTTTCAGCCGTTCGATGTCGGTCACCTCGTCAACCTCTCCATAATGGTAGGGGTAGAATATTTTGGGTTTGATGGCCTTCACAGCCTCTATTGCCTGGTCAACGGTCATCGTGTAGGGCTGATTTACGGGCAGGAATGCCACATCGATATCCTTCAATGCTTTCATCTCGGGCGTAAGCTCCGTGTCGCCAGCGATGTAGATGCGAAGGCCTGATTCCAACTCCAGGATATATCCGCAATCCTCGCGTGCCTTGGGGTGAAAATCAGTGTGACCCTCGGTGGTGTTGTATGCCGCAACAGCCTCTATTGTTAACCCATCCCAGGGCTGAGCCTTGATGCCGGGCTTCATTACAACAGCTTCGCCATCAAATACTTCAGCTGAAGTAGCGTCGCAGATGATTATACTCTTGTGGGTTGTGACGTCGTCAATCGCTGCACGATCCAGGTGGTCGTAGTGAGAGTGGGTTACCAGCACCAAATCAGCCTTCGGCAGACGCGCATACTCGGCATACTGCATTACGGGGTCGTTGTATATGTGACGCTCGCCAATCTGAATGGCGAATGAGGCGTGCTTGAAGAATGTGAACTTCACCTCGTTACCCTCCTTGTCCTGAACGATATCGGTGGGGTATTTTGGGGCGCTGCCGCCTCCGAAGATAGAAAAGAGTGACATAATCGATAAAAATATTGATAATCGTGACATAATTAGTAGCTTTTACCCCTCTTTAATAGCGAGGTGGTCGAAACAAAGATAAGCATTTATTCGATATTTTCAAATATTATGCCCGCATAGGGTGCGGTGATGGAAAGTGTTGAAAAAATGGTCGAAAAAATTTTGGGTCTGTCGTTAAAAATGAGTAAATTTGCAAGATGAATATTTTTTAATAAAATCCTATACTATGCTGTCAATCTTATACTATCTTTTTACGCTGATACAGGTGACCTTCTGGTTTATCGTTTCGATTATCGTATTGATTGTGACCTATCCTTTCGATAAGAGTCGCCGCTGGGTACACGAGTGTTCTCGTATTATATGCGCGTTGCTCTACGACCTCTTCCCGATGGCGAACCGTACCATAGATGGCGTTGAGAATATCGATAAAAAGAAGCCCTACGTAATGGTGCTGAATCACAACTCGGGCTTCGATATCTTTTCGGCTTACAAGATTCCGCTTAACTTCCGCTGGGTATCTAAGCGAGAGGTCTTCTGGGTGCCGTTTATGGGCCCGTTGCTCTCAATCCACGGCGATATTCCCATCGAGCGAGGTAACCCCAAGAAGGCTATGGCAAAGGTGTCACGCCTGGGTAAGTTGTGGCTAAAGCGCGGCGCTACGGTAGCAATCTTCCCCGAGGGTACACGCTCAAAGGATGGCGAGATTCACAACTTCAAGATGGGCGCTTTCAGCTTGGCTAAGGAGGCGGGTGTGGAGATTCTACCCGTCGTGATGACTGGTACGAATAACGCTTTCAGAAAGGGTTGGTTGGTAAATTGGCGTCACCGTGTGGCTATCCGCGTGTTGAAGCCCGTACCTGTAGAGGAGGTTATGGCTACGGGAACAAAGGAGCTTACCTTGCAGGTACACGATCGTATGGTTACGGCTCTGGCTGAGTTGCGCAAGGAGATTGCAGCAGAGAAAAAATAGTTGTAGAAACTTTTTAGAGTGTCATAATTTGACACATAGCCGTAATATATTTGCGGCATTAATCGAGCAAATAAATTGCAAGTATGGCAAGTAACGCAAAAAATAACACACCTCAGGTGGCATACGACGATGATGCCATCAAAACCCTATCTCCGCGAGAGCATCTGCGCCTACGTCCGGGTATGTATATCGGAAAGCTGGGCGATGGCTCGCAGCCGGACGATGGTATCTATGTGTTGATTAAGGAGACGGTCGATAACTCGATTGACGAGTTTATTATGGGCGCGGGCGATAGAATTGAGATTACTATCGAGGATAACGTCGTGTCGGTGCGCGACTATGGTCGTGGTATCCCTTTGAAGTCCTTGTCGGCGGCTGTCAGCCAGATGAATACGGGCGGTAAGTACGAGGGTGACGCTTTCAAGAAGACTGTTGGTTTGAATGGTGTGGGTGTAAAGGCTGTAAATATGCTCTCGAGCGAGTTTACAGCACGCTCGGTGCGCGATGGTGAGGCACATACGGTTACTTTTGCCAAGGGCTTGGAGCTTGCCGACAGGTGGGAGAGTGGTGTGCAGGATAAGAATGGAACGTTCATCAGCTTCCGCGTGGATGAGGAGATTTTCGGTGAGTATAGCTACAATATGGATTATGTCGAGCAACTGGTGCGCAACTATACGTACCTGAACCTCGGCTTGAAGATTGTACTCAACGGCACGGAGTACGTGTCGAAGAATGGTCTGCTAGATTTGGTTAACGATAACCTTTCGGAGGAGCCTTTGTATCCGCCCATCTATCTCTCTGGCGAGGACATCGACGTGGTTATTACCCACGGCACGGGCTATGGCGAGAGCTACTACTCGTTCGTCAATGGCCAATATACCCCGCAGGGTGGTACGCATCAGGCGGCATTCCGAGCCTCGGTGGCGAAGGTCGTGAAGGAGTTCTTCAAGAAGGACTACGACCCCTCGGATGTGCGTACCTCGATTATTGCGGCAGTGTTGGTGCGTATGAACGACCCCGTATTTGAGTCGCAGACGAAGATTCGCCTCGGCTCGAAGGAGCAGGCTCCGGGTGTTTCGATGCAGCAGTTTGTCAATGATTTCCTCTCGGTGAACCTCGATAACTACCTACATAAGCACAGCGAGACGGTGCAGGTGTTGCAGAAGAAGATTGCCGAGAATGAGAAGGCCCGCAAGGCTATCTCGGGAATTCAGAAGAAGGCTCGTGAGGTGGCAAAGAAGGTGGCGGTGAATAACCGTAAGCTGCGCGATTGCAAGGTGCATCTTACCGACAGCAAGAATCCGCAGGCTGAGAATACTATGATATTCATCACCGAGGGTTTGTCGGCAATGGGTCCCATCACGATGAGCCGCGATGCTATGACGCAGGCCGTGTTCTGCCTGCGTGGTAAGCCGCTGAACTGCTATGGCCTTACGAAGAAGGTTGTGTACGAGAATGAGGAGTTTAACCTGCTGCAGTCGGCACTCAATATCGAGGATGGTATGGAGAACCTGCGCTACAACAAGGTCATCATTGCAACCGATGCCGATGTGGATGGTATGCATATCCGCCTGCTGATGACATCGTTCTTCGTGCAGTTCTTCCCCGAGTTGATTCGTTCGGGACACCTCTACATCTTGCAGACTCCGTTGTTCCGCGTGCGTAACAAGAAGGAGAACTTCTACTGCTACTCGGAGGAGGAGCGTCAGAAGGCTGTCAAGAAGTGTGGCACCTCGGCCGAGATTACACGATTCAAGGGTCTGGGTGAGATTTCACCCGACGAGTTTAAGGACCTTATCGGTGAGAATATGCGTCTGGATAAGGTGCGCCTGACAAAGGATGACCCCATTAACGATATGCTGGAGTTCTATATGGGTAAGAATACCCCCGACCGCCAGGGCTTTATTATTAACAACCTGCGCATAGAGGAGGACCTGGTCGATGAGGCCATTGCGTAATTGGCAGTAACTAACCTGAAAATTAATAAAAGAAAAATCTACCGTAGATGGCAGAGGATAAAGAGATAATTGAGAATCAGAGCGAGTCACAGCTCGTGGACACTGATATGGGTGCCGATGAGGAGGCGCAGGGTGTTGCGAGTGGTAAGTTTAACCGTCTGTTTGGCGATGATGGCAGCGTGCGTAAGCTAACGGGAATGTATAAAAATTGGTTCCTGGACTATGCTTCGTATGTTATCCTGGAGCGTGCCGTGCCGCACGTAGAGGATGGTCTGAAACCCGTTCAGCGTCGTATTCTGCACGCTATGAAGTGCTGCGATGATGGCCGTTACAACAAGGTGGCCAACATCGTTGGTCAGGCTATGCAGTACCATCCGCACGGCGATGCATCAATCAAGGATGCGCTGGTGCAGTTGGGTCAGAAGGATTTGCTCATTGATTGTCAGGGTAACTGGGGTAATATTCTTACGGGCGATGAGGCTGCTGCGGCTCGATATATTGAGGCACGTCTGTCGAAGTTTGCGCTGGATGTGGTCTTCAATAAGAAGACCACCGAGTGGATGCGCTCGTACGATGGCCGTAACGAGGAGCCTGTAACGCTTCCCATCAAGTTCCCGCTTCTGCTGGCGCAGGGTACGGAGGGTATTGCCGTAGGTTTGGCCTCAAAGATTCTGCCGCATAACTTCAACGAGCTTATCTCGGCTTGTATAGCGCACCTTAAGGGTGAGGATTTCCAGCTTCTGCCCGACTTCCCGACGGGAGGTTTGATGGATGCCAGCCGATATAACGATGGTTTGCGTGGTGGCGCTGTGAAGGTGCGTGCCCGCATCTCGAAGGTGGATAAGCGTACGCTGGTGATTACCGAGATACCGTTTTCAACCACCTCGGAGTCTATCAAGGAGTCTATTATCAAGGCCAACGAGAAGGGGAAGATTAAGATTAAGAAGGTTGACGACCTGACGGCCGACAAAGTGGAGATTGTTATCCACGTGGCCAATGACGAGTCGTCGGATAAGACCATCGACGCACTCTACGCCTTCACCTCGTGCGAGGTATCTATCTCGCCCAACTCGTGCGTGATTATCGACGAGAAGCCCTGCTTTATGGGTGTGAAGGAGATTCTGCGCCGCTCGGCCGACCATACACGTTCGTTGCTTGGTTTGGAACTTCAGATTAAGCTTGGAGAGTTGAATGAGGCGTGGCACGCAGCGTCGTTGGAGCGTATCTTCATCGAGAATAAACTCTATCAGCTTATCGAGGGTTGCCGCACACGTGAGGCTGCTTATGAGGCGGTGGATAAGGGCTTGGAGCCATTTAAGAAGAAGTTGCGCCGTGAGGTTACGATGGAGGATGTGCAGCGTTTGACCGAACTTAAGTTCATCCGCATCTCGCGTTATGATACCGATAAGGCCGATAACGAGATAAAAAAGATTGAGGAGGATATCAAGGCTACGAAGCACGACCTTGACCACCTGACCGATTACGCTATTGCCTACTACGAGCGTATCCGCGAGAAGTATGGCAAGGGCCGTGACCGCCGTACCGAGATTCGTGAGTTTGACGCTATTGAGGCTACGAAGGTGGCCGTTACCAATGCCAAGCTCTACGTGGACCGTGCGGAGGGATTCTTCGGTATTGGCAAGAGTATGAAGGATGCAGAGTTTGTCTGCGATTGTAGCGATATTGACGATGTGATTGTTATCCTGAAGGATGGCCGATATGTCATTACCAAGGTGAGCGACAAGGCCTTCTTCGATAAGAATATCTACTACATCGGAGTCTTCAAGCGCAACGATGAGCGCACGATTTACAACGTTCTCTATCGCGATGGCCGTGGCGGAGCGATTATGATGAAGCGTTGTGCTATCAAGAGTATCACACGCGATAAGGAGTACGACCTGACGAAGGGAACGCCCAAGAGCGAGATTCTCTATATGTCGGTTAACCCCAACGGAGAGGCCGAGGTGCTGAAGATATATTTCCGTCCTCGTCCCCGCCTGAAGAAGGTTATCTCGGAGTTGGATTTCTCTACGGTGGCAATCAAGGGTCGCCAGAGCCAGGGTAATCTCTTCTCGCGCTACGGTATCCATAAGATTGTGATGAAGGAGAAGGGTACATCGACACTCGGAGGCCAAAACATTTGGTTTGATGAGGATGTGCGCCGCCTTAATACCGATGGCCGTGGCGAGTTGATTGGCGAGTTCAAGGGCGATGATAAGCTGGTGGTTTGGACCTCGAAGTATAGATATTATATCACGGGCTTTGGCGTTGACCAGCATTTCCCCGACGAGACGGTACGTGTGGAGCGCTATGTGCCTGGACGTATATATAGCCTCTGTTACTTCGATAAGGAGCAGAACTACTTCTATATGAAACGTTTCCAGCTGGAGGCAAGCGAGAAGATGCTCTCATTCCTTGAGGATGAGGCTACGATGGAGTTTGTGGCCATCACCTCTGCCGAAGGAGCTACCTTGAAGGTGGAGTATACGGGAGCGCACGCTACACGCCCTGCCGACGAGATTGATGTGGATTCGTTTATTGGTGTCAAGAGCCACCGTGCTAAGGGCAAGCGAATCACAACATATCAGGTGGCCTCGCTCACATTCATTGAGCCAGAGCCTGCACCCGAGCCCGAACAGGAGCCCGCAGAGGATATGACCGACGAGGTGCTGGATGTGGATTTGGATAGCGTAAACGATGTTGAGCTTCCGCAGGAGCCTCAGCCGAGTGTTTCGGATGATGAGCCTGTGCTGATGCTTGACTCGGAGCAGTTGAATCTCTTTTAAGCTATGAAGAAGATTTTTCTAATTGGATATATGGGCTGCGGCAAGAGCTCGCTGGGACGTAAGTTGGCCAAGGCGGGCGGTATGGAGTTTATGGATATGGACTCTATTATCGAGCAGAGAGAAGGAGCATCGATAAGCGATATCTTCCATTATCAAGGCGAGGAGTATTTCCGTGATGCCGAGCGAGCCTTGATTGAGGAGTTAGGTACGGCCGAGGGCGATATGGTTATCTCGACGGGTGGCGGAGCTCCCGCGTGGCAGAACAATATGGAGTTGATGAACTCTTTGGGCGCTACGATTTATCTGCGCCGCACGGCACAGCAGATTGCTTCGCGCCTTAGTCCGCACGGTCGCCAGAAACGACCTAAGCTGCGCGGCCTGAATGATGAGGAGTTGGTGGCATTTATGACTACGAATATGGCCGAGCGCGAGCCATTTTACTCGAAGGCTAAGTATTGCGTGGATTGTGCCGAGCGAAGCGATGCGGAACTTATAGATTACATTTTGCAGATAGTTAAGGAGAATGAATAATAACCCGATAGGTGTATATGACTCAGGTTTTGGAGGTTTGTCGGTGTGGCGTGAGCTGCACCGCGCTTTGCCTTGTGAGTCGTTGATATATTTGGGTGATGGTAAGAATTGTCCTTATGGCTCGTTGCCCGCAGAGCGCATAAAGGAGCTGGCTGAGGAGTCGGTGCGTGAGCTTATTGGGCGAGGTTGCAAGATGGTTGTTGTGGCGTGTAACACAGCTACGGCGGCAGCTATCTCTCATCTGAGAGCCACGTTTGATATCCCTATCGTGGGGCTTGAGCCGGCCGTGAAGCCTGCGTGTGCGATGACCCGCACAAAGGTGGTTGGAGTACTTGCCACGGAGCGCAGCCTTAAGGGTGAGAAGTTCCTGTCTACCGTAGCCCGCTATGGAGAGGGCGTGGAGGTTATTAAGGCCGTTGGTGAGGGCTTTGTGGAGGCTGTTGAGCGCAATGAGGAGCAGGAGCCTGCAACCGAGAGACTTGTGCGACAGGTCGTAGAGCCTATCATCGAGCGTGGTGCGGATGTAATCGTGCTGGGTTGTACGCACTACCCGTTCTTGCGCGATGTTATTGCCCGTGTTGTGGGTGAGCGAGAGGTTGCCATCATCGACTCGGGAACGGCCGTAGAGAAGCGCGTCGAGAGTCTGCTTGATGAGTATGATTTGCGAGCGGCGGAGGATAACGTGCCTTGCATCGAGTTCATAACGTTTGCTGACGAGGAGTATCGTCAGCGCCTGCAAGATAAGGCGTTGGGCAAGTAGTGGCCCGATGTGGTGTAGGTGAGGTTTTGCTGAAATTAAAATTATTTTCTATTTTTACATTACGGGCTATGCCCGCTATCATTTGGAGATTTATGGCTAAGGCGAAAAAAAATAGTAAGACGAAGAGTCAGGCAGCACCTGTCGTGGCACCCAATGACAATATGTCGTGGATGTCGGGCTTTTTGTTGCTCGTTATTGGAATATTCTCGTTGGTGTCGGTTGTATCGCACTTCGTGCATTGGTCGTCGGATTTGTCGGCCCTGCGTAATGACCCCGAGTTGTCGGGTATTAATGTGGAGTTCGAGAATGTGTGTAGCAGCATAGGCGCTACCGTAGCCTATTGGATGGTGGACTGCTCGTTTGGTGTATTTGGTATAATAATCCCGATTGTTATCACTATTCTCGGCTGGCGTATATTCCGCAAGAAGTCGTTGCACCTCAACCATTTTGCGTTGAGTGCCGCACTGCTTTTGATTGTCGGCTCGCTTACGATGGGATTGATTGCCAACAGCTGGGAGATACGCTACGATATCGGTGGCGAACTGGGCCAGGCGTGCGCTAAGGATTTGTCGGATGCATTGGGTATGTTCGGCACGGTGTTGGTCTTGCTGGCAGGCTGGATTCTGACGGGTGTATTTATCAACCATAACTTCCGCCGTATTGTCGATAGTATAGGCGATGGCGTGGAGAAGCAGGGTGGTCGTGTCAAGAAGGCTGTTGAGGATGCTATCGTAAACCGTAGGAGCGAAGTAGAGGAGGAGCCGACAGATGATGAGGAGGAACAACAGATGGAGCCGATTGTGCCTCCTGTCGTTCAACCTCCTGTGTCGGAGCCTGTTGTAGTGGAGCCGCCCGTTGTGATTAAGCCCGTTGCGCAGGAGCTACAGCCTAAGCCTAATGGTGAGGAGTCGCAGCGTATGACGATGAACGAGTATCTCGCGCAGCAGCGTGAGCAGCAGATTGGTCACCCCGATTTCGGTCGCACGAAGGAACTTGAGCCGGAGGTTGGATTCTATGTTGAAAGGCCCGCGCAGAGTGATGTTGTTGCGGATGATTCGGCCGAGGATATGGATATGTCGGAGCTGGAAGAGGAGGGCTTTGTTGTTGTGCCCAATGGCGGTGCTGTGCCTAATAAGATTGACGTGGAGGCTCTGCTTGCTCGTGAGAAGCAGGAGCAACAGCAGCGTTTCGAGCAGTCGCTCGATGAGAGTGGCTTTGCGGTTGTGCCCTCCGATATGGCCTCATACGAGGTGGAGCAACATGCTACACCCGCTCCCGTTATAGCGCCTGTGATTGAAAAGCCTATGGGCGAGGAGGGTTTTTATGTGGAGAGAGCGAAGCCGGCGGTAGAGACGCCGCAGGTGGCGCCCAAATCAGATGATGACCATATAGTCGTAAAGGTGCGTGAAAATAAGGTCTCTCAGGTATCCGAGGAGGATATTGATATGGAGTTGTATGACCCTCTGCGTGACCTGGAGACATATAAGAAGCCTTACGTGTCGCTGCTCGAGGATTATCAGTCGCCGCATAAGGTGAGTGATGCCGAGATATACGATAATAAGTGCCGTATTCAGGAGACGCTGAAGTATTTTGGTATTCCGATTGTCGATATTCAGGCTACCGTTGGCCCGACTGTTACGCTTTACGAGATTGTGCAGGCGCAGGGCGTGAAGATATCAAAGGTGCAGGGTCTGGAGAAGGATATCGCCCAGAGCCTTCGTGCGCAGGGAATACGAATCATTGCCCCAATTCCTGGTCGAGGTACGATTGGTATCGAGGTGCCTAACCGCGATAAGCAGATTGTATCGATGTACTCGGCTATCTGCTCGGAGGAGTTTCAGCACGCAAAGATGGAGCTTCCGGTGGTTATTGGCCGCACTATTCAGAATAAGAACTTTACTTTCGATTTGGCCAAGCTGCCGCACTTGTTGGTGGCGGGAGCTACGGGTCAGGGTAAGTCGGTAGGTTTGAATGCTATCATCACATCGCTGCTATATAGCAAGCACCCCGCACAGTTGAAGTTTGTGATGATTGACCCCAAGATGGTGGAGTTCTCGGTATATAATAAGCTGGAGCGTCACTTCCTTGCTAAGATGGAGTCCGAGGATGAGGCTATTGTAACCGACCCGAAAAAGGCGGTATATGTATTGAACTCTTTGGTTGAGGAGATGGGTCGCCGTCTGGAGCTGTGTAAGATGGCTACGGCACGAAACATTGTGGAGTATAACGAGAAGTTTACAGCTCGCCGCCTGAACCCCAATAAGGGTCATCGCTACCTGCCGTATATCGTAGTTATTGTCGATGAGTTTGCCGACCTTATTATGACTGCCAAGGAGGTTGAGGTGCCCGTTATGCGTCTGGCGCAGAAGGCGCGTGCCGTAGGTATTCATTTGATTATCGCTACGCAGCGTCCCGATGTGCGAGTTATTACGGGTGGTATCAAGGCTAACTTCCCGTCGCGTATCGCTTTCCGCGTGATTCAGATGATTGACTCGCGTACGATTATTGACCAGCCGGGTGCGAATCAGCTTATAGGTCGCGGTGATATGCTCTTCTCGAAGGATGGTGAGCTGACACGTATTCAGTGTGCGTTGGTTGAAACCAAAGAGGTGGAGCGTTTGGTGGATTATATCGCTAAGCAGCAGGGATATACCGAGGCGTATCAGTTGCCCGACTTCGTGCCCGAATCGGGTGGCGATGGTGCTGCAGCCGATGGCGAGAGTGGTGCACCTGTGAAGTATGATGTACTCTTCGGTGAGGTGGCTCGTGCTGCCGTGACTACGGGCGTTATATCTACATCATCCATACAGCGTAACTATGAGGTTGGTTTCAACCGCGCAGGACGTATTATGTTGCAGCTCGAGCGTGCCGGTATCGTTGGTCCGCAGGTGGGTGCCAAGCCGCGCGAGATAAAGTACTACGACCTGCCGTCGCTGGAGGCCAAGTTGCAGGATTTGGGCGTTTTCTAATCTGCGGCATAATATTTATGCTGTGTAGTACGTTTTCTTAAAAAAGGAGTAGTTATGCGCAAACTTGTATTATTGGCTTTGGTTCTCTCTTTCGCTCTCTCGGCAGCTGCCGATGAGAAGTCGAAGTCTATGTTGCAGCGCGTGGCACAATATGTCGAGGCGCTGGGTGCTTACGATGCTGAGTTTAAGGTCGTGGCTGGCGACTATAAAGCTACGGGCGAGTACTCTGTGGCGGGTGATGCGTATTACATTGCGCTCGATGCTGCGGAGGTCTATTCGGATGGTAAGGTGCGCTACGAGGTGGACCACAATCGTGAGGAGATAAATGTTGATAATGTTGACCTTACGAGCCGAAATGTACTGGACAATCCCACGCGATGCTTCGACTTTGTGGATGCGGGTTATGAGTCGGATGTGTATGCGGAAACGGGTGGCAGCAAGACCATCCATCTGCGCTCAACAGACCCTGCGATTGAGGGCGATATATACCTTACGGTGAATGCCACATCTGGACGTCCCGAGCGTCTGGAGTATAAACTCTATGATGATGTAATCGTTGTCGATGTGGTGTCGCTCGATAAGCGTAAGGCTAAGGTCGAGAGTTTCGATAAGACGAAGTATAAGGAGTATGAGATAATCGACTTCCGTTAGTCGAGAAAACGCCAATGAGAGTAAATTTCCCTCGACAGAGTGTCGAGGGAAATTTTTTTTGCTCTCAAATCGCCTGAAAACGGGCAAAAATAGGGTGTTTTGCGAAGAAATACTCTTTATAAGAGTAAAAACAGATGTTAAAATTGGTTATTTGCGAAAAAATGAGTACTTTTGCTTAATTAAAAGAGTGCGCTCGAAGCGCTAATTTTTAAGGTTATAAATATGTTGACTGAAGAAGATAAGAATGCTGGATTGACGGGTAGAATTATTCCCATCAATATTGAGGAGCAGATGAAGTCGGCCTATATCGACTACTCGATGTCGGTTATCGTGTCGCGTGCGTTGCCCGATGTGCGCGATGGTCTGAAGCCCGTACATCGTCGTATCTTGTACGATATGAGTGCCGAGTTGAACTTATACTCGGATAAGCCTACACGTAAGTCGGCGCGTATCGTCGGTGACGTGCTCGGTAAGTTCCACCCCCACGGCGATAGCTCAGTGTATGAGGCTATGGTTCGTATGGCGCAGGATTGGGCTATGCGTTATCCGCTGGTTGAGGGTCAGGGTAACTTCGGTTCTATGGATGGTGACTCGGCCGCTGCGATGCGTTACACCGAGGCACGTATGCAGAAGATTACCGACGAGGTTATGGCCGACATCGAGAAGGAGACTATCGATTGGACTACAAACTTCGATGATACACTAAAGGAGCCCACCGTATTGCCGACAAAGATTCCTTTGCTGTTGGTGAATGGTGCGAGCGGTATCGCCGTAGGTATGGCAACCAATATGGCTCCCCACAACTTGGGAGAGGTTGTTGACGCTTGCTGCGCCTATGTGGACAACCCCGATTGCGAGTGCGAGGAGTTGCTCAAGTATGTTAAGGGCCCCGACTTCCCCACAGGAGCGTTGATTTATGGTTATGAGGGTGTTAAGGAGGCGTTGATGACAGGTCGTGGTCGCGTTATGATGCGTGCCCGCACCGAGATTGAGACTATGCCTTCGGGTCGTGAGTGTATCGTTGTGACAGAGATTCCCTATATGGTTAACAAGGCCGAGATGATTAAGAAAATCGGCGAGATGGTTAACGACAAGAAGATTGAGGGTATCTCGTATATCAACGATGAGAGTGACCGCAATGGTATGCGTATCACAATCTTCGTCAAGAAGGATGCCTCGGCAAATGTGGTGCTGAATACGCTCTTTAAGAATACTCAGTTGCAGACGTCGTTTGCAGTGAATAATATCGCATTGGTGAATGGCCGCCCGATGTTGCTCAACCTCAAGGATTTGGTTAAGCACTTTGTGGAGCATCGTCACGATGTTATTGTACGTCGCACGCGCTTCGATTTGAAGAAGGCAGAGGAGCGTATGCACATCGTTAAGGGTCTTATCATTGCGCAGGATAATATTGATGAAGTTGTACATATTATCAGAAGCTCTCGTAATAACGAATTGGCAAAGCAGGCTTTGCAGGAGCGTTTCGGTTTGAGTGAGTTGCAGACTGCCGCAATCACCGAGATGCGTCTGCGTCAGCTTACAGGCTTGGAGGTTGAGAAACTGGAGGCCGAGCACGCTGAGCTGGAGCGCAAGATTAACTACTTCAACGATGTATTGGCAAGCGTGGAGATGCAGATGCAGATTGTAAAGGATGAACTTATCGAGGTGAAGGAGAAGTATGGCGATGAGCGCCGCACCGAGATTGTTTACTCTTCGGAGGAGTTCAATCCTGAGGATTTCTACGCTGATGATGATATGGTTATCACCATCTCGCATATGGGTTACATCAAGCGTACGCCGTTGGCAGAGTATCGTATCCAGAACCGCGGTGGTGTGGGTATGAAGGGTAGTGCAACGCGCGACGAGGACTTCATCGAGCATATCTACGTGGCGTCAATGCACAACACGATGATATTCTTTACCGAGAAGGGTCGTTGCTACTGGCTTAAGGTTTACGATATTCCCGAGGGAACACGCGCATCGAAGGGTCGCGCTATCCAGAATATCATCCAGATTGAGCCCGATGACAAGGTACGTGCATATATTAATACCAAGAATCTTAACGATGCGGAGTACATCAACAATAACTACATCGTGATGTGTACTCGCGAGGGTGTTGTTAAGAAGACTAAGCTGGAGGCATACTCACGTCCTCGCCAGAATGGTGTGAATGCGATTGTTATCCGCGAGGGTGACCAGCTGCTCGAGGCTAAGATTACCAGCGGCGAGGCTGAGATTATGATTGCCGCACGTGGTGGTAAGGCTATCCGCTTCAATGAGAGTACGGTGCGTCCTATCGGTCGTGTGGGTGCCGGCGTAAGAGGTATCACACTTGATGAGGGTGACGAGGTTATCGGTATGATTTGTATCGAGCCCGACTCTAAGCAGGATGTATTGGTTCTCTCGGAGAATGGCTTTGGTAAGCGTACTGACCTTGACGAGTATCGTGTGACAAACCGTGGCGGTAAGGGTGTTAAGACAATCAACATTACCGAGAAGACAGGTGACCTGATTGCTATCCAGGCCGTGACGGACGAGAACGACTTGATGATTATCAACCGCTCGGGTGTTACAATTCGTACCAAGGTAGAGCAGATTCGCGTTGCTGGCCGTGCTACGCAGGGTGTGAAGATTATCAACCTGCGCGAGGGTGATGTTATCGCTTCGGTGATGGCTGTGCCTGTTAGCGAGGAGGAGGAAATCGACGCAACAGCTGTTGTAGAGGGTGGCGCTGAGGGTATGACGGAGCCTAATGCAGAGCCTACAGTTCAGACAGAGGAGCAGAGTGCTGAATAATAAAATGACACGAATAGACAATAAACAAATAAAGTAAAACGTTTTTTCATTAAACAGAATTTAATTATGAAAAGATTAATTCTCGCGGTGATGGCCATTACGCTTATGGCAGCACCAATGGCAAATGCGCAGAAGGTCAACAAGGCTGCTATCGTAGCAAAGTTGGATAAGGCCGATGCAGATTCAAAAGATGCAAAGAAGGGTAGCAAGGCTGCTACTTGGCTCGCACGTGGTAACGCTTACTACGAGGCTGTAAATGCTCCTATCAACGGTTTGTTCGTTGGTATGGAGGAGGCAATGCTTGCCTTGACTTTGGGTAAGGCTGATACTCAGAACGCTGGTGTTCAGCTCAATGGTAAGGCTGTTAACGAGCACGTTTATCCTTGGGTTAAGGTTTACACTGCAGACGGTAAGGTTGTTACCTGGATTGTAACTCAGGCTGTTAAGGAGGGTGACCTGGCTGCAGAGGCTGTTGCTTCATTCAAGAAGGCTATGGAGTTGGATGCAAAGCAGGCTTCAAAGGTTGCTGACGGCTTGGCTAAGGTTGAGAACTACTACAACACTATGGGTAACGTATGCTTGGATGCAGGTTTAGCAGAGAAGGCTGCTCAGAACTATATGGCAGCATACAACACTCAGCAGACTCCCGGTTACAAGGGCGATGTTAAGAACGACTACCTCTACTACGCTGGTTACCTCTACGTAGTTGATGGCTCTACTAACCCCGCTTCATTCGCTAAGGGTGCTGAGGTTCTTTCAAAGGCTTTGGAGGCTGGTTATACCGATGCTGACGGCTTTATCTACTACTACCTCTTCCACGCTTACTATGGCCAGAAGGACTCTTCTGTACGTGTAGCTAATATGGAGCGTGCAAAGCAGGTTTTGATGGAGGGTATGGCTAAGTTCCCCGCTAACACTCGTATCATCGAGGGCTTGATTACTATCTATACTGATCCCGAGAACCCCGTAGGTGATCCTCAGGAGTTGGTTGCAATGGTTGACGGTGCTTTGGCAAAGGATCCTCAGAATAAGGACCTCTGGAATGGCCGTGCTATTATGTTCAACTCAATGAAGAACTACGATGAGGCTATCAACTCATTCACAAAGGTTGTTGAGTTGGATCCCAAGGATGCTCAGGCTGCTTTCAACCTCGGTTTGTTGCACATCTATAAGGGTGACGCTTTGAACGAGGAGATTAGCAAGCGCGACTATAAGAGCAACGCAGAGTGGAAGGCTGATCAGGATAAGGTTATCGCAAGCTACAAGGCTGCTGTTCCCGTATTGGAGGCTGCTTACGAGCTTAACCCCAACAGCTTGCCTACTGTTGAGACTTTGAAGGTGTTGACTTTCCGTCTTCGTGACGAGGAGGGTATGATGCCTAAGTATGAGAAGTACAACAAGGCTTTGGAGGCTTTGAAGGCTAACTAATATTATTATAATATTGGCTTGACGGTCATCCCGCGAGGGGTGACCGTTTTTTTTATGCAGTCGTGTATAAATATGCCTATTTTGTTGTGAAAATGTGAAAAAGGTTGAATAATGTTAAGAAAAAATTGTGAAATGTTAAATAAAATGTTAACTTTGTTCAAGAAAGATTGATTTGTGGGGAATATACTATGCAAAATTTCCTTTTATCATCTTTATTTCTTTAGAGTTAGAGCTACTTTCGACGCCCGAGATTGCGGAAGTTGGAACAGATGATTTGCATCGTAATTTTGATGCGGATTGTAGCGAGAGTGTAAAACATTAAAAAATATATATGGGTAAGAAGCGATTGCCAAAGATTTGTCCATCGTGCGGCGAAGTGTTGCAGGTACATATGATGCATTGTGCCGAGTGTGACACAACTATTGAGGGTGACTATCCCCTGCCGGTATTGATGCGACTCAAGGAGGATGACTTACGCTTTGTGGGGGATTTCGTGCTATGTAACGGCTCGCTAAAGGCGTTGGCACAGAAGATGGATTTGAGTTATCCATCGGTACGTAACCGTATGGACGATGTGATTGCGGAGTTGGAGCATTTGCAGAGTCTTGATAATAATGATTAGCGTGTGAGATGCTTGAGAAACTAAAAAATCCTTTCCGCTTTCTGCCGCTGCGTCAGGCTATATGCTGGGGCATTGTGGCGATGATTCTCACGGCCGTATATTGTTGGCAGGTGGGGTTGCGTGTTACGTCAATTACCCAAGTAAATTACGCTGGTGGTGCACTGTGGAAGGCTACGCTGCAGCAGATTGCGGTGTGGCTTCTCTTTTCTGCGGTGCTGTATGTTGCGGCTGTGGTCGTGTCGCGCTCGAAGGTGCATTTCTGGAGCGTAGCCGGATATAATCTCTTTGCCCGTATTCCGTTTGATGTGATGTTGCTTATGTTCGCATTCCCTATGGTTAGAAGCGTTGTGGGCTTGGCTATGGATGGTAATGTGGCTCGCATTATGGAGTATGCTAATCTGCTTTCGATAATCGGAGTTGTTTCGTTGTTGGTTAGCGTATGGTATTTCTATTGGAGCTATAAGGCCTTTTCGGAGTCCACAAACATAAGAAACGGTAAGGGCGTGGTAGCCTTCATTGTTAGTTATTTGGTCGCTTACGTGGCATCGGGCTATTTATTAATATATATATAGTATGGCGGACGACTACCTGGGTAAGAAGATGGAGGAGTATATGCGTGGCGGCTCAGCGCCGAAGCGTACCTCTAATCATCGAAATCTTATGCGCCTTCTGGAGAAGAATCGCAGCCATCGAGCCTATGACTCATCGTTTAAGGTGCGCGAGGACCAATTGCGACGAATAATTGAGGTAGCTACAAAGGTCCCTTCGGCCCGTAATCAGCAGGTGCTACGCTTTCGCCCTGTGCTTGCGGATGAGGCCTCGGCAGTTTTGCCACATATTCGTCTTGGGGGTGCTTTACCTGAGTTGCACTTGCCTGAGAAGGGGAGTGAGCCCAATGCATTTATTGTCATCTGTTCTACCGTGCCGGAGGATAGATATGTGAGTGTGGATATGGGTATTGCGGCGCAGAGTATGTTGTTGCAGGCGGTGGAGATTGGCCTGAACGGTATATGCATTGGAGCCTTCGACCGCAAAGCTGTGCAGCAGGCGTTATCACTCGAGCTGGAGCCACTGTTAATCCTGGCCATTGGCCGCGGAATTGATAACATCCGCCTTGTCGAGATTTCAACTACCGACAACCATAATTATTATCGTCACGACGGGGTGCATTATGTACCGAAGATTGGTGTGGAGAATCTGATATTAAATAAAAAAGCCTAACATTTGTTAGGCTTTTTTATTTAATATGCATACACCTTTGCGGTGGCTTTTTTTATGTGTGCGCCTTGTTTGGCGGTGACCTTAACGGAGGGGGCTTTGTTGAAGAAGCGGTCGCCGATAATATCTTTTCCGCGAGTGTCTCGAGTGAGGGTATATTTTCGGTCGTTGTTGATGGTAATCTCGATCTCGCCCTCAAATTCAATATCAAGCGTCAGACCTCCGCGCTCTAATTTGTCATTACTCTTCCACTCCCAAGTAACATCTTGTGTTTTGGCAATCAGCTTGCCGCTGCCTTTGTGTATAGGTTTGTGGTCGGGCATAATCGAGAAGTCGGTTAGCTGATAACTAATGCCATTTCGCTGTGCGATAGCCTCGTGCGGAGCGGGAAAAATAGAGGCCTGAACGATATATCCGCGCTCGGTGAGAGCCTTGCAGAACTCAGGGGTATAGAGCTTATAATTCATCGTAGAGATTCCGCAGCGGCCACCAATCTGCTCCAGACGGGCGATGTTATCCTCGGCCGAGCCGTCGTTGATAGCAAGCAAAATAATGCAGTTTGAGAACTTGCGAACCTGCTGCATATGCTCCACGCCACCCGTGAAGCAAATCCACTCGTCGCCAAACATCTCCTGTGCTACGTGATAAGAGTCCATAATGGCACTATGCAGCATTGGCATTATGCCGTGCTTCTTGCACTCGGCAAGCAGCTCCTCGAGCGTTGGAATAGGTGTTCGCCACTCGGGATTAGCTGACTCAAGCACATAATCGCGGCGCAGCTCCTCAAACGTCAGGTCAGCCAGGCGTACCGGCTTGTCGAGCTTCGAGTAGTCGGATGCACGGCGCATAGTACGGTTGAGCGTAGCATCGTGAAGGATAACCATACGCTTATCTTTTGTGTAGTGTACGTCGCATTCAATGCCCGTGTAGCCCATCTTCCTGGCCATAGCCACTGCTGGTAGGCTATTTTCGGGAACAACAAATTCTTTAGCCTCGTTTTTACTCCAACAGCCTCGGTGGGCAAACATCGTAGGGTGATTTTTGGGCGCAGCAATGGCAAAAAGAGGAATACACATCAATAGCGAGAGTATAAATCTTTTCATACGGTTTTAGTTTTTAGGTTTCTATTGACAAATATACTCATTTTTTTCAAAGAATAGATTTTTTGAGTATCTTTGTTCGTATGAGAACAAACACAAATAAACCCCTTATAGGCGAGAATCT
Organism: Rikenellaceae bacterium; assembly: GCA_015059845.1. GTDB lineage: Bacteria > Bacteroidota > Bacteroidia > Bacteroidales > Rikenellaceae > Alistipes. The sequence goes on along the minus strand of SUZR01000003.1, from coordinate 123,966 downwards.
ACTCTATTTTTTAGTGTGGGCGATGGCGCTATTGGTGCCAATCCTTAACTCGAAGATGATGTCCGAGGAGCACGTCTATCTGGTCAATGTGCTTTTGGTGTGGAGTAAGTTGCTGCCATACATTATTATTTTCTTTATAAATAATACAATCTTGGCACCGCAACTTCTCTTCAAGCGACGTTATGTGGCATATGTTCTTATCTCTATAGCTATGCTTGCGGCCATATTCTATCCGATAGAGTATTATATGGACAATATCAAGCACCTGCCCTATGCGGCAAGTGATTCCCAGATTGTGCACGGACGTGCTGCATTCACCGATTTGACCTGGTACTGGAATGTGTTGCTTGGATTGTTTATGATGGGTGCCAACTGTAGTATCAAGCTGATATTCCGCTCGATACAAAATGAGCAGAAGTTGATAGAGATGGAGCGTCATAGTTTGCAGGCTGAGATGGATTATCTGAAATACCAGATAAATCCGCACTTCTTTATGAATACGCTGAATAATATTCACGCGATGGTTGATATAGACCCCGAGGCGGCCAAGGCGACCGTTATTGAGCTCTCGAAGATGATGCGATATGTGTTGTATGACTCGGAGAATGCCCATACCAATCTGTTGCAGGAGGTGCGTTTTATAGAGAATTATATCGCCCTGATGCGCATACGTTATATGAGCGATGTGGATGTGCGCTTTAATGTGCATAATCCTCTGCCGATGGATGCCAAGGTGCCGCCGCTATTGATGATTGTATTTGTGGAGAATGCATTCAAGCACGGCGTAAGCTACAATAAGCCATCGTATGTGCATATCGACCTGTGCTGCAAGGATGGTAATGCCATTTGCGAGGTGCGTAACTCGCGCCATAAGGGTATGAAGGTGGAGAAGGGCGGTATTGGTCTGGAAAATGTACGTAAGCGTCTGGATATTCTGTTTGGTCATAACTATAAGCTCGATATTGACGAGAGCCAGGAGAATGAATATAAGGTTAAACTATCAATTCCAATGATATATGATAAAGTGCATAGCAATAGATGATGAGCCGTTGGCTCTGCGTCAGTTGAGTAAATATATGGAGCGCATCTCGGACCTTGAGGTTGTAGCGCTTTGTAATAGTGCCCATACCGCCGAGCAGGTGCTTGCCGAGAATGGGGTGGATGTGATGTTTGTTGATATCAATATGCCCGATTTGAGCGGCGTGGATTTCGTGCGTGGGTTGGAAAACCCTCCAATGGTTGTGTTTACCACGGCCTACTCGGAGTATGCTATCGAGGGCTTTAGACTCGATGCAGTGGACTACCTGTTGAAACCGTTTGGTTTTGATGAGTTTGAACGTGCTGTAGGCAAGGTGCGTTCGTTGCTTGAGTTGCAGCGATTGTGTGAGGAGCAGGTGACGCCGAGTGTGGAGGCGGTGCCGGCGCAGCCATCCGTGGAGAATAAGGATTGCATCTCGATTAAGGCCGACTATAAGGTGTCGCTGGTGCGATATGCCGATATTATATATATTGAGAGTGTGGGCGAGTATGTGCGTCTGCATCTGACCTCGGGCTCGTCGATAATGACGCTGTTGCGCCTGAAGAATATGGAGAGTGCCCTGCCCGCAGACCGCTTTATGCGAGTACATCGGTCTTATATCGTGAATCTTGGGCACGTGACGGGTTATGCTCGCGGTAGAGTATATCTCGATAATGAGGAGTATGTGCCCATCAGCATAAATTACCGCGACTCGTTCCGCGACTATGTGGAGAGTATGCAGCCCGGGCAGATTTTGTAGCGTTCGGGAAGAGTGAAATTATCCTAATCGGGGGAATGAGCCAATAGGCTTGTAACCCTCTGCCGTATGTTCGTAGCAGAAGTGGCGAAGTCCGTTGGTGATAATGATAAAGCGTGCCTGCACTACGGCATTGTAGCGTGTGGCTTGCGCAAAGACATCGTGCAGAGTCTTCTCGTTGCCGAGATTTACCTCCGTCGCCTTGCACTCGGCCAGAAGTAGTGGCTTGGCCTCGCTGTTCATTACCACCACATCGGCGCGTTGTGCCATCGTGTTGAGGTTTACGGGATACTCCTCGACAATGGAGCGCAACGAGGCTCCGCAATGTGATACGAGAAATGCCACTAAATGGCGTCGAACCCACTCCTCGGGAGTAAGCACAACATACATCGAACGCACCTCATCATAGACAAGAGTTCGCTCATTGTCGCGCTTTGCACGTAAATTTATGGGCGGAAAGTTCAGTTTTGGAGTGGAATTCATCGCAAGAACGAATTTTTTTATAACTTTGACACAAATATACGAATAATCCGAAATATATGAAACGTTTTATTTCAATCATAGCACTATTGTTCCTGGCAGCTACGTCGGCCTTTGCGCAGCAGGTTGTGTCGGAGAACTGCCTCACTCCGCGTGCGAGAATAGTGCCTTACAACACCTCCGAGCTGGCTCAGACGCACGGCGGTGTGGTGGTGAAGTCGCAGTACTTGCGTCCCGTTAAGGAGTGGACACGTACCGACGAGGCCGATGCTGTGGTCTTTACAGGTAAGTTCACGGTACCATTCTCGTGGCTCAATCGACAGGCTATTGCCCGTGTGGATGAGGCTTCGGGTGCGTACGAGGTTATTGTCAATGGCAAGAAGGTGGGATATACATCCAACGCCTTTGCTCCCGCCGAGTTTGATGTGACCAAGGCGTCGCAGGAGGATATGAATACTATCCAGATTCGATTGCTGAAAAATCATTGGAGCCGACGATTGGAGAGTTTTATACTTAGCGATGAGCCGCGAGTGGGTGAGGTGTATGTTATGTCGCAACCCATTGTACGCGTGCGCGATGTCGTGCATAATACTCGCGTTGAACTTTCACAAAAGCACGCTAATGTAGATATCGGTTTTGTGGTAAAGACTGAGTCGCTGAATCCCAAGAAGGCGCGTATTCATTACGAGATTCTTGCTCCCGATACAACCGTTGTGACCTATGGCCATCAGGATATTGTGTTGGATATGAAGCGTGAGGATACCATAAAGATTATGACGCAGATTCCCTACGAGCTCACTTGGTGTGCCGATATGCCGGTGCGCTATCGTCTGAATCTCAAGACGCAGATTGAGGGCCGTTATGTGGAGTATCAGACGCATCTTCTGGGCTTCCGTGATGTTAAGCACGATGAGAATGGCGATTTCTATATAAATGGTATCAAGACCGATTTGAATTATAGCAATTTCGATGTCCACAAGATAACGGATAAGGATGTCCTTGGAGCACGTCTGTTGGGATATAATGCGGTGCGCTTTCCTGCTTCGGCCGTGCCTCATAATGTCTATCGTATGTGCGATTCGCTGGGAATGTATGTCTTAGCGCAGGTGCCTATCAGTACACGCAATAGTGGTATATCGCGCCGTTTGAATGGAAATGAGTCAAATAATCCCGAGTGGACCGATTCTTTTATCTTGAGGGCGGAAAATTCTTATTTCGCAACAAGAAATTATGCTTGCGTGCTCGGATATCTGCTTGCTGACGAGTCGTCGAATGGTATAAATCTGTACGAGAGCTACTTGCGTTTGAAAGCCCTCGAGCCGAAGCGCCCGATAATCTATATTGACGCGCAGGGCGAGTGGAATAGTGATTAGGAAAAAATAACTTTTTTTTGAAAAAAGTTTGCAAAATATTTGCACAGAATAAAAAAGTGCCTTATATTTGCACTCGCAATCAGGAACGAAAGTGACGCGGTTGTAAAATGCCTCTTTAGCTCAGTTGGTAGAGCACGACACTCTTAATGTTGGGGTCCAGGGTTCGAGCCCCTGAGGGGGTACTGAAAAGGAAGATCGAAAGGTCTTCCTTTTTTGTTTTTATTAGTTTTGTCTTGGTTTTGGTAAGGGGTGTTTTCGATTTAGGGAATAGAATAATCGAAAGCAATGTTTAATTGAGGCGATTAATAAAACAAATAAAAGAAACTGTCTAACAAGGCTCTTTCGGCATTTGGCTTGTCTTCGAAATGCTCATTTACACTCGGTAAACTGCGCCTTCTTGGCCTGCGACCAGCTTCAACCGACGCTGCGGAGCGAGCGCAGAGAGTACTTGTACTCTTTGCCGAGCCGCGAGGAGGAAAAGTGTTCTTAAAATAGCTCTTGTTATACAATTTCTCAAAAAAGAGGGTGCTAACTTGACTTGTTAGACACCCTCTTTTCTACTTTTCGGCGGTGTCTGCCGATCGGTATATTATGCCTTTTTGCGGCGTAACGTTCTTTATCGTGAATAGTTCGCTGACAGATACAAATCCGTATCCTTGCGCCTGCAGGGTGGGTAAAACCCTTGCTAAAGCCTCTGCCGTTCCGACGTTATCCTTGAAGTCGTGCAACAGGAATATTACACCATCTTTCGCCCTCTCCAAAAGGCCCTCATAGCGCTCCTCGGCACTTACATTTGAGTCCCAGTCCGATGGGCAATGGCCGCCAATAAATATCTGGGGCACAACGCTATGCGTTATCTCGTCGGCATCCATATATGGCGGGCGGAAATACTTCGGCGTGGGGGCGTATTGCTCGATGGCGGAGGTGGTCTTTTGAGCCTCGGCTATCTGCTCCTCGGGCGAGAGTTTTGACATATAGGGGTGCGTGAACGAGTGGTTTGCAATCTCGCAGCCCATACTCACTGCGCGGCGAATTATAGGCTCGGTCGTGGAGTCAACCTGATTGCCAATAACAAAGAATGTAGCCGTCGCGTTATACTCCTCCAAGATATCCAGAATCTTGGGTGTCAAGGTGCTGGGGCCGTCGTCGAAGGTCAGTGCGATAAATTTGTCGTAACGCTTTGTTAGCTCCTCGATACGTTTGTCCTGAGCTGATTTGGGTGTGCAGCCTGCAAGGGTGATGGCAAGCAGGGCAGCGGCGTAAAATAGTTGTTTCATAGTTTTAGGTTTTCACAAATATACAAAAAAGGCTACCAATGTGTATCGGTAGCCTATGATTTGTTCGTGAAAAATTATTTTATACGAGTCCAGTAGAGAGTTACACCTACGCCCAGAATCGTGCCGCGCAGCTTGAGCTTGTCGGCTGTCTCGAACTCTGCCGTAGCATTCACGCGCAGACCCTTTGTGGGGTCGTAAATCTTTGCGCCGCCCCATTTCTTATCCTCGGCGTCGTACTTAAGACTCTTGACGATTACCACCTGGTCGATATCCACATTTCGCAGGCTCTTGTCGGGATTCTTTACATCCTTACGCTTCTTGCCGTCCTTGCCCATAGGATTCTCCACCCAGAAAACCTGCGCATCGTATGTGCCATCGGCATTCTTTGTTATACGTACTTTACTCTTGCTACCACCGCGGTCTGTGAGGTACTCGCCGATGATGTTGTCTGCCTTGTCGTTGATGCCCTGTGCTGCTGCGGGGAGTGCAAAAAATGCGGCACAGATGATGGCCATAATAAATTTCTTCATAATACTTTGTTTTTTGTTTGCAGCAAAAGTAATTATTTTTCTCGGAGAGAATATACGCTCCCATTAATTAGTGATAGATGGTCTATCCTTGTGGTGAAACACCTGTTTTGTGGCGAAAAAAAAGGTCGCCAGCACCGCTGACGACCCTTGTGTGAGAGTATCTCAATGTTATATCTTCTTTGCTGTGAAGCCCAAATCAATCTGCTCAACCTTGCCGTCGGCAGCAACCTTAAGCATAATAGACTCGTTGGGCTTGAATGTGAGCTTCAGACTCTGCGCACCCGCCTTGGCGTTGATGGTAATGTCGCGCTGTGAGCCCTCATCCTCGAAAGCCTGACCATAACGCAACGGATACTTCAAGTTCTTGGCTGCGGGGTTAGCCACGAAGATATATAGCTCCTCGCCATCCTTGCGACACCAGAAATCGGGCAGATTCTCACCCTCGATAAGCGGCTTTTGTGCCAATATCTTTGTCGGGTCGGCCGATACGTTCTCAAGCGACATAAGCTCGGCGTAGAGCTTTCCAAACTCCTCCGATTTATTCTTGCCGGGCTGCTTGGGCTCGCGTGACATTACCACGGGCAGACCCTGCTTTGCGAGGCGTACAACCTCTCGCAGAGCGGCAATATCCAGCCACTCGACATCTATTGCGAGCGTTGAGAATTGCATATCTCCATACTTGAGTGTACCATCGGCATACTGGCTCTCTTTCAGCACCTTGGCATTAACCCACAGGGGCTGGTAGCCAGCCAGATAGTCGGGCGCAAACTCATAGCGCAACTCATACTCGCCCCATACCCACGGCATCTGCAACTCCTCGGGCAGTTCAACGCCCATCCAAGAGTCCTCCAATGGCAGGTAGAGAGCTACATCCGAGTAGGTGTTACCCTTGCGCATATAGCGTGACACCTTAGCCATATAGTCGTTGAAATCCTTCAGCTGGTCGATGAAATATGAGTCACGACCGACATATACCGAGGCGTAGAAATAGTTCTCATCCTTTGTGTGGTTTTTGCCGATGAAGGGCATTCCGTGCCAGATGATTTGGTTTGTTCCGTTGGCAAACAGAGCGTCGGCAATAAGGCGCATATCAGCCACCTGCTCCTGCTCCTGATAGGGACCCTTGCCACCCCAGCGCTTCCAGCCGTAGAGGCAGGTGAAGGTCTCCGATGTAACCACATCCTTACCTGCCAGAGCAGCTGCCGAGGCGGGAATACGACCATAGTTGGGCTCGTACAGAATGGCCTCTGTCTCAGGCACATCTACAATCATAAATGCCGTAAGCAAGTCGGCCGGAGCGCCACCACACTGCGAGCGTGCGAAGGCTCCCTGTGAGTGTGCATTGTCGGTGAATGGCTTGTAGAACTCATATAAAACGTAGTCCGACATAAGAGTCATATAGTCGTAATATACATCCTCATAACCCTTGTCATAGAGCTTATCCATCAACGGCTCAATTTTGTAGCCGAACTTTTCGTAAAACTTCTCGCCGAAACCTTCGGTCCAAAGCTGGCGGGTTTCTACCTCCCACGAGTCCACGAATACGCCAGATTTTGAGCCTTTGAAAGCCTCCTTCAAACCCTCGTTCATCTCTGCAGCGTAGTAGTCAAAGGCCTCGCTGTCAAGGTGGTTGAGGATGTGAGCCATACGGGGATGCTCCCAGGTGATGGTGCGGTCAGCCTCGCCCTTCTTGTTGTAGAACGAGCGTGTCCAATACTTCTCGGGCAGGGTGTAAGAGCTGAAGGGCCAGAGCGTTCCGTAAGTGAAGTCGCAACCCAAACCTAATGAATCGGCAACCTGCTTGGCATAATTAACTGGCTCGGCCCACTCGGGTGAAAGCCACTTTGTGCGAGCTACGGTGCTGTCGCCCTCCATCGGATATACCCAGGCAATCTCCACGCCGCCGAAGCCCTGCTCCTTGAGCCACTCGAGCTGGTACTTTACATCCTCTTTTTGAATCTCCGAGGCAAACCACCACCAACGTGTGTAGGGTTTGCCCTCGGCGTACGGCTCCACGGTTGTGGGTACGCTCTGCTTTGGCGCACACGAAAATACTGCTGTGAGCAACATTGCGGTGCAGAAAAATAGTGTAGATTTCTTCATTTTATCTCATTGTTTTTAGTTTGGACCTAATTGTTATACAAAGGAACATAAATTTTCTGTAAAAACATCGGCAATCAACTCTTTTTGCTATAATTGAGAAGCGAAAAAGCTATGCGCGGGCTGAAAATATTATGAAATTAGTCGGTTTTTATAAAAAATACACCCTTAGAGTTTGAAGCTGCCGAAATTTTTATTACTTTTGACCGAGATATTGTGTGATTTATTTCGTGCGTGCGCGTAGGCCGTAAAGGAGTCGGGCTATGTATGTGCCGAAATTGGATTGTGAATATAGTTTTTGATTAATACAAATATGTCAAAATCAGGAAATAGTAAGAAGTTTCTACTCGTAGGCCTCGCAGGTCTGGTATTGGGATTTTCGTTGATGATTGCATTCAACTACCTATGGGTAAACAGCTCTAAGAACGACTCTTGTATGTCTTGTCACGTTCACCCCGAGTCTGATGCAAGCTGGAAGCAGTCAATCCACTACAACAACGACAGCGGTGTTATGACCGACTGTGTGGCGTGCCACCTCCCGCCGAAGGGCTCGTTTGAGTATGTGAAGGCTAAGGCACTTACAGGTATGAAAGATATGTGGTCGTACCTGACCAAGAACCCCGAGGATATCGATTGGGATTCAAAGGGCGAGTTGGAGTATGCTCAGACTATTGTTTACAACGAGTCTTGCAAGGCTTGCCACGTAAATATCTTCCCTTCAGGTATGACTGATGAGGGTGTTACGGCTCACCTCTACTATGAGGAGAACGAGGAGAAGCTCAACCTCCAGTGTATCAGCTGTCACCTTGACGCAGGTCACTATAACCCCAACTACAAGCACGAGGCTTTGACATCGGCTCCTACAACAGGTGGCGATTTGTATGCCGAGGCTGCAGCGGTTACCGAGTTTAAGAATTTTACCGAGACTGTTCCTGGCACATCGGCTTCAATCAATATGATTGCTATCCCCGGTGGCTCGTTCAAGATGGGTAGCCCCGAGAATGAGCCTTTCCATAAGGCGGATGAGGCTCCCCAGCGCAACGTAACAATTTCGCCCTTCTTTATGGCTGAGGTGGAGGTTACCTGGGATCAGTTCTGGGCCTTCTATGGTGAGACAATGTCTGAGGGTCGTACACCGCCCGAGGTTATCTATGCAAACAATACCCGCGAGGATTGCGACGCTGTAAGTGGTCCTACACCTCCGTTCGGATTCCCCGATCAGGGTTGGGGTATGGGCTCTCGTCCCGCAATCACTATGACACACTATTCGGCTGAGACTTTCTGCCAGTGGTTGTCGCTCAAGACGGGCAAGAAATATCGTCTGCCGACCGAGGCTGAGTGGGAGTATGCAGCACGTGGTGGCACCGAGACTCCTTACTACTTCGAGGGTAGCCCGAAGGATTACACCAACGACGGTTTCTGGAATGGTTTGTTTGGCGCAGATACTACCGTGATTAATAGCCACGTTATCTATATGAACAATAGCAAGAACCGCACGCAGGAGCCTACTAAGATGAAGGCCAATCCGTTTGGTTTGAAGAATATGCTGGGTAACGTTATGGAGTATTGTTCGGATTGGTATGCCGAGGATGCATATTCACAGTTGCAGGATGGCGCTGTTGACCCGAAGGGTCCTGCTGAAGGTGAGGAGCACGTTGTTCGCGGTGGCTACTATGTGGACGATGCTGCTAACCTGAGAAGCGCAGCCCGCGGCAAGACAAATCACGTAGAGTGGTTGCGTACTGACCCGCAGAATCCGAAGAGTATCTGGTGGTACTCGGATATCAAGGGCGTAGGCTTCCGCGTTGTGTGCGAGGTGCCCGAGGGTGTGGTGGCTCAGTAGTGGAGTTGCACGTGAGAGAGAATCCAATATGTATTATATATAAGGTTTAACATTATAAAAAACTACTAAAAATTATGAGCAGTAACAAAATGAGCAGAAAGGACTTCTTGTCTTTGTCTGCAGTAGCGGGTGTTTCAACACTCGTTGGTTCTTCAGCACTTATGACATCTTGCGGTGAGAAGGCTCCCGAGTACACTCCCCTGAAGCAGCTTGAGGGTGCTTACATCCCCGTTTTGAACGATAAGGCTGACGACGGTAAGGAGTTGAAGGCTGGTGTTATCGGTTGTGGTGGCCGTGGTTCAGGTGCTATCGTTGACCTGTTGAACGCAGCTAACGGTATCAAGGTTGTTGCTTTGGGTGATACTTTCGCTGACCGTTTGCAGAACCTTAAGAAGAATTTGGCCGAGAAGCACAATCAGGTTGTAGCTGACGACAAGTGCTTCGTTGGTTTCGATGCTTACAAGCAGGTTATCGACTCAGGTGTTGATATGGTAGTTATCGCTACTCCTCCCGTATTCCGTCCCGTACACTTCCAGTACGCTACAGAGAAGGGTGTTCACTCATTCCTTGAGAAGCCTATCGCAGTTGACCCCAAGGGTTACCGTATGATTATGGCTACCGCTAAGCAGGCACAGGCTAAGGGCTTGAGCGTTGTTACTGGTACACAGCGTCACCACCAGCGTCCCTACGTTGAGGCATTCCAGAAGATTCAGCAGGGTCTTATCGGTGAGATTACCGGCGGTAACGTATATTGGAACCAGGGTATGCTTTGGTACAAGGAGCGTCAGGCAGGCTGGAGCGATATGGAGTGGATGATTCGCGACTGGGTTAACTGGAAGTGGTTGTCAGGTGACCATATCGTAGAGCAGCACGTTCACAACATCGACGTATTCTTGTGGATGTCAGGCTTGAAGCCCGTTAAGGCTACTGCTGTAGGTGCTCGCCACCGTCGTATCACTGGTGACCAGTACGACCAGTTCTCAGTTGACTTCGAGATGGAGAATGGTATCCACCTCCACTCTATGTGTCGTCAGATTGATGGTTGCAGCAACAACGTAAGCGAGTATATCCAGGGTACTAAGGGTTCTTGGAACAGCAAGGATCACGAGATTAAGGACTTGGCCGGCAACGTTATCTGGAAGTTCGACGCTGAGGCTGAGAAGGCTGCTTACAAGCAGACTAACCCCTACGTTTTGGAGCACGTTGACTGGGTTAACCACATTCGTAAGGGTACAGCTCACGATGAGGCTACCGCTTGTGCAATCTCTTGCTTGGCAGGTGTAATGGGTCGTGAGGCTGCTTACACTGGTGCAACAGTTACTTGGGATGAGATGAGCGCATCTAACCTCGACTATATGCCCGAGAAGCTCGAGTTGGGTAAGATGGATATGTCTGACTACGTTGTTAAGGTAACCGGTAAGGCTAAGTAATTAACATCGTAAGATTAATTTAGAGGGTGGTGTAGGAGCGAACAACTCCCTCTCCACCCTTTTTTCTTTGAAGATGCGTATGAGCGTGGAGCCTAAAGTAGAGTTTATCGACGACCATTTGATGGCCGAGGTAGCCAGTCAAGCGCGTGAAGCAGCTCGCCTACGTATAAACTATAATTTCCATCGTACGACGGATGAGCCTGTTAACCGCCTGCTCAATGCTATGAATCGTGGTAGCTACCTGCCCGTGCATCGTCATCTTTCGCCCGATAGGTGCGAGAGTAGCATCGTGTTGCGAGGTAGGGTAGGACTTACTATTTATGATGACTCGGGTCGTGTAGTTGAGCGTCGTGTAGTGGGCTCCGATAGCGGATGTTGCGGTTTTGATATTGAGGCTGGCGTGTGGCACGGTCTGGTGGTGCTGGAGGATGATACTGTTCTGTTTGAGGTTAAGCAGGGCCCTTATGCTCCAATCACACCCGACAATTTGGCTCCGTGGACACCTGCGGTGGATGATAAGTTGCGCGTAGAGGCATTTATCAAAGAGTTGGAACAGAGTTTTGAACAGATATAAATATTGATTATGAATAGAAAAGAATTTTTACAGGCATCATTGGCTGGCGCAGCTGCTGTAGCTGTTGCTTCTACTCCGCTGGATTTGGTTGCTGCACCCAAGAAGAAGGGTAAGGCTGAGCTTCGTCTTTCATTCCAGGAGGGCATTGCTCCGGGTAAGTCGCTTGAGGAGAAACTCGACTATATGGAGAACTTGGGCATCGTAGGTTTTGAGCCTGGCGGTGGTAACCTCGCAAATCGCGTGAATGAGATTAATCAGGCATTGCGTGGCCGTAACATCAAGGTGTCAGCTATCTGCGCAGGTTTCAAGGGCTTTATCTTGGCTGAGGATCCTAAGGTGAAGGCTGAGTTCGACTCTACTATGCGCGATATTATCGCTGCTGCCGGTGAGATTGGCTCAACAGGTGTAATTATGGTTCCCGCTTTCAACGGCCAGAAGCCTTGCAAGCCTCACACCCTGGAGACACGTGCATATTTGTGCGAGCAGATGCACGAGTTGGGTGAGTACGCTCTTAAGCATAATACAACCGTAATCCTTGAGCCTCTGAACCGCCGCGAGTGCCACTATATGCGTCAGGTTGCTGATGCTGCTGCTATCTGCCGCGATTCAAAGAGCGCAGGTGTTAAGTGTATGGGTGACTTCTGGCATATGCAGGAGGAGACATCTGACTACGCTGCTTTCCTGGCCGCAGGTCCTGAGTATTTGCAGCACGTACACGTAGCAAGCCGTGGCAATCGTAAGATGCCGGGTGAGGATGGAGTTGTAGATAACTACATCGACGGATTCCGCGCATTGAAGGAGATGAACTATCCTTACTATGTTAGCTTCGAGTGCGGTACTAACGGCAAGCGTGAGGAGACTGTTCCCGCTGCTGTTGAGTTGCTGCGCGCGCAGTGGAAGAAGGCATAATCTTTGCTGATGAGTGATTGTTAATTAAATACTTAATGCTTATGACCTTACAATGGGGTTATAAACGTGCATTTCTGCGTTGTGCCTTGCTCTTTGTGGCGGGCACAACGTTGCAAATGGCCTTTGGCGATGTCAATAATGGCTTCCTGCGTTATCCGTGGGGCTTGATTATCGCCATTAATTATGTGTATCTGCTTGTGCTGATACACTTTCAGCAGGAGCGTTGGCCGTGGCTCAAACGCCTGTCGGACCACTACGCCTGCATTTCATCGCTTGCCGCGATGATAGTGATGACCATAATCTTTGGTCTTACGCGCCAAGACCCGGCAACTGAAGGGTTGATTGGTGCTGTCGGTTTTTCACGTATGACCTCTTCGTGGCCGTTTAATATTCTGTTGCTCTATTTTACCACAACAACGGGCCTTGCCGTTATGGATGACCTGCATCATCTGCGCCGACGCCGTGTTGCGGCCGTGATGTCGCATCTGGCAGTTTTTGTTGTGCTTGTGGCGGGCATATTCGGTAGTGGGGATAAGCTGAGAGTCAGTATCACTACCCAGCTCGATAAGGCCGTACACGTGGGCCTTGATAGAGCTGGCCGACAGACACAACTTCCTTTTGCTGTGACGCTTAAGGAGTTCTCGATGGATGAATATCCCCCCAAACTATATATCCTGAATACCGCAACTGAAACCTCGTCGCGCGATTTCCTGTCGGTCGAGGAGGTGGGTGCAACTGCTGTTGTAGATGGTTGGGAGCTTACGGCGGTGCAATATCTTGATATGGCAGGCCGTATGCCTGAGCAGAGTGATTACCTTGAGATGAATCACGTGGGTGCAGCCCCTGCAGTATATGTTCGGGCGAAGAATAGTCGCAGTGGTGAGCAGCGTGAGGGCTGGGTGAGCTGTGGTAGCTTTATCTTTGAGCCTTCGTATCTCTTCATTGCCGACAATCTTGCTGTGGCTATGCCACGCCGAGAGGCTAAGCGTTATCTCTCTCGTGTGGAGGTGCTCAACGAAAAGGGCGAAAAGGAGAATTTTAATATTGAGGTGAATCATCCCGCAAAAATCGGTTCGTGGCATATATATCAGGTGGGTTATGATACCTCGCGTGGTCGCTGGAGTACGATAAGCGTGTTGGAGTGCGTGCGCGATGGTTGGTATTCGGCTGTGCATATTGCCCTGTGGACAATGTTGGCTGCGGGCGTTGTGATGTTTGTAACGGCTGGTGGCCGTAAACGTGGAAAGGAGGAGAAGCGATGAGTTGGGAACAATTAATATGGTTTGCTGCCGCAGCAACTCTTTGCTGGGTTACGGGTGCAGTGTTGGCCTTCCGCAGTAAGCAGACGTGGCTGGCGGCTACGGCTTCGCTTATGGGCTCGATGATATTTTTTGCTTATATCGTGGGTATGTGGATTGCTCTGGAGCGACCTCCTATGCGAACGATGGGTGAGACGCGCTTGTGGTACTCGTTCTTCCTCTCGATAGCGGGTGCTGCGGTGTTTATTCGCTGGAAGTATAAGTGGATATTGTCATTCAGTACGATGATGTCCGTGGTATTTATCTGCATCAATCTCTTTAAGCCTGAGATACATAGCAAATCGCTTATGCCTGCCTTGCAGAGCGTATGGTTTGTGCCGCACGTTATTGTGTATATGTTTGCCTATGCGATGATGGGTGCTGTGACTCTATTCGCACTCTATCTGTGGCTACGTAAGCGAGAGGCTACGGCCGAGGAGTTGGGCGTGTGCGATAATCTCGTGCGCATCGGCTGGGCCTTCCTGACACTCGGTATGATTATGGGTGCCTTGTGGGCCAAGCAGGCGTGGGGTGATTATTGGACGTGGGACCCGAAGGAGACGTGGGCTGCGGCAACGTGGCTTTCATATCTGTTGTATCTGCATCTGCGCCCACACTTGAAGGATAATAATATAGCCTTTGCGCTTCTCTGTTTCTCGTTCCTGCTGTTGCAGATGTGTTGGTATGGTATAAACTATCTCCCTTCGGCGCAGGGTGCAAGTGTTCACGTCTATTAATATGAGGAGAATATTTCTTTTGATTCTTACACTTTTGCCCTTTGTCGCGCAGGCGCAGAGCAATGTGCGCGGCCCCGAAAAGGGGCAGTTGATGTTGGCTGACCCATACGTACTGAAGGCAGATGGCTGGTATTATATATATGGTACTCACGCCGAGGATGGTATCGTCGTCTATCGTTCGCGCGATATGCGCACTTGGAGCGACCGTTGCGGAAATGCCAGGAATGGATTGGCGCTGCATAAGGATGATGTGTGGGGCGAGAGGTGGTTTTGGGCGCCTGAGGTCTATCGCGTGGGGGATAAGTATATTATGACCTATTCGGCAGAGGAGCATATCTGCTACGCCGAGTCCGATTCACCGTGCGGTCCGTTTGTGCAGAGCCAGAAGCGGCCATATCTGCCCGAGGAGAAGGGTATAGACTCCTCGTTCTTTATAGATGATGATGGCACTCCGTATATATTCTGGGTGCGATTTACCCACGGAAATGTGATTTGGGTTGCAGAGATGAGTCGTGACTTAAGCGAGGTAAAACTGAATACGGCTCGTCGTTTGATTGATGTCGAGGAGGGTACTTGGGAGTATCGTATGGGTCGAGTGGCGGAGGGCCCGGCCGTTATCAAACATAAAGGAAAGTATTATCTTACATATAGTTGCAATGACTACCAGAGTCAGGATTATGCCGTGGGCGTGGCCGTTGCCGATAATATTTTGGGCCCTTACGAGCGTCATCCCGATAACCCGATTCTGCACCGCCACGCAGGCTATGTGGGTACGGGACACCACACTCTGCTGCCGACCCGCAAAGGATTGTATATGGTCTATCACGCGCACTATAATGGCGAAAAGATTCACCCTCGCCAGACGCTTATTTCGCCCATAAAATTTGTGCGTGACCGCGAGGAAGGAAAAAGGGCGTATCGTCTTGAGGTGAGTGAGGAGTTGATAATTCCTAAAATCAATGAATAGAAAAAAGGCTATCAAATTTTTGATAGCCTTTTTTCTTATTTCTGGCGGAAATAAATCTGAATAGGTACGCCCGAGAAATCCCACTGCTCGCGGAGCTTGTTCTCCAAATAGCGGCGATACGACTCCTTGATATACTGCGGCAGGTTCACGAAGAATGCGAACTGCGGCGTGGGTGTCGGAAGCTGCGTAGCGTACTTGATACGGATATACTTGCCCTTTGTTGATGCGGGGGGATAATCCTCGATGATGGGCAGGATATACTCGTTAAGCTCCGAGGTCGGCACGCGGCGCTTACGTGAGTTATATACGCGGATAGCCTGCTGCAGCACCTCCAAAATACGCTGCTTGTTCAATACCGATGTGAAGATGATAGGAATATCGTTGAACGGAGCGAGCTTCTTCTCCAGGAACTCCTTCCACTCCTTCATTGTGTTATTCTCCTTCTCGATGAGGTCCCACTTATTCACAACGATAACGCAGCCCTTGCGGTTACGAACGATAAGGTTGTGGATGTTCAAATCCTGTGACTCCAGACCCTGCTGTGCATCGAGCATAAGGATACATACGTCCGAGTTCTCGATGGCACGGATTGAGCGCATTACAGAGTAGAACTCCAAGTCCTCCATCTCCTTGCCCTTCTTACGCATACCGGCCGTATCTACCAGGTAGAAATCCATACCGTACTTGTTGTAGCGGGTGTGGATTGAGTCGCGTGTAGTACCTGCGATGTTGGTAACGATGTTGCGCTCCTCACCAAGCAGAGCATTGGTGAGTGATGACTTACCTACGTTAGGACGGCCCACGATAGTGATACGGGGCAGGTCGTCAAACTCCTCAGCCTTGGTATCCTCGGGGAGCTGCTTGAGAATCTCGTCCATCAAATCGCCCGTGCCGCTACCCGACATAGAGCTGATGCAGTAGGGGTCACCCAAACCCAACGAATAGAACTCGTGCGACTGATAGATGATGTCGTAGTTATCCACCTTATTGCAGACAACAATAACCTTCTTTTTTGAGCGACGCAGTACGTCGGCCATCATCATATCGAGGTCGGTGATACCTGTCTTAACCTCAACCATAAAGAGGATAAGGTCGGCCTCGTCGATAGCCAGCATCACCTGTTGACGAATCTCATCCTCGAATATATCGTCTGTATTTACGGCATAACCTCCCGTGTCGATAATCGAAAACTCTTTGCCGTTCCAGTCTGTCTTTCCATAGTGGCGGTCGCGTGTTGTGCCGGCAGTCTCATCAACGATAGCCTGACGGTGACCCACCAAGCGGTTGAAGAGTGTCGACTTGCCCACATTGGGGCGACCTACGATTGCTACTAAACTCATTTCTGTATCTCGTTAATTATTGTTTTCTATATACCGTTTTGTTGTTTTGCTTTGGGCGGCATACCTTGCAGCCGATGGCTGCATTTGCAATTCTTACCCACCCCTATATCCCCGCCTCGGCAGGGACTTTGGTCGCTTCGCTCCTGCGTTGTGCTTGGGTAGCTTTTGCAGAGTGTAAACAACGCACAAAGATACGAAAAACCCTCGGAACAAAAAAGTTTTAGCAAATAAATAGACTTATATATATGGCATTTACTGAAAAATCGTTATCTTTGAAAGATATTAATTATCGGGTAACGACACTTAGTGGGCTTATGAGGTTGTGGCGTATCGGTTTGGTTGTGGTGGCTCTGATGAGCCTGATGGATGGTTGGGCGCAGTCGTTTAATCATTTTGAGGCTATGGAGCGCCCCAATAAACGTATGGAGATGGGTATCTCTGTCGGTGCTACATATATGGGTATGTCGGCCGCAGGCGTGGAGCTTCAGCCCAAACTTGGTATGCGTGGGGCATTGATGATGTCGCTCTGCTGGTATGAGCAGGTGGCCCTGCAGATAGAGTTGGCTTACCTCTACAACAAGATTGAGGCAAAGAGCCCGAAGAGTACCTTCGATGTAAAGTCGAACGTTATGGAGATTCCCTTGATGTTCTCCTATCGAGGGGTGTGGCCTCTGCGTTTTAATGTAGGTCCCATTTTGTCGCTGGCTGGCACGGGGCGTTACAGCACAGGGCAGGAGAAGGTGGAGTTCGGCCGTCTGCGTACAACCGTGGGATATACGGCTGGAATAGGTGTGAATCTGTCGGATAGCGTGGTCGTAGATGCGCGTTTTACGGGTAATTTTGGTCGTACGGATAACTATTTCGAGGGCGCGGAGTTCCCATCATCGAGTTATTGGGTGGGGCTCAATATAGGATATGTTTTTTAGAGTATGGAGGCAATAAATAGAGAGATATTAATCGAGGGCGTTGACCCGCGTGAGCTTTATGGTGCGCAGGATGCCTATCTGGAGCTTATGCGCGAGCTGTCACCCAAGGTGAAGGTTGTGGCACGCGGCTCGTCACTAAAGGCACTCGGAGCCAAACGCGATGTGGAGGCTTTCGAGCGTAAGATGAATGCGCTGGTGGAGTATTACCTGAAGTATGGCCACATCTCGCGTGAGGTTGTGACGCAAGCATTCTCTACGGGCCTGAGCGATTGTGCTGAGCCTGTGAGCGATAAGGATACCATCGTATTTGGAAATAACGGTAATATCATCCGCGCCCGTACTGTCAATCAACGCCGATTGGTGGAACTTTACGAGAAGAACGACCTGCTCTTTGCCGTAGGACCTGCCGGCTCGGGTAAGACATATACGGCCATTGCACTTGCTGTTAAGGCTCTCAAGGAGCGTGAGGTACGCCGTGTGATTCTCACGCGTCCTGCCGTGGAGGCTGGCGAGAAGCTGGGATTCCTGCCGGGCGATATGAAGGAGAAACTCGATCCCTATTTGCAGCCGTTATATGATGCACTCAATGATATGATTCCTGCGGCCAAGTTGCAGAAGTATCTGGAGGATGGTACGGTGCAGATTGCTCCGTTGGCCTATATGCGTGGTCGTACGTTGGATAATGCCTTCGTTATTTTGGATGAGGCGCAGAACACCACACGCTCACAGATAAAGATGTTCCTTACGCGTATGGGTCGCAACGCGAAGTTTATCGTGACGGGCGATGTGACGCAGATTGATTTGCCGCGCAAGAGTGATAGCGGTCTTACACGTGCGATGGATACGCTGCGCGGTATTGAGGGTATCGGTATGGTCGAGTTCGACAAACGCGATATTGTGCGCCACCCGCTGGTGAAATATATTGTCGATGCATTCGATAAGCGTGCGGCAATGGAGGAGTCGGCTCTGCGTGAGGCTCCCGTTGTGCGTATGCCCAAAGATAGAAAAGAGTAATAACCAATAAAATTTAAAACTGATATGGATAATAATTTGAAGGCTTTTTATAGCCACTATTTGAAGCCTGCACTTGTGTGGAAGCACTTTGCTGAGATTTGTAATATTCCCCACCCATCGCATAGCGAGGATAAGATTCGTCAGTATCTGGTTGACTTTGCCGTTGAGAAGGGTATTGAGCATAAGGTTGACGAGGCTGGTAACGTATATATGTGCAAGGCCGCAACTCCAGGTTATGAGGATCGTAAGGGTATCATTATGCAGGCGCATATGGATATGGTGCCGCAGAAGAATAACGATAAGGTGTTTGACTTCATCAACGACTCCATTGAGGCCTATATTGATGGCGAGTGGGTTACGGCTAATGGCACTACGCTGGGCGCAGATAACGGTATCGGCGTGGCGGCTATCTTGGCTGTTATGGAGGATGACTCTATCGAGCACGGCCCTATCGAGGGCCTTATCACCGCAACCGAGGAGACTGGTATGGATGGTGCTTTCGGCCTGAAGGGTGGTCTTTTGAAGGGCGAGATTTTGCTTAACCTCGACTCAGAAACCGAGGGTGAGTTGTATGTTGGTTGCGCAGGTGGTACAGACGCTAATGTTACGTTACCCTACGTGGCAGAGGCTGCTCCTGCCGACTATAAGGCGATGGCGCTCTCGGTTAAGGGCTGCAAGGGTGGTCACTCAGGTATTCAGATTGTATGCCAGCGTGCAAATGCTAATAAGTTGTTATTCCGTCTGTTGCGTATGCTTGCAGCGGAGTGTGATGTGAAGATTGCATCGGTAGATGGCGGCGGTTTGCGCAATGCTATTCCTCGTGAGTCGGTAGCTGTTGTACTGGTTCCCGCTGAGGCTGAGGCAAAGGTAAAGGATATTGTTGCATCGTTCGAGCAGGTGGCTATTGCCGAGTATGCAGGCATCGAGGATGCTATCTCAATCAAGGCTGCTGAGGTTGCGGCTCCCGCAACAATTATCCCCGATGCAGTAGCAAAGTCGCTTATGGCGGCTATGGTTGCGTGTCCCGATGGCGTTGCGAAGATGTCGATGGCTATGGAGGGGTTGGTGCAGACCTCAAATAACCTGGCTCGTGTGGTATCGGATGGTGAGTGCGTGAAGATTCAGACGCTGATGCGCTCGTCAGTTCGCACCGAGAAGGAGGCGTTGGGTGACGCTATAAAGGCTGTGTTTGAGTTGGCTGGCGCAGAGGTTGCTCTCACTGGCTCATACGACGGCTGGGCACCCAATATGGAGTCACCAATCTTGAATGCTATGCTTACCTCATACGAGGCTCTATACGGCAAGAAGCCCGCCGTGACAGCTATCCACGCAGGCTTGGAGTGCGGTATCATCGGCTCGAACTATCCCGGCTTGGATATGATTTCATTCGGCCCGACCATCTGCTATCCCCACTCACCCGACGAGAAGGTGGAGATTGCATCGGTGGAGAAGTTCTACGACTTCCTGTTGCACACATTGAAGAACGCTCCTAAAAAGTAGTATCGTGCAGCAAACCGATATAGCGAATGTTTGGTACGTCATAGTCAATCCCGTGGCTGGTTTCGGCCGCGGGCTTGAGGACTTGCCGCTTATAACCAAACTGTTGCGAGAGAATGAGATTCCGCACGAGTTGGTCTTCTCGCAGCATAAATATCACGTGACGGAGCTGACGGTTGAGGCCGTAAACGAGGGTTATCGCCATATTATGGTAATCGGCGGTGACGGCACTCTGCACGAGGTGGTCAATGGCCTCTTTATTCAGCAGAGTACTCCCGTGGATGAGGTTACCGTGGCCGTAATTCCTGTGGGTACGGGTAACGACTGGATTCGTATGTATGGCATTCCTACGCGCTATTCGGAGGCTATTCGTGCCGTACGCGAGGGTCACACCCTGTTGCAGGATATTGGCGAGGTGCATTACGAGGAGTCGCAGTATGCGCAAGTGCGATATATGGCCAACGTTGCGGGTGCAGGTTTTGACCCGTCGGTAACCAAGATATACGAACATTATAAGGCGCAGGGACGACGTGGTAAGCACCTCTATGCACAGGGTTCGGTGAAGAGCTTCTTCCGCTATAAATCGACGGGCGTGAAGGTGTGGATTGATGGCGAGCTGGTGCATAAGGACCTGCTGTTCAGTGCGGCAATCGGTATTGGTAAGTATAACGGTGGTGGTACTCAGCAGTTGCCGTTGGCGGTGGCCGATGACGGGTTGTTTGATATTACGCTCTACCGCCCGATGCACTGGTGGCAGATTCTCTTCCGCTTAAGACGTCTGTTTAACGGTGATATTTATAGTATCGGTCACGTCAAGCACTATCGCGGACGCAATATCCGCATCGAATCAACTCCCGATATTATGGTTGAGGTGGATGGCGAGTTGCTGGGCGGTACGCCGCTCGAGTTCAAGATTCACCCGCGATGTGTGAGGGTGGTTGTGAATAAGGATTATTTAGACAACGAATAGACGAAAAATCGTAGGGGTGGCTAACCGTGAGTTAGTCACCCCTTCTGTTGTTAGGAAAAAAGGTAATATTACGAATCAGGTTCAGTTACTGCTCAATGATAACCTCGTCAACCTCTATCACCCAATTAAACAGCTCGTTAGCACACTGGCTTTGGAACGTGGCTATTTGCGATGAGGCTGTGGTGTCGGCCAGAATGGCATTGAAGAACTGCTCGGTCGAGGAGTAGTTGTTGTTGACCTTCTGAGCCAGACATTTGTAGAATTGGCGTTGCTGCTCGTGTGTGAGTTTGTCGGGCAGGATGCCTTGGCTGACAAGGTAGCGATAGGGGAATATGTGTCGCATATTGTGTGCGTCGGCGTCGAGCTCCTCGACAATGGTCGTTACGACAAACATATCGATGGTGTCATCCACGTTGGGAATCTGCATAAAGGTTGCATATACGGGATATACCTCCTCGATGTTTCCTGTTACGCTGTCGGTGAAGATGATGAACTCGGGCTCGGTCAAATCCTGCAAATATATCATATCACGATATTGACGCAGATTCTCGCGCATAGCCTGCTTCTGTTTGTGGTCCCATTTTGCTTTCTGCGAGCAGCCGGTGATGGCCACCGTCGCAAGAATAAGAGAAAGAGAGAGTAGAATCTTTTTCATAAGTAATCTGTTTTTGAATAATTCTTCCTCATAGCGAGCAATAGATGTGCCAAAATGAGTATCTTTGTATGAAAACATCGGATTATGGATATTTTGGACTTTCGGGAGTATGTACTCTCATTTTATGATGTCGAGGAGACAACGCCCTTCGATGACTCCACGCTTGTCTATAAGGTTGCAGGTAAGTGGTTTGTCGTGGTGGATATGGATGACCTTACGCATATTGTGATACATCACTCGCCGGAGGTAGGGGAGGCCCTGCGCGATAAATATTCACAAATTATTCCTGCGTGGCACTTCAATAAACGTTATTGGAGCTCGGTGCGAATGGATGGCGATTTGCCCGAAAAGCTGGTGCGCGAACTGATTAAAGAGTCGTATATCTTCACCATCCGCCATAACGTAACCCCGAAGGCCCGCCGCGAGGAACTGTTGCGGGAAATAGGAGCGTAAATGAATAAATAAAAGGTGCTTAACACAATGTTAAGCACCTTTTATGTGGAGAATATCGGATTCGAACCGATGACCTCTTGCATGCCATGCAAGCGCTCTAACCAGCTGAGCTAATCCCCCTTCCGCCACGCAAATATATGATGCGAATTTTAGATTTCCAAATACAAATTGTGAAAATCAACAAATTTTATACCTTATAATAATAAAATGAGAAATTTTTTATTCGAATTAAATAATATGTTGTACCTTTGCCGATTATGCAAACTTTACGAATAATCAAACTATTTATAGGTCTTTGTGCATTTATATTTTGCGCTACACCCGTACTCGCTCAGACTCAGGGCGATAAGGTGGTGACTGTTAGTGGAACAATCACTTCGGCCGAAGATAACGAACCCCTTATAGGAGTATCTATTGTAACCGATTCGTTTCAGGGTGTGACATCAATGGTGGATGGAACTTACTCAATCGATGTGAAGGCAGGCTCTACACTGACCTTCTCGTATTTGGGTTTCCAAACCGTTGAGTGGATTGTGCCCGATGGTGAGGCGAAGGTTAAGTACGATTTGGCAATGCAGGGCGAGGCTGAGGCTATTGACGACGTTGTTGTCATCGCATATGGTGTTCGTAAGAAGGGCACCGTTGCAGGCTCTGTCTCTACGGTTAAGACCGAGAAGATTGAGAGTACGCCTACGGCCGCTTTTGACCAGGCATTGCAGGGTCAGGTTGCGGGCCTTACGGTTTTGTCTAATACGGGTGAGCCGAGTGCTGCAGCCGTAATGACAATTCGAGGAACAAACTCAATCAATTCAGGTACGGCGCCGTTGTATATCCTCGATGGCGTGCCTATCTCGAGTAGCGATTTCAATACAATCAATCCCGCCGATATTGAGTCTCTTTCGGTGCTGAAGGATGCATCATCAACATCTATCTATGGTGCGCGTGCAGCAAATGGTGTAATCGTAATTACTACCAAGCGTGGTCGTATGGCTGACCGTCCGCGTATTGAGTACCGTATGCAGATGGGATTCTCGCAGGTTGCCAATAACGATAAGTGGGATTTGATGACAACGCCCGAACGTATCGAGTATGAGAAACAAATCGGTATGAGCGTAGGTCAGAACTACGATGTATTGGGTAAGATTAATGTAAATTGGCTTGATCAGGTGTTTAACTCGTCGGCTATGTTGCAGAGCTATGAGGTGTCTATCTCTGGAGCAGACGAGAAGAGTAATTACTACGTTTCGGGTGGCTATTATAGCCAGGATGGTACGGCCGTAGGCTCAACCTTCGAGCGTTATTCGTTGCGTGCCAATTTCGAGCGTAAGGCTGCCGATTGGTTGAAGGTGGGTAGCAATACAATGCTTAACTTCCAGAAGATACAGCAGGCCGATGAGGGTGCATATACTCTTGTAACGCCCATCTCGGCAGCACGTTTTATGATGCCGTATTGGGACCCATATCGTGCTGATGGTTCGCTGGCCTCTATCTCGGACGGTAGCTGGCGAGGTAATGGCCAGAATCCGCTGGAGTGGCTGGAGAATAATCCCGTTCATTACAAGAAATATAAGTTGTTATCGACCGTCTTTGCAGAGGCTACGCCTATTGAGGGACTTACTATTCGTTCGCAGTTGGGCGTCGATTATTCGCATACTACGGGTTTTGGCGTTTCGTATCCGAGCTATGCTCCCAATCAGGGACAGGGCGCTGCATCACGAAGCACAACCGATGGATATAATCTTACCATTACAAATACAATCAACTATCGTTTCGATATAGGTCTTGACCATTCGTTTAACTTTATGCTTGGTCATGAGGGTATTGATAATCACTATGAGGCCTTCAGCGTAATGACCGAGGGCCAGAATAATGACCGCTTGACCAATATCTCTACGGGTACACGTGCCACATCGTGGGACGATACGACAGACTCGGACTATGGTTTCCTATCGTTCTTTGCGCGTGGAGAGTACAACCTGAAGAATAAATATTTCTTCGAGGCTGCAACTCGAGCCGATGGTTCATCACGTTTCGGTAAGGCGCGACGTTGGGCTATGTTCTGGTCGGTGGGATTTATGTGGGATATGCGTAATGAGGATTTTATGGACTCGGCCTCACATTGGCTCACTACGGCTCAGATTTCAGCCTCAACAGGTACTTCGGGTAACTCGTCAATTCCCAATTATGAGCATATGGCTTTGGTTGGCGGTGGCCTTGATTATGTCGGCAATGCGGGTGTAGGTCTTATGCAGCCCGGAAATGAGAACTTAGGTTGGGAGAAACCGTGGACAACAAATCTTGCGTTCCACGCGGGCTTCTGGAATCGTCTGAATGTTGACCTTGAACTCTATTATAAGCAGACTACGGATATGCTTATGGAGGTGCCAGCACCATATTCAACCACAGGTTATGGCTATTATTGGGATAATGTGGGTACGATGGTGAATATGGGTGCCGAGATAAATGTCAATGCCAATCTGGTGACAGCCAAGAATTTTAGTTGGTCGGTAAATGCCAATGTGTCGTACAACTATAATGAGATTACCGAGTTGTATAATGGTGTTAAGGAGTATGAGCGTTCAAGCACAAATACCAAGCTGGTTGTTGGTCACTCGCTGGGTGAGTTCTTTATCAACCGTTATGCGGGCGTGAATCCTGCCAATGGAGATGCGCTGTGGTACGACAAGGAGGGTAATATTACCAATGTATTGCGTGATGAGGATAAGGTACTTGTCGGCAAGAGTTACATTGCTCCCTGGCAGGGTGGTTTCGGTACGGCTCTTCAGTGGAAGGGCTTGTCGCTTACGGCGCAGTTCAGCTGGGTGGCTGACCGCTGGATGCTTAACAACGACCGTTATTTCGATGAATCAAATGGTCGCTTTGCCTCGTATAACCAGTCCAACCGACTGCTTGGTCGATGGATGAAACCTGGAGATGTAACCGATATACCTCGTCACGGCGAGTATACGGAGTTCGATAGCCGCCTGTTGGAGGATGCGTCGTTCCTGCGTCTGAAGAATGTTATGCTAAGCTATTCGTTGCCTTCGTCTTTGCTGAAGAAGAGCCGCATATTCAGTGGCGCGCGAGTATATGCGCAGGCACAGAATCTCTTTACCTTTACCAAGTTCTCAGGCCTGGACCCCGAGGGTACATCTAATATATATGCAGCACAATATCCGATGTCACGCCAGTTTACATTCGGTTTGGATTTAACCTTTTAACAAGTCAAAGTTATGTTACGAAATATAAAGATATTTTTTATTCTCATTGTTACGGCAATGAGCCTCGTCGCTTGCCTTGATAAGGAGCCGTCATCGGCCATCCCAGAGAATGAGGCAATGCAAACATTCGAGGATGCCGAGCAGACCGTAACAGGTATATATGCTATGCTGAAAAGCTCTGCTCTGTATAGCGGCTATTTGACTCTGTTGCCAGATATCCAGGCCGATTTGGTATATGCCGTTGATGGATATTCTAACACGTACGGAACATTTTGGCAGTGGGATATACGTCCTACAAATCAGGAGATTGAGTCTGTGTATGCAGGTCTATATAGTGTTATCTCGAATTGTAATTTCTATCTGGAAAATATAGACCGAGTAATGGCGACGCAGACGAGCGATGATAATATTGGAACGCTTGAGCAATATACGGGTGAGGTATATACGATTCGTGCTTTGGCTTATTCTGAGCTGCTGAAGAATTTCTGTAAGGCTTATGACCCCGCAACAGCGGCTAACGAGCTGGGTGTTGTCTTGCGTAAGGGTTATTCGGAGGCTGAGTTGCCACGTCGAGCATCGTTGTATGATTCGTATGCCTTTGTTGTTGAGGATTTGACTAAGGCAGAGGAGTTGCTGGATGTAGATAATGACGCATTTAGCTCAGCTTTTATTACGCAGGGTGTGGCGTATGCTCTTCACGCACGCGTGGCGTTGAATATGCAGGATTGGGATGCGGCGATTGAATATTCGTCAAAGGTTATTGACCACCCCAACAAGGAGTATTCGCTCTCGTCGGCAACATCATATTACACCAGCACAATGTCGTTCTACGACTATATGTGGAACTACGATGTCGGCACCGAGATTATTTGGCGCGTAGGATTTACACCTACGTCTTATGGCGGTGCATTGGGCTCGGTGTTTTTGCACTATACGACCGATTATACATATTACTATCCCGATTATGTGCCTGCGCAGTGGGTGTTGGATTTGTATGATGGCGGCGATTTGAGATATAATAGCTTCTTCTATGAGTTGCAGACGGGTTACGACCATCAATTATATTGGCCCTTGTTGGTTAAGTATTTTGGTAATCAGGACTTTATATCGGGCAACCTGCTTTATCACGTGTCAATGCCAAAGCCTTTCCGCCTCTCGGAGCAGTATCTGATTCGTGCCGAGGCTTATTGCCGCAAGAGTACACCTAACTTCTCTGCCGCAGCAAAGGATTTGACCACATTGCGTAATGCTCGATACCAGTCGGGAGGCTCTATATCTCTCTCGGCAGATGACTATATCCAGAAGATTGCCGACGAGCGTGTGCGTGAACTATATATGGAGGGCTTCCGCTTGAATGATTTGAAGCGATGGGGTACCTTATATAATAATGGTAAGGGATTCAAACGCACTCCACAACTCAACTCGCTCGACGAGGGTAGCTCGTTGGAGGTTACCATTGATAACCCGCTCTTCGTGTGGCCTATTCCTCAGCACGAGATTGAGGCACCAGGCTCGGAGGTTGAGGGCAATGAAAGCAACAAGTAACGAAACAATAGAAATATGAAAAAGATATTTATAAATACGTTATTGGCACTAACCGTTGCGCTGGGAGTCATTAGTTGTGATGAGCACTACACAACCTACTCGGGTCCTGAGTACGTTATGTTTGCCGATTCAGTATCGACAAATATGATTCTTGCCGATGCGGAGTATTTTACGGTGCCCGTAGCCTCTACCGTAGCGTGCGATTATGACCGTACTTTCGGTGTTGAGGTGGTTGATAAAGGCAGCAATGCCATCGAGGGGTTACATTATTATCTGGAGTCTAATACCATTACTATTCCTGCTGGAGAGTTGGCTACGGATGTGAAGGTCGTAGGTCTGTACGATAATATCGAGCCTACCGACTCGTTGGGCTTTGTGCTTCGCCTCGCTATGCCCGAACAGTTGGAGTGGGATTTATATCCTGAGGGTAACACTACAAAGGTTATTATGTACAAGAGCTGTCCTTTTGAGGTGAATAACTTTACTGGTTGGTGTATGGTTACTTCGCTCTTGTTGCGCTCGTATCCGGGTGATAATACCAGCTTTCAGCGTTTGATTCAAACCGAGGCTCATCCTACGGAGGAGAATACGGTGATTCTGCGAGACTGCTTCTACGATGGTTACGACCTGACAATCAAGTTTAACCCCGAGGACCCCGCTAATCCCTTGGTGACAATGGACAAGGACCAGCTGCTGAGCGATGAGGCGTCTGTGTTCGGTCAGATTCTGGGCGATAATAAGATACTTACCACTCATAGCCCATATTACCCATCATATTTCAACTCGTGCCAGCGCTTTGTGGAGCTGTGGAACCACGTATATGTTGAGAATCTGGGAGAGACGGTTGGTACTGTTGGCCATTTCTACTCTATATTGGAGTGGGTTAGCGACGAGGAGGCCGATAGATTACGTAAGGAAGGATTGTAAAAGAAAATAAATAACAACTCTTTAGTATTATAGTTCAATTTTAAGATTATGAAAAACATTTTTCGTTTCGTAGGCAGTTTGATGTGCGCGTGTGCGCTCTTTACTGCTTGCTCGGAGGATGAGCCTATCATCCCCGAGTTCCCTACCTCGCAGGTTGTTAAGACCGTAGAGGCTGGTGAGGTTGTAACAATTAGTATTAACCCCAACTTGAATTGGGAGGCTTCTATCAACGAGGATGAGGCTACTTATTTCCAGTTGCTCGATGGCGCTAACGCCGTATACAATGTGCGTGGTATGGCTGGTAGCCACGATATCAAGGTGCAGGTTGCAGACCTTATCGATATGGATAAGGATCACGTATGTGAGGTTAGCCTTACTATGGAGAACCAGACTGAGGTTATCGCTGTATTGACACTAGGTAAGGTTGCTCGCGAGATTGCTATCTATCCTGTTAAGGTTGACGAGTATGGTGCATTTGAGTATGCTGCCGATGGTGATTTGACTTATGCTTATGAGAGTGCTACCGTTGGCGAGAATGGCGTGGCTCTTACTTGGCCCGATGGTATGAACGGCTTTATGGGTCGTGTTAAGGTTGTATCAAACTTTGATTGGACCGTAGATGGCGCTCCTGAGTGGATTAAGCCTATCGAGGGTGGCAAGGCAGGTGAGACTGAGTTGTGGATTCAGGCCGATCCTACTAAGTATCCCGAGGAGGCTTCTGAGGCTACTTTGTCATTCGTAGATGTTAATAACACTGAGGCTGTGGCTGCTACAATGAAGGTTTCTATCCCTGCAGCTGGTGATGTGTTGACCGTTAACGGTTTTGCTGAGACATCTAAGTTCAACGCTGAGGGTCAGTTCTTCCACTCAATGATGGGTGACTATATGGATGGTACATCTAATGGCTATGTTACCTCAACTGAGAATATTCAGCTTGTAGCTTTGTCATTTGTTGAGCAGTGGGGTATACAGAATCCCAGCATTGAGACAGAGTGGGTAACTCTTGAGATGGATGAGTGGGATACTGCCGAGGATGCAGGCGTTATCCAGGAGCGTACTTTGCGTGTTGGTGTAACTGCAAATACAGGTGATGCACGCAAGGCTTATGTATTTGTTCTTCCTGCAGATGTAGCTGCTGATGCTTACTCAATCGCAGAGATGGAGGGTGGTATGCCTACAGGTAATATCGCCGAGGCTTATATGCCTTACCTCGCAACTACTGTTGAGCAGGAGGGTGTTGCTGCAACAGCTACTCTTACTTGCCTCAACGAGTTTGGTGACGCTACACTCACTCAGACAAAGGGTGGTAGCTGGCCTTATACCGATTTGGGTAATGCTCAGGAGTTCTATGAGTTGCTTTACTCTTCAGAGTGGGCTGACGATGACACAACTTTCAACAGCACCAAGGAGATTTCTAATATCTACATCAGCATCTTGAATGCAAATGGCAACTTCGTTGATGCTGAGAACGACCAGGATGCATCTTGGATTACTTATTGGAAGAATGGTGCAGGCACATCGTTCCGCATCAATGTAGATCCTACTCACGCTACAGCTGAGAACGCATTGAACGTTCTTACTGGCGATTATGAGGCAGGTTTGTATATTGAGTTTGCTGACGGTACTGCTGCAATTATCTACTTGCGTTATAATGAGAACGCTACTGCAGGTGGTGATGGCGTATCATTGGCTTTCTCTTATCCTAATTATGCAGTAGAAATGGACGGTTCTTCATTGGTTGAGTTGACTTCAGGTGAGCTTTACGATATGTATAGCGAGTATGGCGCTCCTGTATGGCACGTAACATTTACGAAGGTTGCTCATACTATGTCAATGTTGACCGGTATCTCTACAGAGTGGATTGCTACACTCGAGAATGAGTTGGACGCAGAGTGGCTTTCATTTGAGGCTGGCTCAGAGTTCCAGACTGTAGCTACAACTGAGGCTGGTAATGGTAAGACAGGTGCTATTATCTTCCGCGATGGTAGCAACGTTATTAAGCTTGTACTTTTGTGTACGCTTGATATCGTAACCGAGTAACATATTTTATACTCCCCGCTAATTGGGGCGGGGAGTATTTTTAACTTTTTCAGAACTATAAGATAGAGAGTTTCACCGAGAACTTATATAAACGATGAAAACATATAGATTTTCCATATGCGTAGTGCTGTTTATGCTTATTAGCGCTTTTATGGTTGCGTGTAGCGACGATGGCGTAGATAATCGTGAGCAGGAGTACGGATATGCTCAATTTAAGCTTTACAAGAAGGCCTCTTATCACTCTTCAACGGAGTCGTCGCGAGCAGTACAGGGTACGCTCGACTATTTGTCGCAGGCGTGCAAGATTAAGGTTACATTAAGCTACGACGATACAACAATTGCGCAGACGCTAAACCTCTCGGCCGCAAATAGCGATGCCGCGGAGTATGGTTTGCGTAGCGATAAGATTAAACTTCTTACCGGTGAATATAGAGTTATAACATTTTCGTTGTATGACGCTAACGACGAAATAATATATAATAGTAGCTCCGATGATGTCGGGGGATTTACCGTTGAGTCGGGCGGTTTGGTAGTGTATGATGTCACTATCAACGTGCGCCCACGCGGTGGCGTGCGTTTTACGCTGAAGAAGGATTTTTCATCATTCAAGGATAATCCTACCACACGTGCCGTGACGCGCGAATATACGTTTGACGAGGTAAGTTATGCCAATATTACCGTTGCACAGGTCCTAAACTCGGGTAGTACAACGAATCCTACTCGATTTGAGATGTTGCCTACTGAGTTCAGTACACATTTTGACGAGGATGATGAGCAGAGTTCTGCGGATGGATATCAGACATCGACACTTAAGTGTGATACGCTCTTGTCGTTACCTGCGGGTGACTATCGCATAACGGCGTATGAACTATTTGATGAGAAAAAGGTGCTGCTTGAATCTAATTTCTCACCCAAGCGACAGCCGTTTACCGTTGAGGATAACAAAACTACAGATGCCGATGTGAAGGTGCTTATGCGCGAGAGTGATGAGTATATCAAGGATTATTACGCACTTTACGAAATATGGAAGAGCCTTAATGGCGAGCAGTGGTACTATATCGGCGAGAACTATCCTGCGGGAGCTAATTGGGATTTTAACCGAGATCCCGACCTTTGGGGTAATCAACCTGGTGTGCGTCTGCACTCTAATGGCCGCGTAGCATTTATTGATATCAGCGATTTTGGTTTCTCGGGTGATTTGTCGCCTGCGATAGGTCAACTTAATCAGCTTATAGAGTTGTATTTAGGTACGCACAATGACCTCAACTCACTCAGCTATGACCCTTCGTTGGCTCTTGACCAAAGCGTAGATGAGCGCAAGAGTCGCCGCCTGAAAAATCACGCTGACTATCTGCATAAGATACACACTGCAACCCAAGTATCGGAGCCTATCGCTCGCGCTTTGGCCGAGAATAAAATCTCGATAAGAGCTGCCGAGTTGTATGATTCGATGTCCGAGGCGCAGATTTTGGATATGGCAACAGGCTCTCAGTTGCAGATACGTCCTATGGATACCAACCACGGCACTATTTGTAACGGACTGCGTTCGTTGCCGGCCGAGATTGGGAACCTGAAGGAGTTGGAGTATCTATATATCGCCAATAGCGAGATTGAAACCATACCAGAGCAGATTGCCGAATTGGAGTCTTGTACCGATTTGGAGATTTATAACTGTCCTAATCTTAAGCAGTTCCCTATGGCTGTGGCACAAATGCCGAGCCTTGTAGCGCTCAATATCTCGAATAATGCACAGTGGTCGGCCGGTGAGATATATACAGGTCTTGATGCGTTGGCAACAGGCCAGTCGAAAGAGATGTTGCAGATTCTGTATGCTCGCCAGAACTCGTTGGAGGTAATGCCTGAGTCGTTCCGCAATCTTAAGCGTTTGACGATGCTCGACCTCGCCTACAATAAACTGCGTCAGGTGCCTGCGTTGGGCAAGGATATCGATTTCGCACAGTTGTATCTCGATAATAACTGCCTTGAGAGTCTGCCTCACGATGAGGAGGGTTATTTCTGTGGATATGCCAGCACGGAGACATTTTCAGTAAAGTATAACCGTTTGAAGAAAGTACCCAACATCTTCTCAGCAAAGAGCATTGACAAGATTAAGTCGGTTGATTTTACGGGTAATGATATCGATGGCTTCGAGGGCGAGGAGGATGGAACGTATCGCGGTATAAATGTGGAGACGTTTACGCTTGCCGTAAATCCTAACCTCAAGAAGTATCCCAAGGCATTGGCCGATAGTAACTCGCCTGTGTCGTACATCATCCTGCGTGCGTGCGGAATAGAGTCAATTCCCAAGGGCTCGTTCGTATATAAAAACTCTCCGGCGCTTGCTTCGCTCGACTTGTCGTACAACAAGTTGAAGGATCTGCCTTATGAGATGAATGCTGACAATTTGCCATATCTTTATGGTTTGGATGTGTCGTTTAATAGCTTTAGCGAATTTCCTTATGAGCCTTTGGATTGCTCAGGCCTGACCGTATATGCAATTCGTAGTCAGCGAAACGAGAAGGGTGAGCGTTGCCTGCGTGAGTGGCCGAACGGATTGTTCAACCATAGAGGTATGCGTGGTTTCTATATCGGCTCGAACGATTTACGTCGTATTGATGACACTATCTCTACACTCATATATTACCTTGATATCAGCGATAATCCGAATATCATCTTTGATGCCTCGGATATCTGCTATGCGTGGATGCAGGGTGCTTATATGTTGGTGTACGACAAGAGTCAGAATATTCTTAACTGTGATTATATGTTAGAGTAAAACATCGGGATTATGAAGCGTAATATATATATACTTTTAGCCTTTGCTCTTCTTGTGGTGTCGTGCGGAGATGACTCTACAAGCGACCCGCTCTCATTGGAGAAGGATATTATCGCAATGGAGGCTGTGGGTGGCGTTGAGAAGATTCAGGTTACGGCTAACGACAAATGGATAGCATCTACAGATAATCCCTGGATTACCATCTCGCCGGCCAATGGTATCGGCAGTAGTATGTGTGAATTCAAGATTGACTCGGCTCTTACGGTTGAGCCCCGTCGAGGTGTTGTCCGCATACAGAATCTTGCTACGTGGGATGAGCGCGAGGTTGTGGTTGAGCAGAAGGGTTTCCCGTATAGCATTGAGGTGGATGACACGTCGGTTGATATCTCTAATTATGATGAGTATAGCAATCGCCACTTCGATGTTACGATAAACTCGAATGTAGATTTTAAGATTGATATTCCCGATAATGCTGCGTCGTGGCTCTCGTACGATAGTTACGAGATTAAACTCGACCGTGGTATGCGTCCGCGTAAGGTTAAGGTGCGTTTTAAGTGGGATATCAACTCTTCGCCTGTAGAGCGTTTGGCTGAGGTCAAATTCTCACCGCGCCAGAGCGTCGAGATGTCTCGCTCCGATGTGCTTAAAGTGAAACAGGGTGCTGCCGACCCGATTATTCCCGACTCACGTGCGGGTGATTCGGTTGCATTGCTCTGTATATCACGTGCATTGCGTACACTCTCATCTTGGGATGCCGCAACGCCAATGGATATGTGGAACAATGTGGTATTGTGGGATGAAGGTATGGAGGGCTGTACCCCCGAAAAGGTGGGCCGCGTAAAACGAGCTGATTTTATGCTCTTCAACACGGTTGAGAAGTTGCCTTTCGAGGTTAAGTATCTGACGGCAGCCGATGAGTTATATTTCTTTGGTAATACCAACACCTTTATGCGTAGCCTCGAGTTGGGTGACGATATATCGGAACTTACGCAGTTGCGCCGCTTGACAATTGGTAGCTATGGCCTGATAGACTTGCCGCAGAGTCTGGCTAAGTTGAAGAATCTGGAGTATCTCGATGTTTGTGCAAACAACTTCCAGCGAGTACCAAAGGTGCTTACCAAGGAGAATTTCCCCAAGTTGCGTTCGCTGATTATGAACGCTAACCAGCGTAGTGTTGTTTATGACCTAAGCAATACGGTGCGTACCGATTTGGGTGGTTTTATCGATGAGCCTGAGTTCCCCGTTGATTTGATTAAGTGGGATTTGGATACTCTTGTGTTGTCGGTGAATTATTTGCAGGGCGAGATTCCCGATTTCGAGGATGACGACGAGGTGCCATATTACACCGAGCAGGATTTGATTGAGGCCGATACATTGCCGCGCCAACTTGTTGATATGAAGATTAAGAAGGTTATGCCTTCGACCAAGCGTTTTGCAATCAACCTCAACCGCCTCTCAGGTCGTCTGCCCAATTGGTTGCTGTATCACCCAGCATTGGATTGGTGGATACCTTACAGCCTTGTATTTCCGCAGGAGGGACGTGCCGCAGATGGTGCGCAGGCCATATTTGATAATGAACCGATAAACCTTAATTACTATTATGATATCTATCCTGACAAGGTGCAGGCGGCATATTATACAGGTGGAGAGGGTGAAACTGTTGAGTAATAGCTAAGTGAGATTGAGATGAAACGACAATTATTATATCTTATATTTGCGATGTTCTCACTCTGCGCCTTTGTGGCGTGCGCAGAGGATAACTTGGGCGTAGAGCCTTCACAACCCGAGGAGCAACCTTATGCTCAGAATGAGCTATTGGTAAAGTTTACTCCGCAGGTTGCTGACCTTTTGTCGCGAGCTACGGCAACGCGTAGTGGTGCCGTAACACGTAGTGGTGTGGCTGATTTGGACCAGGTGATGGAGCTTATCGGTACCTATCAGATTGAGCGAGTTTTCCCCGTTGATGATGATAGTGAGGCATTGACACGCGAAAGTGGTCTGCATCAGTGGTATGTTGTTCGTTATGGCAATAAATATACCGCCGAGCAGGTGTCACAGCAGTTGTTGCCCTTAGGCGAGGTGCAAAATATAGATTTCAACCGCACCATTAAGCGGGCATATCACGGCAAGGCGACACCTTTAAGTATGGATAAGTTGCAGCGGATGAGTCGTGTGACACGTTCCGAGACGAGCGACCCGTTGCTTCCGATGCAGTGGCACTTTGTGAATCGTGGTGATATGTTTACAAGTGGCGATGTTGTTAAGTCCGTGAAAGATGCCGATGTGCAGTGCGAGCAGGCTTGGGAGCGTTCGATGGGTGATGAGTCGGTTATTGTGGCTGTTCTGGATGAGGGCGTTTTTGTCGAGCATCCAGATTTAAAGAATAATATTTGGGTCAACCCCAACGAGCAGAAGGGCTCGATGAAGGACAACGATGGCAATGGATACGCAGGTGATTATAATGGATATAACTTTGCCCGCGATATTGGCGCAATTACTTGGGATAATGCTTACGACTCGGGTCACGGCTCGCACGTAGCGGGTGTTATTGCTGCCGAGAATCGTAATGGCATAGGCGGCGGCTCTATTGCTGGTGGTACGCCCGAGCTTGCAGGCGTTAAGGTTATGGTTTGCCAGATATTCTCTGGTAATATGGGCTCAAGCAGTATTGCTGTTGCACGTGCCATAAAATATGCCGCAGATAATGGAGCTGTTGTGTTGCAGTGTAGTTGGGGATATGTGTCAGGCCGAGCCAACGAGTACGATTGGGGTGAGGCAGGCTTTGATAGCCAGGAGGCTTGGGAAGCTGGTGCCCCGCTTGAGAAGGATGCGTTGGATTACTTTACCCATAATGCGGGCTCTCCGAATGGCGCTATTGAGGGTGGTATAGCAATATTTGCTGGTGGTAATGAGTCGGCTCCTATGGCTGGCTATCCTGGTGCCTCTGATGACTATATCTCTGTTGCAGCAACAGCGGCCGATTTTACCCCTGCCGTATATACCAACTATGGTCCCGGAACATCTGTGTCAGCCCCAGGTGGTGACCAGGATTACTATTACGATTATGTGGATGCGACCCACAATTATGGCGAGGTGGGATGTATTCTCTCTACACTTCCATATCATATTAGCGAGTCGGGTTATGGATATATGGAGGGAACCTCTATGTCTTGCCCGCACGTGTCGGGTGTGGTAGCATTGGGAGTATCGTATGCAACGCAGTTGCGCCGTCATTTTAAGGCTACAGAGTTGCAGCAGATGTTGATTAATACGGCTACGCCTATTGACCAATATATGACGGGCAAGAAGTTCTATTGTCGTTATGTGGCAGATATCGGTCCTCAGCAGCCTATGCAGCTAAATATGTCATCGTATAAGGGCCAGATGGGTAGTGGTCAGGTGAATGCCGCAGCGTTCCTTGCTGCTATTGATGGCGCAGGTGTTGCTATGCGTTTCCCGAATATGTACGTTGATTTGGGTGCAAACGTAGTTGTAGCTCCATCTCGATATTTTGTGGGTGGTGAGAAGTTGACCTACAATGTGACAATTACAAAGACGGATATTGCTACCTGCTCGATGCAGGATGGCAAACTAATCTTCAAGGGAGTGAAGGAGGGTGTCACCTCGGCCACGATTAAGGCCTCTAATGGAGAAACGCACAAGTTTAATATAACTGTACGTAAGGGTGCCTCTTCGAATGGTTGGTTGTAATTGAAAAACAACGGTTGCAATGGCTGTTAAGTATCGGAGTGTTTTTTTATTAGCGTTGTTGATTCTGCTGGCGGAGTGTGCGTCGGCACAGATAAAGATTATTCCTCGCCAGCGAATTGATAGCATTAATAATGTTGCAACGATTGTCAACTCTCCGATGCGATTCCTGAAGGGTGATAGGGTGAAGTTTGATACTATTGCCGAGGAACAAGGCCCGTGGCAGAGTGTTGTGGAGTGGGTGAATGATGGTGATAAGACCATCGTCATTAATGAGATTAAGAGTAGCTGCGGTTGTTTGCGTGCACAGAGCGATAAACGTACTGTGCGTAGTGGTGAGCGGGCAAGCATAACGCTTCGCTATTTCCCGAAGGGACATCCAGGTAGAGTATCGCAGCGGCTGTTTATCTTCACCTCGATAGATGAGCGTAAGCCTACGGCAGTGATTCATCTCTCGGGATATGTTAAGATTTCGGCGAATCGCCAGGCGGACTATCCTAAATCGCGAGGAGGTTTGCGGCTTCGTCAGGATGAGGTTTTGTTGGATGGCAATGGCCTGTATCGCGTGGCGTGTTATAATGCTACAAATCGTGAGTTGAGATTGTCGGCCGACACATTATTCTCGGCTAAGGGTGTGGCGATGCGTACCGAGCCAGAGGTATTAAAACCCAATATGGAGGGCGATATGGTCATTGTCTGTAATGAGAAGCGAGTGAACGATGGCGATAAGCTATATATAAACGGCCTGCAGTTACCATTGCGTGATAGAGCTATTACGCTCCGAAAAAGTGATAAAAAAGAGTAAAAGATTAAAATATGAGAAATTTATTGAAGGGGGCCTTCTATATGATGTTGGCCATAGCTTTGATTTCGTGTAGCGACGATGAGGAGTACGTTGAGCCGATATTGGATGTTACCACAAATAATATTGCTGGAGAGTGGTGCCTTGAGAGCTGGAACGATGCCCCACTGGCGGAGGGTAGCTATGTCTATATCAGTTTCGAGCGCGCAGACCGTACCTATACTCTCTACCAGAATGTGGATAGTGCTCCTGCCCGCACGCTTACCGGACGATACTATATCAATACCGATATGGAGCTTGGGGCTGTGATTCGTGGCGATTATGATTTCGGAGTAGGAGAGTGGACTCACCGATATGTCGTGAAAGATTTGACCGCAAAGTCAATGACCTGGATTGCAAAGGATAATCCAGATGATGTATCTGTATATGTCCGTTGTGAGATTCCTGAGCAGGTAAAGTAAAAGAGTAGCTTTTGTAGCTACTCTTTTTTTTATCTTCCCGCCATATGCCATAGTGGGCCGTGGCCGTGGCCAATTGCCTTGTTGCTGCCCTCGGATATGGCTTGTGTTACATATCTCTTGGCTTGGGCTATGGCCGAGTGTAGAGGCAGGCCCTGGGCGAGCAGCGTTGCGATGGCCGAGGAGAGTGTGCATCCTGTGCCGTGCAGGTTACACGTATCAATCTTTTGCTCCTCAAATATATGTAATTCTCCCTGCGCATCACATAAGATATCGCACATCAAATCACCCTCGAGGTGCCCGCCCTTAATTAAGATTGCTGTATTATACTTTTTGTGCAGCTCCTTTGCGGCCTGCTTCATATCTTCTGTAGATAGTATCTTCTTGCGCCATAACACCTCGGCTTCGTGCATATTGGGCGTAAGGAGCGTTGTGAGGGGGATTAGCTCGCGCTCAATAAACTCCACGGTGTCATCTTCTATAAGACGGTGACCACTCGTTGATACCATCACGGGGTCGTACACAACATACCTGGGCGTGTATTTATTTAGCGCAAAGGATATAACACGAACAATTTTGGCGTCGTTCACCATACCTATCTTTATAGCCTGCGGCTCGATGTCCTCCATAACAATTCGTATCTGGTCGGCTACGACCTTCGATGGCGCAGCAAAAACACTCTCTACGCCCATTGTGTTCTGTATGGTGAGAGCTGTTATTGCTGTGGCAGCATAGCCTCCTAATGCCGTAATCGCCTTGATGTCGGCCTGAATACCTGCTCCGCCCGAGGGGTCAGAGCCTGCGATTGAGAGAACCTTGGCTGGTGTTGTCAGTTTCATAGTGGTAGTGTTCTTAATTTGTTTAACCTTTGCTGTGGCCTGCTCTATGGTCTGGCAGCTCCAGATATCACCCAGTAGGGCAGCCCCGCCAAATCCCCATAATTTTACGTCAGAAATATTCTCCGTGCTAATGCCTCCCAATGCGATAACCTTCTCATCGATAATGCCGTCAGTTGCCGCCTCTTGGATAGCCTCTTCTGTGAATGCGGAGTTGTATCCCTGCTTCGATATGCTGTCGAAAATAGGGCTTAAAAAGAGATACGAGTAGTCGTTCTTATATCTTTTTACCTCCTCTAAGGTGTGGCACGAACGGCTTACAGCTCCGCAGTATCCATCGGGTGCCTGGGGATTGCGCCCGTTGAGATGTATGCCTTGCAGCGAGTACCTCTGCGCCAGCTGAAAGTGGTCGTGCAGCACAATACGCGAGTGGTAGTGTTGCGGTATCGCCTTGATGAGTCGCTCTACCTGTTGTGGTGTAGATGAGGGCTTGCGCAGATGCAGCGTATCCACACCAGCCGCAAGCAGAGCCTCAATCCAGAGAGCCTCCTCATCGAAAAAGTCGGGACGCGTTATAACTATCAACCTCATAGCTCAACAATTATATTTTGCATCGTACGTAAATCTATTGTCCACAATTTGCCAGCAAGCACCTCTCCGTAGCCGCAGATTATTTTTATCGCTTCGTTGGCCTGTGTGCATCCAACAATACCTGCCGTGACGCCAAGAACGGCTCTCGAAGGCCTATGAGCCTTTGCCTCCTCCTCGTTTGGCCATAGGTCACGGTAGCGGTGTGGCACAGAGCCATAATTAAACACCGACACCTGCCCCTCGTGGCCATCAATAGCGCCGTAGATATATGGTTTTTGCAGTGCCGCCGCCGCATCGCTTACAACGTAGCGTGTGTCGATATTGTCGCAGGCGTCAACAACAATATCATAGTCGGAGATAATCTCTGCTGTATTTTCTGCCGTTACACGCTGGTACGTGCGGATATGAATATCACCTCGCAGTGCCTTTATGCGCGTTGCAGCACGCTCTACTTTCAGAAGGCCACAGTCGCTCTGGGCGTAGAGTATCTGGCGGTTGAGATTTGTTATGCCCACAATATCATCATCCGCTATGCCCAAAGTGCCTACGCCAGCCGCAGCAAGATATAACGCTACGGGTGAGCCCAACCCTCCAGCACCAACGATAAGCACACGTGCTGCGGCGAGCCGTTGCTGCCCCTCTACGCCTATTTCGGACAGGATTATCTGTCTTTGATATCGCTCCATATTATCTTCCGATTAAGTCAAACGATGCATCCCAATCTTTCCATACAGGCTCGCGGCCTACGTTGCGTAGGGCGGCCTCGACCTCTGTGGCTGAGCGGCTGTCACATACGTCAAACTGCTCCAGTGCTTCGGGGTAGGTGTAGTATCCGCCAGGCTCCGTGCGACTTGCGGCCGACATAGTGGTGACGCCCAGGGTTGCCATATTGTCACGCAACATTGCCGCCTCGCGTGTGGAGTAGGATATATCCACGTCGTGGTCGAAGATGCGCATAGCAAAGGTGAGCTGCGCCAGCTCCTTGTCGCTCATCACTACGTTGGGCTGAAAACCTTCATTCTCGGCAGGGCGCATACGCGGGAAGTTGACACTATACTTAGTTTTCCAATACCTCTTTTGCAGGTAGCGCAGATGGTGCGCCATCATCGTTACGTCTGTTCGCCAATCCTCCAGACCTATCAATGCTCCCATACCTATTGAGTGTACGCCAGCCTCGCCCATACGGTCGGGGGCGTTGAGTCGCCACTCAAATTTGGACTTCATTCCACGCGGATGGTATATGTTGTATCGTGCGCGGTTGTAGGTCTCCTGAAAGCAGATAACGCCATTCAGGCCGTGCGTGATAAGCTCGGCATACTCCTCAGTCTTGAGTGGCATAACCTCGATTTTCAGGTTGCTGAAATATGGCTTTGCCAAATCCAATGCCCGAGCGATGTAGTCAACACCCGCTACGACGGGGTTTTCGCCCGTCACAAGCAGCAGATTCTCAAAGGGTCCCAACTGCTTGATGGCTCGATACTCCTGCTCTATCTCCGTGGGTGAAAGAATCGTTCGTGGCATCGGGTTTTGGATATGAAAGCCACAATACACGCAGGAGTTGGTACACGAATTTGTCAGGTATAGGGGTATGAATAACGATATGGTCTTGCCGAATCTCTCTTCGGTGTAGTGGCGGCTCAGGCGTGCCATAACCTCCAGATATGGCTCGGCGGCAGGGGAGATGAGTGCCATAAAATCCTCCACCGTGCAGTGCTGCTTGGCCAATGCACGGCGTACATCGGTATCAGTTTTCGCATATATGGCCTCGGTGGTCTGCTCCCACGATATTCTCTCTAATACTTCGCTGAACATAATCTACTCTTTGTTAAAATCTCTTCGTATATCTCTACTCAAACGCATAGCACAGAAGTTTGGACCGCACATCGTGCAGTACTCACCATCGGTGTGACGACCTGTGTGGAAGTATTGCTGTGCACGCTCAGGGTCGAGCGAGAGGTCGAATTGGTCCTTCCAACGAAACTCGAACCGCGCCTTGCTCAAAGCATTGTCACGTATCTGCGCCGCAGGATGGCCTTTGGCTAAGTCGGCGGCGTGGGCTGCAATCTTGTATGTTACAACACCCGTGCGTACATCCTCCTTCTCGGGCAGCGCCAAATGCTCTTTGGGTGTCACGTAGCAGAGCATAGCCGTGCCGAGCCATCCAATCTGTGCTGCACCGATGGCCGAGGTGATATGGTCGTAGGCGGGAGCAATGTCTGTAACAATAGGCCCGAGGGTGTAGAAGGGGGCGTCGTGGCATTTCTCTTTTTGTCGTGTCATATTCTCTTGAATCTTATGCATCGGCACGTGGCCAGGGCCCTCGATGAAGGCCTGCACATCCTTTGCCCAGGCACGCTTGACCAGCTCACCCAATGTGTCCAGCTCGGCAAATTGAGCCTCGTCGTTGGCATCGGCTATACACCCTGGTCGCAATCCATCGCCGAGCGATACGGCAACATCATACTGCGAGAGAATATCGCAAATTTCGTCAAAGTGGTTGTATAGAAAACTCTCACGATTGTGTACAAGACACCACTTGCTCATAATACTTCCTCCGCGACTCACTATGCCGCACACGCGCTTGTCGGCCAAATGTACATTCTTAAGGCGTATGCCGGCGTGAATGGTGAAGTAGTCAACACCTTGCTCGCACTGCTCAATGAGCGTGTCGCGGTACAGCTCCCACGTCAAATCCTCAACCCGACCATCAACCTTCTCCAGTGCCTGATAGATGGGTACTGTGCCGACAGGTACGGGGCAGTTGCGGATAATCCACTCGCGTGTTTCGTGGATGTTTTCGCCCGTTGAGAGGTCCATCAGCGTATCTCCGCCCCATTTGCAGCTCCAGATAGCCTTTTCGACCTCCTCGTCGATGGATGATGTTGTGGCCGAGTTGCCGATGTTGGTGTTAATCTTAACGAGAAAATTACGCCCTATAATCATCGGCTCAGCCTCGGGGTGGTTGATGTTGGCAGGCAGTACGGCACGTCCCTCGGCAATCTCACGACGAACAAATTCGGGCGTTATGTGGCTCTCAATACCAAGCTCGCGGCAGTTCATATTCTCACGTATGGCAACATACTCCATCTCGCGTGTGATTATGCCACCACGCGCATAGGCCATCTGTGTGATTTTTGCCCCCTGCTTGGCGCGGTAGGGTAGTGCAATATGCTCGAAACGAAGCGAGTCGAGGCTGTGGTCGGAGATTCTTGCTCGACCGTACTTTGAAGATACCTCTGCAAGCTGCTCCACATCGCCTCGCCCAAGAATCCACTCCTCACGCAGGCGCGGCAAACCTTTGCGCAGGTCAACATCAATTTTAGTATCGCTGAAGGCTCCGCTGGTGTCGTAGATGTAGATATCGGGGTTGGGCGTGTAGTGTTTCTCTCCATTGTTATCTATTCTAACGCTCGGTACCTGCTCCACGGCACGCATACCGACACGAATATCGGGGTATAGCTCGCCCTGCATATATACCTTGTGAGAGCGAGGATATTTTATTCTCTCAGCCATTACTCCAAAAATGATGTTAGGGGCGAACTAGCCTCTGCCTCGAAGTTAATAATCTGCTCTCCCAATCCAGCCTCGTAGGCTTTGCGACCTGCTGCCACAGCATCGCGGAACGCCTCAGCCATAGCTACGGGGTCGCCTGCAACAGCAATAGCGGTATTCACCAGACAGGCGTCAGCGCCCATCTCCATAGCCTCGGCGGCGTGGCTGGGGGCACCTATGCCGG
This sequence comes from Rikenellaceae bacterium, assembly GCA_015059845.1. Taxonomy (GTDB): domain Bacteria; phylum Bacteroidota; class Bacteroidia; order Bacteroidales; family Rikenellaceae; genus Alistipes. The sequence goes on along the minus strand of SUZR01000003.1, from coordinate 81,178 downwards.
CATCGACCACAACGGGAACGTTCGACTGCTCGATGATGATGCGCAGAAAATCTTTCGTGCGCAGGCCCTGATTTGTACCTATCGGCGCTCCGAGGGGCATAACCGTTGCGGCTCCCACCTCCTCCAAACGCTTACATAGTGTAGGGTCGGCCTGGCAATAGGGTAGCACGGTAAAACCCATCTTCACCAGCTGCTCGGTGGCCTTCAGTGTCTCAATCGAGTCGGGCAGTAGGTAGCGCGGGTCGGGGTGTATCTCCAACTTGAGCCACGACGTACCGAAGGCCTCGCGTGCCATCTGTGCCGCGAAGATAGCCTCCTCGGCATTGCGAACACCTGAGGTGTTGGGTAGGAGTTGGATTGAGGGGCGGATAATGTGGTGCAGCATATCGTCTTCTTGATTATCAAGGTCAATGCGTTTCATCGCTACGGTGACCATCTCGGTCTGCGAGGCGAGAATCGCCTGCTCCATTAGTGCGTTAGATGAAAACTTACCCGTTCCGAGAAATAGACGCGACGAAAACTCGCGGCCTGCAATGATTAACTTCTTCATATTGTGTGATTTTTATAATTCAACTATTCTGCGCATCTCCGCTATCGGGTCATCGGCACGTAGCACCGAGCCTGAGAGAGCAATACCCGTAACGCCCGTCTGCAAGATGGCGGGAATATCCTCAAATGCGATTCCTCCGATGGCGACAATCGGCAGCGAGATATTGTTTTGGCGCATCTGCTCTACAATGCGGGCATAACCCTCTAAGCCGAGTATGGGACTAAGATTCTTTTTTGTGGTGGTGAAACGAAATGGTCCGCAGCCGATGTAGTCGGCACCCGCCTCGGCGTGTGCTAAGATATCTTCAAAGGTATTGGCTGTGCCGCCGATTATTTTGTTGCACCCAAGCTGTCGGCGTGCTTCGGCGATGGGCATATCGTTTTTGCCCAGATGCACACCATCGGCACCCGTCAGCTCAACCAGCTCCACGTGGTCGTCAAGGATGAATGTCGCCCCAACTTCACGGCAGAGGGGTAGTATCTCGGCAGCTGTGGCGATAATCTCTTCTCTCTGTGCATCCTTCATCCGAAGCTGTATCCAGCGGCAACCTCCTGCAAGGGCAAGGCGAGCCGAGTCGGCATAGGTGTAGCGGGCCGAGGTGTGGGTAATGAATTGTACGTGTGCCATATCAACCTCCGCAAGCCATTTTGATTATCACTACGTTATCCCCTTCCGTGAGTGGCGTTGTGGCCCACTCCGTGCGTGGCACAACCTTGTTGTTGAGGGCTATGGCCACCATCTGCTGTAACCCGAGTTCTGCGTGTAGCTCAGCTATGGAGCCGACGGCAGTAACCACGGGTGTGCGGTTTACATAAATTGTCATAATGTGATAGTTTTTGGAGATAAATCCAATGAGGGCGACCACGCCACAAGAAGAAACGATATACAATTCCTACGCCGGTACTAACCGGTTCAGGTTCGAGGGTATAATCTCAGCCCGCAGGGGCACCCCTTTGCATTTATCTTTTCACAAATTTATGCAAAAAAATGTAAAGTGCAATAAAAAACCGCCCGAAAATTCGAGCGGTTCATTAATTAGCTATTTAATTTTCTCTTTTAGAATCTTTTTCATCTGCTCTATGTTGTGCAAGTCATTGCATAGAGCATACTCTCCATCGCGGTCAACCAGTACATACGAGGGAATGGCCCTTATGCCAAATTGTCGCTTGATGGTCTTCGATTGCTCGGCGCTTAGGCGGAAGTGCTCACCCTTTATATTCTGAATCCTCTCGTTATATGCTGTTTCAGGTGAGGATTCATCGGCAAGGTATAGCCAAACAATATCGTCACTACTAAGCTCACCACTCTTTAACGGCTCAATTTTCTTAATAGCCGATAGGCAGGGTAAACACCACGTATTCCAGAAGTCCACGACCACAACTTTACCCTTGTAGGGTTTGATAATCTCCTCGAAGAGCTTCTCAGCATCAGTTTTAGGTACTATGCCACTCTTTACGGCCAGCTTAGCCTCTCTTATGCGGCGCAACTCCTCGATTTTGGCATCAACAACCTCCTTGAAGTATGGGTTTGCCTTTTCGAGCCACGCTTTGTCCTCGGGTGAAATATCCTTACCACTCTCCAACAAGAGTTTTATTTGTGTTGTTCTGCGCACACCATAGTAGAAATTATCCTCCGAGAGTTGCAATCGTTTGGGAAGGTCGATGGTAACGGCTATAAAGTCATCTACCTCTTCAGTGAAGAAACAATATTTTGCGTCGTTAAAATCAAATGCCTTGACCATCTCGCGCATCTGCTCATCTGTACAATCCTTATAATTGTTGGGGTGTTGAAAAGCTTTCGTTACCAACATCTTGTTTTTGCTTTGTATCCACCTATAACCTGCGGCCACATATACCAAGTCGAGATGGTTATGGAGCTTACTTACGCGCTTTTCAAAAGGAGTGAGCGAGGGGTGGCGGTCGATGCTGTCGTTGAGTTTGCGGTACATCTTCTTTGTGTAATCGACATACTGCTCGCTCGAAAGACGATAGTCGCCATAATAACCATTTGTCAAGGGGTTAAGTCTTACAATCTCGTTTTTAACGGAGTTGTAAAGTCTATTCCACTCCGAATAAGTGCCCGTTGTGTAGGCAATCGGAATCTGCGGATGCCAGAACTCATACATCTTATTTACATCAAACTCCTTCGAGCGTGTACTCATAATCGCACTTCCTGTAGCGCGCATATCCATATATATGTCTATCTCCTCGTTTGGTGCAACCCATACATTAGCATCTATGTGCGCCAAACGTATAGTTATTTGGGTTGTTCCCTCCAAGAATATTTTTGTAGAGAGGGTGTGAATCTGCGAATCGATTTTTTCATCTTTGGTTTTTGTGTTGAAACTTGTGCGAAATAGCTCGAAGATAAGTATTTCCACCTCATCGCCCATCTCTGGACGATAGCCTAAAAGGTGAATATTCAAGGTAGATTCGCCCGTCTTGAAGATAGGCTCAGGCATAGGGCAGTCCTTCTTTTTGCCACGCAATTCTTTTGGTAGTCCTTCGGGGTAGCGAGCAAATTTCTTCTTGCCTGTGAGGTCAACACCCCAAATGCAATAACCACCTTTTGCCTCCTCAATGAAATCAAACTGCTTTGTATTCATTGGTATAGGTTCAAAAATCGCTTTGAACGAGTGTATACCTTTTTGCGAGAGTTGCATTTGCTTATTTATCTCGCCGCCCTCTATTCTGCGAATAGCATAGCGCTGACCGTCAGCCTCAAGATATGTTTTTTCGTTGAGTTTTATTGGCTGACCGGGCCCGCCAAAAGCCTCAAAACTCAGGATGGTCGCCGTGTCGGTGAGTTCAATGTGACGAATATCGAGAATATGGCTATTCGCCATCTCAATGTGCGGATTCTCGATTGTGCGATGAGTAGGTGTGCTACACGATGCCAACAGCATTGCAAGGCAAAATAAAAGAAGATTTCTCATAGTATTTTTTTGTTAGTAGTTTTTCCTACAACAAAGGTAATACTAATTTTTCAACTAAACAACTAATATAGTTAGTTTTCTTCCTAAATCTCTTAGTTCGCTAAAAATCTGCCTTGCTTTCGATTTTTATGCGCTGGGCAGTGTGGGGATGTGTGAACTCTAACATCGAGGCGTGCAGGCACAAGCGATGGCCGTCGCATAGGTCGGCGTGGCACTCGTGGCCGTAGATGTCATCTCCAACAATTGGAGCGTTAAGTCCCTGTGCGTGAGCCGAGTGCAGACGCAGCTGGTGTGTGCGGCCGGTGATGGGACGAAAGAGTATGCGCGTGCGTGACTCCTCAACGGCAAGCACCTTATACTCCGTTATGGCTCGCTTGCCATTGGTGGCTACCATCTGGCGCGGACGATTCTCATAGTCGAGTTTCATCGCAAGGTCAATACAACCCGTGGGGCGGTCGATAACACCCTCGAGCAACGCCGTATAACGTTTTTCGACCTGACGTGTGATAAACTGCTGTTGCAGTGCCTGGTGCGTATTCTTATCCTTCGCAAGCAGAAGAATACCCGAGGTGGATTGGTCCAGACGGTGGATAATCATCGGCCCCGTAGCGTTGGGGTAGTGTTCGTGTGCCCACCGCTCTACGCTCCTTACGCCCGACTTACCCTCTACGGAGAGCATTCCGCACGGCTTGTCAATAGCTACCAGCCACTCATCCTCCCAAAGAATCGTAGGCTCGGGCGGAGCAATGGCCGTCAGAGGGTTAGGCTCTACGTCCAGCCCCTGCATCATAAACATAAGTATAGGCTTGCACTTTCCGTTGCACGAGGGATAGAACGTACCGTGGTGGCGCACCTCGCCACGCGGTGATGTACCCTGCCAGAACTCAGCCATAGCGATGGGCGTTAGTGAGTTAAGGTATGCATATTGAAGTAATTTTGGAGCTGCGCACTCGCCCGCACCTGCGGGTGGAATACGCTGCGTGGTGGGAGCAAACAACTCGCATAAATCCTTCACCTCGCCACGTGCATTGAGCATACGAAACTGCGAAAAGAGTCGCATCTGAAGCGCGGCAGAGCGTTGCTGACGCTCCTGCTTAAGGGCAGAAATCTCTGCTTGCAGCTCCGCAAAACGTTGCTCGGAGCGTTTCACCTGCTCGTTAAGACTCTTTTTCAGGCGTTGCAGGTCGGCATTATCGCGCTGGCTCTCGAGAATCAGCGTGGCCGCATCTTCGTCCTGCTGACGGCGCGAAGCACGTGCAGCCTTACGTTCAGCAAGAGTTGATTTGAAAGCTGATAACTCACTGGTAGCCTTTTGTTTAATATACTCTACCTCCTGTTTTGCATTGGTATATTTTTCGCTATGCGTAAGCTCCTCTATATCTCTGTTGATGGCCGAAATCTCCGCCTCCTCCTGTCGGAAAAAATCGTCGGGGCGTAGCATATCATATACGGGCGGCACAAAATATTCGTGCTGATTTGTACCTGCCAGATTCCCCGAAAAGGCTGCCAAGAATCCCAGTTCACCATCCGCATCGCGCACAACCAGAACGCCGAACATCTTGCCTAAGGCCACCTCCGCAGCCCAATCCTCACGCGAGCGAAGATATGCCTCAACCTCTGCGGCGGCAAGGCGCGAGAGGGCGTGTGGCTCGTAATGGAAGGGCCACGTGAATTGTCGCGGGGGACAAATCGAGGATATATCTGCGGCAAAGCGGTGTAACATAGCACAAAGATAGTTTTTTTAGAGATAATTTTGTAGTTTTACATTTGGTTTTGCGACTAATATAGTAAAGAAACAAGTTAGGTGAATGGAGAATCTTGAAAAAGAGTTTACAACAATGGTCCACGAACATAAGGATACCATATATATGGTCTGCTATATGTTCTCGAAGGATAATGCCGAGGTGGAGGACCTATATCAGGAGATACTCATCAACCTGTGGCGCAGCTTGCCGCAGTTTGAGCATAGGAGTAGCGTAAAGACGTGGATATGGCGCATAAGCCTGAACACCTGCATATCGATCGATAGAAAGAAACGTCGTCGTTCGAAGCTGCCGCTGGAGATGGATATTGACCTCTACAACGATACTGACTGCGATACCAAGCAGATTAAGATGTTGCACGAACGTATAAATCGGTTGGGTCCATTCGATAGGGCTATCATCCTGCTGTGGCTGGAGAATATGTCCTACGAGGAGATTGGAGCCATAGTGGGTATCTCGGAGAAGAACGTGTCGGTGCGTCTATATAGAATTAAGGAACAACTTAAAACAATGAAATAGAATGGATTACAGGGAACATACAGAACTTGATGATTTGCGCGAGCAGATAGCTTTGCTAAAGGATAAACTTCAGCGTCAGCAGATTATATCGGAGCGAGCCATCGCAGAGGCAGCGCAGAAGCATATTGGAAGACTTAACCGTGCAGGTGCGGTGTACGTCTTCTTCGGGGTGTTTGCCGTGGTTTATTGCTCGTGGGCGTTTCATTGGTTTGGATTCAGCGATGAGTTTGTTATCGGTACGGCCATCTTCCTTGCTGCGTGTGCTGTGGGGACGATGTACGCCCATTGGGGTTTGCGCTCGGTGGATGTGGCAAATGGCAATCTGGTGGAGATTGCAAGCCGACTGCTGAAGTTCCGCAAAATATATAGCAATTGGCATTTCTATACAGTGCCTGCGCTGCTAGTGTGGTGCTACTTCCTGTATAAGGATGCGTATCGTATGCTAAATAACCCTGAGGGATTCCTCCTTGCAGGCATTGTGGGCGGTACGATAGGCGGTGCGATAGGCCTCTGGCGACACTTTAAGACGCTGCGTGAGGCGGATAAGGCAATCGCAAATATTAAGAATTTGATGGAGCAAAAGGAGTAGTTTGTTTGGGCGCGTTTGCGTAATTGAGGAGTGTAAATATTAAAACAATTTTGTGATGAATACAGATTTTGTGATACTAATTGTTGTGGCGGTGCTGCTGTTGGTGTGTGGCGTGCTGATTCTTTTGGGTAGTGGCGATTGGCTGATTTCGGGATACAACACAGCCCGCAAACAGAAAAAAGAGAAGTACAACCTGCCGCGCTTGCGCCTGCTGGCGGGTCTGACGTGCCTGTACACAGCAATTGTTCTTGTTGTCAGCTATTTTGTAGATAGCGAGCTATTTATCACCTGCGCCATCCTGCCCGTCGTAATCATCACAATCCTCCTATCCAACACCTGGGCAAAGAGGAAGTAAAGAATGCCAAAATCAGAATAGAAATAATTGTTAATTAAGAGGAGTTCCGCAGAGAACTCCTCTTTTTTGTCTGCTAATGAATTAAATTTTAGCAATGTAAAGTGGTACTAATGTTAAAATGTTATTGATAAAATTTTTCGTGCTGTCATAATGGATTTTATTTGTTATAAAGTGGTTAAAATGGAATAAAAAATATAACTTTGTATAGTATATTGACCTGTTCGATAATAAAATATATAGATATGTCTTATTCCAGTGAAAAACAGACTCAGGGTAACATAAAGTTGAGAATGATTGCGAGAGTAAAAAAATGCACTGACTGCGTTATAATAATATTGGCCTTATGGGCTTTATTGTGCAATTTGATATTGCCGTTGACGCCGTGTGTGAATAATACAATTTGCATTACTTTAGGTGTAATAGGTTTTATATATGTTTTACGCGTAATATGCCTTTGGTCACAAAAACCTCGATTAGATTGGTTTCTGATTCACGGACATTTCTTGCGTAAGGTTGTATGTATTGTTCTGTTAATGCCATTCTTGCTAACTGCCATCTCACAAATATTTATAAGTAGTCCGAAAGAGTTGGCATATGAGCAGGGATTGTATGAATGCAATGATAAGGAGCTACCGTGCAGTATTAAACGAGAACAAGAGAGCCCTAATATGTTCTGGAGCACTTATTATCACTTCGTTGATCCGGGAAACCAACATATGACAACAACAAAATCAGGACGTGCATTTGCTGCCATTGTATCTATATTGGGTATTTTGTTGTTAAATGGACTGCTGGTGTCATCTCTTATAGGTTGGTTTGATAACCGCAAGGAGAGATGGTTGAATGGTAAAGTTAAATATCCAGGATTCCTGCGACGTAATCAGCACTATGTAATCATTGGAGGAAACGATATGGTTGCAAGTATAGTGTGTCAATTATTTGACCATTGTGAGCAGACAAGTGTTAGCAATGATAGTGCAATTGCGAAGAGCTCGTCAAGTGAAAATGACGGCCAGAGTGAAGAAAAGAGTGCTTCTTTAATTCAGAGTCTTATTAATTGGCTAAAGGGGATATTTACATCAAAACCGTATATTCTGATTCAAACCTCTCGTGATGTAGAGAGCTTTAGACGTGAACTGTTTTCCGAGTTGCCCGCGGATAGACAGTGGCGAGTGATTATCTATTACGGTAACCGTACATCTGCAGACGATATTGAGGATTTGATTCTAGAGTCTGCAAAGGAGGTATATATATTGGGCGAGGATACGCGCACCGATGACATCGAATCGTACCACGATACGATGAATATGGAGTGCTTAAAGTTGATTTGTATTAATATTCATGATATTGAAAGATTCAATAAAATAAATGACAAACTAATTTGTCGAGTAATGTTTGAATATCAGACTACTTTTAATATTTTGCAAATTACGGATATCAATAATATAGATAAAATAAAGTTTTATCCATTCAATAAGCATGAAATGTGGGCTAAGAAGGTGTTGGTATGTCCAAAATTAGTGGCAGATAGATCTCAATATACATATTTGCCACTTGAAGATATTGACGGAATAGGTAAAGATTCTACAAAATTCGTACATCTTGTAATAGTCGGAATGTCTCGAATGGGCGTTGCAATGGCTATAGAAGCAGCGCACCTATCACATTATCCAAATTTTGAAACAAATAAAAAACGAACTCGCATAACATTTATTGATCCTGCAATGGAAAAGGAGAAGTATTTCTTTATGGGTAGATTTAAGGAAATGTTTTCCGTTGCTCGTTTCAGGGAAGTTGATATAGATACGAATGATATATATAATAATACATTGATATATCCTTGGGTAGATCCATTGAATGATAAAAATTCTAAATATAAAGGAAATTACTTAGGAGATAATTTTGTTGATATTGAATGGGAGTTTGTAAACGGATCTATTGAGCATCCTAATGTTCAAAAATATCTTGATGATGCAGCTCAGAATAATGATGCAAAATTAACAATAGCAGTGTGTTTGCCAGAAAATAATCGTGCGATAGCTGCTGCATCTTATTTGTCTAGTAGTATATATGAGAGTGAAAATACATTGCAGATATTGGTATATCAAAGTTTGAATCAAACATTGTTGAGACAAATAAATAGTAATAAGTATTGTAATAAGCTTAAAGCTTTTGGTATGACTCGGGATTGTTATGACTTATCGCTACAGAGTAATGCGGAAAGAATAGTTGATTATATAGGTAAAGCACATGATCAATATTTTTGGGAATTGACTATTAATCGCTATATACAAGGTTGCTTAATTGATGATGATTATGAACGCCTTTCAGGTAAACAGTATATAAAAAATGTACAGTCTCAAGAAGATATAAAGCAAATATGTGAAGATTGGCTTGCTAATCTTTATCGTAGGTTCAATGGAATGGTTAAAGACTATTCTATAGATATTAGAGAGGAAGAAAAATGTCTTATTATGGACATAAAAGAAAAATTTGGTACCGTAACACATAGTGATAACGAGCATAATCATCATAGTAAACCAGTATCAGCTAAAATGTGGTCTAATTTCTACAATATATATACTATATGGTCAAAATTGCGTTGTATAGGCGAAACATCAACTGATAATGTACAGGACATAGTAAATAGAAATGATGTATTAGAACTATTAGGAAAGGTGGAGCATAATCGTTGGGTAGTTGAGCAGTTATTGTTGCGGTATCGCCCTTTGAAAAAAGAAGAGCAAGATAAAGCCAAGATATTACGCATAACGGATTCAATGTATTATAAAGATAAATATAAGAAGGAAAAGTATGGACATTTGGATATATGTTCAAATGAAAGACTCTCAGAAATAGATTATATGGTAATAAATCTTGATATATATTTGACTAAAGTTGCATTGCTTAGATGTAAAGACTGGAAGAATGACTGACCAACAAATAATTGAAGCATTGATTGCTCGGGATGAGCGAGTGACGCAGCAGTTCTTTTTCGGGAACTGCCGCCCGCTCTTTTTGAGCATTATTCGATATGTGTTTTCCTATAAGGTTGATTATGATGAATTTGTTAACGAATTCTACCTCTACCTTATGGAAAATGACGCACATCGGTTAAAACAATTTCAGGGTCGCAGTTCTGTATATCAGTGGCTGAAAGTTGTTGCAATACGTTACTTTATTGCAAAGCGCAATAGCTTGATAGATATGGAATCTAAAGATACTCTTTTAGATAGCGCTGTGCAGCGTAAGGCGATTGATTGCGAGGAGAAAATAACAGCAAAAATAGATTTGGCATATCTTCTTGGTCTGCTGTCCAATAGACGATATGCATATGTTATTAGGCGATTGGTTCTAGATGAAGAGGAACCAAGAGTTGTGGCTAAGGAGTTGGAAACCAATGTTGATAATTTGTATAACATAAAAAAACGTGCCATAGCAGCTTTAACCGAAGTGGCGCTTAACGAAGTTGAGAAATATGAAAAATAAATCTGTAAATAACATATCGGCAGAGGTGCTGGCAGCATTTCTTGATGGAAATGCTACTGCGCAGGAGAGCAATGAAATACTTAGCGCTCTTACTGAGGATGCAGAGTTGAGGGAATTATTGCATATTTCTCAATCAGTAGATGCAGAGTTGGGGCTTATGTCGCAAGAGTGTGATTTTATTCCAATGACTGCAATGGCGGCCTCTTGTGGAGAGGAGAGTTATTGTAGCTTGGAGTGCGAAAAATATATTCTTAGGAGCCTGAATATAGATTTTGATGAACAGCAATTACTTGATTCTGCTGTTCGTAATGGTTGGCAAAAGAAGAGTGGCACAGCTCTGCATAATGTTGGTAGGCATCTGGAAAATCTTGGATTAATTGTAACCCGACAATATAAGGCCTCGGTAGCGGATATTGCCAAAGCTCTCGATGCAAACGATAGGGTGATTGTTGCCGTAGATGGTGGAGAGTTGTCGGGCAGTCGAGTAGAGGAGATAAGAGAGGATATTCTGATAGGCCAGATTCCTGACCATACGGTTGTGGTATTATCGCTCGATATTGTAAGGAAAACTATAACAATATATGACCCTAATTCATCAGCCGAATCAGACACTTACCCAATAGCGCAGTTTGAAGATGCGTGGTGTGATTCGAAAAATTATTTAGTAACTATAAACCTAAAAGATATGAAGACTTATAACCCCAAACCGATTGATTTGTCGGATGTAGAATTGACAGAGGATTTGAACGAGTTGCGAGAGGCGATAGCTGAGAATGCACACGACGTGTGGGCTGTTGAGCGCCAGGCACAGGGTTGGACCTATGGCCCGCAGCGCGATGATGCAAAGAAAGAGACACCCTGTATGGTTGCCTATTCGCAGTTGCCCGACAGCGAGAAGCAGTTTGACCGCGATATGGCGATGAATACATTAAAATTGGTGAAGAAATTAGGATATGATTTAATCAAACGAGAGGAAACAGAGTTGTATCAGGTATTAATATCTCGCGTTCGCAATGAGTTTTTGTGCCCACACTGTTTGTCATTAGGCAAGCGAACTCCAGTGTGTAAATATGATATCTTCTGTAACCACTGTGGCCACAAACTGGATATCGACTGGAGTCTGTATAAGAAATAACTTACAATAGCTATGCGCAAATTTAAAGTTTTTATAGCTGGTTCAAAATCTCTACAAAAGGAGCGTGAGTTAATCCGAGTCGTAGCGAGTAAGACTCAGTCTAGAACGGGAGTTATTATAGATATTAAAAGTTATGATGATTTTAATGAGATGTTTACCCCATACGGGGCACAATCAGATTATTATAATAAATATATAACATCAGAATCAGACCTAGTAGTATTTATATTAAATGGAGCGGTTGGCGGAATAACTAAAAAGGAGTTTTTAGAGGCATATAACTCATATAAAATGTCAAAGACTCCCAAGATATGTGTGTATTCGAGAATTAATGATAAGGATAATGAAGATATAAAAGAGATTCGTAATACGATATCTGATTTAGGACAATATTATAAAGACTATGCTGATAATATAGAGCTTGAAAGATTAGTGGAAACTCTGTTAATGTATGAGTCTTTAAGATTGTCAAAACTGAAAAAGTCATTAATAAATAGGTTATTCAAATATATCTCAATATTGATGGCCATATCAGGAATAGGCTGTTATATTTTATTTAGTACTAATGTCCTTGATAAAACACAATGGTGGAATGTATATAAGAAAGAATATCCTATGGGAGATCCATATCCACCTCAAATACAGCAACCAACAGATCCTTCAAAATATTTTGATATTAAGAAAAATAATATAGAAGGCTTAGCTTGTGTAAGTAAGAATGGATTATGGGGCTTTGTGAATATAAGTAATGAGATAGTTGTGCCCTTAATTTTTGAAGACGTGTTTGCCTTTAATGAGGGTTTAGCACAAGTAAAATATGATGGTAAATGGGGATTTGTTGATAAAACAGGATACATTGCTATAAAACCTCAATATGAATCTGTTAGTAAATTTGTGGAAGGTTATGCGGGTGTTGAGGTGAATGGTAAGTTTGGTTTTATTAATAGACAAGGAGAACTTATCATCCCTGCTATTTATGATGATATATGGGCCTTCTCAGGAGGAAAGGCTAAGGTTTGGATGGATGGAGAAAGCTTCTATATAAATACTAATGGTAAAATAATAAAATAAATACATATTAAAACCCTATGATAACCCCCTCTGAATTTATTCATCCTGAGGATGCGGCGGCGCTGCGGCAGTTGGAGAGTATTCCTGGATTTCCGGCTTTGGTGAAGAAGATTATGGCACTGGGGCTGGAGCAGATGCAATATGGCGTGAATATGGCAACGGCTATTCGTTTGTCGCCCACGCAGTTGCCTCAATTATACAAGCATCTTCCCCCAATATGTGAGAAGCTGGGTATTGCCGAGCCAGAGTTCTACCTGCAAATGGACCCTGTTCCCAATGCGTGGACCTTTGGAGATACAAAAATATATATTACCATTACGTCAGGATTGGTGGAGTTGTTGGATGATGAAGAGTTGGATGCCGTGATAGCGCACGAGTGTGGTCATATTCTTTGCCGTCACGTATTATACCATAGTATAGCTCAATACATACTAAGTGGTGCAGATGCTTTAGGCGTGTTAGGCTCTCTTGCTGTGCCTATTCAGTACGCTATTTTATACTGGTATCGTATGAGTGAGTTGTCGTGCGATAGGTGCGGTAGTATAATTACATCACCGGAGATTGTGGCACGTTCGATGGCAAGGTTGTCTGGAGGCCCAAAGTCTATAACAAGTGATTTGAATATGCAGGAGTGGGCTATGCAGGCTGACCAATATGATAAAATAAAGAATGATGGCCTGTGGAATAAGGCTTTGCAACTATCTGTAATTATTAGCCAATCTCATCCGTTTAGTGCTGTTCGAGTTCGTGAGATTCTCAAATGGGGTCAGAGTAGCCAATATAAGAATCTAATGCTGAATCTCAAGGCCGAGGCGTCGGGTAAGAAGTGCCATAATTGCAATAAATCGGTATGTGCCGACTGGATATATTGTAAATATTGTGGAACGAAGTTATAATCACCTAACTATAATATGAAATCTATGTTTTTTAACGAAGACGGTATTCTGAATATTGACGAAATGGTTGTCAATAATACATCTTTCAAAAATATTATGGAGGATGGAGTAATTACTGAGGATGAGATTAAAATACAGTCGGATAAAGTAATTGCTATGCTTCACGATATGGAGAAGAGATATAGCGATGAGCAGTTGGCTGAGATTAAGAACTTACTCGTTGAGTCGAGTGTCTTATATGCAGTTTATAACTTCTACTCAATTCAGAATATTAACAAATAATAGCTATGGCAACATTTAATACCAAGAAGGTTTTGTATGGTTCATCCTCATTGATTCCTGCAATTGCAAACCGTATCCAGGAAGAGTTTCAGAATGACGGCTATGAGGTTAATATAGACGCTTTAAGTAGCGGAGGTTATGATATCTCGATAACCAAGGGAGGCCTTTTTAAGGCCGTATTGGGTATGAAGACCGCGTTGAAGGTAACGCTCCTCCCTCACGATGGCAATATCAACTTTGAGGCAGGCGTCGGCATTTGGGGTCAGCAGGCGATTCCTACCATAATCTCAATGTTCTTTTTGTGGCCGGTTCTCCTCACCCAAATATGGGGTCTGATACAACAGTCAAAACTTGATGATAAGGCGCTGGAGGTTGCTAAAGATGTTGTTTATATGAGTAATAGCGGGATGGGTACACCCAACCTTAATGCGGGAAAATTCTGTACCCATTGTGGTATGCATAATACAGAATATGCTAATTTTTGTAGTGGATGTGGTAAAGCTTTGTAGTTATGAATAAGAGTGAATATTTGAAGAACCGTTTCAAGAGAGATTGAGAAAATTTTATTACAGTTGATAGATTCAGGCAACGAAATTGTTCTATAATAGAAACCTAATAGAAAGAACAATGAAGAAGAATTATTTGCCGCAACCAATGGATACGAGTGATATCCAGTTGCCAGAGGAGATGAATATGCTTGTAGAACAGATGGCTAAGAATGTTCACGAAGTGTGGGCACAGAGCCGTATGGAACAAGGATGGACATATGGTGAGCAGCGTAGCGATGCATTGAAACAGCATCCGTGCCTGATTCCCTATGAGGAGTTGCCCGAAATCGAGAAGGCATATGACCGTGATACAGCCATTGGTACATTAAAACTTATTAGTAAGTTAGGATTCAAAATCTCAAAGGAGTAATATAATTAAGGGGCCTAAACGGAGATATCATCCGGTGTGGAATAGAGTAGGGTAATAGCTACTCAAAATAATTTAAGTGAGCAACAAGATCTTATGATAGATTTTGTTGCTCGTTTTTTTCTTTATATGTGTAAGCGAGGTGTGTGTAAATATGTTTTGGACAAAAATGTTTTTGCACATTGTGATAGATATAGGTCGAGGTTTTACTCCTTACTATAAAGAGGTGAACTTATATAGTAGTAGATATACATAAAACATAAATCAACTAACATCAAATTTATAGGATATGAAGACAAGAATTTTTAATCTCATTATCATTGATGAGAGTGGCTCTATGCAGAGCATTAAGAAGCAGACAATCGACGGTATTAACGAGACAATCCAGACCACCCGTTCGGCACAGGAGAAACACGAGGGACAAGAACACTTTGTTTCGCTGGTCACATTTAACGATGAAGTTAAGATTATTTATGATTGTGTTCCTGTAGGGGAGGTTAAGGAGTTTACCTCCGAAACATACAACCCAGCTCGCTTAACGGCTCTGTACGATGCGATTGGTATCTCGCTTAACGCATTGCGCAAGAAGGTGGCAGAGAACGAGGTTGTTCTGGTTACTATTATTACTGACGGATACGAGAATGCCTCGGAGGAGTATATTCGTCGGGATATCAAGGTCCTTATTGATGAGCTAAAGGCGAAGGGATGGGTATTTGCATATATTGGTGCTAATCACGATGTAAAGCAAGCCGCGTCAACTATCTCGATCTCTAATACATTGAGCTTTGAAGCTACCGATGAGGGTATGGAGGATATGATTGCAAAGCTTGACTGTTCAAAGTCTACATTGTATGGCCGATTGATACCAGGTATAAGACACTTTAATGCAGGACGAGCAAATGAGAAATTCTTTGAAGACACAGATGATGAATATTAATAAACAAAAACTATGAAAAGAATAACTCAAATCTTTAGAATGCTGCTCGGCGTGGTTGCTTTGATACTTACGGCGCTGACAGCCATCGGTCGCCTTGCTTGGCGTGATATTCGTAATTGGTGGAAAAACCGCTCAAAGTCTTTTCGTTGCTTGGTTGTGACTATTGTCATTCTGATATTTGGCTGTATTGTAGCTCGTGAGGCATATGACATTTATGATGATGTTTATGGCCGAGATTATTACTGGGACAGGGAACTTTCTGATAATATCACACTGCGCTCATTCTGTGACAACAAATGGAAGGTATATGACGATGTGGCCGAGAAGTATACTACACCAAGACTTAATTGGGTGGTTGAGATGCCCGACAATGATTCGCTGGCCGTATATGCACTACCGAATAGGCGCGGTTATCTCAGCGTAAATACGGGACGTATTATAATCGATGCCGAGTCTAATAACTATCGCAAGGCGTGGGTGTTCTCCGAGGGACTGGCTGCCGTAATGAAGGATGGAAAGATTGGTTTTATTAATGCGAGAAATGAGGTTGTAATACCTTTCCAGTTCGACTTCCCAACTGATGAGGAGTGTGTGCGGGAGTGCGGCTATCTGTTTCACGATGGCTATTGTGCTATGACTAATGCTGATGGCGATTGGGGTTTGATTGATAAGAGTGGGCGCTGGGTTGTGGAGCCTGCCTATGAGGAGATTTGGACTCCTGATAATGGGTATCGCGTGATTATCAAGGATGGCAAATATGGCGTGTTAGACTCTACGGGCTCGGTCGTATATCCCGCGGAGTATCAACACCTCTGCGTTGTATCCGATGGATTTGTGCTGACTCGCGATGGCCGTATGTGGCAGGTTGATTATAAAGGTGAAATTGTGAAGCCTTTTATGTATGAGAATACATACTATCTCAACTATCCGATTGGCTACAATGATTGTGGTGATATTGAGTATGCCTTTGCCGATTATGTCAAGTATGAGATTCTCGATAGTTATGGTGTGATGAATCGCATCACGGGTAAGCCCGTCACATCAGCAATCTATTCGGATATCAATATGCTCTCGGCAGAGTTGTTCGAGGTGCAGCATCCAGAGAGTTACGATTGGTATCTGGTGGGTACTGATGGGGTAGCGGTAAAGTAAAGATTTCAACCATTACACCTTAAAAGTAACCCAACCATACAAAAAAGCGACCCCCATCAGGAGTCGCTTTTCTTGTAGCAAAGGCTGTGAGGATTACTTACCCTTGATATGCATAAATTCAAATAAAGGAGCGTAGCGACCAAAGTCCCCCTTTCCCAAAGGGGGATTTAGCGGGAATGTCAATATAATGCATCACCACTATATCAAGGGCAGAAAAAAGCCCTCCCGCATTGGGAAGGCTTTACATATTAGTTTTCGGTAATCCGATTACTTGCCCATATAACCCTTGATATGTATAAATTCAAATAAAGGAGCGTAGCGACCAAAGTCCCCCTTTTCCAAAGGGGGATTTAGCGGGAATGTCAATATTATGCACCACCACTATATCAAGGGCAGAAAAAAGCCCTCCCGCATTGGGAAGGCTTTACATATAGTTCTCGGTAATCCGATTACTTGCCCATATAACCCTTGATATGTATAAATTCAAATAAAGGAGCGTAGCGACCAAAGTCCCCCTTTCCCAAAGGGGGATTTAGAGAGAATGTCAATATAATGCATCACCACTATATCAAGGGTAAAAAATAAAGCCCTCCCAAGCGGGAAGGCTTTACATATATTTTCGGTAATCCGATTACTTGCCCATATAACCCTTGATATAGTGGTGGTGTGAGCCGTAGCGGTTGAACGCAGCCTCATCCAAAGCCTCCTGTGCTGAGGGGTGAGCAACTGAGATAATCAAGCGCGCACGCTCCTGAAGGCTCTTGCCATAGAGGTCAACAGCACCATTCTCGGTTACGAACCAGTGGATGTGGTTACGTGTAGTAACAACACCTGCACCCTCGTTCAGTGCGTCAGCAATCTTCGATACGCCCTTGTTTGTGATTGAGGGCATAGCAATGATAGCCTTACCGCCCTTAGAGAGTGATGCACCATAGATGAAGTCGATCTGACCACCTACACCAGAGTAGAACTTACGACCGAGTGAGTCAGCACATACCTGACCTGTGAGGTCAACCTGAAGTGCAGAGTTGATTGCTGTAACCTTGTCGTTCTTAGCGATGATGAAGGGGTCGTTGGTGTAGCCTACGTCCATCATCATAACGCCGGGGTTATCGTGGATGAAGTCATAAACCTTCTGTGAACCCATCAAGAAGGTAGATACCATCTTACCCTTATCGATGTTCTTAGCCTCGCCGTTGATAACGCCTGCCTCAACCAAGGGAAGTACACCATCAGCGAACATCTCGGTGTGGATACCCAAGTTCTTGTGGCCGCCCAACTGAGCCAATACAGCGTTAGGAATAGCACCAATACCCATCTGAAGTGTAGCGCCATCCTCGATAAGCTCTGCGCAGTACTTACCAATCTTAACCTCTACCTCGTTAGGTGCGGTGAAGTGAGCCTCCTCAAGGGGCTGGTCGTCAGCTACGAACAAATCAATCTTCGATGAGTGAATCATAGCGTCACCAAATGCGCGGGGAACATACTTGTTCACAACAGCGATAACGTGGTCAGCGCACTCAACAGCTGCCAATGTAGCATCTACCGATGTACCCAATGATACGTAACCGTGCTGGTCGGGAGTAGATACCTGAATCATTGCTACGTTACAGGGAACAGCGCCTGTGCGGTAGAGCTTCTGAGTTTCGCTCAGGAAGATAGGAATATAGTCAGCATAACCTGCCTGTGTGGTCTTACGTACGTTGCCACCTACGAAGAATGAGTCGAGCTGGAATACACCCTCGAACTCAGGCTCTGAGTAGGGTGCAGGACCCTCGGTGTGGAGGTGGTGGATGTGTACATCCTTAAGCTCGCCTGCGCGGCCACGCTCGCACATAGCCTTAATCAAGCACTGAGGTGCTGATGCTACTGATGAGAGGTGAATGTGATCACCTGACTTGATTACCTTAACGGCCTCTTCTGCCGTTGTAAACTTAATCTGTGCCATTTTTTTGTTTGGTTAGTTTATGTTTTTGTGTGTTACATTCTGTTGTTGTCTCAATTCAAAATCATTTTGAATTTTGAATTGAGAAATTTACTTTCTCTTTACCTCTACCTGCTCGTAACCCTCGACAATATCGCCGACCTTGATATCGTTGTATGACTCGATGTTAAGGCCGCAATCCTGACCTACGGTTACCTCCTTCACGTCGTCCTTGAAGCGGCGCAGTGAGCCGAGCTTACCGGTGTAGATTACGATACCGTCACGAATCACGCGAATCGGTGTGTTGCGCTGCAACTTACCCTCACGTACGACGCATCCTGCTACGGTACCCACCTTTGAAATCTTGAAAGTCTCCAAAACCTCGATAGAGCAGGTGATAACCTCTTTCATCACGGGCTCCAACATACCCTCGATAGCGTCCTTGATGTCGTTCACCGCATCGTAGATGATTGAGTACAAACGAATCTCAATCTCCTCCTTCTCTGCCGTGCGACGTGCTGCGGCTGAGGGACGCACCTGGAAACCGACGATGATGGCGTTCGATGCTGTTGCGAGCAATACGTCCGACTCCGAAATCTGACCTACGGCCGAGTGGATGACATTCACCTGTACGGTCTCCTTCGAGAGCTTGATAAGCGAGCCTGTCATAGCCTCCACAGAGCCGTCCACGTCACCCTTCACGATGATGTTCAACTCCTTGAATGAGCCGATAGCGATACGACGACCAATCTCGTCCAGAGTGATGTGCTTCTGCGTCATAATACCCTGCATACGCTGCAACTGCTCACGCTTGTTGGCAATCTCGCGTGCTGAGCGGTCGTCCTCCATAACGTTGAAGCTGTCACCAGCCTGCGGTGCGCCATTCAGACCCAATACCTGTACGGGAGTTGAGGGGCCTGCTGCTGTTACCTTCTTACCGTTCTCGTCGAACATAGCCTTCACACGACCTGTATATGTACCCGAGAGCAATACATCACCTACGTGCAGCGTACCACTCTGTACCATAATCGTAGCCACATAACCGCGACCCTTGTCCAGCGTTGACTCGATGACGCTACCCTGAGCCTTCTTGTTGGGGTTAGCCTTCAGGTCGAGCATCTCGGCCTCCAGCAATACCTTCTCCAAGAGCTTGTCGAGGTTCATACCCTTCTTAGCCGAGATATCCTGGCTCTGGTACTTACCTCCCCACTCCTCTACGAGGTAGTTCATCTGTGCCAACTGCTCCTTGATGTGCTCGGGGTTGGCTGCGGGTTTATCAATCTTGTTGATGGCGAATACCATCGGAACGCCTGCGGCCTGTGCGTGGTTGATAGCCTCCACGGTCTGGGGCATCACGTGGTCGTCAGCCGACACGATGATGATTGCCACGTCGGTAATCTTCGCACCACGGGCACGCATAGCGGTAAATGCCTCGTGACCGGGGGTGTCAAGGAAGGTAACCTTCTGGCCATTGTAGTTCACAGAGTAAGCACCGATGTGCTGTGTGATACCTCCGGCCTCGCCCTCGATGACGTTAGTCTTACGGATGTTATCCAAAAGCGAAGTCTTACCGTGGTCAACGTGACCCATAACCGTTACGATGGGGGGACGTGATACCAAATCCTCCTCGCTGTCGCTCTCCTCCTCGATGGCCTCGGCAACATCTACGGTTACGAACTCGGTCTTGAAGCCGAACTCCTCAGCCACAACAACCAAAGCCTCTGCGTCCAGACGCTGGTTGATAGATACCATCAGGCCGAGGTTCATACAAGCCGAGATAACCTCCATCGGCGACACGTTCATCATCGTAGCCAACTCGCTTACGGTTACGAACTCCGTCACCTTCAGTACCGAGCGCTCCATCTGCTCGCGCTCCATCTCCTCAGACATCTTCTCGCGAATCTCATCACGCTTCTCCTTACGATACTTCGCGCCCTTGTTCTTCGCACCCTTGGCTGTCAAGCGAGCCAGGGTATCCTTAATCTGCTTTGATACCTCCTCGTCGCTAACCTCGGGGCGTACCACGGGCTTAGGCTGGTGCTTCTCCTTCTTCTTGTTACGACGACCCTCGCCCGGCTTAGGCTGGTTCTGCTGACCCTGCTGCTGATTCTGATTCTGCTGCTGGCCCTTATTCTTCTTGTTGTTGTTCTCCTGCTTCTGCTCCTTGCCGCCGTTTTTGCCCTGCTTGTTTACGTCAACCTTCTCCTTCTCCAGACGCTTACGCTTGTGCTTGCCACCAGGAACCATACCCGATACATCCATCGTACCGAGAATCTGCGGGCCAGCCAGCTGTGTCTGGTTGGGGCGGAATACGTTGTCCTTCTTGGGCTGCTCAGCGACGCTCTCCTGCTTAGGCTGCTCAACCTTTGCGGCCTGCTCCTTCACTACGGGAGCGGGTGCAGGTGCGGGCTCAACCTTCTTAGGCTCCTCCTTCGCGGGAGCGGGTGCAGGCTGCGGCTTTGCGGGCTGCGGCTCAGGCTTCTTGGGATTGAGGTCAATCTTGCCCAGAATCTTAGGCTGGGGTACCTCATCCTTTACGCTGATGATATTGCTCTTGATGATAACCTCCTGCTCCTCGGCCTGCTCCTGCTTCGATGAGTTGATTGTTACCGACTCCTTCTTGCCGAGAGAGATTTTCTCGCGTATATTATCACGTTCCTTACCTGTAATGGAGCGGTTAGAGCCAAACTCCTTCTCCAGAACGGCATATACCTCGGGGCTTACCAATGAGTTGGGTGAGCCGTCGCTGTTGATGCCCTTCTTCAGGAGGAAGTCTGTGATGGTGTTCAAACCCACCTTAAACTCCTTTGCTACCTGAATAAGTCTTATCTTTCTGTTATTTGTCATATTGTGATTCCTCTCTAATGCTAAATGTTAAACTTTTACTCCTCGAACTCGGCCTTAAGAATCTCGATAACCTTCTCAGCCTGCTCTACCTCAAGGTCGGCACGTGTTGCAACCTCCTCAACTGAGAGCTCCAATACGCTCTTTGCAGTGTCGCAGCCGGCAGCCTTCAGGGCGTCGATAATCCAAGAGTCAATCTCGTCTGCGAACTCGGTCAATGCAACATCCTCCTCCTCAATCTCGCGATATACGTCGATGTCGTAGCCTGTAAGCATCTTCGAGAGGCGGATATTCAAACCACCCTTACCGATAGCCAATGATACCTGATCGGGCTTGAGATATACCGATGCGGTCTTGCGCTCCTCGTCGATTGTGATAGATGAAATCTTTGCGGGGTTCAACGAACGCTGAATCATAAGCTGAGCGTTGGTTGTGTAGTTCACAACGTCGATGTTCTCGTTGCGAAGCTCCTTGACGATGGTGTAGATACGTGAGCCCTTAACACCCACACAAGCACCTACGGGGTCGATGCGCTCGTCGTAAGACTCTACGGCAACCTTAGCGCGCTCGCCGGGGATACGAACGATGTTCTTGATGGTGATAAGACCGTCGAAAATCTCAGGTACCTCCTGCTCGAACAGACGCTCGAGGAATTGGTTAGCGGTACGTGAGAGGATAATGCGTGGCTGGTTGTTGTTCATCTCCACGCTCTTTACGATAGCCTTGATGGTGTCGCCCTTGCGGTAGAAGTCGTTGGGAATCTGCTCCGACTTGGGGAGAATCAACTCATTCTCATCGTCGTCGAGGAGCAATACCTCGCGCTTCCATACCTGATAAACCTCGCCTGTGATAATCTCACCAACCTTCTCCGAGTACTTCTCATAGATGTTGGCCTTCTCCAAATCCAGGAGGCGTGATGCCAGATTCTGGCGCAAAGAGAGAACAGCACGACGACCAAACTGATTCATCTTAATCTGGTCTGAATACTCGTCACCCACCTCATACGTAGAGTCAATCTCCTTAACCTCCGATACGGCAATCTGTGTGTTGGGGTTCTCAACAGCACCATCCTCTACAACCACGCGGTTACGCCAAATCTCCAGGTCGCCCTTCTCGGGGTTGATGATTACGTCGAAATTCTCATCGCTCTCAAACTGCTTCTGCAGGGCGTGGCGGAATACATCCTCCAATACGCCAATCATAGTAGCCTTGTCGATGTTTTTCAGCTCTTTGAACTCGGCAAAGTTGCTGATCAAATTCAAGTTTTCCATTTGTGAGTTTTTTTATCTATTTTTTGTTATTTGTTTTCTACTTAAAGTCGAGATACTCTTTAGTGTACTTGATTTCCTCGAAGCTGAAAGTTCGCTCAACATTAACGAGTACCTTGCGCTTCTTGCCCTCTACGGCCTGCTTCTCCTCGTATGAGATGGTGATACCCTCGTCAGAGACGGCATCAAGCTTGGCAAGAATCTTCACACCACTGAGGAGCAACACCTCGACCGACTGACCAATGAGCTTACGATATTGGCGAATGTTCTTCAGCTCCGAGCCGATACCTGCCGATGCTACTGTCAGTGAAAAATCCTCCTCGTCGCGGTTAAACTCCGCCTCAATGGTGCGGCTCAGCTCGGCGCAACGCTCGATGGTGACGTGCGTGTCGCTGTCGATAAGAAGCTCCACCTCGTTCATAGGTGTGCATTTGCAACTAACTGTAAACAAATCTGTTCCCGCAAGCTCGCGGTCGGCAATCTCCAATATTTTCTGGCAATCTATCATATTTTGGTCAAAATTTTTCTATTAAAAGGGGCTTACTTACACTAATAAAAGAAACACTTGTGCGCTGTAAGCTAACATAATACTACGAAATAAGGGACCTCCTCTCAACCTTCAACTCTTTAGCTTTCAGCCAATCAGTTGACCCACTTGTGCGAAATAAGGGACCTCCTCTCAACCTTCAACTCCTTAGCCTTCAGCCAATCGGTTGACCCACTTGTACGAAATAAGGGGACTCACTCGTCCCCTTACTCCTTTATTCACGCTGCAAAAATAGTGAAAAAAAACTACAATGCAAACATTTTTCCTAAAATATTATATATAGGTATCTACTTCTCGAAAACTCGCGTAACGAAAGGCAATGCCTCATAGAGAGCCGAGTGCCAGTACTCCCACGTGTGTGCGCCATCACGTACTCTAAGTTGGTAGGGCACACCCGCCTTGCGCATCTCAGCGATGAAATCCATATTACAGTCGAAAAGGAAGTCATCATCACCACAATCTACATACCACGCCACGGTGCGCAGTGCCTGCTTTGTCGCCTCGTCAGCACTCTTTACATACTCTACGCAGCTGTATTTGTTGGCCGTGTATGTCAGGTGCCACATCTTATCCTTGTCATTCTTGGGCGCAGCCTCACGAGGTGCAGGCAGGTGCATCAGAGCGCTCATTGCGTAGCAAGCGCAGAACATATCGGCGTGACGCTGTGCGTATGATGTAGAGCCACCGCCACCCATCGACAGGCCGGCGATTGCGCGATGAGCCTTGTCGGCCTTTATGCGATACTGCTTCTCAACAGTCGGCAGGAACTCCTCGTAGAAGAAACGCTCGTAGGCCCAACCCTCGGTGTCGAAGTATCCGTTCCAATATCCCTCACCGATAGGGCCTCCAGCATTGGGCGAGATAACAATCATATCGCATACCTCACCTGCGGCACGCAGCTGGTCCATAACATCTTTCAGGTGGCCACGGTCAGCCCAATCCTTGTTTGTGCCGTTCATTCCGTGAAGCAGGTATAGCACGGGATATGTGCGGTCGGTCTGGCTCTCATAACCCGCAGGAAGATATACCGTATAGTTGCGGTCAGCGCCCAGAATCGTGCTGTGAATAGTCTTCTCCTCGATGCGGCTCTGGTTGCGCATCCACGCTCTTATCTGCTCCTCCTGTGAGGTCTGTTGTGCTATGGCTGGGGCGATGAAGCAAGCCATAACGATAGCAAAAATAATCTTTCTCATAGGTCTATAAGGTTATAAGTTTGGTTGTATGAAAAAAGGCCGTCCGACATTGCCAGACAGCCTAAATATTTTAACTGATTATCAGTTGATTACTCTGCCTTAGCCTTCTTCTGATAGGGCTTGATGCATCCGCGCTCAGATGAGCGGACAAAGCCAATCAGGTAGTCGCGCTCGGGAGATTGTGGCAACTCGGCCTCAGCCTTATCGCAAGCGTTGATGTAGTTCAAGTCACTCTGGAACATAATGCGGCAAACATCGTGTATGGCCATAATCTGCTCGTGGGTAAAGCCACGACGTGAAAGTCCAATCTTGTTGATGCCGGCATAGTGACCATCGTTTGATGCGGTGATGTAGGGAGGTACATCCTTCGTTACGCCCGACATACCCTGAATCATTGCGTGGTCGCCGATACGCACCCACTGGTGTACGGCAGTGTGACCGCCGATAACTACCCAGTCGCCAACCACAACCTCGCCAGCCAGCGATACGCCATTTACAATGACGCAGTTGCTGCCCACCTCGCAGTCGTGTGCCACGTGAGCATAGGCCATAATAAGGTTGTTTGAGCCGATGATGGTGGTGCCCTTTGATGCGGTACCACGGCTGATGGTTACGCACTCGCGAATCTCGCAGTTGTCACCGATTACGGCTGTTGACTTCTCGCCACGGAACTTCAAATCCTGCGGGGTGCAGGCCACCGATGCAAACGAGTGAATCTTGCAATTCTTACCAATACGTGCGCCGTCGTGAATCGCTGCCGACGGGCCAATCCAGCAGCCGTCGCCAATCTCAACGTCGCCTGCAATGTATGCGAAAGGTTCTACAGTAACGTTCTCGCCCAACTTTGCGTCGGGATGAACGTATGCCAAGTTGCTAATCATAAATATATTTTATTCAGGTTTCTTATTTCTCACAATCTGTGCCATAAGAGTTGCCTCGCAAGCCAATTGACCGCCTACAAATATCTTACCGATAATTGAAGCGATACCGCGGCGTATAGGCTCGATGATGTGAGCCTCGATTTGCAGGGTATCTCCAGGTACAACCTTGCGCTTGAAACGAACGCCATCTATGCGCAGGAAGTATGTTGAGTACTCCTCGGGATTCTCCACATTCTTCAGCACGATAACACCTCCAGCCTGTGCCATAGCCTCCACAAGCAGTACGCCCGGCATAACGGGCTCCTCGGGGAAGTGGCCAGTGAACTGAGGCTCGTTTACGGTGATGTTCTTAATAGCTCCAATAGACTTGTCGTCCAAGTGGAACACCTTGTCTATCAAAAGGAAAGGATAGCGGTGGGGGAGCAATTTGCGAACATCGTTAACATCCAGGATAGGATTCTTCGCAGGGTTGTATTTGAAAGCAGGCTTCTCACCATCGCGGCGGATGGTGGTGATGAGCTGCTTCATAAACTCAGTGTTTGCATAGTGGCCGGGACGTGATGCCCATACGCGGCCCTTGATACGCATACCCAAGAGAGCAAAGTCGCCGAGCAGGTCCAGGAGCTTGTGGCGGGCCAACTCGTTTCTGGCGCGCAGCTGCAGGTTGTTCAGATAACCGCCCGTAACACGGATATCGTCCTTGCCGAAAATCTCCTTTAGGTGGTTTAGCTGCTCATCCGATACGGGATTCTCAACAACCACGATAGCGTTGTCCAGATCACCGCCCTTGATGAGGTTCATCTTGAGCAGCGGCTCCAGCTCGTGCAGGAATACAAATGTACGGCAGGGAGCGATATTCTCCTTGTACTCATTGAACATATCGAGCGTCGCGTACTGGTTGCCGACAACCTTCGAGTTGTAGTCAACGTGAACCGATACGGTGAACTCGTCGTCGGGGTAGATGATGATTGCCACGCCCTTGTCGGGAATGGTATATACTTGCTTCTCGGTTACTTCGTAGTACTTGCGTGCAGCCTTCTGCTCTATGAGACCTACCTCTTGAATCTTGTCGGCATACTCGCGTGCCGAGCCATCCATAATGGGGGTCTCGGGGCCGTCGATGTCAATCACAGCGTTATCCACGCCCATAGTCCAGAGAGCCGAGATGATATGTTCGATGGTGCTTACCTTTGCAGCGCCCTTCTCGATGGTTGTGCCACGTGAGGTGTCGGTAACATATTCGCAAAGTGCAGGTACGGTAGGTGTACCCTCCAAATCTATACGGCGGAAAACTATGCCATTATTATCAGCAGCCGGATTGACCGTCATATTTACCGTCACTCCGGTGTGTAACCCCTTGCCCGAGAATGAAATCGGAGCAGCAAGGGTCTGTTGTTTAGTCTGCATATTCTATTAAGTTTGTTGGTAATTTACTAATAAACTATTATCCGCGACTGATAATAAACTCCACAAAGATACTAAAATTCCGAAAAAAAACGTACTTTTGCACTAGTTTTATGAGAATGGAGTATACTAAATGACAAATAACGAGCCAAAAAGACCAAATAGTGGTGCTGAAGTCCCAAATAGACTACAGCCGCGTCCTCGACGTCCGCGTATGCGCTTGCCCTTTGATGACCGCAAGCAGGATGCCGGCGAGTGGGCGTATGACCATCGTTTGGGTCTGAGTGTGATGGTTATTGCCTATCTTATTCTCGGAATTATATTTTTCGCCTCGAAAATTGCTATCGGCTCACGACCCCATATGCAGGGCATATATGTCGATTTGAAGACCCTGGCCGAACTGGAGGCCGAGAAAGAGCGTCTGGAGCGTGAGATAGAGCTAAAACAGCAGCAGGATATAGATTGGTCGGCGGTGCGTAACCGTATGTCGAACGATGCGCTGTTGAATGAGAATCTGCGTGATGACCGTGGCACAAACACCTCGGAGATAAACGAGTCGGCAAAGGATATTGCGGCCGGTATGGCTGCCAATCGTGCCGCTTATGAGGCGGGTCTGGCCGAGGCGCAGTCGATACTTGACGCTGAGCGCGACAAACCCTCCGAGCAGGGTAAGAACTCGAAGAGTCAAGATGCGAAGTATAAGGGTGGCGTGACGGTGCGATATTCGTTCAAAGATCCCGTGCGTACCAAGCGCGATTTGGTGATTCCTGCCTATAAGTGCGAGGCGGGTGGTCAGGTGGAGGTTGCCGTTGTGCTGAACAATGGTGGCGAGGTTATCTCGGCACGAGTGGTTTCGGGCGGTGATGAGCGTATGCGGGAGGAGGCACTCAAGGCTGCACGTGCATCGTTGTTTAATATTGACAATACGGCTCCCGCACGCCATAGCGGAACCATAACATACACATTTATACCTCAATAGCGGTGAAGCAACTATACTACATACTCTTTGTGCTTGTGGCGCTCTTCGGCCTCTCTCATCTCGATGATGGGCAGACGTCGGCAGGTGTTCATACGCACGATTATGTGGTGACGGAGAGCATCGACAATGGCTATGTTGAGGAGCTGATATGTAGTAGAGAGTATAACAGCGATATGCTGTTGCGCACCTCTCGCAGCTCTTTTACGGTTGGACAAAACAACCTAACTTCACTAAATAACAATGTGCGTTCGCGTCACGAGTCGCACACAAAGAGCCTGCTGCAGGCCATTCCAGAGTGTCACGCAGGCCATTTAACCCGATTATTTGAATTTAATCTTTTCAAGTCGTCACTGCGCGTGGCCTACTATCTGTATGCGTTGTGCCGACTACGTATTTAGCCAATAGACATATTGCGGAAATGCATCCCGTGGCCGTCAGCGATGGTCGCGTGGGTGAGTGTATGTAAATTTGGGAAATACAGAAGCTGTATAGCAAGGCGATTTTGGTGTTTCTCTTCTGCTCTCAATCCTCATTTGCAGTATGTAAACTGCGGTTGCTCGGAGCGCGAGGGCATAAGAATCTCTCTTGCTATGCAACTTCTTTGGAGTAAGGTAGCATTTTTGTTATACACTCCATCGGGGCGCTTGCCCCACCGAGGGCTGAGCCCTCAAAAAAGTCTATTCGTAAAAATACAAAAATGAAACATTATGATATGTGCGAGGCGTTGTATGCCTTGCCTGGAGGCGTTGTGCAACCACGTCGCAAGCCGGTGACAGTGCCGATGCTTGTAGCGATTGTGGGTGTGGTTATGCTGGTTTTGAACAGTATGATTCCTGCCGAGGCCGAGTATGCCAACCTGAAGTCGGCCGTAGTATTGTTCGGTGCGGTGTTTGTTGCAGTTGGTGTTGTTATATGTGTTGTGCGTTTGAGCGGCAATAGCAATAGTCCGTGGCACGTGCAAGATGGTTGCTTTTTGAAAAAAGAGGAACTTAAATTCGTCAAAGAGCGCAGTTCTCACGTCCGAGATTTGGTGCGTAAAGGAGATTTTACTACCTTGCGCTCGCTTCCCGACGATGGGGTATCTGCCGTGACGGTGGTTATCTACTCATCACCTCGCAGCGGATTCTGTGCCGCGCAGGTGTTCGAGTACTTCGACCTTGAGTTGCGACCGGTTGATGAAGTAAAGATTGTGCAGTAATGTGCAGGAGTCGCGGGGACGATATTTTTAGGTAATAAAGATTAGGTTTATATATGGAGAATATTTTATTGGTTTGGGCGATGTTGCTCTTTGTGGCCGTGGTGGCTGGTAAGGTGGCATATCGTTTTGGTGCTCCAGCGTTGCTGCTGTTCTTGGGTGTCGGTATGGTCTTTGGACTGAAGTTTATCAGCTTCGAGTCATTCGAGTTCACCCAGTTCATCGGTATGCTGGCGCTGTGTATTATCCTCTTTTCGGGAGGTATGGATACTAAGTTTTCCGAGATAAAACCTATACTTGGCCCGGGTGTAGTCTTGGCTACCGTGGGTGTGGCTATGACGGCCCTGCTGTGCGGAGTGTTTATCTACTTCTTCTCAGGATGGGTTGGCTTGGCTCTGTCGTTCCCCGTGGCTCTTTTGTTGGCATCAACAATGGCCTCTACCGACTCTGCGTCGGTCTTCTCGATACTCAGAACCAAGAAGCAGGGACTGCGTCAGAATCTGCGTCCGTTGCTTGAGCTGGAGAGTGGTAGTAACGACCCGATGGCCTATATGCTTACCGTGCTGATGGTGTCGGTGGTGATGAACGAGGGTATGGGTGCCGGCTGGGGCGAGAGTGTGTTGCAATTCATTGTTCAGATGTTGGTCGGTTGTACTTTGGGATATGGTATAGGCCGCCTGGCGGTTTTCACCATAAATCGTATCAATATCAAGAATAATGCGTCGCTCTACTCTGTTCTGTTGCTGGCCTTCGTATTCTTCTCGTTCTCCTTCACCACGCTACTGTGGGGTAATGGTTATCTGGCTGTATATATCACAGGCCTTGTTGTGGGTAACTACAAGATTGCGCACCGCGGAAACCTTGTGACCTTCTTTGATGGCTTCACGTGGCTGGCGCAGATTGTTATGTTCCTCGTCATAGGTCTTCTGGTTAATACGCGCGAGCTGTTGCAGCCCGAGGTGCTGCTGTTGGGCGGAGCCGTGGGAGCCTTTATGATTCTTGTGGCTCGTCCCGTGTCGGTCTTTCTGGCACTTGCACCCTTTAGGCGTTTCTCGACTAAGGCCCGATTCTATATCTCGTGGGTGGGATTGCGTGGAGCTGTGCCTATCATCTTCGCTACCTATCCTATCGTGGAGGGCGTAGGTGATGGACGACTTATCTTTAACGTTGTCTTTATGGGTACGCTTATATCGCTACTGGTGCAGGGTACAACTGTCAGCGGTATGGCCAACTGGCTGGGATTGGCTTTTGAGGAGAAGGAGCCGCTCTTTAAGGTGGGTATTCCCGACTCCATCAAGAGCAACTTCTCGGAGATAAGTGTAACGGACTCGATGCTCAGCGGAGGTAACACGCTGCGTGATATAGATATTGCCGATAATACATTGGTTGTGATGATTTCGCGCGATGGCAACTACTTCGTGCCGCGCGGCAGTACCGAGCTGGCCGTTGGCGACCGCCTGCTGGTTGTCTCGGACCGCAATGAGGAGGAGTTGCAGCAGATGTATGATACGCTGGGTATCAAGGAGGTTATGCAACTTAGGTAGAAGAGAGGTATTATAAAAAAAGGTGCTACGGATTTCCGTAGCACCTTTTTTTATGAATTGAGCGTAAGCTCCAATAGATTTACTTTATCTCCCACGTCTCGCCTGAGCGGAGCAAATCATCTACGCAGCAAATCTTCGATGAGGCCTTCACCTCAGCAACCTGCTGCTCAACCCTCTGATCGTAGATGTTCGCATCCTCCACGTCGCGTATTACACCCACAGCTACGGGGTACTCGGGCCACTTCATTGCCGCCAGCATCGAGTGCAGCGTGGTATCCTCGCAGTGTGCATCGTGCGTGAGTACATCCGCCTCGGTGTAGCCATCCTCGCCTACGGTAACAACCTTCAGGCGCATATTCTCAAATACAAGTCCCTTGTTCATCGCTTTGCCGAAGAGCATCTTCTCTCCGTGACGCAGCGTGATGGTATTCTCGGTACGTGTAGCCTTGTCGGCGGCAAATGCGGCGTGTGTCTTGTCGTTGAAGATAACGCAGTTCACCAGCGCCTCTACAACGGCCATACCCTTATGTTTTGCGGCCGCTACCAGACAATCCTTGGTGAGCATAACCTCCGCGTCAATGGTGCGGGCAAAGAACGTACCCTTAGCGCCAATCACCAGCTCGCCGGGGTTAAATGGCTTCTCCACGGTGCCATAGGGCGAGGTCTTGGTAATCTTACCCAGCTTTGTGGTGGGCGAGTACTGACCCTTTGTAAGACCGTAAATCTCGTTGTTGAAGAGAATCATATTGAGGTCGATGTTACGACGGATGGCGTGGATAAAGTGGTTACCACCAATGGCCAGCGAGTCGCCATCGCCCGAACATACCCATACCGAGAGGTCGGGGTTTGCAACCTTGATTCCCGTAGCCACGGCATTTGCGCGGCCGTGAATGGTGTGGAAACCGAAGGTTTTCATATAGTAGATGAATCGTGACGAGCAACCGATACCCGAAACGAAGGTAAACTTATTGTGCGGAATATCCAACGCATCTGCCACCTCGGGCATAGCACGCTGTACGGCATTCAGGATGGCGTGGTCGCCACAGCCTGGGCACCACTTAACTTGCTGGTCGCTCTTGAAATCCGCAGGAGTATATTTATATTCTGCCATAGCCAAAGTGTTTTAGAGTAATGAATTGAATTTCTCTTTCAGCTCAACAATGGTAAAGGGCTGACCCTCGGTCTTGTTGTACTGCAGGAATGTGTAGTTCTGGAATGTCTGACGCAGGTACGCAGCAAACTGACCCTCGTTAAGCTCACAGACGATGATGTGCTTATGACCCTTCAGGAGCTCCTCCACGCCATAGGGCAGGGGATTAAGGTAGTTGAAGTGGAGGTGAGCAATGCTCTTGCCCTCTGCCTGCAAGTCGCGTACGGCGGTCTGCAGGTGACCCTTCGTACCACCCCAGCCGATAACCAATACGTCGGCATCCGCAGCGCCCATAACCTCGGGCGTAGGCAACTCGTCAGCAACCTTTGCCACCTTTGCGGCGCGTGTGCGAGTCATCTCCTGATGGTTTGCGGGGTCGTATGAGATTGTACCACGCAGGTGGTCCTTCTCCAAGCCACCGATACGGTGCTGTAAGCCAGCCTTACCGGGGAATGCCCAGCCGCGAGCCAGATTCTCACCGCGTGCGTAGGGCTTGAACTCCTCACCCTCGGCAACTGCATCAACGATAGGCGGGCAGATTGCGGGGTAGTCGGCCATAGAGGGGATGCGCCACGGCTCGGAGCCGTTAGCTATGAAGCCATCGGTCAGCAGAATTACGGGAGTCATATGCTCCATAGCAATCTTCGAGGCCATAAATGCGTAGTGGAAGCAGTCGCTGGGCGAAGAGGCCGCCACAACAACCACGGGGCACTCGCCATTACGACCATAGAGAGCCTGCATCAAATCACTCTGCTCGGTCTTTGTAGGCAGACCCGTTGAGGGGCCACCACGCTGAACGTCAACCACAACCAGCGGCAGCTCAGCCATCACGGCCAGACCCATAGCCTCGCTCTTGAGCGAAAGACCAGGACCAGATGTTGTTGTCACAGCGAAGTTACCAGCATAGGCCGCACCGATAGATGTACAGATACCTGCAATCTCATCCTCGGCCTGTACGGTCTTGACACCTAAGTTCTTGTGCTTTGCCAGCTCCTCCAGAATAACCGTTGCGGGGGTGATGGGGTATGAGCCACAGAAGAGGGGAAGACCCGACTTCTCGCTCGCCGCGATGAATCCCCACGCGGTGGCTACGTTACCGTTGATTGAGCGGTATGTACCCTTCTGCTTTGGTGACTCGGCAATGCGATATGTATTTGCGAACTGATGTGTATTTGCAGCGTAGTTGTAGCCTGCATCGATGGCGCGCTTGTTGGCCTCGGCCACGGCAGGATTCTTCTTTGCAAACTTAGAGTCGATGTAACGCTTTGCATACTCCTCGCTCTGGTTGTAGATGTAGAAGCAGATGCCAAGCGCAAACATATTCTTGCACTTCACAACCGACTTGTTGTCCAACCCCATATCAGCCAACGCTGCACGTGTCATAGAGGTGATGTCGGGGATTACGATGTTGTATCCCTCCAGCTCCAGCTCCGTGATGGGGTCGAGTGTGGCAAAGCCAGCCTTCTTGAGGTTCTCCTCGGTGATGGTGTCGCCGTCGATAATTACTGTAGCATCCTTCTTCAGCCACTTGCGGTTGGCCTTCAGCGCTGCGGGGTTCATTGCCACCAGCGCGTCGCAGAAGTCGCCCGGGTTAGTCACCTCACCAGAGCCGATGTGTACTTGAAAACCAGATACTCCTGCTACCGTACCTTGCGGTGCGCGAATCTCGGCGGGGTAGTCGGGGAAGGTAGAGATACCCTTGCCCTCGAGAGCCGATGTATTCGAGAAGAGTGTTCCTGTGAGCTGCATACCGTCACCCGAGTCGCCCGAGAAACGGATTACAACATCTTTTAACTCCTTCGCATTAAGATTTTCCATAATATTCGATTCCGAATTATTTAAGTTTATGATGTTTTAGTTTTAGTTTCACAAAGATACTTCTTAATTCGTTTCGTTATCCTCCTGACGGCCACTTTTTTTCCTCTCGGCCATATAGACACCCAATAAAATCAGCGCCGTACCGACAATAGCCAGCGGTGTGATGCGCTCGTGCAGGACTGCATAGGCGGTAATCATCGCCACTATAGGGTTTATATATAGGTAGTTTGTGGCGTGTATAGCGCCCAGCTTCTCGATAACGATATTCCACGACCAGTAACATATAAGCGAGGCCACAATACCCAAAAACAGCAGATTCCCCGCCACAGTCTTGTCTGCCAGCATCTGCCACTCCACGCTCCACGGCTCAAACAGAAAGTAGGGCGCAAGGGTCAGCACGCCGTAGAAGAATATCTTGCGCGTAATCATCAGTGGGTGGTACTTGCCCTCTAACTTCAGGACGATGATGCTGTATATAACCCACATCACGGCAGCACCCAACGTCAGCAGGTCGCCCATAGGGCTCAGCTTCAGGATAAACTCTCCATTCAGCACCACCAGCGCAACGCCCACAAGCGATAGCAGCGAGCAGACGTATAGCCGTTTGTCGGCCCTCTCTTGTCGTGAGATGAAGTGTACGGCCAGCGTGGTGAGCAGTGGCGTGGAGGCGATGATAATGGCCACATTCGACGCCTGCGTATATACCAGAGCGGTATTCTCCAGCAGGAAGTACATCGAGCCACCCGTTATGCCTAAGATAACCATCAGCAGCTCATCTCTCCAACTCTTGGCCAGCAGCCCTCCGCGCCAGAATGGCAACATACAGACGTATGCCATAGCGAAGCGCAGAATCATAATCTCGGCAGGTGATAGACCGTGTTCGAGCAGAATCTTCGACGAGATGAATGTTGTACCCCATATTGCAGCCGTTACGATGGCGATAATATGGTATATGGTTTTGTTACCCATTATCTTATAGAGTTCATTCGTATGCTCGCCTTAACCAGCGCAATGGCGCGTATGCGGCTAACCTCAATCTCCTTGTCGGCGTGGTGGGGATTCTGGCTTACAAGTTTCACGTAACCCTCGCGCTCGGACTTCTGAATATACTTCACCACGATATACTCCTCGCCCTCGAGGTCGATAGAGAGCAGATACATATCGCCCCAAAAGATATCCTCTATATTATGCAGCTGCTTGTAGAGAACAATATCGCCGCTCTTGAGCAGGGGATACATTGAGTCGCCCGAAACATAGATTGCACCGTCGCACTTGGGCAGGTTGGGGATGTGAATGAAGTTTATAGGTTTGTTGGATGCCTGGTCGTTGAATAGCGGTACAAGTCCAGCTGTTCCCTCAATCGAGTAGAGGGGCACGCTCTGCATCGGTAGCGAGTTGTCGGTGCGGAGTCGGAAAGCTGTAAGGTCGGGTTCAGCGTTGAACATATTGCCCTTGCTTGTCTCGAGCCAATCGGGGTTTACGTTCAAATCTTGAACTAATATATTTTTGTTGCGAGTGGATAGGCCACACTTGCCTGTTTCAATCATTGAGAGGGCAGCTTTGCCGATTCCAAGTCGCTGAGCTAATTGCTCTTGTGTCATCTTTAGCTCTTTGCGTATAAGTTTTACCTTGCTTTCCATAGCGTATGTATTAGAAAATACTATATCAAATAATTGTATTCTGCAGTATAAAAGTTCAATATTTGAATTATATTTGCATTGCAAAGTTAAGCAATTTATTTTGAATAAACAAACGAAAAACAATCAAAAATTAAACATTTTCAATTATGTATGACGTTTTACCTGAACTTTATCGAGAGGTGGCCGCAAGGATTATCGAGCAGGTCGGCCACCGAGGTTATTACAATGGCTCGTTTGATATGGAGTGGGAGGATGTGCTGTGCCACGTCGTTCTCTCGGCCGTAGTGTATCGCCACGAGGAGCAGTACCCCGAGGGGCGTATGGCCTCGCTCATCAGCGACATCGTTCCCGTGTGGTGGGAGTTTCACACCTTTATTGACGGGCAGGAGGTGATAAATAATTTCTCGTTCAATGAGATGCGTGAGTATATTTAATCAATGAGTAGAGTGATGAAGAGTAATAGTATAAATTTTTCCAATTTTGCCAAAAATGTATATCCCTTTTTGGAGTGTCAAACCTTTCACGAAACCTATTATCGTCTGCTTGAGGAGTTTGCTGCTGGGCGAATACGCAAACTTATAGTCTCTATGCCTCCGCAGCACGGTAAGAGTGTGGGCGCCAGCACATTGTTGCCCGCCTATATGTTGGGTCTAAACCCCGATTTGCGACTCTCTATCGCCTCCTATTCAGCATCGCTGGCCAGCAAGTTTAACCGCCGTGTGCAGCGTATTATCGATAGTTCTGAATATGGCGAAATATTTTCCAAAACACGCATAAAGTCATTGGGCCGACAATCGTCATATATTCGTACTACGGATGAATTTGAGGTTATCGACCACGAGGGCGGATTGCTCTCCGTTGGGCGTGAGGGCTCGCTTACGGGAAATAGGGTAGATTGCTTTATTCTTGACGACCTCTATAAGGATGCGATGGAGGCCAACTCGCCCCTTATACGCGAGAATTGCTGGGAGTGGTACACCTCGGTTGTGCGAACGCGTATGCATAACGACTCGCAGGAGCTGATTGTCTTTACCCGTTGGCACGAGGAGGATTTGATTGGTACGCTGCTGCGACTTGAGCCGTGTATTGAGTTGCGCCAGTGGGCGGATATTGGGCGTGTTGCGGCGGGTGGATGGCTCTACCTCAATTTTGAGGCGATAAAGAGTGGCTCTCCGACCGAGATTGACCCTCGTGAGGTGGGTGAGGCTTTGTGGCCTGAGCGGCAGAGTGCGGAGTTGCTTGAGGCTAAGCGAAGATTGGACCCTATGCGTTTTGAGGCTATGTATCAGGGGCGTCCCTCGTCACGTGGCGGACTGCTCTATGGAGATGGCTTTGCCGAGTGGGATACCTTGCCCGACCATATTGTCCGCCGAGCAAACTATACCGATACGGCCGATATGGGTGATGACTATCTATGCTCGGTGTCGTATGCTGTGGATGCCGATGGCGTGGTCTATGTGCTGGATGTGGTCTATTCGCGTGAGCCTATGGAGGTTACCGAAAAACTTGTTGCCGATATGTTGCAACGCTCCGAGGTGCGCTCGGCTCTGATTGAGAGCAATAATGGCGGTCGCGGCTTTGCGCGAGCTGTGCAGCGTCTTGTGCCACGTGTGAAGATTGATTGGTTTCACCAGAGCGCCAATAAGCAGGCGCGCATCCTCTCACATTCGGCTACGGTTGTGCATAATATCCGTTTCCCGCGTGGATGGGCGCAGTGCTGGCCCGATATGTATGCCCACCTGATGGGGTATCGCCGTGACTTCAACTCCAACCGCTGGCACGATGCTGCCGATGTGCTGACGGGTATTGTGGAGCAGGAGGCTGTCTTTGAGCGGCCAGCCAAGATTAGCCGTTTTGGCTTTATGTAAAAATGAAACTGTCTAACAAGGCTCTTTTGGCATCTGGCTTGCCCTCGAAATGCTCATTTACGCCCGAGTAAACTGCACTTTCTCGGTCTGCGACCAGCTTAAAAATAGCTCTTGTTATACAATTTCTCAAAATAAGAGGGTGCTAACCAAAAGTTAGACACCCTCTTATTATTACATCATCGATTTAATTTTTGCATCAAACTCTTCTTTAAGTGAGTTTATCAACTCCTTGACACTCATAATCCTCTCTGAGCGCCAAGCATTCGACCCGGCAAAGGCATAACCATTCTCCATCTTGCCCTTGAAGGCGTTGTAGAGTGCTAGCATAATGCAGTATGGCGAGTGTGTTACGTCACACGTCTTGATGCAGTCGAAGGGACACGATTTCGGTTGCTTAAGACCCTCCTTCACCTTGTCGAGGAACGAGTTGCGGATGGCTCGGCCGGGCATACCGACAGGGCTCTGGATAATCTCGATATCCTCCTTTTTCGCATCGAGATAACTCTGCTTGAAGTCATCCGAAGCGTCGCACTCCTCGGTGGTGACAAAGCGCGTACCCATCTGCACTGCGTCAGCTCCGAGACCCATAAACTTAACTATATCCTCACCCGTATAGATACCGCCTCCAGCGATTACGGGGATATGCTTGTCGTGCTTCTTGCCAATTTCGCGAGCCGTCTCCACAACCTCGGGAACGATGGTCTCGAGCGAGTATGCGGGGTCGTTAAGCTGCTCGTGCGAGTAACCTAAGTGACCACCAGCCTTCGGTCCCTCTACCACCACAGCGTCAGGCACATAACTATACTCACCTATCCAACGACGGCAGATAACCTTCAGCGCACGTGCCGACGATACGATGGGTGCCAGCTTCGTGGTAGAGTCCGCCTTAAGGAACGATGGGAGGTTGAGTGGCAGACCAGCACCTGCGAAGATGATGTCGGCCTTCTCCTCGATAGAGGTCTTGACCATATCGGCGAAGTTTGTGAGCGCAACCATAATGTTTACGCCAACGATTCCCTTAGTCTTCTCGCGTGCTTTGCGCAGCTCCTCACGCAGACCGTGGATACTCGCCTCGTTAAAATTCTTTGAAAAGTTGTTATAAATGACGCCCAATCCAGCCGTTGAGATAACTCCTACACCGCCAGCATTGGCTACGGCTGAGGCAAGCCCCGACAGCGAGATGCCTACGCCCATACCTCCCTGCACAATGGGTACTTTGGCAAGCAGGTCTCCGATTTTCAATGTTTTCATCTGTTTGTATAATTTTTGTTGCGCAGGTGTAATATAGACCTGCATATTTCGAGTTTTGCAAATTCGTTTGTGCAAATATATGAAAAAATATTCTAAAACGGAATTATGATGTTGTAAAAATCTATAAATCGGCACGATTGGTAGAAGATAAAAGGCGAGTGTTACTACAAAATTGTGGCATAATAAGAAAAAACGAACTTGACAATATAATTCAAATTCATTTCAGAATCGTATAATAGTTTTGTGATGAAAAGATAAACAAATTAAAAGATTAACAGTATGAAAAAGTTGATATCAATGTTGGCAATGGCGACGATGTTGTTTGCCTTTGTAGGATGCGAGAAGGGTGATGAGGTTGTTCCTGCATCGAATCTCCCAGGCGAGGTTACTTCATTTGTTCAGGTGCATTTCCCTGGCACTGAGATTTTGAATGTGATAAAGGATTATAGTGGTAAATCTTACGACTTCGAGATTCTTCTTAATGATGGCACTCGTCTTGGTATCTCAAAGAGTGGGGAGTGGGATGAGGTTGAGAATTATCAAAAGGGTGTTCCTGCTTCGATTATTCCCGCTTCGATTTCTACTTATGTGGCGGATAATCATCCTGGTGCAATGATTATCTCAATCGATAGAGAGCGTGGCTTTGAGGTGGAGTTGAATACAGGTGTGGATATCCATTTTGACCAGAATGGAAACTTTGTGCGCTACGATTACTAAGTAGTAAGATTGATAGAGTGATATAAAAAAGCCTGCCTAACGATTTAGGCAGGCTTTTTTGTTATAAAATCTCCTCCAATCGAGCTACGGGTGAGACGTCGAGTCCCGAAATCATCCCCTGACGATAGCG
This sequence comes from Rikenellaceae bacterium, assembly GCA_015059845.1. GTDB lineage: Bacteria > Bacteroidota > Bacteroidia > Bacteroidales > Rikenellaceae > Alistipes. The sequence continues at coordinate 42,237 of SUZR01000003.1, read as the reverse complement.
GTAGTAACCCGATATTGCAATCATTGCCGCATTGTCGGTCGTGAACTTCAATTCGGGAATAAATGTACGCCATCCGCGACGACGTCCAGCTTCGGCCACAGCCTCACGCAGACCAGAGTTGGCGGATACACCGCCTGCTATGGCTACATCCTTTATACCCAGACGCTTGGTGGCTTTAATTAACTTATCAAGTAAGATGTCGATAATGGTCTTTTGCAGTGATGCGCAGAGGTCTGCCTTGTGCTTCTCCACGAAGTCGGGGTCCTCGGCAACAGCATCGCGCAGAGTGTAGAGGAACGATGTCTTCAGGCCAGAGAATGAGTAGTCGAACTCACCCTTCACGTGGGGCTTTGCGAACGAGAACGCCTCGGCATTACCCTCCTTTGCCAGACGGTCAATAACGGGGCCTCCGGGGTAGGGTAGTCCCATCACCTTGGCGCACTTGTCAAACGCCTCGCCAGCCGCATCGTCAATGGTTGTGCCGATAATCTCCATCTCAAGCGGAGATGAAACCTTCACAATCTGTGTATGTCCGCCACTTACGAGCAGACAGAGGAATGGATACGAGGGGTGTGGCAACTCTCGGTCGGGCAGGTCAACAAAATGCGAGAGAATATGTCCCTGCAAGTGGTTTACCTCCACCATCGGAATGTTATTTGCAATGGCTAAACCTTTGGCGAACGATGTGCCTACAAGCAGCGAGCCGAGCAGTCCCGGACCACGCGTGAAGGCGATTGCATCAATCTTGTCTGCAGTGACACCCGCCTCTTTGAGGGCCGTGTCAACTACGGGAATGATGTTCTGCTGGTGGGCACGCGAGGCGAGCTCAGGTATCACACCGCCATATTTTACGTGTACGGCTTGAGATGCAATTACGTTCGAAAGTAGCGTCGTGTTGCGTATCACAGCAGCCGAAGTGTCGTCGCAAGAGGACTCGATACCGAGAATTGTTATATCCATATTAGTGCTTTTAAGCGTTTTTTTTCTATTTTTAATAGAAAAATATTTACATTTGTAAGTTTTATGACCATTGTTGTATGCGCAAAGTTACGAAAATATTGTTAAAGGTGCTATCAGTTACGCTATTGTTTCTGATATTTTGCCCCATTGTGCTCACTTTGGTCGTAGAGTTACCATCTGTGCAGAACTTCCTCGTTGACCGTGCTACGTCGTTCGTTTCCAAGAAGTTGGATACTCGCGTGGAGATTGACCACATTCGTCTGGGTGCTTTGGGTAGTGTGCGCGTTGAGGGATTGTATGTTGAGGATTATCAGCAGGATACGCTTATATATGTGGGCCGATTGAAAGTTTTTCTTTCGCGCTTCGATGGCACGCGAGGCATCACGTTGCGTAACGGTACCATTGCTGATGCGTATCTCAACATCCGCGAGACACCCGAGGGCGTGATGAATATCAAGCAGGTTGTACAACGACTCTCAAAAAAGGATAATGATAAGAAGAGTGATTTCTCGCTCAAGGTGAAGGATGTGCTTCTGCAAAATGTAAATGTCATTATCGAGCAGCACGAACATCGTCATCCGAGTTATGGTATCGACTATGGCGATATGCACGTTGAACATATCTCGGCGTTGGTGGATGACTTCACGCTTGACGGAGGTCGCATCGGCGGTTATATCCGTAACTTCTCGGCTGTGGAGCATTGTGGCTTTATGGTGCAGAACTTTACGGGTCACTTCCTCATTGACAAGGGCGTGATTGACTTGCGCGACTTTGAGGTTATGGCGGCTCACTCGGATGTGAGAATCAAATCGCTTGTTTTGCGTGGCGAGGATTGGGCGGCATATAAAGATTTTATCCAGAACGTAAGAATCGAGGGCGAGCTTTACAAGAGTACGGTATCCTCATCCGATGTTGCTCATTTTGCACCGCGTATGTTGCCGTGGAATGTTATGGTGCGCGATGCCAGTGCCACGGTGAAGGGTACGGTGGCCGACCTTAACGTTGCGGTACACGACCTGAAGTTCGGTAAGAGCAGCTCGCTGCACGGCGATGTACGTCTGCGTGGTCTGCCTAACGTGCGCCGAGGTGTGATGAATCTGAATCTTAAGCGTCTTACCACCACCGAGGATGATATAGCGTGGATGCTGGGCGGTATCACGGGCCGACAGCTCCCCGACAAGGTGCTCTCTATCTCGGACGCTGCGGGTGAGATTATCTGTGCAGGCCGTTTCGATGGCGGATTCAATGAATTCGATGCCGAGGCACTGCTTACCACCGAGGCGGGAAATGCTACCTTTACTGCCGAGCGTCGTCCTATGGAGCGCGTTGAGGGCGAGCCTGCACGCTCTACATTGGTTGCGCAGGCTGATTTGCGCCATCTGCAGCTGGGACGTCTGTTGCAGGTGCCTTCGCTGGGCTATGTGACGGGTAGTGTTTCGTTTAATGGAAATACCTCCAAGCAGACGGGGTTGTATGGCCGTCTTAAGGGTGATGTCGAGCAGATTGAGTTCAATGAGTGCGACTACGAGGATATAAATGTAAATGGTCTTGTTGTAAACCGTAGCTTTACGGGTGAGGTCGCAAGTACGGGACGCCCTATAAACTTCAGGCTAAAGGGCTCGGCCGATATGAACTACCAGAGTCCTGTATATGATTTGGAGTTGAGCGTAGCCGATGCCGACCTGCACGCTATGAATATCAACCGACGCGACTCTATCTCTCGCATCGGTTTTAACGCATCGTTGTATGCCGTTGGTCGTTCGCTGGATGATATGAACGGCTCGCTATCACTTGATAAGGGCCGCTATATCTATAATGCCGATACACTGGCTTCGGGCTCGGTGAAACTCGCAGCCCGCAATACCGATAATCGCCGTTCGCTGGAACTTACATCCGATTTCGTGGATGCAACATTTACAGGCCCTACGAGCTATGCCGAGATTATCTCATACCTCAAGACGGCGATGTCGAAATATCTCCCCGGCCTGCAATTCGATAGTGCATACGTGAATACAAGCGAGGATGATGGTTATTCGGCTCTGTCGGCTACGGTGAAGAATATCGACCCGTTGCTGAATGCCATAACCGAGGGCTTGCAGCTGGCTCCGGGCTCGAAAATCAACTTTATGATGAATCCCGCCTCGAACCACCTCACGTTGCGTGCCGAGTCGGATTATGTGGAGCGTAAGAAGATGTTGGCCACGAAGCTGAATGTCAACGTTACTAATCAGGGCGACTCGCTGGCTATGTACCTGCGTTCGGAGGATTTGTACTCGGGTATGGTACATCTGCCGCAGCTATCTATTATGGGCGGAGCGAAGAACGACCGCGTGTTGCTCTCGGCGGGCTTTGACGATAAGGCCGACTCACTCTCGGGCGTGATGGCATTGATGGCGCAACTGCGCCGCGTGGAGCCTACGGGTATGCCGCGCGTGGATGTCACGCTCTATCCCGCAACCATTAATGTGGCACGAAATCAGTGGCGCATAACATCCGATAAGATTAGTATCGACACCTCGCGTGTGGAGATAAATAACTTTATGGTTGCCAACGACCGTCAGCAACTGCACCTCTCGGGCGTAGCGTCGCGTAGTCGTGAGGATTCGCTTACGGTGCGTATGCGTGACTTTGAGCTGGGACCCTTTACCGCCTTTGCAACCAGAATGGGATATAATGTTGAGGCGCTGGGTAACGGCGTTGCCTCTATGAAGGCTGCTTTGGGCCGAGGGGAGGTTACGGCCGATATCAATATCGATTCGTTGAAGGTTAATGGCTATGCCGTAGCTCCGTTGCACGTCGATTCGCGTTGGGATTTGGAGCGCCAGCGTATCAGGGTGGAGTTGGATAATGCCCGTACGGGTCGTAATATTGCGCAGGGTTACTACTCGCCCGCATCGAAGAGATATTTCGTTGAGGGTACACTCAACAACCTGCCGATGTTGATGCTCGACCCTATGCTCAAGGGTGTTGTGTCGGGTACGGAGGGTCGTGCCGATGCACGTTTGCAGCTCTCGGGCGAGGGACGTATGGCTAAGTTGAACGGTACGGTGGATGTGGCTAATATCTCTACGATGATTGACTTTACACACGTTCGCTACACCGTTCCGCGTGCTACCGTTAAGGTGGAGAATAACCACTTCCGAGCCTCGAATGTTCGCGTATATGACGCCGAGAACAATAGCGGTCTGCTGTCGATGGATTTGAGCCTTGAGCACCTGTCGAACATAGCATACGATATACGTGTTGCGCCTCGTAATATGATAGCGCTGAACACTACGGCGCAACAGAACGACCTCTTCTACGGTAAGGTCTATGCTTCGGGTACGGCTACGGTGACGGGTAGCAAGAAGGGTACATACCTCGATATTGTGGGTACTACCGAGGGCGACTCTCACTTCTATATGCCCCTCTCGGGTAAGAGTGACGCCGCCTCGGCCGATTTTGTTGTCTTCGAGCAGCCCGGCGTGGAGATTGACTCTACGAACTACCTCGTGCGAAAGAAGATGGCCTTCGAGCGTCGTACACGCCGCACCGCATCGTCAGCAAGCAATATGTCGATAAATATTGAACTCACCGCTACGCCCAATACCGAGGTACAGCTGGTTATCGACCCGACCGTTGGTGATATCATCAAGGGTCGTGGTAATGGTACGCTCAATATGCGTATTGTGCCAAGCTCTAATATATTTGATATGTATGGCGACTACACCATCACCGAGGGTAGTTACCTCTTTACGCTGCAAAATATTATCAACAAGCTATTCGTTATTAATAGTGGTTCTACCATCCAGTGGACGGGTGACCCGTTGGATGCACGCCTGAATATTGACGCCGTATATAAACTCAAGGCTTCGCTGCAGCCGCTGTTGTCATCTACTACGCTGGATAATGTTACGCGAGCTGTGCCCGTGGAGTGTATTATCAACCTTACCGAGCGTCTTACGGCGCCGACGGTAACGTTCGACATCAAGGTGCCAAATGCCGACTCGGAGATTCAGAATGCCGTGGCCAACCTCTTGAATAACCAGCAGTCGATAGCTACGCAGTTTATGTATCTGCTGGTGAGTGGCTCGTTCTATTCGGATGCATCCACCTCGTCGAATATTGGCGCTTCGGCCTCTGCTACGACGGGATTTGAGTTGCTCTCGAATCAGTTGAGCAACTGGCTATCGAGCGATGATTATAACATCATCCTGCGTTATCGTCCTAAGTCGGAGCTGACGAGCGATGAGATTGACTTCGGATTCTCGAAGAGCCTTGTCAACGACCGTCTGCTGGTGGAACTGGAGGGTAACTATCTTGTGGATAACAAGATGGCGCAGAGTAGTAATATGTCCAGTTTTATGGGTGAGGCCTATATCACGTGGCTCATAGACCGCGCAGGAGCCTTGAAACTGAGGGGCTTCACGCAGACCATCGACCGCTTTGACGAGAACCAGGGTCTGCAGGAGACAGGCGTAGGTATATATTATAAGGAGGACTTTAATAATTGGGCCGACCTGAAGCGCCGCGTGAAGGAGCGTTTTATGAGCCGTCGTAAGCGTGAGCAGATGCAGGCCGAGGAGCGTGCCGCCGAGGAGCGCGTGCTGCGTGAGGCCGATTCGCTTGAACGTTCGGGCGAAAATGAGTATCTTTACAACCGCATACGTGAGGACTCTGCCGCAGCGGCTGCTGCAACGATTCGCCGCGATAGTGCAACATCCGCATTCAGAGCCGATTCTGTTGCGTGGCGACGCACGGTGCGTGACCGCATAGATTCGTTGCGACGTGCCAACTCGTTTAGGCAAGAGTCAAAATAGAGATAATTAGTAAACTTAAATAAATTAAAAGAAAAAATTATGATCGATTTTATTCAGGCTGCCCAGACGGCAGCCGCAACAGGAGAGGTTGCTGCTGCAGCCACCGATGAGGTAACTCGTATGGGTCTTTGGGAGCTCTTTATGAAGGGTGGATGGTTGATGTGGCCGCTTTTGATTTTGGGCGGTGTGACTGTCTTTATCTTTGTTGAGCGTTATATGGCTATTCGCAAGGCTTCAGGTTTGGATATGAACTTTATGAATCGTATCCGCGACTATATCTCTGATGGTAAGATTCGCGCAGCTGTTGACCTCTGCCGCAAGACAAATACCCCTATTGCTCGTATGATTGAGAAGGGTATCGAGCGCATCGGCCGCCCGATGAGCGATATCCAGACCGCTATCGAGAACGTAGCTAACCTCGAGGTGTCGAAGCTGGAGAATGGCCTTCCTTTCTTGGCTACTATTGCCGGTGGTGCGCCGATGATTGGTTTCTTGGGTACGGTTATCGGTATGGTGCAGACCTTTATGGATATGGCTGCCGCAGGTGGTACGGTTGATATGTCACTCTTGTCAGGCGGTATGTACGTTGCGATGGTTACGACCGTAGCGGGCCTTGTTGTGGGTATCCCCGCATATTTCGGCTATAACTATCTGGTGGCACGCATCGAGAAGCTGGTGTTCCAGATGGAGGCGAACTCAATAGCATTTATGGATATTTTGAATCAACCTGTAAATAAATAATCAGCTATGGCAATTAAGAGAGGATCGAAGGTTGACAGCTCTTACTCTGCATCGTCTATGACCGACTTGATGTTCCTGCTGTTGATCTTTATGATTATAGCCACGACGCTTATCAACCCCAACGCCGTGAAGCTGATGCTACCGAAGAGCGCAAATCAGCTCAAGGATAAGGCAATTACCACCGTATCTATTCAGGATGCTGGTGGCGGCCAGTATCGTTACTATGTGGAGCTGGAGAATGTTGGTTCGCGTCAGGGTATTGAGCGTGCCTTGCAGGCGCGTTTGGCCGACCAGGAGGAGCCTACCATCTCGCTGCACGCCGATAAGACAGTCGAGTGGGATGAGATTGTACAGGTGATGAATATCGCCAAGGATAACGGTTATAAACTTATAGCCGCTACGCAGCCCTAATGCGTCGAAAGAGGCTTTTATAGGCCTTGTTAAAGTGCTATGGTATGAAGAAATGTAGAATAACCGTTGTGCGTCGAGCCTCGTATGAGGATTTGATGGCGCAGTACGAAAACCCTATCGAACACGCTTGCGATATGTGCGAGGGTCAGGTGTTTATAGCCAATGGTTGGCAGCGCCCCGAAGGCTTGTGTCAAAGCGCGTGGGAGTCGATGTCATCGTTTGTTATGACATTGGCACACGGTGGCGGTAATTTCTATGATGGATGGATGAAGAATCCTCATTCTGCGATGATATCGTGCAATGATGGCTTCCGTCCTGTCAGTTTTCTTATAGAAGCACTTGACGAAGAGGCCGATTAATGGCTGAAAATAGCAGGATTTCAATAATCCAAACAGTTAAATTATGAACTATTACGACGAAAAAGACGACAGACCTAAACTCTATGGAGGCGTAGCCGCTGTGGCATACGTCGTCATCGTCGCTGCATTGTTGTTCCTTACATATATACCAATAACCATTACGGAGATTCCCGAGATGATGATTATCGAGATTGTCGATGAGCCGCGCGAGAAGCCCAAGCCCGTAATCACTACGCAGGCCCCGCGTCACGAACGACTCTCTACGACAAATCAGAATTCGCAGCAGGTGAGTGGTACGGACGAGAAGACGCAGACGGTTAACCGTCGAGCTATCTTCCACAGCAACAAGGGTGGCGTTGACGAGCCGGAGGATTTGGGTAACCCCTATGCACGCGAGGGTGATGAGAACCTGGCGAGTGGCGATGGCGGAGGCTTGAATCCTGTCGGTAACGACCAGCTGGATGAGGGTCTGCGTGGACGTGGATTGGTGGGTAACCTGCCCGTTCCGTCATATCCGGGTAATGCGAGTGGTAAGATTGTCATTCGTGTTGCAGTGGACCAGCACGGCCGTGTGACAAGCGCAGCTTACGAGCCTAAGGGCTCTACATCGTCCGATGCGGCGTTGATTGCGGCAGCTATTGCCGCGGCGAAGCGTGCCCGCTTTACCGAGAGCCGCAGCTTTGTGCAGGGAGGAACGATTACCTATAACTTCAAACTCAATTAAACAAGATGAGAAGAGTACTCTGTTCTATATTGTTTATTGTGGCCGTTGCGTGTGCCTATGCGCAGGCAACGCGCCCGATAATGGTCTTCGACCGCGTTACGCACGACTTTGGTGATGTGCCGCGCAAGGGTGGTGATTTGGTTAAGGAGTTCCGTTTTGTAAATAAAGGCGATGCCCCGCTTGTCATCAAGAAGATTACGAAGTCTTGTTCTTGTATGTCGGTGGTCTATTCCCGTAAGCCCGTGATGCCGGGTGAGGCGGCCGTAATTAAGATTAAGTACGAGCCCCACAAGGTTGAGCCGGGAATCTTCCATAAGGCTATTCAAATCTACTCTAACGAATCTACCGAGGTGAGATTAATAACCATTCAAGGTAATTCGGTAGATAATAAGAAATAAAAATAAAACCCTCGCCGAAAAGCGAGGGTTTTATTTTTGCGTTGATATTTATTACTTTGTAGCGCTCTCCAGACGCTTCATCATAACGAACATAAACAGTGCTGAGATGAGGCACAATGCGATAAATACTGACCATACAACTGTAAGGTTAAGACCGCCCCAGAGGAAGCCACCCACAGCTACGAGCATATTACCCAACGCAGTTGCCACGAACCAGCAACCCATCATCATACCCTTATACTTGGGAGGAGCAACCTTCGATACGAATGAGATGCCCATCGGTGAGAGCAACAACTCAGCGAAGGTCAATACCAGATAGGTTGAAATCAACCAGTTTGCAGATACGAATCTGCCAGCCTCGCCAGCTGCTGCCTGTGCATCGGGAGTAAGCAAGCCCATAGAGCCGAATGCCATAACAGCGAAACCTGCTGCTGCAACCAACATACCGTAAGCAATCTTGCGGGGTGCTGAGGGCTCCTTACCACGCTTAGCGAGTGCACCGAAGATAGCCATCGATACGGGAGTCAAAGCCACAACATAGAAGGGGTTAAAATGCTGGAAGATAGGTGCGCTAACAGCTACTGTACCGCTGATGTTAGCGTACTGATATGCAAGGTAAGCTACGACCAATGCAACAATTACAGTAGATGTAATCTTACCCTTAGCCGACTCGCTCTGGAAAATAGAGAAACCAGCATATACAGCAATGATGATAGCGACCAAGTTCCATACGTTGAATGCCATACTCTGCAGACCCTCAGATGTCTTCTCGGTGAACTCGTCAGCGAAGTATGTAAGTGTCAAACCGTTCTGGTGGAATGCCATCCAGAAGAAGATTACAACGGCAAACACAAGGAACAAAGCGGTCATACGAGCCTTAGTCTCGGCGGGTGTGAGGTTATCCTCCACCTGAGCAGCCTCGCCCTTCTTGCCCTTACCACCCTCTACGTGACGGAATGTAGAGCGGAAGATGTAGTAGATAGCGATTGATGCGATGAGCGATGCGCAAGCCACAGCAAATGAGAAGTGGTAAGCGTCGTTGCCCGAGAAACCGAGTGAAGTCTCAGCCCACTCCTTAATCTTAACGGCTGCGGTGGGTGCAAACAAGGCACCGATGTTGATAGCCATATAGAAGATAGAGAAGCCTGAGTCGCGCTTGTCAGCGTACTTGGGGTCGTCGTAGAGGTTACCAACCATAACCTGCAAGTTACCCTTGAACAGACCCGTACCAACCGAGATGAAGAGCAATGCGGCCAACATAGCAATCATAGCCACGGTGTCGCCACCCAACGGGAACGAGAGCAACAGATAGCCGACAAACATAATGGTGATACCGATGGTTACCATCTTACCAAAACCAAACTTATCGGCTGCAATACCACCAAACAGGGGCATAAAATATACCAAGCCGAGGAATGTAGAGTAGATTGCACCTGCTACACCAGCGTCCAAACCGAAGTTAGCACGCAAGAACAGAGCAAAGACTGCCAACATAGTGTAGTAGCCGAAACGCTCACCTGTGTTAGCAAGGGCAAGGGCGTATAGGCCCTTAGGATGTCCTTTGAACATAGAAAAAGTGTTTTAAGTTATTAATTGTTAAAAGTTATTTACTCAAAATCGCTAAATCCTGGCAAATAAGTGCTCAGAATAATTTAATTTGGGCAAATATACGGAAAAATTTTATTATATTTGTATAAGTATCAATCAAATTATTGCTATGGAAAACGTGAAAACACTTTTGCCAATGGTCGAACGCGACGAGTGGCTGCACCCTGTGGCCGACAAAGTGGCTGACCGTCACAATCGTTATATGCGCCGTATGGAGGCTATTGAGCAGCAGGCGGGCTCGATTGTGGATTATGCCAATGGCTACCGCTATTACGGTTGGCAGTGGGACGATACGTTGGATGGATGGTGGTTCCGTGAGTGGCTGCCCGAGGCGTATGATGTCTTTATTTTTGGCGACTTCAACTCGTGGCAACGTACGCAGTTGCGCCTGAATAAGAGTGCCGATGGTGTTTGGAGTATCTTCCTGCCGCAGGCTATGTATGGCCACCTGCTGACGCACGGCTCGCTCTATAAGTTGCATATTCACGGTAAGAATGGCTGGCACGACCGTATCCCCGCCTATGCTACACGCGTGGTGCAGGATGAGGAGTCGAAGAACTATACCGCACAATTCTGGAATCCTGAGAAGCCGTACGAGTGGCAGCACACGGATTTTGCTGGCGCTCCCGCGAAGGACTTGCTTATCTACGAGGCGCACGTCGGTATGGCGCAGGAGGAGGCGAAGGTAGGAACATATAATGAGTTTACCGAGTTGATTCTGCCACGCATCAAGAAGGCGGGATATAACGCCGTTCAGTTGATGGCTATCGCCGAGCACCCATATTACGGCTCGTTTGGTTACCACGTGTCGAACTTCTTTGCTCCTTCGTCACGCTTCGGTACACCCGAGGAACTTAAGCGACTGATTGATACTGCGCACGGTATGGGTATTGCTGTTATTATGGATTTGGTGCACGCCCACTATGTGAAGAATCTGAATGAGGGTATTCTCGACCTTGATGGCTCGGGTCACCATTACTCGAAGCCGGGCGAGGCTGGCTATCAGCAGTATTGGGATTCGATGATTTTCGATTACGGCAAGGGTGGCGTGGAGCACTTCCTTCTGTCGAATGTGAAGTATTGGCTCGATGAGTTCCATTTCGATGGCTTCCGCTTCGATGGCGTGACCTCGATGTTGTATTACCACCGCGGATATATCGATTTTGATTCGCGTGAAAAATTCTTCGATGAGGGTGTTGACCTCGATGCCGTTACATATCTTACTTTGGCCAACCGCCTTGTGCACGACTTCCGTCCGCAGGCTGTAACCATTGCCGAGGATGTGAGTGGTATGCCGGGTATGTGCTGCACGGCTGAGGATGGCGGTGTGGGCTTCGACTACCGCTTGGGTATGGCTATTCCCGATTTCTGGATTCGTATGCTGAAGGATACACCCGACGAGGATTGGAATATATGGGAGATGTGGAGCATTATGACCAACCGTCTGCCGTCGGTTAAGACTGTGGCCTATGCCGAGTCGCACGACCAGGCGCTGGTGGGTGATAAGACCATTGCGTTCCGCCTGCTGGATAGCCTGATGTATGATGGTATGGACCGCGCATTCGAGTCGCCCGTGATGGATAGAGGTATGGCCCTGCATAAGATGATTCGCTTGTTCACAATCTCTACGGGCGGTGAGGCGTACCTTAACTTTATGGGTAACGAGTTCGGTCATCCCGAGTGGATTGACTTCCCGCGTGAGGGTAACGGATGGTCGTGCAACTATGCACGTCGTCAGTGGTCACTGCGCGATAACGGCTTCCTGCGTTACGAGTTCTTGGCCGACTTTGACGAGGCGATGATTGAACTTATGAAGGAGCGTGAGGTGCTGTCGGATGGCTATCCGTATAACCTGCTGATGGATGAGGAGAATAAGACTATGGTCTATTCGCACCGCGACCTGATATTTGTAATGAACTGGCATACGGAGGCTGCCATTCCCGACTATGAGCTGCCTGTACACGAGGCTGGTAAGTATGAGGTTGTCCTCTCAACGGATGAGAAACGTTTTGGCGGTCTGGGCCGTCAGACATTGGGCGAGGAGCACTTCTCGTTCAACGTTGAGGGCGAGGATGGCGAGTTGTATCCCCGCATTAAGATTTACAACACGCCGCGAACTGCTGTCGTGCTGCGAAAGGCGGAGTAGATTCCTTAATATGATAAAAGAAACTGTCTAACAAGGCTCTTTTGTCATCTGGCTTGCCCTCAAAATGCTCATTTACGTCGAGTAAACTCCGCTTTTTCGGGCTTCGACCAGCCTCAACCGACGCTGCGGAGCGAGCGCAGAGAGTGCTTGTACTCTTTGCCGAGCCGCGAGGAGGAAAAGTGTTCTTAAAATAGCTCTTGTTATACAATTTCTCAAAATTAGAGGGTGCTAACTTGTGTTAGACACCCTTTTTAGTTTATACCTTTAGGAATATCTTTTTTCGGTACATTACGTATAATATAAGGTATATCGTGCCGACCTGCGCAAGCGTCAGCAGCAGGTTGTACCAGTCGCCCATATACTGCTCCAAACCGTAAAATATAGAGTCTGCGACGCCTCGGAAGTTTACAATCTGCGTCAACATATATGCCGCGATGGAGTTCATACCATAAACCTTGAGCCACGTGATATTCTTGTTGTAACCCTTGTAATCTACGAAGTAGTATGATATGCCAAGCAGGATGAACGACACTCCAGCTGCAAACAGAGCCATCGACGAGGTCCATATTATCTTAATAATCGGCATCCAGATACTCCAAATCAGCGATACTGCCACCATCGCAGCACCCGCGCCAAACAACCACTGCAACTTGCGCTTTTCGGTCATCTCGCTCTTGGCAATCTTGCCCGCAAACATACCGCACAAACCCGTTACGGCAAATGTGAGGCTACTCAAAATCCACGTGTAGTGATAGCTCTTGCTCCAAACAACAACGCCATTCTCTACTGTTGCGTGGTCGCGGAAGCGGCCCAAAACTTCACGGTCAACCCACTCTGCCAAGTTATGCTCGGGAGAGTAATCTCCGCCACCAAATCTTTCAAACGACACATTGCCAATCACAACCTCTACCCACTCCATTGCCGCCCAATAAGCCAGCAAGAGCAGTACGGCCGCAACGATTTGTGTGCGCAGGCGTGTGAATAAAAACATCACAGCCGCTACGGCATAACCTACGGCAATGGCTTGCAAGGTGTTGGTAAATAGATATATGCGGTTAGGGTCGAGTGCCAACAGATTTCCCTGGCACATCATACCGAATATCCACAATACTACAACTCTGCGTGCTATGCGCCACAATGCGGCTCTCTTGTCACCTTCGCGGCGATAGCGCTCCATAGCAAAGGGGATGGTTGCTCCTGCCATAAACATAAACAGAGGCATAATAATATCCCACGGTGAGAAACCCTCCCACGCAACGTGGTGGAAAATCCACATACCCTTATCAAGCCACTCGGCATTGGCTGCCGAGGCAATCTTTCCCATAATAGGGCCAAGTGCCACCAGAAAGAAGAGGTCGGCACCGCGCAGGACGTCTAACGATTCGAGGCGTTTTTTCATATCGGCTGGCGTTTGATTACTATTTGAAGGGTGAATCGGGCTCCTTTGACATCACATAGTAGAAGAGTTTATCCACCAAGTCTGGAGCAAACTTCTTCACGAAGTGCGTAGCACGTCCCTCAATCTCCATCAGGCACAGACGCTTGCGGCGTGCAATGCCACGAGCCACGATGTGTGCAACCTGCTCGGCGGTCATCATCTTACCCTCCTCGCGGGGTGTTGAACCCTGCTGTGAGCCGTCAGCCGTAAGAGCCGAGAAACGTACATTTGAGGCGGTGAAGCCCGGGCAGGCAACCATTACGTGCAGCCCCTTCTTAAGATTCTCCACGCGGATGGTCTCCAGAAAGCCTGTCATTGCAAACTTAGATGCCGAGTAACCCGTACGGCCGGGCAGGCCGTGAATACCCGCTACGGATGATATGCCCACCAGCGAGCCTTTTGACTGCTGGAGGTAGGGCAGAGCATACTTGGTGCAATATACCGTACCCCAGAAATTTACATCCATCAGACGATGCATTACGCTGAGGTCCAAGTCGTCGAACAGCGCGCGCATTGAGATTCCTGCGTTGCAAATCATAACATCTATTCCGCCGAAGGCCTCCACGGCTCTCTTTATCAGTCGCTCGCAATCCTCTTGCTTTGTAACATCAGTTACACACCAAGCGGCCTTGCCTCCTGCGGCCTCAATCTCTTTGCACATCTGCTCCAGCTTATCGCCCTGACGTGCGCCGAGAACAACCTTTGCTCCCATTTTCGCATATTCGCGTGCCATAGCCGCACCGATACCTGACGATGCTCCGGTGATAACTACCACCTTGCCGTTTAATTTGTTTGCCATATAATAATTATTTATTGTACTCTTAAATCTGTTTCGGTCTTATTCTCGCATACCTTGCGGCCGCTGGCCGCATTTGCAAATCTGACCCTCCCCTAAATCCCCTCCTCGGAGGGGACTTTGGTCGCTAACGCTCCGAGGTTGCAGAACCAAAGGTTGTATTATCCCATTTATATCTCAATCGTGAGTCCATCGTATGCCAACTCCACGCCCTCGGGTAGTCGCTCGGCAGATGTGGCGTGCAGGCCTATCTCGTGCGACAGGTGTGTGAGGTACGCCTTGCGGGGTTTCACCTCTCGGATAATATTCCAAGCCTCATCTACGCTGAAATGCGAGTCGTGCGGCTTGAAACGCAGAGCATTTATCACCAGCACCTCCACGCCGCGCAGCTTCTCAATCTCACCCTCGCACAAGGTCTTGAAGTCGGTCATATAGGCCAGCTTACCACAGCGATAGCCCGTAACCTCGAAGCGCGCAGAGTGCTTGCCCGCAATGGGTATAATCTCCACTCCCTTAACATCAAATGGAGTCACACCATCTATCTCGTGCAGACGTATCTCGGGCACACCACGATATTTGTTTGTCGCAAAGGCATAGTCGTAATCCTTGCGTATGCAGGCCATCGTGCGTGCTGTGGCGTAGATGTCAACGGGACGAATCGTGGGGTAGTCCACAAAGTTAAATGCCCGCACATCATCCAAGCCGCCCGTATGGTCCTTATGCTCGTGGGTGAGGAGGATTGCATCCAATCTTCTCACATCGGCACGTAACATCTGCTGTCGGAAATCGGGCCCCGCGTCAATGACAATACATTTGCCTTCTACCTCAATCATCGCCGAGGTGCGCAGGCGGTTGTCACGACTATCCGTCGAGCAACACACCTCGCATCGGCATCCGATGACGGGTACGCCCTGTGATGTTCCTGTGCCTAAGAGGGTGAGTTTCATACTATTCGGGATTATATCCTGTATCTTCCATTAAATCGCCACTATTGGCAGCTGCCACGGCTAACTCGTCACAACGATTGTTCTCAGCCGTTGAGGCGTGCCCCTTGACCCAGATGAAACGAACGTGGTGACGGCGATAGACACGCAAAAAGCGCATCCATAGGTCGGGATTTTTCTTCCCCGCAAAGCCTTTGCGCTCCCAGCCAAACACCCAGCGCTGATTCACCGCATCGACGACATACTTCGAGTCGGAGTAGAGCGTGACGTTTGTACCCTCGAACTTCAGCGCCTCAAGAGCTACGCATACACCCAATAACTCCATACGGTTGTTTGTCGTCAGGCGATAGCCTGCCGAGAGCTCCTTGCGATGAGGTCCCGACAGAAGCACAACGCCATAGCCTCCACGCCCGGGATTGCCCTGCGCAGCACCGTCGGTGTATATAGTTACATCTGGCATAGTCAATCGTTATAAGTTGCTAATCTCACAACATTAGGCATACCTTGCGGCCGCTGGCCGCATTTACAAATCTGACCCACCCACGCACCCCCGCCTCAGGCAGGGGCTTTGGTCGTCGCAAGCGACTCCATTGTCGGAGAACCAAAGCTTGTGAGATATAAATAAAAACATCGCACCCGCCACCTTTCGCTGGCTCACGGGTACGATGATATTAAAGAAAAATTATTTCAACGCAGCCATACGCTCCTTGATGGCTGCAATCTTAGCCTCAGCGTCCGACTGCTTAGCACGCTCGTTGGCAACAACCTTCTCGGGTGCAGACTGTACGAAACGCTCGTTCGAGAGCTTCTTCATTACGCTTGCCAGGAATCCCTCCAGATATGTGAGCTCGTCGGTGAGCTTCTTCATCTCGGCCTCCACGTCAATCTGGTCGCCCATAGGAACGAAGTACTGCGTGGTCTTAACGATAAAGGCGTCGGCTGTGGGGTCCTTCTCGGTGATAGCCTCAATGGCCTCAAGGTTACACATCTTGGCAATTACGGGAGCATACTCCTTGGGGTAGTTCTCGTCCTCGATAACGTTAAGCGTAAGAACATTCTTCTGTGCGATGTTCTTCTGCTTGCGTACGTTACGGATGCTTGTGATAACCTCCGTAGCAAGAGCAAAGCGTGCCAGCAGAGCCTCATTAACCTCCTCAGCTACGGGCATAGGCGCATACATAATTGACTCGCCCTGCTTGCGCTCGGCCAAATCCTGCCAAATCTCCTCTGTAATGAAGGGCATAAAGGGATGAACAAGACGCATCAACATATCGAAGTAGTGGCGTGTAGCCTCCATCGTTGCCTTGTCGGCGGGCTGCTGATATGCGGGTTTCACCATCTCCAGGTACCAGCCGCTGAACTCGTCCCAGAAGAGCTTGTAGATGCGCATAAACGCCTCCGAGATACGGTATGACTCGAACAGGTCGTTAATCTCAACGATAGCCTTCGAGAGTGTATGGCCGAACCACTCAACCGACAGACGGTTGTTCTCGCTCTGTGCCAGCTGCTCGTCAACCTGCCACATAGAGATAAGGCGGTAGGCGTTCCAAATCTTATTACCGAAGTTACGGCCCTGCTCGCAGAGTGCCTCGTCGAACATCACGTCGTTACCTGCCGATGATGAGAGCATCATCGCTACACGCATACCATCAGCGCCATACTTGGCAATCAAATCGAGCGGGTCGGGTGAGTTACCCAACTGCTTCGACATTTTGCGGCCCAGCTTATCGCGTACGATACCTGTGAAATATACATTTCCGAAGGGTTTCTCGCCACGATACTCATAGCCGGCCATAATCATACGTGCCACCCAGAAGAAGATGATATCCGGGCCGGTGATAAGGTCCGAAGTGGGGTAGTAGTAACGAATTTGCTCGTTGTCGGGGTTGCGGATACCGTCAAATACAGAGATGGGCCACAACCACGATGAGAACCAGGTATCCAATACATCCTCGTCCTGACGCAAATCGCTCATCTGCAATGTGGGGTCCTGAGCCTTCTCGCGTGCCTTCTCTAAAGCCTCCTCGGCTGTGGGGGCAATCACGTAGCCACCCTTGGGCAGGTAGTATGCGGGGATACGCTGACCCCACCACAACTGACGTGAGATACACCAATCCTTGATGTTCTCCATCCAGTGGCGATATGTGTTCTTATACTTGGCGGGGATGAACTTGATAGAGTCCTCCAAAACGGCCTTTGTCGCGGGCTTGGCAATCTCCTGCATTGACATAAACCACTGCATTGAGAGCTTGGGCTCAATAGCCACGCCTGTACGCTCTGAGTAACCTACGTTGTTGGTGTAAGCCTCTACCTTCTCCATCAGGCCTGCAGCCTGCAAGTCACCCTCAATAACCTTGCGGCACTCGAAGCGGTCCATACCTACGTACATACCAACCTTATCGTTGATTGTGCCGTCGTCGTTGAAGATGTCAATAGTTTCGAGGTTGTACTTCTCGCCCAACATATAGTCGTTCACATCGTGTGCGGGGGTAACTTTCAGCGCACCCGTACCGAACTCGATATCTACATACTCATCGCGGATGATGGGCACCGAACGACCTACCAGCGGAACAATTACACGCGCACCCTCGGGGATATCCTTGTAGCGCTCGTCGTTGGGATTCAAACATACGGCAGTATCACCCAAAATAGTCTCGGGGCGTGTTGTAGCCACAACCAAATAGCGGTCTGTGCCCTCGACCATATAGCGCAGGTAGTAGAGCTTACCCTGAGACTCCTTGTAGATTACCTCCTCGTCCGAGAGGGCGGTCTTTGCCGAGGGGTCCCAGTTTACCATACGTACACCGCGGTAAATCTTACCCTTCTCATAGAGGTCGCAGAATACCTTGATTACGCTCTCGGTGCGAGCCTCATCCATCGTAAAGCAGGTGCGGTCCCAGTCGCACGAAGCACCCAGCTTGCGCAGCTGCTTGAGGATAATGCCGCCGTGCTTCTCCTTCCACTCCCAAGCGTGAGCCAGAAACTCCTCGCGTGAAAGGTCAGCCTTGTTGATACCCTCGGCTGCGAGCTTTGCTACAACCTTTGCCTCGGTAGCGATTGATGCGTGGTCGGTGCCCGGTACCCAGCAGGCGTTCTTGCCCATCTGGCGTGCGCGACGCATCAAAACGTCCTGCAACGTGTTGTTAAGCATATGACCCATATGCAACATACCCGTTACGTTGGGGGGTGGGATAACTATTGTGTAGGGCTCGCGAGCATCAGGCTCCGAGTGAAAAAGTTTGTTGTCAATCCAATACTCATACCACTTCGATTCGATATCTTGTGGTGTGTACTTGTCTGCTACCATAATCTGTTGTATATTTTGTTATTGATTCCTCTGCTTTTTCTCGTGCGCGCGTGTTATGCGCGTACAACTTGCAAATATACGAATAAAAACCGAAATGACATATAGAAAAATAAAAAATCCCGACCTCGCAGCCGGGATTTATTTATGGTTGTATTTATTACAAGAAAATAAGTTGTGTTAAAATGTATATCGGCAGCAGGATAACCAGCGAGAATCGAATCATATAACCGAAGAAACTCGGCATATTTATTCCGCTCTGCTCGGCAATAGCCTTAACCATAAAATTGGGTCCATTTCCGATATATGTCATCGCACCGAAGAATACCGAACCCAAAGCTATGGCTCGCAATAACATTACATCAATACCTGCCTCCAAAACCGTACCCGCAGCTGTGGGCAGACCCTGCGCTACGGTGTGGAAAGCAACGGCCGTAGGCGAGTTGTCAAGGAAGGCAGAGAGCGCTCCTGAGCAGTAGAAGAACTGCCAAGGTTTATCCAAGCCAAGCTCTGCAGCGTGGGCATTGAGGTATATCAAAGCGGGTGTCATCGTAGCAAAAATACCGATGAAAAGGTATGCCACCTCGATAATAGGGTCCCACGAGAACTTGTTGTGCTGACGTATCTTCTTTTTAGTTGTAATCCAAGATAATGCAGCGATTACCGCAAGTACTATTTCACGTAAAAAACGTACATAAATCGGCGCGTGATGGTCGCCCATTTCGGGGATATACGATGGGTTGAGGAATGACACCGCAAGGATGATTCCAATAAGGTAGATAACGTTAATCAAACCCGAAATTTTGATGGGGCGCTTGTAGTGTACATCGGCCATAATATCTACCGTTTCCTCCTTGCGGTAGTAGTAGAACTGGTCGATTAAGAGATAAAGCACAAGCAGTATCACACCCACGAACAACCACTCGGGCATCAGGTGCATAAACCACGAAAACTCCGCACCACGCAGATAGAGCAGGAACAATGGGGGGTCGCCCAGCGGCGTTAATACACCTCCACAGTTTGCAACCAAGGCGATAAAGAAGAGTATGGTGTGTACTTTGTGTTTACGTTGTTGGTTGACCTCGATAAGCAGACGAATCATCAACATAGCGGCTCCCGTTGTTCCGATAAACGAGGCTAACAGGAAGCCGATAGCCATAATCAGCGTGTTGTTTATAGGTCGCGCTTGTATATCTCCGCAGATATGTATTCCGCCCGTAACGACAAATAATGCGCCAAGCAGAATGATGAAAGGCAGATAGTCGAAGAGCATCTGATGCTCAAGGTTGCTGCCCATATCGTTCAAAACCAGATAGATGCTTGCCGGCAAAGCAAGACCCAAAGCGACGTAAAGTTTGTGGAGATTATTCTCCCACCAATGTTCGGCCACGAGCGGCAAAACCGCAATGCTGGCCAACATTAGAGCAAATGGGATAAGTGCCCATAGTTCAATTTGATGCATAAAAAACCTATTTTATTTTCCGCTGCGAAAATAATAAAAAAAGTTGAATTTTCGTATAGTAAAATGACCGAAAAATTGTTTCTTTCATAAATCGTTCCGAAATATAGAAAGTTATGCGGCAGTTGCTCATTGTGATTCGCCGTTGTCGGGGATTGTTTGGTCGGAAATTTGAGTCGTAAAGAGTGTGAAAATGACCGAAAAATAGTCCTAAAACACCCCTTAGGGGTGTGAGTTATTAACAATCTGTTAAATTTGGTATGAAGTATGGCTAAAAATTATTACTTTTGTAATCGTGAAATAGTGTAAATATGGATAAGAAGAAAAATATTGATTTAACAGATTTGGACGCTATGCCTGAATTGCTCGACGGCAGACATCAGGTGGTGCCCATTATTACCAGTGGCGACGATATTGTGGAGGAGGTAAATATCCCCGAGGCGTTGCCTATTCTGTCGTTGCGTAGTTCAGTTTTGTTCCCGGGTGCAATTACCCCCATTACCGTTGGCCGCGAGAAGAGCATAAAGCTCGTGCGTGATGTCAACGCCGCACACGGACTTTTAGGTGCTGTTCTGCAGCGTGAGACCGAGGTTGAGGTCCCTTCACCCAACGATATGTACAAGGTTGGTACGGCTGCCCGTATCATCAAGATATTGGAGATGCCCAACGGCAATCTGACCGTTATTCTGAGCGGTCTGGAGAAGATTGAGGTGGGCGAGTACTTGCAGTCGGAGCCCTACCTGAAGGCTACCGTGCGTACCATCCGCGACTCGCAGCCCGACGAGGGTAATGTAGAGTTTCAGGCATTGGTTGACTCGGTGCGTGAGGTTACGCTCAATATTATTAATATCTCGCCCGTAATGCCTAAGGAGGCTGTCTTTGCGTTGAAGAATATCGACTCACCGCGTGGCCTTATCAACTTCGTATGCTCAAATATGGATTTCTCGGACGAGGACCGTCAGGCTCTGCTGGAGGCTCCTGGTCTGCTGGCTCGTGCCCGTAAGTTATTGGAGATTCTGGTGCGTGAGCAGCAGATGGCCGAGCTGAAGAATGAGATTCAGGAGAAGGTGAAGCGCGAGATAGACAAGCAACAGCGTGACTACTATCTCCAGCAGCAGATGCGCACCATTCAGGACGAGCTGGGCGATACGGCCGATGCCGAGATTGACCAGATGCGTGAGGCTGCTGCCAAGAAGAATTGGTCGAAGGAGGTTGGCGAGCTCTTCGAGAAGGAGCTTGCGAAGGTTGAGCGCCTGAATCCCGCCGTTGCGGAGTACTCAGTGCAGATGACCTATCTGCAGTTGATGCTCGAGCTTCCGTGGAACGATGTTACCAAGGATAACCTCGATTTGGAGTGCGCTCGTAAGCAGCTCGATGACGACCACTTCGGTTTGGAGGAGGTTAAGGACCGTATCCTTGAGCATCTGGCCGTTATTAAGCTCAAGGGCGATTTGAAGTCACCCATCCTCTGCCTGTATGGCCCTCCGGGTGTTGGTAAGACCTCGCTGGGTCGTTCGGTGGCTACGGCTTTGGGCCGTAAGTTCGGACGTATCTCGTTGGGCGGTCTGCACGATGAGAGCGAGATTCGCGGCCACCGCCGCACATACATCGGTGCTATGCCGGGTCGTATTATTCAGACCATCAAGCGTTGCGGCTCGTCAAATCCTGTCATCATCCTCGATGAGGTGGATAAGATTACGGTGAGCAACCACGGTGACCCCTCATCGGCGTTACTGGAGGTGCTGGATCCCGAGCAGAATACCACCTTCCACGATAACTATCTGGATACGGAGTATGACCTCTCGAAGGTATTGTTCATCGCTACGGCCAACGATATCGGCGCTATTAATCCCGCGTTGCGTGACCGTATGGAGATGATTAACATTCCTGGTTATATCCTCGAGGATAAAATCCAGATTGCCGAGCAGCACCTTGTGCGCAAGCAGTGTGAGGCGCACGGCGTGAAGGAGCAGGAGTTGATTCTCCCATCGGCTATCATCGAGAAGATTATTGCCGATTATACCCGCGAGTCGGGTGTTCGTTCGCTCGATAAGCATATTGCAAAGTTGGCCCGCGCACGTGCTAAGCAGATAGCCTTCGAGGAGGCCTTTGCTCCCGAGCTGTCGGCTGCCGACCTGGAGAAGATTCTGGGTAAGGCTAAGTTCCGCAACGACGAGTATGAGATTGCTGGTATGGTTGGTGTTGTTACTGGTCTTGCGTGGACCTCGGTTGGCGGTGATATCCTTTACGTTGAGTCTGTTCTCACCCCTGGAAAGGGCGCATTGAATCTTACGGGTAATCTTGGCGATGTGATGAAGGAGTCGGCAACCATCGGTTACGAGTGGGTGCAGGCACACCACGAGGAGCTTGGCATTGCGGCCGAGATGTTCGAGAAGAAAAATCTTAATATCCACGTTCCCGAGGGTGCTATTCCGAAGGATGGCCCATCGGCAGGTATCACGCTCGTTACATCAATTGTTTCGACATTCACAGGTCGTGAGGTTAAGGAGCGTATTGCAATGACGGGCGAGATGACGTTGCGTGGCCGTGTTATGCCCGTGGGCGGTATTAAGGAGAAGATTCTGGCGGCCAAGCGTGCCGGTATCGTGGAGATTATTCTCTGCGAGGATAACCGCAAGGATGTCGAGGAGATTAAGTCGGAGTATGTTGCCGGCCTTACATTCCACTATGTTAAGCGCATTGAGGAGGTTTTGGCATTGGCATTGAAATAGAGAAGATATGAAACCGTTGAAATTCATTGTCATCATTCCTGCGCGTTACGCTTCGACGCGCTTTCCTGGCAAGCCCCTTGCATTGCTGGGTGGTAAGCCTATGATACAACGCGTGTATGAGCAGGTGGCGGGCGTAGTCGAGGATGTGGTTGTTGCTACCGACGACGAGCGCATATACAATGCCGTTGAGGCTTTTGGTGGTCGTGTGGTTATGACCTCTGCGAATCATAAGAGCGGTACGGACCGTTGCTGGGAGGCGTATCAGAAGCAGGGCGAGGAGTTCGATGTGGTAATCAATGTGCAGGGCGATGAGCCTTTTATCGCTCACTCGCAGCTAAAGGCCATAATGGCCTGCTTTGAGGATGAGGCGACCGATATTGCCACTCTGGTAAAACCCTTCACTGAGGAGGATGGCTTGGCCGCATTGGAGAATCCCAACTCGCCGAAGGTGGTGCTGGATAAGCAGTCGCGTGCGATATATTTCTCACGCTCGGTTATCCCTTATCTGCGTGGTGTGGAGCGCGAGCAGTGGCTCAAAACGCAAACCTATTATAAACATATAGGTATGTATGCCTTCCGTGCTGATGTCTTGCGCGAGGTGACATCGCTTGCGCAGTCACCGCTGGAGCTGGCTGAGTCGTTGGAGCAGTTGCGATGGTTGGAGAACGGTTACAAGATAGGTGTCGGCATCTCGAATGTGGAGACTGTGGGTATCGATACCCCCGAGGATTTGCAGCGTGCCGAGGCGTTTTTGAAAATGCAAAATTCATAATTCAAAATTGGTTTGAGTTATATAACGATAACGAATATGATAAAAATTGTAGCAGGACCTTGCGTCATTGAGTCGGCCGAGTTGCTGGATACGGTGGCAGCTCGATTGGTAGAGATAAATAAAAATCTGGGTACGGAGATTATCTTCAAGGCTTCGTTCGATAAGGCCAACCGCACTTCGCTCTCGTCGTATCGTGGCGTGGGGCTGGATAAGGGTTTGCAGATGCTCGCAGATGTTAAGTCGAAGTGGGGCTTGAAGCTCTGTACCGACATTCACGAGGCGTGGCAGGCAGCACCCGCAGGTGAGGTGATAGATGTTATTCAGATTCCTGCTTTCCTGTGCCGTCAAACCGATTTGCTGGTCGCTGCTGCAAAGACGGGTCGCACGGTGAATATCAAGAAGGCGCAGTTCCTCTCGGGTGAGGATATGAAGTTCCCCTATGAGAAGGCTGTGCAGTCGGGTGCCAAGGAGGTGTGGCTCACCGAGCGCGGAAATATGTTTGGATACAATAATCTTATTGTCGATTTCCGCAATATCCCCGATATGCTGAAGATTGCCTCTACGGTAGTTATGGATTGCACGCATAGCGTTCAGCGTCCAGGTGCTGCGGGAGGTAAGACGGGCGGTAACCGTGAATTTGTGCCCGCTATGGCGCAGGCAGCCAAGGCTTTTGGTGCGAATGGCTTCTTCTTTGAGGTGCATCCCGACCCCGACAAGGGCTTGAGCGATGGCCCTAATATGTTGCGTTTGGAGGATTTGGAGGGCGTAGTGAAGAGCCTATTATAATAACAGAAAAAGTAAAACCTAAATATGAGTACATTAACTTCTCAAGAGATTCTCGATTTGGCTCGCCGCACACTCGCGGTTGAGGCCGAGGCTCTAAATAATATGGCAAACCTGCTCGGCGATGAGTTCATCGGGGCGGTAAATAGTATCTTGGCTTGCCGCGGTAAGGTTATCATCACAGGTATGGGTAAGTCGGGTCTTGTAGGCCGTAAGATTGCCGCTACGCTGGCAAGTACGGGTACACCGAGCTTCTATCTCCACCCTGGCGAGGCTTTTCACGGTGATTTGGGTATGATTTCGCCCGAGGATGTTGTGCTGGCACTCTCTCATTCGGGTGAGACGGACGAGGTGCTAAAGATTGTGCCGTTCATTCACTCGAATCATAATGTTCTGATTTCTATTACCGCCAATGCCGAGTCAACATTGGCAAAGAATTCGGATATTCACCTCGATACAGGTGTTAAGGAGGAGGCTTGTATTCTCCACCTTGCCCCCACATCTTCTACTACGGCGCAGTTGGCGCTGGGTGATGCGCTGGCTATTGCGCTGATGAAGGCTCGTGAGTTCACCTCGATGGATTTTGCGCGTCTGCATCCGGGTGGCAGTCTGGGTCGTCGTCTGCTTATGACCGTAGGTAATGTGATGCGTAAGAGTGACCTCCCCGTTGTCGGTATGGATTGCACATCAACGGAGATGATTCACGCTATGACCCGCGGTGGCTTGGGCTTGATTATCATCTGCGATGAGGATAGCATTGAGGGTATTGTTACCGATGGCGACCTGCGCCGTGCAATGGAGAGCCGCCAGAGCGACTTCTTCAACATCAAGGCTATCGACATCGCAACACGCTCGCCCAAGACTATCAGTGCCCACGCCAAACTTATCGAGGCCGAGAAGATGATGACTCGCCACAAGGTTAACTCGTTGTTGGTGACCAACGAGGCAGGGCAGCTGGAGGGCGTAATACAGATTTACGATATTAAGTTGTAGCTATAACGGCGACCCGCTTCGTCGAAATTTTGACTTTTAGAAGATGAAGAAATCTATTTTATTGCTGTTGTGCACCTTGTCTATGCTGTGCACATCGCAGGCTCAGGAGCGTGAGGGGTGGACGGCTCTATTTAATGGCCGTAATCTCAGTGGCTGGACAAAGTTGGGCGGTAAGGCTCAATATAAGGTTGAGGATGGGGCTATCGTAGGCCTCTGCACCAAGGGACAGCCTAATACATTCCTTGCAACGAAGGCCGAGTATGGTGATTTTATTCTGGAGTTTGAGTTCAAGGCCGACGAGGGTGTGAACTCAGGCGTGCAGCTTCGCAGCCACTCGGATAAGGATTACCGCGATGGCGTTGTGTATGGCTATCAGTTTGAGATAGATTCTCCCGCCACAACCGCTTTTATATACGACGAGCAGCGCCGTGGCTGGCTCTATAATCAGCCGCAGATTGAGCGCAACTACCTTGTGGGTGAGTGGAATAAGGTGCGTGTGGAGGCTGTTGGAAATCATATCAGGGTGTGGCTCAACGGCAAGCCTACGGTGGATATGATTGACGATGCCGATGCAAAGGGTTTTATCGCCTTGCAGGTACACGAGATTGGCAAAAACACATCTCTCATAGGTCGCCGTGTAAGCTGGCGAAATATCTTCATCAAAACCACAGATTTGGAACAGGAGCTATCGCCTGAGATTGGCTCTATCCCACAGGTAAACCACGTTGCCAACTACCTCTCGGCACGTGAGGCGGCTGAGGGGTGGACACTACTCTGGAACGGAGAGGATATGCAGGGCTGGAAGAGTCGCGACCCCAAGAACGATATGTCGAAGGGTTGGGCTGTGAAGGATGGCGAGCTGATTATCAATGCTCAGTCGGGCGCTGGCGATATCATCACAGAGAAGAAGTATCACGACTTTGAGCTTTCGGTTGATTTCAAACTTACGAAGGGTGCAAATAGCGGCATAAAATATTTTATCTCGGAGAATGGCAGCGTTGGCTGCGAGTTCCAGATTCTGGACGACGATAACCACCCCGATGCAAAGAAGGGCTTTAAGGGTAATCGCCGTCTTGGCTCGCTCTACGATATTATCCCCGCGCAGGGCTGGAAGATAGCCGACCATTATGGATGGAATACGGCTCGTATCGTGGTGCGTGGCAATAAGGTTGAGCATTGGCTCAATGGCGTGAAGATTCTTTCGTATGAGAAGGCGGGGGATATGTGGCAGACGTTGCTATCGCACAGTAAGTTTGCCGAGGTGAAGAACTTTGCCGGTGGCGATGGCGGACATATTCTTTTGCAGGACCATAACGATTTGGTCTATTACCGCAACTTGAAAATCAAGGAGTTGAATAAACGATAATAACAGTTAAATATGAAGGATACCGTTATTACAGCCGCCGTGAAGCGTCGTGAACTGAAGATTTGGTTGGCGTGCTTTGTCGTGGCAAACATCATTAACTGGGCTGCTATAATTAAGTTTCAGGCTCCGTGGTATGAAATTTTTACCCAGATAGGGTATGTGGTGGTGACATCTCTGCTGCTCTACGGATTATTGTTGCTTGTGCGTATTGCTTGGCGTATCGTGCGACACTTGATGGGTAAATAGCCGTGGCTCTGGAGTTTCAATATAGCACGAAGAATCCTCTTTACCCCGTGACTTACATCTCGTTTTATGCTATGCATACACGTATTGAGATGGTCGCCGTGGGGCAGCAGGAGTGCGCAGGTCGTGAGTTGGCACAGCAGCTTGAGGCGGAGGTGAAGGCTATGGAGCGACGTTTCAACCGTTTCGATAGCCGTAGTCCGCTGGCCGTGCTGAATACCCGTGCCGCAACGCAGGAGGTCGAGGTTGACGACGAACTTTTTTTAGCGCTTGAGCTGTGCGAGGCTTTTCGGCGAGGTACGGCAGGATACTTCGATGTGGCCACCGATACTTCGGTTAAGGGGCAGGTGAGCTATATGCTTAACCCCGATAAACATACGGTGCGATATACCTCCTCGGGTGTAGCACTCGATATGGGAGGCTTTGCCAAAGGCTTTGCGCTGGAGCGCGTGCGTAAGATGGTTACGGATGCAGGCGTAGAGTCGGCTGTCATAAATTTTGGAAATAGCTCGGTGGCAGCCATCGGTCATCATCCTTATGGTGAGTGGTGGCCGGTAGGCGTGGAGCATACACGCGTGTCGGGTGTTATGGCCCGCGAGGTGCATCTCTGCGATAGTGCAATGTCTGTTTCGGGGCGTACTACGCGTGGGGAGTACCATATTGTCAACCCTCGTACGGGCGGAACTGTTGCTGGCGAGGAGCTTATTCTGGTTGAGGGACGCTCTGCATTGGTGGCTGAGGTGTTGTCAACGGCATTGTATGCTGCGCCACGTGCGGAGCGAACGGAGATAATGAAGCAGTACGATGGCTATCGGGTAACGGAGTTGTATTGCCGCGAGGGAGGCTTGACCGAGAGTCGTGAGTTGTAGAAAAATATTATTATAACCTTTGGTCCTGCAACCTCTGGAGCGTAGCGACCAAAGTCCCCTGCCTGAGGCGGGGGATTTAGGGGGTGGGTAGGAGTTGTATATGCGGCTGGAAGCCGCAGGGTATGCCTTAATTAACAGGTTACCTAAATATTAGTATAAAAGATATATTAGCGCCAAATAAAATGAATAGAAAAGAATTTCTGTCCGATTGTGGACGTATGGGATTTGCCGGAGCGGTGTTGTCGCTCTTTCCGTGGTTGGAGTCGTGTAGCGAGAAGGCCAAGCAGGAGGTGAGTGGAGAGAAGGCCCGTATAGGTATTATTGGTACCGGCTCACGCGGTATGTTCCATATCAATCACCTGTTGCAGATGCCTCAGGTTGAGGTTGTTGCCTTGTGTGATAACTACCGACCCCATCTGGAGGATGCAGTGCAGTACTACCCTCAGGCAAAGCAGTATGACGATTACCGCCGTCTGCTGGAGGATAAAAATGTGCAGGGCGTGATTATTGCGACCCCGTTGTACCTGCACGGCCGTATGACTATGGATGCACTGCGTGCCTGTAAGCGCGTATTCTGCGAGAAGTCGATGGCCTTCACGCTGGATGAGGCTCTGGAGGTCTATAACCTGCGTAAGGAGCTGGGTGGCGTGTTGTTCATCGGTCAGCAGCGTCTGTTTGACCCCAAGTATATCAAGGCTATGCAGATGATTCACGAGGGCGTGATTGGCGATGTTGTGGGTGTTAGAAATTACTGGTATCGCAATAACGACTGGCGACGTGAGGTGCCCTCGCCCGAGTTGGAGCGCCATATAAATTGGCGATTGTATAGCGACTACTCGCGTGGCCTGATGACCGAGCTTGCCTGCCACCAGCTGCAGAATGGCTCGTGGGCTATGGGTATGTTGCCCGAGAAGGTTATGGGCTCGGGTAGCCTGATTCATTGGAATAAGGTGGATAAGCGTGATGTATATGACTGTGTTACAGCTATCTTCACCTATCCGAATGGTGTGAATATGACCTTCGAGTCAATCATCTCGAATAAGCACTTCGGTATGGGTGAGCAGATTCTCGGCTCGAAGGGTACTATTGACCTCGTTACGGGTATGCACTATACCGATGAGTCTGCACCGAAGGGTAGCGGTATGCATCAGCTGGTGGAGCAGATTGAGAATGGCGTGATGAGTAACTCTGTATTTGCCGGCACGTCGTGGGCTGCCGAGACCAGCGCATTGGCGCCGGGTATGCCTATTATGGCTAACGTGAAGGTGGTTACGGGTGAGAGTTCAGTGGGTGCCGAGGCCGATGGCTCAAAGGAGCTGCTGGAGGCCTTTATCCACGCCGTAATTACAGGCAAGCAGCCCGAGAAGGTGCTGGAGGAGTCATATTACGCTACGCAGTTTGCATTGCTTGCGGACAAGGCTATGCACGAGGGAGCAATACTTACACTTGACGAAAAGTATCGCGTGCCGTATGAGCCGCTGAAAACAAAATAAATATAATGTATAAAAACCTGCGAGAATATATTGCCCGCTTGGAGCGCGAGGGGGAGCTGGTAAGGGTTAAAGCGCCCGTCAGCACCCGCTTTGAGATTGCCGAGATTACCGACCGCGTGGTAAAGTCGGAGGGTGGCGGCAAGGCTATCTTGTTTGAAAATACGGGTACGGAGTTCCCTGTCATAACCAATATGATGGGCTCTTCTCGCCGTATAGCGATGGCGCTGGGTGTGGAGTCGCTTGACGATATTGGTGATAGAATCTCTGCACTTCTTGGCGATGCTCTCTCTCCGAAGGGCTCGCTGTGGGAGAAGATGCGTATGTTACCGCTGCTGGCTGATGTGGCTAAATGGTTTCCGCAGAGTATGTCGGGTCGTGGTGAGTGTCAGCAGGTTGTGTGGCAGGGCGATGAGGTCGATTTGGAACGTCTGCCGTTGCTACACTCGTGGGAGTGCGATGGCGGAGCGTTTGTAACGCTGCCGATGGTTAACACCGTTGACCCTGAGACGGGTATGCGCAATGTCGGTATGTATCGTATGCAGCGCTTTGATAAGCGCACAACGGGTATGCATTGGCACATCCATAAGACGGGTGCGCGTCACTACGATGCCTATAAACGCCTGGGACAAAAGATGCCCGTTGTGGTGACTTTGGGCGGTGACCCTGCATATACCTATGCCGCTACGGCTCCTATGCCCGATAATATGGACGAGTATCTGTTGGCGGGATTCCTGCGCCAGAAGCCCGTGAAGCTGGTGAAGGCCTTGACGTGCGATATTCGTATTCCTGCTGATTGTGATTTCGTTATCGAAGGTTATGTTGACCCTGCGGAGGAGAAGGCTGTGGAGGGCGATTTTGGCGACCATACGGGTTTCTACTCTCTGAAAGATTTATATCCTCGTTTTCACGTTACCTGTATTACGCATCGCCGCGATGCAATATATCCCGCTACGGTGGTGGGCGTGCCGCCGCAGGAGGATGCCTATATCGCTGAGGCTACCGAGAAGATTTTCCTTGCTCCGATACGACTTGCCGTGCAGCCTGAGGTGCGCGATTTATGGATGCCTATCGAGGGTACGGCGCACAACCTGGCCGTTGTGTCGATAGATAAACGATATGAGGGCCAGTCGCATAAGGTGGCGCAGTCGCTGTGGGGTGCGGGGCAGATGATGTTTAATAAATATATGGTGGTCGCCTCGGCCGAGCATAATATCCGCGAGTTTGCGATGCTGGGCCGTCTGCTGCGCCGTGCCGATGTGAGGCGTGATGTGATTCGCGCAGAGGGTATTTTGGATGTGTTGGACCACGCGACGGCAACGTGCGGCTTTGGTGGTAAACTGGCTGTTGACCTTACCGATATTGATATCAATTCGCCCATAGAGCCTATCGTGGCACCGCGTACGGCTGAGCCTTGTGGTGGCGTGGCGCTGTTCGACACGCGCTTTGTTGAGGAGTATGGTCTGCTGTTGCTCTTTGCTGAGGAGAGCCGCCCCGTAGAGGTTGACGTAAAGGCATATCTTAAGCACAATAATATAGACGGGATGAAGTATATCGCTCTGTTTGATTATCAAGCAGCTGGGGCGATGACCGCAAATGACCTTCTGTGGTTGGCTATGGCCAATAGCGACCCACGCCGCGATGTGGAGATATTACCCTCTGGCGAGCTGTTGCTTGACGCGCGTAGCAAACACCCTGGGGTGGGGGATAACCCTGCACGTTTCCCGAATGTTGTGATGTCCTCGACCGAAACTATCCATATGGTGGACAAGCGTTGGGCGGAGTATGGCTTGGGCGAGATGATTGAGTCGCCCTCGCGTCGTTATCGTAAACTGTGGCTCTCAGCCAAGGCTGAGTGGTAAAACATAAGTTATGAAACTATTTGACCAGGTGGAGCGTCGTGGAGTGCTGACTCTGCTGCCGTTGTTATTGATAGTTCTGATGCTGGCTATCTTAATTGATGTGATAGACAAGCCGGCGCTTATGACATCGAGCGAGCAGGAGGTTGTGCTTCAGCCTTTTGACCCAAATAGTTTTGAGTATGAGCAGTTGCGAGAATCGGGCGTTCCGACAGCCGTAGCAGCAGGTATCGTCCGCTGGCGACGATATGGTAAGGTGTATCGTATAGAGGAGGATTTAACGCAGGTGTCGGGTATGACCGACTCGTTGTATACTCTGCTAAAACCATATATCATTATAGCCGATTCCCTCGCTCCCAGACCATATACCGAGCGGAGTAATTCACGCCCTGCATTTCGTGAAAACACGATACCTCGTAATCCCATCTCCGAGAATAAGATATCGTTTACGCCCGAGCGGTTTTCTCTCGATACCGTATCGGCGGCCTATCTTGCGCTGTGGGGCTTCTCTCCAAAGCAGGCAGATGTTATTCTTCGCTATCGTGATGCGAGTGGCGGTATCCGTTCGGCCGAGCAGTTTCGCCGCTGCTATGTGGTGAGCGAGGAGATGGCAGAAAAGATTATTCCGTATATCATCTTCTCTGTGGATGCTGCCATTGTCTGTACGGATGATAAACCAACGCCTGAGTGTGAGTTGCCAGAGTTTGCAACCAACCTTATTGATATTAATTCGGCCGATTCGGCGGCGTTGGTTGCCATCGATGGCATAGGGCCGAAGAGCGCAGCGGAAATCGTAAAATATCGAAATCTATTGGGTGGATACCACTCCGTGGAGCAAATTGCCGAGCTGAAAACGGTCACAGAGAGCAATTTCGAGAAAATTTTGCCGAAAATTTGTTGCGATAGTTTCGTTATTTCAAAAATTGATATTAACTTTGCGGGTCCGAAAGAGTTAGGTCGTCATCCTTATGTGTCGGCGCGGGCACTGAGGCGAATTATTAAACAACGACAATTGAAAGGAGGTTGGAGTAGAATCGAAGAGTTGATAGAGCAAAACATATTATCCGAGGAGGAAGCCAAACGTTTGGCTCCGTATCTTCGATTTGGCACTCGTGCCACCGAGTAGATTGATTTTTCGTTTTTTTTGGGATTGAGGAACAAGGTTCTTTACCCCGCAGCAAAGTTGGCCACTTATAGCCGCAAACAAAAGAAAATTAAAATAACAAAAATAAAAAAAGAATAAGATTATGATTATTATGCCCGTTAAGGAGGGAGAGAATATCGAGAAGGCCCTCAAGAAGTTTAAGCGTAAGTATGAGCGTACAGGTGTTTTGAAGGAGTTGCGTCGTCGTCAGTACTTCACAAAGCCCTCAATTGCAAAGCGCGAGCAGATGCAGCACGCTATCTACGTTGAGCACACTTACCGCCAGGAGGAGTAATAACTCAAATAAATCAAACGAGGTTCGAACACTGTTCGAACCTCGTTTTTTTGTGACGACTTCTGTATTAACTTTTCCTGTTTCTAAAGTGGCGATAATATCCGTATATCAACATAAGCCCCCAAGCAATAAAGCCGACCTTGAAGCCTGCTGTCCAAATATTATCGATGTCCAAGCCTAATATCCAATCGTATATCTTTAAAACAGCAGTTCCGCAAATAATCATAACGATTAACAACAGAAAGTATAAAATAATACTTTTCACTATTTTCATACGATATAATCTGTGTTTTTTAGATATTTAGCACTTGCTTATTCCGATGCGAGCCTCCTCGTTGTCTTTCTCCAATTTTTCGTCCTCCTCCCACTCGAACATTGGGAATTCGCGGCCACCAGCCAGCGAGAAACGTGTGTAGGTGATGGGCAGGCCGCGCTGCAGGAACTTGGTTTCATAGGCGGTCTTGACCGAGAGGTCGGCATCGGCATAGCCCGTACCGTAGATGTCGTTGTTCGAAGCCTCGCACGGCAATGAGAAGTGGCGTACTACCTCGTTAGTATAGCCGTAGAGGTGCTGTGAGTCGGTCTTGAGATTAATCCAACCATCAGCCGCGAGGAACTGCGCATAGTACTCCAAAAAGATAGGCGATGTAAGGCGTTTCTTTGCACGGCGGGTCTTGAGCTGCGGGTCGGGGAAGGTAATCCAAATCTCGGCTACCTCGCCCTCGGCAAAGAACGAATTGATAAACTCGATACGAGTACGCAGGAATGCCACGTTCTTCATACCGTTCTCCGTAGCGGTCTTGGCTCCGCGCCACATACGCGCACCCTTAATATCCACGCCGATGTAGTTGGCATCGGGGTTACGCTCGGCCAGTGCGATAGTATATTCGCCCTTGCCACAGCCCAGCTCCAGAATGATGGGGTTGTCGTTGTGGAAGAACTCCTCGTGCCAGCGACCCTTCAAGGGGTGGTCCTTGTGGAAAATATCCTCGAACTCGGGTTGTACCATACACTCGAATGTAAGGTTCTCGGCAAATCGTTTGAGTTTATCTTTTCCCATAGTTATCTCTTCTTTTGAAAGTTTACTCCTGCGGCCTCCACGCCCACGACACTCTGCTGCGGGGTGATGACCATATTATAAACGCCCTTGCGGCGCAGATGTACATTTTGACGATAGGGTAGCTCTACATCGCACGTAGCGACGGAGGGATTATCCCAAGTGACGTTTACGGGTAGCGTTACACGCTCGCTGTATCGCAGTGAGTCGGGAGTCATTGTGGTAATCTCTAACTCCAACTCGTGAGCCTTGAAACGGCGGTTAACGTGTAGCGTGATGTTTAGGTCATAATCGGTTGCATCCTCCTGATTGATGTACGATATTGTTGCCTCATCGCTCCAATCGTCAATATCTACATCAGCCATAACGACGTTACATTCGGCCATACGACATTGGGTTAATAGCAATATCGCCATAGCCAAAAATAGTGCTTTGCAGAGAGTATGCATCCTATTGCTCGTTATTTCCCGAATTTTCACCCTTCTCACCCTCGCGCTTATGCCACTCGCCACGGCCACGGCCTCGGTTATTACGGCGGCGGTCACGACGCTCTCTATTTTCGCGTGGCTCACGACTCTCACGAGGCTCAGCATTGTTGCTCTCTGCCTGCTGAGCATTGTTCTCCTGATTGTCGTTCGTGTGGCGATTTTGACGGTTGGGACGCTGACGTCTGCGGTCGTCACGACGGCGCTCCTCCTGCGGCTGCTCACCCTCCTGAGGTGTAGCTGCTGCATCAACTGCCTTAGGCTGGCGCTGACGAGAATCCTTGTCGCGGCGGTTACGATTGCGACGGCGCTTGTTCTGATTGTCGAAGCGTGTGATGCTATCCTCCTCGGTACGGAATGTAGGCTCCTCCACGGTGGGCATATTATCCTTGTCGATGATAGACTCTACCTTGCGACCAGCGCGGTTGGCTGCGATAATCTCGCGGACACGCGATGTGGGGATAGTCACGACGTTAACCATAGCATCCTTGCTGCTGCTGAACGACATCGTGCGACCCAGAATATCGGTCTTTACGAGATAATACTCACCATCCATTGCCTGTAGCGGCTCGCGCACGCGGGGTAACTTCTGTCGTGCATCGGCATATACGTCATACTCGTACATCAAGCAGCACTTCAGCTTCGAGCACTGTCCTGCCAACTTCTGCGGATTGAGTGATATATCCTGCACGCGGGCGGCGTTGGTCGTTACGCTCGAAAAACTTGACACCCACGATGCACAACAAAGCTCGCGTCCGCAGGCTCCGATACCTCCGATGCGACCAGCCTCCTGACGGGCACCAATCTGCTTCATCTCGATGCGGATATGGAATCGCTCGGCGAAGACCTTGATAAGCTCGCGGAAATCGACACGACCCTCGGCAATATAGTAGAAGATAGCCTTAATCTTATCGCCCTGATACTCTACGTCGCCAATCTTCATATCCAGACCCATCTCGGCAGCAATCTGGCGCGACTGAATCATCGTGTCGTGCTCCAGCGCGATAGCCTCCTGCCAACGCTCAATATCGTAGGGCTTAGCCTTGCGGTAAATCTTCTTGTACTCGCCATTGAAGGGCGTGAATCCCGTGCGGCGTATCTGCTTGGCCACCATATCGCCCGTGAGCGAAACAATACCAATATCGTGACCCGGAGATGCCTCTACAGCCACGATATCGCCACGCTTGAGCTGGAGATTGTTGACATTCTTATAGTATGAGCGGCGTGTATTCTTGAAACGAACCTCGAAAATGTCGGTCGGAATGTTATCTGGATACTCCTCCAGCCAGGGCGTCTCGTGCAACTTATAGCAGCCCTCTACGGGCTCTACGCACAGGTCGGCTGTGCAGTCGCAAACGGTAAATCCACGACCAGGTTCGGGTATATGTTTTTTTGTACAATTATGGTTACAACTCATCGTATGTGAAAATTTTTGTAAAGGTATGAATTTTTTTTTAATTTTCGACACTCATTTCCAGTCGCTTTATATTCTTTCTCACTCGTCGTATGGTCATCACGGCACAGCACGACAATCCTACGATGAAGCCCATAATGAGTCCGTTTGTCTTAAAACCGCACACGAAGGCGAGCAGATAGGCAACGGGGATATTTATCACTACATACGATACGAATACAATGGGCATCAGTACTTTGACATCCTGCAAACCGCGCATAATACTGATTGAGATGGCCTGCAAGCAGTCGGATACTTGGAATAACGATATGAAAATCAGCATATCGGCCGTAATCTCGATGGTTTGCACATTTGTCGTGAAGAGCGTGGGAATCTGGTATCTGAACGCTACGAAGAGTGTTGCTACCGAGATATTCCACAGCAGGCCCATCTGGTAGGCTGCATAAACGGTGCGACGCAGACGAGAGAAGTCCCTGTTGCCGTAGATGTGCGAGCAGAGGATGGTTGTAGAGGAGCCGATGGCAATGACAATCATAAACGTCAGGTTCATCATATTCACACCAATCTGGTAGGCACTAACAGAAGCGGCACCAAACGCCAGAACCATAATGCCGGCCACGACAAAGGCGCTCGCCTCCATAAACATATGGAACGAGATGGGTATTCCCACCTTCAATATCTCGGCTATGCGGCGGAACTTAATCATCGAGCGCTTGAGCAGTCCCTCGGTGTAGATGCGGAAACGCTTGGCGCGGAAGAAATATATAACCATCATCAAGCACTGCAGGATACGCGAGATAAGTGTGGCATAACCCGCTCCTAAAGCTCCCATAGGCTCAAAACCGCACTTGCCAAAGATAAAAACCCAGTTCAGCAGGATATTCACCGTATTTGCCACGATGATTGTAACCATCGCCACGCGCGTGTTGCCCACACCCTCGAGAAATTGCTTTATCGTGCCCCATATCATTACGGGGAACATACTCCAAATCAGTGTGTCATAGTAGGGTAGAGCCATATCCACCACACCCGAAATAGAGCCATCGCCACCATCGCCCATCATCAGCGAAGCCATTATCGGAAACACTCCGCGCGATGCGATGAGAACCAGCGTAGCCATAACACCAATGAGCGAGTAGAGCAAAAATCCATTCTGCAACAACTCGCGCACGTGCCTGTCACGCTTCTGTGCAAAACGCTCACCGACGAGAGGTGTAAGGCCGAAGGTTAGGCCGAGTGAGGTGATGAATATGATATAAAACAGATTTGTGGCAAAGGATACGGCTGCCAGCGGCGTGGGGTCGTCGCCTCCGTAGTTACCCACCATAGCTGTGTCGGCCATCTGGACGGTAATCTGACCGATTTGCGACAGTATGACGGGGAAAGCCAGCTGCAGGTTCTCCTTGTAAAAACTCCTATATGTCGAAAATAATCTCATAATTGCGACAAAGATACAAAAAATACGCGCTATATAATACTATTATTGTGTTACCGTCGTTAATATAATAAATTGTTACGTGGAAATACAATTTTTAGTGTGCAGTGGTGTAAAAGTGCTATTTCAAGAATTTATGTTTGAGTGATTGTTCTAAAAGTACACATATTCTTGCAAAATGCAACTTTTTGACTACTTTTGCTGGTGAATAAGTGGAAAAACAATATTTTTAGTGTAAAAATGATACAATATTTTGATTGGTTGCCTCAGTTGGAGGCTTTTAGTAATGTGGACAGCATTGAGAACGAGCTGGCTATATTCCGTTATTCGGAGGTGATTCCCGATTTGTTGGCCGATATGCCTTTTCAGGTGGAGACGATGAATAATCCGCATAAGTTCGATTTTTATATGATGGTACAGCATACATCGGGTAGTGCTACCATAAAGATTGATATGGAGGAGTATGAACTCTCCGAGCCGCTGAATATTGTAAAAATAGCCCCCGGACATATTGTCGAGATTAACAAGATAAGCCCCGATTTTGATGCACATATCGTGTTGATGTCGAAGCGCTTTTTGGAGGATCTGCTTGTGTATATTAACGGCTCTGTGCCTTTGAGATTGGGTTCCCACGACCCTATTGAGCATCTTTCTGAGGAAGATAATGTTACTCACGCAGCAGAGATGATTCTCAATGGTATTCGTCGTTGCTTGCAGGATAAGAATAACCCATACCGTATGCAGGTGGTGCAGCATATGATGATGGCTGTATTTTATAGCTCGCATCACATACGCGAGAATAGTGCTGAGGAGAAGCCGCGCACCAATGCCGACGTGCTTACCAAGAAGTTCTTGGGACTTGTTAAGGAGAACTTCCGCAAGGAGCGACAGCTTAAGTTCTACTCCGATATACTCTGCATCACGCCACGCTATCTCTCGCGTGTGGTGAAGGAGTGTACGGGCTCGTCGGCTGCCGAGTGGATTGAGCGTACTGTCGTGCTGGAGGCACGCGCTTTGCTTAAGTCAACCAATATGACCGTGCAGCAGATTAGCGATGAGCTGAGTTTCCCGTCGCAAACCTTCTTCGGAAAATATTTCAAACGCAGAGTGGGTATGTCGCCCAAGGAGTATCGTAGAGTGGGATAAAACGGGTTATTGTTTGGATAATATGGGGTTATGTTTCGCATAACCCTTTTTTATGCGTTTTTTTATGAAATTGGAGGCGAAAAAAGCTTTTACAAGACGTGCTTTTTGCCTATATTTGTAGTGTGCAAACGCATATTTGATATCTTTTGTCGCAGATGGAAAATATGCATACAATTTGAAATAGCTGAATATATGAGAATTTCATTCCTTTGCCATTCGATTTTACGCCTTGCGAGCATCGTCCTGGGATGTTGCTTGCTGCTTGCCTCGTGCCGTTCGTATGAGCAGATGGAGGTTGTGAATATGCGTTGCGAGTACTCTGCGGAGCCTGTTGCAATCGATGGCGAGCAGGTTCGATTTACCTGGGTCTATCAACTCAATGATGCGCTCTCTGGCTTTACTCAGCGTAGCGTTGAGGTGCGCGTGGCCGAGTCGGAGCAGGCACTGTCAGATGTTGCGCAGTGTGTTGCTGCAAGTGGCCGCGTGCGTACTTCACGCCCCTATGTGGTGTTGCCGACAGATGGGTTGAAGGCTGAGAGCAGATATTGCTGGCAGGTGAGGGTGTACAATAATTTGGGCCGAGAGATTTTATGTTCTCCCGTTGCGTGGTTTTCGACGGCAAAACTGCACGACCATAAGTGGCAGGGGCGCTGGATTACCGATTCGTACGATAAGAATTATCAGCCCGCACCGATGTTCCGCAAACGTTTTATGGCGAAGGGAGATATCGCCTCGGCAAGACTATATATCAGTGCCGCAGGATATTACGATGCGAAGATTAATGGCAAGCGCGTTTCGGATGATTGGCTCAATCCCGCATTTACGCATTACGATAAGCGCAATCTCTACCTCGTTCACGATGTGACAGAACTTGTCCGCGAGGGTGCGAATGTAATCACCACAACGCTCGGCAATGGATTCTACAACGAATATACGGGTATGAGCGTGTGGGATTATGAGGATGCCCGCTGGCGTAATCGTCCCCGTATGATTTGCGAGTTGCAGATTGAGTATAAGGATGGCGGCAAGGATGTTGTTGCGTCGGATGCATCGTGGCGAACAGCTACGGGCGAGGTACTCGGTAATGTAATCTACGCAGGCGATATTATTGACGCACGTTGCGAGGTTGAGGGCTGGGACGATGCGCAGGTGGATGATAGCTCCTTTGCGGCGGCTGTGGAGTGTGCTGCACCCTCGTCGCTGCTGGTTGCGCAGCAGATGCCACCAATCCGTGCAAGCGAAACGGTGGAGCCTACGGCAATGAAGCAGATTTCGGATAGGGAGTATGTCTTTACGTTTGCCGAGAATATGGCAGGCGTCTGCACGCTCAATGTTCGTGGTGAGGCAGGTACACGTATCGAGATGGAGCACGGCGAGTTGCTGAAGGCGGACTCCACGGTGGAGATGGGTAATATTGCTATCTACGCCGAGAAGGTGGGCGATGCCTCGTTCCAGCAGGATGTGTTTATCCTAAAGGGAGATACGTTGGAGGAGTTTACTCCACGATTCCACTATAACGGATTTCAGTATGTCACGGTGCGTGCTGATAAGCCCATTGAGCTTAGTCGTAACAGCCTGAAGGCACACTTCCTGCATACCGATGTGGAGTCGGTGGGTGATTTCCGCTCGTCGAACGAGATGATGAATAAATTGTGGCGTGCCGTGCGTCGTTCATATCTTAGCAATCTGTATGGTATTCCGACCGACTGCCCGCATCGCGAGAAGAATGGCTGGACGGCCGATGCGCACGTAAGTATTGATATCGCATTGACGAATTATGATGCAATCCTCGCCTACGAGAAGTGGATTGACGATTTTATTGATAATCAGCGTGCTGATGGCTCTATTTCGGGCATTATTCCAAGTGCAGGGTGGGGTTATGACGATTGGATTGGCCCCGTGTGGGATGCAGCAATGTTTATTATCCCCAATGCGTTGTATAACTATTATGGCGACAAGCGAGCCATCGAGAAGATATATCCCGTTGCGGAGCGTTATTTGCAATATCTGGCCCAGCGAGAGAATGAGGAGGGTACGGTGACGTATGGTATTGGTGATTGGTGCTACTATAAGACACAAACACCTACCGATTTTACAACTACCTGCTTCTACTACTACGACAATCTGCTTATGGCACGATTTGCCGAGCTGTTGGGATCCGATTCGTCAAAGTATGAGACAAAAGCTATCGTTCTGCGCGAGCTTATAAATAATAAATATTTAGACCGCACAACGGGTATATACTCCATCGGAAAAATTACGGCACAAGCATTGCCGCTGGCTTTGGGTATTGCGCCCGAGGAGATGGAGAAGTTGGTTGCTGCGCGCCTGAACGAGGCCGTTGTCAGCGGAGGCTATATTTGTGATTTCGGTCTGCTGGGAAGCAAATATGCTCTGCGTATGCTTGTGAAGTATGGCTATGTCGAGACGGCTTATCGCCTTGCCACGCAGACACGCCGTCCGTCGTGGGGTAATTGGATAGAGAATGGATTTACCACGCCACTTGAGACGTGGGCTATACGCGATAATTTTGCCGACTCCTCAGCTAACCACGTCTTCTTTGGTGATATCGCAGCGTGGATGCAGAGCGATTTGGCTGGTATTAACTACGATGAGTCGCAGCCCGGATTCGAGAATATAATCATTCGTCCCCATTTCCCCGAGGAGATGGAGTGGGCAGAGGCTTCGTTTAAGTCGGTGCGAGGTGTGATTAGCTCGGCGTGGCATCGCAGTCGCAGCCGCAGCCATAACCGTATTATATTGGAGGTGACAATTCCCGTAAATACAACGGCTACGATTTATACCGATGGCATCTACCGCGTTCAGGGTAACGGAAAACCGTTGCGTTTTGTGGTGAATGCCCGTGCAGTGAAGAGTAAATATAATATATAGAGATATGAAACACGCAATTATTACCATCTTGGTTGTTGCTGCCTTTTGTGGCGCGACAGCTTGTCGGCAGCAGGCCGGAGGAGGTGATAAATCTAAAGATACAGCTACCGAGCAGGGCGCAATGGTTAAGCCCGTAAGAAAATTTATCCCCGCTCTGCCACCCTCTACGCTTAACCCTGAGGAGCATCGTGCCTATATGGTGGATCACTACTGGGATAAGTTCGATTTCTCGGATACGCTCTTTATTGCCGAGGTTGATACCTCGCATATGGCTACGGCCTTTGCAATATACG
Organism: Rikenellaceae bacterium; assembly: GCA_015059845.1. GTDB lineage: Bacteria > Bacteroidota > Bacteroidia > Bacteroidales > Rikenellaceae > Alistipes. Next base: position 882 of record SUZR01000003.1, on the reverse strand, counting down.
CGGCGGGTTATGTGCCCGACTCGTTGGCGCATAGTGCGATGTCACGCCTTATGCAGCGAGCATCTACATCGCGTAAGATGTTCGACTATTTTATGATGTTGTCGGATATGGTGTTGCACGACCCCAACTCACCACTGCGTAACGACGAGAAGTATATCCCCGTTCTGGAGCAGGCGGTGAAGTCGCCATATTATGATGAGTATGAGCGTATGCCGTATGAGTTTGACCTCAAGGTTGCGATGCAGAATAGGGTAGGACATAAGGCAAATGATTTTGTATATACGCTTGCCACGGAGCGCTCGGCACGTATGCATAGTATCAAGGCCGACTATCTACTTATATTTATTAGTAATCCCGGATGTCCTATGTGCCGCGAGATACGTGAGCAGCTGATGGCTTCGCCTCTGCTTAATGAGTTGTCGGAGCGTGGTAAATTTAAGGTGCTTGTAATCTATCCCGACAATGATTTGGTTGCTTGGCGCGAGCATCTGAGCGACTATCCCGCATCGTGGATTAACGCCTATGATAAGGGTGGCGTGATTACACGTGACCGCCTGTATGACCTGAAGGCTATTCCGGCGTTGTATCTGCTCGATAGTGAGAAGATGGTTATGGCTAAGGACTGCACCGACGTGGAGTATGTGGAGCATCTTATATCGGAGGCGGAGACAATATAAGGATAGCTTATGATGCGATAAAAAATAGTGATTGAAAACATATTGCAAAGGTAAAAAATCGCTATATCTTTGCAGTAGGAAGTTACGAAAAAGGTCTAAATTATTGAGAATGAATGACGACCTTTTAGTTGAATATGTATTGGGTTACGAATTAGCAATATACAGAGTGTTTTGGTCTTCTGCGTTTTGCATAACTTCAAATAAC
>SUZR01000015.1 GCA_015059845.1 Rikenellaceae bacterium | reverse complement strand
TGAATTCGTTGAAATTCAGAGGTTTTCATCTTTTTGCTGTGATTCTTCGTGGTGCCACCAGGAATCGAACCGGGGACACAAGGATTTTCAGTCCTTTGCTCTACCAACTGAGCTATGGCACCATCATATATGCTTCGTGTTTTAAAGCGAGTGCAAATATAGGGTGTTTTTTTCTTATGTGCAAATATTTTTCAAAAAAAATTAATAAAAGTGTTAATTAATATAGATTCTATATCATTTAATGCTTACACCAATTCTGCAGACATTGAAACATTACGGTATAATTCAAATATAAATAGTGAGATAAATATTTTCACTCTATTTACTTATATATCTACTTGTGTCTTAGCGCCTTCATTAGTTTTGCGGGGTAGTTGGTTGTTATGGCTTTTATGCGTTTGGCGTGGGAAGCATAAAAGCTCATATCTGCATCGGAATCAACTGTATATATGCTCAGTTCGATGCCTGCTTCGATGAACTCGTCGATGGTTAACGGTCCTGCCTTGCCGTCCTTGTATATGTGGTTTTGGGAGAGGTTGGCCCACGTGTACCCCTTCTCAATGTAGTTTGTGGCTGGCGTGCCGCTCATCCAGGCGATAGGAATTGCTGCCGCCGAGGCATAGGCGTATGAGTTTTGCATAACCTCGGCATTGCTGGTACATATAAACTCCACGAAGTTCTCTGCGCCCATCTCTTTAATTATCTCGCACGCACGACGGCAGGCCTGCGCGGCCTCATAGTGGTGCGCCTCGGGGTATGATATACGTTTGATGTCTAACCATAGGCGGGTGCAGCTCGGCTTGCCATCCTGCTCGCGCATACACTCGGCGATATACTCTTCAAGCGAGGGTAGTGGCTCGCCATTCTTAAGTCTGCCCGCAGCACGTAGCTCCTCGAGAGTGTGTTCCCACGGATGCAGGCCGTTGATTTGGCAATTTTTATCGGCGTGTGCCACAACCACATTATCATCCTTGGTCCAATATATATCGCACTCCGAAGCATAGCATCCCAAACTCTTGGCATAACGTAGCGCCGCAATGGAGTTGTCGGGAAGTCCTGCCTCCTTTGAGCCGCCACGATGGGCAACGACGATATTATCACACGCGGCGGGGCGCTGCGGTTGCTGACTACATCCCCAAAGCAGCAGTGCCGACAATATTGTGAAGAGTATCTTTCTCATAACTGATTATTGAAAAAAATCCCGACCTTCGCAAGGTCGGGATTAGGATTGTTATTTCAAGTACTTGTCCAACCAGCCGAAGAACTCACGATTCCATACCATTGAGTTTTGGGGCTTGAATACCTGGTGAGCCTCATTCTCAAACTCGACCAAGCGTGCATCCACACCCTTCAGGCGTGCGGCGGTGAAGGCCTGCAACGACTGAGTGTAGGGGATACGGAAGTCGAACTCGCCCGTGATGATAAGAATCGGCGTGTTCCACTTATCCACAAATTTGTGGGGTGAGTTGGCGTATGAGCGCTGGGCAATCTTATTCTCCTTGTCCCAGTAGTTGCCGCCGTAGTCGTGGTTGATGAAGAAGAGCTCCTCGGTCTCGCCATACATCGACTCGAAGTTGAAGATTCCGCAGTGCGAGATGAATGCCTTGAAACGGTTGTCGTGGTTGCCTGCAAGGTAGTAAACAGAGTAACCGCCATACGAAGCGCCTACGCAACCCAAGTGGTCGGTGTCACACCACGGCTCCTTCGCAACTTCGTCAATAGCAGCCAGGTAGTCCTGAATATTCTGGCCTGCATAGTCCCCCGAAATCTGCTCGCGCCACTCGCTGCCGAATGATGGACAACCGCGACGGTTAGGCGCTACAACGACATATCCCTGCGCAGCCATCAGCTGGAAGTTCCAACGGTAGCTCCAGCCCTGCGATACAACGCTCTGAGGACCGCCCTCGCAGTAGAGCAGGGTGGGGTACTTCTTCGTGGGGTCGAAGTCGGGTGGCAGAATAACCCACGTAAGCATCTGCTTGCCATCCGTTGTGCGAATCCAACGCTTCTGCACCTCGCCCATCTTAACATTGTCGTAGATGTGGGCGTTGATATTTGAAATCTGTGTCAGCTTACCATCCGCAAGATTCACATCGTACATCTCCTTGTCGCGGCTGATGGTCATAAGCGTAGTGAGGCACTTGTCGCCTGCGATGCTCATCGTAGCAATGTCGTGGTCACCAGCGGTGATAACCTCCACCTTTGCATCCTTGACACCCACCTTGCATACCTGCTGTGTACCCTCGATAGCCGAGAGGAAGTAGAGTGTAGAGTTATCTTTCCATATCACGTTCGATGCGCTGTGGTCGAAGTCGGGCGTGAGGTCGGTGTGTTGCTTGCTCGCAAGGTCGTAAACATAGAGGCGGTCCTTGTCTGACTCATAGCCGGGTGTAGCCATCGAGCAGAATGCCAGCTGCTTATCGTCGGGTGACCATACGGGGTGGCGGTCGTAACCCACGAACTCCATAATGCGCATACCGGCATTTGTCTTAATCTTGTTGATGTTGAGCGTCGAGCCGTCCTCGGTGTTGTATATAAAGATATCCGAGTCGGTTGAGATGGCATACTCTGCACCCGTCAAAGGCTTGCAGGTGTAGGCCAACATCCGACCGTTGTTGCTCCACGCAATCTCGGCTGTATCGAAGTAGGGAGCAAGTGGAGCATCCCACGCAGCCTCGGCGCCGAGAATATCCTTGTCGTTCTTTAAGCCGTCGGCCGTAAGGTCGGCAACGAAGATGTGGCTGTACTCGCCCTCATCCCAATAGTCCCAGTGGCGAGCCATAAGGTCGTCGTAAATGCGAGCCTTCGACTTGTCCATATCCTTGTGTACGTCCGATGATTTGATGTCGGCGGCGTGTACCTTCTTTACATAGAAAATCTTATCCTCTGTGGGGGCAATGCCGTAACCCTCAATGCCACCCTCAATGTTTGTAATCTGCTTGGCGTTAGAGCCATCGGCGCTCATCTGCCACACCTGCATTGAGCCGCTGCGATTCGATGTGAAGAAAATCTTCTTGCCATCGGCGCTCCACTGTGCATCCGAGTTATTCGAGGTGTTATCCGTCAAGGTCTTCTCCTCGCCAGATGCCATATCACGAACGAAAATCTGTGTAAGACCGCGATTCTCGGCCATATTGTAGCGTGTAATAGTGTAGAGAGCCGTTGTGCCATCGGGCGAGAGTGCGGCTCTGCCTAGGCGTCCCATCTTCCAGAGTACATCGGGGGTGAAACGTGCTGCCGCAATCTCCTCGGCGGTCATCTTGTTGTCAATATCGAGCGCCTTGGGCTGCTCTTTGGGAGCACAAGCACCGAGCGCTAAAGCTGCAATAGCCATAATAAAGGTTAATTTTTTCATAAATTATATTCGAGGTTTAATATCAATTTCTTATTTTTGCGTTGGAAACGCGCGATAATATGGAAAATACCTCATCACCCAATCTTCAAACTCCACTTCTACCCGTAGAGGCCAATGGCGATATCAGAGTATGGTTTGCTACGCGTGAGCTACTCTTCTCGGCACAAGCCCCCGAGGGATACTATGTGGTTGATGCCACTGAGGTAGAGAGTATTTCCCGAGCGAAGATAATCACTTTTCTTGAGAATTACAACTATGTGGTTGTTTTGTCGTCGCAGCCACTGCGTGCCTTTGAGCAGTTTGCCCGACAGATGAAGTGGGTTGAGGCTGCCGGCGGAGTGGTGGAGAGCGATGGCGGAGCTGTGGTTATGATACGCCGCAATGAGCGTTGGGACCTGCCTAAGGGGCATCGTGAGGAGGGCGAGAGCTTCAGCCAATGTGCGGCTCGCGAGGCCGAGGAGGAGACGGGTGTGAAGGTCAATGCGGTGGGCAAGTTGCTGGCAACGACGTTACATTCGTATAATATATATGGTAGCTGGGAGCTGAAACTCACCGCGTGGTATGCTATGCGTGGCGAGTCGGAGAGCCTCAGCCCGCAGCGCGAGGAGGGGATTGTATGCGCCGAGTGGATACCGCGCCAGGAGATTGCGCAGAGAATAAAAAACTCGTTCCCAACAATTAAAAAGGTCTTTTCGGCGTTTCTTAAATAAAAGCAGTCAGATTATGGTAAAGATATTATGGGTCGATGATGAGATTGAGTTGCTAAAGCCTCATATATTATTTCTTAAGGGCAAGGGCTACGATGTAGAGACGTGTAACAACGGTTACGACGCTATCGATATGGTACGCTCGATGGCCTTTGATTTGATTATCCTCGACGAGATGATGCCCGGTATGACGGGATTGGAGACGCTTCCTTTGATTAAGGATGTGCGCCCCACCACGCCCGTTATTATGGTGACCAAGAGCGAGGAGGAGAATATTATGGATAAGGCCATCGGCTCGAAGATTGCTGACTACATCATCAAGCCCGTAAACCCCAATCAGGTGCTGCTCTCGATAAAGAAGAATGTCCACTCACAGCAACTCGTGACCGAGCAGACTACGGCCGATTATCGTGCCGAGTTTGGGCGTATCTCGGCTATGTGTCAGGGTGCTGACTCGTTTGAGGCGTGGTGTACGCTTTATCGTAAGATTACGGGCTGGGAGATTGAACTTTCAGCCTCCACTGACCAGAGCATCAAGGAGATATTGGCTTATCAGAAGAGCGAGGCCAATCAGGAGTTCTGTAAGTTCGTGCGTCGTAATTACTATAATTGGATTAATAAGCGCGTTGACGACGAGGAGATTCCCGTTATGTCGCACACACTGATGCGCAAGAAGATATTTCCCGTGGTGGATACCCACTCGAAGACTACGCTTTTGCTGATTGATAATTTCCGCTACGACCAATGGCGTGCCATAAATCCTCTGCTGCGTGGATATTACGACGTGGATGTGGATGATTTCTATTGCGCTATTCTGCCTACGGCTACGCAGTATGCCCGTAATGCCATATTTGCAGGCCTTATGCCGTTGGCCATCGACCGTATGATGCCCGACAAGTGGCTCAATGATAACGAGGAGGGGGGCAAGAATCAATACGAGGATGAGTTCCTGAGCCGCCAGATGAAGATGGCGGGTAAGGATTACAAGTGGACCTTCGATAAGTTGGTGCGTCCCGAGGCTGGCCGAAAACTTATTGATAATATCCGCCGTGTGTATGATGCCGATTTCTCGGTTATCGTCTATAATTTCCTTGATATCTTGTCGCACGCACGTACGGAAACGGATATCATCCGCGAGCTTACCGAGGATGAGGCTTCGTTCCGCTCGCTTACACGCTCGTGGTTTGAGCATTCGGATTTGTTTGTACTGCTGAAGCTGCTCTCGGAGCAGGGACATACGGTCATCATCACCTCCGACCACGGCACTATCCGCGTGGATAATCCCGTCAAGGTTACGGGCGATAGGGAGACCTCGCCCAATCTACGTTACAAGACGGGTCGCAACCTGCAATACAATGCCCGCGAGGTGTATGAGGTGACACGACCTGAGGATATTCAACTGCCGCGAATCAACCTCTCGTCAAGTTATATTTTTGCATATAATTCCGATTTCCTGGTCTATAACAATGATGCGAATAAGTTTATCCGATACTATCGAAATACGTTCCAGCACGGAGGTATCTCGATGGAGGAGATGATTGTACCGTACATTGTGCTTAAGCCTAAAAATAGTTGATTATGAAGAGAATAGAGATAGATTCATTGTCCGAGTTGCCACGCGTTGCCGAGGCTGTGATTGAGGCCCTCGATGGTCGTAGCGTGGTGTTGCTGCGTGGCGGAATGGGAGCGGGTAAGACCACACTTGTGAGCCGTATTGCAGCCCTGCTGGGTGCTGAGGATACGGTTACAAGCCCTACGTTTGCGCTGGTAAATCAGTATGAGGGGCAGCAGTGCCGTATTTATCACTTCGATTTTTATCGTATTGATAGCATTGAGGAAGTTTTCGACCTGGGATACGAGGAGTATTTCTATTCGGGTGATTTGTGCCTCGTGGAGTGGCCCGAGAAGATTGAGCCGCTCATCCCCGATGATGCTATGGTAGTGCGTATCACTGCGGGCGATGATGAGCAACGAATATTTGAAATAGAGTAACAAAAGTGCTATAAAACAGATTCTTATTTGCAGGAGTCTGTTTTTTTTTCTATTTTTGCGCCTTGCGCATATATGCTAAAGATAAATAGCTGGCGCGAATTGACGAAAAGGAAAAACTAAAAAATATGAATTTGGTGAAGAATATTTTTTTTGCATTGGCTGTGGCGCTGACATCGTTGTCGGCCATTGCACAGCCCCAGTTGCTTGACCCCGTAGCGTGGAGTACATCGGTTGAGCAGATTGGCGATGGCGAGTATCGCATCGATTTTAAGGCTTCGGTAGCAGAGGGTTGGCATATGTACGACCTCGGCCCATATGAGGGCGGCCCTGCGGCTACAACCTTTACGTTCGACCCCGTTGAGGGTTATGAGTTGGTTGGTGGCGTGACGGCCAATAGAGAGTCAACCCGCGAGATGAATGATATTTTCGAGATGGTGATTGGTCACTATGAGGGTGAGGTTACCTTCTCGCAAGTTATTAAGACCGAGGGTACTACGGTGCAGGTGGTAGCCGATTGGATGGCTTGCAACGATGAGAACTGCATTACGGGCGATAAGGAGTTTTCGATTAAGGTGGGCACTCCCGCTGCCGTAACAGAGGCTACGGTAGATGCTGCTGCGGCTACTTCGGGTGGCTCAATCTGGGGCTTTATCCTCAGCGCAATGGGTTGGGCGCTTATCGCGTTGCTTACGCCTTGTGTGTTCCCGATGATTCCGATGACCGTATCGTTCTTCCTGAAGGGATCGGGTAGCGTAGCGAAGGGTCGCTTCCGCGCATTGATGTACGGCTTGTTTATCGTGGTGCTTTACACCGTGCCTATTGGCGTTATTATCTTCCTTACGTGGTTGATTGGCGGTGATGCCGTTACGGCCGATATCTTCAACTGGCTGTCAACACACTGGTTGCCGAATATCCTCTTCTTTGTGGTATTTATGGTCTTTGCTGCATCGTTCTTCGGTGCGTTCGAGATTGTATTGCCTGAGAAGTTGGTCAACAATAGCGACGCTAAGGCTGATAAGGGTGGCCTTGTAGGTATCTTCTTTATGGCCTTGACCTTGGTGCTGGTGTCGTTCTCTTGTACGGGCCCCATCATCGGCTCGGCGTTGATTCAGTCAACATCGGGTGAGGTGTGGACACCCATTATCACAATGTTCGCCTTCTCGGTAGTATTCGCTCTGCCCTTTACTCTGTTTGCACTCTTCCCGTCGTGGTTGAAGCAGTTGCCTAAGAGTGGTGGCTGGCTGAACTCAGTGAAGGTTGTATTGGGATTCGTGGAGTTGGCTCTGGGTATGAAGTTCCTCAGCGTAGCTGACCAGACCTATCACTGGGGCTTGCTCGACCGCGAGGTGTACCTTGCTATCTGGATTGCAATCTTCTCATTGTTGGGATTGTATCTGTTGGGTAAGCTTAAGTTCAAGCACGATAGTGATATGCCTTACCTCTCGGTAACACGTTTGGTGATGTCGATTATCGTATTCTCGTTCGTGGTATATATGATTCCCGGTATGTGGGGTGCGCCTTTGAAGGCTCTCTCTGGTTATCTGCCTCCCGTGCAGACTCAGGATTTTGTGATGACAGCGGGTGCTGCACCTGCCGCAGCGAGCGAGGCAACACCTCAGAGCGGTGTTAAGTATGGTGATGTGTTGGAGTTGCCGCACGGCCTTGAGGGCTTCTTCGATTTGGAGGAGGCAGAGGCGTATGCAAAGAAGGTTAACAAGCCTCTCTTTATCGACTTTACGGGCCACGGCTGCGTGAACTGCCGCGAGATGGAGGCACGCGTATGGTCGGATTCAAGAGTTCTGGATATTCTGCGTAATGAGTATGTTATTGTGGCATTGTATGCCGACGATAAGCTAAAGGTTGACGAGGCCGACTGGGTTACAACCGATACGGGTAAGGTGCTTAAGACGCTGGGTAAGATAAACTCACACTACGCCCTCACAACTTATGGCGTGAACGCCCAGCCCTATTATGTTTTGCAGGGCAATGCAGGTACGCCTATGGTAGCACCTCGTGGCTATGACCTCGACGTGCAGGGCTTTATTGATTTCCTGCAGAGTGGTGTTGATGCCTATAAGGCTGGAAAGTAAAACCTAAATTATTGCCATTATGGGAATGGAAAAATATGAATCAAAACAGCAGCAAATCCTTAAGCCCGCTGCACGTATCTTCCCCTTTGTGAGCCGTTTCGATATGCTCACGCCTGCCCTGCAGGATAAGGTAGAGGAGTGGGAGGCTACGGAGGATACCTGCTCATTCAAGGTTAAGGGTTTTAAGGTGGCATTGCGTATCGTGGAGCGCGTGGATAACAAACACGTGAAGATTCAGGCTGCCGACGAGAATGGCGTCCCCGTTGATTTCTCGTTCTGGTTGCAGCTGCACGAAGTATCCGATGCCGATACCCGTATCCGTATGGTGTTGCACGCCGAGCTGAATATGATGATGCGTATGATGGTGGGCAGCAAAATTCAGGGCGGCCTGGATAAGGCTGTCGAGGGTTTGGCTATGGCTTTCAACCAGATGCCTTATTAGGAAAGCAGCTTCGCAGACCGAATGTGGTACGTTTTTGCAGGGTTTTTGTCCCTTGTGAATTAATGTGTGGGATTTGAGAAAAAAAACTCGCTTTTAATTTGTTAATCATCAAAAATGTAGTACATTTGCAGACCCAAAGTAACAAAGATGTTAAATTATAAATAAATTATTACTATGACTAAGGCTGATATCGTAAATGAAATTGCCAAGAACACTGGTGCCGAGAAGGTTTTGGTGCAGACTATCGTAGAGGCGTTTATGGAGGAGGTTCGTAACTCACTCATCGAGAACAATAATGTTTATCTTCGTGGATTTGGTAGCTTCATCATCAAGAAGCGCGCAACAAAGGTTGCTCGTAATATCTCTAAGAACACTACCATTACTATCCCCGAGCACAATATCCCCGCTTTCAAGCCCGCAAAGAGCTTCGTAGCTAAGGTAAAGTAATTAAAAGCGCATACAGTTAACCATTAAATATTAAAAACTATGCCAAACGGAAAGAAGCACAAGCGTCATAAGATGGCTACGCACAAGCGTAAGAAGCGTCTTCGTAAGAATCGTCATAAGAAGAAGTAATCTTCTTTAACGGTCTATTGCGTTAGCAAGTAGGTAAGATAAAAGCTAAAGGGTTTTTGTATTAACGCCCTTTAGCTTTACCTATTTTTAATAATTAAACGAAATGAATCGAGAGTTAGTAATAAACGTTACCCCGAGAGAGATTACCATCGCCTTGTGTGAGGATAAGGTGTTGGTGGAGCTCAATAAGGAGCAGTGCCAGACAGGCTTTGCTGTTGGTGATATATATCTGGGTAAGGTGCGTAAAATTATGCCGGGATTGAATGCGGCCTTCGTGAATATCGGTCACGAGAAGGATGCCTTCATCCACTACCTCGATTTGGGAACACAGTTTCAGTCGTTGCAGAAGGTGGTTGACAGCCGCCAGCCGGGCCGCCGAGGTGTTAAGGTGGAGACTATGAAACTCGAGCCGGCTATCGAGAAGTCGGGTAAGTTGGCCGCATACCTTCAGGTGGGACAGACCGTGATGGTGCAGGTGGCCAAGGAGGCTATCTCGACCAAGGGCCCGCGTCTTACGGCCGATATATCGTTGCCGGGCCGAAATGTTGTGCTGGTACCCTTCAGCAACAAGATATCTATCTCGCAGAAGATACGCTCGAACGAAACAAAAAAGCGCCTGCGCCGAATTGCCGCAGCCGTTCTTCCCAAAAATTTTGGAGTTATCATACGCACCGCAGCTGCCGATGCACAGGATGCCGATATTGAGCAGGATATACGCTCACTCATCGAGCGCTGGGAAAAGGCTGTGGGTAACATCAGAAAAAATCAGGCTCCCGCTCTGTTGATGAGCGAGATGAGTAGAGCCAATACCATAATCCGCGATTCTCTGAACTCAACCTTCTCGCAAATTACGGTTGACGACGAGGCGATGTATCGCGAGATTAAAAATTACATTAAAATCATCGACCCCCAGTTGGAGAAGATTGTTAAGCTGTACAAGGGTACAGTGCCTATCTTCGACAACTTCGATATATCTAAACAGATTAAGTCGCTCTTTGCTAAGTACGTTTCGCTTAAGCGCGGTGCCTACCTTATCATCGAGCACACCGAGGCTATGAACGTCATCGACGTCAACTCGGGTAACCGCACCAAGGCTGAGGTCAATCAGGAGGAGACGGCTATGACCGTAAACCTCGCTGCAGCCAATGAGATTGCACGCCAGCTGCGTCTGCGCGACCTGGGAGGTATTGTCATCATCGACTTTATCGACCTGCATAAGGCGCAGAATCGCCAGCTACTGTACGAGGAGATGCAGAAGTTGATGGCCACCGATAAGGCCAAGCATACCATCCTGCCGCTCACGAAGTTTGGTTTGATGCAGATTACGCGCCAGCGAGTACGCCCCGTGGCTATTGAGGATGTGACGGATGTGTGCCCTACGTGTAACGGTACAGGACGTATCGAGCCTACAGTGCTGCTTGACCGCAAGATTGAAAACCAGATACAGTTCCTCGCCGAGGACCGTGGCGTGAAGCATATCACGTTGCGCGTGAGCCCCTACGTGGCCTCGTATCTGTGTAAGGGCCTGCTGTCGCTGCGTCGCCGCTGGGCTTGGCGTTATAAACTCAAGCTGCAGGTTGTGGCAGACCAGAGTTTGGGTATGGTCGATGTGAAGTATCTCGATCGTCAGGGCTCGCCCTTGATTGAGTAGAGTTGGATATATTCCTCCATAGATAGAAAATTTTGCTGTTGTGGAGAAGATTGAAAATATTTTGAAACGCGTAGAGGGCTCTAAGCCCTTCAATGCGTTGCTTAAGGAGCATAGAAAAAAGAGCGTCACCGTCCATCTTGATAATTTGGTCGGCGGGGCTCTTTCGCTCTATTCATCGGCCCTGATTGCTCACGCAGGTGGTGTGCATATCTTCGTGGCGGAGGACCGCGATGCCGCAGCATATATGCTCAACGACTTCTACGCGTTGCTTGACGAGGATAGAGTACACTTCTTCCCGACCTCATATAAACGCTCAATTCTTTATGGTAAGGAGGATGCGCAGGGCGTTGTGCAACGCACAAATACGTTGAATGCCATCCGACACCACAAGAGTGGCTATATTGTTGTCTGCACCTATCCTGAGGCTCTGGCTGAGCGTGTGGCCGACGAGAGAGCCATTACGGAGCGTAGTATCCGCCTGAAAGTGGGGGATATGTTGCGTATCTCGGATTTGGAGGAGTTGCTCGTTGAGAGTGGCTTTCAGCAGGTTGACTTCGTCTATGAGCCGGGCCAATACTCCCTGCGTGGAGGTATTGTCGATGTCTTCTCCTATTCGGAGAATCGCCCATTCCGTATAGATTTCTTTGGCGATGAGATTGACTCTATCCGCCGCTTCAATATCTCGAGCCAGCTCTCGCACGACAAGGTCGAGCAGGTGGAGATTATCCCCAATATGAATACCTCGGAGGTGGAGAAGGTGTCGCTTGTACGCTTTGCGGGCGAGGATGTTACCTTTTGGTACTACGATGCCGAGTATGTACTTAAGCGCGTCAACGATTTGCGCCGTAAGGTGCTGGGCGAGATGGAGGAGCCATCGAAGATTGATACGCTGCTAACCAGCCGCAACGGCTTGTTGCAGGATATGACCGAGTGTAGGATGTGCCTGCTGCGTGATAACCTGAAGGAGCGCGTGGCCGATGTGTCCATACAGTTTGCTACTACGCCGCAACCCAAGTTCAATAAGAAGTTTGATATTTTGGCTGACGATATGGAGGACTCTACGCTGAAGGGGTATAAGACATATATACTCTCGGAGAGCAAGGCGCAGATTGAGCGTCTGGATAATATCTTCCATCAGATGGGCCGCCGCAATATCGAGTTCGATGCCATTGCCGTTACGCTGCACGAGGGTTTTGTGGATAATGGCTTGAAGCTATGCCTATATACCGACCATCAGATATTTGACCGCTATCGCCGCTATCGCATCAATGGCGAGATTAAGCGTGATGAGCAGATGACCGTGGCGGAGCTTAATGCTCTGAAGATGGGTGACTATGTGGTGCATATCGACCACGGTGTGGGTCGCTTTGGCGGATTGGTGAAAATCAACGAGAACGGCAAGCTGCACGAGGCTATAAAGCTGGTTTATAAGGATAACGACGTATTGTTTGTAAATGTCCACTCGCTGCACCGCATCTCGCGCTATAAGAGTGGCGAGGGCGAGCCGCCGAAGATATATAAGTTGGGTAATGGAGCTTGGCAGAAGCTGAAGACGGCTACAAAGAAGGCTGTTAAGGATATCTCGCGCGAGCTTATTGCTTTGTATGCCAAGCGTAAGGCGAGCAAGGGATTTGCCTTCTCGGCCGACAGCTATCTGCAAAATGAGATGGAGGCCTCATTCCAGTGGGAGGAGACTGCAGACCAGCAGACGGCTATTGCCGCCGTTAAGAAGGATATGGAGTCCGACCAGCCGATGGACCGTCTGGTGTGTGGTGATGTGGGATTTGGAAAGACCGAGGTTGCTATTCGTGCAGCATTTAAGGCGGCTGTGGATGGCAAGCAGGTGGCGGTGTTGGTGCCAACAACTATTCTTGCCTTGCAACACTACCGTTCGTTTATGGAGCGTCTGCGAGACTTTCCCGTAAGAATAGAGTATCTCAACCGCTCGAAGACAGCAAAGCAGACACGTGAGATTGCGGCCGACCTGGAGGCGGGTAAGATTGATATCCTTATCGGAACGCATAAGATATTGGGTAAGCAGATTAAGTTCAAGGACTTGGGCCTGCTTATCATCGACGAGGAGCAGAAGTTTGGCGTGGCGGCAAAGGAGAAACTTACGCAGATGAGCGTCAATGTCGATACGCTTACCCTTACAGCAACTCCTATCCCGCGTACGTTGCAGTTCTCGCTTATGGGCTCGCGTGACCTCTCGGTAATCTCCACGCCACCAGCAAATCGACAGCCGATTATCACCGAGTCGCATATCTTCTCGGAGGATATTATACGTGATGCTATTGAAGAGGAGCTCTCGCGTGGTGGTCAGGTATATTTCGTGAATAACCGAGTGGAGGATCTGATGACTTTGCAGGGTATGATTACGCGCATCTGCCCCAAGGCGAGGGTGGCTGTCGGGCACGGTAAGATGCCCTCGGAGCAGTTGGAGAAGCTCATTATGGACTTTATCTATGGCGAGTTTGATGTGCTGGTGGCTACAACCATCGTGGAGAGCGGAATAGATATCCCCAATGCCAATACCATTATTATAAATAATGCTCATTACTATGGCCTTAGCGATTTGCACCAGCTGCGTGGCCGTGTGGGACGTAGTAACCGTAAGGCATATTGTTACCTGATAACTCCGCCCGAGGAGCTGCTTACGCAGGATGCACGCCGTCGTCTGCGTGCTATCGAGGAGTTCTCGGATTTGGGCTCGGGATTCAATATCGCGATGCAGGATTTGGATATTCGGGGCGCGGGTAATCTGCTGGGTGCCGAGCAGAGCGGATTTATTGCCGATATTGGCTTTGAAACATATCAAAAGATTATGCGACAGGCCATTGCCGAGTTGCGAACTGAAGGATTGGATGTCGCGGGTCTTACGGACGAGGAGGCCGAAACAGTTAAGAATGAGTCGTATATCGACGACTCTATTATCGAGATTGATATGCTGGCCGAGCTGCCCGACTCGTACGTGCGTCAGCCCGCCGAGAAGTTGCGCCTGTACCGCGAGTTGGACTCTATACGCAAGGAGGAGGGGCTTGTCGAGTTCGAGAGCCGTCTTGTGGACCGTTTTGGTGCATTGCCCGAGGCGGCGCGCGAGTTGCTGAACGTTGTGCGTTTGCGCTGGGAGGCTGTAAGGCTGGGTATGGAGCGCGTGAAGGTGAAGAATGGTCTGATGATTGTTCACTTCGTGGGCGAGCAGAATTCACCATACTACAAGAGCGATGTTTTTATGGATATGTTGCGCAAGATAACCGCACAACCCGACAGATTTGTGCTCAAGCAGCACAATAATCGCCTGGCTATGACCGTTAGAAGAGTAAGTAACGTTGCCGAGGCCGTTACCGTTTTACGTAATTTATAACCCGAACGAAGATGAATCTGGTGGTAGATATCGGTAATTCGCTTATGAAGGTGTCTGTTGTGGACGGTGCTGATGTGGTTGAAGCACAGCGCCTTGCCGTAGATGCAGATATTGATGTCAAGCGATTGCAGGCCAGCTATCCTACGCTGCGAAAAGCCATCGTCGCTTCGAGCGGCGTTGCTACTGCGTCTATCGCATCGGAGTTACGCCAGGCTGGCTTATGGGTGCTGGAGATGACCTCCACTACGCCCGTGCCGATAGGAAATGATTATCTCTCGCCCGAAACACTCGGCGTGGACCGTCTGGCTGCGGCTGTCGGAGTGGTGAAGTGTATGGGATATGACGATTGTTTGATTGTGGACTTTGGTACTGCCATCACCATCGACCTGGTGGAGGGTGGAGTATTCAAGGGTGGCAATATATCACCCGGAGTGAGAAGTCGTTTTCGTGCTTTGCACGATTACACTCAGCGACTTCCCGAATGTGACCCGACCGATGAGGTTTTGACCTTGGGTCGTAACACCCGCCAAGCCATCGAGCAGGGCGTTATGCAGGGTATCGTAAACGAAATTGAGGGCTATATTTCGTCGTTTATGGATAAAAATGCTAAAATAATGTTAATTTTTACGGGTGGAGATGCAAAATTTTTTGATAAAAGAATTAAAAACGCGATATTTGCAAAATGTGATCCGGTAGTTTGCGGATTGAATACAATTTTAGAGTACAATGCAGGCTTTGAAAACGAACTTTTTTAGACTTATTATAGCCATCGTACTGCTTTTACCTATGGGTGCGGCGGCGCAAACTTTGGCCAGTAGTGTGAATACCTATTCGCCCTACTCAATGTACGGAATGGGAGAGTTGTCAACACCAGGTAATGCTATTCAGCGTTCGATGGGTGGCGTGGGTGTTGCAATGTTTTCGACCAATATGACAAATATTATGAATCCCGCTGCTTACGGATTCACGCCGCGACAGAGCTTCTTGTTCAACTTTGGTATTGAGGGAGGCCACTATCGCAACAAGCAGACAAAGTATGGTGCAACCAATAGCGAGGTTGAGACAGCTTACAACTCGATAAATATTCACGATGTAGCTTTCCAGATGCCACTTGCTAAGGGTTTGGGCTTAGGCTTTAGCCTATCTCCTTACAGCAATGTCGGTTACAGTATGTATAACGACGATTTGACACCTGGAATCGCTGGAAACGTGGGCCGTGTACGTTACCAGTATTATGGTGATGGCGATGTTACCGATGTAAAGTTGGGTGTGGGATGGTCACCATTCTCTCGCCTCTCAATCGGTGCAGCGTTGGTTTACTATTGGGGTAACATCAGCCGTAGCTATAATGCTATGGTTAGTAATGTTATTACCGGTAGCGGAGAGTTCTCATCAACGGTTGGTACAGATACATACGACGTGTCGAAGATTAAGGCTCAGTTCGGTATTATGTTTAACCCGATTCTCAATGCCGAGCGAGTGCTGACCTTCGCCGCAACATACGACTTGGGTGGCGCTATAGAGCCCGATATGAAGAAGTATGTGTATGTAGATAACTTGCTTACTTCTGTTGTGCGTGAGCAGAACGAGAAGTCGTTGCCGTTGCGCTTGCCGCATCAGGTTGCCGCTGGATTCTTCTATCAGGATTCAAAGGTGCGTTTTGGTGTTGACTATGTATACCAGAACTGGGGTAGCCAGAATACAGATTATATGGAGAGCGGTGGTAAGGGCGTTCACGTAGCCTATACCGACACTCATACCATCAAGGCTGGTTTTGAGATTATCCCCCGTTTTACGGATGTGGGTAACTATTTGAACCGTATGTCGTACCGCGTTGGTGCGCGTTATGGCGATTATTATCAGACCTTTGGCGGTAGCAAGGTTAAACAGTACGCCATTACAGCCGGTATCGGTCTGCCCGTGCAGCTCTTTGGTCGCTCATCGGTAGATATTGGTTTTGAGTACGGTCACCGCGACCCGGCCAACGATACGATTATGATTAACGACGTGAAGACGGGTATGGTTAAGCAGAACTACTTTAAGATGTCGATTGGCTTGACGCTGTTCAACGACCGTTGGTTCTACCGCTACAAGTATGAATAGGAATAACGAATAGACAAAAAATTATATTAACAAACTAACAAATCTTAGATTACATGAAAAGTTTGAAGCTGATTTTGATGGTTGCTTTTGCTATGGTGGGATTCACAGCAATGGCGCAGAACATCAACTACGACGATCCCAAGTATGCGAAGTGGGGTGCTAATGGTGAGCAGCGTAAGCAGAATATGCTCAACAATCAGTTCCTCAAGGAGGCTGTTGACAACAAAAACTACAAGGTGGCTGCTGGCTATCTTAAGACTCTTTTGGAGCAGTGTCCTGCTGCTGCACAGGGTATCTACACTAATGGTATCAAGCTTTACAAAAATCAGATTAACCGCGCTGAGAATGACGAGCAGCGTGCAATGTTTATCGACTCTTTGCTGTATGTTTATGACGTACGTTTGCAGGCTTTCGGTAGCCACTCAAAGTATGGTAAGGCATATATCCTCGACCGTAAGGCTCGTGAGTATTTGACCTACAAGTCTGACGACCGCGAGGGCGTTCGTAAGATTTTCAACGAGGCTATCGCTGCTACTGAGGAGAAGACCGGCAAGCCCGACTTGGAGTTGGTTGCTATCTACTTCTCTAACCTCTGCGAGGATTACAAGAACGACTTGGTAGATGCTACTGCAGTTATTGCTGACTACGATCGTTTCTCACCCGCATTTGACGGTGCTGATGGCGAGTCTGCAGAGCTTAAGAATCAGTTCGATTCAGCATTCGGTGCAAGTGGTGCTGCAAGCTGCGAGAACTTGGAGTCACTATTCTCTAAGAAGTTGGCTGCTGAGCCCGATAACGAGGCTTTGTTGAGCCAGGCTGTATCGCTTATGTCACGCGCTAACTGCGATAGCGATTTCTTCTTCCAGACTGCTGAGAAGTACTACTCTATCAAACCCTCTTCAGAGACAGCATTGTTCTTGGCTCAGGGCTTCCAGAACCGTAGCGAGTTCGATAAGGCTATGAAGTATTTGAACGAGGCTTTGGCTGCTGAGTCAGTAGCTGCCGAGAAGGAGAAGCTCTACGTTCGTATCGCTTTGATTAGTATGCAGATGGGTAACCACAGCGACGCTATGGCTGCTGCTAAGGAGATTAAGGCTTTGAATGCTGAGAATGGTTATGCTTACTATATTATGGGTCAGTGCTATGCTGCTTCTGCAAATAGCGAGTTTGCTGGTCAGGCTTGCTTCTGGGCTGCATACGATACAATGAGCAAGGCTGTTGAGTTGCTCGGCTCTGAACCCCAAATTCTCGAGGCTGCAAAGAAGATGATGTCTGCTTACCGTGGCTCATTCCCCACAAAGGAGGAGTGCTTCTTCAACGAGGTACAGCAGGGCGCAAGCTACACTTGTACTCGCGGTTTCGCAAGCGGTGTTAGCACAACCGTTCGTTACAGATAATTCGTGCGATGGTAATAAATTCGCTCAGACGATATTTAGCGGTAGCACTCCCTTTTGCGGGGAGTGCTATCTTGCTATTCTCGTGTGAAGCACCCAAGCCTGTTGAGGAGGCTGTCAGCCACGAAGCATTGATGACCGAGTATAGCGAAAACCTCTCTATCACCCAGTCGGAGAATGGTCGTAAGTCGTACCACTTCGAGACTCCGCTGATGGAGGGCTATGCTATGGCTCACGACCCGTATCGTGAGTTTCGCAAGGGCATTAAGATTACAATGTTCGAGGATGACTCTCTGTCGAGCGTGTCGGCAACCTTGACGGCTAATTATGCCATTTTTTACGAAGATAGAAAATTGTGGGAGGCGAAGGGCGATGTCGTTGCCGTGAACAAGGATGGTCGCCGTCTCTACACCTCTCAACTGTTTTGGAATCAGGCTACTCATCGAGTTTACTCAAATGTGGACTCGAAGATAGTTTCGGCCGATGAGGTATATCATTGCGAAGGTTTTGAGAGTGACGAGAAGATGAAGGAGTGGACCTACCGTAAACTCAAGGGCGTGACCTATGTCAACGACACGGAGTTTGGTGGGGATAATTCATCTTCGAGCGATGCTTCTGCCGAGCCCGCAAAGAAGAACGCGGAGGTTAAGAATCCCCCAGTAGAATTAAAGCCTATACCGCGCCCCTCACGCCCTGCGCCAAAGCAGAACCTGGAGAGCAATGGCCCGCTTAGACCGTTGCGTAACTCCGAGCAGCGAGCTATATCGCTCGAACTACCCGAAAAACGATAAATCAAACCCCAAAGGATGATGGAATCTGCTGATTTGATAAACTCCATAATAATTATATGCACGATGTTACTCCTGTCGGCATTTTTCTCAGGGATGGAGATTGCCTTCCTGAGCAAAAATCGCCTACGCGAGGAGATTGACCGTAAGCAGAGTCCGCTGTTTGATTTCATCGCTCAGCTTTTTGAGCGTCATTCAGGCCAATATATCACCACAATTCTTGTCGGAAACAATATCTGCCTTGTTGTTTACTCTCTCTATATGTCGTTGCTGTTGCGCTTGGTTGCTTCAGTGGTAGGGTGGGAGAGTATGGCCAACGAGGGCTCGGTATTGCTGGAAACGATTATCTCTACGGTGGTGATTCTCTTCTGTGGAGAGTTCTTGCCTAAATCTATTTTCAAGAACAATCCCAACTTCTACTATAAGTTTTTCTCGCCGGTACTCTATATATTCTACCTGGTACTGTATCCTATCGCAATCTTTACGACATTTATCTCGTATGGTATTCTGCGCCTTTTTGGCCGCAAGGCTGGCGACGGAGCTATGGATTATACGTTTAGCCGCGAGGACCTTGTCGATTTGGTTGATGACGAGGGCGTGGAGCCGCAGGAGGAGAATGAGGAGGAGATTAAGTTATTCCAAAATGCATTGGATTTTGCCGACCTGCGCGTGAGAGATTGTATGGTTTCGCGTGTGGATGTTGAGGCGGTGGATATTAATACTTCGATTGAGGAGCTGACCGAGCGATTCGTCGATTCTAAATATTCACGTATCTTCGTTTGGCAGGATTCGATTGATACCATTGTCGGATACGTCAACTCGAAGAGCCTATTTAATAAGCCTTCATCTGTCAAGCAGGTGCTTATGCCTGTCGATTTTGTTGCCGAGACTTTGCCGTTGCAGACTCTGTTGCAGAACTTTATCAAACGAAAAACCAGCATTGCCGTCGTTATTGACGAGTTTGGCGGTACGGCTGGTATTATCTCTATGGAGGATGTTCTGGAACAGATATTCGGTGAGATTGAGGATGAGCACGATGTGCAGGATGTTGTCGAGAAGCAGGTGGGAGAGGACGAGTATGTGCTTTCGTGCCGCCTGGACGTCGAGTACCTGAACGAGCAGTATGGTCTTGATATTGAGGAGAGTGACGAGTATGACACTCTGGCCGGATATATTATCTATACCTACGACGGTATCCCCTCATCGGGCACCGTAATTGAGGCCGGAGGATTGGAAATTAAGGTGCTCAGAACCACCCGCACACGAGTGGAATTGGCCCGCGTGAAAAAACGTTAACAAAAATATACTCAATAATATGGCCATTCAGAATAATTTTACTATCTTTGGTGGCTCAAAAAAGAATTAAATAATTGTTATAAGTTATTTTTTATACGTTACTAAATATATAAGTTATGAATTTAAGAATCAAGTTATATAGAAGTGTATCAATCATTCTATGTCTGCTTTCTCTATTTGCCTCATGCGATAAAAACA
>SUZR01000002.1 GCA_015059845.1 Rikenellaceae bacterium | reverse complement strand
CGCCATTTCATTGCAGCTCATTGCACTCCATTGCACCTCGTTGCATTTCACCCCAAAATCCGCTCAATCAGGCACTTAAAATTTTCTTGAATGATGACATTGGACATTGGGGGTGAAATAGGGCGAAGAAATATTGCGTAACGATGATAAACAGTAATAAATGACTTTATCACCAAAAACAAAAAAAGCGCTCAAAATGAGCGCTTTGCGATAAACGATGATAAATCATTTTATCATTGGTATGCAAATTTACTTGCCGATGCAAAAACGGGAAAATATCGATTGAAGAATCTCGGTTGAGGTTATTTCGCCGGTGATCGAGCCGAGGTGGTGGATGGCCAGGCGGATATCTTCGCTGAGAAGGTCGGTCGAGATGCCGTTCTGCAGCGCAGAAATGGTTGCCGAGAGGGCCTCGCTGGCCTGATGAAGTGCGTCGTAGTGGCGGCGATTGGAGATGATGACGTCGCCCTTATATGCTGACGTCGCGTCTGCTGCTGCCTGCAACTCCGAAAGCAACAAATCGACTCCCTCGCCTGTCTTTGCCGAGAGGCGGATGGTGGGGTAGGCGTCTTGATGGCAAGTCGCAGCACTTGTAGCTTGAAGATCTATTTTTGTCACTATGCGATACAAAGTCTGCTCCTCCGTGGGCGTGTATCCAGCCAAATCATCCTCTATTGCGGAATCTTCCTTATCGGTGAGCCACAATATGATACGAGCCTTCACGAGCGCTTGCGTAGTGCGTTCTATACCCATCTGCTCCAGCACGTCATCGGTCGAGTGTAGGCCAGCCGTATCTATAAATCGGTATATCACGCCGCCGATATTTGCCGTAGCCTCCACCGTGTCGCGTGTCGTGCCAGCAATCTCCGATACCATTGCACGCTCCTCACCAGCCAAGCGGTTTAACAGGGTGCTTTTTCCCACATTCGGGCGACCAGCGATGGCGACCGTAACGCCCTCCTTAAGTGCATTTCCCAGCGAGAACGAGTGTGCCAAGGAGTCCACTTTGCGGAGTGTTACTTCCAATAGCGACAGCAGTTTCTCGCGGTCTGCAAACTCTACATCCTCCTCCGAAAAATCGAGTTCGAGCTCCAATAATGATGTGATGTTCAATAGTTTATCTCGCAGCGATTGCAACTCCTCGGAGTATGCGCCACGCATCTGCGTTGAGGCGATGGCGTGCGATGCGTGCGAGTCGGCAGCGATGATGTCTGCCACAGCTTCGGCCTGCGATAAATCCATCCTGCCGGCCAGAAAGGCTCGGCGAGTGAACTCTCCCGCCTCGGCCAGACGTGCGCCGTGAGATGTGAGTAGTGATAATATACGCTCTACCACATAACGTGAGCCGTGCGCCGAAATCTCTACCGAGTTTTCGCCCGTATATGAGTGTGGTGCGCGGAAAATGCTCACCAGCACATCATCGACAACCTCCTCACCATCAACGATATTACCGTAGTGCAGGGTTGCCGTTTTTGCCTCAAGCAGCGACTTGCGACCTCGAAAAACCTTGTCGCACACCGCAATAGCATCCTCTCCGCTCATACGGATGATGCATAGCGCTCCACCCGTAGGGGTTGCGGGTGCTACGATGGTATCGTTGTCGTTGAATATCATTTTCGGCTTATCGTTTCTCGATTCTCAGACGCTGGCCGATACTGAGTCGGTTGGCGCTCTTAAGACGATTCCAGGTCATCAACTGCTTGGTTGTCACGCGGTAGCGCTTTGCGATAGCTCCCAACGTATCGCCCTTCTTCACGCGGTAGTAGATGGTCGTGGTCTCGGTCATCTTCTTTGCTACGGCTCCGGGGTTAAGGTACTCCTTGAGATATACCGAATCCTTGGCAAAGATTGAGTCCTGACGTGTGATATAGTCTGTAACGCGATTTGCGGGCAGAATAAGCGTGTAGTTCTTATTCGTGGCAGGGATTACATCGAGCTTATACTGCGGGTTGAGCATCTTCAGAGCGTCGGTCGTTACGTCAATCGTAGAAGATACCTGTCCCAAGTGCAGCAGACGTGAAACCTGTATCGTATCCACCGCGATAGGCATTGGGGGCTCCGAGTAGGTTATGTTGTGTGCCTGATGGTATGCGTATGCGTAATTGGCTGCGATGAAGGCGGGTACATATCCACGTGTCTCGCTGGGCAGGTACCAATATACATCCCAGAACGACTGCGGATTACCACCTGCGCGGGCCAATGCCTTGTTTACGTTGCCCGGACCGCAGTTGTAGGCTGCGATGGCGAGGCTCCAGTCGTTGTACATCTTGTAGAGGTCTTTCATATACTTGCAGGCAGCCTTCGTAGCCTTGTAGGGGTCGAAACGCTCGTCAACCATAGAGTTAACCTCCAGACCGTATGCGCGGGCTGTGACGGGCATAAATTGCCACAAACCGCTTGCTCCTGCTCGTGATACGACCGTCGCCTGCAATGCTGATTCGATGATGGCCATAGCGCGCAACTCCACGGGAAGGCCAGCTTTAAGCAGCTCCTCCTCAATCATCGGGAAGTAGTACTGTGCCAGTGCCAGCACGCGGCTCATAAGACCTGAGCCATCGGTGTAACGCTTGATGTATGAGCGTACCAACTCGTTGTAGGGCAGGTGTATGGGCGACACCATAGCATTCAGGCGTGCTGTATAGAGAGAGTCGAGCGATGCATCCGAGCTGAACGATGTAGGCTCGCATACATAGTCGTTGAAAAAGTTCTGCAGAGCGTCATCCACCTGCTGTAGCTTCAGCTGCTCGGCCAGCGAATCGGCCTTGGCGGGGGTGTAATCAACGGTGAATACCTTTCTTGGATTCTCCTTCTTCTCCTCCTTCTGGTCGTACCACGCCTTCTGCCAATCACTCTCGCGGCGGCGATACTCCTCGACAAGCGATGAGAGCGAGTCGGTACGCTGACGCTCGATGGCTAACAGGGCTTTGGCGTTTAGTTTCTTCGGTCTCTTTTTAAGAATCTGTGCATCGGCCTGAGAGGCAAATGCGATGCTTGTAAGTAAAAGAATAAGGGTCTTTAGTACGATACGATTCATTTTAGAATGTGAGGTTTAGATTGAATCCAAATACGGCATTATTGCCCGTAAGTTGTGTGTATTGATAGTCAAACATTGGTTCGAGGTCAACGGTAAGGTTATCCGAAACATCGAAATCCTTCAGGTGCGCATCCACGTGGGCGTCAATAGCCTGAAAAGCATATACTGCGGCCGTGAGCAGGATACTCAGGTCGCGGTTACGGCGATACGAGTCGCGCAGGTTCTTAAGGAAGGTGGCCGAGTAACGACCTCCGAACTCATCCTTCGATACTCCATCGGGATATTTTCCCGGGTTCTGCTCGAAGTCGGTACGCAGGGCGTAGGCATTCTTGAAACGCTTGAAGCCACGGTTGTTCCAGTCAACGACATAAATCATCGAGGCCATACCGCCAATGACGATAGGCACCTTCCAATAGCTCTTGTTGTAGAGTTGTCCAGCACCGGGACAAATTATTGAGAGCGTGGTGGCCTTCTTCACATCCGACACATCGTTTGTGGCGTAGCTCAGAGCCGTATCACCCAAGAAATAGATGTACGAGGCGGCCGCTGTAAGCATAAATACCTGACGTTTGGTGTTGGCGCTAATCATCTTGCTCTGCACGTCGTTAAGCTCCTCGGTGCGTGACAGTCCGCTGAGTATCAGTTCGTCATACTGACGCTTCAGGGGACGATACTCGCTGCTGAAGTGCGCCCACAGGCCGATTGATGTTCCGAGCGTACCATACAATATCGGTAGTTTCCAATACTGCTTGTTGTATATCTGTCCGTAGCCGGGCAGAACGGCCGATGTGATACAAACCCTCGATAGCGACATTGAGTCGGCAAACCACGGCTCACGTGGAATGATATTTCCGTTTGCATCCAGGCGTCCCATCTCTCTTGCACGCTCCTTGCGGCGGGCTACACGTGAGAGCGAGTCAGCCAGACGCTTTGCCTGCTTCTCGGATATCTTCTTCAGCTCGTCGGGGATATTTGCCAGCGAATCCAATCGGGCCTGCTCCACAGAGTCGGGCTTGTCAATCAGAATTCCGCTCGTTACTTTACGTGTGCTACCACGCTTAAGGCTCTGCGCTGAGGCTCCGTAGCCGATAAAGAGAAGGATGGCAACCATAACAATACGGCACACCCAAGTACAACCTGCTGAGGTTGTACGTAGCTGAATGTCTGTATTGTAAGTTGTCATATTCATTCCTAATTTATTTGTTGCGCAGACGCTCGATAAACTGCTCAATCTCCTCGTCACTTGAGAAGTCAATAACAATCTTGCCTCCGCCGCTCTTGCCGCGCTTGATGCTGATATTCTCCGAGAAGTAGGGCTCCAACTGCTCCACAAGGCGAGAGTATGACTCGGGGTACTCCTCCTCAATCTGCTCTACGCTCTGCTTCTGCTCTGCCAACTTTCGCGCCAACTCCTCTGTCTGGCGTACCGAGAGAGCCTTCTTGATGCAACGCTTAAGTGCCCACACCTGCTTGTCGGCCTCGATGCCTGCGATAGCCTTGGCGTGGCCCATAGTTATAAGTCCCTCCTTGAGTGCGAGCTGCACCTCGTCGGGAAGATTCAGCAGACGCATATAATTCGATACGGTAGAACGCTTCTTACCCACCTTATCGGCCATCGCCTCCTGCGTAAGACCGCACTCCTCGATAAGGCGCTGCATACCCAGTGCAATCTCTATGGCGTTAAGGTCCTGACGCTGAATGTTCTCCACCAACGCCATTGCGTGCAGATTCTCGTCGTCAGCCTCGCGGATATATGCTGGCAGGCTCTCCAGGCCTACAACCTGCGAAGCACGCCAGCGACGCTCACCACTGATGATGATATACTTGCCATCGCTACTCTTCTTCACCGTGATGGGCTGAATTACGCCCAGCTGGCGAATAGATGCAGCCAACTCCTGCAAGGCCTCGTCGTCGAACTGCGTTCGCGGCTGCGTGGGGTTGGGAATTATATCACCTATGGCAATCTCTGCCATTCGGTTCATAGGCGTAGTCTTCACCGTGGGCTTCTCGGTGCCGAAAATTGCATCCAAGCCTCGTCCTAAACCTTTCTGTTTCATCGTATCTCTTATTTTTTATTTGCTTTGCGATTACGCTTCAAAAACTCTTTGGCCAGCGTCAGGTAGTTCACAGCTCCCGTTGCTGCCGCATCGTAGAGCATAATGGGCTTACCGTGTGAGGGTGCCTCGCCAAGACGGATGTTGCGCTGGATAACCGTGTCGAAGGCCAACTCGCCAAAGTGCTGACGCACCTCGGTTGCCACCTGATTGTTCAGACGGTTGCGCATATACATCGTAAGTACAAATCCCTCGATGTCGAGGTCGGGATTCAGTCCGCCCTTCACAATCTTGATAGTGTTGAGCAGCTTGCTCAAGCCCTCCAATGCCAGATACTCGCACTGCACGGGGATGAGCACCGAGTCGGCTGCAGTAAGGATATTTACCGTGGTGTAGCCCAGCGACGGCGAGCAATCGATGAAGATATAGTCGAACTTGTCGCGTATAGGCTCAATCACACTTTTAATAATATAGTGTGCGTTGTCCATCTTCGGCAGCTCCGTGTCGGCCGCTACGAGCTGTATGCTCGAGGGCAGCAACCACAACTTCTTGATATCGGGGCTCTGGAGAATAACCTCCTCGGCACGCTTTTCGCCTATCAGACACTCGTAGATTCCATCCAGGTCGATGTCGAATCCCAAGCCTGATGTGGCATTTGCCTGAGGGTCGGCATCCAGCAGGAGTACCTTTTTGCCCAGCAGGGCCAACGATGCTGCGAGGTTAATGGCGGTAGTGGTCTTGCCGACGCCGCCTTTTTGGTTTGCTAAAGCTATTACTTTTGCCATCCGATATTGTGTTCTCTTAATTTTTACTCGTTTTGTTCCTCTTTTTGCCACAGGTTGAACCGTTGCGCAAAAAATGCAGGATATAATCGGACAAATTTAGTGAAATTAAATTAAATAAAACAACGATTGCCGAAAAATGCTTAACTTTGTGGTCGGTATAACCAAAAGATAATTTCTCGTATTATGACGGAAAGTGTTAAGAAAGAGGCGGTAAAGAGCCCGCAGGTGGTGGCAGATGATAAACAATCGCAGGCGGCTAAAGCAAAGCCAGCACCGCAGGTTGCGTGGTACGATGTGGTGGTGATATTACTGCTTTTTCTCATTTCGCAGGCCCTCGGAGGTGTGGTAAGCACTGCGTTGGGGGTAAGGTTGCCCGGCGAGGCATATACAACAAGTTTTGATGCCGATGTGCTGGAGGCTGCCGACTCTATGCAGGCGCGTTTTGTCGCTATCAGCTATGCCATATCTATGGTCTTGTGCTTCGCTATGCTGTGGATATATCGCCTCGTGAGAGGATGGCGTTCGTTGCTCTCGTTTCGTGCCCCGGGATGGGCTTCGCCATTCAGATTGCTGTGCGGTTACCTGCTTATGTGGTGCGTGAGTATCGCCATCGAGCCTTTGGCTGCGCAACTGCCTGGCGACCAGAGCGGTTTGGGTGGTGGCGGTTGGCTGCTTGTGTCGGCCGTGCTGTTGGCTCCCGCCTTTGAGGAGATTATCTTCCGTGGATATGCAGCCGGAATATTGCGCCGATTGTATGGCGGAATGGTGGCGTGGATTCTCTCGGCTCTGATTTTCGGTTTGGTACACGTTATACCCTCGGTTGCGCTGACGGCAACATTTAGCGGTTTGGTGCTGAGCTTCTTCTACTTACGTTACCGCTCGCTGGTGATGGTTATTATGCTGCACGCGATGAATAATATCACCGCCTGCTTCCTTCATTCGGTGGATTTGGGCGATGTCACCTTCCGCGAATTGCTGGGTGGAGGTACGCTTTATTGGGCTATTTTTGCCTTCTGCGCAGTGGTTTCTGTGGCCTCTTTGGTGCGTATGGGAAAGACCGTTCAGGGTATTAAAAGCGATAATTATCAACCTAAAGTGTAATAATCTCGGCAATATCTACGTTAATTTCAAGTAAAAAAACTATCTTTGTCGAATATTATGCGCCGATTGGTAGATATATTGCTCTTTGTCGCCCTTATGATGGTGACCTCGTGTCGTGAGCTGCCAGACTATCTGGTGGGTGACGATACGATTGCACGTGTGGGGCGTAACGAGCTGACTGTGGCCGATATGGCTGATGTGATACCCGCTAATTTGAAGGGCGAGGATAGCGTTGTCTTCGTGAAGCAGTATGTCGATAAGTGGATTGTACGACAGCTGAAAGTCGAGGAGGCCGACCGCTTGTTCTCAGGCTCGGAGAAGGATATCGAGAAGCTGGTGGAGGATTACCGCCAGTCGCTCCTGACGGGCAAGGTGGACCAATATTATGTTGACCAGCAGAAGGGTGGAGAGTTTACCGATGAGGATATTGCTGAGTATTATAATACTCACAAGTCGGATTTTGTCCTCGACCGCACGTTGGTCAAGGGCCGAATCGTATGCTTCCCCGCATCATATCGCCAAAGCAAGAAGCTGATGGAGCAGATGCGCAAGGCGGCAACCTCGCAGAGCGATGACAAGACCTTCTCGGAGGTGTGCGAGAAGAATGGTTTTCAGGTTGTTGACAACCGCGCGGAGTGGGTTAACTTTGCAGATTTTCTGGCAAACCTCCCCACAACACGTAGTCAGGAGTACGACCATTTGTTGGATAAGTTGGGCATTCAGGAGATGAAGGCCAACGATGTGCGATACTATTTCGACTTCACCTCTGTGTGCCGCAAGGGTAATGTGGCGCCGTTGGAGTTGGTGTCGGAGAATATACGCCGTATATTGGTTACGCAGCGTCGTAGCGAGATTATCAAGGCCCACGAGGAGAGTATTGTCAACCAGGCCGTGGAGGATGGGCACGTGAAGATATATATGCAGAGCGGCTCGGAGGAGTCGGCCGATGTAACCCCCAAAACTGAAAAGTAAGAATAAAATAGGAATTTATATATTATGTTGAAGAAGAAAACTTTAGCCTTTATAGCTACCGTTGCCGTAATTATGTCGGCAGGAGTGCTTACGGCTCAAAAACGACAGGTCGTATTGGACCGTGTTGTGGCTGTTGTAGGAGGATCCGCTATTCTATATTCTGAGGTGGAGACATACGCCAATATGATTGTTGAGCAGCGTCGTCAGCAGGGATATACCACCGACCGCGATCCTATGAATGAGAGTCTGGAGGCTCTTATGCGTCAGAAATTGCTTTACAGTCAGGCTCTTATCGACTCACTTACTCCTCCCAGCGTTGACGCATACGTTGAGGAGCAGTTGCAGGGTATGATTGCCGAGGCAGGCTCGATTGCCGAGTTGGAGTCACGCCAGCATATGGCTGTGTTCAACTACCGCGAGATTTTGCGCCAGCGTATCACCGAGCAGGAGTATGCCCGTGCTATGCAGCAGCAGGTTATATCGAACGTAGTTGTGACCCCTGGCGAGGTTGAGAAGTATTTCAAGAATCTTAAAGAGGATGAGCGCCCGCTCGTCCCCGAGCAGTATGTATATGCTCAGATAGTACGTTTCCCCGCATCACAGGAGGATGCTAAGCGTCGTACTCGCGAGCGTCTATTGGAGATGCGTGAGCGTATCATCTCGGGTAAGTCGAGTATGGCCGTTTTGGCACGTACCTACTCTGTTGACCCGGGTAGTGCAATGCGAGGTGGTGAGCTTACGCCGGGCCCCTTGTCACAGCTTACAAAGCCCTTTGCCGATGCGTTGGAGAAGCTGAAGCCGGGCCAGATTTCAGAGGTTGTGGAGAGCGACTTCGGTTTCCATATCATCGAACTTATCGACGAGCCCAAGAATGGTATGTATCATAGCCGCCATATCTTGTTGCGTCCGAGTTACACCACCGAGGAGTTGATGGAGCCCGCCAAGTTCCTCGATAGTATCGCAAATATTATCCGTAAGGACTCTATCACATTCGAGGATGCAGCGATGAAGTTCTCGGAGGATAAACTCACACGTATGAACGGTGGTCTTGTCACCAACCACGATTTGTTGATGAGTTCTCCGCAATATGCCAACGTGAAATATACCGCAACCAAGTTCCGCCGCGAGGATTTCGGTGAGGGCAAGAGCTTGCAGGATTATGGTGCTTTGACCAAGCTGAAGGTTGGCGAGGTCTCAGACGCATATCTCTCTGAGGACCTGCGTGGAAACGAGCATAGTAAGATTGTTAAGCTGCTGGAGATTATCCCCACACACGCCGCAACACTCGAGGAGGATTATTCTGCAATCGAGGAGATGGCCCTGACCGAAAAGCAGGATAAAGTCTTCAAGGCGTGGCTTGAGGAGAAGATTGACGGCTTGTATGTCTTCATCTCACCCGAGTTCCGCGAGGGCGAGTTTGAGTTCCCTAACTGGGTTAAGTAAGGTGTAAAAGGCTGATGGTACGTCGTTTACTCTCCGCAATAATTGTTATTGGCTTCGTAGGCATCCTCTTCGCGCAAGAGGTTGCCTATCGTCATATCACGGCCATAGAGAGTAGTCAGGCGGATACCATCCAGCAGAAGACAAGTGGCAAAACACCGCAGCGTCGCCGTATAGATTTTATGGCCGACGAGGTGAAACCCTACAACCGCACGGGGGATAGCATTGTCTATTTTGTCGGAAACTTTGCGGCACACCATAATGGAGCTGTCATCACGTGCGACAGTGCTGTGCGATATAGCGACCAGCGCTGGGGCTTCTTCGGGCAGGTGCTTGTAAATCAGGATTCGATATATATCTATGGCGATAGTGCCATCTATGATGGTGATGCCAGTATGGCCGAGATTTATGCCCCTATAATCAAGGTCGTGGATGGCGATGCGCTTCTTTATACCTATAATTTCCGTTTCAATACCGAGAAGAAGATTGGTAGTTATACCGATGGTGGCGTGCTTGTTCACGATGATAATATCATCGAGTCGGTGCGTGGCTATTATGACGCCGAGAATCACGATATTATATGCGTTGATAAGGTGGAACTTCACGGTGAGGATTACGATATGAAGAGCGACTCGATAATCTACAACACCGACACCGAGTTTGCCCGTTTCTTCACACATAGCGAGATTTGGAATGCCGATGGCGACTATCTCTCAGCCGATAGAGGCCATTACGACAAGCAGCAAGACCTCTATATGGTTACACGCAACGGATACATCCTCTCCAAGGACCAGGAGGTGTGGGGCGATACGCTCTCCTATTTCCGTAGTGCGGGTCACGTTGTGGGTTATGGTAATATCCAGATGGATGACTTCAAGCAGAAGATGCTGGCCTTTGGTGACTATGCCGAGTATTGGTCGGAGCCGGGCGATGCGTTGCTTACGCGCAATCCGTCGATTGTGAGCTACGATTTGTCGCAGAGCGACTCAGTCTTTATGAGTGGCGATACGTTGCAGATATTCACCATCTCGTTGCTTGCCGAGCGCGAGGCTGCCGAGGAGCAGGAGGCTAAGCAAAAGGAGGAGTCAAAGCAGAAGGCCGAGCAGGCTGCTGAGCGTCAGCGTGAGAGCCTTGCACGTCAGCAGGCAAGCCGAGCAAATGCAAATCAAGCCGATGCAGGCAATAACGCAAACACACAGCAGAGCGATAATACCGTAACGGGAGATGATTCACAGCCTGTTATGGCTGAGCCGCAGGGTGATGACGCTGCTGAACCCAACGAGGTGCTGGCTGCGGAGGCAAACGATAGCGTTGCACAGGACTCTCTGCCTCAGCTGACACCCAAGCAGCAGAAGGCTCTGGAGCAGAAGCAGGCCAAGGATGCAGCCCGTAAGGTTAAGGAGGCGAAGAAGAAAGAGAAGATGGCTGCACGTAAGGTGCATCTGGACTCTATAGCCAAGATACGTCAGGCTAAGGTTACCGCTATGCTTGAGAAGGTGAAGGCCAAGGAGTTGGAGCGTATGGCTAAGGACTCGGTGCGTCGCGCCCTCAAGCGAGAGAAACTGCTGGCCAAGGGTGGGGATGTGTCGGCTATGGATTCACTCGATAGTATGGCCCGCCTGCGTAATGAGCGCGTACTGCGTCAGCTGGAACAGCGTACAGATACCGTTGATAAGCCTAAATCCAATATCCCGCAGGCCGAGGAGGTCGTAGCAAAAGAGGAGGATAAAAAGGGCGAGGGCGAAAAGATGGATTCAATCTCGGCCGATAGCGTATATCGACTGGTGAAGGCCTACCGTAATGTGAAGATGTTCCGCAAGGATGCGCAGATGATTTGCGACTCGCTTACAACCACCTCGCTGGACTCTATTGTGCATCTATATATATCGCCTGTTCTGTGGAATGGCTCTAATCAGCTGGCCTCGGAGACGATGGACCTGCATACTCGCAACCAGAAGCTCGAGCGTGCCGAGTTTGATGGCACGCCGATAATGGTGGCCGTTATCGACTCCACCTACTTTAATCAGGTGGCGGGCAAGAAGATGATTGCCTACTTCCGCGATAACGAAATATATCGTAACGATGTGGATGGCAACGTGCAGACAATCTACTTCCAGCGTGAGGACGAGAAGACAACGCTCGTTACGGAGATGATATATCTGGAGAGCGCCTCCGCTTCGTTCTATATCGAGAATAAGGAGTTGGTCGGTATGACCTATCGTAACGACGTGCCCTTCACGATGTATCCTATAAATCAGGTGCCAGAGTCGCAGCCGCTTAAGTTACCAAACTTCAAGTGGGTGCCCGCCTTGCGCCCCGAACTTGACGATGTCTTTACCCGAACGATTCGACCCTCACGCCGCGAAGATAGTGAGCAGCGTCGTCGTCCGATGTTCAATATCGTAAATGTTATGGACCGCCGCAAGGAGGCATTCATCCGCTCAGGTCAGTGGGTGGACCGCGAGGACGAGCTTACGCCCGAGGTTGTCGAGTGGCGTGATTCGCGTGGAATATAGCCGCAGTTGAGGGACCGTTGAGGGGTGATTGTGGCTGGAAGTCAAGGGGCCGTTGAGGGGCGATTGTGGCTGGAAGTCAAGGGACAGTTGAGGGGCGATTGTAGCCACGACTGAGGGGAGGTTGTGCGTGCGATTGCAGCTGCTTGATGTGGGTGGTTGTGCGTGCGATTGTGACGTAAATGAGTCGTAGTGGCCAATAGTCTTATTTTTTTTCTAACTTTTTCCTATTTTTTTGGCGTACAAGAGAATTTTTGTGTAATTTTACATTGATTTAGCATTAGAAAAAATCAACTAACTTAAAAATTATACAACAATGAGCTCAAAATTCTCACGTTTGGACTTCCTCCGCTTTTCAGCATTGGGAGCATCTACATTGTTTATTCCTCGCGCTTTGACAGCTGCCGAGGCACCCAAGAAGGCTAAGAAGGGTGATGTAAATGACAAGATTAACATCGGTTTCATCGGTTTGGGTCAGCAGGCTATTCACTTGGTGAATGGTTTCTTGACTATCCCTGAGGTACGCGTTATCGCTGGTTGCGATATCTACGACATCAAGCGTAACCGCTTCATCGAGCGCGTAAACAAGTATTACAGCGAGAAGGGTATCAAGAACAAGCTCGATATGTACATCAAGTACGAGGAGTTGTTGGCTCGTGAGGATATCGACGCAGTAGTTATCGCTACTCCCGACCACTGGCACGCAGCTATCGCTATCGCAGCTTGTAAGGCTGGTAAGGATGTTTACTTGGAGAAGCCCCTTACTTTCACCGTATATGAGGGTCAGCGCCTGATTGAGGCTGTACGCGCTAACAACCGTATTTTGCAGGTTGGTAGTATGCAGCGCTCTATGGCTGAGTTTATCCACGCTGCTAACGTAGTACGCGAGGGTAAGCTTGGTAAGATCTCTACTATCTACGCTTACGCTGGTGAGGGTCCCCTTCCTTATACATTGGAGACAACAGCTGCTCCCGCAGGTTTGGATTGGGAGCGTTGGGTAGGTCCTCTGCCCGCAGAGTGGCTTAACAAGTATAACCACACTTTGAATCCTCTCTTGAACGAGAAGGGTAAGGATGAGTGCTGGGGTGCTTGGCGTTGGTACCAGGGTCTTGGTGGTGGCTTTACCACTGACTGGGGTGCTCATATGTTCGATATCGCACAGTGGTGCTTGGGTAAGGATGGCTCAGCTCCTACCGAGATTTTGCCTCCCGAGACATCTCCTTATGAGGAGTTGACATACCGCTATGATAATGGCGTTGAGATGATTCACAAGAACGTAGGTCACGGTCAGTCTGTAAAGATTTACGGTGAGAATGGCTGGATTATGGTTAAGCGTGGTCAGTTCCTCGCTTCATCACCCGAGTTTATGCCTAAGGACGTTGACCAGAAGGCTGTTTACGAGACTAACGTTCCTCACTACCAGAGCTTCATCAACAGCATCCGCTCACGTCGTGACCCGAGTGTTCCCGTTGAGGTTGGCCACAGCTCTTGTGTAGTATGTACCATCGGTAACATCGCTTACGAGCTTAAGCGTACTTTGGAGTGGAATCCTATCGTTCAGAAGTTTATGGGCGACGAGGAGGCTAACTCTAAGCTTCACTACGAGTATCGTGAGCCTTATAAGTTGGAGTAATACAAACCCCAAAATAAACGAAGCCTGCCCATTGCGGCAGGCTTTTTTTGTGTATTTATCTCGGATAGAGTGGGGTGGGAGTGCATATCGGTTGTAGAATATATAAAAAAATCCCGACCGCAAAGGCCGGGATTTTAATCTTATCGGGAAGTGCTTACTCAGCGCAAACAGCACCGATTGACTTCAAGTACTCCATACTTGTTGCTGCGCACTCGATAGGAGTCTTACCCATAGAGGGCTGATCCTGCTCAACAACCAACCACTTGCTACCAGCCTCCTTAGCAGCAGCGATGATTGAGGGGATATCCTGAACACCGTTACCCAAGGGACGGAACTCGAAAGCTGAAGACTTCTTAGTCTCGTTCTCGTTCAAGCCAATCAAAGCGTAGGGGTCACCCTCCTGCTTACCCTCGATGTGGAAGTCCTTGAGGTGAACAACGGGAGCACGGCCAGTGTACTTCTTGAGGTACTCAACGGGATCCAAACCAGAGTACTTAACCCAGCACTGATCCAACTCAGTCTGCAAGAGGTCAGCGGGAACGTTAGCGTAGAGGTAATCCAAACCATACTCGCCGCTCTCCAACTTCTTGAACTCGAAGTCGTGGTTGTGGTAGAGCAATGTAAGACCAGCAGCCTTGCACTTCTCACCGATAGCGCGAATCTCGTCAACCATCTGGAAGAACTTGTCGCCACCGGGACGACGCTCCTCAGTTACGTAGGGAACTACGATATACTCGCAACCAATAGCCTTATAGTCAGCGATAACCTTGTCAACGTCAGCCAACATCTCTGCCAAGGGCACGTGAGCTGAGATGGGTACCAAGCCAATCTCCTTACACATTGCGTTAATGTCAGCGGGTGCGTTGTTGAACAAACCTGCGAACTCAACACCGTCGTAACCCAAAGCCTTAACCTTCTGGAGAGTACCCTTGAAATCCTGCTCCATATCACCGCGTACGGTGTAGAGCTGAAGAGCGATAGGCAACTTACCCTCGCAACCACCACAGCACTCGCCATCCTTCTTCTGTGCGTTACCACCGCAAGCAACCATAAACAGAGCTGCAGCAGCCATCAAAAGTGTAGTAAACTTCTTCATAATTGATTAAAATTTAGTTATTTGTTTGAAATACGGATCTACGTCACCAAATATACGTGCAAATATATATGTTTTTTATCGTTTTTTCAAAAACTTTTCACGAAAGTTACTCAAACATCACTACTTATCGTTATATCGGGGCCACTGCAGCAGGATTGCCACGGCGGCACATATTCCCATAATCAGCGGATAGTATAGGTATGGAATAATCTCCACGGGCGATATTGCTGCCAATCCTGCGGCCATCAGCAACTGCGCACCGTAGGGGATGAGTCCTTGAATGAAGCACGAAAATGTATCCAGCAGGCTGGCTGTTCGGCGGGGAGATATGCCGAAACGCTCGGCAATCTGGCGAGCGATGGAGCCTACGGAGATTATAGCTACCGTATTGTTGGCCGTGCAGATGTCGGCAAAGACAACCAACGAGGCGATAGAGGCCTCAGCTCCGCGGCGTGAGCCTACACGCGATGTGAGGCGCGAGATGATATACTCAATACCGCCGTTTAGGCGTATCATCTCCAACATTCCGCCCGCCATCATAGTGATGATAATCAGCTGTCCCATAGAGTCTATGCCTTGTCCCATCGTGGAGAACCAATCCAGCACAGAGAGTTTGCCACACGCTATGCCGATAATTCCCGAAGATACAATTCCCAACGCCAGCACCTTGAGTACATTCATTCCTGCGATGGCCGACACCAAAACAAGCAAGTAGGGTAGTATGGTGTACCACGGGGCGGTGTTCTCCATCGGAACGTAGTTGAGCGAATGCTGATGCGAGAAGGTATAGACAAGAAGGGTGATAATAGCCGCAGGTGTTACAATCATTACGTTCGTGCGGAACTTATCGCGCATTGAGCAGCCCTGTGTTCGTGTTGCGGCGATGGTCGTGTCGGATATAAACGACAGATTGTCACCAAATAACGCACCTCCCACCACAATGGCCACAATCCACGGCGTACTGCATCCCGTCTGCTCGGCTATGGCCGATGCTATGGGCGTGAGGGCTACAATTGTTCCGACGGATGTACCTACGGATATCGATGTGAAGCAGGCTGCGATGAATATTCCTGCGGGCAGAAACTCCTCGGGAACAATCCTTAGCGTAAGGGCTACGGTTGCATCAACAGCACCCATCGCTTTGGTTGAGGCGGCGAAGGCACCAGCCAGTACGAATATCCATATCATAAGCATAATATTCACATCGGTAGCTCCGCGAGAGTAGTCTCCGATGCTCTCCGATATGGGGCGGCGTGTCATAGCGATGGCCACAATCGAGGCTGTCATACCAGCCACGGTGATTGGAATCTTATAGAAGTCGCCCGCAATGATAGAGCCGATGAGGTATATTCCTAAAAATACCACCAGCGGCAGGAGGGCCGATATGTTTGCTTTTGCGCTGTTCTGCATCAATTCTGATAAATAAGGTTTGTGGTGACAAAAATAGGTTTAATTCTGCGAATTACCATAAAAACACTTGCCTGATTGTTAAAAAGTCACGATATTTGAGTCAGTGAGGAAAACTTTTAACTATGAGAATCGAAAAAATTGTTGCTCGCGAGATTCTTGACTCGCGAGGAAATCCCACCGTTGAGGTGGATGTTACACTTGAGTCGGGCATAACGGGGCGTGCTTCGGTCCCCTCGGGAGCCTCTACGGGCGAGAATGAGGCTCTGGAGCTGCGTGATGGCGACAAGTCGCGTTATGGCGGTAAGGGCACGTTGCAGGCTGTGCAGAATGTAAATACAATCATCGGCCCTGCGCTGGTGGGCTTCTCGGTGCTTGAGCAGCGACGTATCGACCACCGTATGATTGCCCTTGATGGCACAAAAACAAAGGCTAATCTTGGCGCAAATGCTATCCTCGGCGTGTCGCTGGCTGTTGCAAAGGCTGCCGCGGCATATCTCAATATCCCCCTATATCGTTATATCGGAGGTGTGAATACCTACATTATGCCCGTTCCGATGATGAATATCATCAATGGCGGCTCGCATAGCGACGCTCCTATCGCTTTTCAGGAGTTTATGATTCGTCCCGTGGGTGCGGGTACGTTCAATCGCGCCCTGCGTATGGGAGCTGAGGTGTTCCACGCCCTGAAGAGTGTGCTCAATAAACGAGGCCTTAGTACGGCCGTGGGTGATGAGGGAGGTTTTGCCCCTGTGCTTGATAGTGCCGAGGAGGCTTTGGAGTTGATTCTAACGGCAATCGCGGCCGCAGGCTATGAGCCCGGCAAGGATATTACCATTGCTCTGGATTGCGCAGCGTCGGAGTTCTATAAGGATGGTGTTTACGACTACTCCAAGTTCGAGGGCCATCAGGGCAAGACGCGTTCGAGTGACGAGCAGGTGGCCTATCTTGAGGGGCTTGTGACCAAGTACCCGATTGACTCTATCGAGGATGGTATGGCCGAGAATGATTGGGATGGATGGCGTAAGCTTACAGAGTGCATCGGCGAGCGTTGTCAGCTCGTGGGCGATGATTTGTTTGTTACGAATGTAGAGTTTCTGGAGCGCGGTATCCGTGAGAAGTGTGCAAATGCTATTCTGATAAAGGTTAATCAGATTGGTACTCTCTCGGAGACACTTGATGCCATAGATATGGCTCATCGTCACGGTTATGTGACGGTTACCTCTCATCGCTCAGGCGAGACGGAGGATGCCACCATCGCCGATATAGCCGTAGCTACCAATAGCGGCCAGATTAAGACTGGCTCGCTGAGCCGCTCGGACCGTATGGCTAAATATAATCAGCTGCTTCGCATCGAGGAAGAGCTTGGTAAACAGGCTGTTTACGGTTGGCGGAGGATAGTATGATGCCATAAGGCTATGGCAGCCCGCGAGTGCAGAGAGTCACGGTTGAAGTAATGTCGGAAATCGGAATAGGATAATTTTTGCACAAAAAATGCAAAAAGAGGTCGGATTTTTTGGTTGATTCAATTTTGTTTTCTACTTTTGCACCGCTCGAAAGGGTCAAAGGCTGTTGTAGCTCAGTGGTAGAGCACTTCCTTGGTAAGGAAGAGGTCACGAGTTCAATCCTCGTCAACAGCTCAAAGAGGGGTCACGAATGTGGCTCTTTTTTTGTTTTATATCTTCTTGATTATCATCGTGTTTTGCGGGTGTTTTCAGCTAAACGTATTATCTGATTTAACCGAAAACAAGTAATTTTATTTTCTCGATTAGATTATATTTTCTATCTCTGTGGTGAGTAAAACATAGTAAATAGAACGAAATATCCCCTAAAACCGTTGGCTTTAGGGGATATTTCTATTTTACATAGAAGATATTTGACACCGAGCGTTCGCCTTTGTGGTCAAATCGTTTATTGTCAGATGGGTAGTTTAGAACTCCGTTCTCAGGTGCGCCCTTGAGCCACAGCGTTGTTGAGCCACCACCATCGAGGTTGATGGCATCCTCAGCACCGAGAATCTTGGCGAGGTATGCCAACTCGGGAATACTCATACCTGCTGCATTTCCCTCCGAGCGACCGTCAACGGTTAGAAATACGATTGTGCCATTCTTCTTGGTGAATATGGCACTGCGCGGGTGGCGCGTCTCGATAAATTTCTTGTCACACTTGCTCCAGTCGCTGATGCGGCCATTGTCAACCATAATAGGGCCAGAGGCCAGCACCGTACCTTTATTCTTCTTATAGTTGGCTTCAATCTCCTTGTTCCAGTCGATAATCTCAATGTTGCCCTTCACCTCGCGGATAGCACCGTTTACGCGCGACTTGAACTCTCCGTTGGTTGTGGTGTCGAGTACCTGGTCGTTAATCTTATAGAAACATACCGAGTTACCCGTTACCATATTATAATAAGTGCCATTGATAGCCGCCAATGCTCCCTTTTCGGTTGCCTGCTGGCTTGTTCGTTTCATACCCTCATCACCTGCTATGCCCACCTTCATCTTTGCTGAGCGGGGAATCTCTATCAGGTTAATCGACTGCACGCTATTGAACAGCCCCTTAATATGTGCCTGCTTGTGTGTGAGGCCCTCTGGTGTGGTTGTGACCTTCCAGTCGGCCTTGATTATGAGTAACGAATCTCGCTTGTTGGCACCCACAGCCGTCAATGCCCACAAGATGAGAGCGAATGATAATAATACTTTTTTCATAACTAATATTTTTATGCAAAAGAGGCTCGACCGTGCCGAGCCTACTTATTTACTCCTCTACGATGGTGACTGAGAGAATCAAATCGCCCGGGCGGATATCGTCAATTACGTCTAAACCCTCCACAACCTGACCAAAGCAGGTGTGTACGCCATCCAGATGCTGCGTGTTGCGGCGGTTATGGCAGATGAAGAACTGCGAGCCACCCGTGTTACGGCCACGGTGAGCCATCGACATCACGCCACGGTCGTGGTACTGACGCGGAGCGGATGTTTCGCAGTCGATGGTGTAACCCGGTCCTCCCGTGCCGTCACCACGCGGGCAACCGCCCTGAATCACGAAGTCGGGAATAACACGGTGGAAGGTGAGACCATCATAAAAACGGCTCTCAGCCAACTTGATGAAGTTACCTGCGGCGATGGGTGTTTCGTCAACGAAAAGCTCAGCTTTCATATCGCCCTTCTCGGTAGAGATAATTGCGTATTTCATAATATATTTCAGTTTTATTCAGGTTAAATCTTATTCAAATAGTACGGTTACTCCTTAACGGGACCGAAAACCTCCTTCACGGCCTCTAGCCAGCCGTAGCCCCAATAGCGGTCGGGCAACAGGTAGCTACCCTCTACCCATTCGTTCCAGGCGTTAATCATCACGAACTTAGGCTGCTCGGGGTGCTCGTCGGCATATCGTTTAGCCTCCTTAAGGAAGTTCTTGAATGCCTCGGGTGAGTGGTTGAAGCGGGTAACATCATTCTCGCCCTTTGCGGGGAATCGGGGCGTGTCATCCCAGCCGATAGATACGGTGGGGAATACGGGAATATCCATATAGCTATCCCAGCCGTTGCGATAGTCAATGGCGTTCTGTCCGTGACGCATATAATCGGGGTCAAAGCCACCCATATTATATAGAGCCCAGCTGTCGGGCTTCAGGAACATTCTGTTGTCAACTCTTGCCTTATTGCCCTCGTTGTATGGGAATCCGCCGCCATCCATCATCATATAGTGCATATCGGGGAAGCCAGCCTTGCGCACCTCTTCGCGCATATACTCCATAGCCTTGATGGCAGCCTCCTGCGTTCCGAAGCTCTTGATGAAGTTCTCCGTGCTGAAGATTGCAAATACGGGGCAGCCGTCAATCTTGGTATAGTTCGGGCGCTTGAAATATTGGTTAATGACTCTGTCAACAATCTTCGGGAAGTCGTTGGGGTCGATTGCTCCGTGCCACAGGATAGACTCGTTGTCCTGCCATTTGTGGTAATTCCAATAGTTATGCTTGACATCGTGGTTGGCCCACATAATGAAGAACTCCATCTTCTCGTTTGACGGAGCCTTCAGGAAGCCGTCGTTCAGGGCACTCTCAAGATAGGGGTAGTGGTCAAACCAGTACCAGTCATATACAAATGTATTTACTCCATATTCCAATGCAGTCTGAATCCACTTCTCAACAACTACGGGGTCGTTGTCCATCTCATATCCCCACAAGGGCTGCTTGGGCTGGTAGTGTCCGGGGAAACGGGGGTCACCCTTCTTGATAACTTCCCACTCTCCTATGCCCTGCTCCCAGTTGGTGCGGCCTAATGAATCATCGTGGCACGAGGGCCATATAAAAGCACACACGCGATAGTCGTCCGCAACGGGTGTGGCAGGTTTTGTATTGCAACCATAGGCAAAAGCCAAAACGACTGCACACAGAATCAAAATTCCTTTTTTCATATCTGCTTATTTTAAGGTTTCTTCAACAAAATTATAAATTTTATTGTGAACGCCCAAAACATTATATCCAAAATAGACCAATGTTTTTCGGATATGTTTGTCGTGGAGGTGTAAATACGGCCAATAGTAGTGGAATCGGCCGAGATAGGCGGGCGAGGAAATGATTTGTCGTTAAGGATAAAGTTTCGTGCGATAATGATAGCTAAAAGTGTTTTTTTTGAAAAAATGGAAATATAAATATCTTTTTTTGTGATGTTGTAAAAGAAAAAATATTATCTTTGCATAAAATATCGAAGATATATCTTATGAAAAAGATTCTTATCGTAGGTGCAGGTGGCCAGATTGGTTCAGAGTTGACGGGCTATCTGCGTAATATATATGGCGGCTCGAATGTTATTGCAGCCGACCTTAGACATAACGAAGAGTTGGCTGGTGACGGCCCGTTCGTTCAGTTGGATGTTTTGGACCGCGATAAGATGGCCTATACGGTTCATAAGAACGGTATTGATACCATTTTCAATTTGGTTGCTCTGCTCTCGGCTACGGGTGAGAAGAATCCCCAGCTGGCGTGGAATATCAATATGGGAGCGTTGAACAACTCTTTGGAGGTGGCACGTGAGTATAACTGCGCAGTCTTTACCCCCTCGTCTATCGGTGCTTTCGGTGGTGACTTCCCCCGCGACAAAACACCTCAGGATGTGGTGATGCAGCCCGATACGATGTATGGTGTTTGTAAGGTTACGGGCGAGTTGCTCTCGAACTACTACTACACACGCTATGGTGTAGATACACGCTCGGTACGTTTCCCCGGTATCATCTCGAATGTTACCCTGCCTGGTGGCGGTACTACCGACTATGCTGTTGAGATTTACTATGCAGCCGTTAAGGGCGAGAAGTTTGTCTGCCCGGTACGTGATGTATATATGGATATGATGTATATGCCTGACGCTTTGCGAGCTATGGTAGAGTTGATGGAGGCTGACCCCAATAAGTTGCGCCACCGTAATAGCTTCAACATCGCGTCAATGAGCTTTACTCCCGATATCATCTATAACGAGATACGCAAGCGTATTCCCGATTTTAGAATGACCTATCGTATTGACCCTGTGAAGCAGGGTATTGCCGAAAGTTGGCCTAATAGCCTTGATGACTCTTGCGCACGCGAGGAGTGGGGTTGGAAGCCGCAGTGGGATTTGTCTGCGATGACAGACGATATGCTGGAGGCAATCCGTAAAAAGAATCTTTAGCGATAAAGATAATTGTAATAGTTGAGAGAGGTGGGCGTCCTAATAGGGCGCCCACCGAATTTTTATGCTTAGGAGCAATCTTTTGGCCTAAAAATGTGATTTATTGGCTGTAATATCCTATATTTGTATAAACTATATTCTGAGCTATTCACTAAAACCTAAAAATATGAAGAGATTATTGACTGTCGCGTTTTTTTTAGCCGTGAGTCATATTGCTATGGCACAAAATGTACAGTTGCACTATGATTTTGGTCGCGGAATGTATGATGAATTGGGTAAGACGGAGGATTATTACGGTCGTCCCCAGTTGACAACTACCGTTGAGATGTTCCGCCCGGACTCATTCGGTAGTACGTTCTTCTTTATAGATTTGGATTACGCTTCGGGCGTGAAGGGCGCATATTGGGAGATTGCGCGCGAGTTCTGTTTCTGGCAGCAGAGCAAGATGAATTGGCTGTCGATTCACGCCGAGTATAATGGCGGTATGAATAAGTCGGCTGGCTCATATAACGACTGCTGGCTAGCGGGTGCAACTTACTCGGGTCACTCGAAGGATTTCAGTAAGACGTGGTCGCTGTCGATGATGTATAAATTAATCCCTCACACGGTTAATGCTGCGGGCAAGAGTCAGGAGCATAACTTCCAGATTACAGGTGTGTGGGGCATTAACTTCGCACACGGATGGTGCTCATTCTCAGGCTTTATCGATTTCTGGCGCGAGTGCCGCGCTTGGCAGGGTACATCGCACATCCTGCTCGCCGAGCCGCAGTTCTGGTTGAATCTCAACAACATCAAGGGTTGGGATAACGTGAAGCTCAGCGTTGGTACTGAGGTTGAGGTATCTAACAACTTTGTTGCTAAGGGATTCTATGTTGTTCCTACGTTGGCGGCTAAGTGGTCATTCTGATTAAACTAAAAACCATTTATATTATGTTGAAGAAACTTTTTGGGTATGACCCCACGAAAACAACCGTCCGCACGGAGCTGTTGGCAGGTCTTACAACCTTCCTTACGATGTCGTATATCCTGGCCGTAAATCCTGCTATGTTCAGCCAGCTGGAGGGTATGTCTGCCGGAGCTGTCTTTACCGCTACGGCATTGGCTGCTATCATCGGAACGGTAGCAATGGCTCTGTTGGCTAAGATGCCCTTCGGATTGGCTCCCGGTATGGGCCTTAATGCCTTCTTTGTCTATACGGTTTGTATGGGTATGGGCTACTCTTGGCAATTTGCATTGACAGCTGTATTTATCGAGGGCTTGATTTTTATAGTGCTTACGCTCACCAATCTGCGTGAGGCCATAGTCAATGCTATCCCCGCCTCGCTTAAGAATGCTATTGGAGCGGGTATTGGCCTTTTTATCGCCTTTATCGGCTTGCAGAATGCGGGTATCGTTGTCAATAACGATGCTACGCTCGTGTCGTTGGGCGATATTACGTCGGGTAGCGCTCTGCTCGGCCTCATTGGTCTTGTTGTTACGGGTGTGCTTGTTATCAAGGATGTGCGCGGCGGCCTGCTTATCGGTATTCTGGTCACTACCATTATCGGTATTCCTATGGGTCTTACCGAGTATAACGGAGTGGTCTCTATGCCTCACTCGTTGTCGGATATCTTCTGCCAGTTTGAGTGGAATCACGTGTTGTCGCTCGATATGGTTGTAGTGGTATTCACCTTCCTCTTTATTGATATGTTCGATACTATCGGTACGCTGGTGGGTGTCTGCACGAAGGCTAATATCATTGGCGCTGATGGCCGCATCCCTCGCATTAAGGAGGCTTTTATGGCCGACTCTATCGCAACTACTATCGGCGCGTGCCTCGGTACCTCTACCACAACAACTTACGTTGAGAGTGCGTCGGGTGTTGCCCAGGGTGGTCGCACGGGTCTTACAGCATTTGCTGTGGCTGCCTGCTTTGCTATTGCCCTCTTCTTCTCGCCGATATTCTTGGCTATCCCTGCGGCTGCTACGGCTCCCGTATTGGTTATCGTAGGTCTGTTTATGATGAGCCCCATTAAGAATATTCCATTCGATGATTATGCAGAGTCTATTCCGGCATTTGTTACCATCATTATGATGCCTATGGTTTACTCTATCTCTGATGGTATTTTGATGGGTATGATCAGCTACGTGATACTTAATGCCTTGTGCGGAAACTTCAAGCGTATCACCCCTGCGATGTATATCC
The DNA here is from genome assembly GCA_015059845.1 of Rikenellaceae bacterium. GTDB lineage: Bacteria > Bacteroidota > Bacteroidia > Bacteroidales > Rikenellaceae > Alistipes. Next base: position 233,834 of record SUZR01000002.1, on the reverse strand, counting down.
TTGCCGTGCTGTTTATCCTCAAATATATCTTTATTTAGAGGGGTTGCGCATTGGCTTGAAATAAGAGGATTATCCTTTCTGGGTAATCCTCTTTTATTTTTGTCTATAAAGTGGGTGTCAGCTTTGCTGTTTGATAAAAAAAGCGTATATTTGTGAGAATATTAACCTAAAACATCATACGTAATTATGAAATTTAAGATTCTGACTGTCGTGGCACTCTTTTTTGCCGTGGCATCGTTTGCACAGCAGCCTCGCGCTGAGTATCCTCGTCCGCAGTTTGAGCGTGCCGATTGGGTGAACCTGAATGGTGAATGGAGCTTCACGCTCGATTTGGCTGACACAGGCCACGAGCGCGATTTTTACAATAGCAAGGGCTTCGATAGCAAAATTATCGTTCCGTTTGCTCCCGAGAGTAAGCTCTCAGGTATTGCCCACACCGAGTTTATCAATGGCGTGTGGTATCAGCGCACGATTCAGATTCCCGCAGCGTGGGCAGAGAAGAGCGTGAAGCTGAACTTCGGTGCAGTATATTATGAGTCAGAAGTATATATCGATGGTAAGTTTGTCGGCCGCCACTATGGTGGTTCGGACTCTTTCTCTTTCGACATCACCCCCTTCGTTGCCGATGGTAAGGAGCATAACCTGGTTGTTCACGCCGAGAGCGATGTTCGTAGCGAGCAGCTGCCCGGCGGTAAGCAGTCACACCGTCTGAACTCATACGGCTGTATGTACACCCGTACAACAGGTATCTGGCAGACCGTATGGATGGAGGCTGTGGATGCTTGCGGTCTGGAGCGCGTGCAGGTTATGACCGATATCGACCAGAATCAGATTGTTGTAACTCCCACATTCTACGGCTATGCTGGCGGTAACCGCTTTGTTATCAGTGTGAAGGATGGCGATAAGGTTGTGGCTAAGGCTGATGTTGTTGCTGCGCAGGGTATCCCCGTAGTTATCCCTGTTAAGAAGCCTAAGTTGTGGAGCCCCGAGTCTCCATTCCTCTACGATGTTGTTTATGAGGTTAAGAATGCCGCAGGTCAGACCGTAGATAAGGTTGATGCTTACGTAGGTATGCGTAAGATTCATATCGATGGCACAAAGATTTACTTGAACAATAAGCCCTACTACCAGCGTTTGGTATTGGATCAGGGCTTCTATCCCGATGGTGTGTGGACAGCTCCCTCGGATGCTGCGTTGAAGGCCGACATCGAGATGTCTATGGCTGCCGGTTTCAATGGCGCACGTCTGCACCAGAAGGTGTTTGAGGAGCGCTTCTACTACTGGGCAGATAAGCTCGGCTACCTTGTATGGGGCGAGATGGCATCGTGGGGTAAAGACTCTTCATCTCCCGTTGCTGCACGTAACTTTATCGGTGAGTGGACAAACATCGTTGTTCGTGACCGCAACCACCCAGCATTGGTAACGTGGACTCCCTTCAACGAGGAGTGGGCTGCGACCAGCAACCAGATGGGTCGCTTCCTTACGGATGTATATGAGTTGACACGTAAGCTGGACCCCTCACGTCCCGTGAATACCGTTAGTGGTGGTCTGTATGTTATCTCTGATTTCTGTACATCGCATAGCTACCAGCAGGATGGTGCTAAGTTGCACACTCAGCTCTTCGATGGCGAGAAGTTCTACCAGCCGCAGGCTCCTGGCAAGGTGCATCCCAACACCATCAACCACCTCTACTATGATGGTAAGGTGCCTTACATCATCGACGAGTTTGGCGGTATCAAGTGTGCCGAGGCTAATCCTTCTGAGGAGAATGCGTGGGGTTATGGTAATGCCGCTCCAACGAAGGAGGACTTCTACAAACGTCTGGAGTCGCAGGTGAAGGCTATCATCGACCACAGCGATAAGATTTGCGGATTCTGCTACACGCAGCTCACCGATGTTGAGCAGGAGCAGAATGGTGTATATTACTTTAACAGAGGTAATAAGTATGATATGGAGCGCGTGAAGGCTATCTTCCAGATGGCTGCTCCGGGTTATGAGCAGTAAGATAATAGATGCAAGCCTGCGCGAACTTGGCTCGTTGCAGGCTTGTATTGTCTAAATAAGAATCTAAACAAAAAACCGATAATATGAAGAAGTTAGTTTTAGCAGTTGTGGCCCTTATGATTTGGGCTGGCGCGATGGCTCAGGTGCCTCGTGCAGAGTATCCCCGTCCTCAGATGGAGCGTGCGGAGTGGGTAAACCTTAATGGTGAGTGGTCGTACACACTCGACCTTGTAAAGACTGGTTGGGAGCGTAACCTTATGGCGAGCAAGGGTTTCGATGGTAAGATTATCGTGCCTTTTGCACCCGAGAGTAAGCTTTCAGGCGTTGAGCATACCGAGTTTATTCCCTGCATCTGGTATCAGCGCGAGATTACAATCCCCGCAGAGTGGAGCGGCAAGGATGTGTTGCTGAACTTCGGCGCTGTGTATTATGAGTCAGAGGTTTATGTTGATGGCCAGTTCGTTGACCGTCACTTCGGTGGCTCGGACTCTTTCTCTGTTGATATCACAAAGTTTGTTGAGGCAGGTAAGACTCACTCTTTGGTTGTGGCAGCATCGAGCGACTTACGTTCAGGTCGTCAGTCGGCAGGTAAGCAGTCACTTCGTCACGGCCCTTTCGAGTGTATGTACACCCGCACAACAGGTATCTGGCAGACAGTATGGATGGAGGCTGTTGCTCCCACAGCTATCAAGCGTGTGAAGTACACCACCGACATCGACCGCAGTGCCGTTACTATGGAGTTCACTATGCGTCGTAACGCCGTAGGTGATGTTCTTACAATCAACGTGAAGGATGGCGCAAAGGTTGTTGCAACCGATACAGCTCCCGTAGCATCAGGCTCAATCGTTACGCTTCCTATCAAGAAGGCTAAGTTGTGGAGCCCTGAGTCTCCCTTCCTCTACGATGTGGAGCTTATCTTGAAGAACGCTGCAGGTCAGGTAATTGATAAGGTTGACTCATACTTCGGTATGCGTAAGATTCACACCGTAGGCAATAAGATTTACTTGAACAATCAGCCTTACTACCAGCGTTTGGTGCTGGATCAGGGCTTCTATCCCGATGGTATCTGGACAGCTCCCTCGGATGCAGCCTTGAAGAAGGATATCGAGCTTTCAATGGCAGCCGGTTTCAATGGCGCACGTCTGCACCAGAAGGTATTTGAGGAGCGCTTCCACTATTGGGCTGATAAGTTGGGTTATCTTACTTGGGGTGAGGCTCCCAGCTGGGGCTTCGATGCAAATAATGTTGAGTCGGCTCGTAACTTCATTGCCGAGTGGCGCAATGTTGTTGTTCGTGATATGAACCACCCCTCAATCGTTACGTGGACTCCGTTCAACGAGCAGTTCTGGCCCGATGAGACCGAGTTCCCCCGTTTCCAGGCTGATATCTACACTATCACCAAGCAGTTGGATCCCTCTCGTCCTATCAACACCGTGAGCGGTGGCGTGCAGACTATGACCGATATCTGGACCGAGCACCACTACGAGCAGAATCCCGAGAAGTTGCGCGATATTGTATTCAACAATGGCGATATGTTCACTCGCAAGCCTCAGGTTCAGGCACGTCCTCGCGGTAACATCGGTTACAACCGTGGTGTGCTGAACGACCCCTTCACATTCCCTGTATATAATGGCGAGATTCCTTATATCCTCGACGAGTTCGGTGGTATCAAGTGTATGGAGGCTAACCCTGCCGAGGGTGATGCGTGGGGCTATGGCGATGCAGCCAAGACCAAGGAGGACTTCTACAAGCGTCTGGAGGCTCAGGTGCGCGTACTTATCGAGATGAGCGACAAGATGTGGGGCTACTGCTACACTCAGCTCACCGACGTAATGCAGGAGCAGAACGGTGTATATTACTACGACCGTGGCGTGAAGTACGATATGGAGCGCGTGCGCAAGATTTTCCAGATGGAGCTTCCTGCTGAGAAGTAATCATAACCCTCTTTTATGCAACCTCTTATGTAGAATATAGGGGCTGTGGCCAAATATACAGCCCCATTATAAAATAGAACAATGAAAAAGATTTTTTCAATCTTAGCTGCTGCGGCTCTTATGGTTGGCTGTGGCGGCGGTGCAGCAAAGCAGGAGTCGGCTTTGAATCTTATGAAGGCTGAGGATTTTACCGCAACCGTTGACGGTAAGCCCGTGAGCCTATACACATTGACAAATGGCACTATTACGATGCAGGTTACCAACTTCGGTGGTCGCGTAGTGTCGTTGTGGACTCCCGACCGCGAGGGAAAGATGGAGGATATCGTATTGGGTTACGATAAGCTGGACCGCTATGTAAACAACACGGGCGAGCGTTTCCTGGGTGCTCCCGTAGGTCGCGTAGGTAACCGTATTGACGAGGGTAAGTTTACGCTCGACGGTGTCAATTATCAGGTGCCACAGAATAGCAATGGCCACGCCCTGCACGGCGGTAACAAGGGTATCGATATGGTTGTATGGGATGTGGAGCACGTGTCAGACAACGCTATCACATTGCACCTCGTTTCTCCCGATGGCGCCGATGGTTTCCCCGGCAACTTGGATATTCTGATGACCTATACGTTGACTCCCGAGAATGAGTTTGAGGTTACTTATCACGCAAAGACCGATAAGAAGACCATCGTAAACCTCTCTCACCACTCGTTCTTCAACCTCAAGGGTGAGGGTAATGGCCCTATTACAGACCACGTGCTGACAATCAATGCCGACCATATCACTCCCACCGATGCGGAGCTTATTCCTACGGGTGAGTTGATGGCCGTTGAGGGTACTCCTTTCGATTTCCGCCAGCCTCACGCTATCGGCGAGCGTATCGGCGAGAAGCACGAGCAGCTTATCAATGGCGGCGGCTACGACCAGAACTGGGTATTTGCCCGCGAGGATAATGGTCAGGTGATGACTTTGGCATCGGTGTATGAGCCTTCGACAGGCCGTTGTATGGATATCGCTACCGACCAGGTGGCTATGCAGTTCTATAGCGGTAACTTCTTCGATGGCACTTACAACGGTAAGTATGGCAAGGCTATCAAGTACCGCGAGTCGTTGGCGTTGGAGACTCAGAAGCACCCCGATGCCATCAATCACGAGGGCTTCCCCTCAATCGTGTTGAATCCCGATGAGGTTTACACTCACGTATGTATCTATAAATTCTACACAAAATAAAACTTAACAAAAACCTTAAAACTTTAAGACAATGGATATTAAATTAATTCGTGAAAAATTTGCCGAGCACTTTGGTGCTGCTGGCGAGCTCTATACATCTCCTGGTCGTATCAACCTTATTGGTGAGCATACCGACTACAATGGTGGTTTCGTATTCCCTGGTGCTATCGACAAGGCTATGGTGGCCGAGATTAAGCCCAACGGAACGGATAAGATTCGTGCATACGCTGTGGATTTGAACGACTACGCAGAGTTTGGCCTGAATGAGGAGGATAAACCCGCAGCATCGTGGGCTTGCTATATCTTCGGTGTAGCACGCGAGATTCAGAAGCGCGGCTTCAAGGTTGAGGGCTTCGATACATCTTTTGGTGGTGACGTACCCTTGGGTGCAGGCCTCTCGTCATCGGCTGCGCTGGAGTCAACCTTCGCATTCGCATTGAATCACATCTACAACGAGGATAAAATCGAGAAGTTCGAGTTGGCTCGCATCGGTCAGTCAACCGAGCATAACTACTGCGGCGTGAAGTGCGGTATTATGGACCAGTTTGCGTCAGTTCACGGCAAGAAGGGCAACCTGATGCGTTTGGATTGCCTCTCATCGGAGTTCGCTTACTTCCCCTTCGACCCTGAGAAGTTCGGCTATCGTCTGGTGTTGCTCGACTCTGTTGTTAAGCACGAGTTGGTGGGCTCGCCCTACAACAAGCGTCGTGAGTCTTGCGAGCGTGTAGCCGCTATCCTTGGTCAGGAGACCCTGCGTGGTGCTACAATGGAGCAGTTGGATGCCGTGAAGGAGCAGATTTCTGAGGAGGATTATATGCGTGCTCGCTACGTTATCGGCGAGGAGAAGCGTGTACTTGACGTTTGTGCCGCTTTGGAGGCTGGCGACTTGGAGACCGTGGGTGAGCGTATGTACGAGACTCACTGGGGTATGTCTAAGGATTATGAGGTTAGCTGCGAGGAGCTCGACCTGTTGGCTACCGTTGCTAAGGAGTGTGGTGTTACGGGCTCACGTATTATGGGTGGCGGCTTCGGCGGCTGTACTATCAATCTCGTGAAGGCTGAGTTGTACGACGCCTTTATCGCAACGGCTAAGGAGAAGTTCAACGCCGCTTATGGCCACGAGCCTAAGGTTTACGACGTTGTAATCTCTGACGGCGCGCGCAAGTTGGAAATCTAAAAAAGCAAGTTATGAAACGACTTATATTATTAATCTTTGCCGTATGCCTCTCAGTGGGGGCATCGGCGAAGGTTGAGCTGCCTAAGGTGCTGGGTAGCAATATGGTACTCCAGCAGAATAGTATGGCTAATCTGTGGGGTAAGGCTACGCCCAACTCGAAGATTACCATCACCGTATCGTGGAATAAACTCCGTAAGATACAGACTTCGGCCGATGGCGAGGGCCGTTGGTCGGCAAAGGTTGATACACCTGCCGCTACATTCGAGCCGCAGACCATCACCATCAGCGATGGCGAGGTGTTGAAGCTCTCGAACATCCTTATCGGCGATGTGTGGGTATGCTCTGGTCAGAGTAATATGGAGATGCCCGTCAAGGGCTTTGGCCGCCAGCCCGTAGAGAACTCTATGGACTACATCCTCTCGGCTGCGAAGGAGGCCAACCGTATTCGTATGTTCACCGTCAAGCGTGCCCGCTCGTATAACGAGGATAAGGAGGATTGCGAGGGTGGTGAGTGGTTCTGCGCATCACCGCAGAGCGTTGCCAATATGTCGGCTACGGCATATTTCTTTGCATACAACCTTGCAAGTGCAATCAATATCCCCATAGGTATTATCACCACAAACTGGGGCGGTACCCGCGTGGAGTCGTGGATGCCGATGTCGGCTCTGGAGGATGTCCTTACGAAGGAGCAGATTGAGCATAAGCACACCGTACATAGCATCAAGCCTACGGAGTTGTATTGCGCAATGATTGCGCCCATCAGGAACTATACGGCCAAGGGTTTCCTTTGGTATCAGGGCTGCTCGAATCTGGACGATAACGACCATTACGACACAATGATGGCACGTATGGTCCAGCAGTGGCGCGAGGATTGGGGCGATACGCAGAATGCAATGCCGTTCTACTACGTTATGATTGCTCCCTACATCTACAAGGGTTCAAACGAGATTGCATACCCGCTCTTCGTTGAGAATCAGGTGCGTGCGCTCTCTAAGATTCCTAACTGTGGTATGGCAGCAACTACCGATATCGGTGAGGAGCGTTGCATCCACCCTGCCAAGAAGTTTGAGGTGGGACAGCGTTTGGCCGCTCTGGCTTTGGCGCAGACCTATGGCCAGCAGGGCTTCGAGCCTAAGGCTCCGCAGATGGCTGCCTATGAGATTAAGGATGGCAAGGCCAAGATTAAGATGAGCAACTGCGATATGGGCTTAAGCCCCTGGTACGGTGAGCCTGTTACGGGCTTCGAGATTGCCGGCGAGGATAAGGTATTCCATAAGGCCGAGGCTACCATCTCGGCACAGCAGGAGGTGACCGTATGGAGTGATAAAGTTGCGCAGCCCGTTGCTGTGCGCTACTCGTTCCGCAACTTCGCTCCGGGTAATCTGAAGAATCTGTTTGGTGTACCAGCTGTTCCGTTCCGTACTGACGATTGGAACGACGTAAAATAAGTTAATAGAAAGGTGATTTTGGCGTTACGCTCGTCCTCAAAATAGCTCTTGTTATACAATTTCTAAGGTATATTCCTATAACTTGGGAACCTGCCCGTATTCAGCTGGGTGGGTTCTCGTTTTTTTGCGAGGTGGGGTAGCAACGGTGGTGAAAAGTTGGATAAAAAGAGTTTTTATCCTCGAAAAAACATAATAATTCGGATTTAGTGTCGTTAGATGAAAAAAAATGTGTAATTTTGCACGATTATTACCCTGCAATGCAGTTGTAAAGGATTCAGTATGAAACAAAGATTATCTTACGTGGCGGTTTTTGCCGCGGTAATTGTGGCTTTTTGTAGTTGTACGAGCATTCAGCGAATTATCAAGTCGGGCGATGCCGAGTTGATATTGGATCGCGGTGTTCTGTTCTATAATGCAGAGAAGTGGCAGAAGGCAATCGCTCTGCTTGAGCATTGCCAGCCCTATTTCAAGGGAACACTTAAGGAGGATACAATCGCATTCTATAAGGCGCGTGCGCATTTCAAGGATGGTGACTATATGACCGCTTCGGAGCAGTTCGATGACTTCCGCCGTAGCTTTGGCCGTAGTGCATTTATCGAGGATGCCGAGGCTTTGTATGCTGTCAGCTTGTATAATATGTGTCCCGTTCCTGAGCGCGACCAGACCAATACGGCGCGTGCCATTGTCGCTATCTCGGAGTTTATGTCACACTATCCCGAGAGCAGCCAGCGACCTCTGTTCGAGGATATGACTAAGGACCTAACGTGGCGTATGCACGAGAAGTCGTATCTTAACGCATATACATACTACAAGATTGAGCGCTACAACTCGGCCATCATCGCATTCCGTAATGCAATACAGAAGTATCCCGACTCACACCGCCGCGAGGATATGATGTATTATATCGTGAAATCATCGTTCCTGTTTGCGGAGAATTCAATCGTGACGCAGCAGCTGGACCGCTATATGGCGGCGCTGGATGCCTACTATACATTCGTGATGGAGTTCCCCGAGTCGAAGTATAAGAAGGAGATGGACCACGTGGCTGATGTGTCAAAGCGTTTCATCGAGAAGAATAAGAAGGAAGAATAACAACGAAATTACACATAAAATAAGATGGAGATCAAGAAGAACATTCCCAACAACACCGTTACTCGTAAGCTTGTTGACCTGGATAAGGATACGGGTAATATCTACGAGAGTATCAACATCATCGCTCGTCGTGCTAACCAGATTTCAACTGAGCTTAAGACTGAGTTGAACCGTAAGTTGGCCGACTTCTCGTCACCTACCGACACTATGGAGGAGACCTTCGAGAATCGTGAGCAGATTGAGATTTCGCGCTACTATGAGCGTCTTCCCAAGCCTGTTATCATCGCTACCGAGGAGTTCCTCGATGACGAGATCTACTACCGCAAGGGCGATAAGTAAAAAGTTTGTCTAACAAGGCCTCCCTTGTCGCTCGGTTTGGGCGAGGTGGGGAGTCTTGAAAATTTCCTTTGTATGTTGAAGGGAAAACATATTATTTTAGGTATTACGGGTAGCATAGCCGCTTATAAGTCGGCTGTGCTTTGCCGTTTATTAGTAAGCGCAGGTGCCGAGGTGAAGGTGGTGATGACTTCGCTTGCAAAGCAGTTTATCACCCCGCTTACGATGGCCACCGTGTCGAAGAATCCCATCCTTGTGGAGTTCTTCAACCCTGAGAATGGCGAGTGGAATTCGCACGTTAAGTTGGGCGAGTGGGCCGACCTCTACCTCATAGCCCCCGCTACGGCCAATACTATGGCCAAGATGGCTACGGGTGTAGCTGATAACCTTCTGCTTACGACTTACTTGTCGGCACGCTGCCCTGTTGCTGTGGCTCCCGCTATGGATTTGGATATGTATGCCCACGTGGCTACGCAGCGCAATATGGCACAGCTGCGCGAGGATGGCGTACATATCATCGAGCCAGGTTCGGGATTCTTGGCAAGCGGACTCATCGGCAAGGGTCGTATGGCCGAGCCGCAGGATATTGTGGCAGCGGTGGAGGCACTCTTTGACGAAAAAAAAAAGAGCTTAGAGGGTAAGCATTTCCTCGTTACGGCAGGTGCTACTATCGAGCCGATTGACCCCGTGCGTTTTATCTCTAACCACTCGTCGGGTAAGATGGGCTACGCTGTGGCGGAGGCTATGGCAGCACGTGGTGCGAAGGTTACGCTTGTCAGCGGTCGTACATCGCTTGAGTGCCCGCAGGGCGTAGAGAGGGTAGATGTCCTGTCGGCCGAGCAGATGTATGAGGCTTGTAATGCCGTTTTTGAGCAGACGGATGGCGCTGTGATGTGTGCGGCGGTGGCCGATTACACTCCGCAGACGGTGGCCGATGAGAAACTCAAGAAGGGCGATGGCGATATGTCGATTGCGCTGAAGCGCACGAAGGATATTGCCGCCTCGCTGGGCGAGAAGAAGGGTCGCAGAGTGCTTGTCGGTTTTGCTATGGAGACTCAGAACGAGCGTGAGAATGCGCAGTCGAAGCTGGAGCGCAAGAACTTCGATTTCATCGTCTTGAATTCGCTCCGTACAGAGGGCGCAGGATTCCGTGGCGACACAAATGTCGTGACGCTTATTGATATGAAGGGCGCTGAGGAGCTGCCCCTGATGTTGAAGCGCGATGTTGCCGAGCGTATTGTAGATAAGATAGAGAGTATTTTATAGAGTAGATTATGTTACGCAGACTTACAGTAGAAAATTACGCCTTGATTGATAAACTCGATCTTGAGCTTGATGCCCACCTGAACATCATCACGGGTGAGACGGGTGCGGGTAAGTCTATCCTTTTGGGTGCGTTGGGGCTGCTACTCGGCAATAAGAACGAGAGCGGCACTATCCGCGACCAGGAGCGTAACTGTATCATTGAGGGTACGTTCGACATCGAGGGTTACGGCCTTGAGGCCTTTTTCGAGGATAATGACCTTGACTATGAGCCGCAGACCGTTATCCGTCGTATGATTTCACCCTCGGGCAAGAGCCGTTCGTTTGTGAATGATATGCCCGTGCAGCTCAGCGTGTTGCGTGAGCTGGGCGTAAGGTTGATTGACATCCACTCGCAGCATCGCAATATGATTCTCTCGGACGAGGCGTTTCGTCAGTCGGCATTGGATACATTGGCTGGAGCGGGTGAGTCGGTTGCGGAGTATAAAAAGATATATTCGGAGTTGCGCTACGCCGAGCGCGAACTGGAGCAGATGACCTCTCAGGCTGAGTCGCTTCGCAAGGATGAGGAGTGGCTGCGTTATCAGGTTGAGGAGTTCGAGGCTGCAGCGTTGAAGGCTGGTGAGCTGGCCGAGGCAGAGGAGGAGCTTGCTGTCTTGGAGAATGCCGACCAGATTGGTGAGGCGTTGGCTACGGTGAGAAATATTTTGGATGCCGAGCAGATAGGAGTGCTGGAGCAGCTGTCTGCGGCAGAGAATACCATTCAGCGTGTCAAGAGCAACTATCCGCAGGGTGAGGAGATTGCATCGCGTCTGCACTCCGTGGTGCAGGAACTCAAGGATTTGGGGCAGACGGTGGCTGATGATAGCGAGCGTATTGAGGCCAACCCCGAGCGTTTGCAGAAGCTGACCGAGCGAGTTAACTTGATATATTCGATGTGCCAGAAGCACCGCGTGCAGACTCTCGAAGAGCTTATTGCCGTTGGTGAGCGTTTGGCCGAGCAGCTTAGTGCTATCACGCATAGCGATGAGAATATAGAGCGTCAGCGAGAGAAAATTGCCGCGTTGCGTGCGAAGGCTGAGAAGTGGGCCGATAAGATTCATACGTTGCGTGAGAAGGCCTCGAAGGGTATGTCGAAGAGCATCGCCTCTACGCTCACGTCGCTTGGTATGCCTGAGGCGCAATTTATTGTCGAGGTGGTAGATGCGGGTGAGTTGATGCCTTCGGGTAAGGACCATATCCGTTTTATGTTTACCGCCAATGGCCGTATGGCGCCGCAACCCGTTGAGAAGATTGCCTCGGGCGGTGAGATATCGCGTGTGATGTTGGCCCTGAAGGCTCTGTTGGCCGAGAAATCGAAGCTGCCCACAATCATATTTGACGAGATTGATACGGGTGTGTCTGGTCGCATTGCCGATGCGATGGGCGATATTATCAGTCGCCTAAGCGAGAATATGCAGGTGGTAGCCATTACGCACTTACCGCAGGTAGCCTCGAAGGGCGAGTCGCATTTTGTTGTATATAAGCAGGATAGCCGCACAAATATATCTCGTCTTGGCGAGGATGACCGTATCACCGAGATTGCCAAAATGCTCTCGGGTAGCGAAATAACTGCTGCTGCCTTGTCGCAGGCACGTATCTTGCTTGGCGTGCAGCCTAAGACCACGCTTTTTTAGAAACACTAACCCCTTGAACATATGAGAAAACTTCTTCTTGTGGCCTTGTTGGCCATCTCTTCTATCTTATGTGGATGCAGCGAGCGTCAGCAACTTAAATCATCTCTTCGCGATGCCCTAAAGGTGGCTGCGGCACAGCAAAAGGCGAAGGCCGAGTATATGATTCCCATTGAGGGCAAGCTCCCTAAGTCGTTTAAGAATGGGGAGATTGTTACGGCTAAGCCGCAGGATTGGACCAGCGGTTTCTTCCCCGGTGTGATGTGGCTTCTGTATGAGCACTCTGGCGATGAGCAACTTAAGGAGTATGCCGACCTGTTTACCCGCCGCTTGGAGGAGTTGAAAGATTATACAGGTACGCACGACTTGGGCTTTATGGTCTTCTGCTCTTATGGTAATGCCTACCGTCTGACGGGCGACCCGTATTATAAATCTATTATCGAGCAGGCCTCGAAGTCGTTGATTACGCGCTTTAATCCTACCGTTGGCTGTATCCGTTCGTGGAATACGGGCCGTAAGGAGAATCCCGAGCTGGACTATATGGTTATCATCGACAATATGATGAATCTGGAGATGCTGGAGTGGTGCGGTTATCACGATATCGCACGCACACACGCCGACACAACCACCAAGAACCACTTCCGCGAGGATAATAGCACCTATCACGTAGTGGTGTATAATGAGCTTACGGGCGAGATTGTAAAGAAGCGTACCGCGCAGGGCTTCTCTGACGACTCGGCGTGGGCACGCGGTCAGGCGTGGGGCTTGTATGGTTATACGATGATGTATCGTATGACGGGCGAGCAGCGTTATTTGGAGCAGGCCGTAAAGATTGCCGAGTATATATTGCCGCATCTGCCCGAGGATGCGATTCCGAATTGGGACTTCGATGCCGACGTGCAGATGAAGGACTCATCGGCTGGTGCCATTATGGCTTCGGCATTTATTGAGTTGTACGGATTTACGCAGAATAAGGAGTACTTAACGATGGCCGAGCGTCAGCTCCGCTCACTTGCTTCGGATGCCTATCTTGCTCCGCTGGGTGAGAATGGCTACTTTATCCTGAAGCACGGTGTGGGCCACCTGCCAGCCAATACCGAGGTTGATGTGCCGTTGTCGTATGGCGATTACTACTTCGTGGAGGCTGCAATGCGTTATTTGGCGTTGTAGGATTCCTATTCTCGAAATAAAAGTCTGTTTGGCCAGTGTGCCGAACAGACTTTTTTTGTTTACATATACTCCAAACGGCAAAAACTGTCGAAGTGTTCTGTTTGTACACAGAATAATGCAAAAAGCCACGTATGCTATCCTTGAGGTGGGGTGGGGTGTTCTAAATGTACAGAACGCAAAAAATCTTATATGCATATTTTGTAAATTTGCTTACGGTTAAACAACAATTTAATATTTGCTACTATGGATTTTTTGTTAGTTGGAGGCATTGGAACAAGTGAGATTATGTTGATAGTTTTTGCATTGCTGCTACTCTTTGGCGGAAAGAAGCTGCCAGAGTTGATGCGCGGTATGGGGCGTGGAATACGCGAGTTTAAGGATGCGGTGAATACGCCATCGGAGGATGTCGAGGTAGGCGACACAAAGTAAGGGTAGAATGCGCTCAATAATCAATCCTAAATATCTCGACCTACAAGAGTTCCTGACCTCATTACCCTCCACATTCGATTCGCTATCGGCTACGCCCCTGAAAAGCGGGCGAAACGAGGTGCGCTGCCTAACGGTAAATAACCACAAGATAGTAATAAAGAGTTTTCGGAAGTTCTCGCCACTGAATAGAGTCATTTATGGCACCCTGCGTCAGAGCAAAGCCGTTAGAGCGTATTACCACGCCTTGCGGTTGCAGATGTTAGGGATTGGTACGCCCGAGCCTATTGCCGCCATAGATGTTAGACAGCGAGGAGTTCTGACGCATAGTTTTTACGTCTATGCCTACTCGGAGTATTGTCCGATGCAGGAGCTGCTCGACACCTATCCCGACAAAGCGCTGGAGCCGCTACTTGATGCATTGGCAGATTTTATTCTCGATGTGCACGATAAAGGGGTGCTGCACAACGACCTGAATATATTAAATATCCTATATCGCGATTGTGGCCACGGGGTGTATGACTTTCAGATGATTGATATCAATCGTATGGAGTTTCACGACAAACTATCCCATCATCAACGCCTGACCAATCTGCGCCGCTTTAATTGCAATCCTGCGGCCTTCCTATATATTCTGGAGCGCTATGCTGCTGCGATGAATATGGATTGCGAAACAACGCAACTGCGAGGCGTTAGCCTGCGCTTGATAGATACGCTCAAACACGAGTTTAAGCAGCGAATAAAGACATTATTGTGATATGAGGAATTTTATATATGTATTTTCGTTTTGCGCCGTTCTTTTGTCATCGTGTGTAGAGTATCATCCGTATGATACGCATATTGCAGGTCAAACAAATGTTAATGCCAAAAATATAGCTCTTATCGAAGAGCAGTGTATGGGTAAACGGGAAGTGAAGTTTGCTGTTGTGAGTGACTCACAACGTTGGTATGACGAATTGGAGGATGCTGTAGAGTCTATTAATGAGCGTGACGATATCGATTTTGTTTTACATACGGGTGATTTGACAGATTGGGGACTTCGTAGTGAATTTGAAATACAGCGCGATATCCTAAATTCATTAAATGTACCATATGTATGTTTGCTTGGTAATCACGATTGCTTGGGTACGGGATATAAAATTTTTCGAGAGGTTTTTGGCGAGCTTAATGTAAGCTTCACGGCAGGGAATGTACATTTTGTCTGCTTGAATACCAATTCTTTGGAGTTTGATGCCACGGATGCAGTTCCCAACTTTGGCTTTATCAGGGCTGAGTATAGCAACCTTCCTGCGCAGAGTGAGAAGACGGTTGTAGCTATGCACTCTTATCCCTACAGTGACCAATTTAATAACGACGTAGCTCCGATGTTTCAGGAATATTTGAGAAAGTTTCCGAATTTGCAGTTCTGTGTGCACGGCCACGGCCATCGTTATCGTCGCGAGGATATATTCGGAGATGGTGTATATTATTATGAATGTCCTAATGTGGGTAGTGATGCCTATCTCGTTTTTACAATAAATGATGTTGGATATGAGTATAAGAAAGTTGATTTATAGACTCTTTTTATCTCTCTTGGCGGTATGTTTTCCGATACTTGTGAGCGCAAATTCAGGTAGTGGAGATAATAGACTCTCATCCAATTCGCGCAATCATACCAATTATCAAGGATGGGAGCGTATGATTCCTACGCATATAAAACTACAATATGCAGGAGGTATGGGGCTGCTATCGGCAGGCATAGGATGGGATTATGGTCGTAAAAACCGTTGGGAAACAGATATTATGGTGGGTTTTCTTCCTAAGGCATACTCTGATAGATTTCATATGACCTTCACTCTGCGCCAGAACTATATACCGTGGAGTGTGAATATTACTCCGCAACTTGCACTTGAACCTTTTGCGTGCGGGGTATATGGGAATATTATTACGGGCGAACGTTTTTGGCTGAAGGAGCCTGAGCGCTATCCTGGCGCAAAGAGTTATTATAAATTCTCATCACGTTTGCGGTTTCATCTGTATATAGGACAACGCCTTACACTCTTTATGAATGAGGAGTCTATGTTGAAAGCTTTGTCGTTGTATTATGAACTGAGTATGAACGATTTGATGTTGATATCCAGAATCAACAATCGTACATTAAAACTCTCCGATGTAGTTCATTTCTCCATCGGAGTTAAGGCTCAACTTTTTGGTGATTAGTTATTTCGTTGCTCCTACAGGTGCCTTGTATGCAAAGCGGAACGAAGCACGCTTGTCGGTGGGGAAATCCGCTGGAACAGCCTGCTTAACCTTGCCTGTTGCTGCCCACTCCGTGCCGCGCAACAGCAATACCTGAAAACCTGTACACTGCATAGCGGGGTTATCGTCCAGCGTCGGGCCGCAGTGGCCGAGCATAATGTGGAATATACGCGCCTTGCCGTAGTCAACGGTGAAAACCAACGGCTCCTCACGGCCTGAGCCGCCCGTTTTTGCGTCGGCATAGCCCGAGTAGAGCAAATCCTTTATGTTCGCGGGGCCGCGCATACGGTCGTACATCTCGTCACGTGCGTGAATCCAATTATTGGGCAGGCCCTTGGTTATGGGGTGCTTCTCGTTGCGGCAGTGCATAGGATACTCCCTCTGCTGACCGTGCGAGCCGCCAGGGCCAGGGCCGTTATCCAGAACTCCGATACCGTTTATAAGGTAGTAGTAGGGGCCCGACTTCTCATTACGTCCCTCCCAGCCACCAAGAGCGATTATCCTATTAAACTCCTCCCACTCGGCAAAGGCGTTGTCGGCAGCGTGATAGACAACCACACCTCCTCCGCGCTTGACATATTTTACGAAAGCCTCATCGGTCTGCTTCGGCCAGCGGTCGCCGTTATAGTCCAGCACCACGACGTCATACTTCTCAAAGTCGGGAGTGAAACCACTCATATCTCCTCCCGCAGGCTCGGTGAGCATAATATCACACTCGAACAAGCCCGACTGGTCCAGAATAAGACGCAACACGCGGTGGCTTACCTGCCAATTATGGTTGTTCTGGCCCGATACGATTAGAGCCTTCAACTTCTTTGTCTTGGCCTCAGCATTGTATGGGGTTATGATTGCAAGTGCAGCAATGGCTGCGAGAAGGAGTCTGAAAAGCGATTTCATAGGAGTGTAATTTGGTTAATCAAAACAAATTTAGTCAAAATAGAACTATTGACCAACTTTTAGCAAAAAAAAGTGCGTGACCTATGGCCACGCACTTCACGTATGCTATGATAATCTTCTATCGATTACATCATACCGCCCATACCGCCACCCTGGTGGGGCATAGCAGGCATTGCGGGAGCATCAACCTTCTTGTCGGTCAAAACGCACTCTGTAGTGAGGAACATCGATGCGATTGAAGCAGCGTTCTCCAAAGCTACGCGTGACACCTTTGTGGGGTCGATGATACCAGCTGCGAGCATATCCTCGTAGCGGTCGTCACGAGCGTTGTAACCCATATTACCCTCGCTCTCCTTAACCTTGTTAACTACTACTGAACCCTCGCCACCAGCGTTAGCTACAATCTGACGCAAAGGCTCCTCGATAGCACGCTTAACAATCTGGATACCTGTTGTCTGGTCCTCGTTCTCGCCCTTGAGGCCCTCCAAAGCAGCTACGGCGCGGATGTATGCCACACCACCGCCCGGTACGATACCCTCCTCAACGGCAGCACGTGTTGCAGCCAAGGCGTCATCTACACGGTCCTTCTTCTCCTTCATCTCTACCTCGGTAGCAGCACCTACGAACAATACTGCAACACCACCTGAGAGCTTAGCCAAACGCTCCTGCAACTTCTCGCGGTCGTAGTCAGACTTAGCTGACTCCAACGATGCACGAATCTGTGCGATACGAGCTGCGATAGCCTCCTTCTCGCCGAAGCCGTCAACGATAGTTGTAGTCTCCTTGTTCATCGTTACCTTCTCAGCCGAGCCGAGCAACTCAATGGTAGCATCCTCCAACTTCATACCCTTGTCGGCAGAGATTACGGTACCGCCTGTGAGGATTGCGATATCCTCCAACATATCCTTACGACGGTCACCGAAGCCGGGAGCCTTGCACGCAGCCACCTTCAATGTACCGCGCAACTTGTTTACAACCAATGCTGACAAAGCCTCGCCGTCAACATCCTCTGCGATGATAAGAAGTGAACGGTTGTTCTGAGCTACGGGCTCCAAAACACCCATAATCTCCTTCATTGTAGAGATCTTCTTGTCGGTGATAAGAATCATAGGCTTCTCCAACTCGGCAGCCATCTTCTCCGTATCGGTCATAAAGTAGGGAGAGATGTAACCGCGGTCGAACTGCATACCCTCAACCACGTCAACGTGAGTCTCAGTACCCTTAGCCTCCTCAACGGTGATAACACCCTCGTTGTTAACCTTAGCCATAGCCTCAGCGATGAGCTTACCGATAGCGTTGTCGTTGTTGGCAGAGATTGTAGCAACCTGCTCAATCTTTGAGATGTCGTTACCTACCTCCTGTGAGAGCTTGCGCAACTCCTCGATTACGATACCTACGGCCTTGTCCATACCGCGCTTCAAATCCATAGGATTAGCACCTGCAGTAACGTTCTTCAAACCTACGCCGATAAGAGCCTGAGCCAAAACGGTAGCGGTTGTAGTACCGTCACCAGCATCGTCGTTAGTCTTTGATGCTACCTCCTTAACCATCTGCGCACCCATATTTGCGAATGAGTCCTCCAGCTCAATCTCCTTAGCTACGGTTACACCGTCCTTTGTAATCTGGGGAGCACCGAACTTCTTGTCGATAATAACGTTACGACCCTTAGGACCGAGAGTTACCTTTACTGCGTTAGCCAACGCGTCAACACCCTCCTTCAGAAGGTCGCGTGCCTCTACATTATATTTGATATCCTTTGCCATTTTTTTTCGTAAAATTAAAAGCGTTAAAAAATATATTAGAGCCTCAGATTAGCAAATTGCCAAAATATCGCTCTGCTTCATAATCAGGTAGTCAGTACCGTCAACGTTAATCTCGGTGCCAGCATACTTGCCGTAGAGAACGGTGTCGCCCTCTTTAACCTCCATCTTAATATCTGCGGTGCCGGGGCCTACTGCCACTACCTTACCCATAAGGGGCTTCTCTTTAGCTGTGTCGGGAATAAACAGACCACCTGCGGTCTTCTCCTCTGCCGCGTTGGGCAATACCAATACGCGATCTGAAAGCGGTTTGATTGTCATAGTTCTTTATGTTTTAGTTTTGTTAATTGTTTTCTGTTTGCTGTCGCCACTTCGGGCAGACGATTATTATATGAGCAACAGATGTGCCAAACACGTTTTGGCATAAATATCTGTCATTAATACGCGCGCGGAGTGACATTTTGTCACACCATCTCACAAAAATCTGCCTTTTATGAATGATTGTGCCATTCGAAGTGCGAAGTTTGCAAAATTATTTCTATTTTTAACCACTAATTTGAATTTTTATTATGAAAAAACTGCTTTTAGCTCTATTTTATACTCTTTTTGTTAGTATAACGACCCTTTTGGGGCAGACTCTTGACTACGACAATCTCGCACCTCACCCTCGTCTGTTGTTGAAAAAGGGGGATATTACGGCAATGAAAGAGTTTTCCAACCAATCCCCGAATGCCAAGAAGATACACAATTTAATAATCTCCGAGGCAGACAAAATGTTGGAGCAGGCTCCCGTTGAGCGAGTAATGACGGGGCGTCGCTTACTGAGCGTATCGCGCATAGCGTTACAACGAATCTTTTATCTCTCATATGCGTATCTTACTACCGAGGATATGCGTTACGTAGCTCGTGCCGAGAAGGAGATGCTGGCTATCAGCGAGTTTGAGGATTGGAATCCTTCGCATTTTCTTGATGTTGGTGAGATGACTATGGCTCTGGCTATCGGTTACGATTGGCTATATCGTAAGCTCCCTGTGCACTCGCGCAGTATAATTGGTACGGCAATCTACGAAAAAGGATTACTCCCATCCGAGAATGCTTCCGATGCGTGGTTTTTCAAAAGTAATAATAATTGGAATCAGGTATGCAATGCTGGTATGATTTATGGGGCATTGGCCACTATGGAACGCTCTCCTGAGTATTGCAAAACATTAATAGCCAAATGTTTGGAGTCTAATAAGATAGCACAAAAATGCTATGACCCTAATGGCGCATACCCCGAAGGGTATGGATATTGGGAGTATGGTACAGGTTTCGAGGTGATGTTGGTGGCGGCCTTGCAGTCGGCACTCGGAACAGATGCTGGCATTAAATTGCAGCAGAGTTTTATGCAGACAGCCGATTTTATGACCTATATGACAGCTCCCTCAGGGCTGGCGTTTAACTATTTTGATTCGGGAATGAATTGTAGTGCCATAGCATCTAAATATTGGTTTGCCAGAGAACGTAATGACGCCTCGATTGTAACAATTGATGAAAAATTTATTGCCGACGGTAAATTCTACGCCGACCGATTGTTACCTATTTATATGATATTCGGTTCGGGTATTAACCTCTCAGGTACCAAACGCCCTACTCGTAATACGTGGAGTGCGCAAGGAGAGGTACCACTCTTTATCTATCGAAGTGGTTGGACGCACACTAATGATACTTATTTTGCAATCAAGGGTGGCAAGGCAGAGAGTAATCACGGCCATATGGATGCCGGCTCATTTATTTATGAGTACGACGGTGTTCGTTGGGCGGTAGATTTGGGCTCGCACGACTATAATCGCTTGGAGCAGGCTGGTGTTAGTTTATGGGATATGAGTCAAACAAGTCAGCGCTGGGATGTGTTCCGTATTGGTGCAGAGTCGCATAATACTCTTGTATTTAATGGTCAGCGCCATATCGTTAATGGTAAGGCTGAGATTATAGATACCTATAACACTTCGCGTAGCAAGGGTGCAGTTGTCAAGTTGACACCTGTTTTTGCCCCTTATGCCCGTGAGGTAGTTCGCACAGCAGAACTTGATAAGAATGACCATCTTACTATAAAAGACCATATTGAGGTAGGTGATGCCCCCGCAAAGGTGGAGTGGAAGATTGCTACAAGAGCAAAGGCCGAGATTGTAAGCCCCCAAGTTATTATGCTTACGCAGGATGGGAAGACGATGTATCTTAAACTCAATGGTCGTTTCTCTGCTACTGCGCAAATTTGGCCCGAACATAAATATATGGAGTGCGAGGAGCCTGATAATGGAGTCTCTCGCGTAGGTTTTGTCTTTGACCTAAAGGCGGGTGAGGTGGCCGATGTTGAGGTTATCCTCTCTCCTGATAAAAAGAAGAGTCTTAAATTATCTATACCAAAACTTAATTTGGGTAGAAAAAATAGAACTAATAAATAATTTCGCTATTCAATATTGAAGTAAAACCTCTCGAAAGGGAGGTTTTATTCGTAGATAAGCATTTTTTTTGTTTTTTATTTGGAATTTTCCACGAAACCCTCTATATTTGCACACCGATTTGAGAGATCAAGTCGTATATGGTGGATGTAGCTCAGTTGGTTAGAGTGACGGATTGTGGTTCCGAAGGTCGTGGGTTCGAATCCCATCTTCCACCCAAAGGTAGAAAAGTCGTACAATGTAAATTGTGCGACTTTCTTTTTTATATGCCACCACAAACTTGTTTGGTAGGTGGCATATAAAAAAAGAAAGCATTGCCAGCAATGACTTTTTACCTTTGACGGTGCCCCTGCGGCGAGCAGGAGGGAAAGGGCACGCGTTGCGATGCGGCAGCAGAGCATAGCGTGGCCAATCCCGTGTAATCTTTCAGCGGATCCTCGCTACGGCTTCGCCGTTCGAATCTTGACCGTGCCCCTGTGGCGAGCAGGAGGAATGGGCGTTAAGCGGAGCAAATTTATTTGCGCAGTAGCCAACCCCATCGAATAAATATTACCGTCCGCGCTGCGGTCACAATTGGATAATTGCGCAAAAAACACTATCTTGCGTAAAACTTTATCGAACTATGAAATCAAAGATTCTCATTCTAATTCTTGCACTCTGCGTTGTGGCGGGTGCTTCGGCTAAATCGCGTGGCGTAAAGTTTCGTTCGCTTGATGTTAAGGAGTTTGCGCGTTATATCGAGCGCGGAGATGTGGTGTTGGTGGATGTCCGCACGCCCGAGGAGTTTGATGCAGGGCATATCACGGGTGTTGACCATAATTTAGATGTGCGTAGCGCGACCTTCTTCAAGGATTACCAGTCGCTGCCCAAGGATAAGACTATCGCCGTATATTGCAAGGGTGGTGGCCGCAGCAAGCAGGTGGCAGGCGTTCTGGCAGGTAATGGCTACAAGGTTGTAGAGTTGAGAGTTGGCTACGACGGCTGGGTAAAGGCTGGCGGTAAGGTAGAGAAGTAGTAGGCAAATCGAAAGCTTAAATAACATATTTTACATTATTTAACCCCCATTGTATTATGAGCTTATATACTAATTTGTCACAGTTTAAAGGAGTTGCCGATGAAGATGAATTACAGAAGATATTTAAAAATCTTGCATCTTCATTTTTATATGGAGGATATATTAATGTGCGCGACGAATATAAAATTTATATCCGTACTGTCGAATTCTATTTTCATAGCGAAAATTTGGACGGGATACATGATCCAATAGTCTATCATCGTAATGGGAAGGGCCTGAATAAAGTTGCATACTTCCCTCTTATGACATTGCACGCTCACGATTCTGGTTTTGATATAACTTTTGAAAGTGAGGTTGGACAGTATAGAGCATCGGCTCTTATTAGGGCATATGAGGTAATAAATAAAGAAGGTAAATATCTAAAATGGGTTGTAAATAAAACGGATAGCAAAAAAAGCAAATTTAAAATATTTGATGATTATCAGTATAATACTCAATCAACTTATCTTTATATTTTATTAAATGGTTTTACGTTGGGAAATACTAATAGCATAGAATGGATTGATTTACAAAGAATACAAGAGCTGGGTATAAGTGCTAAGGCTAGACAGGGCGTTTATAAATCGGCAGATGAATACGAATATAAACCAATAATACCCAAAGTAAAATGCGATAGAAAATGGAGCTTTACAAGAGAGGATAAAGTTTAAAACGACCATTATATGCAGAATACGATTATATATACTTCCGAACATCTGCGAACTACAAAAAATACAGCCTGCGTGGCAGAGGCTATTCATAATGCATTAAATAGTTTGCAGATTGAGCATAGAGAATTAAAATATACCAATGACTATTGGTGCCGTGACTATATGCCTGTTATGATATTTGATGATGGTGTATATTCTAAATATCATTATAGGCCAGATTACCTTTCGGAGAATGAGAAATATCATTCATATATAACAAATCAAGATGATGCATGTAGAGGCTTAAATCTATTTACGCCCACAAATATGAATATCGTATTTGATGGAGGAAACTATGTCCGATGTGGTAGCAAAGTTATAATGACAGATAAAATCTTTATGGAGAATCCAGCTTGGCCTTTACTTGATTTGTGTCGTCATTTGCAAGAGTCTTTATGCGCTGAAATTATTATCATACCTTGGGATATGAGAGATAGGTGTGGGCATGCTGATGGGATGGTAACATATTTAGGGGACGATAAGGTTTTACTAAATAATTGCTGGAATAAAGCATTTCGTAACAGACTTTTAAAGATATTAGATCCGCATTTTGAGGTTGTAGAACTTAAATATGATTGTAAAAAAGATAAAGATTCTTGGTGCTATCTCAATTATTTGCGACTTCCAAATGCTATATTACTTCCTTGTTTGTCTGAGAATATTGATTGTGAAAATGATATAGCAGCAATTGAAACATTTGGGAATTTGTTTCCTAATTTAAAAATAGTGCCAATTTATTCAAAACCACTTATAAATAAAGGCGGGGCATTGCATTGCGTAACTTGGGAATATATAGAAACCGTTGAACAATCTCTTTTCTGATAGCGTTTATTTATCCCTAATATTATATGAGAGTAGTAAAAAGACAAGTAGCTTAACCATTAGGTTAAGCTACTTGTCTTTTGTCCGAGTTTATCTCGTTATACAAACGGATACTTCACAACCTCGGCCTTGAGCAAGCGGTCGCGGATAACTACGGCGATGGTAGTGCCAACGGCGGCATACTCCGTCTTCACGTAGCCCAACGCGATACCTACCTTCAACATAGGCGACATCGTACCCGATGTTACGCAACCAATCTCTTCGCCCTCGAGGTTTGCCAACTTGTAGCCGTGGCGGGGAATACCGCGGTCAATCATCTTAAGGCCTACTAGCTTGCGCTGTACGCCCTCAGCCTTCTGCTTTGCCAGGAAGTCGCGGTCGATGAAATCCTTACCCTCAACGAACTTCGTTACCCAGCCAAGGCCAGCCTCCAGCGGAGAGGTCGTATCGTCAATATCGTTGCCATAGAGTGCAAAACCCTTCTCCAGACGCAATGTGTCGCGTGCGCCGAGGCCGATATTCTTCAGGCCGAACTCCTCGCCAGCCTTCCACATAGCCTCCCAGATAGTGTCAGCATCAGCGTTGTACATATAAATCTCACAACCGCCCGAGCCGGTGTAACCCGTAGCCGAGAGAATCACGTCGCAGCCTGCCAACTTACACATCTTGAATGTGTAGTAGGTCATATCCTCCACGCTCTCCTCGCACATCTTCTGCACGAGCTTCATAGCCAACGGTCCCTGAATAGCCAGCTGAGCGATGTTGTCCGATGCATTCTCCAGCTCCACGCCAGGCTTCATACCGAACTTCTCGCCCTCGGCGCAGATGTGTGCCCAATCCTTGTCGGTGTTGGCGGCGTTTACGCAGAGCATATACTTCGTGTCGCTAAACTTGTAGATAAGGATGTCATCTACGATGCCACCCTTGCCGTTAGGCATTGTAGCGTACTGCACCTTGCCGTCATAGAGCTTCGATACATCGTTTGATGCGATGTGCTGCAACAGGTCAAGAGCCTTCTCGCCCTTAATCCAAATCTCGCCCATATGGCTCACGTCAAACACACCGCACTTCTCGCGTACGGTCATATGCTCGTCGTTGATGCCCGAAAATTCGATAGGCATATTATATCCCGCAAACTCGGCCATCTTGGCACCTGCGGCGATGTGATACTTTGTAAAAGCTGTGGTTTTCATTTTGTTATAGTTTTTTCGGTTTCTTACTTCTCATTACGTTTCAATCCCAGACGCGGGCAGCGTGTGAAGGGCTTCTCGCGGTCGAACAGATAACGGTATGTGGTGTGCATCTTATGACGTGTAGCACATACATACGACTGAATCATACGGTTCATAACGGGGTTGAAGTCACCAATCCACGCAAACTCTACGGTCTTGTAGCTGTTGCGGTCGGTGCGGATGTAGTTCTCGTAGATGTACTGAATCATACCCGACTCCACACCCTTGCCCTGGAACTCGGGCGTCACGGCGAAAATCATACCGAAGATACGGTCGCACGACTTCTTTACCTTCAAATCCCACATCAGACGCAACTTGTTCCATAGGTTGAGCTTACCGTTGAACTTGCCGATGATGCGGTTGATATCGGGCACCATAATGAAGAATCCGACAGGCTCGTTGTTGAAGTATGTGAAGAAGATGATGTTGGGGTCCACGATGGGACGCAGCGTATTCACAATCTTCTGCGCCTCCTCCTTGGGCATAGGCTTCACGCCTGTAAAGAGCGACCACGCCTTGTTGTAGATGATGCGGAAATCCTCGGCAACCTCCTCCAAATCACGACCCTTGATGTTGGCAAAGCTATATCCTGGGGTGTTGTGCAGACGCTTTGCGCGGTCGTGAATCGACTGGTTGATATCGTCGTCATATACGCGCCAGAGGTATGTGTTCTGATTAAAGTAGTTCTTAAAGCCGTAGTTCTCGAACAACTCCTTGTAATATGGCGGGTTGTAAGGGTTGGCGTAGAGGGGCTGGAACTCGTAGCCCTCAACCAACAGACCCCACCACGAATCACGCGGGCCGAAGTTTACGGGACCATCCATAGCCTCCATACCGCGGCTCACGAGCCACAGGCGTGCTGTGTCGAAGAGCTGGTTTGCCAACTCCTGGTCGTTGATGGCCTCAAAGAAACCGCAACCACCCGTCGGCTGCTCGTATGAATATGCGTGTTCGTTATCGTAGAAGGCTGCAATTCGACCTACAACCTCTCCCTCCTGATTGTATGCTACCCAACGAATAGCCTCACCATCGGCGTAGAGCTTGTTTTTTGCAGGGTCGAAAACCGCCTTGATATCATCATCCAGCGGACATACCCACTTTCTGTTACCTTTATAAAGGCGTTTGGGAAGCTCGATAAACTCCTTCTCAAGAGCTTTGTCCGTAACCTCCTTTAATGTGTACTTTGTCTTGCTCATATATTGTTTTTTATTGTATTTTCCAAAAATCTCTCAAAGTTACTAAAAAAACGGATAACTATATCTTCGTTATATGATTTTTTCCATACAATGTTTGTATATTATAGTTTTTGATGTATATTTGTTTAAATAATTTTTTGCTTCATTATTAAACTGAATTATGGCTACCTATAAGTGCGAGAGTTGCCCGTTGAGAAAGAAGTATGAGGAGAAGCCAAAATCTTTTGCAGGTCGCTTTTGGCGCTGGCATATAAATTTTTGCCCCGGCTGGAAGGCATATTTTACACATTTGCCCGAGGCGGAACAACAAGCACTTCGAGAGAAATACTCTTTTACAAAATACTCTAAATGATAAAATTCTTCAAGCAAGCACTTGAAAGCATAAAACTCTATCTGTCGAAACTATCGTTCCGTACGGGTGTTATTGTTTTATCTTCGTGTGTGATATTTTATATTCTATCCTTTGTGTCGTTGGCACTACCTATAAGCGGAGTTGCAAGAGGAGCGTTGTGGACCATATTCTTCGGAATGGCCAAGACGGCACAGTATGGGGGATTAGCTATCCTCGGCGTTGAGGGAGTTAAACGTTTGAGAGAGAAGTTTGGCCGTAAAGGCTAAGCTACGCCGAGGATTTTCATAAAGAGGGTGCTAACTTAACTTGTTAGACACCCTCTTCTTATTTTATCTCCCTCTCGGGATTCTTTTTTATGAACGACTCCCACGATGATGAGCCCTTTGCTGCCTTCTTGCCGCCACCCAAGCCTTTGACACGCTCACTGCCCATCGCAATGTTAATTGGCGTGCGGGCCGTGAAGTAGTGGCACATCGCCACAGCCATACCATCCGTAGCGTCCAATCGGCGAGGCATATAGTCGAGTTTCAACATACGCTTCACGATGGCCGCCACCTGCTCTTTAGAGGCCGAGCCAACGCCCGTAATAGCCTGCTTGATACGTGTGGGCGCATACTCATAGACCTCCTTGTCGCGGCTCAGTGCGGCAGCCATTGCCACGCCCTGCGCACGTCCTAACTTGAGCATACTCTGCACATTAGCACCGAAGAATGGCGACTCCAACGCCACCTCGCGTGGCTGATAGTCATCGATGAGCTTACCTACACGCTCAAAGATATAGCGCAATTTACGATACGGGTCACTCATTGTGTGCAGGTCAATGTCGCCCATCACCACCGAGCGCAGTTGCTTGCCCTCGACCTCGATGATGCCGTAGCCCATATAGTTCGTGCCCGGGTCAATGCCCATTATGCGGTATGGTTGCTGCTCCGTCATTATTACTTAATAAGCTCCTTGAGTTTTGCCGCGACAGCCTCGCCACGCAGGTTCTTGGCTACGACCTTGCCCGTTGAGCAGTCAATCAATAGGTTTGTCGGGATTGAGTTCACCCACTCATAACCGCGAGGTGAAGAGGCGTTGGCAAAGATATTAACCCACACCATTTTGTTGTTCTCGATGGCCTGACGCCACGCCTTATCGTCGCTATCGAGCGATGTGGCGTAAATCTCGAAACCCTTATCGTGATACTCCTTATACGCCTCACACAGATAGGGCATTTCGCGGATGCAGGGACCGCACCACGATGCCCAGAAGTCGAGCAATACATACTTGTTGCCCTGCTTTGTAACCACATCCGAGAGTGAAATCTTCTTACCCTGCATATCGGGCAACGAGATATCGACATACGACGCACCCACGTCAATACTCTCAAACGAAAAGGCCTCAGCCTGTGCAGGCTCGGCAGGCGCTGCCGCCTTGTTCTTACAGCCAACCAACGAGGTTGCTATAAGTAGCATAATAATAAGTTTCATAAGCATACTTTTTGCAAATATACGAAAAAAGTGCCTAACCCGTGGGGCAGGCACTCTTATTTTTTGGTTGATGTCTATTACTTGAGCAACTCAGCAATCTTTGCCTGCAACTCCTCACCACGCAATGCGGTAGCGATAATCTCGCCTGTTGAGCAGTCAACGAGGAAGTTTGCGGGGATTGAGTTAACGGCATAGTCGTGACGAGCCTGGTTGTCCCAATACTTTACAGAGCTTACGTGGGGCCAAGTGAGCTTCTTCTCCTCGATAGCCTTTACCCAAGCCTCCTTAGTACGGTCGAACGATACGCCGAAAATCTCGAAGCCCTTCTTGTGGTAGTTCTTGTAGGTCTCCACCAAGTAGGGAACCTCGCGCATACAGGGGCCACACCACGATGCCCAGAAGTCGATAAGTACATACTTGTTCTTCTTGTTCTCGATAACGCTCTTCAGCGACAGCTCCTCACCCTCGGGAGTCTTGTCAACGATGTCGATATACTTGTTGCCGGGCAATACCTTCAAAGCCTGCTCAGCCGAAGCCTTCATCTTTGCAAACTCCTCCTGCTTATCATCGGGCATAGTTGCAATAGCGTCGAGTACCTGCTGGGGCTCAAACATATAGTAGTTCTGCTTGAGCAGGTTCTGAGCCACGAGGTTACCCTTGCAACCCTTAATAGCCTCAAACATAGTGTTGCTCCAGCTCTTCTCGGCAGCGTCGGCAACAGACTTATCGTCGCTCTCCATAAGCTCCTCAAGCTCGCTCAGGTAGCTGTTAATCTGGTCAACGATACCGTTCAGGTTACCACCAATAGCTGCGAGAGTTGTACGATTCTCACCCTCGATTGCTCTGATTGCAATCTCTGCGGGCTCAACGTAGAGCTGAGTGAACATCTCTGGACGCTCAGCACCAGCCTCCTTGATTACGAAGTATGCAACATAGGGCTGCTCGGCAACACCCTCCAAGACAAACGCGTTACCCTCAACGGCAACAGAGTCAATGGTCTTGAGCGCATTCTCTTCCTCTACCTGCAAATAGGCATATTTACCAGCGAACTTATCAGACTCACCGCTGATTGTAAACTTCGCCTTGTTGTTGGTGCAGCTTGCCACCATTGCAGCAGCCAGCACGATTCCGAAAATTTTCTTCATAGTTGTTGTTTTTTATGATAATTATTTCTTAATCTCCTTCTCTAAGGCAGCCAATCGGCGACGCATATCGGGCAACTCCTTGAATACGGCGAACGAGCGGTGGTAATTAATACCGGGCAGTGCGGGCGAGCCGAAGCGAATCTCGCCATCGGGTACATCCTTGTCCAGACCCGACTGTGAGCCAATTTTCACATAGTTACCTACCGTTACGTGGTCGGCGATACCCACCTGACCTGCCAGGAAGCAGTTGCGACCCACCTTCGATGAGCCTGCAATACCCATCTGTGCCGACGATACGGTGTTCTCGCCAATCTCTACGTTGTGGCCAACCTGAATAAGGTTATCCAGCTTCACTCCCTTGCGGATGATGGTCGAGTCGGTCTTGGCGCGGTCGATACAGGTGTTTGCACCAATCTCAACATTATCCTCAATAATCACATTGCCCAGTTGCGGAATCTTGTCGAAGGTGCCATCCTCCTTGGGCAGGAATCCGAAGCCATCGGCTCCGATAACGGCACCTGCGTGGATAATACAGTTAGCACCTACGCGGCAACCCTCGTAAATCTTCACTCCAGGGTGGAGCGTTGTGCCGGCGCCAATCTTCACGCCATCGCCAACATATACCTGCGGATAAATCTTTGCTCCTGCCTCTACCACAGCACCTGCTTCGATAACAGCGAAGTCACCCACGTAGCAATCCTCAGCAACAGAGGCCTTCTCTGAGATTGAGGCCATCTTGCTGATACCCTTCTTCTGGGGCTTCATTGCGTTGTACATCTCAAGGAGCTTGAGTACGGCTGCACCTACATCGGGCAACTTGATAAGCGTTGCAGCTACCTCCTGCTTAGGCTCGAAGTTCTCATATACCAGAACGATAGAGGCCTCGGTTGAGTATATATACTGCTCATATTTAGGATTTGAGAGATAGGTAAGCGCGCCCTTCTTTCCGCCCTCGATAGAGGATACGGTGTGAACGGTTACATCCTTATCTCCTACGATGCTGCCGCCCAAAAGACCGGCAATCATTTCTGCTGAAAATTCCATTTTTATTACTGGTTTGAAAATTACTATGGGGTTCTGTTTATTTGCTAATCTGCAAATATATGAACAATTACGTAATCCTGCAACGCCAAGAGTGATATTTGAAATAAAAAAACCGCAGAACACCAATTTCTGCGGTCTTTGTCTATAAATAATCCTTCAAATCCACCCCTTCGGGCATCAGCCAATCGACATCTCGGTTGAATGAGAGCAACTCACGCACGGTCGAGGAGGATACATCATTAAGCTCGGCGGGGGTAAACAGCATAACCGTAGATATTTCGGGGAATAGTCGGCCATTGGTCTGTGCGAGTGTACGCTCATACTCAAAGTCAATGGCGTTACGCACACCGCGCACGATGGCCGTAGCTCCTGCTGCGCGTGCCGCATCGCCCGTCAGCGTGGAGTATGTTATGCACTCTACACGCTCGTTGTTGGCATATAAATCTTCGATTAGTCGCTTGCGGGCGGCAAGTGAGAGGAGCGAACGCTTGTTTACATTCTCACCGATGGCAATAACCACCTTGTCGAAGAGTTGCAGAGCCTGCTCGACCAACGCTTCGTGACCACGTGTGAAGGGGTCAAACGACCCGGGAAATATTACAGTTTTCATTTTGTGGAGTTTGTGAAATGTTATTTCTCAAGCCAAAAGTAGAAATATTTTTTGAAAAATAAAATTATTCTCCGCTTTGGTCGGTAGTAAACGCAAAAAGTCGTAACTTTGTTTATACGAACTAACCAAATACTATGAATCATAATATTTTTTTTACACTGCGATGGGTAGCAATGATTGCCGCTTTGTTTATGGCGTTTAATCTCTCGGCCCAGTCACAACGCCTGAAGGGTTATCCCGAGCGTGGCGAAAAGTTTGATGTGTTGCCAGGATTCCAGCAACCGCCCAAGGGCTATGGTAATGTGCCGTTCTATTGGTGGAGTGGTGATAGACTCACGCGCGAGCGTTTGGCGGCCCAGCTTGATATCCTGAGCGAGTCGGCCACCGACGGCTTCGCCATTAGTTATATTCACACCGACCCCAAGACCGATACGCTCTTCAACGGCAAGAAGTATGGCCTTTATGGCCGTACAGAGCCGGGTGATCCAGCCGTCTTCTCGGATGAGTGGTGGGATATATGGACTTGGTTCTCGGGCGAGTGTGCCAAGCGAGGCGTGGCGGCAGGTTTGGATGACTATACCGTCGGCTGGATTGGTAACGGTTATTACCCCGACGAGGTTGAGCAGCGTAAGGAGTTCCAGAATTATCGCGGAGAGCTGAAAATAGATGTCCTGCCTGTAAAGAAGGGACAGGCTATGTGTGTTGGTTTGCCTGAGGATTTACTCACTGCGGTATTCTATCCTGGTGCCGTGACGCTGGACCATCTGGTGAAGGGCGGTTGTATAGATTGGCAGCCCACAGAGGATGGCAAGCTCTATCTTATCAGTACTAAGGATAGCTACATCCTGCATCCCGAGTATGGCAAGGCGTTGGTTGAGGTCTATTTCGACCGCTTCGAGCAGAAGATGACCCCTGAGCAGCGCGAGGGTATGAACTACTTCTTTCAGGACGAGATGTCCTACCCGATAAATATGCTCTCGTGGTCGAGCGACTTTCAGCAGGAGTTTAAGGAGCGTAAGGGTTATGATATAACGCCATATATGCCTGCTCTTAAGGAGTATATCGGCCCAGAAACTCCCAAGATTCGTATGGATTATGCCGAGGTGCTGACCGATTTGGCCGAGGAGCGATACTATAAACCTATCTACAATTGGCACGCCGAGCGAGGCCTTATTTACGGTAGTGACAATCTTGGCCGAGGCAAGGACCCGTTGGCGTATGTCGATTATTTCCGCGCAAATAGCTGGTACACAGCTCCCGGAAATGATGCTCCTGCAAAGGGCTCAAGTTTTATCCAGACAAAGGTGTCAAGCTCTATTGCGCACCTCTATAACCGTCCTCGCACGTGGCTCGAGGCCTTCCACAGTATGGGTTGGGGTAGTTCGGGCGAGTGGCTCACGCAGCAGATAGACCACCACTTTATGGCAGGCGGTAATCTGGTGTGTATGCACGGCCTCTACTACTCAACGCACGGCGGATGGTGGGAGTGGGCACCGCCCTGTTTCCACTTCCGTATGCCCTATTGGCCCCATATGAAGGGGTGGTTGGAATATACCGAGCGTATGAGCTACATCCTGAGTCAGGGCGACCACGTGTGCGATATAGCGTTGATGTATCCCACCGAATCGATGCAGGCCTATCCCGATGCAACACCCGATGGTGCGTTTGCTACGGCGCAGCGGTTGAGCGATGCGGGTCTGGATTACGATTTCCTCGATTTCCGCTCTCTGCGTGATGCCGAGATTCGTGATGGCCGATTGCATATCGGCAATGAGAGCTATCGTGTGATGATTATCTCGGATATGCGAGCTATGCACCACTCGTCACTCGAGAAACTGCGTGACTTCTATCGTGCTGGAGGTATCGTCTTGGCCGCAGGCGCTCTGCCCAAGGCAAGTAGCCGCCGAGGTGAGCAGGATGAGAAGGTCGAGGCTATTTTGCGTGAAATATTCGGAGTTGTTGCGGCCGATACCAATGCCGTGATGCAGACCAATAAGGCAAAGGGCGTGGGTCTGTATGTAGCCGATGGCGCTATCGAAAAGGTTGTGCCACAGCTTATTCTGCCCGATTTTATGCCTAACGAGAAGGGTGGTAAGGTGTTACATCGCCGTATTGGTGAGCGCGATGTATATATGGTGATGAATGTGGAGAAGGGCTCGGAGTGTTTCTTCCGCTCGACGGGTAAGGTTGAGTTGTGGGACGCTACGGATGGTAGTGTTAGGGAGCTGCCCGTTCTCAAGCAGAATAAGCAAGGTACGTGGATTCGTATGGATAAAGAGTACACCAACTCCTACCTTATTGTCTTCTCGCCAGGCAAGGCCCTTAAGGCGAAGGGCGCAACAGCCGAGATGGAGCAGCCCAAGCAGACTATTTCCGTTGAGGGCGATTGGCGTGTGACGCTTGTGCCTACACTCGACAATAAGTGGGGCGACTACCGCCTGCCTGCCAGCGATGAGATGATTGGCGCCGAGGCGCGTGTGTTTGATTATAAGGCTCGCACGTGGACAGAGTGGCGCAAGGATGGCATCTATGGCTATGGCCCGCAGGCAATGCTCAGCTACGGCTCAAAGAGCGAGGAGTACGGCTTTTCGTGGGAGTATGGCGTGTGGGATAACCCCGGCTCGCAGGGCTATCACGGCCTGAAGAGCAAGATATGCGATGGATTCTTTATCTTAGATAAGGGTGGCAAGCAAACCTTTACAACATACGTCTATGCCCCAGCAGAGGGCACTTATCGCATCGAACAAATATATACACCAGCTGATAAGATTCTTGTTGATGACAAACAGGTGTCCGATGAGGTGCGTTTGACTAAAGGGTGGCATTCGCTCGTTGTGGAGTATGAGAATACGGTTGAGCGTAAGGCTGATGTGCGCATCGGTGTGATGCGTGACTTCCGTGGTCGTGGCGCTGTGGTGCTGCTGCCGAAGGATGCGCCTGCACCCGTGAAACCATCTATATATGATGACCGCGTAGCTATGCTGTGGACATCGTCCGACCATCTTATGTACGATCCCTACAAGGGTGCGCACAAGGTGTGGGACTATCGCTTTGAGTCGGTGCCTGGTATGGAGCGTATGGAGTTTGCTGTGTATGGCGAGCTGGAGAGTGTTACGGTGGCAGGTCAGACGATGAATATCAAGCCGCTTGGCGAGATAAAGGTTTGTGGCGTAAATCGTTATGCGGTTACCCTGCCTGCGCGTGCCGAGCGTTGCGAGCAGGTTGTGTTCTCCGTGGCTACACAGTATGGCCGTCAGGGCACGGCTGCAATCGCTGAGCCGGTGAAGATTTCTACGGGCGAGGGTCTCTTGGCCACAGGCGACTGGTCGCAGGCGGGAGCATTGAAATACTATTCGGGCGGTATGATTTACCGTAAGAATATCGTTCTGCCTGAGGGTATTAACCCGAAGCGTGTTATGCTCGACTTGGGCTCGGTTGTGGCTACCTGCGAGATAAAGATAAACGGCAAGGCGGCTGGCGTTAAGATGAGTCCTCCGTATAGCGTTGATATTACGCCATATTTACGCGCGGGCGATAATGAGGTTGAGGTGTTGGTATATAGCACACTTGCCAACCACTACCAGACACAACCTACGCCTTACCGTGGTGAGCCTACGGCGGGAATTTTAGGACCTGTATCAGTTAAAATATATTAGAAAAAGAACGTGTCTAACAAGGTGATTTCTGCGTTACGCTCGCCCTCGAAATGCTCATTTACGTTGAGTAAACTCCGCTTTCTCGGCCTGCGACCAGCTTCAACCGACGCTGCGGAGCGAGTGCAGAGAGTGCTTGTACTCTTTGCCGAGCCGCGAGGAGGAAAAGTGTTCTTAAAATAGCT
This sequence comes from Rikenellaceae bacterium, assembly GCA_015059845.1. Taxonomy (GTDB): domain Bacteria; phylum Bacteroidota; class Bacteroidia; order Bacteroidales; family Rikenellaceae; genus Alistipes. Next base: position 199,279 of record SUZR01000002.1, on the reverse strand, counting down.
CTTGTTATACAATTTCTCAAAAAGAGGGTGCTAACTTGATTTGTTAGACACCCTCTTTTATTTCTCAAACTCCTTTGCTATCCTCTCGGCGATAATATCCATATATGGCTTGCCGTTTACCGTCTGCATTGCGGTCAGCCCCTGCCAGTTCATTCTCAGCACCTCGTCCGCTGTGGCTAAATCCGAGCGTTTCAGTGTGCGATACTCTATCGTATATCCCGCCTTGCGGGTCGCCTGTTCCAATATGTTACGCTCAACCGATGGCCCTGTGGAGTCCGATATGAGGAGCGTTTTCCCATTTACTATGGCTATCGGCGCCGAGGAGCTGCAACGTATATTGTCGTTGCCATCCACCACGATTGCCGTATGATATCCTCGCGCTCGCGCAATAGCCTCGGCCAGTTCGCTACTCGCCTCGGCGGCCGATGTAGGGTAGGCCTCCAGCGGTATATCCATACGCAGACAGGTGGCCTCTGCTCGCAGGCTGCGTAAAACATAACCACTATATATTGAGGGTGCATCGTATTCGATGGTCGTATCGCCCGATGTGTACAACTTCATTGTAATACAAATGGATACCTTGCGCGAGAGATGTGCCTGGGCAAGAAGCATTTTTATACACTCCCGAATCTCGCTCTCGTCGTATTTTGTAGGCTCATCGAAGAGCAGATTCGACGCTTGCTCGATGATTCTCAGGTGCTGTGAGAGGTGGTAAGGCGCGTAATCCAACGTGTGTATATGTTGATATACATACGCCCCTTCCAAGTGTTGCCACTCAGTAAGCTCGCCATTGAGAATCATATAACGCCCGACATCCATTACTGCATAAATATTTTGAGCAACAACTCACGCAACAGCTCGCCATCGTTCATTCCGCCCGCATCAATACCCTTGCTCTTGCCATCGTACTCGCGTAGTAGCCCCAAGATATTGAATACCTTGCGGTTGGGCCAGCGAAGCGATAGCTGCGACAGCTCTTTTACGGCATATACGTTGCTCTTCTTGAGTGTGCGCATCAGCTCCATCTCGTTGGGAAATGCTACACCCTTGTGTTTCGATAGCCATCGCAGATAGTTGATTATAAACATATCGCGGAACTGCCCGTAGAGAGCCATCACCGTAACCAGCAGCGGATTATCCTTCGGATTGTGAGCAAAGTGGTCAGCAATCTTCATCGCACGAGCCACATCCTGCATAGCCACGGCATTGCATAGCTCGAAGTTGTTAAAATCCTTCGAGATACCCACATTCTGCTCGATATGCATATCCGTAATGTCGGTCGTGCCTGCGGGCAACGATACCAATAGTTTGTCTAACTCGTTGGAAATCTTGGCGATGTCGCAACCCAAATGGTCGGTAAGCATCTGTACAGCCTTGGGCGATATGCGCAGGCCCTTGCTTGCGATGAACTGCGTAAGCCACGGACCAATCTCGTAGTCACGCGGACGTATAGCCTCAAAAACCTCACCTGCCGAGTTGCATTGCTTGTAGAATGCCGAGCGCTTGTCAACGCTCTTCTCCTTGTGGCAGATGATAAGTATTGTCGATGTTTGCGGTTTTGAGGTGTAGTGCGATAACTTCTCTATTTGTCGTAGTTGCTGTGCCTCCTTTACGATTATAACCTCGTATGAGCCCATCATCGGCATCTGGCGGCACATATTTACAATCTGCCCCGCATCGCTATCCTTGCCATAGACAGTTATCTGGTTGAAGGCCTGCTCGGCGGGCGATAGAATGGTCGATGCAAGCTGGTCGCACAGCGCATCTATAAAGTAACTCTCCTCACCCATAAGCAGATATATGGGCGCAAACTGCCGTGCAGCAATCTGTGAACGCAGTCGCTCGAATGCCGCTACGCTATCCTTGAATTTAAGAGTTGACTTTGCCATACTATATAATCTCTTTCGTTATGCGAATCACTCGCTCGGTCTTGTTCGTAATGCGGAACTTGTCATCTATGCGACGCCCCACAAGCCACGCAATCTCCTGCTCCGATAGCAGCACGAACTGACGCCCCTTCTCGGCCATCGATACCTTTGCGTCTATCAGGAAGTCGCTCACCTTCTTGCTGCCTGTCATACCAAATGGAGTGAAACTGTCGCCCTCCTTCCAGCGGCGCAGGGTGAGGGGATACACAATCTTGTCAGCATCGAATAGTGCCACATTGTCGGGCACGTTATAGGTCGTAAGGCTATCCACATCGCACAACTCAAAGTAAAGCACCGAGTTGCCGCAATAGGCTCGCTGCTGACCCTCGCGAACGGTTATCTCGCACGCATCCTCCTCGCTTATGCGTGTGATTACGATGTCGCCACGGTCAATGTATGCCACATTGCTACGCGAATAGAATCTCTTGCCGGAGTTATTTTGTGCCAATGCCTTGCAAAGACCATCCACCGTGTCACCCTTAAAGCCGAAGCGCGAGCTGAGTATCTCGTAAATTACAAATTCGCGCGACGCAGGGTCGGCAATGCGCTCTACGTGAAGAGTATATACGCCCGAAGACTCGGTTACGGCCTCCGTATAGATATTGTCAATTGCACCCTGAATGAATCGTTGTGCCGAGATTAGTCGCTCGATATTCTGGTGCATAATGAAGGGAAAGCGCGGGTTTATCTCGCGTATGCGGGGAATAAGTCCAAGACGAATCTTGTTGCGCAGATATTTTGTTGTCTTGTTCGACGAATCCTCGCGGTAGGGGATATGCTTCTGCAGGGCATATTCGAGTATCTCCTTGCGTGTGGCAAACATCAGCGGTCGCACGATGCGTCCCACCTGCTTATGAATACCCGTCAGGCCTCGCAGACCCGTACCACGCAGCAGGTTTATGAAGAATGTCTCTATCGAATCGTCAATGTGGTGTGCAACGGCAATAACCGTGTAGCCGTGCTTCTCGCACAGCTCGGCAAACCACGTGTAACGCAATCGGCGTGCAGCCATCTCCATCGACTCGCCCGTGCGCTCCATCTCGCCCACGGTGTCGAAGCGCTTGTTATAACACTCGATGCCATACTTTCGCGCATGCTCCTGCACCAATATTTCATCCTCATCACTCTCCTGGCCACGCAGGCAGAAGTTGCAGTGCGCAACACCTACGTTGTAGCCACTATTTACGCACAGCGACATCAATACCATCGAATCCACACCTCCCGATACGGTCAATAGTATCTTGTCCTGACGCGAAAATAGTTCATGTCGAGTGACGTAATCTTGAAATTTATCTATCAACATTGTTATAAAACGTTAACCTCAGCCTCAATCTCTACGCCAAACTTTTGTGCGACCTGCTCCTGCACGTAACGAGCCAGAGCCATCACCTCGCCGCCCGTAGCGCCTCCGTGATTGACCAGCACCAATGCCTGACGGTCGTGAACGCCCACGTTGCCCGCGCGGTAGCCCTTCAGCCCCGCCTGGTCGATAAGCCAGCCTGCCGCCAACTTACGTTTTTCGGGGTTGGCAGCGGGGTAGTGGGGCATATTTTCATACTTTGCAATCAAAGTCTTGGCAACCGCAGCATCCACAATAGGATTCTTGAAGAAACTGCCTGCATTACCCAAAACAGCTGTGTCGGGCAGTTTATGGCGGCGGATGGCGCATACTGCCTCGCGTATATTTTTAAGCGTAGCACCTCCTCTCGCCTCCGTTTCACGAGCCAAGTCGCCATATCCGAGATTGGGATTGGGTTGCTTGCTCAGGCGAAATTCAACAGAGGTTATGATGGCACGACCGCGCAACTCACGCTTGAAGATACTGTCACGATATGCAAAGTGGCACTCCGCGTTCGAGAGTGTGCGGTGGCCGCGCTGCTCGACATCGTAGAAGTGTACCTTGCTGATAACATCCTTCGCCTCAGCGCCATACGCTCCGATATTCTGCACGGGAGAGGCTCCTACGTTGCCGGGTATGAGCGACAGATTCTCCGCACCCCATAGCTCGCGCTCCACGCACCACGCCACAAAGTCATCCCACTCTACGGCCGACTCAACCTCTACGGTGAGTTGCTCGGAATCCTCCGTCAAAACCGTAATGTTGCGCCCTGCGGGGTGGATAAGCGTGCCTTTGTATTGCTGCGTAAAGAGAATGTTGTTTCCTCCGCCCAGCACGTACCACTTTTCGGGGGTGTTACCCTCCGCGAAAATCTCGTCAAGCTCCTGCTTGCGGTCGAACTCTATGATACAATCCGCCCGCTCCTCAACGTGGAAACTGTTGAGGTCGCGGAGCGGATGGTCAAAATATTTTTTAATCATTTTCTACTTTTTCTTTGCGTCAATCTCTGCTAGCAGAGCCTTAACGGCTGCCTCCAGCTGCTCGTCACGGCCTGTTACTACTGCCTCGGGTGAGTTTGCAACCTTTACGTCGGGCTCCAGCTGGTCGTTCTCGAGGTATGTGCCATCGGCCTTGCGATAACCTACAACGGGAATACCGAATACGAGTGAGGGGTCCTGCAGACGCTCCCACGATACGCTGGTCATAGTTCCCGGCACGGGCATACCTACAATCTTACCGATGCCGCGCTGCTTGTAAACCCAAGGTGTACCGTGAGCGTTAGAGTAGTTAGCCTCGCAGGTAATCATAATCGAAGCCTTGTTCCAACGGCGTGAGGGCATATCGCAAGCCTCCTTGCCGCGAACAACCTGTGTGAGGTACTTCTCGCCGCTGAACAGAATCTCGATATCCTCGTGCATACGGCCACCACCATTGAAGCGGGTGTCGATAACAATACCGTCGCAGTGGTTATATTTACCCAAGATGTCGGCATACATTGTACGGAAGCTGCCATCGGCCATCGACTCGATGTGAACATAGCCCAAACGGCCTCCAGAGAGACGCTCCACGTCAGCTGCGCGCTGCTTAACCCAACGCTTGTAGAGCAGAGAGTTCATCTGTCCTGTGCTGATTGCGGTTACAACCTCCTCCCAGCGACTACCATCTGCGGGACGATATACCGATACAAGTGTGCGCTTGCCAGATATACGGTTCAGCAAGGGGAAGTAATCCTGGCCGTCAAGAATAGCCTGGCCGTTAATCTTTTCGATGATGTCACCCTTCTTAACCTTTGATGACGCCTTGTCGAAGGGACCTCCAGCTACAATCTCCTCAACCATAAGGCCATCGCCCTTGCGGTTGAAGTCGTAGATAAGACCGAGGTCGGCTGTCTGGTCGTCGCTTGTGGTTGAGGGGTGGGTGTAACGACCGCCCGTGTGCGATACGTTCAACTCACCGAGCCACTCGCTCAGCAACTCTGCAAAGTCGTAGTTATTGTCAATGTGGGGCAGGAAGCGAGCGTAGTTGTCGCGCATAGCGTCCCAATCCACGCCGTGCATATCCTTGTGGTAGAAGCGAGCCTTCTCCTGACGATATACGCGGTCGAACATATACTCGCGCTCGGCCGAGCGGTCGAGTACCATATCGCCACGAACGGCAATGGGTGTAGGAGCGCCTGAGCCACCCTTGAGCTTCTTCATCTGTCCGCCCAAGAGGAACATATTCTCCATCTTCTTATCCCACGCCAGCATACCGTTGCCGATAGAGCGGTGCAGAGCCTTGTTGTCGCGCTTGCGAAGATCCATCTGCCAGAGGTCGAACTTACCCTCGTAAGAGATTACGTAGTATAGCTTCTCACCTTTCTTATCCATCGTAAAGCTGCTCAGCGGGCCAGAGTGAGGTGTGAGGCGCACGATGCGGTCCTCGATGTTGTCCAACTCGATAACAATATCCTCAACCTTTGCATCGGTCTTCTTGTCATCCTTCTTTGCTGCATCCTTCTTCTCAGCCTCCTTAGCCTTCTTCTCCGCCTCAGAGTAAATCTCATACTCCTCCTTGCTCATACGTGCAATCTCATAAGCCTTGCGGTTTAGATATATAATCATCACGTCGTTGAGTGAGCCCCACGATGCGTGGCTACGCATACCGTAACGGTCAGAAGAGAAGAGCAGGGCATTACCATCCAATACCCACTGAGGCTCGTAGTCGAAGTAGCCTGTATTTGTGAGGTTTACAATCTCGCCACCCTGTGCGCTTACGATACCTACGTCAGAGTAGGGGTCGTGGCGGTTGCCCGTATAGCTGAGTGCAAACCACTTGCTGTCGGGTGACCACGCAAACTCCATTGAGCCAGCTGTTGAGTAGTGCTGTGAGCCATCGGTAATCTGGCGAGTCTTGCCACTCTCGATGTTCTTAACCATCAGGCGGCAACGGTCCTCAACGTATGCCAGCTCCTTGCCGTCGGGTGAGAACTGAGGCTCTGTGCGGTCAATCTTATCGTCCTTGAACAGAGGCTTCTCCTCGATGAGTGTAGCGTTGGGGAAGTTGGGGTCCTCGTCGCGTGAAATCTTTGCGATATAGATGTTCCAATAGCCGTTACGCTCCGAAGCGTATGCGAGCGTGCGGTTGTCGGCACCCCACGAGGGTGATGACTCCGACTCGGCGGTGTTGGTAATCTGCTTGGTTGTGGGGTAGTCAACGGCTGTTACGAACACCTCGCCACGTGACACAAAAGCAATCTGCTTGCCATCGGGAGATACGGTTGAGCTACCGCCACCACTTACGCTCAGGCGTGATGTGATGTTGGGGTCCTCGTCAGAGGTGATTGTTACGGCGAGCTTCTTGGGTGATGAGCCGCTCATAGTGTAAATTTCGCCATTGTAGCCGAAGCACAGCGTGCCATTGTCGGCTGCCGAGAGGAAACGTACGGGGTGAGTCTTGAAGCGTGTCACCTGCTTTGCTGCCGATGTATTGTTGGCGGGCATTGACCATACGTTGAATGTGCCACCGCGCTCGCTGAGGAAGTAGATGCTCTTGTCTGCATCTGCATAGACGGGGTTGCGGTCCTCGCCAGCCCAGTCGGTGAGCTGCGTGTGCTTGCCCGATGCTGAGTCGTAGAGCCAGATATCGCGTGTGATAGACGATGTGTGGTGCTTGCGGAAATCATCCTCGCCACCCTTGCGGTCCTGATATAGGAACTGCTTGCCGTCGCGGCTGAAGTTGATGTACTGCGCAGGCGTTGCCAGAATGCGCTCGGGACGACCACCCTCCACATTTACGGCGTACAACTCGCCCATATAACTCTTCGGGAAGAGTACGTTCGATGCGGGGTCGGCGATGGTTGCGCCGTAGTAAATCTTCTTTCCGTCGTTCGAGAAGGCGTATGGCTCCTCCTTTGCAGAGTGAGTGGTTACGCGCTTCGATGCACCACCCGTAGCGGGTACGGTGAAGATATCGAAGTTGCCATAACGGTTACAAGCGTAGGCGATGGTCTTTGAGTCGGGCGACCATACGGGCTGCGTGTCGTGGTTCTCGGCTGATGTAAGGCGTACAGCCTCACCACCTGTGGCGGGAACAACATAGATACTGCCCTTATATGTGAAGGCAATCTTCTGCCCGTCAGGCGAAATAGCTGGGTAACGCATCCACAATGGAGATGCCTGTGTAGCAAATGCCGCAAAAAGCATAGCTACGAGAAGTGAGAAATGTTTCATATTCGAGGTTTTTCTTAATGATTACTTGTTTGGGCGGAATAATTTTACCGCTATATGCGACAAAGTTAGAAAATATTTTGTAAATTTGAATAATTTTTAGTCCCAAGCGACTCTAATGATGACCAACCTAACTTAAAACAATACGTATTAAAGATAAAATTAGAGATTATGTTCAGCAAAGAGGATTTACAACAGATTGAGCAGCACGGCTTAACTCAGGCTCAGGTGGAGCAGCAGATTGAGAATTTCCGCAAAGGATTCCCCTATTTGAAAATTGTTCGTGCCGCAGCCGCAGGTGATGGTGTGCTGGTTATGAGCGACGAGCAGATTGCTCAGGCCGAGGCGCGTTATAACGATGCCGCAGCTAACATCAAGGTGGTTAAGTTTGTGCCCGCATCGGGTGCTGCAACCCGTATGTTTAAGGAGTTGTTCGAGTATGTGAACGACGACAAGCGCACTCCGGGTATTGACAAGTTGTTGGATAACATCGAAAAGTTCGCCTTCTGGCCCGAGCTCTCGAAGTATATTATGCCCGACTCGCCCGATGAGGAGATTGTAGAGTCTATCGTTAAGACTGGTTTGTGCTACGGCTCTAAGCCTAAGGGACTTGTAACATTCCACTCTTACCCCGAGGGTAACCGTAAGGCTGTTGAGGAGCATTTGGTTGAGGGTGCGTTGTATGCACGCTCTGGCGATGAGGTCTATATTCACTTCACCGTATCTTCGGAGCATATGGGTGGCTTCTGGGATGTGCTGGGTGCTACGCAGCCCTATTATGAGGAGCGTTTCGGCGTGAAGTATAACGTATCGTTCTCGGTGCAGAAGCCTTCTACCGATACTATCGCCGTTAATCCCGACAACACGCCGTTCCGTACCGACGAGGGTAAGCTCTTGTTCCGTCCCGCAGGTCACGGTGCGTTGATTGAGAATCTGAATGATATTGACGCAGATATTATCTTCGTGAAGAATATCGACAACGTCACAACTGATGAGCGTCGTGGCGATACCGTGAAGTACAAGAAGGCGCTGGCTGGTCTGTTGCTTGAGTTGCAGGAGCAGGCATTCGAGTATCTTAAGGTTTTGGAGGTTGGCGGTGCAGACCTTGAGCCTATTGCAAAGTTCGTGGAGGAGAAGCTCTGTGTTAAGTTGCCCGAGGATTATAATACCGAGCTGCTGAAGGCTGTGTTGAATCGTCCTATCCGCGTCTGCGGTGTTGTTCGTAACCAGGGTGAGCCTGGCGGCGGTCCCTTCTGGGTTGATGGCGGTGATGGCACGGAGTCGTTGCAGATTGCCGAGTCGAGCCAGATTGCTCCCGAGGATATGCACCTGATGAAGTCGGCTACACACTTCAACCCCGTAGATTTGGTTTGCGGCGTGAAGGATTCGCGTGGCGGTAAGTTCGACCTTACACAATATACCGACCCCTCTACGGGCTTCATCTCATCGAAGTCGAGCGGTGGCCGCGACCTGCGTGCACAGGAGTTGCCGGGCTTGTGGAATGGTGCTATGGCAAAGTGGAATACAGTGCTTGTAGAGGTGCCTATTACTACATTCTCACCCGTGAAGGTTGTGCAGGATCTTCTTCGTCCCGAGCACCAATAAAAATTGTATAACAAGGCTCTTTTGGCATCTGGCTCGTTTGAAAATTCCTCACATACCTCTTGTATGCTGCGGATTTTCGCACTTCGACCAGCTTCAAAATAGCTCTTGTTATAGCAATTTTAGTAGAAACGAAAAGGTTGTCCAAAGCGGGCAACCTTTTTTGTTATCTTCTTTCGTAGAATCTTACATAGTCAACCTCCATCTTTACGGGTAGCTGCTCGGCCTCAATAGGCCCTATCCAGTGGCCACCTAATTGCGCCGACAAAAGCATATAATATTCATAGTCATCGAAGGGGTATTGACCCTCGGGCTCGGGCTCAAGACGAGGATATGAGAATGTGCGGCGGTTGTTAATGTAATATATTATCTCATTGGATGTTATCTCTACCGAATAGATGTTGAAAACCCTCACATCCACTTTCTCCTTGTGGTCGTGCTGTGTCTTTGGCTGACGCAATCCTTCGATGTGTCCGGAGTGAACGGTTTGGTAGATGTAATCATCGAAATTCAGGTGTTCCATAATATCAATCTCACCCGCTTCGGGCCACGGAAGATTTGACTCCGGCATCATCCAGATGGCGGGCCAGAAACCCTGTGCTTGGTCGAGGCGTGCCCTCACGTCAATGCGGCCGTTGCGAATAGCACGCAGCCCTCGGCTGTCAAGACCGCCTGTGAGGAATTTTAGCGAATCGGTATAACCCTCAGGCGTGTTTACTCCCCATAACTCTACAACGCCGCCCTTCACCTTTACGAGCGAGTCAAGCAGTGACATATGGCGATTCCACGGCGAGCCATAGCGTAGGCAGCGGCTCCAGGAACTTTTATCTACCTCGTTGCCGTTGAACTCATCCGACCATACCAATCGCCACCCCTTGTGAGCCCGTTTTGCATTATCTCTTTTTGTGTGTTGCTCGGTCGGGAGGTGTTTGCTGCGCTCCGTTTGTTGTGCGCTGGCTATGTGGTGCGGAAGTATTATAACGGAAAAAATTGCCAGAAGAGCAAAAAATCTGATTTTAGTTGTCGCGGATATCATATCGGGTGAAGTTTGAGTTTAACATAGTTGCAATAACAAAAATAACGAAAAATCACAAGAGCGCAAATTTTGTTGCAGGAATGGTCGGAAAGTATTATGGTTTAGTGTGTTGTGTGGTGCAATAAATAATGCGTATAGTCGCTTTTGCGCGTGATATGTTCTGTTGGTTGCTCGCAGGTGGAAAAATCTCAAAGTAAATTTTGCCGAAGCAAATAAAATTGCCTATCTTTGTACGATACTTATATAAAATATAAGAAGTGTGGCAAAAATGCTTTGTCGGAACAGGATATCGAGAGAATCAAATAATTAAAATTATATACAAAAATGGGAAATAAACTTCAAGAATTGACCGATAAGCTCTATCAGGAGGGCTTGGAGAAGGGTCGTGCCGAGGCTGATAACCTCGTAGCAGAGGCAAAAAGCAAAGCTCAGAAGATTGTAGCCGAGGCTGAGGCTCGCGCTGCGGAGATTGTAGCGGCTGCTGAGGATAAGGCTGCCGATGTCGAGAAGAATGCAATGACCGAGATTTCGTTGGCCGGTAAGCAGGCTGTGGCAAAGATTAAGGCCGAGATTGAGAACCTTATCGTTGCTAAGTCGGCAGGCGAGGGCGTTAAGAGTGCAAACCTCGATGCTACCTTCATTAAGGATATGTTGCTCGCCGTGGCTAAGGGCTGGAACAATGGCGCTAAGGTCGAGTTGTCGGCTCTGTTGCCTGAGGCTAAGAAGGCTGAGTTGGACAAGGGTATCGCTGCTGCTGCGAAGGCTCTGTTGGCTGAGGGCGTTGAGGTAGGTTTCTCGGCTGATGTAAAGAGCGGCTTCAAGGTAGGTGAGAAGAATGGCGGTTACTACATCTCGTTCTCTGATGAGAGCTTCCAGGCTCTTTTGAGCGGTTATCTGCGCGATAAGGTGGCTGAACTTCTCTTTAAGGCATAGACTTATGTTTGAGAATAATTATTATAGTCTTGTAGCTGGCCTGCGCGAGTACACACTCGAGAGCGACACCAAGGGTTTCGATGCACGCGAAATCGTGGATGAGATTCTTGAGGCGTTGTCCTCTTCGGATGCCAATGCTGTGCGCTTGCTCTATGGCTACTACGACTGCGAAAATATTATCGCCTTGCGTGCTGGACGCGCGGCATACAATCCTCTGGGTAACCTATCCCGTGAGGAGCTTGCGGAGGAGCTTGACTCTCCGCGAAAGATGCCAGCCCCTATGGCGCGAGTGATTCGTATATATGCCGACCCTGAGAGCGAGGAGGCCGAGGGTGTGGATATGACAATCGGATTCGAGAAGGCTCTGTGGAGTGCATATTACGATGTGTGCAGCCACTCGAAGAGCCGTTTCATCCGCGAGTGGACCGCCTTCGACCGTACGCTGCGTAATGTTGCTGCCGCTGCTGTGGCACGCGCTACTGATCGTAATGTCGATGAGGTTACTGTCGGTAAGGATGAGATTGTCGATAGGTTGCAGCGCTCGTCGGCTGCAGATTTCGGTCTGCGTGGTGAGCTGAGCTATATCGATGCCGTTATCGCCGCCGTGAACGATGAGCAGAATCTGGTTGAGAAGGAGCATAAGATTGACCTTGTACGTTGGGAGCAGGCTGGCGAGCTGGCCACTTTCGACTATTTCAATATCAACGCCATACTATCATATTTGGCTAAAATCAACATCGTGGCACGCTGGGCACTGCTTGACCCCAAGCGTGGTCGTGAGATGCTGGAGCGCATTATGGCTGAGTTGGACGGTAAGGAGCTTGTAAATAAACAATAAAAATTATATAAATGAAAACTTTAGGACGTGTATACGGTATCATCTCAAACATCGTAATCGTCAAGGTTGACGGTGCGGTGGGGCAGAACGAAATCTGCTACGTATATTGTGGTGATACACGAATGATGGCCGAGGTCATCAAGGTCATAGGCGACGACGCCTATGTGCAGGTGTACGATAGTACGCGCGGCTTGAAAATCGGTGACAAGGTGGAGTTTATGGGCCATATGTTGGAGGCTACCCTCGCTCCGGGCTTGTTGTCGCGCAACTACGACGGTTTGCAGAATGATTTGGAGAAGATGAACGGTCTGTTCATCGAGCGTGGCTCAATCACCGAGCCTATCGACTTTGAGAAGAAGTGGGAGTTCTCGCCCCTGGCAAAGGCTGGCGATAAGGTAACGGCTGCCGATTGGTTGGGTCAGGTTAAGGAGCAGTGGGTTGACCACAAGATTATGGTTCCCTTCATTATGCAGGGCACATACACCGTAAAGAGCGTTGCTGCAAAGGGAGAGTATAAGGTAACCGACACCATTGCTGTTTTGACCGATAAGGATGGTAACGAGTACAACGTAACAATGGTGCAGAAGTGGCCCGTAAAGCAGGCTATCCGTTGCTATACCGAGAAGCCCCGTCCCTCACGTGTGATGGAGACAGGTGTTCGCGCTATCGATACCTTCAACCCCTTGGCAGAGGGTGGTACAGGTTTTATCCCGGGCCCGTTCGGTGCTGGTAAGACCGTGCTTCAGCACGCCATCTCTAAGCAGGCTGAGGCTGATGTTATCATCATCGTAGCGTGCGGTGAGCGTGCTAACGAGGTTGTGGAGATTTTTGCCGAGTTCCCCGAGCTTATCGACTCTCGTACCGGCCACAAGTTGATGGAGCGTACCATCATCATCTGTAACACCTCAAATATGCCCGTTGCGGCTCGTGAGGCGTCGGTTTATACCGGTATGACTATCGGTGAGTACTACCGTGCTATGGGTCTTAAGGTATTGGTTATGGCTGACTCTACATCACGTTGGGCACAGGCTCTGCGTGAGATGTCAAACCGTCTGGAGGAGCTTCCCGGTCAGGATGCCTTCCCGATGGACTTGTCAGCAGTAATCTCTAACTTCTACGCTCGCGCAGGTTTGGTGAAGCTCAATAACGGCCAGACAGGTTCTGTAACCTTCCTCGGTACGGTATCACCCGCGGGTGGTAACCTCAAGGAGCCCGTTACCGAGTCAACCAAGAAGGCTGCTCGTTGCTTCTACGCCCTCTCGCAGGGTCGTGCCGACTCGAAGCGTTACCCCGCTATTGACCCGCTGGATTCATACTCGAAGTATCTGGAGTACCCCGAGGTAGCGTCATATCTTGATGAGCATATCGGTAAGAACTGGGTTAACGAGGTGTATGAGGGTAAGACCATCGTACAGCGCGGTAAGGAGGCCAACGACCAGATTAACATCTTGGGTGACGACGGTGTACCCGTAGCATACCACGAGCGTTTCTGGAAGTCGGAGCTTATCGACTTCGTAATCTTGCAGCAGGATGCATTCGATGATGTTGATGCCAACTGCCCCATCGAGCGTCAGAAGATGATGTACAAGATGGTGCTGGATGTATGCCGCAAGTCGTTCGACTTCAAGGATTTCGAGGCCTGCTCACGTTTCTTCAAGGGTCTTATCAACCTCTTCCGCCAGATGAACTACTCTGAGTGGCAGAGCGATAAGTTCCACGATTACAAGCGTCAGGTAGAGGAGGCTGTTAATAATCAACTCTCTAAATAGATGAAGCAATGACAACACGAGCATTTCAAAAAGTATATACAAAGATTGACAACATCACCAAGGCTACTATTACGCTTCGTGCTACGGGCGTAGGTAACGACGAGTTGGCTACCGTAGGCGGTAAGCTGGCGCAGGTGGTGAAGATTATGGGCGAGAACGTAACGTTGCAGGTATTTGCCGGCACGGAGGGTCTTGCCACAAACTCAGAGGTAGTGTTCCACGGCGAGGCTCCTAAGTTGCGCGTGTCGGATAACCTGGCAGGTCGCTTCTTCAACGCCTATGGTGAACCCCTTGAGGGCGGTGAGCCTATCGAGGGTGAGGAGCGCGAGATTGGTGGTCCTACGGTGAATCCTTTCCGCCGTCTGCAGCCTTCGGAGTTGATTGCTACGGGTATTGCAGGTATCGACCTTAACAATACCATCGTATCAGGTCAGAAGATTCCCTTCTTCGCTGACCCCGACCAGCCCTACAACGCCGTTATGGCTAACGTGGCACTGCGTGCCAAGGCCGACAAGATTATCTTGGGCGGTATGGGACTGACCAACGACGACTTCCTCTACTTTAAGCAGGTATTCGAGAATGCAGGTGCGCTGGACCGTATCGTATCGTTCGTAAATACTACCGAGAATCCTCCCGTAGAGCGTCTGTTGGTCCCCGATATGGCACTTACGGCTGCGGAGTACTTCGCCGTAGATAAGGGCGAGAAGGTGTTGGTATTGTTGACCGATATGACTCTGTATGCCGATGCGCTGGCTATCGTATCAAACCGTATGGACCAGATTCCCTCGAAGGACTCAATGCCTGGTTCACTCTACTCGGATTTGGCAAAGATTTACGAGAAGGCCGTGCAGTTGCCTAACGGAGGCTCAATTACAATTATCGCCGTAACAACACTTTCTGGTGGTGATATTACACACGCTATTCCCGATAATACGGGTTATATTACCGAGGGTCAGTTGTTCCTGCGTAACGACTCTGATACAGGTAAGGTTATCGTTGACCCGTTCCGTTCTTTGTCACGTCTGAAGCAGTTGGTAATCGGTAAGAAGACCCGCGAGGACCATCCTCAGGTGATGAATGCCTGCGTGCGTCTGTATGCCGATGCAGCCAATGCAAAGACTAAGTTGGAGAACGGTTTCGATTTGTCGGATTACGATGAGCGTTCGCTTAAGTTTGCTCACGACTATTCGGAGAAGTTGCTCGCAATTGACGTAAACATCGAGATTGAGCATATGCTCGACACGGCGTGGACTCTGTTCGGCAAGTACTTCTCGAAGGATGAGGTAGCTATCAAGGCTGAGCTTATCGCTAAGTATTGGAAGGAGGCTTAGGCCGACCGAAAATAGTAAATATTATGGCTATTAAATTTCAATATAACAAAACTTCGCTCGGTGAGCTCGGCAAGCAGCTCAAGATGCGTCGTGCAGCACTCCCTACCATCAAGAGTAAGGAGTCGGCTCTGCGTTCCGAGGTTAAGCGAGCGAAGGATACCGCACGCGATTTCCGCCAGCGTATAGAGGCTCTCACGGCCGAATATGATTATATGGCGGCTCTGTGGGGTGAGTTCGATACTACCATCCTGAGGGTGGCCGGCATTGAACTCTCGGAGCAGAAAATCGCGGGTGTGCGTACGCCGGTGTTGGAGGATGTGAGCTTCGAGGAGAAGCCCTACGACCTCTTCTCATCACCGGTGTGGTATGCCGACGGTGTGGAGCTGTTGAAGCGTTTGGCAAAGCTCGGAATCGAGTACGAGGTTTACAACCGCAAGATGGAGCTTCTGGACTATGCGCGTCGCAAGACTACGCAGAAGGTTAACCTCTACGAGAAGGTGCAAATTCCTGGCTATGAGGACGCTATCCGTAAGATTAAACGCTTTATGGAGGATGAGGAGAACCTGTCTAAGTCGGCACAGAAGATTGTTAAAACTCGTCAACAACAGGCTGCGGAGGGGTCTAAGTTATGATAGTAAGAATGTCACGTTACGACTTTGTGCTGCTGGCAGCACAGAGTGATGATTTTATCGCCCGCTTGCGAGAGTTGGGTCTGGTCGATATTACTACTACGGGCTGGGAACCTCAGGAGCAGGATCGCCATTTGTTGACCAGCATCGACCAGTATCGTAAGGCTATCGAGTCGCTCAATGCTTTCACGCAGAGCGAGGAGTATGTAGCCACTACGAATGGTTACGCTTCAGGTAAGGAGGCATTCGATAAATACACAGAGTTGCGTCAGCAGAAGACCGCATTGCAGGGTGAGGTAGCCCGTCTGGAGAAACTTGCCGAGGAGTTGAAGCCCTGGGGTGAGTTCGAGGGTGATGCCCGCGAGCGTCTTGCAGAGCAGGGTGTGGTGCTTCGTTACTATGTGGCGCAGAGCTCAACCTATGATGCGCACGCGGCGGAGTGGGCTGCGGATCTCACTATCGTGGAGATTGGCCGCGACTCTTCGTCTGTATATTTTGTTGTGGTATCTACTCCGGGTGCCGAGGTTATCATCGATGCGCAGGAGATTAAGGCTCCTACGATGGATAGCCGTGCCGCTCTGGCCGAGGCTGACAAGTGCCGCGAACAGGTGGCCGAGGTAAATGTTGCCTTGTCGGCTTGTGCCACAAGTGTTGAGGCTATTGAGCAGGAGTTGGGTGTGCTTACGCAGCAGTTGCAGAATGTAAAGATTCACGGTACAGCTTCGGAGGCTGCCGACGGTCGTCTGGTAGTTCTGGAGGGCTGGGCCGAGGAGGATAAGTCGCAGGAGGTGGATAAACTTCTGGATGAGTATTCAGGTGTTATCTACATCAAGCGTAACCCCACGCCCGAGGATGACACGCCCGTAAAGTTGAAGAACAACCGCTTTGCGCATATGTTCGAGATGATTGGTGCGATGTACGCCTTGCCCAAGTATGGCACGATGGACCTTACGCCCTTCTTTGCACCGTTCTATATGCTCTTCTTCGCGATTTGCTTGAACGATGCAGGTTATGGTGCTATCCTTCTGCTTGCAGGTATTATGCTTTTGCTCAAGGGCGGTGCTTCGCTTAAGCAGGCGTCGTGGCTCACTATCTTCTGCGGTGGTGCAACCACGCTCTTCGGCCTCTATACGGGTTCGCTGTTCGGTATGAGTATTCCCGATATGCTGGGCTATGAGAGTATCGCGCAGTCACCGTTCCTCGACTTCCAGAACCAGTTCTTCTCATTGGCGCTGGCGTTGGGTGTTGTGCAGATTCTCTTTGGTATGTTCCTTAACATCTGCTTGCAGACAAAGCTGTTCGGCTTTACCTCTACGTTCGGCCTTCTGGGATGGTTTATCATCCTCTTGTCGGGCTGTATTGCGGTAGGTCTGCCTATGCTCAATGAGAATCTTGTTATCTCGTGGTTCACCGCCTCATCGCCTGCGTTCTACGCTGCTATGGGTGTAGGTGCCGTGTTGATGCTTCTGCTCAACAATATCAAGCGTAACCCGCTCGTTAACTTCGGTTCGGGATTGTGGGATGCCTATAACAACATTACAGGTCTGTTGAGCGACGTATTGTCGTACATCCGACTCTTCGCCATCGGCCTTTCGGGTGGTGTGTTGGCGCAGGTGTTCAACTCGCTGGCGTTGGGACTTACGGGTCTTGATGCGGGTATCGACTCTTTCGGCGTTGGTACAATCTTCCAGATCGTCGGTGCTGCGGCTATCTTGCTCGTTGGTCACGGTATCAACCTCTTTATGTCGGCTATCTCCTCGTTTGTTCATCCTATGCGATTGACCTTCGTGGAGTTCTATAAGAATGCAGGCTTCGAGATGACGACTCGTTCGTTCGAGCCTCTTACAAATGAAAAGAAATAATAACAAAAGTAAAATTTAATAAAACTAAACAATTATGAATTCAACAGCATTGATTTTGGCCTACATCGGCGTAGTATTTATGGTAGGCTTGGCAGGTATCGCTTCAGCAATCGGTACTTCTATCTGCGGTCAGACTGCAGTAGGCGCAATGAAGAAGAACAGCGGCGCTTTCGGTAGCTATATGATTCTTTCGGCGCTTCCCGGTTCACAGGGTTTGTACGGTTTCGTATGTTTCTTTATGGTTCAGGGTTTGTTGACTGCTGACATTACTATGTTCCAGGCTGCTGCAGTATTTGGTGCAGGTTTGTTGGTAGGTTTTGTAAACCTGATGGCTGCCTACTATCAGGCAAAGGTTTGTGCTAACGGTATCGCTGCTATCGGTAATGGTAACGACGTTATGGGTAAGACTCTTATCCTCGCTGCGTTCCCCGAGTTGTACGCTATCTTGACCGTTGCTGCTACATTCCTTATCTCTAACGCAGTAGCTTAATTGGTTGAAATTGCCTAAAAAGGTATTTTCGGCGTTACGCTCGCCCTCGAAATCCTCATTTACGATAAGTAAACTGCGGTTTCTTGGGCTTCGCAAGCCTTGAAAATCCACTTTTTATACAATTCCAAAAAGAAAGAGTTTGTCTTGGAAATAGACAAACTCTTTTTGTTTTTATGCGATGTATTTTCCTATAACCCCTATAATACTTATACCACCTATACCACTTATCAGAGAAGATATAAAACAAAAAAAAGGACCTCTTTTTCAAGAGGCCCCTTGGTTGGGCTACCAGGATTCGAACCTGGAATGACAGGACCAGAATCTGTAGTGTTACCATTACACCATAGCCCAATTTGGTCGTTGTCGTTTTTGACACTGCAAAAGTAGAATATAATTTCTATTCTGCAAAGAAAAATTTAATTTTTTTTAATTTTGAACGCAAATTCTTTGATTTTTCCTCTCCGAACCTCCATTATGCCCCCTTGCCGAGTTCGGCATTTGCTTTGTTGAACGGATTTTAATTGTTACCTTCGTGGTCGAAAACAACGATTATATTTCTACTGCATACAAAAAATTAGCTTTATGAGTATAAAATTACGCCTTATTGTTATGAACTTCCTGCAATTTGGAGTGTGGGGAGCATACCTTACATCAATGGGCTCGTATCTGGCTGCGAGTGGCTTGGCCTCATATATCGGAATGTTCTACGCGATGCAGGGCGTGGTGTCGTTATTTATGCCGGCCATCGTGGGAATCATTGCCGATAGGTGGGTGCCGGCGCAGCGTCTGCTTGGCGTGTGCCATCTGCTGGCGGCAACGTTTATGGGTAGTGCTGGATATTACGCCTTGCAGATGGGAGAGGGAGGTACGGTGTGGACATTGTTCGCACTATATACCCTGAGCGTGGCCTTCTATATGCCTACAATCGCCCTCTCAAATTCGGTGGCCTACTCCATTCTGGAGAGTCGCGGAGAGGATACCGTAGCCGCTTTCCCGCCGATTCGTGTGTGGGGTACGGTCGGATTTATTTTTTCGATGCTGGCGTGCGATTTCCTGGGATATCAGCATAGCGCCTTGCAGTTTATCCAATCGGCCGTGTTAGGGGCTATTTTGGGCCTTTATTGCTTCTCGCTGCCCGAGTGCCCGACCGCCGAGAGTCACGGACGCCGAGGCCTTGCTGAGGCGTTAGGTGTAAAGGCCTTTGCCCTGTTCAAACAGCGACGTATGGCTCTGTTCTTTATCTTCTCGATGCTGCTGGGTGTCTCGTTGCAGATTACAAATGGCTTTGCAAATCCGTTTATCTCTGCCTTTAAGGATATTCCCGAGTATGCCTCTACGTTTGGTGCCAATCACGCCAATGCGCTTATCTCCCTGTCGCAAATATCCGAGACGCTCTGCATACTGCTCATCCCCTTCTTCCTGAAACGTTTTGGAATCAAATATGTGATGCTTATAGCGATGCTGGCGTGGGTGCTGCGTTTTGCCCTTTTCGGCTTGGGAAACCCGGGTGGGGGAGTGTGGATGTTTATACTCTCGATGATTGTTTATGGCATAGCCTTCGACTTCTTTAATATCTCGGGCTCGCTCTATGTGAACGAGCAGACCGATGACTCGATTCGCTCCTCGGCGCAGGGTCTGTTTATGATTATGACTAATGGCGTGGGTGCTACCATCGGTACTTTGATGGCTCAAGCGGTTGTTAATCGCTTTGTATATACGCAGACGGATGGCCTTCAGCAGATTGCTGGCTGGCAGACCTCGTGGTTGATATTTGCAGCCTACTCACTCGTCGTGGCGATTCTGTTTGCAATATTATTCAAGAATAGGTACGCGCAAAAGTAACTGTTATACAGCAATAAAAAAGGTGTCTGAATTTCTCAGACACCTTTTTTATTGATTAGCGGGGACCGCCGAAGCCACCACGACCAGGGCCACCAAATCCACCAGGACCACGACCAGGACCGCCAAAGTTACCGCGACCGCGATTACCTCCCTCCTGAATACCGTAGTCAGAGAGTACGCGTGAGCCCTTCTTGCCGAATACACGCAAGTTGTAGTTGAACTGTACGGTAAAGTAACGGCCGATAACGCTGTTCCAAGTATTCTGTGAGAAACCAGAACCTGTAGAGCGTGCGAACGATGTGTTCTGGTTAAGCAGGTCGTTTACACCAAACATAACCTCACCCAGACGGCTCTTGAAGAGCTTCTTACCGATGTAAGCGTTGATAAGGGTGTAGTCGTCGTTATAGTCGTTTGTAAAACCAATGTTCTGAACGTAGTTGGCGCTGGCTGTAAAGGTAAAGCCCTTCCAGAATACCGCCTTGAAGGTACCTGTTGCCGAGTGGTTGAAGTACTCGTTCTTGCTGCCTTTCTCTGCTAATGAGTTCTCAGCCTGATTGTAACCTCCGTGCCAAGAGAGCGTGAAGTCGATATTCTCCGAGATGTTACTACCCAACACTACGCGACCGTTGTAGCCGATGTTGCTTGCAGTGTTAACCTTGCCATTTACCAATGAGGGGCTCTGTGAGTAGTGTACACCTCCCGAAATGTTGAAGTTACACTTCATAAAGTTAAGAGGAATACCGAAACTCAGGTTTGTACCGATATTCATCGTGCCATCCTTTACATTTTCGTATGTGCTATACTGAATGGGACGTGTGCTGCCTGCAAGCTCAGGAATCATCTCGTTGGTAATGCTGTTGCCAGTATATACGCTTGATGCGATAGAGTTCTTCGACTTGTTGAACATAAACATCCACATAAATGTACGTCCCTTCTCCAGACTTGTGTGGTTGTAGTGGAACATTACATTGTGCGAGTATGTGGGGTCGAGTTTCTCGTTACCGCGCGAAACATACTGAGCATTCGAGATGTCGAGAATGCTGTTCAACTGACGAATATCGGGGTTAGTCGTATTTGAGCGAATAAACAGACGGATAGAGTTCTGCTGGTTGATGTTGAAGTTACCCATCAAGAAGTATGTAAAGTCGTTATAATCGCGTGTTACTTTAACATCCTTAGATGACTGGATATAACCGTCCAATGTCGAGTGCTGGTACTCAAGGCTCAATACAAGTACGTTGCCGTTCTTGTTCCAGTTGAAGCGAGGACCGATGTTATGTCTTGTATTGTCGCTCTGGAAACGGTTTGAGAGCAACTTATCAATAACACCATTGGTGTAGGTGCCGTCGTCGCCGTAGTTTGTAGTCTCCCTGACGCTCTTTCGAGTATTGTAGTCGAAGTTATAGCGCAAGCTGAGCTGAGTGGTCTTACCCAAAGGCTCTGAGTAGTTGAACGATGCACTCACTCCTGTATTCTCCGAGTTAGACTCATTAGAGAGGTGGCGCAAGAGAGGATAGTACTCGCCTGCAGCGTCCTTGAGAGTCTTCTGTGTAGAGAAGCTACGTGACTCGTTGTCGTTGTTGCGGTGGTTGATGCGCGCATCAACGGTAATAAAACGACCCGGCTTATTAAACTTAAGACGATATTGCAAGAACTCGTTTATGTTGTAACCGCCATTATCGCCCTCGCTACCGCTACGAATGATGTCGTAGAGGTTATCGGGATTCTCGGGGTCGGGACCTATCTGCAAACCGTTTGTGCGGCTGAAGGGGTCGTATGACTGAAAACTCAAACCAGTACGTGACATCAACGACTGATTCTCCGAGATACGCCAATCCAAACGAGCATTCAAGCGGTGGTTGTAGTTTCTATTGTCAGAGTTACCGCTCTGCTCCAAAGTACCCAACTCCTCCAATGGAGCCTCATACCACTTGATAATCTCGTTGAGGTTGCGGGTGCGGGTACGGTTATAGAAGTAGCTGGCCTGCAATTTAACCTTCTCCTTCTCACCCCACGAATCCGAGTAGTTCAATCCGATAGAGCCTACGTTGGCAACACCTCGCTGGGGGCGCATCATCATACCGCCACCGCCGCCACCGCCTTCTACGCCGAGAATATCCTCGAATGAGAAGTTCTGCTGGTTGATATTGTTCAAAAGACCAATCAACGATATGCGGCTTGAGCCGTGGAAGTAGTTTACGTTACCACCAAGCATATACTTGTGCTCGTTGGTGATGTCGTCAGTGTCGGGCTGGTAGCCGTAACCTGCATACACCTTACCGAATACGCCCTGACGCATATTCTCGTGTGTTACGATGTTGATAGCCTTGTAGCTCTCGCCATCATCTACGCCCGAGAACTCGGCGTTATCGCTGAGTTTGTTGAACACCTCTACACTCTTCACCGACTGTGCGGGTAGAGAGTTAAGCGCCGTTGATACATCCTCGCCGAAGAACTCCTTACCATCGACAAGAATCTTCTTGACGGTCTCACCCTGAGCCTCTACCTGGCCGTCGGTTACGGTGATACCCGGCATCTTCTTCAACAGACCCTCTACGTCGGCATCGTTTGCCACCTTGAAGGCGTCGGCGTTGTATGCTACCGTGTCACCCTTCTGCGATGCGCGGATTGCCTGAACGGTCTTTACTACGGTCTCAATCTTTGTAGCCTCCTCCTCAAGTGCGATTTTGCCGAGATTGACATTTGCAGCGTTGGCATTCAGGTCAACGACCTTGTCGGCATAACCCAAAAATGAGATTTTAACCTTGTACTCACCACGCTTGAGGCCTGTGATGGTTGTTGCGCCGCCGAAACCTGAGGTGTAATACTTTGTCTTATCCTCATTGTCGGGCTCTGCTGCTGGAGCAACGGCAACCACTGCACCTGCAACACCCTCCTGCGTAGCAGCGTCAATGACCGTAAGAGTCACCTTGCTATTCTGCGCGTAGGATACGGCAGTGATACAAATGAAAAGTAACGTGATTAGAATTCGTTTCATCTTTTATAGTTTTTATTTATTTTTTCTGTGCCTTACGCGTGTGTTAATATGTACGCGCGTTGAATTACGTTGCAAAGATAGTGTTTTATATGAAAGATGATACACTATGAGGGGGCGAAACGTCTTTTGTCGAGGGTGAAATGACCTTTTCGGGGGATTAAAAATTGATTTTAATCAATTCTTTACGGAAAGATTCTGTTTTTTTATAAAAAAAACAGGGGTGCCACCTCTGGCACCCCTCCGAAAAACAACCTAATTTCCATTACTGCCCTTGAATGGATTTATGGGACTCCAAAAGATTGGACTGAAATTTAGAATCCCATTCCGTTGTCGAAGCCACCTCCGAAACCGCCCTGGCCACCAAAGCCTGAGGGGTCACCGCCGAAACCGCCATTCATACCGCCACGACCCATTCCACCAGGGCCACCCATCATACCGCGGTTCATACGGTTCTGCTGTTGCTGTTTCTTCTGCTTCGCCCATTTCTTGTACTGCGACTCATCCAAAATCTTCTTCATCGCCTCGTCTGTAGCTGCTTCACGAGCCTGCTGACGCTTGCGCTGCTCCTCCATCTGCTTTACCTGCTCGATGGCATTTGCGAGGTTAAGCTCATAGACCGCCTGCAACTGCGCATCGGAGAGCTTGAGTGTCTGTGCCATCTGCTCGGTCTGCATCTTTGCCATATTCTCAGGTGAGAACTGCGGGCGATCGGGACGCTGGCCTCCTTGCGGCATTTGGGCATATGCCGAACTGGCGACCATTGTTGCCAATGCGATTACAAATGTGCGTAAGATTGATTTCATCGCTATATTGAAATGATTAATTGGTCAAAATTCTTAATCGGAAGAGGCCGTTAAATAAAAACACCTTTTTCCCTAATACAAATATATGTTATTTTTTGGAAAAATATATCTCGCAATCGGTTAAACGCCCAAAATACGGGGTGAATCGCTCAATTGGATGAAAAAATCATCTAAAATATCTCAAAAAGACCAATGGGGGGGGTAAATTGGCCAATCTTATACATTTAGACCAATAAAAATGGATGATTTTTCCCAAAAGAGGGAGGTAACTTGACTTGTTACCCCCCCCCTGATAGTTAGTTGGCAGAATTTATATCCATCAGCCACTGTTTGAACTCGGGCACGCGGGCCTTCGAGATGATAATCTTTTCGGGTGTCTCGATGCTTAGGTTGAGCGATAGTCTGCTGCCAAACCATACAGCGATATCCTTTACCGCCTTGCGGGCAACGATAAACTGTCGGTTGGCGCGGAAGAATTCATCATCTGGAAGTAGCGACTGCAGCACCTCGAGTGTGCGGTCAATGACGTAACGCTCACCCGAATAGGTGTGGGCCGAAACCTTCTCGTTTGAGGTGTAGAAGAAGGCTACATCGTCAATCGAGAGGGGTATAATCTTATCCTTATAATGCACGAGGAATACGCGCTGGCTATCGCGTTTAGAACTCTCAATCATTGTATTAACACGACTCTTGTAGTCGTTGCGCTCCATACCGCTCAGAAGGGTGAACTTGTCGATGGCGTGGCGCAAATCCTCAGCCTTGATTGGCTTGAGGATATAGTCGATGCTGTTGACCTTGAAGGCTCGCAGAGCATATTCGTCGTATGCCGTGGTGAAGATTATGGGAGCCTGAATCTCCACCGAATCAAATATGCGGAACGACTCGCCATCGGCCAGATGTATATCCATAAAAACAAGGTCGGGCGTGGGCTGGCTCTTGTCGTTGAAGAAATCAACACTCTCCTCAATGCTCTCCAGCACATCTATTACGTTGCAGTCGGGCATCACGCTGCGCAGGATTGACTTGAGATTTACGGCAGCAGCCGTTTCGTCCTCTATGATAAGTACATTCATCGTCTTACGTTTTAATCGGTTATGAAAGTGTTGGGCGTTGCAGAGGCAGACGTACGGTAAACTCCGTATCGCTATTGATAATCTCTATGTCACAACCCGTAATAAGCTGCCAGCGGCTTCGTAGATTCTTCAGACCAATACCCGTCGATGGCTCAGGCTCGAGCTTGGGAGCCTTGCGGTTAGTGACAACGAGTGTTGCACCCTCGGTACGGATAGATACGTGGAGCGGTTGCTTGCGCGTGATTGTGTTGTGCTTTACGGCATTGCCAATCAGCGGCTGGAGGGTAAGAGCCGGCAGGCTCCAGCTATTATACTTGGGGTCTATGTCGATGTCGAAGAATAGCTTGTCGGCATAACGCACCTTGAACAGCTCGCCATAAGCGCGGGCAAACTCCATCTCCTCCTCCAGAGATGTTGTTGTGTTCTGTCCGTTTTGAATTATGTAACGGAAGGTGTACGAGAGCTGGTCAATGTAGGCCAAAGCCTTATCCTCGTTCTTTTCGCGCACAAGCATAGAGAGCGAGTTAAGCGAGTTGAAGAAGAAGTGGGGACTAATCTGACCGAGTAGCATATTGTATCGCGTCTGGAGGTTCTCCGTGCGCAGATGCTCGTTCTCAAGCAAAATCTTCTGCTGCTCAAGCAACTGGCCGTAGATACGTCCGTAGAGAACGGCAACAACCAGCACGACGGTACACTTCAGCACCACCATCCAGTCCAGAAGCATACGTGGCGGGTGTTGCAGGATAATCATCAACTTACCCGTACGCCAATCGGTGAATGGGGCTACGAAATAGAGCAGTAGCGTCGCTACAACAACAGCCGTACAACGTAGCATATAACGGCGGAATGAGAAGTTATGCACGTCGAATCTTATAGTCATAATCGTCAGCAGCAAGAACGACAGACCGAAGTAGTAGAGCAGCTGCACGGCCATCTCGTGACTGCGTTTGGGACGGTCGTAGATGACGGGGGCAGAAATCTCTATGCCATTCTGCATCAGCACCTCCGATATACTCGGGTTTGAGCCGTGGTGCGGAGGATTCAGCGTGCAGTGCAGCGTGTCGCGTTGCTGGAGATTGTAGAAACGGATGGTTTGAGGTCGCACGTACATACTATCAGTTCGTACCGAGTCGGGATACTCGGGTGAGAAACTCGACTGGCTGATAAGATAGCCATATCCGTCACGCGATATGTGCAGAATACCGCTACACTCGGGTTTACGGCGCTCAACTTGTTCTCGTAGTTGTTGCTGCTCATTGCTCTCGCGCTCATCGACAATCATTGCAATGAGGTACGAGAAGTTTACCGTCAGCGTGATGACTATCGCAATCATCACATTAACGATGGCCGTGGAGCGTCTAGGACTGAAATTAAACATCGTAGTCTAATTTTAAGGTTTTCTACTGTGGGCGTAACGGGCTGGTTGTTGGGTGTTTACTCCTCCTCTTTATACCACGAGGCGTAGAGCTGGTAGTCACGGGCGGTGCGCTTTACGATTGTCTCGCGCTGCTCGGGGGTAATCTCCTTAACCTTCTTGGCGGGTACTCCGGCATATACCGAGTTGGGCTCCAGCTGAGCGTTAGAGAGAACAAGAGCGTTGGCCGCAATGATACAACCCTCGGGTACTACGGCATTGTCCAAAACAGTTGCACCCATACCAATCAGTACGCTGTCGCCGATGCGTGCGCCGTGAATTGTTGCGTTGTGACCCACCGATACATCGTTTCCGATGTGTGTCTGCGAGGGCTTGGGCGACTTGTCATAGAGGGTGTGGATTACGGCTCCATCCTGAATGTTGGTGCGGTCGCCGATGGTGATTGTGTTCACATCACCACGTAGCACTGCGCCATACCAGATAGAGCAATCCTTACCGATTGTAACATCGCCAATAATTGTAGCCGTCTCGGCCAAAAATGTATTCTCTCCAATTGAGGGAACGTGTCCCCGAACTTTTCTAATAAGTGCCATATTTTTTAATTCAAAATTTTCGATTAATATTTCTCCTTTTTAAACGTAATTTCGGTGGTGGTGTCGTTGCGTTTTACAACTACTCGCCAATCCTCGGCCGAGCGGTCTAACCTCTTGAGTTGCCTGCTATTAACATTCTCGCGTGAAAGACCATTTATCGAGATGATAGCATCGCCACGCTGTAAGCCTGCTCTGTGGGCATTTCCGCCCTCAACAAGACCGTTTACCACCCAGCAATCCTCCTTCGGCGTGAGCGTCATTCCCGAATTATACTTTATGCTTGTCCCAAAATTCTTGTTCGGACGAAGCCATATCTCGCACTTGGTAAAGTCGAAGATAACATCGAAATGTTCCAATAGCGCATTGCCGATAAGGCCATCGAACCTATCCTCTGCCATCATACCCTGTGTGTTGCCCGAAAAATCGGCAACCACATCTTTAAGCTCACAACCTGCTACCGAGATTCCCTCGGCCACAAAAAGATAATCGGTGCGTGAGCCGCCAACGCCGCCCGTGTCGTATACCTTTTTCCTTACATCGGTAAGAACGCGGTTTAACTTTAGCTTTGCGACCAGACTGCTGTTAAGGCTTATGCTTCCGCTTGAGCCCATATCAACCAGAAAGTTGCCGTCAAACGATGCCTTGTCGTTAATCTTCAGACTTATGGGCATAACCATCCTCGCCTGTCGGCCATCCAGCCATTTGCACTTTACGCAGATGTAACCCTCTTCGGGTTGCGCCTCCGGCGGTAGGATGCGCATATACTCGTCAGCGTAGTTAAACTCCACCTTACGGCCACGCATAAACTCCATTCCAAACATACCCTCGGCCTCGTTGCCGAGAATCTTCTGCAGGTCCATTACGATGGCTCCCTGCTCGGTTTGGCGGTGCTGGCCTATGCTATATGTCCAATCACTTGTATCTCTGTATGCGGCCTCTAAACTATTGCCAGCGCCCTGAATTATTGTTCGTTGCAGAGTCTCCGATGGGGCGAAATGCTCCTTGAAGAGCTTGTTGTCTATCAGAATGTTGGTGTTACCCGTATCAAAAATCATTTTCGCAGCAACTGAGTCGCGCAGCATAACATCAAAATATAGATGATTTGCGTAGTCAAATGCGATAGCTCCCTCAGGCAGGGTGCGTGCTGGCTCCGTTTCCAACTGAGTGGTGGCCTGCATCTCGGCATTTTTAGCTTTGCCGCAGCCGATACCCACAACCGCAATTAGCACAACTGCAAAAACGATAATTGATTTGTAACTCATAGTGGCCTTTTCATTGTGAAGAGGAAAATT
This sequence comes from Rikenellaceae bacterium, assembly GCA_015059845.1. Classification (GTDB taxonomy): domain Bacteria; phylum Bacteroidota; class Bacteroidia; order Bacteroidales; family Rikenellaceae; genus Alistipes. The sequence continues at coordinate 171,338 of SUZR01000002.1, read as the reverse complement.
ACCCCCCCCCTAAAGTTTTGAGATTTAAGTAATTGGTTTTCATTGTGTTGTATTTATTATTCGTCTTTCTTTGCGTTGCGCCACAACTGGTCCATCTCCTCGGCACTCATCTCGGTAAAAAGACGGCCATCGGCCTCAGCCTCCATATGTGTGAAGCGGCGGATAAACTTCTTGTTGCACTGCTCCAGAGCCATTTCGGGGTCAAAGCCGTAGAGGCGGCACATATTCACCAGGGCGAAGAACAAGTCGCCAATCTCCTCAAACGTACGCTGCTTGTCACCACGGGCAATTTCTACCTCAATTTCGGCAATCTCCTCCTTGACCTTATCCCATACATCCTCCTTCTTCTCCCAGTCGAAGCCCGACGATGCAGCCTTCTCGCCTATGCGAAAGGCCTTAACCATAGCAGGCAGTGAGCGGGGTACGCCGCCCAGGATGCCGCCCTTGCGCTGCTTCTTACGCAGTTTGAGCGCCTCCCAATTCTGCATAACCTCGGTGGGCGTGTCGGCGTGTATGTCGCTGTAAACGTGGGGGTGACGGTAGATAAGCTTGTCGCACTCGGCATCGGCCACATCGGCAAAGTCAAATGCGCCCTGCTCCTCGCCCAGCTTGGAGTAAAAGACAACGTGCAAGAGCAAGTCGCCCAGCTCCTCCTTTATACCCTCCATATTGTTGTCGGCGATGGCATCGGCCAACTCGTAGGTCTCCTCTATGGTGTTATTTCTGAGTGATTCAATAGTCTGCTCCCTATCCCACGGGCACTTCTCGCGCAGGGTATCCATCACCTCCAGCAGTCGCTCCGCGGCTTTAAGTTTCTTGTCGTAGTTCATCTCTAATTAAATTATCATTTCACAAAGTTATGATTTTCATCCGAAAATATTAACTTTGTAGAGAATAATTTTTGTTGATATGCGATTGTTTGTGATTTTATTGGCAGCCATTATGACCTTTGGGTCGGTGTGTGTCGAGGCTGGGAATATCATCCCCGCACCACGCGAGTATGAAAAAAGGGGCGGAGTCTTTACTATACTAACAACAACTAAGATTACACACTACCCGGGACTCCGCTCCTCGGCTGAATACTTGTCGGAATATCTCCCGCTCGAGATTCGCGAGTATAACGAAGCTCGGAAGGGGGATATTGTGATACGGGTGAATAAAAATTTGGCCTCCGAGGAGTATATTCTCGACATCTCCGAGCAGATGATTCTCCTGGAGGGCGGCAGTGCGGCAGGAGTGCATAACGCCATCGAAACACTACTGCAGACGCTGCCCGCTGCGGTATATACTCAAAACATTACCCTGCCCGTTATGGTGGGTGGCTGTCGTGTGGAGGATGCACCGCAGTTTGCTTACCGCGGCTTTATGCTCGACGTGTGCCGCACGTGGATGGATGTGGGGCAGGTGAAGAAGTTTATATCGAATCTTGCACACCATAAAATCAATAAGTTACACATCCATCTCTCGGACGATGAGGGCTGGCGTGTGGAGATAAAATCGCACCCCGAACTGGCCGAGGTGGGTGGTTTCCGTGGCGTTGATTCGCCCGTTGCGGCACGCTACGGGTGCTGGGATGAGCGCTATGGCGGATATTTTACCCACGACGACATACGTGAGCTGGTGGAGTATGCGGCCAAGCGAAATATTGAGATTATTCCCGAAATTGACCTGCCCGGCCATAGCCACAACCTTGCTCGCGTGCGCCCCGATATTTTGTGTAACTATACGCCCGGCCTGAAGGCCTCGGATGGGTATGATACACGCAGCGTGATGTGCGTAGCAAAGGAGGCTAATTATGCTCTGCTGGACGATGTTATGCGCGAATTGTCGGAACTTTTCCCCTCGCCGTATATCCATATCGGTGGCGATGAGGTGAATACCGCGCAATGGATGCGCTGCCCCGATTGTAAGGCGTTGATGGCGCGTGAGGGGCTGGCAAGTGGCGAGGAGTTGCAGGCGTACTTTATGAATCGCCTATCGAAGATTGTCGAGAAGTATGGTAAGCGTCCCTGTGTATGGAATGAGGCGGCAGCCACGGGCGAACTGACAAAGCAGGCTATGGTATATGGCTGGAAGGATGTGAAGGCGTGCCAAGATGCGACATCTAAAGGGTATAAGACCGTTGTTATGCCGGGTGCTTACTTCTACTTCGATATGCGCCAAACACCGCGCGAGGAGGGACACGATTGGGCTGCAATATTCGATGCGAAGAAACCGCTGTCGTTTGGTTTTGAGGATTTTACGGCCGAGCAGATGAAAAATGTTGTGGGCATTCAGGCGGCATTCTTTAGTGAGGCCTATATCTCGCGCTTGCATTACGACTATGATTTTATCTACTACCAGACCTATCCGCGTATCTGCGCTTTGAGTGAGGTGGCGTGGCGTGGCGATGGCGGAGCTTGGGAGGAGTTTTATTCGCGCCTCACCAATGGCCATTATAGCCGTATGGTAGCTATGGGTATTGATTTCCGCATCTTCCCACCTAAGGTTGATTATAAGGAGGGGGTGCTGACGGCAACAACCGACGACCGCACACATATATATTATAATATCGTAGGCGAGCAGGGTGAACATCTCTACACCTCGCCGATTAAGACCGACAAACCGCAGCGTTACGCATTTTATAGCCGTATGGGTGGTGCGCGTAGTCCCGAAGCGGCCGTCAAGGGACGTTGGCGTATGTTGCAGCCTAAGGTGACAATCACATCCTCTATTGACGAGAGTGAGCGCTTCCCCTACACCAATGCCGAAGGGTATGGCCGCATAGCACGCACCTCGCGTGTGGGTAGGGATGGTGATTGGATTCTATATACATTTGCTGAGCCCGTCAAGTGTCGCCGTATGGAGGTGCGTACGGGTAATTTGCAGCTGCCGCGATTTATATTTAATGGCGGTTATATGGAGGTGAGCTACGATGGTAAGAGTTTTACACGCGTCTGCGACCTCGATTGTGGCGGTGGGGCGATAGAGAATCCCTCGCGTCCGATTAAGGCTGTGCGCGTGGTGTGTACGGTAAATGGTAATGGTGCTGATTTTGTGACGGTGCAGGCACCGATGGTGTTCCCTGTACTATAGTCCTTATTATGCGCCCTACTTGCGTCCTTTGGCCGCATTTACAAGTCTGACCCACCCCCAAACCCCCGCCTCAGGCAGGGGCTTTGGTCGCCGCAAGCGGCTCCATAAATGTGCTACCAAATGTTTTTTATAATATGCCCAACAGAAGAAACTATATCGAAATTGAGTGTTGCGACAAGCTGCGTAAGTTGGTCGCTCAGGGTGGAATGTTGCGCCACTATGCCTTCCAATCGGTGGACTTTGCTGCGGTGGCGGAGGCTGCAGGGTGTGACTATACGGATTGTATCTTTATGGGCTGCCATATTCCCGATAATATGCGACAGAGGATAGATGCTAACTGCTATATCTTCCCTGCAATACCCAAGCCCTTTAACCTCTTCCCTGCGCAGATGTACTCGGCTTGCACCCTGTATCGGGGTTACGACCCGAAGCGTGAGGAGAGCTTTCTCTCGTGCTACGATAGCAGGGTATATGCCCACTACATAGCGCAAGGCAAGCAGGCGGCAGATATCGGTGAAACATTAGCCCGCTCGCTGCACGACCACTCCATAAGTGATGCCCTGCACGATATGCTTGCGAAGTATGACGACCGCGATGTGGTGGCCGTTATGGGTGGTCACGCCGTGGCGCGAACGGACGAGATGTATCTGACGGTGGCGCGATTGAGTAAACTGCTAACAGAGCAGGGTAAGCTGATGATTAGCGGTGGCGGCCCAGGTGCTATGGAGGCTACGCACCTTGGTGCGTGGATGGCAGGCCGAGCAGATGAGGAGCTTCTGCAAGCCGTAGAGTTGTTGGCGTGTGCCCCGAAGTTTGAGGATAAGGGGTGGCTTTCGTCGGCCTTTGAGGTTATGGAGCGTTATCCGCGTGATGAGAAGTATTGTAGCATAGGTGTGCCGACGTGGTTTTACGGCCACGAGCCCGCAACGCCTTTTGCCAGCCATATAGCAAAATATTTCGACAATAGTATCCGCGAGGATGGTCTGCTGGCCATAGCCAAGGGTGGCGTGATATACTCACCTGGCAGCGCAGGTACAATGCAGGAGGTTTTTCAGGATGCGGCGCAGAATCACTATAAGACCTTCGGTTTCGCCTCGCCGATGGTATTCCTTGGGCGTGAGCATTGGACCCGAAAGATTCCCGTATATCCTCTACTGGAGCAGTTGCAGAGTGAGGGACGGTATAAAAATCTACTGCTCTCGCTGGCTGATACAGCCGAGGAGGCGGCAGGTAAAATTTTAGAGTTTAAGTAGGCAAGGGTATTACACCTATAACACTTATAACACCTATTTTGCATAATAAAAAAAGGACCGCTCACCAAGCGATCCTTTTCTCTTATTATATGCGTGCTTACGAGCGGACCTGGGCGCCAGCCTTGTTCTCCAACTGACGCTGGAGGTTGGCCATTGTCTTCTCGATGGTCTTCTCGTTAAGAGTCTGATTCTTATCCTCAAGAGTGAAGCCCAATGCGTATGACTTCTTGCCCGCGGGGAGCTTATCACCCTCGTAAACATCAAACAGCGTTACGCGCTTCAGGAGCTTCTTCTCCGTTGCGAATGCGATGTTGCGCAACTCAGAGAATGTCACACCCTTATCCACCAGCAGAGCCAAGTCGCGCTTAACCTCGGGGAACTTTGAGAGCTCCTCAACGGCAATCTTCTGTTTCTTAGCCGAGCGAACAATCAGGTCAAAGTCAATCTCTGCGAAATATACTCCCTGCTTGATATCGAAGCGGCGCAGAATCTCGGGAGCCACAATACCCATCTCCACAACGGTGCGGGGACCCTGAGTATAGATAATGCCATCAGAGTAGAGGTCGCTCTGCGATGACTCTGAGCGTAATGTATAGATGTCGATGCCGAAGCGGCGCAACAACTTCTCTACGGTAGCACGCAGCGTGTAGAACGATGACTTCGCGCTCTTTACATTCCACGAAGGAGTAGCGTCCTGACCCGTAACGGCGATAGCTATGCGGTATGACTCGCTGTAACGTGCCAAAGGATTCTCGCCAGCCTCCACCTCGGGGTGGAAGAAGTAGCAGTTACCAAGCTCGAAGAGCTTAAGGTCGGCGTTGCGGTGGTTGATATTGAGCTCTACGGCCTCCAGAGCGTTGAACAACAGCGTCTGACGCATAACGTTAAGGTCGGCACTCAAGGGATTCATAATCTTCACGCAGTTCTCAGCCTTATACGATGTAAGACCATCGTAGTATGCCGCCTTGGTGAGCGAGTTAGACATAATCTCGGTGTAGCCCGTAGCAGCCAAGTGGTCGGCTGCGATATTGATAAGCTTATTCTTATCGGGACGTGGAGCATACGAGAGAGTAGAGTGTACAGCCTGCGGAATCTCTACATTGTTGTAGCCGTAGATACGCAAGATATCCTCCACGAGGTCTGCCTCGCGCTGAACATCTACGCGATAGGGCGGTACGGCTACGGTCAATACGCAACCCTCCTCCTTGAGAATCTTCACCTCCAAAGCCTCAAGAATGGCACGTACCGTTGCCTCGGGAATCTGCTTGCCGATAAGTGAGTTCACACGCTCCAACGAGAGTTCGAAGACGAAATCCTTGGCGGGGGTGGGGTTGAGGTCGATAATCTCGCTTGAAATCTTACCTCCAGCCAACTCCTTGAAGAGCAGTGCGGCACGCTTCAAAGCATATACCTGAATATTGGGGTCGATACCACGCTCGAAGCGGAACGATGCGTCGGTCGAAAGGCCGTGACGCTTAGCCGAACGGCGGATTGATACGGGGTTGAAGTATGCACTCTCAAGGAAGATATTCTCCGTTGTGTCGCTCACGCCAGAGTCCAAACCGCCATATACACCTCCGATACACATAGGACGCTCGGCAGAGCAAATCATCAAATCCTCAGCCGAGAGCTTGCGCTCAACGCCATCCAGCGTTACGAATGGAGTACCCTCAGCGCAGTTCTTAACAACAACCTTCTTGCCCTCAATCTTGTCAGCGTCGAAGGCGTGCAGGGGTTGTCCCAACTCGAAGAGGATGTAGTTGGTGATATCTACAAGGTTGTTCTTGGGGTTGATACCTGCGGCACGCAACTCGTTCTGCATCCACTCGGGTGAGGGTGCAACCTTACATCCTGTAATGGTAAGACCTGCATAACGGGGTGCTGCCTCGTGATTCTCAACTGTAACCTCAATCTCCAAATCGTGATTATCTACGGCGAAGTCATCTACCGAGGGCAACTCAACCTTTACCTCCTTACCCTGCGAACGAAGATAGGCCGCCAAGTCGCGTGCTACACCGATATGTGAGGCTGCGTCTACGCGGTTGGGTGTAAGGCCAATGCCGATAAGGTAGTCGTCCTTGATGTTGAGGAACTCGCGTGCGGGCGTACCCACAACGGCATCCTCAGGCAACTCCATAATGCCGTCGTGCGATGCGCCGATACCCAGCTCATCCTCAGCACAGAGCATACCCAATGACTCTACGCCACGAATCTTGCTGCGCTTAATCTTAAACTCCTCCTCTCCACCGTTGGGGTAGAGTATAGAGCCTACCGTTGCGCACAATACCTTCAAGCCCTTGCGGCAGTTGGGTGCGCCACAGACAATATTGAGATTCTCGCCCGTGCCGACGTCAACCTTTGTGACGTGCAGGTGGTCTGAATCGGGGTGGTCCTCACACTCTACAACGTGACCTACAACCACACCCTGCAAACCGCCACGGATGGTCTCAATCTTGCGAAAATCCTCGACCTCAAGACCAATATCGGTGAGGATAGTGGCCACCTGCTCGGCTGTAAGGTCGGTGTTGATATACTTCTTTAACCAATTAAAAGAGATTTCCATAGTATATGTTTTTTTATTTATTTTCCTATCTAACCCACAAAGGTAATAATTAATTCTTAATTATCGGCTGCCGAGCCACAAAAAGATCATTCCCGCCAGAATGAATATCAAATCAATAGCTTTGGCTCGCAGATTCTTCTCACGAAAGAGCATTGCTCCGCAGGCGAACGACACTACAACCGAGCCGCGGCGAATCATCGATACGACCGATATCATAGCCTCCTGATTTGAGAGTGCCACGAAGTAGGCCAAGTCGGCCGCCGAGAGGAATAACGATATAAGCGGAATGGCCCACGACCAGTGGAACGGGGTACGGTTGGGTTGGAGTAAGTGGATGAGCATCACGGCGATGGCCATCATCGTTAGCTGGTAGATGTTATACCAGCTCTGTACAAATAGCGGCTCCAGCTCCTGCATAATATAACGGTCGTAAAGACCACTTGCAGCGCCCAATATCGCAGCCGCCGCAACGCAGAGTATCCAACGGTTATGTGTAAAGTCAATACCTTCCTTTTTACCGGCACGGCTGAGCATAAATATTGATACCAAGGCCAGCAGAACACCTATCCATTGCAGGGTGTTAAGCCTCTCGCCAAAGAGAAGCATCGCACCCACAAGTACCAGCACGGGGCGGGTGGCGTTAATCGGTCCGACAAGAGTCAGTGGAAGATGTTTTATGCCGAAGTAACCGAAAATCCACGAGGAGAGTACGATGGCTGACTTCAAAATAATCAGAAGATGTGAGCGTAGCGGTTGCGGCTCAACGTCAAAAATCGTTGCGCCAAACCACCCTAAATCGCACTCGCTGGAGATGATTACGGGCAGAAACAGAAGCGACGAAAAGAGGGTGTTGAGCAGCAACACCGTGGGCACGGCATTATTCTTTACGGCCTGCTTTTTCGCTACATCATATAGACCCAGAAGAGCTGCCGAGGTGAAGGCAAGAATCAACCACATAGCGTCGGTCTATGCTGTTAATAATCCGATGATTACAAAGATGGCCAACGACAGACTCGCAAGGCCGTTGAGCGTGCCGAAAGCGATTGGAATATTGCGCTGACGAGTGGGTGTTACGATAACGTGTTCGGCGATGATTATTACCGTAAAAATTGCCGCTCCAAGCAATATCCACAAGCTCCTCGGAAGCAACATCACAAACCACGCGAGGCAGGCGATGGTTACCACGTGCAGTGCGATGCTGATAAAGAGCGATGTGCGCACCGAAAACTTTGCAGGAATGGAGTGCAGACCGTTGGCGCGGTCAAACTCCTTATCTTGCAGGGCGTAGATAATATCGAAACTGCCACACCACGTAATAACCAACAGCGAGAGGATGCAGGGCACCAGGGCAAACTCTCCCGTAACGGTGATGTATGCTCCGACGGGAGCAATGCCGAGCGATAGGCCTAACACCAAGTGTGCCAGTGAGGTGAAACGTTTACAATAGCTGTAAAACATCACCACGGCTAACGCTACGGGCGAGAGCCACGCCGTAAGTGAGTTGATGGTCGAGGCTGTCACGATAAAAAGCAGGGCGTTGATTGCCACAAACCAAATGGCGGCTTTGGGCGAAATCTCTCCTGCGGGAATCTCACGCGATGCGGTGCGGGGATTGCGGGCGTCAATCTCACGGTCGGCCCAGCGGTTGAAGCCCATCGCCACGTTGCGCGCAAAGACCATACAGAGAACGACTTGAACAAGAAGCGTCACCCACCACCACGGGTTGCTTTGGGCGTCGGATACGCCGCTTTGTGTTACAGCATATACGAACGACATCAAGGCAAATGGCATAGCGAAAATCGTGTGCGAAAACTTCACCAAACGGGCATATTTTGTAATAGAATTCATCGTTTTTGAGTTTTTAGACGCTGCAAAGATACAATAATTTTGCTGATGCGCCCGAATTTACGTATATTTGCGCACTTACACGATTTATTAAAGATGAAAAAAATTCGTAATTTTTGTATTATAGCCCATATCGACCACGGTAAATCTACTCTGGCCGACCGTCTTTTGGAGTTTACTAACACCGTAGGACAGCGTGAGATGCAGTCGCAGGTGCTGGACGATATGGACCTCGAACGCGAGAAGGGTATTACAATCAAGAGCCACGCCATTCAGATGGAGTACAAGGCCCGCAATGGCGAAAACTACGTGCTCAACCTTATCGACACCCCGGGACACGTTGACTTCTCGTACGAGGTGTCACGCGCTATCGCTTCGTGCGAGGGAGCGTTGCTCGTAGTGGATGCCACGCAGGGTATTCAGGCGCAGACTATATCGAACCTCTACCTCGCTATCGGCAACGACCTTGAGATTATCCCCGTGCTGAATAAGATTGACGTGGAGTCGGCAATGATTGACGAGGTGAAGGACCAGGTTATCGACCTTATCGGCTGTAAGGAGGAGGATATCCTCTTGGCGTCGGGTAAGACAGGCCAGGGCGTTGAGGATGTACTGGAGGCTATTGTGGAGCGTATTCCCGCACCTGAAGGTGATGACGACGCTCCGTTGCAGGCGTTGATTTTTGACTCGGTGTTCAACCCCTTCCGCGGTATTATCGCATATTTCCGTGTCTTCAACGGCACGATTCACAAGGGTGACCACGTTAAGTTCTTCAATACGGGCAACGACTACGATGCCGACGAGGTGGGCGTTTTGCGCCTTAAGATGTGCCCCCGTGATGAGATTCGCTCGGGCGACGTAGGATATATCTGCTCGGGTATCAAGAACGCCAAGGATGTGAAGGTGGGAGATACCATTACGGCTATGAGCAACCCCTGCAAGGAGGCTATCGCAGGTTTCGAGGATGTGAAGCCGATGGTCTTTGCCGGAGTATATCCCGTTGAGGCTGACCAGTATGAGGATTTGCGCGCATCGCTCGAGAAGTTGCAGTTGAACGACGCCTCGCTCACGTTCGAGCCTGAGTCGTCGTTGGCGTTGGGCTTTGGATTCCGTTGCGGATTCCTCGGTCTGTTGCATATGGAGATTATTCAGGAGCGCCTGTACCGTGAGTTCGATATGGATGTTATCACCACCGTGCCCAATGTGTCGTACCGCATCACTACCACATCGGGCGAGGTGTTGGAGGTACACAACCCATCGGGTCTGCCCGAAGTAACGAAGATTTCATCTATCGAGGAGCCATATATCAACGCACAGATTATCACCAAGGCCGATTTCCTGGGTGCTGTAATAAAGTTGTGTATCGACAAGCGTGGTGTGATGAAGAATCAGAACTTTATCACGCAGGACCGTGTGGAGGTCAATTTCGATATGCCTCTGTCGGAGATTGTTTTCGACTTCTACGATAAGTTGAAGAGTATCTCGAAGGGTTACGCATCGTTCGACTACCACCGCACGGGCTACAAACCCTCGAAGCTGGCTAAACTGGATATCTTGCTCAATGGCGAGCCTGTGGATGCCTTGTCGTCACTTATCTATGCCGACCACTCGTACGACTTTGGTCGCAAGATGTGTGAGAAGCTCAAGGAGCTTATCCCTCGCCAGCAGTTCGATATCGCTATCCAGGCGGCTATCGGTGCGAAGATTATCGCCCGTGAGACCGTTAAGGCTGTGCGTAAGGACGTTACGGCGAAGTGCTACGGAGGTGATATTTCTCGTAAAAGAAAACTGTTGGAGAAGCAGAAGGCTGGTAAGAAGCGTATGCGTCAGGTAGGTCAGGTGCAGGTGCCGCAGTCGGCCTTCCTTGCAGTTTTGAAGATGGATTAAATTGAATTAGCATAAAAATATGAAAAAGACAATCATTGACCTTTTTGATCAGTCGGTTGCCAAGTTTGGTGATCGCCCCTTCTTGTTGGAGAAGGAGAATGGCGAATTCCGCCCTACAACCTACGCACAATGTAAGGAGCAGGCTCTGAAGATTGGAGCAGGATTGGTTGCGCTTGGCATTAAGCCCAAGCAGACCGTATCTATCTTGGCTGAGGGATGTAATAACTGGATTCTCTCGGAGCTGGGTTTGCTCTATGCAGGTGCTATCAGCGTGCCCCTTTCGGTTAAGCTGGAGGAGGCTAACGACCTCCTGTTTCGCTTGCGCCACGCCGATGTGGTGGCTATCTTCGTATCGCGCAACCAGCTGCCCAAGTTCCGCAAGATTCGTGAGCAGTTGCCTCTGATCGAGCACGTTATCGTCTTCGACTGCGACGCCGAGTTGCAGGATGGCGAGGTATTCCTCTCGGAAGTAGCTGCTAAGGGTGCAGAGTACCTGAAGGAGCATAAGGAGGAGTTTATGGCCATCGGTCAGGCTATTCAGAACGACGATTACGCTACAATCACCTACACCTCAGGTACTACGGCTGACCCCAAGGGCGTTATCCTTACGCACCGCAACTACACGGCCAACGTCGAGCAGGCTTTGACTCGTATCTCGATTCCGTCGGACTACACAATGTTCATCATCCTGCCTTTGGACCACTGCTTTGCTCACGTAGCAGGTTTCTATATTATGGTGGCGTGTGGCGCTTCGGTAGCTACCACGCAGGTGGGTCGCACTCCGATGGAGACGCTGAAGAACGTACCCGTCAATATCAAGGAGGTGAAGCCTCACGTGCTGTTGTCGGTGCCCGCGTTGGCGAAGAACTTCCGCAAGTCAATCGAGTCATCTATCAAGAAGCAGGGCCCGAAGGTTGAAAAACTCTTTAAGTTTGCCTTGAAGGTTGCCTACGAGTATAATCAGGATGGTTACTCGAAGGGTCGTGGCTGGCGTTTTATCCTCAAGCCGCTTGTTGCGCTGTTCGATAAGATTCTCTTCGAGAAGGTGCGTGCAGGCTTTGGTGGCAATATCAAGTTCTTCGTGGGTGGTGGCGCACTGCTCGACTCGGAGTTGCAGCGCTTCTTCTACGCCGTAGGTATGCCTATGTATCAGGGTTATGGTCTGTCGGAGGCTACACCTATCATCTCGGCTAACTCAACAGGTCCCAAGCAGCACCGTTTCGGCTCGTCGGGTAAGCTCATCGAGCCGCTCGATATCAAGATTCTTGACGAGGAGGGCAACGAGATGCCTTGCGGCGTGAAGGGCGAGATTGTAATCAAGGGCGAGAACGTGATGGCGGGCTACTGGAAGAATCCCACAGCTACGGCCGATACCGTGAAGGATGGCTGGCTCTATACGGGCGATATGGGATATATGGCCGAGGATGGTTTCCTCTACGTGTTGGGTCGCTTTAAGAGCCTCTTGATTTCTGCCGATGGCGAGAAGTATAGCCCCGAGGGTATGGAGGAGGCTATCGTGGATAAGTCGCCGCTCATCGACCAGGTTATCGTTTATAACAACCAGAGCCCCTTCACTTCAGCTATCGTGGTACCTAACCGCGAGGCTATGCGCAAGATTCTTGGCGGCAAGAGCGACGAGGAGTCGTTGCGTGCAGCAGCTAAGGCTATCGGCGCGGAGGTTGATAAGTACCGCACAGGCGGAGTCTATGCCGACGAGTTCCCCGACCGCTGGTTGCCGGGTGCGCTGGCTATCGTGGGCGAGGCCTTCACCGAGCAGAACGGATTGGTTAATAGTACTATGAAGGTTGTGCGCGGTAAGGTTGAGGAGTACTTCGCCGACCGTATCGAGTATGTCTATACCCCCGAGGGTAAGAAGATTGATAATCCCAAGAATTTGGAGTCAATCGCCAAGATTGCGAAGTAATTACGCTTACGACATAGAAAAGGAGGGTATTAGCCAATACCCTCCTTTTTATATTAACCAAATTACAATTTGGAGTTCAGTAGCCAATACCCTGTATTATTATTTAGCATTTGATTGAGCTTCTGTAGCAAATACAATCGGTATAACAAATCTAACGTTTACTTTCTTTCCTTCGTGCTCGCCAGCCTCCCACTTAGGAGAAGACTTGATTACTCTTTCGGCTTCAGTTGAGAGAATGTCAGATGGGCTTTTAAGAGTTTTTACTGATGATACCGAGCCATCAGTGCCAATTACAAATTCTACAAGTACCCTACCTGAGATATTCTGTTTGACAGCCTCCTCGGGATATTTAACATTGCTCATTGCCCAAATTGCAAAATCTTGAAGTCCTCCGTTCTGGAAAGTTGGCATCTTGTCAACTTTTACATCCTGTGCATTAGCCATTGGTGAAGCCATAAACATTACAGCCAACACCGCAAAAATCATCTTTTTCATAATTAAATCATTAGGTTAATAAATCTGTTTATTGATTAGGGTTTTGTTTTTGTATTACTAATACAACGGGAACGGCCAATCTCACTCTAACCTTTTTACCCATATGTAATCCCGGTTCCCATTTGGGAGAATTATTGAATACGCGCTCTACCTCTTGGCTGAGAATCACGCTTGGTGATTGCAGTATCTTAAACTCTGATAGCGAGCCATCCGTTTCAACAATAAACGAGAATACCACCTTTCCCTCCAAATCACTATCAATGGCCTCTTGTGGGTAATTTATATTACGACTCATCCAATAACAGAATGTTGTCATATCGCCATTTTGAAATCTTGGCATTGTATCCGCAGGTGTAAACTGCGACATATCATACACTTTTGCTGTGGCGGTATTGTTGGGGTCAACAAGGATAAATATGCCTAAGATAATTACAGCTGCAATGCCTCCAATTCGAGCAATATTTATCCAAATGCGGCTCACTGAAGAGATGTTGTCCTTGTGTTGAACGTTGGGTAACTTAACCTCCTCGGCAGATGGCGTAAAACGCGGAGTTAGCAATTGCTCGATTTGCTTATCTGTTATCTGATTATTTATATTTTTCATAATTGTCAGTTGTAAGAAATTCACCCTAAAAAAGATTTTGTTTTTGTAACTCTTGGCGCAAGTGTTCAATGCCGTAGCGGTAACGCGATTTGGCTGTGGCGAGCGGAATATCCAAAATCTCGGCTATCTCCGTAAAGGTACACTCACCGTGCAGATGCAGACGAATAACCTCGCTCTGCTCGTCGGGGATGGCCGCCAATAGACGCGCTATCAAGGCCTGCTCCTGCTCATAATTGGTGGGTGCGATATCCTCGGCCTGCAAATCCCGAAGCGATGTTACATCCACATACTCTATTCGGCGGCGGTCGCGTAGCAGCTGTGTGCAGCTATTCGACAGAGCCCGATAGAGATAACAACGCATATCTTTCACCTCGCCGAGTTTCTGGCTGTGGAGTTTGAGATATAGCTCCTGAATCACATCCTGAGCCGCCTCTCGCTCCCCCAAGCGGTAGCAGGCGTAGCGATATAGCGACTGCAACTCGGAGGCAATTATCGCTTCGGCTTGCGCAAGAGAGTCTTCATTTGTAGATTTCTTTAAGTTCATACCGTGTGTTAGTTCATTTCTTGTCCGTTGAAAACGCGTTTTCAAATATAAGACGCAAAATGACGAAAAAGGATTTAACGCGACAGAAATTTTATTTAATTTTCTTTTCGCGTTATTGCGATTACCATATTTTTTGTAATTTTGTCTTGCGGTCATCCCCTTTTCCGGACCGAATGATGCGGTAGTAGCTCAGTTGGTAGAGCATTAGCTTCCCAAGCTAAGGGTCACGGGTTCGAGTCCCGCTTACCGCTCTGTATAGACGAGCAACAGTAAAAACTGTTGTTCGTTTTTTTTGTAGATGTGCGTTTGAACAAGTTCACGCACCTCTCCTTAAAAACGAAGCCTGTCGGCTTGCTCGTCCAACCATCGCGGTAAGATAATTTAGTATAGGGTTGCCTAATTATAAAGATATTTATTTTCAAAGGTAACTCGGCTACGGCTTCGTCGTTCGAGTCCCGTTTCACCTTGTTACGCTCGCTGGTCGAGTCCTGCTTGCCGCTCTGGGATAATCAGTCATCAAAGTATTTAATATAATGCCAATCCTCAGCATAGTTATAAAAAAATATACTATGCCGTGCTTTGGCATAGTGCTGTCGTACTTTTGCAATACAAACCAAAAACAATAAACTATGAAAATTGCAATAGTAGGTAGTCGCACATTTCAAGACTATGATTTGATGTGCGAATTTATTGAGTGTAAACTCTCCGACGAGGAGTTTAACTCCGTTGAGGCCGTCGTTTCGGGAGGAGCTCGAGGAGCCGATAGTTTGGCCGAGCAATATGCCCGCGAGAATGGGTTGGAGATGATGGTTTTTAAGGCCGATTGGCGAGGACTTGGCAGTAAGGCCGGGCCGATGCGAAATGTGGAGATTATCCGCGAGTGCGACATCTGCTTTGCCTTCTGGGATGGCAAGAGTAGTGGAACACGCCACGATATTGAGCTGTGCAAGCAGATGGGCAAGGTGTGTCATATATGTAAATTCTAATTATTTTTTTATTACTATGACTTTATCACAGATTATTCGCGGCTGCCGTTGGGAGGACGTAAGTCGCTATGTTAAGGAGTTTGATGCAAGATGTGTAGACAATGAGCAGAGAATCGTTCATTTAGAGCAGATGTTCTACGAGATGCAGAGAATAGAGCCAGAGGGTGAGGGACTCCTAATACAGCTTCACCGCTACAACGACCTCTTCGATGATACTGGTAGTACAGAAAAATTTCATCCGTTCAATGCTAGTGTTAAGGTTGTGCCAAGACATCAGCTCTTCCGCTATATGTGGTCGCGCTATCTTGGTGCTGAGGTTGAAGATATGGGCAAAAACGAGCCCAATAATAGTGATGTAGAGAATAATAGCAACAAGACTCACGAAATGCCAGCTGCGGCTGTAGCGGCTAATATGCTTATTCATTTGAGTGGTCACGGTTATTCTCAGGCAGAAGTTGAAGATAATATAAAGCGTAGTAGAGTTGATGATGCTATGGGGTATAGCGTACGCTTTTTTACCCCTAATCTAAATAATGTATGGAGCGATGAGGTTGTAAAGTTAATAAGGAGTAAAGTTGTATGCGACGGATCAGTTAAATACTTCCTTGAGGGTGTGGATTCTTGTTCAATACGCTATTTTACCACCTACTTCAGTACACTCTATGGTTGGAGCAAACGCTGTTTCTCATCGGCACGATTCGCCTTTTCTTCAATTATTAGAGGACAGCATATTGCGCGTTCAATGATGATTATTGCTACTCCTCCGACATATAAATTGAGTAAAGAGGCCATATCTACAATCGAATATCAGCTAAACGCCCCGTTTTGGTTGGAAACTCTTTATTATAAAGATGAGTCGCTGACAGACCGTATCCGCGTAGAGGCTTTTATCAATATATATAATGAATAATATAACACTAATGCCAAACATTATGACACTATCACAGATTATTCGCAACTGCCGTTGGGAGGATGTGCTACACTACATCAGACAGATTAACTACGCCTGTGGGCAGATTATGGGTTTGATTCCGGAGCTATGTGAGTCTACATTTTACGAGTTGCAATCCATAGAGCCCGATGATGAGGCCTTAAATATCAAGCTTATACGCAAGAAGGGGATGATAATCTCAAACTATAATATGGATAAATATCATCGCTTTGATGCCAGCATTTTTGTATCTTCATCTCAAAGAGTATATCGTTATATGTGGTCGCGATATCTTGGTGCTACGGTTACCGATTTGGGTGATAATTATAATAGCTTTAGGGGTATAGATTATGACCCCGATGAGGATGACCAGACACGAGCAGAGAGGTATCGTATGCCAGATGCTGCGATTGCGGCAAACATAATTATTCATCTTACGGGTAACGGCTATTCGCAAGTCGAGGCAGAGAATAATATCAAGCGTGCATTCGAGGAAAACCTTATGGGGTATAGTGTCTATTATATCCACCAACTCCTAACGGATGCAGGCCTGATGAAAGCCCGCCAAATTCTGGAGGACAAGATTCTTGACAAGGAGTTGGTTTGCAGGTTCCTGGAGAATACAGAAAATGACAAGATGCTCTGCTTTACCACATATTTCAGCACTCAATTTAAGTGGTGCAAATGGTATCACTCATCTGCTACATCGGTTTTTGAGGATATGATAATTACTTTTGGACACGATAAGGCTTTGATGATTATTACCTATCCTGCATCATTCGATTTGAATGGTAAAATAATAGCAATGATTAAACATCTGCTCTATGTTCCCAAATTGGGTGAGGTTGTTTTTGTTGAAGATAAAAATATTGAAAACCGTATCAAAGTGGAGGTGTTTGCTTGTTAGAAAAGAGCTATGAGTAAGAGTTATACATATAATGAGAGATTTATTGAAAGAGAACATCCTAACTAAATATGATTTATGACACTATTAGAATTGCTTCATACTTGTTCATTTGAAGAACTATTACCATACATCCCCTGTGGGCACGAAACAGGATTCCGTCGTATGTATGATGAACTGCAAACAATAAAACCCGACCACCATCCTGATTACAGTATTATTCATTTGACAAACAATAGGGAATTGTGTGAGAAAATTGACAATAGACAACAAGCGGATGATGATACAACACCCCTTATTTGGGATGGTTTTCGAGCTCAACCTTGGTATTGGCATTGGCTCAATCACAAAGAGCAACGACTTGCTCGTCCATATAAAATTTATCTTGAATTAGAATGGGAGCGATATCTCACAATGGAGGTGCAACCCGACAAAGAGTTAAATATGTCGCCAGCAGAAGCTTTGGCTACCTGTATGTGGTATATGTCCTATTATGGTTATACCAAAGAGGATGTGGCTGGTACTGCTGACAAAATTTATAAAGAGTTACACTATGCAAAAGCCCATCCCGAAGAACTAGTTCCTATGAGTACATTTTTAGAAAAGTTGCGAGATAGAGGAATTGATGTTTAACAGTAAATGATTATCGAGATGAGAGAATTAATAGAAAAATTGTATGCCAAATACAATATCGGTCGTGGGGCAAGCGCAGAAGAGGTGCAAACCATAAAACGAATCCTTGCCGAGTGGCTGTGGGTGCGTACAACCGATAGTGTGAAACATTGGATTGCCGAGCGCGAGATTGCCGTTCTTCCGCGTCTTGACAGCCTAACGCCTTACAAAAGCCTTCTGACCGACCGTCAGGTTGAAGATGTGTGCCGTTATATGGGTTGTGGAATTACTCCCATCAGAGTTCGTGCGATTGACTATATGCCTAACACCAAGTCTGGACCTTCGCTGTTGGCTCGCCGAGCGTGGAATGGCCTGTTGTTAATAAATCTGCGTGAGTATAATCCATATTTTCGTGAGAATGTGGAGAATCTATTTTGCTATTGCTTGGGCGAAACATCAAAATGCCACGCTATCACACCCGTTTGGCTCTACAAAGCTGCGGGTGAGCAGAAGTATGAGTGTCGTAATTGTTACATCCAACGCGATAACTCCTTTTACGAGGATGTAATTTTGCCACACCTTGCCCCCTCCGAGAGCCTATTCTCGTTTGCTGATGGTGCGCAGCAGGATTATGATCTTGCCCAATGGAGTATAAGTCGTCTTCGTCGTAAGCTCGAGAAGCAGCTCAGCCCTTCGCATATCGAGGAGCAGATGATAAAAGACTCGATGAAGCACTGCTTTCGACTTCACGGTGCACACGGCACGTGCGCCTTTGTAGTCTATATCCGCAAGTTGTTATACAATGAGCATTTTGATTTGGGATGGGATTTATATATAAGCAAAAAGCATATCGAGTATCGCAAGGAGGAACTTCAAATAATCAAGAAGATGTGCGAAATAGCTTCGGCAGAATCGCGAAGCTACAAAGCGCAAGATTGCTCGGCATTGAAAGTCCTATCCGAGCCCTTGATGCCTTCGGATAAAAAGAGGGAATAATTTTGCGGGCCATACTTGCAGGGGGAAATTAATTTGCATAATTTTGTTTGTGAAACATTTTAGCTTTGGGGCGTAGAATATGGCACAGGATAATTTACGAAGATATATGTGGCTGGTCAATACGATTTATCGTGCTGGCCACATTACTTTTTCGGAGATTAACCGCCGATGGATAGAGTGCCCTTTCTCGGATGGTAATCCTATACCACTACGCACATTTCACAACCATCGTGCAGCGATATTGGATAATTTTGATATTAACATCTGCTGCTATAAGCCTCGCAATGAATACTATATCGAAAATGCAGACGATTTGGCGAGCAATAGTGTCGCAAGTTGGCTGTTGAATAGCTTCGCTGTAAGTAATATCGCATTTGAGAATAGGGAAATTCGCGACCGTATATTGTTGGAGCATATTCCGTCAGCCCAAAAACATTTAGACACGATACTGCAAGCCCTGCGCGAGGAGCGTATAATCAAGATAATGTATAATGCCTTTGATTGCGATGAGGCACATCCTGTTACGCTGAAACCCTATTTTGTAAAGTGCTATGAACGCCGCTGGTATCTGTTTGGGCCGAGTGTGGACGATGGAATCGTGAAGTCATACGGTTTAGATAGAATCCTTAATCTTGAGGTTACGGATGAGCATTTTGTCTATCCTAAAGACTTTGTACCCACGGAATATTTGTTGGGAGCTATCGGTATTTCAAACTATCCAAATATTCCTCCGCGCCGAATTGTGATTAAGTGTACCGAACTTCAACGACGATATTTAGAGGCGTTGCCATTACACCCCTCGCAAACGGTTGAGGAGCAACACGAGGAGTGGTCGCTGATAAGCTTTTTCCTCGCGCCCACAAATGAATTTTATCGCCGCATACTCTCTCATCGTGAGCATATGGAGATAGTATCTCCGCCCGAGGTCCGTGCCGAATTTGCCAATATTCTTGATATAATGCTACAACCCTATTACGAATAGTGTCAATTATAAGCAATTAGCCTGCCTGACAATTTTTGTCGGGCAGGCTAATATTGATAATTACTTTGTTATTGTTTTATAGAAGCAATGAATTAAATACTCGTTGTAGTTCTGCAAAGGTTTTACATTTAATGACCGTTGCATCGAGTTTAATATCTTTTTCTTTGTGTTGAGTGCGTTTTACTACATCGAATATAACCTGAATATCTTCGGGAATATTAATAGTCTCAATCTGAATATCAGATGTAGCACTCTTCATAATTATGTTGTAGTACTCATCAACGAAACTTCTTGTAGCAAACTTAACACCTGCAAAATCTACAACAACAGAATCACATCCTGTATTTTTAATATACAGGAGTAAATCACCTACCGCAAATCTAGATTTAAGGTCGGCACTTAAAATTGTTGTAATATCAATAATTGTTTTCATATTGCAAATATAGTGATTTTTATTCAATGTAGTTAATATATTGGAACTCTTTATTAATGTACGGAATTCTTAGAGCTATTATTGTACCATCCCATCTAATATTATCGGGCATTTCAATGAATTTACGATGTTCTGAATTGTATAGATGCACTGCATTTCCAGACATCATAATAAAATTACCACCCAAACCTTTAACAAGCATATTTTTTGAAGTAATAATACCATATCCTCGATTCTCTGCGTTAGGTAGGTTTTTTGTTGATATTCCTCTGTTTGCCGCTTGAATTGCTTCAAGGTCTCCTTCGATTTCATTATCAGCAAGGGTCTTGTAACTGCCAAGCAAGGTTATACCATTATCTGCTATACATATATCAAGATAACCCTTGTCGGGGTATGACTGTGCAAAAATATATCCACGCTTAGAGTTGGCGTGTTGAATAATATTATCGATACATTCTCCTAACATATATTTAAGACCAGATGCTACATTTGGGCTGATGCCTAATTGTCGCACAATTATAGATTCCACAGTAGTTAGAATGGCATCTTTTTCATCATCTCTATCTTTAGTGGCAGGAAAACTAATTATCGGAATATATGTTTTACGAGAATATTGCTCCATAATAGCAAGAAACTCACTCTTGCGCATCATATCAGGTTGTACACCAGAGGTAAATCCTATTGTCTTTAAATATTCGTTAGTGTTTGTTACGACTATATTTTTATCACACCCGTTTATGAAAACGACAAGAGGTAGGACATATAGAGGAGTAACAAAGCCAATATTAGAGAAATCAATAGTTAAATTCTCATCATTAGAATTATTTATCTGATTAATTACATCAATTGCAGCTTGTAATCCATCAGACATTTTATTGTCATTAATATTTCTTAATTTAATGTTCATATAAGTTATACGAAAAAAATATATTTTATGTTTCGTTATTGTATATATACCTACAAATATAAGACTTTTTATAGTTCTGTTAATATTGTCGCCATTTTTTCTCGTTCAGTTCTGTCAAATGATGCCAAATAATTTTCAGTTGTTTTAATATCGCTATGTCCTAAAGCTTCAGATATGTACGATATATTTATTCCTTTATTTTTTAATATTGTAGCAAACGAGTGTCTGGCGGTATAGGTTGAAATATGAGGAATCTCTAATTGTATGGCAATATATGCCATACGACGATTTATCAGGCGCGTTAGATATTGGGTCTTTCGTTTTTGCTGAAGCGGAGTCTCCGTGCCATCTAAATGAGGGAATATATAATTGTTAGGGTGGTAAGGATTTCCCCATCGCCTAATAATCTGGCGCATAGGTTCCGTGATGATTACGCGAATATCTCGTAGGTTTCTAACGGTATTCATTGTTTTCTGCCGTTTGAAATATATTTCATCGTTTATAATATCGCTATATTTTAGTCGGATGAAATCTGCGACATTTATGCCATTACATAAGTATAGAAATAGGAAATAATCTCTATATTTTTGCGATGTTTCTAAGCCATCATCATACTCAAAAATCTTTTTTATCTGGTCAGGAAGAAGTGCCATTTTTCGTCCAGTCCCAGACTGAATCTCATATTTCCCCTTTCCGAAGGGATATTCTGCTTCTCGTATAATATTGAGTGTTTTAGCATCATTAAATATTGCCTTGAGTGTACGAAGTCTTATTGCAATAGTGTTTTGAGACAGGTCTCTCTTGCGCAGATACTCAGTAAATCTAACTAACCAAGATACGGTGATAGCTTTGAATGGGACATGCTCGCCGGCAAAATCCTCAAGACTTTTGAGCGCTGTCTTATAGATATCCATATTGCCGATACGCCCAGCCTTTTTTAATTCATCTATCTTCATCTTAAATGCATAATTAACAGAATCTATAGCGGCACCTTTTAACCGTATTCTCAATGCATCGAATGAAAACGACCCTGTCGCAGCTAAATCTGCAGCAGCATCGCGGACTATATTGTAGCTACTTTCAATATCCTTTCTTATAGCTATAATTCTGGGTGATTTAGACTTATGTAAAGATTCCCACTCATCTAATGTGAGGGATTTGCCTGTTGAATAATATTGTTGTCGCCTATTAAATGTAACACGAATCTTTACAGGATAACCTCCATCTTTTCGTATTTTGCGCGAATCATACCATACATTTACATACAACCCGTCTTTAGAATACTGTAATACACTCATAATCCATCTATTATCAGAAAAATATTTGCATACAATTTGCATACAAATATAGCTAATAGATGGTGATGAACAAAATTATTTGTAATTTTTATTTTATATTTGTTGTTGATTAACAGCTGTTTAGCGACTAGATGAGAATGGATGGAAATATATAAGAATATATATATTCGGCTTCCCAAGCTAAGGGTCACGGGTTCGAGTCCCGCTTACCGCTCTAAAAATATAATAGCCCCGCACTCACGTCGGGGCTATTCTATTTTTAATGGATAATCAAAGGTTTCTATCTGTGACCCTTATCGCCCCTGTCAGGAGTTGGGGGTGTTAATATACGTCACGGCTTACTCGTGCTTGCACGAGTTTTGAGTTCTGCTTACCGCTCGCTGATAATCAGTTGTTTATGGTATGGTAGACGACTGATTTTGTTTTTGTTTGCATACGATTTGTACGTAGCTTTGCCAATATTCTTGATATAATGCTACAACCCTATTACGAGGATTTTGAGTAAACCCCGTATGGCGTTTGGTTAGTATTATTATCCCCGAAAATCACCTGCGAAGACTCTATTTCACCGTTACGCTGGGCAGGTCGCTCCATTTGGTGGTGTAGTGGGGCGATTGGTTTTCGCTGTGGCTTTTGACTTTTCCGCTACCCTGGATGGCGAATTTGAGAGTTCCTCGGCCGAAATTGCAGTTTACAGTATCGACAACCGATGTTATGCGGTGCTCGCGTTCAAGGGCCGTAGTATCGTCAAAGAGTGAGTGCATAACATTCTGCGCTGGCATAATATGCGTAGCTACTACGCCCGCCTTCTTATATCCATAGCCATCAAGAAATAATTCGCGTGTAGCCGCCACGGCGCGCGTAACAATCGTGCGCTGGTCGTTAGTGGGGACAGGCAGATGTACCAACTTATTTCCATACATCTGGGGTGCAGACTCCTTAAAGCGATTAGTAAAAGCAAAGACATTTATCTCGCAGGCCACAGAGCTCTGCGACCTTAGTTTCTCGGCCACCGATGATGCAAAGTTTGCAACCTGCTCGCATAGTACATCCACGTCTGCAATCTCCTCCGAGAAACTACGCGATACGCATATTGATTGTTTTGCCTCGAAGCCATCCTCAAATTCTATGCAAGGCTCACCTCGCAGCTCGCGCCAAGTTCTAACACCTGTTATACCCGACATTGCACGTATCGCCGACTCTGAGAGTTGCGTGTACTCGTAGGCCGTATGAATACCCATAGCGTGGAGCCTGGGCGCAGAGCGACGACCTATACCCCAAACATCTTCGATGGGATATTTCCGCAGTACCTTTTCGATATCTTCTGCGCGGTGCATATAACAGCCACCTTGCAACTTGGGATACCTTTTACAAAGCTCTGACGCTATCTTTGCCAGCGTTTTCGTTGGAGCTATACCAACCGATACGGGTATGGAGGTCAAGCGCCAGCAACGGTGTGAAATATGCTTTGCATATTGGTCAAAATCTACACCCTGCATACCTCTCAAATCGAGGAACGCCTCATCTATGGAGTATATCTCGATTGATGGAGCAAACTCCTCCAACACCCAACGTACGCGCTGCGACATATCGCCATAGAGGGCCATATTACCTGAAAAGACTGCTACGTTATGTTGCTTGACAAGATGTCTAATCTGAAAGAATGGCGCACCCATCTTTATTCCCAATGCCTTTGCTTCATTGCTACGCGCCACAGCACAACCATCATTGCTTGAGAGTACAATGACGGGACGCCCCTGCAAATCGGGTCGAAATACACGCTCGCAGGAGACAAAGAAGTTGTTGCAGTCGGCAAGGGCAAACATCTTACATCTTTTTGATTACATAAGTCACAACACCCCAAATCATAAACTCATTCTCGGCCGTAATCTCGATAGGCTTGTATGATGTGTTGCGTTCATTGGCAGGCATTAGGCGCAGGCGACCTGCGGACATCTCTACGCGCTTGACTGTATATTCACCATCGATGAAACATACTGCTTTGCAGTTGTTGTAGGGGTCAATGGCACGGTCCACGATGATAATATCGCCCTCATCCATAGCAGCATCGACCATCGATACGCCGCTCACGCGGAAAAAGAAGGTAGAGGCTTTATGCTTGACCAGCAGTTTGATAAGGTCCAACTTCTCGCGCATATCCTCCGCAGGCGAGGGAAATCCCGCCTTCACCTCACCCATCAGCTCACCCTCGGCCTGGGTGTCGTAATCTATACTATGTGGTACAAACTTTTCCATAACTATCCACAAAGATACAAAAAACGGGCGAATCGGATGCTAATACAAAAAAAGTTGTTCATCTTAAAAACAACCGAAAACAACTTGTAAATAATATCGTAGATTGCCCCACGATAATAATTAATTTTCTTCCTTAATTAAGGATAAATGTTGAAAATCGTGAAGGGAGATTCTAATTATAGCAATATGTGACGAGTATTTGTTGCAGATGTAAGACGCGATATTGAGCGCACAATGCAGCATAACGATTTCCTGACGCTGATATCACTCAATCAGCGATAATACGACGATAAACCATAAAACACAAAGGGCAGCCAAACGAGACTGCCCTTTGTGCTTTAAATTCCTACCTACAATCCCACGCAGGATGTGCTGGGTCATCGGCCGTTAGTGCTTCGGCAAGCGAGAGTCCTAAAGCCTTTGCTACGCCCTCGCCATACGAGGTGTCAGCTCGGTGGCAGTTGCGGATATGGCGTTGCTTGATAAAGAGTTCCGCATCACCCATTGCACGGGCTGTGTTCTCGCAGGTGGTTTGTTGGTCCTCGGCTGACATCAATCGCCACAGCTTGCCCGGTTGCGTATAGTAGTCGCTATCCAGCTCGCGTTCATCATAGTTATATACTTCACCTCTCGTCTGCAACGGCGGCTCTTTCAATGCGGGCGAATCCTGCCACTCGCCATAACTATTCGGCTCATAGGCAATCGCGCGTCCAGCATTATCATCCGTGCGCATCTGTCCATCACGGTGGTAGGAGTGATAGGGACAACGAGGCTTATTTATAGGTATCAAGTGGTGGTTCACGCCCAAGCGGTAGCGTTGTGCGTCGCCATACGAGAACAATCTCCCCTGCAACATCTTATCGGGCGAGAAACCTATGCCGTCAATGATGTTCATCGGGTTGAACGCAGCCTGCTCGGTCTCGGCAAAAAAGTTTTCGGGGTTACGGTTGAGCTCCAAAATGCCGACATCGTGCAATGGGAAATCACCGTGATACCACACCTTCGTCAGGTCAAACGGATTGATGTGGTACTCCTTCGCCTCATCCTCCGTCATTAACTGCACCTGCATAAGCCAACGGGGATAGTCGCCTCGCTCGATAGCCTCAAACAGGTCGCGTTGGTGCGATTCCCTATCTTTGGCAATCACCGCCTCAGCCTCCGCATCGGTCATATTCTTGATTCCCTGCAAAGTACGCAGATGGAACTTCACCCACGTACGGCGGTTGTTGGCATCAATAAAGCTGTAAGTATGACTACCAAAGCCGTGCATATGACGGAATGAGTAGGGGATACCACGCGGCGACATTGTGATTGTCACCTGATGCAATGCTTCGGGCAGGAGTGTCCAGAAATCCCAGTTGCTGTTTGCCGAGCGCATTCCCGTGCGAGGGTCGCGCTTGATGGCGTGGTTGAGGTCGGGGAATTTCAACGGGTCACGTAGAAAGAATACAGGCGTGTTGTTTCCCACCAAATCCCAATTACCCGTATCGGTATAGAATTTTATTGCAAAGCCTCGTATGTCGCGCTCGGCATCGGCAGCACCTCGCTCACCCGCAACGGTAGAGAAACGAACAAAGCAGTCGGTCTTCTTACCTATCTCCGAAAAGATTGAAGCACGCGTGTAGGCCGAAATATCGTGCGTTACGGTAAACGTACCATACGCCCCCGAACCCTTAGCGTGCATACGCCTTTCGGGAATTACCTCACGGTCGAAATGGGCTAATTTCTCGGTAAACCAAGGGTCTTGCAGGGTTACAGGGCCACGCACCCCTGCGGTCTGTATATTCTGGTTATCAGCTATCGGCCGCCCATTCTCTGCTGTCAAATGTTTTTTCTTTGGTTGTTTCATATTGGGAATATTTGATTGATTTATACCAATATTCCCAAAACTATGCCAACAAAATATTTAGTTACCTAAAATAAACAAGGAAATTTTTAATCCTTTCTTTCGGCTATCCATTTGGTAATGTCTATCACGTCAATTAAGAAAACAGATACTAAATGAGATATATACTAAAATATAGAGCCTGCCTAACAATTTTTGTCGGGCAGGCTAATATTGATAATTACTTTATTATTGTTTTATAAAAGAATTAAATACTCGTTGTAGTTCTGCAAAGGTTTTACATTTAATAACCGTTGCATCTAGCTTAATATCTTTTTCTTTGTGTTGAGTGCGTTATTTTGCAACCTGAAGGCACATCATAGTTTTGTGGTTGCGGACGAGCAACTTGCCATCGGCCAAAGCCAACGGAGCCCAGTTGCCATTAGCCATACGGCCGCCCATCTGTCCAGGACCTGCGCTACTCTCCTCAGCAAGGATATCCACCTGCGAGATAGGTTTAAATGCCTCGGCACTCGGCTCGATGAGGAACAGCGTATTTGCTCCATTTGTAGCCAAGATTAGGCCATCGGCCAAAATCATACTACCCTTATCAAAGCTGGGGGCACGCTTCGTCTTCCACTTAATATTTCCCTCCATATCCATACAGCACAATCCATCGCGGCGAGAGTTTGTGCCATACTGTGCATAGAAATGGCCATCGTGAAGCAATGCGGGTTTGGTTTGGTCGCCGAACTCAACGGTGGTAAAGAGCTCCTTAACGGCATATGTGCCATCGGCTGCCTTATCCACCTGAATCATTGTAGCACCACGGTCATAGCCACCCACGATAAGCAGCTTATTATCGCCAGCCTCCGTTACTGGCGCGCAAGAGATGATACACATCCACTCATCGTACGACCACAACTTCTTACCCGTCTTGGGGTCAAAGCCTACAACACAACCCTTCTTCATCTCGGCACCGCGATTCATAATAGGGTCGGTAGAAGAGATTACCATACATATATGGTCCTCGCCAGAGATATTAACAACGGTAGGACTTGCATACGAAGTCTCACCCAATGCGGGCGACTTCCAAACCTCCTCGCCAGTGAATTTATTGAATGCTACAACACCCACATCGGTAGTCTGCGCCAACACATATACCATATCGCCATATACCAACGGAATCTGCGACACTGCCCATACGGGGAAGCGGCCGCCACCATAATCCTTGAAGATATTTTTTGTCCATACGGGTTTACCAGTCTTAATATCGAAGCAGTACAACTCGCCATTGTGACCACAAGAATAGACATACTTACCATCAAGTGTGGGCACGCTACGAGAGCCGGGGAACATTACCGAGCCCGGTGAGGGGTATGAGTAGCTCCAAATCTCTTCGCCCGTTTTGAGTGACATACAGCGCATAATCTCAACCTCCTTCTCAGCATCGCGGTCGAGCAGATAGACCTTACCATCCTGCACCACAGGACCTCCATAGCCGATACCTACGGGTACCTTCCACAACACCTCAGGACCCTCGGCGGGCCACTCTCTGAGAAGATTCTTTTGTGGTGATTTGCTATCACCCGTGGGGCCGAGATAACGGGGCCAATCCTGTGCTGAGGCAGTGGCAGTCACTGCGGCAAACATAATTGCAAAAAGTAGTTTTTTCATAGTTTTATGTGAGTTATAAAATTTTCCACTTTACAAATTTAATATTTTCTTCGTCACCTGGCACCGCACCCCGCGCAAAAAGGAAAAATCGCCTCTAAAAACGAAAATTACCCACTTTGGCGTGTTGTTGCCAATTTGTCTGAGTATAAAAATTCGTGTTAAGAGATATTTTTTTCGTTTTTACTCAGCAAGGCTCGGCTGTTTGAAGAAAATTTTGTTTCTTTACATTTGAAAATTATGCGCTATGAAATCTCTCGACATTATAAAAACTAAGACCTGGCTCGTGAGCCTCGTCTGCACCATCTTCGTTGTATATCCCAACGCAGCGTGGTTTTTCTGCGGGCTGATATATGTATCGCCCGAACACTTTATGGAGTTCGGAATACTCTTCGTTTTCCGATTCCTTTACTTTTGGGCTACCTTCTGGGGCTTGATACGCCTGACGCTACGGATGAAAAATATGCATCTGGCGAAAAAAATTATCTACAACCTGCTGCTTAGTATGCTCTGCTTTGCGGTGTTTTGGATTCTGCGTGCGCCCTTCGATGTGGATAAGGCTATGAGTATTCCGATATTCCAGTTCCTGGTAATCGGTCTGCTCGGTTCGCTACTTGGCTACATCTACCTGCTCTATGTTGACCAGCACGAGAAAGAGCGCGAGATTGAGCGCCTGCAGCTGGAGAGCCTGAAGAGCCGTTGCGATGCGCTGACAAACCAGATAAACCCACACTTCTTCTTTAACTCGCTCAACGGCATTTCGTCGCTGGTCAGAAAGGGGAATAACCCCTGCACGTTGGATTATGTGGATAAACTGTCGGATATATTCCGCTACATCCTGCAAAGCGACAAGAAGGCCTTGGTGTCGCTCGACGAGGAGCTGGAGTTTGTCGAGGCCTTCAGCCACGTTATGGAGGTGCGATTTGCAAATAAGATAGAGTTCAAGGTCGATGTCAAGGAGGAGCATCGGGATTTGCGCCTGCCTGTATTGTCGCTACTCCCGTTGCTGGAGAATGTTACGGTACACAATATGATTGACAGCGAGCACCATATGATAGTCCGCATTGAACTGAACGACAAGTACGAGCTGGTTGTGTCGAATCCTATCTTCCCCAAACTCTCGCCGCCTGACACCAACGGCACAGGATTGCAGAACCTGGAGAATAGATTCCGCCTGATGATGCAACAGCAGATACGCGTGAGCGATGATGGAGAGATGTTTACCGTATATTTACCCCTAAAGTAAAGGATATGAGAGCATTAATAGTAGAAGATGAAACCGCTGCATACGAAAACCTCGCGCAGATGCTTACATCGATTGACCCTGCGATAGAGATTGTGGGCAACACCGAGAGCGTCAGGCAGACGGTGCGCTGGCTGGAGAACAACACCAAGCCCGATATTATCTTTATGGATATACATCTCTCGGACGGCTCGGCCTTTACGATTTTCGAGATGATGGAGGTCGCTACGCCCATAATCTTCACTACGGCCTACGACCAGTATGCCATCGACGCCTTTCGTGTAAATAGCGTGGATTATCTGCTCAAACCCGTCAAGCAGGAGCGTCTGGAGAGCGCCCTAACGAAGTTCAAACGTCTGTCGCACACCGAGCTGACACAATATTTGGAGCAGATAACCCGTCTGCGCCCCGCAAGACGATATAAGGATAAGATGTTGCTACCCGTAAAGGATAAGCTCATTCCTATAAATATGAAGGATGTAGCCTGCTTTTACAAGGCTGACAAGAGTACGCAGGTCTTCCTGCGTGATGGCACTACATACCAATACTCTAAGACATTGGAGCAGATTGCTACAACGCTCAACCCATTACATTTTACGCGTGCAAACAAACAATACATTATCTCGCGTGACAGCGTAACCGACATAACCATCTGGTTTGACAATCGTCTGCGTATATCGCTTGACGTGAACACTCCCGAACATATATACATCAGCAAGAATAAAGCCTCCGAGTTTAAGGAGTGGATAACAAATGAAGATACCGAATAAATGACAACAACGAAAAACATAACAATCTGCGCCTGCTCGTCACGCTCGTTTATGCCCTCGGTGGAGCTGGCAAAGCTGACCGTTGCCCTGCGTGAGAGTGGATACAACGTAACGCTACATCACGACCTATGCGAGGCGGCACAGAACAAAAGTGCTGAACTACAAGATATTTCCACCGTTGTAGGGTGCTATGAGCGTGCTATGCACTCAATTTTTACGGCAGGCGGAGCTGAAAAGCCACGAATATTGGAGCTAAGAGGTCGCACGGCGTATCAGGTGTTGCAGGATTTGGGCATAACATACGAGGAGTACGACCAGAGTAAGGTGAATGCCGTTCTTGAGCAGATAAGGACATTCCCCGAAAAGGTCGCTACCGATGCGTGGTTTCCCGTAATCGACCGCGACAAGTGTATCGACTGCAGCAAGTGCCACGACTTCTGCCTTTTTGGGGTATATACGATAGTGGATGGGCACGTAGAGGCTACCTCGCCGCAGAATTGCAAGAACAACTGCCCCGCGTGCGCCCGCGTATGCCCTGTCGAGGCGGTGATATTCCCCAAATATGAGAAGGCTCCGATAAATGGAGGCACGATGGCCGAGGATGGAGCCATCAAATTGGATATGGAGAGTATGTATGCCGATGCACTGCGTAGCCGTTTGGCACAGCGCCGAGCAAGTGTTATGCTATTTAAGGATAAGAAATAATGACCTTCAAGGAGATTAACATATTAACGAAAAATCTATTCCGCATCGCTCGCGGCACTACCGTGCGTGCTTTGTGGAAGATACTCTATAACTTCTGCTGGCGTAACTACCGTAATATGGCGGCCTTTGAGCGCCGTCAGGCTGAGGGAAAGCCATTCTTCCCCGCCTTTGTGATGATTTCCGTAACGGAGAGTTGTAATCTGCGTTGCTCGGGGTGCTGGGTATCGGTTGATGGTCGCAAGCACCTTACAGCTGAGCAGCTGGATGGCATAATTCGCCAGAGCAAGGCGCAAGGCTCGTATTTCTTCGGTATTTTGGGTGGCGAGCCGCTGATGTATAAGGGTTTGTGGGAGGTTATCGAGAAACACCCCGACTGCTACTTCCAGCTCTTTACCAACGCTACGCTTATCACCGATGAGGTGGCGCAACGTATGAGTCGCCTGGGTAATATCACCCCGCTAATCAGTATCGAGGGTCTGCGCGAGGAGAGCGATGCACGCCGCGGTCGTGACAATGTCTATGAGCGCACGCTGGCGGGTCTGCGTGCCTGCCGTAAGGCGAAGCTGATTTTTGGTGTTGCGGCAAGCATAGGTCGCAGCAACTACGATGAGCTTGTTTCGCGCAAACATATCGAGGATATGGCGCGTGAGGGTGCAGCCTATCTGTGGTACTACATCTATCGCCCCGTAGGCCGTAATCCTATCGTAGAGAACGCCTTGACACGCGAGCAGATACGCAGCTTCAGACAATTACTTGTTGATGAGCGTATGGATGCGCCGCTCTTTATCATCGACACTTATTGGGACGATATGGGGCGTGCTATGTGTCCTGCAGCTACGGGAATGAGCCACCACATATCACCTTCGGGCGCAGTGGAGTTCTGCCCTCCGTTACAGATGGCACGCGAGTTTGTAAATGATAACGCCTCCAACCTTACCGAGATATTTAATAACTCCGAATTTCTTGCCTCAATGCGCCGAATGACGGCTGAGACTTCGCGTGGTTGCATCCTGCTGGAGAATCCGCAGAAGATGCTCGCTTTTTTGGAGCAGTGGCAGGCGGTGGATACCACCTCGCGTGGTAGCGTCAGGGAGGAGTATGCCGCGATGCAGGTTGTGGCAGGTCACGATATGGAGGGCGAGGAGATTCCTGAGCGCAGTGCAATATATAAGATGTTGAAAAAACGCTACTTCTTCGGATTTGGCGCATACGGATAGGCGATGGAAAAGAGAGTATATCACATACCGCAGCTCAGCGAGCGCAAGGCGCTCCGTCAGGCGATAAAGGAGTTTGTCGCACGGGGTAGTTATGTGCCTCCTCTTTCGCTGGAGCATCTAACCTCTCTGGCCGAGCAACTGCTTACGCAGCAGGGGCTGAGCCTTGAGTGGAGAGAGTGGACTATGGTAGAGTTGCATAACCACGTATGGCTTCCCACGCTGGCGGCGATACCCTACGAGCGACGTATCCTGCTTCTGCCCAAATGTTTGAGTAACTCTGCGAAGTGTTGTGCCGAGATTGATGAGGTGGGCCTGCTGTGCCATCGTTGTGGTAATTGCCATATTCCTACGATTGAGGACCGTGCCGCCGAGCTGGGTATTATGAGTATCGTTGCCGAGGGTTTCACCTCGGTTATAAACCTCATAAAAACGGGCGTGGTGGATGCCGTTATTGGCGTGAGTTGCCTCGACTCGCTGGAGAAGGCTTTTCCGCTGTTGGTGGATAACGCCGTGCCAGGCATTGCCGTACCGCTGAATATTGACGGCTGCAAGGATACCAATGTGGATGTTGACTACCTTATGGAGCTGATGGCAGCACAATGCGAGAAGAAGAGCGCTGCGGTAGATTATGATACGATACAAAGCACCGTTTCCGAGTGGTTTTCGCGCGAAAATCTATCTAAGCGCCTTATGCGTGGCACGGATAGCAGTTCGCGTATCGCGCTGGATTGGCTTGCGGGCGAGGGTAAACGCTGGCGACCATATCTCTTTGCTACGACATACTCTGCCTTGAGTGGGGAGAGTCACTTCACGGAGGATATTGAACGCGTGGCTATCGCCATTGAGGCATTTCACAAGGCCTCGCTTGTGCACGATGATATTGAGGATAACGACTGCGAACGCTATGGCAAGCCCACAATCCACTCCGAGTACGGCACGGCCATCGCTATCAACGTGGGCGATATGCTCCTCGGCGAGGGTTACCGTCTATTGGGACAGTGTCAGCGTGGTGGGCTTACAGCTATAATCGCCGATGCCCACGTGGCTCTGAGTCGCGGGCAGGGTATGGAGCTGGAGTGGTGTGCTTCGCCGCAGGCCGTAACGCTTAATTATGTACTCGACATCTTCCGCCTAAAGACTGCGCCAGCTTTTGAGGTGTCGCTCCTACTGGGTGTGATGTGCGCCAATGCCGAGCCATCGCTCTCGGCACCTCTTCGAGCATATTCTACGGCGCTGGGCATAGCATATCAACTCTATGATGATGTGGAGGATTTTCAGTCGGAGGGTTATATAGAGTTGCGCCCCTCGGCCATCTTCGCACTGCTGTGCGAGTTATGCCCCGACGAGGCATTTGTGCAGACAATACTTAAGAGTAAGGATGTGAAGGCGTTGCTTCACAGCGAGCCGTATCGTCCATTGCTCGATGAGGCTATTGTGCGTGTGGAGGAGATGGCGGCAGGTTATCGTCAGCGTGCATTGGATGTGCTGGAGGCTATAGATAATGTGGAACTTAAGCGTCTGTTATATCGCCTTACCGCAAAAATTTTGAAGTAGAATGACAAACACAATATCCATAAAACTCCTGAACTGCCTCGCACGCGGAGTGCAGTCGCTCGGCGATGAGGCTCGACAACGTGTCACAGCCTTTGTCGAGAGTCAGCTATCGGCCGATGGAGGATTTTGCGACAAGAGCGGGCGTCAGGATATATATTACACCTCGTTTGGGATGTTGCTCGCGCTTGTGTTGGGCATAAAGCTCGACACAATGCGAATGGATGATTACCTGCAACAGATTGACGTATACAACCTTGACCTGGTGCATTATGCCGCCTATAAGCGTTGCCGTATGCTCAACCGCCTTGCCAAAAGCAAAGTCGGATTTGCAGTGAAGGCATTGCAGCGCGAGCCTATACGCGAGCTGACGAGCTTTGTGGCATATCCCAATAACGATATGCTCTCGCCCTACTCGCAGTTTATAATTTATTCGTTGCTGGAGGATACCAATAATCCCACCTCGCAGGTGGCACTCAGCAGCTATCGCACGGCCGACGGCTACACAAATACGCCTAACGGCCAAGCTGCCTCGACCAATGCTACGGCCGCAGCGCTGATGATTAAGGGGCAGAGCGAGGGGTACGATAATACAGAGGCGATGCTGCTACGCAATATGCAGCACGAGTGCGGCGGCTTCAAGGCTGAGCCTACTACGCCTATGCCCGACCTCCTGTCAACGGCAACGGCACTATTTACGCTAAGTTGTTATAACGTTACGCCGCAACACTCGGCCTCGGAGTTTATCGAGGCGCATTGGCTCGATAACGGAGGTTTTGCCGCCACGATTCTTGATTCGGAGAGCGATGTGGAGTACACTTTTTACGGATTACTTGCCCTGGGAGCACTATGAAACCAGATGTTTTAGATATAATGATTGCCGAGCTTACGGCTCACCTGAAGGCCAAGCGCCCCGTAGATGGCATTTGGCGTGGAGAATTGTCGTCCAGTCCGATTTCTACGTCGGTAGCGGTCTTCGCCCTGCAACGCATCGATGCCGAGCGTTATGCCCAGCAGATTGAACGTGGCGTGGAGTGGCTGGTGGCGGCTATGCGCGAGGATGGCTCGTGGGGCGACACGCTGGAGAGCCCATCGAATCTGACGGCTACGCTCTTGACCTACACATCGCTGTATGCCGTAGGCAAAGCCCCTGCACAGGCTGAAAAGTATCTGGCTGAACACTTTGGCGGCGTGGATGATGAGCATTTGGTGCGTGGCGTGTTGGATTATTATGGCAAGGATTTGACCTTCTCGGTGCCTATATTGGTTATGTGCGCTCTGGCGGGTATTGTCAAATGCTGGGATAAGATTCCGCAATTTCCATTCGAGCTGACCATTCTGCCTCAGCGATTGTTTAAGTTCCTGCAACTGCCCGTTGTGAGCTACGCCATACCTGCGCTTATAGCCGTAGGTATAGTACGCTTCCGCCGAGGGCGACAGGGAGTGTTTTCTCCTCTGCGTGAGGCCTTTATTCCGAAGTGTCTAAAGGTATTAACCTCGCTGCAACCCTCGAATGGCGGTTTTCTGGAGGCGGCACCGCTCACGGCATTCGTTAGTATGTGTATGTGCGAGGCGGGCCTGCGTGACCACATCGTCACTCAGCGTTGTGCCGATTTTCTTGTAGATACGGTGCGTGGGGATGGTTCGTGGAGCATTGATACCGACCTTGCATCGTGGGTAACTTCACTGAGCATAAAGGCTTTGGGTGATGACGTTGAGGAGCGCGAGGTACTGACGCGCTGCCTACGCAAAAATGCCTTCAAGCAGAAGCACTACTTCACAGGTGCGCAGGCAGGCGGTTGGGGCTGGAGCGACTTGCCTGGTGCGGCACCCGATGCAGACGATACCTCGGGTGCGTTGGTGGCCCTGCATACCCTTACTCGTGGAGAGTATTGCCCAGAGGTTGGGGGTGGCATAGAGTGGCTGATGGCTCTGCAAAATAACGATGGCGGAATGCCAACCTTCTGCAAGGGGTGGGGAAAATTACCTTTTGACCGCAGTTGTGGAGATATTTCGGCGCACGCCCTGCTGGCAATGGAACTGTGGTATGATGCACTGCCAGAAGATATAAAACCTCGCTGTCGGCGTAGTATCAAACGCCTGCTAAAGTGGATGTCCGAAAATCAGGCCGAGGATGGCTCGTGGACTCCGCTGTGGTTTGGCGACCAAGATGCCAAGGATGAGCGCTCGCCCGTATATGGCACGGCGACAGCCGTAGAGTATCTCTCAGCTTCGAAACAGCCGATGGCGTGGAAGATGGCCCTGCGAGGTGTAAAATATCTGCTCACAGCACAGAATGAAGATGGCGGCTGGGGCGGAGCAAAGGGTGTAGAGTCGAAGGTTACGCTTACATCGCGTGCGCTGGCGGCCTTGGCCTCGGTGGAGGGGCAGAGCAATATGGCAGCCATTGAGCGAGGCTTTGAGTTTATACACAAAAAGTGGATTGCGGGCGAGTTGTATTGCCGCGAGCCGATAGGATTGTACTTTGCCCGATTGTGGTACTCGGAGGAGTTATACAACATAACATTTACACTAATAGCCTTAAAGAGGCTGAAAAAGATAATATAGTGAAAAACAGAACGGTAAAATACACTGCCATTGCGGTGGCCCTGATGTATGTGGTGCTGATTGTCGCCTGGCAGCTATATACGCCCTACGACAATACTCTGACGCTGCAAAACCCAGGTGCGGACAATCGCCCAGAGGGTCTGGCGCGCAAGGCCGATGATGTTGTTATCGGAGAGTATTTTATGCTCTATGAGGAGAATTTCACAACCTCGCTGACGGGCAAGTGGTGCAACTTCCGCGGCGAGAATCACACCAACATTGTAGCCGATGGCGCGCCCTTCGTGGAGGGCGATTTTCAGGAGCAGTGGAGCTTCACTACGGGCGAGGGACACGCAGCGCCTGTGATTTACAATGGCCGCGTATATGTTCTTGATTATAACGAGCAACTCAGCTCCGATGCTCTGCGATGCTTCTCGCTTGAGAGCGGCAAGGAGCTATGGCGACGCTGGTATCGCGTGCCGATGAAGCGTAACCACGGATTTTCGCGCACGATTCCCGTTGTTGGAGAGGATTATATTATTACTCTCGGCCCGCAAGGTCACGTTATGTGTTGCCACCCCATAACGGGTGAATTGCGTTGGAGCGGGGATTTGCAGAAACTTTACGGCTCGGAGATACCCTTCTGGTACACAGGGCAGTGCCCCATCGTGGACGATGGCGTTGTTGTGCTGGCTCCAGCAGGCGAGAAGGCTCTGATGATAGGCGTTGATTGCAAGACGGGAGAGGTTGTATGGGAGACCCCCAATACCTTAGGATATAAGATGTCGCACTCGTCCGTTATTCCGATGAATATCGATGGACGCCGAACATACGTCTATGCCGGCGTGGGTGGCGTGTGCGGAATCTCGGCCGAGAAGGCCGACCGAGGCCGATTGTTGTGGCACACCGAGAAGTGGCAACCCTCGGTCATAGCGCCCTCGCCTGTAAGGGTCTCCTCTTCGCAGATTTTGATGGTTGCGGGCTACGGCTCAGGCGGTGCGCTGATACAGGTGAGTGGCGGTGTGGCTACGGTCGTGGAGCAGTATAAGGCCGACAAGGGTCTTTCGTGCGAGCAGCAGAGCCCCATACTCCACAACGGTATGTTGATTACCATCGCTCCGAAGGATGGTGGCAGCATACGAGGCAAGCTGGCCTGCTACGCACCGACCAACCTGCATACTCCAATTTGGAGCTCGGCAGCTGATGAGCGATTTGGTTTGGGCCCCTACATCGTAATTGACAATCACTTGGTCGTCTTCAAGGATGATGGCGAGCTCTATCTCTATAAGGTCGGTAACGGCTCTATGTCACTCGTAAAGCGTCAGCGCATAATGGAGGGTGTGGATGCTTGGGGACCGATGGCCTATGCCGACGGGCGATTGATTGTGCGCGATGCACATAATGTGAAATGTTTGAAGATAAAATAATATGGCAGAGAACAATAAAAAACTCTCGCGCAAGGAGTTCTTCCGTGTGGGCGGCTCTACGGTTGCGGGCCTTACGATTTTGGGCGTGGCGGGAAACCATCTCTACAAGATGATAGCCCACCCCGAGCGCGCCTTTTACGGCGAGGAGCAGGGCGTGGCTGTCGATAAAACAGCGCCACTGCCATCGCCATACCGCAAGGTTGCGGCCTACAAAACCCGCGGGGCGATTGCGGCTTTCGAGTTCTATGGAGATGTCATATACATTGCCTCGGAGTGTAAGGTTTTGTGCTATAATCTTTTGGGCGAGGAGCAAAAGAGTTTCGTGGCGGAGGATATAATCCGTGATATTGCCATATATGAGGATAAGATATACCTGCTCCACCCGACAAAGATTGCTGTTTACTCGCTCTCGGCCGAGCGCATAGGGGGCTGGGAGGCGTGTAGCTTCGAGTCAGATTATTGCCAGATGACCGTATTTGGGGGTGGCGTATTCGTGACGGATGCGGCAAATAAAAATATCTGCAAATACACGCTCGATGGAGCGTTCCGCTGCTTTATCGATAGCCCTGAGGGATTTATTGTGCCGAGCTACTCGTTCGGCATAACCAACATTGAGGGCGTGGTATATTGCTCCAACCCTGGCCGTCATAAGGTGGAGAGCTATACGGCCGAGGGCGATTTCATAGCATCGTTTGGCCAGACGGGAAATGCGGAGGGCAGCTTTAGCGGCTGTTGCAACCCCGTACACCTGACCTCAACGGCAAGTGGCGACATCATAACCTCTGAGAAGGGTCTGCCGCGCATCAGCTGCTACGGGCGCGATGGAAAATTCCACGCAACGCTTCTTAGTCGGGATGCTTTGGGCGTAGGACACGATGCCCGCGAGGTGAGGGTTATAGGCGACAGGATGATTGTTGCAGGCGGAGATGTGGTGTCAATATTTCAGTATGACGCAAAGTTTGCCGAGGCCACGGCGTGTGGCTCGTGCGAGAAGGATTGCCCGCTAAAGCGCGGCATAAACATATAGGAGATGAAAGAGAAGAAAAATAGTCCACTCAAGCGACGCGAGTTTCTGCGTATGTGCGGCACGGCTATAGCTGGCGGTAGCGTGCTGGCCGTAGGTGCTGCATTGGCTGGTCGTGCGAAGGCGGGCAAGGGAGATATTTTCTGGCAGATTGACCCTGCGAAGTGTACACAGTGCGGTCGTTGTGAAACACATTGCATACTGCCCGTGTCGGCCGTAAAGTGCATACACGCCAACCGCGTATGCGGCTATTGCGATTTGTGTGGTGGCTATTACCGCTCAAACGTGAAGGAACTGAATACGGCGGCCGAGAATATGATGTGCCCAACGGGAGCTATCGAGCGCAAATTTATCGAAGACCCCTACTTCGAGTACACCATCAACGAGGAGTTGTGCAACGGCTGCGGCAAATGCGTGAAGGGTTGTACATCGTTTGGTAATGGCTCACTCTACCTGCAGATAAAGCAGGATTTGTGCGTCAACTGCAACGAGTGTCAGATTGCGCAGGTGTGCGTATCGGAGGCTATCAGCCGTGTGGATTATGCTACGGCATACAAACTTAAGGAGTAATGATGAAGAGGATTTTTACAATAGTTTCGGGCGTTGTGGCCTCGGCTACGCTCGCAGCTCAGAATCGCTTTCCAAAGCCCGATTTTGAGTCTGGTTACGAGTATCCCAACCTGCAATATGCCGTACCAAACGAGATTGTGTGGGATGTGGCCGACATCGTGATGCTGGTGGCGCTGCTCTTGTCGGCAACGTGGGCGGTAATGAAACGACGCAAACCGATGATTTGGATAAGCGTTGTGTCGGTGTTATACTTCGGATTTCTGCGCAACGGATGTGTTTGCAGTGTAGGCTCGATACAGAATGTTGTGCTGGCGCTGGTAGATGGCACTTACGGCCTACCGTGGAATGTATTGGCGCTGTTCCTTTTGCCGATTGTGTTTGCATTTCTGTTTGGTCGTGTATTCTGTGCTGGCGTGTGCCCTATTGGAGCATTGCAGGAGTTGGTGAATATCAAAAATGGCCGCATAAGTAAGCCCGTGACGATGGTGCTGGGGTTATTCCCCTGGATATACCTTATCCTGACAATCCTATATGCCGCCACACGCAGCCGTTTTTTGATTTGCCAGTTCGACCCATTTATCGGAATCTTTCGCCTGGGCGGAGATGTTGAGCTGCTGGCATTTGGAATATTGCTACTCGTAATCTCGGTCTTTACGGGCCGTCCCTTCTGTCGATTCCTGTGTCCCTATGGTGCGCTGCTGAGCCTATTCTCGGCCGTGTCGGTCAAGAAGGTTGAACTGACAAAGAAGAAGTGTATAAACTGCGAGCTGTGTCACAACTCGTGCCCCGTAGATGCTATTCGTGCTCCCTACGCAAATACTCCGCAGGAGGAGCGCCGTGAGGGTGTGAAGCGATTGCTGGGATATATGTTGCTGATGCCATTGTTGGTAGTGTCGGGCGCTTTGATGATGCGGGCCTCGGCCGAGGGATTGAGTCGCGCGCATAAGGAGGTGCGACTGTATGATATGGTTACGGCTTATGAGGCGCAGGCTGCACCCGAGATTATACCGCTGGAGGTGGAGGCATTCTATATGAAGGGCCGCACGATGGAGGAGCTTACGGCGACAAAGGATGCAATCGTTGCCGACTACCGCAAATATGCCACGTGGGCAGGGGCGATGATTGGCCTTGTGCTGGCCATAGCCTTGATGCGATTCTCTATCAAGCGCCGTCGCGAGACATACGAGATAGACCAGAGCTCGTGCGTAGCGTGTGGCCGTTGCTTCGAGTATTGCCCGCAGAACAGAGTTGCCACAAAGCTGAATTAGAAAATATATACCTATGAAAAAAGATATTTACAAGGCGATAGCCGCCGTAACGGGCATATTTATGCTGGTGGTTGCCTTTATGCTTGTTATCAACTATTTTCAGGTGCGCGAGATAACACCTCTGCAAACTGAGGTGATGGAGACGCTCAAGAGCCTGAACGAGAACAACGGTGAGAACGAAACGCTGCAACTTCAGATTCGTCAGCTCGACCTTCTCTCACGCAAGGCCTACTTCGTGCAGGAGGAGCACCAGAAGATGGGTGTATATCTGTTGCTGGCAATGGCGGCGGTGTTTGTTGTCTGCCTACGCGGATACTATGCCGATGTTAAGCATATTGCACCCAAAGAGATTGATGCGGTTGACGACTGGCTTATGCAGAGCAAGTCGCGCAGGTATCTCCACTATATCGTGGGCTCGCTCGCAGTTGTGGCTCTGATTGCTGTTGCGGCATCCAATCCACAGTGGTTTAAGGGTGAGGAGAATCCTGCCGAGGAGACGCTGATAGCCGAGGCCGCACCCACTGAGGAGCCTGCGCCCGAGAAGGTTGAAGAGCAGGAGTCTATCGCTACGCAGGAGGCTGAGGTCACTACGCAGGATACTACCACCGTAGCCTCCATACCCGTGCAACCTGAGGCTGAGGTCAAAGAGGAGGCGAAGCCCGTCGAAACACCCGCCGCACCTGCTGCTGCGCGTGTGAATCACCATATGTTCAGAGGACGTAACTCAAACGGACACTCCTCGGCTCGCAATATCCCCACAGTGTGGAACTTGGTCGCAGGAGAGAAGGTAAAGTGGTTGGAAACGTTGACCACAAAGCAGGGTTTTTCATCTCCCGTAGTGCATAACGACAAGATATTCTACACGGGTGGCGATGAGGCAGGCCGCGAGCTATATTGCCACGACCTCGCATCTGGAAAACTGCTATGGACTCTCGCAGCCGATGGCATTGCAGGCTCTCCCGCCACACCTCCGCAGGTGGCAGGCAATACGGGATATGCCGCCGCAACACCCGCCACGGATGGAAAGTATGTATGCGCAATATTTGCTACGGGCGACATAATCTGCTCGGATATGGATGGCAAGCGCGTGTGGGCAAAGAACTTGGGCGTACCGGAGAATCAGTATGGTTTTGTATCGTCGCTCCTGGTGTGGGGCAGCTCTGTTTTTGTACAGTACGACAACGAAAATATTCATAAAATTATATCGCTCGACATCGCAACGGGCAACGTACGCTGGCAGAAGGAGCGTGACACGAAGATTTGCTGGAGTTCGCCCATCATTGCTACCGTCGGTGGTAAGGCGCAGCTTGTCCTGATGGGTAATCCCGATGTCCGAGCCTACGACCCCTCAACGGGTGAGCAGCTATGGAGTGTAGGCGGTATGGGTGGCGAGGTGTGCCCCAGCCCGTGTAGTGCCGATGGCGTAATCTATGCCGCCAACGAGTATGCCAAGCTGATGGCCATAAATGGTGCCGATGGCTCGGTGCTGTGGGAGGCGGCAGACTACCTTCCCGAGGTGGCAAGCCCCGTGGTGGCTGGTGGCAGAGTATATATCGCCACGACCTATGGCGTGCTGGCCGCATTCGATGCCAAGACGGGCGAGTTGAAGGCCGAGAAGGAGCTGAATATGGAGCTATACTCATCGCCGATGGTCGTTGAGGGTAAGATTTATATCATCGGCACAAATGGTCAGGTATGCGTACTTGCGGCCAACGACGAGCTGACGATGATTAACACCTTCTCAACGGGCGAGATGACCTACGCCACACCGGCATTTATGGATAATACTATCATCGTAAGGACACTCAACAGCCTCTATTGTATCACAGAAAGTTAATGATTATGGCTTGCGAAAATTGCAAATCAAATATTGAGGCCGACCGCGCTGCGCTTTGTAGCCGCGTAGATGCTATCATCGCTCGTGTGGGTGGCGCGCGCGCCGATGTGATTCCTCTCTTGCAGGCCTTGCAGGAGGAGTTCTCGTATCTTCCTTCGGATGCTCTAGAGCGAGTATATGAGAGGACGGAAATCACACGTGCCGAGCTGCTGAGCGTCGCTACATTCTATTCGCAGTTTAGGCTCATCCCCTATGGAAAGCATACCATCAAGGTCTGCATCGGCACAGCCTGCCACGTGAAGGGGGCGAGTACGGTCTATGATGCCTTCCGCCGTGAGCTGGATATCGCCGAGGATAGTGTAACTACGGCCGATGGGCGTTACTCGGTAGAGAAGATTGCCTGCCTGGGTTGTTGCGCGCTGGCTCCCGTAGTGCAGATTGACGACCAGATTTACGGCCACGTACAGCCGGGCAGGGTGAAGGCCGTATTGGCAGAGCACGAGGAGTACCTCAAGTCGCATCCGCAGACGTCGAGCGATGAGGCGGAGGCGGATAAATATGTTGGCGAGGTGCGTCTGGGTATGGAGAACTGTTGTCAGGTGAGTGGTACGGCCGAGGTCTATAAGGCTGTGATGAAGGCACAACAGGAGTTGGGCATTGCCATAAAGATAAAGCCTATTTCGTGTGTGGGTGCGTGCAATCAGGTGCCGATGATTGATGTGGTGGATAAGTGCGGCAACTTAACCCGCTATCCGAATGTGCGCCCGCAGGAGATTAAGGAGATTTTGCTGCACCACTTCCCCGCAGCAAGCATCTTCAAACGGTGGAAAAATACGCTGCTCAACCAGATAGATATTTTGCACACAGACCAGACGTGGGATAATATTCTCTACACGCCCGAAAAGGAGCGCACGGGAGAGATTAACACCTTCCTTAACCATCAGGTGCGTATCTCGACCGAGGGTTATGGTCATATCAATCCGTTGGATTTGGACGAGTATCGCGCAGCGGGCGGTTTTGAGGCTCTGCGCAGGGTACTTGAGAGCAAGAATAGAGATAATATCATAGACGAGGTGCTGAAGAGCGGCATTCGTGGTCGTGGCGGTGGAGGATTCCCTACGGGTCGCAAGTGGCAGGTGGTGAAGAGTGCCCAAAGCGAGCAGAAATATGTCATCTGCAATGGCGATGAGGGTGACCCCGGAGCCTTTATGGACCGTATTCTGCTGGAGTCGTATCCGTTGCGAGTTATTGAGGGTATGCTTATCGCCGCCTATGCTGTCGGTGCTAAGCAGGGAATATTCTACATTCGTGCCGAGTATCCTCAGGCTATCGTGCGCATAACACGCGCGCTGGATATGTGCCGTCAGCAGGGGTTGCTGGGTAAGAATATTTTGGGTAGCGATTTCAGTTTCGAGATAGAGATATTCAAGGGCGCAGGAGCATTTGTATGTGGCGAGGAGACTGCTCTCATCGCCTCGATTGAGGGCCGTCGCGGATTCCCCAGCCAGCGTCCGCCATACCCTGCCGAGCAGGGACTGTTTGGCAAACCCACGCTGATTAACAATGTGGAGACGCTGAGCCAGATACCATACATCATAAAATATGGTTACGAAAAATATGCCGAGGTGGGCACCACGAATAGTCGTGGCACAAAGGTCTTTGCTTTGGCGGGCAAGGTGCGTCACGGAGGCCTGATTGAGGTGCCGATGGGTACTACCATCCGTCAGATTGTCGAGGAGATTGGTGGCGGTGTTGAGGGCGGTGAGAAGCTGAAGGCGGTGCAGATTGGAGGCCCATCGGGCGGATGTATTCCTGCCGAGCTGTGCGATGCAGAGATTGATTTCGATGCGCTGAATCGCCTGGGAGCGATTATGGGCTCGGGCGGTATGGTTGTGCTGAGCCAGAGCGATTGTATGGTCGATGTGGCGCGTTACTTTCTCAACTTCACCAGCGAGGAGTCGTGCGGAAAGTGTACCTTCTGCCGTGTGGGAATACGCCGTATGCTGGAGATTCTGGATAAGCTCTGTTCGGGTCGTGGCGAGGCCGATGATATAGATAAGCTGGAGCAACTGGCTCTTGCGGTGCGCGAGTCGGCACTCTGTGGCTTGGGTCGTACAGCCCCAAATCCTGTATTGGCTACTCTAAAATATTTCCGCGAGGAGTATGAGGAGCACGCGCGTGGATATTGCCGCACGGGAACGTGCAAGGATATGGTAAAGTATGTGGTTACGGACAAGTGCATCGGTTGTACGCGTTGTGCCAAGGTGTGCCCCGTAGAGGCCATCGAATATACGCCCTACGAGCAGCACGCAATCGACACCGATAAGTGTACGATGTGCGGATTGTGTATTGCCGAGTGCGAGTTTAATGCCATAAGTAAAATGCCCCTAAAAAGTAGATAGCGATGAAGATTACCATTGATAATCAAGAGATAACCATAATCGAGGGCGAAACAATCCTTCAGGCCGCCCGCCGCAACGGAATTCAGATTCCCTCGATGTGCTATGCCGAGGGGCGAGAGCATCGCGCAGGTTGTATGGTCTGCACAGTGAAGGATGTGGCGACGGGACGAATGATTACCTCGTGTTCGGTAAAGCCTACCGAAGGTATGCAGATAGATACCCGCTCGGATGATGTCGTACGTCAGCGTACGATGGCTCTGGAGCTTTTGCTCAGCGACCACCGAGCCGACTGCGAAGCACCTTGCACGCTGGTATGTCCGCACCACTTGGATGTGGAGCTAATGCTCAAGGCCTACGATAAGGGCGACTACGCTCAGGCCAAAGCTATAATTCGCCGCACATTTCCT
This sequence comes from Rikenellaceae bacterium, assembly GCA_015059845.1. Lineage (GTDB taxonomy): Bacteria > Bacteroidota > Bacteroidia > Bacteroidales > Rikenellaceae > Alistipes. Next base: position 126,376 of record SUZR01000002.1, on the reverse strand, counting down.
GCGGAGCTTGGATGCGATAATTGCAAGGCCCCCTGCGAGAAGGCGTGCCGTCGCGGTGCTGTGGATGGCGCGGTAAAGATACGCGAAATAATCCGCGAGGTAGTCGAGATGAAGGATTTGCCAAATGTGCAGGCCGAGGAGTCAATCGCCCGCACCGAGAAGGATATATTCTTCTCGCGCATAGGTATCTTCTCGGATAAGGAGAAGGAGCAGCTGCGCGAAAATAGACTCACACCCTCGCGATGTCTGCACTGCGCGTGCGATGGTCGTGCGGAGTGTCGTCTGCGCCGCTATGCTACGGAGTATGGCATAAAGCGTTCACGCTACGGATTGGTCTCGAAGCAACCCTTCAAGCTCTGCATTGCCGTTGGTGAACGCCTGCGCTTCGAGCCTGCAAAGTGCATACGTTGCGGATTGTGCGTGTATAATAGTGAAAATGGTTTTACATTCGTGCGCCGAGGATTTGATATGCAGGTTGTTATCCCCGAGCAAAACTACGCAAACGTCAACGAGGAACTTGCCTCGGTTTGCCCTACTGGCGCACTATATATTGTCCGATGATGAAACGATTGTTTATAATAATATTTGCGCTGAGTGCTATTGTCGGGTGTGATGCTATCAAGCAACACATCTTGGGCGGCAGCGAGGATTGGCTACTGTTTCGTGGCGATAACTCGCTGAGCGGATATACGCGCGAGACACTGCCCGACAATATGAAACTGTTGTGGAGCCACAAAAGCGGCGTACGAACCGTTTCCTCGCCTGTAATTATGGGTGGCACAACCTACTGGTGTGATGTGAAGGGTAAGGTCCGTGGCGTGGACAGCGATGGCAATGCCGCATTTGAATATGATATGCAGACGCCCGTAGAGGCTACACCTATGCTGCACGATTCAGTGCTATACATTGGTCGTATAGATGGAGCTTTGGCGGCCATCTCGCTCTCAAAGCGTGATACGCTGTGGTGCTATCGCACCGAGGGGCAGATTTCGGCCTCACCCAATGTGGTAGATTTCGGACGCGAGAAGGCTCTGGTTGTGGGTAGCTACGACAATTATATGTACTGCATTGACCTTCGTTCGGGCGTGCTGCAAAGCAAATTCGAGTCGGGATATTATATTAATGGCGCAGTGGCTACGCATAAGCGCCACGCCATCTTTGGCGGTTGCGATGCGTGGCTACGCATTGTGGATTGCCAGGAGGGTGAGGTGACAGACTCGTTGCAACTCAATGGATATATCCCCGCCTCGCCAGCTATTGCCGAGGAGAATATTTACATTGGCGACTACTCAGGCAACATATACGAGATTCGCACCGACAAGGGTAGAATCTACGACTACCGCACTCTCCTTGCGGCCGAGGAGAATAGCGGAGCGTTAGTATCGGTGCCGGCCGTTACGCCCGACGTGCTGTACATCACGTCGAGCGACAAATATCTCTTTGCCATTGACCGCACAACGGGCAAGGAGTTATGGCGCTACCTGCTTAAAGGAAACATAGGCGAGAGTTCTCCTGTTGTGGCTGACGATAAGGTTGTTATCTGCACAAAAACGGGTGTTGTAAGCATCGTGGATGCTGCGAGTGGCGAGCTACGATGGGAACACGATGCAGGTGAGCAGATTGTAGCCTCACCAGCCGTTGTAGGCGGGCGTCTGTATGTGCTTACGGCCAAGGGCACGCTGCTCTGCTTTGGTGAAAAGGAAGATTAAACATTGCGATATGACTCTTATAAAACTTACCAACATACGAAAAAAATTCTGCGATGGCGAGAGCCGCCAGCGAGCAGTTTTGCGGGGCGTAGAATTAGAGGTGGAGCGCGGGGATGTTATCTCGATATGTGGCGTGTCTGGCTCAGGCAAGACAACATTGCTATCCATTCTCGGCACAATGCTACCCGCTGACGAGGGCGAGTATCTATTTGATGGCGAGCGTATTGGTACGACAGAAAACCTCAGCGGATTGCGTAACAGACGCATTGGATTTCTATTTCAGGACCATCGCCTAATGCCGCAATACACCGCGTGGGAGAATATCCTATTGCCTCTGCTTGCGGATGGGGGTGTAACCACCACCGAGCAGGAGAGTTATGCCCAGCAACTGATGGATATGCTCAACATCTCATCACTCAAGCAGCAGTATCCTAATACTCTGTCGGGCGGTGAGGCGAGCCGTGTGGCATTGTGTCGCGCGTTGGTACGCAAGCCCGACCTGCTGCTGGCCGATGAGCCTACGGGTCAACTCGATGAGGGGCACTCGGCGCAGGTGGCAGAGTTGATAAAACAAGTAAACAGGGAGCTGGGTACGACAATCGTTATCGTTACGCACTCCGAGTCGCTGGCGCAAATTGCTGACCGCCGATTCACTTTGAAGGATGGAATTTTGAATGAATTACGATAGACTCATACGACAGCGCAACCTCAAACACTTTGCCCGTTACTACCGCCTGATACTCTTTTCGGTGGTGGTGGCTGTGATGGTTATTGTCGGAAGTCTTGTGATTGGCGATTCGGTGCGAGCCACCCTGCGCCATCAGGTGGAGGAGCGTTTGGGGCGTGCCGAGAGCGTGATTTTTGCCCGTCAGTCGCTACTTGAAGAGGAGGTGTTACAACATCCTCTGTTAGCCGATGCACGCGCATATATGCTCGTGGAGGGTTTTCTCTCCTATGAGGGACGTATGCTGCCCGTTATGGTGTGGGGTGCGAATGTCGAGCAGGCGATGATAAATGAACCGTTACAGGAGGAACTGGGAGGTATGCCTGCTGATGATATTGTTCTGCGTCTGCCTGCTACGGGTATGGTGCCATCGGGAAGTCTATTCGTAACGGAGAACTATACCACAAGCCTACGCGTAGCCATCGCGGGTGTGACTTCGGCTGAAGAGGGTGGCAATATGAATCTACGCAATGAGCAGATTCGCCCACTCAACATCTTTATTCCGCGCCAGACGCTCGCTCAGGTGATGGAGCGAGAGGGAAAGATAAATCTTATTCTTGCGGATAATCTACTCACACGCGAGCAGTGGGGCGAGGTGTGGCAACCCCGCTTGTCAGGGCTGAAAATTGTGGAGGGTACCGACTTTAGTGAGGTAACCTCGTCGCGTATATTCTTGCAAGAGCAGGTGGTCGAGAGTCTATGTGAGAGCAAGGAGGCAAATAGGCTCTACTCATATTTGGCTAATGATATTGCCACTCAGCAGGATACCATTCCATACTCATTTGTTACGGCAATGGATAGCTACCGAGGCGAGCCGCTGCAAGAGAATGATATTATCCTCTCCGACTATTCGGCTCGTAGGCTGCGTGCGAAGGTTGGCGACAGGGTCGATATAAGCTACTTTGTGGCAGAAAAGATGAAGAATCTCTCAACCAAATGGCAGCAGCTTCGAGTGAAGGCCATCGTTCCCATTGAGGAGCTGGAGGCGGACAGCGGGCTGAGTGCCGAGTTCCCCGGTTTGAGCGATGTGGAGCGATGCACGGAGTGGGACAGTGACCTGCCAATTGATATGGAGCGCATCGAAGACGAGGATGAGGATTATTGGTATCGTTACCGCCAAACGCCAAAGGCGATAATCCCTTATGCGCTCGTTGAAAAGGATTGGGCAAGCGACTATGGCACCGCTACGGCCCTACGAATTAAGGGGGATATAGATACAACACACCTCACGCCCGAGATGTTTGGTGTGGATATATTCCATCCCCGCGAGGGGGCACTCTATGCCGCAAATAATGGAGTGGATTTTTCGAGTCTGTTCCTTGCGTTGGGATTCTTTATCGTGGCGGCAGCCCTGATGTTGATGTATGCACCACTGTGGGAGATGTATTCGGAGCGTACGAAGGAGTTTGATACGCTCTCGACCATAGGTTACACCCCAAAGCGAATCCGAGGTCTGCTGCTGCGCGAGGCTCTGCCCGTGGTTTTGGTCGGTGGTGTGATTGGAGTATGCGTTGCGGCACTATATACGGGCATTATATTGTGGCTGCTGGAGGGAGTATGGCACGGCGCTACGCATACGGCAGCCTTCCATATTCATATCCGCCCGATGACGGTGGCCATCGGCTCGCTTTCAAGCGTAGTGCTTATCATTGCGATTTTATTGCACGCCATACGTAGGGCTGTAGGCTGTGCGGAGCAAGCGCCCCAAATGACGCACAAGAGCAGACCATATAAGAAAACTCTTCTATGGTTAGTGCCTGCGACAATGGCAACCGTCGGCACGTATCTGTATGGCCTTGTGGCGGGAGGCTCGGTAATGTTGTTTGTGCTGGCAGGATTGCTCTTTATGGTGAGTACAATCGGCTGGGTTGATATGTGGATTTGCTCAAGACGGAGTCGCTCACAAAGCAAAAACAGCCTCAATCAGCAACGGGCATTTATCGCCACACTCTACGCAGTGCGGGCGCAGAATAGGTTGTCGTTGCTGATACTTTCGTTTGGAGTATTTATCCTATTTGTTGTGGGACTGAATCGCCGCACATTCGATGACGGGCAGAAACTGTCGGGGGCAACGGGCGGTTACACGTTATGGTGCCAGACAGCCGTTGCTCTGCAACACGATCCCTCGACCGAGGATGGCCGCGAAGAACTCGCCATAGCTAAAGAGTGGGATACGCAGGCCGAGGTAATGACCTGCTTGAGATATGCGGCAGATGATGCGAGTTGTCTTAATCTGAATAAAGTATCGGAGCCGACAGTTTTGGGCGTCGATTTTGACGATGTGGAGCAAGGCTCGTTTGCTATGGGCAGTAATATATATGGCCACAAGGGGCGTCACGCGTTAATGCAGGAACTTAGACGTCCGCTTGGCGAGAACACCTATCCTGCAATAATTGATGCCACCTCGCTACTATGGAGCTTGGGCAAGGAGCTGGGCGACACGCTGCAATACCGTACGCACAATGGCAGAGAGCTTAATATCGTGCCCGTTGCGACATTTGTTAGCACCGTTTTTCACGGGAATATTCTCATCGATAAGTCGCTTTTTGCTCAGGCTTGGCCCGAAAATAATGGGTGTAATATCTTTCTGGTGAAGAGCGAGGATGAGGCGCGAATGAAAAACTACCTTGCGCAGACGCTCTACGAATATGGCATACGCGTAACCCCCACAGCCCAGCGGCTGAAGGAGTTTAACGAGGTTACGGATACATATCTGAGTATATTTATGACCCTCGGCGGCATAGGCCTGCTGCTGGGAATATTCAGCCTTGTGATTGTTGTTCGCAAGAATCTCACACGTAGTCGAGCCGATATTCATCTATACCTACTGCTCGGTTATACCCCGCACAGTGTTGAGAAAATATTGTATCGTGAAAATATCTTCGTGCCGTGGGTGGCTATCACAACGGGCATTATAGGAGCTATTGTCGGTGTGGGGTGGCAACTCTCGGCCGTGAGTGTATGGGTGTGGCTTGAGGCGGTGATAATCACCATCGTGCTGGCTGGCGTGGCCGATATGTTTATACGCCAGGAGATTAAACGGTGTGTAAAATCAATAGAGAATAATAACTTATCAAAAACATTATGAAACGACCAATTTTTTTCACTATGAGTAAGATTTTTACGCTTGCTCTTCTCGTTGCGGCGACAAGTGCTGCAGCGCAGGTTACGCCTTATGGTTGGCGTGGCCCCACCAGAAATGGAGTATATCCCGAAAGCGGCCTGCTCAAGCAGTGGCCCACAGAGGGTCCAGAACTCCTGTGGGAGAGTCTGGATGCAGGCAAGGGTTATTCAAGCCCCGTTGTTGTGGATGACCGCCTCTATATCACAGGTATGAACGAGGATGGCACGCAGGAGATTTTCTCGGCTTACACGCTCGATGGCAAGAAGGTATATTCTGTTGAATACAGCAAGCCCTGGGATAAAACCTATCCTGAGACCCGCACTACACCTGCTGTCGTGGATGGCAAGGCCTATGTTATCAGTGGTTCAGGCGAGATTGTGTGTCTTAATACATCAGACGGCTCGGTTGTATGGCGCGTGGATGGCGGCACGACCTACACTCGCAAGACGGGTAAGTGGGGAACGTCGGAGTGTCCGCTTGTCTTCGACAACAAGGTAATCTTCACCCCCTCGGGCGACAGCACCACAATGGTAGCGCTGGACAAGGAGACGGGTAAGGAGCTCTGGAAGACGAAGGCCTGGGGCGATATTGGCGCTTATGTGTCGCCGATGCTGGTCGAGTATAAGGGTCGCCGTCAGATTATCGGCTCTACGGCTGTGCATATCTTCGGCGTGAATCCCGACGATGGCGCTATCGAATGGGAGTTCTCGGCGTGGGATGTAGATGATGGTTGGGAGAGCATTGCACCCAATACACCACTCTTCAAGGATGGTCAGGTATTTTTCTCGCACGGATATAATATCTTCGGATATATGTTGCAGCTCTCGGAGGATATGAAGAGTGTAACGCTCAAGTGGAAGAACGAGACTATCGACACTCATCACGGCGGATATGTTGAGATTGATGGCGTTATCTACGGTTCAAACCATATCAACAACGGTCAGGGCACGTGGTGCGCAGTGGATTGGAATACAGGCGAGACGCTCTACGACCATAATTGGGAGAATAAGGGCAAGGGCTCGATTATCGCAGCCGATGGTATGCTCTACTGCTACAACGAGCGTTCGGGTGCCGTAGCGTTGGTGAAGCCTACACGCGAGGCGTTTGAGGTTGTATCGCAGTTCAAGATTACCAAGGGCGAGGGCCCGCATTGGGCGCACCCCGTGATTGTGAATGGAGTGTTGTATATCCGTCACGGCTCAGCGCTGATGGCATACAAGGTAAAGTAAGCAAAAAAGCCGACCTTTGGGGGTCGGCTTTTTTTGTTGCAATAGAGCGATTAAGCGATATCAAAACCACACTCGATATACATCTGCTTGCAGGCCTCGATATCCAAACCACGATTGCTCGAAGTCTCCTTCTCGGTATCGCGAGGATTAGCTCCCGTCTCGGCATAGATTGCATTAGCACCTGCCATAAGACCGAGCTTATTGGGCTCGTGTACTCCAACAGTTGTAATCTCAGGGCTATGGAGAGCAACCAGCGTTACCACGGCTGTAATCTGTGCCAAACGAGACTCGGAAATCTGTCCATATTTCGCCAGCGGCGATGAAGGCAGGGGTACGCGACGCATAGCACCGTGCTGGAAACACTCGTAGTCAAGACCCTTCATAATAATCTCGGCCATCTGTGCGGGAGTATGCTCAGGACCAATGGGCTCACAACAGTAGTATAAATCCAGACCAGCAGCCTTGATGTTCTCTATCGTATTAAGGCGCTGCGATGCGGGGAACTGCGTGTCACAACCCTCACCCAAACGCCATACGTGGTAGGCACCATCGGCACCCGCAGCTTTCAATTCCTCGGCTTGCGTACGGCTGAAATCGCCCAGATTAGCTACAATCTGAGTCTTTGCGGGGATGCGGGCACGTACTTTGCGAATCACGTCGAGCGTACGCTCAAACGGCGTGTGGTGCATAACCATCAAAGCCAAAGCAAACAACTCGCCACTTGCTGTGAAGTTGTCGGCTGCGGCGTATAATGCCCCATCATCCATCGAGAAGGGCTGGAATGAGGTGAAATCCTCTGAGAATGAACAGAATTTGCAACGTCCCGGACAAGGGGCAATCTCCACTCCAATCTGCCCAAAGACAAGACCTCGGTTATTGAACTTTGCGCGTGACATAGCATCGGCCACACCGCGTGTGATGGCTGCCTCCAGCGAACGCTCGTCAAAACCGAGAAGATATTCGCACTCCTGCTGGGTTATTACGTGCCCATCCTGAATACGACTGATAAGTTGTAAAAAATTGCTCTCTGCGTGCATATATAATTTCATTTTTTGTTTTAGTGTCTATGCAAATATAAAAATAATAGTCGCAATCTCGCACAAAATTCACCGAAAACGAATAATTAGGCCTTAATCACGAAAAAGCAGTTTTATATTATAGATTTATTGGCTCGCTATTTCACCGTTACGTTGGGTAGGTCGCTCCATTTGGTGGTGTAGTGGAGTGATTGGCTTTCGTTGTGGCTTTTGACTTTTCCGCTGCTTTGTATGGCGAGCGGTCTCGTCGCTGACCGTTAGCAACTTACGATAATGAGTCCAAGTAGGATTTGGCACTCGCGAGTGCCAAATCTCTATATCCTTGAAGTAGATGTAGATCCCAACCGAGGGTCGCGGGTTCGAGTCCCGCTTACCGCTCACGGGGGCAAGAGCAAGCGGCAGTGTGCCGCTTTTTTGTTGTTGTGTATTATGATATTTTTTGACCATTAAGCCTATTTTCGTATATTTGTAAAACTTATGCAAGGATATGCGCAATCGTACAAGAATTATATTTATTTCGCTTACTATCGTGATGATTGCAGTATTTGCAATTCAGATAGTGTGGAGCTCCTACTCATACAGGCAGGAGCAGAGTGTTGTACGCTTGCAGGCCAATAGCATTATCCGTTCGGTTTTGAGCGAGCAGCAGTGGAATAAGGGTCGCGAGTGGATACAAAATATAAGAGACACCTATGGCGAAGAGGTGATGCCGATGATAGGTAGCAAGGATTACAAAACCTATGTCATTACCTACTATATTTACAATACTGAAACGGGTAAGCACGATAAGTATGAGGGTCAATGTAGCTCATTTCGTGAGATTTTGGAGTATGATACCGGCGCAGGTGAGTATCATATCATAGGACTTGATTTAGAGTTGTTGGAGAAGAATCTTCGCGAGCGATTTGCAGAATACGGTATATCCACCCCTTTTATTCTCGAAAAGGTGAAGATGGCCACGGGTGAGGTCTTTGAGCGTAACCGCGACAAGAGATTGGAGGATTATACCCACCTGTGCGACACCATAAAGTTGGGAGTTACATTTGAGGATGGCCTGGTCGTAAAGTTCGATGGCTCGTATAGGCAGGTTGTAAGGTATCTCCTCTCGCATAATATCTTGTCGATATTTATCCTACTGCTGACTCTTGGTGTTACCATTATTTTGGTAAAGGTGCTTCATTATCAGGGGCAGACATTCCGCTTTAGGGAGGATTTTGTGCGATATATGGTGCACGAAATCAAGAACCCTCTTGCTTGCATAAGACACTATTTCGAGTTGTCGGCGCCAGAGGATGATAGGGGTGCGCAGATAGCAAATAAGGGCGTGGATGAGCTCACCTCGCTTGTAGAGAAGATACTTGTTACCACATCTGATAAATTGTATGTTCACCGCGAGAGCATAGATGTGAGGGCAATGCTAAGGCAAATAGCCGAGTCATTCCCGCAGGCTGATATAACTCTCTCTATTGAGGATGGAATAGAGATGGTGTATGCCGACAAGTTGCACTATTCCAATGCGGTGAAAAATCTTGTTGATAACGCCGTTAAGTATTCGCTCGATGATAAGCGTGTTGAGATACGCTGTTATCGCAACGATGATATGCTCTGTGTTTCGGTGCGCGATTGGGGTGTTGGAATACCTCGGATGAGCCGTAGCCTGATATATAGCCGTTATGTCCGTTTAGATAACCATAAGCGCGATGTGAAGGGCTTCGGTCTCGGCCTTAGTTATGTGCATCTTGTTGCTCAATCCTTCGGGGGCTCGATTGCTATGGAGGAGTGCGGAGGCGTTGGCTCAAAATTTGTTTTAAAGATACCGTATGACAATGACTAAAGCGACCATATTATATGTAGAGGATAGCGAGGATATAGCATACTTCGTTACCACGGCTTTGTCCCGAGCTGGGTATAATGTCGTGCGGGTTAAGGATGGAGAGCAGGGTATTGCCTATCTGCGCGAGAACCCCGAGCCGGATATTATCTTGTTGGATATCATTCTTCCGGATATGACCGGTTTTGAGTTTTTGCAGCATATAAAGCGCGCACACGATGGTGTGCCGGTAGTTTTTCACACTTCGCTGACGGATACACAGGATGCCATAAAGGGTTTGGAGCTGGGTGCATACGACTATATCCGCAAGGATATTAAATTGGAGGAGTTGTGTGCCCGATTGGACTCGGTGCTGGCGCGTACGGGTATAAATTCTCCCGTTATAAGATTGTCGGAAAAGACATATATCAATGTGGCGAGTGCTACGATGTTCTGCTGCGGAAAGGCATACGATGTACGCATAACGGATATTAAGTTGCTCCGTTATCTGTTGCAACATAAGAATAAGATGTGTTCGCGCGAGCAGCTTGCGGGCGTGCTGTGGGGTGAGAATATAAACGCAGATATCTATCTTAGTCAGGCGATAACCCGAATAAGAGGTATAATAAAAAGCGATACGGACATCTCAATTAAGAGTGTCCGTAACTCTGGTATTACGCTGGTCGTTAAGGAGTAACATCGCGGCGCATCTACATCTTCGACAGAAGATTAAGAATCTGGGCTATATACCCCCCCCCTCGATTTCTGCGCTTTTCAGCTTCTCGCACATCTCCTCGATGTATCCCTCAAGACTTACGCCCAAGGTGTTGCTGATGCCTAACTTGTTGCGAATCTTTGCGCGTGTGGTGTAGATGCTATTGATATTTGAGTGGTTGAAAAGCAGGCGTATAGACTCCGTGCCGAAGCCCAAAGTTATAAATGCGCAATAGCATAACTCATAATCGGTTAGCGATGGGTGGCATTTGCGAAGATGCGTTATCACACCGTAGTTCAGCAGGTCGGCAATGGTTATCACATCGGCCATTAGCTCCTGATTTTTGTTGTTCGATAGTCGGATATGCTCCTGAAATTTGTTGTAGAATTTCGAGGTATTTGTAACACCATATGTTGCCGCCAGGTTGGAGAGAGTTTGCAGGCTCTCAATGCGATTCTTCAGCACATCGAGCACCCTCGACGATTGCTGACTCTTGTTCTTGTCGAGTCGCTCAATCTCCTTTGCAATAGTGTTATACTTCTCCTGCAACTCGGTATATTTCGAGTTACCTTGCTCAACATACTGCTCCAACTCCTCGATTTTTCGAGCACGCTCCTTGGCCGCGTGGCGGTATCTGCGGAAAGTAAACACACCCACGATTAAAGCCAATATAACCGAAAGGGCATATATAGTATTTGTCATACGATGCTGCTTTTGCAGCTGCTCCAGCGACTCCTTTAGATATTTCGCCTTGTATTTCTGCTCCAACGACTGCACCAAAGATTTCTCTTTTTCGGTGTCGAGTGAGTCTTTCAGGTCGATGTATTTCTTTAAAGAGTTGTAGGCCTCATTGTCATTATTTAATTTGTGCTCAATTTGTGCAAGTCGATAATGTCCTCCAACATTTATTTTTCTGGGGGTATCGAAATATTCGATGGATTTGGTTATATACTGTTTTGCAGTATTGTAGTCCCCTAATTTCATATGTATGTTTGCCCATAATGGATAGTGATATGTAGGGATGTTTCCATTATTATATTTGTTGTAAACCTCGTAGAACTCCTCTTTAATCTTGTGTATATCGTGGATATCCGAATTATCAATTTTTATTGAATATATATTCTGAAATATATTTAGTAAAATCTTAATATTATTTGTTTCAATAGCTAAATCTCTAGCATTGTACAATGTTGGTATTGCTTCATTATACATGTTTAATATATTTTGAGAAATACCTTTATATTGCAATGAAAATAACAAATTTTGTTTTAGATCAAGTTCTCTAAAACAAGTTACGGCAATATCGAAATTAGATAATGCCTCTTCAAAACTTAATTGGTTGTAATATTGTTTGCCTACGATAAAGCTTATTAGTCCCTTGAGATAAGTATCGTCGGTATTTTCTGCGTAATGTTGCGCGGCCACCATATTATCTATAATCTGCTCTGTCTCCCCATTTTTATTGAGCACAACTATACCATTGTAATAATATGCTAACGCCTTCTCGTGGTCTGTGCCGTGGGACTTATAGTAGTCTAATGCTACCGATGTGAGCGAGTCGTTATCCGTATCCACATAACACTTATCCAACGCCTGTGAGTAGAGCAGAGCGTGGCGAGCGCGCAGAGCACGACTCTTTAGAGCCGAGCGCTCCATATTTGCCAGAATAGCTCTTGCGCTGTCGGGTTGCTCGTTCATTATAGAGCTTGCCCGATCCAGGCTCTGGCGGATATGTTTACTCTGCCCGCAGCCAAATGTCAATGCCGCAAAAAGGAGGATGAAAATATTTCGTAAACGCATAGTCTTAAATATACATATTTAGCAAAATCTATATACAAAGATAACTTTTATTCTGGGGTTTTACGATTCGCGCGAGGGGTTTATTTTTTGATTTAAGGCCGATTTGTGGGAGTATAAGATATTTGTTTTGTAATACGCAGAGCGCGAGATGTTTAACAATCGATGTATAAGGCGTGTATATGCTAATATGAAGGGGTTTTTCAGCCCCTTTTTCTTAATTTTGTGTAGTATAAAACGTGCAAAATTTAGGTTGAATTATGCCTCTCTTGCAGTATGATTTTTATTAAAATCGGATGCAAATATAGAAATGAAAACGAATAGTTGTTGTAGTTATGTTTACTTCCATACACCTCAATATAAGCCCTGAGTGTAAAAATATTTTACACCCATTGTCTAAAATATTTACAATCTACCCCCCCCCTGAATTTTAGTGCGTTGATTATCACGATGATGCGCGTGTGGCACAGATTTTGGTTTTTCAAATAGGATATGAAACTGTTAGAAAATTAACCCAAACGAATGCCAAATTCGTGCTACATAATATAAGTGATAAATAAGTTTCGCGATGTTGCGTTGTTGTATTTTTGTGCGTACGCGATGTCTGTTTACTTGTATATGATTTTTCATCGAAAAATATAGATAAATCTGCGAAATTTATTTGCTGACTAATATTTTAGTAGTATATTTGTGGGGTTAACTATAAAATTAGATAAAAAATGAAGAACCTTATTATTGTCATTACACTCCTTGCATTGATTGCTTGTAACTCTGCGCCACAGGGCCCGCAGATAGTTACTATCGACCCCGACGCAAACCAAATAATCAATCTCGCCGACAAGGTTGAGACGGTGGAACTTGTCCGATTGGAGCTTACCGACAAGTCGATGCTGAGCCGTATTACTGGTGTTTTGGAGTATGATGATAAGTATATAGTTAGCAGCTCATCTGGTCAATCTATATGCGTATTCGACAAGCAAGGTAAGTTCCTCTACAATATCGGTAGTGTAGGTCGCGCCGACAACGAGTATCTGGTTATAGACCGCATAATGTTAGACGAGAAGCAGGAGCAACTGATTGTATATGATATAATGAGTTGTAGGTTGGTGTATTATACTATGTCGGGAGAGTTTGTGAAGGCGGAGTCCTTAAAAGGTATAGAAGACAGTTTCAATGAAATAATCAATCTGCCCAATGGAAATTTTCTGATATACCGCTTTATCCACAATTCGAAGAACTCTAGTTCGCTCAACACCCTGCGTGAGATAACCCCTTCGGGTGAGGTTGTGGCTACGCATTGGCAGGATGATACCGTGCAACCTAATGTCGGAGGAAGCGATATGGAATATGCTCCTAATGGAAAGGTGGCTATCACAAGCAAGGAGGTCATCGGGCAGTTGGAGTTTGGCGATAAGGTGGATACCATTGTTATGTATGATGTGCAGGGCCCGACAGCCAAAACATATGCAGGTATAGGTAATAAAGAGTTTGTCGATAACTGGATAAATGGAAAGGCATTTAACGCACAGGTTAAAACAGCATATACCGACCGATATATCCTCTCAACTTGGAATGGGATGACAGTTGAAGATATATACTACTCGCTCTATGACCGCCAGAAGGGTGATGTTGTGGTAGGCCGACGATTTGATTTTACGGCGGCGGATGGTACGCGAGCCTTTCCGTCTGTAGTGTTAGAGGAGGATGCATATGATGCTGTAATATTCGTATCGACAAATATGCGCAATAGTGTTGTTGTACCTATTTATGCTGACCTCTTCCTGGCGTCGGATAAGTATGCGCAGTATCAACACAACATTGTCGGAGAGCAGGAGATAGAGGTGATGAATCCCGTGTTGCAAATCTGGAAATTTAAGTAAGAGTTCGATTCACTTTGAGCGTATGATAACAAATTAAAATTAGATAAAAGAGATGAAGAACCTAATTATTGTCATTACACTCCTTGCATTGGTTGCTTGTAACTCTGCAGAAAAAATTAATGGAGAGGTCGCCATAAGTCGTAATTATGTCGATGCTATGGCGATAGATGAACTTTTCTCCGAGGTAGAATATCTTGAACTCGAATACAACGACGAGCACCCCGTGGGCAATGTACGAAAGGTTGTTGCCGAGGATAGCGTGTTGTACCTCTCGGCCAATAGTATGTTGTTCCAATATACGCCGCAGGGTAAGTTTATCAGTTGCCTGTCGCGCAAGGGGCGTGGCCCGCAGGAGTATGCCAGTATCACTGACTTTGCGGTGTGCGATGGCGCTATTTACATCATTGACCGAAATGATAAACTACTAAAATTTACTACCGACAATAAGTTTGTTTGCGCTACAAAGCTGCCATTCGATGCGGCTACAATATATGTGGAGGATGAAACGATTATACTCTCCACGGCATATCAGGATTTGGGCGATAGGTTCCGACTATATAGTGCCGATAATCTACAACCCGTAGGCTCATTCTCGCCGATAAATCCTGCGGAGATGACCTATCGCCACTTTATGCTCCCGCAGAATTTTTATCGCTATGGCGACAAGCTCTATTTCCACGAGCCGCTGAATGATGGTATCTATGAGGTAGATGCGAAGAATAAGACTTTTGAGCAGTGTTATGCTCTGGATATCTACGGACGGAGCGCTCCCGCCGATTTTTGGACCAGGGAGTATGATAGCGTGATGGATATTATCCAGACAGCCACCGCTAAAGGGTATTGCTGCGGAACGCCCATCTTTGCCGAGAGCCGCCACCACCTGCTCTTCACCTACAACGAGAGCGATAAATATCGTATGTGCCTGCACGATAAGCATATGGGAGAGTCTATTCAGTTTGAAAATATCGTTATCGGCGACGGACTGCCAGCGCTCTCGGTTGCCGAGACCACATTCTACTTTGGGGATGATAAGATGCAATTTATAGTTATCCCCGAAACATACTTTTGGGACGAGAACGGTAAGAAGTATAACGACGAGTTTCTGCACGCCGCAAAGCCCGATGGTAATCCGATTATCGCTGTGCTAAAGCTCTAAATTAGTTGTAACTTTTTGCTCATACACTCGTCAAAATAACAAATTAAAATATAAAAAGATATGAAAAAGTTTATTCTTCCAATTTTGTTATTGAGCCTTACTGCTTGCAAGCAGCAACCTATGGGTGAGGCAAAGACATTCACTCTTGATGATTTCAAAACCATTGAACTTAAGGCCAGCGATGCCACTGTCTATCAAAATGATGATTTACTATTGGGTAACCCTTCGCTGATAAAGTATCACCCCGATGAGTATATTCTCCTTGCTGACCGTAAACCTGAAGGATTGGTTACGGCCATTGATATGCAGACAAATAAGATAAATTACTATGTAAAGAAGGGCCGAGGCCCCTTGGAGGTGGCTAATATTAAAGACCTCTGTATCAAGAATGGTGATATTTGGCTGTCAAGCCCAAATGATAAGAAACTTCTTCGATTGGAGGGTCTCCCCGCGCAGAGAAGTTTCAGCATTAAGCAAGAGGGCAAAGTAGAGGGTAATGTTTTGCACGCCGTTCCATATCGAGAGAATAATATCCTTACGATGCCTCTGGGAAGCGCTACCGACCGTTTCCATCTGCTTGATGCCGACAGAAAGATTATCGACACCGTGGGCGTGATGCCCTCGATTGATATGAGCGATTTGACCCTCAATAACGGAATCTACCAATCGTCAATAAGTGTCTCGCCCGATAGCAAAAATGTTGTCGCAGCGTGTACGATGTATGAGGTGATTGATATCTACGATGAGTCTATGGCGTTGCGATGCTCCTTGCGAGGACCTTTGGGTGTAAACTCTGTGGCCGTTAAAAAAGATATTGGTTACGGCTATGTGATTACTTATAAACCTTATTGGCTTACCTTCAGTCGTGTAGTTTCAAATAACGATGGTTTTTGGGTTGGTCTCATCGGAGTGGATATTCAGAAGGATGAAGATTTGGGCCAGACGGGTATCAGCAAAATCCTCTCTTTTGATTGGAACGGCAAGCCCCTAAAGGCGTATAACCTGCCAGAGAAAATCTCAACTTTTGATATTGATGCGAAAAGCAAAAAATTATATGCCATTACCGAAGAGGCCGAGCCCAGAATTGTGATATACAATCTGTAAAGATACTGTTTGTTTGTCGGTTTTAATGGTAATTTATGATTATGAAAAACTTGATTTACATTATTGCCCTTGCTTGTTTGTTCGGATGCGGAGAAAATAACCAATTTGAGGAGATTGAAAATTGTAGTAAAAAAGAGATACGATTCAACTCTTTGGATGTGGAAAAACTCCTCGTGCCCGATTTCCCAACCTCGACAATAGGTTTTTCTGTGCTTCAAGGCGATGCTATATATTTTGGCGACCAGAATCAGCGAGAGGTTTTTGAGTATATCCCCGAGCGTGATAGTGTCAGAAAGGTGTTGGGCTATGGTCGTGGCCCGAGAGAGATTGATACGGGCATTGACGCAATGACATATAATGGCGATGAACTCTGCATCGTATCGGATATTGTTATCTCAAAATATAAGATGGATAGCACGGGTTGGTTTAACCGTTCGTCGCAGTTTGTTGCGTGGATTAAGAGGAGCGACGATGGAGATATGGCAGAACGCCCCGATACATACACCAAGCTGTACCCGAAGTTACGCTGTCGCGAACATAACGATACTGTTTATGTAAGCATAGCGGGTAATCATCCTCTGTTTAACCCATTTATTCCCGGTTATTTCGATAAGGCACGACTGATTAAGGGTATTCCTCTACAAAAGCAGAGTAAGGAGTTTATCTTCGGACAATTCTCTCCGCAGATGAAGGAACAAAAGGGACGATACTCTTTCTTTATGTTTGATTTCGATACTGACGCAGAGGGAGATATCTATGTTACAGGCGAACTGGACTCGCTTATTTATAAATATGACCACACATTTCGTGCTGTGCAGTGTTGGGGATATGCTGGTGAGGATATGAACTTCGGGGAGCATAAGTGGTTAAGCGAGAGCGCATTTAAGCAGGATAGCCCCTATGAGCGTCATAAGGCCCATTATCGCAAGATAAAATGTATTGACAATTACATATTTCGCTCATATGTAAAAAGCCTTACAGCCGAGTGTGATGGCCTCCAAATATACGATGGAAAAACGCTTATAGCGGATGTTGAGGTACCTAAAGGGCTAAATGTTATTGGCAAAATTGGCGATTGGTACTATTCGGAATTGGTCAGCGATGAGCCGAGTATGAAGATGTGGGTCTATAGATTTAGAATAAAATAGATAAGATTATGAGAAGATTATTATTTGCGACATTGCTGTTTCTGTTAGTTAGTTGTGGAGGACGGACAACACAAAGTAATTTTGGAGGTGATGTCTCATATCTTGCTGTTGTTAAAAGTGATATTATACGAACGATAAAACTTGATAAAGATAATTTTGAGAATATTGCTGATTACATCGCCTCGGTAGAATATATCCCGTTGGATGATAAGAGGCTCATCGGAGAGATGACACAGGTGGTCTATAGTGATGGGTTCTACTATATTTTGGATAGGCGGGTAGGGCAGATATTAGCCTTTGATGAGCAGGGTAAATTCGCGCGCGAGATTTCTCATAAGGGGCGTGCTGGAAATGAGTATATCCAAGCGTGGTCAATAGATATAATGCCTTCGTCTGGAGATATTGCAATTATGGATAATCTTGGTAGTAAGATTTTGATTTATGGCCGAGATGGAAAACATAAGCACAATATAGAGGTCGGCGTACAAGCAACTGATGCCAAGTTTATGCAAAGCGACTCAACTGTCGTGTATCTTATGTCTGCGCAGCAGAATTTAGGTACTCCACTAAGCAAATATCAGATTGCAGTAAATAGTGTTGGCAATAAAGATTACTTAGCATCTTATAGACTTCGTCCAGTGCAGGATGGTTATTGTGGCGACCACGCGTTGGTGAAAGGGCGTGGCCGATTACTCTTCAAACCAATCTTTTCGGATTCTTTGTATGTCGTAGGGCAAGATGCAAGTCTGAAGTGCGCATACCATATTGATATCCCCGATTCTGCGTGGGATAGATACTATGACTATACGGAATTTGTTAATCTGCTTGATAAGGATAATCAACTTTTCCCATGGATTTTCGAGAATGAAAATTATCTAATTGCATATACTGATTACGCCAAGAAACTCGATCCAAATGGACGAATGACCACCATAATGTATGACCGCAGAGAGGATAAAACTCATCTATTCCATATGTTGGACCCTAATAGCGAGCAGGATTTGGAGCATTTCTTTGGGTTTAATGTTATTGGTGTAAAGGAGGATGGTTTTATCTGTATGATATCCCCATCAATAATTGTTAGTTGTGACCTTGTGGGTAAGATAAAGCGTGGCGAGATAAAGTTGAAAAATAAAGATTTTGAGAAGGCTATTTTAGGTGTCGGGGAGGACTCGAATCCGATACTGACAATAGTGAAATTTAAGTAGATAACCTAATATTGATAGCATAACTTATTATGAGAATATTATTATTTGCGACATTGCTGCTTGCATTTGCGGGTTGCGGTGGCCACAATTCAGATTATGTAGAGTATGAGGCTATGGAGCCCCAACCGATAGAGTTGGAGAGCGTGAAACTCGAAAACCAATTGCTTTATTGTGATGATATATATGTCCATGATAATAAGTTGGTAATTCTTAATACCAAGAATAAAAATGCACTCTTTTCGCTCTACTCGCTACCTGATATGAACTATCTGGGAGAGTGTGGAATTGTAGGTCGCGGCCCTAATGAGTTTGAATTTATAAACACTCGATGTACTCGCTCTGGTGCTACGGGTTTTGTGGTTGGTGGCGCTGTTCAATACGATGTGGTTGACTTTGAGATAGGGGTTGATAAGTTAAGTCTGAAAAAGAGTTTTACTATGAAATATCCTTCAACTTACTCGTCGGTAAATGCATTGGTGGACTTGCCCAATAAGTTTGTCGTATATGCTGCAAATGAAGAAAATACGGAGTTCTATCTTCACAACAAGGCCGACGGTAGGGCTGTGCCCATATCATCCTATCCGACGGAGATGTTGGGCGTAAATGCCAGCTCGATGGCTTGCAGCTCTATCTTCCTAAATAGATTATTGCTTGCTCCCAACAACAATCGCTTTGCGGCGGTGTATAGTCAGCTACCTATGGTGCGCATATTCTCAAGCAGTGGCGAGTATCAATCAACATCATTGCTGAAGTCGTGGCAAGAGCAAAGATTTGATGTTAATGGCGATACCGTAACGACAAGCGACAGTTTTCAATACTATCTGGCTGCTTGTGCCAACGATAACTATATATGTGGTCTCTATCTGGGTAAGCGTCTTGCCGATATGCAGGGTGTGGATATGGCGGATGTGCGTATGGAGATTCATGTGTGGAATTGGGCGGGAGAGCTTGTTGCAACATACCTGCCCGACAGACTGGTAAACTATATTGCCTTGGCTGAGGATAATACCTTGTATGCAGTCTCATTGCTGGATGATAGGAATGTGTATAAATATAAACTTAAATAAATGATTATGAAACGATTATTATTTCTTGTGCTGCTATTTGTGTTAGGTTGTTCGGCTACAAAGGAGGAGTATATCACTATCGACGATGAGGTGTTTTCGTGTAAACTTGTAAATAATTGGGTTGTGAGTAAGAATATGCCTGATGGGATGGAATTTCAGGATGCAGATAAGACTTGGCATCGATTCGAACCAACAAATGACCAAGGCTCAATTGGTATAAGGTTGTATAAAGATTACTCGGATAAAACCTTGCAGAGAATTACTGTAGGCGAACATTTCGATGACATAAAATACACTGACCAAAAGTATCATTGTAAGTATCAGTTGGTTTCATTAAATAATGATGAACCCTTTATGTGTGAATCTTGGATATTTATCAAAGATAAAAATATGGTTGAGCTCTATTATATGTATAAAGATAGCTTCTCGGAAGATATTTTGGCCAAGGGGTACAATGAGATAAAAACTACATTAGAATCAATGAAAATGAAATAGTTATGAGAAGATTATTGTTTGCTACATTACTTTTGCTTGCGTTTGTCGGTTGTTCGGCAAATAAGAATTCAGGAGAGGTTGCAGTGGTTGAGGTTAATCCATTGTCAACGGATGTAATCCCCCTCTCTTCGTTTGTAAAGGATGTGGAGTTTGTAAACCTTGAGCTTACTGATGACTCTGTTATAAAACGAGTAAACGAACTATTCTTCTACGAGGATAAATATATCGTTGCCGACCACGGCTCCGATGCTATTTATATGTTTGACAAGCAGGGCAAGTATCTCTCGAAGATTGCACGAAAGGGTCGTGCAAACAACGAATATCTCAATTTGGACGATGTGATGCTTGATGACAAGAGAGGACTCTTGATTGTAAAAGATTTCTCGTCAAAGAAATTCCTTTATTACAATCTTGCAGGAGAGTGTGTCGATGTGCAAAGTTTCAAAGAGAATTGTACACACTATTTTCAAGATGCAATAAATCTTGCAAATGGCAATTTTCTGTGTTACGAGTTTGCGCACGGCATTCAGCGACATAGCTATGATGGTATATGGGAAATGACCCCTTCGGGCGATATTGTGCGTTGGGTATTACGCAATGAACTCATACATCCAACATCATCTCCCCTGTATGCAATGGCATATAACACGCAGGGTAATGTTTCCATAATGAATATTGAGGAGAACTCGGATATGGAGTACGATGGCGAGCTCAAAACCATCGTAAAATACGATGTTAAAGGTAAAACAGCCAAAGATTATGCTGGTATGAATAATACCGATTATGCTCCCCGCTGGGGACAAGGTAAGATGTTTAACACTCGCCAGTGGGCATATAACCTTGGTCGATATACTCTTTCAAAATGGAGTGGAGAGGAGAGAGACTTCGTATTCTATTCGTTGTATGATACTCGAAAAAACAGTATAAAGGTAGGCCCCAAGATTGATTTTACTACAGCCAATGGAGCGCAGTGTTATCCATCAGTCGTGTTGGGAAATACAAAGGAGGCAATCGAGGTTATCCCCAGCAATTTGAAAGATGCAATAGTGGTGCCCTTGTATGCAGATACGTTCCTATCGGATAAGTACGCCTCGGCTGCCGAGAAGTTGCTTGATGGAGGCGATGTAGAGCAGATGAATCCCATCTTGCAGATTTGGAAAATAAAATAACCTAAAAATAAATGATAATGAAACGAATAACAATCATAATATTTAGCGTGTTATTTATCGCTATAATTTTATTTGGATGCAAGGATCAAGAAGTAAATGATAATCTGAAATTTACTGATACTATTCACATTTCAGGCCAAGATGCCGATATAGATGCTATGGGTGCTCTTAATCTAAAGGTTATTGATTCTATATTGATTGTTTCAACTAAAAAGAAAGTTGGTTTTTGGTCTTTTTATGATTTGAAAAGTAAAAGGCATTTGGGAGATTTCTTAAATAAAGGTAATAGTAACTTGGAGTTCTTAGGTTCTCCTTTGGCTGGAAGACAACATTTTGAACGAGATGAAAATGGTGATTTAGTCACTCTCGTTTATGATTTTAGCAAAGGAGGATTAAAGAAATTTAATATAACCAAGAGCCTAAATAGCCAACATCCCGAGGTCGAATTAACTGATATACAGCTTCCTCGAAATATATTCTCTTGGACAATGCTCCATAGCGGAGAGTTTCTTATTTCGGAGCCTGATATGTCTCACGCTTTTGAGAATAGGAGTATATTTTCAAATAATGAAAAGAAGGTGCTCCCAACATCCTATTTGTTTGATAATTTGAAGATTAGTTCTAAAGGGGATATAAATGATGTTGGAACAATAATATCAAGCCATCCTTCAAGAGATATGGTTGTTGAGTGCGGTAAAAAATTGAATAAAATATATCTCTATAGTATTGACGGCTCTTTTGTAAAAGAGATAAGCATCGATGAAGAAGTTCCAGTTAGTATAGAAGCTTTGGAACGCGTAGGAAAAAGAAATAAAAAAGATTGTTTTAGAGATTTGGAATGCACTGAGAATTACTTCTGCGTTCTATTTTCTGGTAATAATCAAAGGCAAGAAACTACAAAAGGCAATAACTCCAAGATTTACATTTTTAGTTGGATGGGCGAGCCAATAACTTGTATATATCTCGATAGGGTTGTAACCTCTTTCTCATTTGATTGGAAAAATAAGAAGTTATATACATTAAACTATAATACAGAAGAAATTGTTGAATACGATGTTTCATCTTTGAATATATCTATTTAACACAAATTTAGATATGCAATAAGAATAAAAAAATAATTCATTATGCGAAAGTTGTTAGTTTTGTTTATGCTTTCCACGAGCCTATCCGCCTACGGTCAGGATGTCGGTTTTGCCACCGACACATATCCGTTGGTGGAGGCATTTCGAATGTAACATAACTATCTGCAAATATAAAATGGGGTAATCCCAATAAATAATTATTAATAAATTAAAATTTAAAAATTAAGAAGAAAAAAGTGATTATGGCAGGTGCTGCTGTTATTATGTCTGCAGTTGCAGTAGGTTTTGGAGTTAATTCTAACTCTAAGATGACAGACCTTATGAGTGCAAATTTGGAAGCTTTGACAGATACAGAGCATAATGGTGTCAGGGTATATCAGACGATGGCATGGTGTTATGGGGAGATGAGATTAGCTTGTACGACGAAGCAATATGCATATGATTGTATGGAAGGGTACTGTGTAGTTAATTATTAATTACTTTGTCAAATTATACTGGTTGATTTGACACAAGTAACTTCCACAATTCTATTATAACGGGTTTTAACAGCCCTATAATGGGATTTAACATTGGTATTGCGACTCGTGTAATATAGATTTGCAATAGTAAATTTAATATTTAGTATTATGAAGAAATTACTCATTTTAGCGACTTGTTTATTTATTATTGCTTGTGAAAATTCATCTCAGAAAGATGTGCGAGTTACAATACCTATTGATGGCAAGCAAAACTTTTCCTCTATTGACAATATTGTATCCAAAATGCGGGTATTAACATTGGAATCGGCGGATAATGTTGTGCTGAGTAGCGACAATATTGTCAAGTGTAACGAAGATTATATCGTAATCATCGACCGCCTGCATAGCGGACAAATCCATATTTTCAATATTGATGGCAGTTATCGTGCTACTATTGCTGCCAAAGGTCGTGGCCCGAATGAGTATTTAGATATGGCAAGTGTGCAACTTTCCGATGATAGAATTATGATTTATTCATATCATAAACAAGCGGTCCTATACTACGACTATAACGGAAAATTTATCGAAAGCGATCAATTAGAATACAAACCATATAATTTGCACAAAACCGATAGCGGGTATTGGGGATATGTAGGTTTTGGTAGTGGCCAGATGAAAGAGCGTGTAGTAAAGATGGATGGTAATGGCGCTATCATTGATAAATACTTACCAACTAAGGCCAAGATATACTCAGTTACTGAGATCAACGACATTTTCATTGAGTGTGCTGAGGGTATACTTGTTCGCGAAAGCCTGATGAACGAAATTTCCATAATCAATGATAATGGAGCTTCATCGTATATGAGTTTTGACTTTGGAAAATATACTATACCCTCGCAGTATTATGAGTACTCAGATCCGATGAAGGCCGCCAAGATGTTATTTGCGACGGACTTCGCAATGATTGAAGAATTTTTTGTGCTAAAAAAGGGCCTTATAATGTATGTATCCCGTAATATGCAGGGCGCGGAACAATCATCCGATGTTGTTGCCATTATGCGTAATGGGGAATGGATATGTATTGAAACAAATAAAGAGGATGCTCTATTACATAAATCGGTTAAGGGTGTTACAAATAACGATGAAATAGTTTTGTTACAAGATGAGGCAAGTATTAGAACTTTTGCCGAGCAACACTCAAAGTTACTACCCGCAGTAGAACTTAAGAATATATCTAACAACGATGATAAATACCATATTGTACTATGTCAACTAAAGTAATAATAAACATATTTTTTACGATACTTTTGGCCATCACATCTATTGCGTGCGAATCTGTTGATGAGCGCAAGGCATTACTCCCTGAGTGTAAGGTTGTGTATAGTTACGACAATCAGTCGTTTGATGATATTATAAATAATGGCCGCCCCAAAGTTGTAGTATATAATCTTTTTGAAGATAATCGTATTGCGGATAAACACCTGTTTAATGATATCAAGCTACTTAAAAAACAGATAGCGCAAAACCCTGAGTTTGATTTCATCTTCTATTATCATACGAATGTTGATTATTCCGAGTCGCTTGCTCGTATAGCCACTGAGAATAATCTGCGAATGACTCTCATACTTGACGCACAGGGCAAGTATGCTACAGCGAATGAAATAAGTAAGGGAATAATATGCGTAGCTAATATTTTTGACAAGAAGTTGCGTAAACACTTTTCCGCAGTTCCAGGTGTAGGTTTTTCCCCATTTGATAAAACAATGCAGAAGTTTAAGAGGTCTAATAATATGTAGTTGATATGATACGAAAATTACTTGTTTTAATTGTTTTCTTCGCGAGCCTATCCGCCTACGGTCAGGGTGTTGGTTTTGCCACCGACACCTCACCGTCGGGAGGAGCCTCTACGGAGCTTGCGCTCACGCTGGATGATGTTATCCATACGGCGCAGAATCAATCCATTGCTGCTATGACGGCTCGCTACACCTTCCTGTCGTCTTATTGGGCCTTCCGCTCATATAAGGCCAGCCGCTTGCCGTCGCTCAACCTCACGGGCGAGGTGATGAATTTCAACCGTTCGTTAACCCTGTTGCAGGACTACGATACGGGTGATTTGCGTTATATGGAGAACTATAACTTGCAGAATACGGTAGGTCTCTCCATCCGCCAAAATATCGCCTTGACGGGAGGTACTTTGAGCCTCTATTCGTCGCTTAATCGCCTGGACCAGTTTGGCGACCGCGATAGTAAATCCTACTATTCGCAGCCTATCACTCTGTCATACACCCAGCCTCTGTTTGCCTACAACTCCTTTAAGTGGGCCAAGAAGATAGAGCCCAAGCAGTTTGAGCTTGCCAAGCGCCAATATATCGAGGATATGGAGGCCGTTACGCTGCGTGCTGTGGGTTACTTCTTTGACCTTGTGCTGAGCCGTGCGCAGTACGATATAGCCGTCAAGAACTACTCCAATACGAAGGCTCTGCACGCCATCGCCGAGCAGCGTCTGGAGTTGGGCAGCATCAAGAAGGATGAACTGCTGCAGTTGGAGTTGCGTATGCTCAACGATAGCCTTTCAATCAATACCACCGCCCTCACAGTTCGTGAGCAGCAGATGCGCCTTAACTCCTTCTTACGCTTGCCGGAGAATGCGCGTGTGCTGCCCAGCGTTGATTACGATATACCTATGGTGGATATGAACTACGATATGGTTGTTGGCAAGGCCCTCGAAAACTCGTCGTTTAACCTTCAAAACGATATTAAGACCTTGAATGCTGAGGCCGATATTGCTCGCGCTAAGGCTGAGCGAGGTGCTTCGGCCTCTATCAATGCCCGCTTTGGTTTGTCGCAGTCGGGTGATACGTTCCGCTCGGCCTATGCCGATTTGCTGGACCAAGAGGTTGTAGGCTTGCAGTTCTCTATCCCTATCTTCGATTGGGGTATGGGTAAGGGCCGTGTTAAGATGGCTAAGGCTCGTGCCGAGATGGTGCGTAGCCAGATAGAGCAGGAGGAGATAGATTACCGCCACGAGATATTTACCCTCCTTGAGCAGTTCTCGGCGCAGTATAACCAGTGTTATGTCGCTCGTCGTGCCAACGATATCGCCGAGCGCCGCTATATGATAGCTATGGATAACTTCCGCCGTGGTACGCTCTCCGTTACAGATATGAATACTGCGCAGAGCGAACGCGATACAGCCAATAAAACCTATATAGAGTCGCTCGCCACCTTTTGGCAGTACTACTACGACCTACGAGGCCGTACACTCTATGATTTCATCCATAAAGTGGATATAGTAACCGAGTTTGAAAAGATAATCGAAGAGTAATATGAAGAGATCGTTTGTTTATGCTACGCTGCTGACCATTCTTGTGTCGTGTGGCAAGGGAGATAAAAAGGATGCAGCAAATGTTGAGGAGCGTATGACCACGCGCCTTGAACATAATGAGGTTGAGGTCGATACATTGCGCCTACGTCCCTTTATGCGCGAGATTGTGAGCAATGGCCGCCTGGAGGCTGCACGCCGTAGTGAGCTGTCGTTTGCCGTTACGGGTGTTGTGGAGAGTGTAGCCGTTAAGAATGGTACTCGCGTGGGGCAGGGCGCACTGCTTGCCCGCGTGGATACTACGGAGTATTCACAGCAACTACGCCGCTCGCTACTCACTTTAGAAAAATCTCGCCTGGAGTATCTGGATGTGTTGGTAGGTCTTGGTTATACGCTTGGCGATACTATTACTCCTCCGCAGGATGTTCTGCGCTTGGCGAAGATTCGCTCTGGCTATGCTGATGCCCTGGCCTCGGTTGAGAGTGATAGACGTAATTTGAAGCAGTGCAGCCTGCGTGCACCCTTTGGAGGTAAGGTGGCAGATGTTGCGACTAACGCCTACGAGCGTACGGGTGATAAGTTCTGCGTTCTGCTGGATGATAGCCATCTTAATGTCCGTTTTACCGTCTTGGAGTCGGAGTATGGCGCTTTGCAGGTAGGGCAGGCTGTTGCTGTTACCCCATACGCTAATCTAACTAAGGAGGTTACGGGCCGTATCACAGCCATCAATCCTACCATCGACAATAATGGTCAGGTGCAGGTCGATGCTACGATTGCCAACGATGGTACGCTTACGGACGGTATGAATGTTAAGGTCTTTGTGCGTCAGGCGTTGGATAATCAGCTTGTAGTGCCTAAGAGTGCCGTCGTTATCCGCGATAACTTGGAGGTGCTGTTTCGCTATGAGAATGGCGCTGCTCGCTGGACCTATGTCCTTACCTCGCTTGCTAATAGCAAGGAGTATGTTGTCCGTGCCAATGAGGAGCGTGGAGCAGAACTTAAGGTAGGCGATATTATTATCACTTCGGGTAACCTGAATCTTGCCGATGGCTCGGAGGTTACCATAAAGCAATAGCCTATGTTACGCAGACTTTTAGACCGACCCATCGCTGTTACGATGGTTACGGTGGTGCTGCTCATCTTGGGTGTGGTGAGTGCGCGCCTGCTTCCCGTGTCGCTTGTGCCAGATGTGGATGCTCCATATATCACCGTTCAGATTCCTGCTGCAGGAGTCTCTGCCCGCCAGCTTAATGAAACTGTCATCACGCCCTTGCGTCAGCAGTTGGTGCAACTCTCGCAACTTACCGATATACGCAGTGAGGCCCGCGAGGGTAATGGTACGATACATCTCTCATTTGAGCAGGGTGCTAATCTGGATTACCTTTTTATCGAGGTTAACGAAAAGATTGACCGCACAACCTCCTCTCTTCCGCGTAATATCGAGCGCCCGAAGGTGTTGAAGGCGAGTGCTACGGATATTCCAGCCTTCTATATCGATATGACGCTGCGTGGTGAGCAGCGCTCTGCTATGCGCGATGAGCTACACCCCGTATCGGATGAGTTCCTTGAACTGAGCCGCTTTGCCGAGCAGGTCATAACCAAGCGCATCGAGCAACTGGATGAGGTTGCTATGGTCGATATGAGTGGAGGCGTGGACTCCGAGCTGCTTGTTATCCCCGATGAAGCGTTGTTGCGTCAGGCGGGTATCACGATGGCAGATGTGGAGCGAGCGTTGCGTAGTATGGATATATCGCTCGGCAGCCTTACTATCCGTGATGGCGAGTATCAGTATAATGTCAAGTTTAAGAGTGTTGCCACCTCGGCAAAGGATGTGGAGGAGCTCTTCTTAAAGGTTAATGACCGCCTGTTCCGCCTGCGTGAGTTGGCTCGTGTCGTGGAACATCCCCGCAAGCGACAGGGTATGGTTACTTCGAACGGCAGGGATGCCGTTACGCTGGCCGTTGTTAAGCAGTCGGATGCCCGTATGTCTGATTTGAAGGAGGCCTTGGATGAGCAGCTGCAACACTTCTCCGAGGACTATCCCGATGTGGAGTTTACCATCACGCGCGACCAGACAGAGCTGTTGGATTACTCGATAAACAACCTTATAGATAATATCTTGGTCGGTATCGTGCTGGCCTGCATTATCATTCTCTTTTTTATGCGCGATATGCGCTCTCCTCTGCTGGTGATTTTGACTATCCCTATCACGCTTGTTATCACGCTGTTGGTCTTCCACTTGATGGGAATCTCTATCAATATCATCTCGCTGTCGGGCCTTATCCTGGGTACGGGTATGATGGTTGATAACTCTATTATCGTTGTGGATAACATCACAGCACGCTGGCAACGAGGCGAGAGGCTGATAGATGCCGTGGATAGGGGAGCGCGGGAGGTTATGATGCCGATGCTCTCGTCTATCCTTACTACCTGTGCCGTTTTCGTGCCATTGATTTTTATCAACGGTATGGCAGGCGCTATGTTCTACGATCAGGCTATGGCCGTAAGTATCACGCTGTTTGTGTCGTATGGTGTAGCCGTTGTGTTATTGCCCGTCTATTACCGTTGGTTATATCGTTCGTTGCCGACATTTCGTCCTACACCGTGGTTGGAGCGCTTCTCTTTTGATAGGCTGGAACAACGATATGACCAACTACTAAAATGGTTCTTTCGTCATAGGACGGTTATGTGGGGTATCTATGCTATCTCGTTCGTAGGCCTTGTGGGGTTGTTCTTTGTGGTGGATAAGGAGCGTCTGCCAGAGATGACATATAGCGATATGCTGGTAAGGGTTGATTGGAATGACCGTATCTCAGCCGAGGAGAACTCTCGCCGTACGGATGCTTTGTTATCGTCGCTTGGTGAGCGTGTGGCGCACTCTACGGTTATGGCGGGTGTGCAGCAGTTTATCCTCTCGCATACCGAGGATACAGGCGTGGCGGAGGCTACGATATACCTCAAATGCCACGATGCAAAGGATGTAGCGACGGTGCAGCGAGATATTGAGGAGTATTTACGCCGCACAGCTCCCGATGCACATTGCTCGTTTGGCGTGTCGGGAAATATCTTCGATATGATTTTTGCCGATAAGGAGGCTGCGCTCACGGCTCGCCTGCGCTCCACTACGGGCCGAGCTGCCGACCCAGCTCACTTGCAGAGCATAGTGGATGCTATTAGCAAGGCTCTGCCCGAGCATAATATTCCTGCGGTAGCGCTGCAGGAGGATATATTGTATGTCGCGCAACCCGAGCGTATGGCCTTGTATGGCGTGAGCTATTCTACGCTGCTCTCTACTCTGCGCAATGCTCTTAACGAGAACAACCTCTTTACCATCACCTCGGGACACGAGTCTCTGCCCGTTGTTGTGGGAAATAACCTAAAGAATATAGACGACCTGCTGGGTAGGACTTTTATAGCTGTTGGCAGTGGTAAGGATATGGCCGAGATACCCGTTGGGGAGTTTATGAAGCAGACCCGCTCGCTCGACTTAAAGAGCGTTGTGGCAGGTGCTGAGGGCGATTACTATCCTTTGGATTTGAATATCCACTCGGCCGATGTTGTAGATGTTATGGCCACCATCCGCGAGTGTGTGGCCGAGGATGACCGCTTTGAGGTGAGCTTCAGCGGCTCATACTTCTCCAATCGTGAGATGGTGCGCGAACTTATCGGTGTGCTTATCGTTGCTCTGCTGTTGTTGTATTTTATCCTTGCAGCACAGTTCGAGTCGCTGGTGCAGCCCTTTATCATCCTCTCGGAGATTGTTATTGACCTCTTCGGTGCGATTATCATTCTGTGGCTGTTTGGCCAGACGCTTAACCTTATGTCTATGATTGGCCTTATTGTGGTGTGCGGTATTGTTATCAACGACTCTATCCTGAAGATTGACACCATCAATACGCTGCGTCGTGGCGGTATGCGCCTCAAACACGCCATTATGGAGGCGGGTCGCCGACGCCTGAAACCTATTATTATGACCTCGCTTACGACCATCCTTGCCGTGGCGCCCTTCCTTGTGCGTGGCGATATGGGCTCCGACTTGCAATACCCTATGTCGCTGGTTATTATTGGCGGTATGGTTGTGGGTACGCTTATCAGCGTTCTGTTTATTCCTTTGGCTTATTACGAGATATACAGACTAAGTGATGAAAAGAGATAATACTTCGCGTCGTGGCCTCTCGGCATTCTCTGTATTGCTGATTATGTCGGCCTTGGCGGTTATCGGCATAGCGCTTCTGCCACGACTAAATATACAATATTCACCCTCTCCCGTAGAGCGTAATATAACGGTGTCGTTCTCGTGGAATAACGCCTCGGCACGCCTTATCGAGCAGCAGGTCACCTCGCGCATTGAGGCGGCCTTGTCCGTTATTGGTGGGTGTGATGATATCTCCTCACGCTCGAGTAAGGGCGGAGGCTCGGTTACGGTTAAGTTCCGTAAGGGTACGGATATGACTGCGGCACGTTTTGAGGTGGCATCCGTTATACGAAACATCTACTCCAAACTACCCGAGGAGGTGAGCTATCCCAATATCTCGCTCGCTACAGGCGGTAGCCGCGAGAAGGATATTCTGACCTACACCATTAAGGCGGGTATTCCCTCGGAGCAGATATATGACTATGTGGTAAATAAGGTCTCAACGCCCTTGTCGCGTATTGAAGGTGTGGGGCGAGTGAATATCTCGGGCACGACGCCTTTTGAGTGGATTGTGGAGTTTAACCCTGAGGCTCTGGAGAGCGTGGGTCTTACGGCCGACCACCTTGCAACGGCTTTCAGGGACTATTTTCGTAGTGATATTGTCGGTATGACGACACTCTCGGCAGAGGATGGCGTGGAGCGAAGTATTGTGCTGAAGCTGCAAAACCTCTCTACGCTCGATTTTGATAATATACCCATCGTGCGCCACAACGATAGGCTCTACTACCTGCGTGACTTTGCTACGGTGCGTTGGCGTGAGGCATTGCCTACGAGCTATTTTCGTATAAATGGCCTAAATACCATAAACCTCTCTGTTAGCTGCGATGCCAACTCCAATATGTTGCGTGTCGCGGACGATGTGCGCCAAGAGATGCAACGCCTGCAAGAGAGTTTCCCTTCGGAGATTTCAGCCACGCTGGCGTACGACGCTTCGGAGTATATCAGCCAGGAGCTTGATAAGATATATGTTCGCACACTGTTGTGCGTGGTTATCCTGCTGTTGTTTGTGCTTGTGGTGAGTCGTGATTTGCGTTATCTGCTTATTATCGGCGTAACGCTTGCGGTGAATATCCTTGTCTCGGTAGTGTTCTACAATATCTTCGATTTGGGTATTCATATCTACTCGTTGGCGGGTATTACCGTGTCGCTGGGTATCATTATCGATACGGCAATCATTATGGTTGACCATTATAGTTACTACCGCAATCGCCGTGTCTTTACCTCTATCCTCGGCGCTCTGCTCACCACCATCGGAGCATTGGGTATTGTGTGGCTCTTGCCGCAGGAGCAGCAAGCCAACCTTGTAGATTTCGCATTGGTGATAATTATCAACCTTACGGTGTCGTTGGCCGTAGCTTTTCTGTTTGTGCCGGCATTATTGGAGAAGATTTCACTTGGGCGCAGTATGACTACATCCTCTCGTGCGGGCCGTAGGCGTATGGTGCGATTCTCACGCCGTTATGAGCGTATGATTCTCTGGTGCCGAGGGCATAGATGGGTGTTTGTTGTGTTGCTTGTGTGGGGTTTTGGCGTGCCGACATTTTTACTGCCCGATAAGATTGAGCAGAAGGGTGATGAGGAGTTGCCATTCTATTCACGATGGTATAATTCTGTTATGCAGAGCAGTTTTGTTGCCGAGCATCGTGCTACGATAGATATGGTGCTGGGCACCTCGCTCAACCTTTTCCACACGCAGACGGGGCAGTATAACTACTTCCGCGAGCCAGCTCGCAAGGTGTTATCGGTCAATGCTGGTATGCCTGAGGGTTGTACCGTGCAGCAGCTTAACGAGGTGGTGCAGCATATGGAGAACTACATCAGCCGCTACGAGGAGGTGGATGTGTTCCGCACAAATATCTACTCCTACGACAATGCCCAGATAGAGATAACCTTCAAGCCCGAATATGAGAATACCGCCTTCCCGTTGCAACTAAAGCAGGAGATAATCGCCGCCGCAACGAACTATGGCGGTGCTACGTGGCGTGTAACGGGTTTGGACGACTCGTATTTCAATAATAATGTAGTGAGCAACTACCGCTCAAATGTAATTCGTCTTAAGGGTTATAACTACGACCGCCTCTCGGCTTATGCTGACCAGTTGCTGGATTCGTTAAAGGCTAATCGTCGAGTCTCTTCGCCCGAGATTATGGATGGTAATGCGTGGTCGTTGCCGCACAATGAGTTCCACATACGCTACAACGATGAGCAGATAGCCGCTATGGGTCTCGATATATACGATTACTACGGCGTTCTGCGCTCAAAGCTATATCAGGAGCGTATTACGCAGATATTTTCGGGTGAGGAGTTGCAGAGTGTGGTTATGGAGTCGGTAGCGCGTGACAGATTTGACCGTTGGCATCTGGAGAATGCGTTGGTGGAGATTGACTCTACGCAGATGAAGCTCTCGACCATCGGCTCCATCGAAAAACGCCGTACGGAGATATCTATCCGTCGCGCACAGCAGTCCTACGAGATTATGGTGGGCTTTGATTTCGTTGGCTCGCACGAGTTAAGCCGCCGCCTTGTGGAAAAGAGTGTGAAGATGTTCAACGAGGAGATACTGCCGTTGGGATATCACGCCGATGCTCCGGGCTATAGTTACGAGGAGGATAAAAAGACGCAGGTAGCGCTCATTGCGCTTGTGGTGGCGATAATATATGTTATGTGCGCCATAATATTTGAGTCTCTGCGCAAGCCGCTGGTTATCATTATGATGATTCCTATCTCATTTATTGGAGTGTTCCTTACCTTTGGTTTTACGGAGTTTCGCTTTGACCAGGGAGGCTTTGCGGCCTTTGTGCTATTGTGCGGAATCGTGGTAAATGCGGGAATATACTTGATAAACGAGTTGGATAACTGCCGTGCAACAACCTCAAAGCGAGGTGTGAGGTTGTACTTGATGGCATATAACCATAAGATTGTACCCATTATGCTGACGATATTATCAACCATCCTCGGCCTTGTGCCATTCCTGCACGACGGTCCTGAGGAGGTCTTCTGGTTTGCCTTTGCTGTGGCAGCAATGAGTGGTACACTCTTTTCGCTTGTGGCGCTTATTATCTATCTGCCCATATTTATGCCGATGGAGAAGAAGAAAAGTAAAGAGAAGAAACGAGGTAGAATAAAAAGATGGCTTTGCAAGCGGCAAAAGATTAATCAGAGGGCCTATTTAACAATAAACTAATAACTAAAAAAACAAAAAAATGAAAAAGAAATTCTTTTTTGCTGCGGTGGCATTGGTGATGTCAGCAGCGACAGCAGTGGGTTACAAGGCGTATGACAAGGGTAATATGTCTGAATTTATGATGTAAATATTGAAGCCTTGACACAAGATGAAATAATAAATACTATTGTGGTAGAATGCGAAACGCCATCAACCGAACTATGCGCCTACCAATGTGTATGTGGGATACTTTGGGGGAATAGTAGATATGGTACTGTTTTAAGAGCATATGGAAAATGTCAAGCTTGCAATACCCCAGTGAATAATTAATTTTATTGTATATAGGGGATATTTCCCCTATATACAAATTTAATATGTTAGTAATATGAAATATATATATATCATTTTAAGTATTTTTATTATTGTTTCGTGTGATAAAGCTCGTTTTGATACGGATTATGCTCCACCCGTTTTTCCTAAGGAGTATAAGCGCGAAATTACGGCCTTGAATAGAGATTTGCTGCTTGAGTCCTTTGGCGGAATAAGTTTTTTGTGCGATTCTGTTTTTATAATTCGTGCAAATAGTACTGATAATGAGCATTTATTTCAAGCTCTGTCAATCAAAGACGGTCATCAAATTACATCATTTGGAAATCAAGGAAGAGCTAATTATGAATTATCGGGCTGTAGGCACGCTGCATACGATAACAAAGCCAAACACCTCTATGCAATGGATATGCGCCTGAATATGATTGATATTGATTTAGGAAAAGCATTGTCGGGCGATAGTCGTTGTGTTGTAGGAAATCATAAACTTGAAGGTGGTTGGTATGCTAAATATATCCATTATTTGCCTAATAATAGAATCCTTCACGTCAGAAGTAATCCGCGATTGCTGGTGACTGATATGACAGGTAAGGATACGCTTGCTCAATATGATGATTATCATTCAACAATACCTGAATTTGATAATGATAAAAGAAAAAGACAACTATTCTTTGCTCATAATACAAAGTCTGCAATAAAACCCGATGGAACAAAGATTTTTCATGCAACAATGAATGGTATGACAATGGAGATTTTTGATTTCGATGGTACTACAATCAAACAATCCGCATTGCGACAGTTTTTTAAACCCGCTAAAGGCAAAATAAATCAAGGTACGATATCAAAGGAGGAGAGTATTTACGGAGCAAGAAGATGTTGCGCAACGGATAAATATATATACCTTTTGTATTCAGACAATAAGTTTGGAGAAGGTCAAAATCCTCCGTTCTATCTTGGTGTATTTAACTGGAATGGTAATGAGGTTTGTCGCTACGTGTTGAATGAGTATATGGATACATTTGTCGTTACACCAGATGATAAACGACTATATTGCTGGGCGTATGATTCTGAGGGCGAA
Organism: Rikenellaceae bacterium; assembly: GCA_015059845.1. GTDB lineage: Bacteria > Bacteroidota > Bacteroidia > Bacteroidales > Rikenellaceae > Alistipes. The sequence continues at coordinate 91,379 of SUZR01000002.1, read as the reverse complement.
GAGTATTTCGGATACTTTGATTTAAAGTAATTTTAATCTTGAACTTAAATAATTATGAAACGACTATTGATTTTTCTTGCTATAGTTTTATGTGTCGCCTGCTCGTCAAAAAGTGAGCCAGACTTGGGGTATCGTGCGCCAAAGTTTCGCAATGTGCAAGCAACGCAACTACATCACTTAAATGATGGGCTGATGATGCGTATGACCAATCACTTTATGATGTGTGATTCGGTAGTAATCTTTCCAGCCAAAAATGCAGATAACAACAATGTATTTCAGCTATTGTCGGCCAATGCTGGGCGGTTGATTACAAGTTTTGCCTATCTCGGTCGCTCGGCTGAGGAGCTGTCGAGTTATATGCTTATGAGTGTTGATGCCAAGCGCGGCTTGTTGTTCGCAATGGATAATAGTAATAGGCATATCACAATAGACCTTAACCGAGTGTTGAATAATGAGAAACAGTATGTTGTTGCTAGCGGTAGATACAAAGGTGATTTCCCGACATCGCGCGTAATTCATTGGCGTAACGGCCAATTATTGCAGATGGGTGGGTATCCAACTGACCGTTTCTTTGTAACCGATGAGAAGTGTGATACTCTTCTGCGATATAATGTTCTCCCGTCGCTTACGGCGACAATTGACCAAGATGAGATGTTGCACAAACGTTATTTTGTCTATAATTCTCACTATGCGGTAAGACCCGACGGACGAAAGATAGCCAATGTTACAACAAATGGTATGTTGTTAGAGATTTTGGATGTAAAAGACAAGGGTATATCGCACGCAGAGATTAGATATTTCTATGAACCGAAATTGGAGAATAGCAATATGGGAAAGCCTGATTGCGTGTTTGGGGCAAGTCATATATGTGCTACCGATGATTATATCTATGTACTCTATTATGATACTACGATAGAAGAACTCTCTAATGCTAAACCAAAGATTGGAGTTTTTGATTGGCGAGGAAATGAGAAGCGCTGCTATGAATTGAATGATATGGTGGCAACATTTGCTATTTCGGATGATGAAAAGCGAGCCTATTGCTGGGCGTATGATTCTGAGGGCGAAGAGTATTTCGGATACTTTGATTTAAAATAGAATTTAATTATAAAAACTAAAAATTATGGAGAAGAGATTATTTTACCTAGTTTTATTATGTCTTATTGTTTCGTGTAAGTCACATATCAACAAAAGCGAAAATAAAGGCCAAATCGATATTAAAGTATCAAAAATCGACATCCATCCTGTAGAATTTAAAATCAATAATTCTTCTTATATGGGATTTTCAGGAGTTGGAAAAGATTCGTTGTATTTTTTTGATGAGTTCTTCAATCATTACTATCATATATCTCTTGATGGTAAAATAGGTAAAAAGCAAGGCGGATTAGGCCGTGGTCCAGGAGAATTGCCTGTGAAAAATCCTCTTGAAGTTCGTTATTGTGTATCCAATAATAGTTTAATAGCATTAGGTGGAACAAATGATATCTTCATAATGAACCAAATGACTAATGCTAAACGCATTGGTTATAAGATGGATGAGGCGGATGTTGTGTCGTATGATTCAGCAACATCATATACGCTTTGGCCAGAGATTGTGGCTGATTGTGATGGTAAATATTTCTATTATAATGTTCAAGGCAACGATGATGCTGTTGGTATTATGCGTAGTGATTATTATGAAAAAGCGGCGTTGCTTATGCGTGTTGATATCAATAGTGGCGAAGTGGAGCCTATAGGTCATTACTCGACATATTATGCGGAGAATAGGGATAAATTAAAGCATTTGCCTTTCTATTATTTTGATGTAGCGGAGAATGGGGATATCTATGTAACTCATCAGGCCGATCCTCTTATCTACCGTTATGATAGTGATTTTAATCTTAAAAGAGCTTTTGGCTTTGATGGTATCGATATGAATACAGAATATAGTAATCCTGGCTCAACCCAAGAACAATTTATGGAGGCGTATGAAAAGGATATGCAGGGCGCAGGATTTTATTATTGGGTACATCATATCAATGGCTATACATTCCGTAGTTATAAAAAACAGGGCGTAGAGTCTCAAGATGGCTTGCAAATATACAAGGGAGAAACTCTTATTGGCGATGTAGAGGTGCCTGCCAACTTTAAAGTAATAGGATATATTAAACCTTATTTCGTAACAAAAATTATCTGTGATGAAGAGAATGAAAGAGCGAAGTTCTACAAATTCAAACTGTAAATAATCAAACTAACAAAAGATAAAATTATGAAACGACTTTTAATTTTTCTTATTGCGGCACTCGCTGTGTCGTGCGGAGGTGATGTGAAATTGGAGAATGTGTATAATATCGCTTTGCCAGAGGATATTTGCGCCCTCGGAGAGGATATAAAGGTTGATTATGAGATTATCAAACTTTACGAGCAGGATGATAATGCCTTGGTCGCGGATATTGAAGAGATTATTCCGTATAAAGATAGACTCTATATCCGAACCTCTATGATGGGCGGCAGTAGTCTTTTTATCTTCAAAAACAGTGGCGAGTTTATCAAAAAATTCTCTCAAGGTCGTGGCCATGGTGAGTTTACTGGCGCAAAGGATATTTTGGTAGATGAGCAGACGGGAATAGTTGAGGTGCTATCAGGAGTATCCGTATATTGTTACGACTTCGAGGGTAATTTCCTTGAAAAGAGAGATTTGCCCAAGGCAAATATATTGGCGTTTGAAAAAATCGGCGAGGATTATCTTCTTTATACTCCGCGTTTGTCCGAGCAAAATAAGCACTATTATCGATTGTATAATTGTGCTACCAAAACTGAAGAAAGACTTTTGGAGGGTTTTGATTTGCCTGTAGTCGATATTAAACCTAATATATTTAAGGATGTTACGGGACGCGTCTGTTTTAAGGGAATGTATGGCGATACAATCTATACGCTTGATGAAAATAGGCAATGTGTTGCAATAACTACACTCGCCCCGTTCTTGAACGAAATGCCAGCTGGCAATTTTAAAAGATTATCGGATTTAGCGAAATCGTTAGGTAATGAGTATGCTCTCTTCAGTGGAGTAAATAATTTCGGCTCGCGCCTATGGGGAATGAGCGTTTCGGGAGAAAAGAATTATGATATTATCTACGATAGCCAGACGCAAACGACATATAAGAATCTGTTTAACTCTATGAGGGGCATAAATTGCGCAGGTTGCTATGATGGCTGGTGGTATTACACCATCTATCCCGATATGGTTGCCAATATTAAGGATAACTGTCCGAATGATAAGCGCGTAGATGCAATTGTCGAGGAACTCGAACAAATAGTGAACGACAATCCCGATGATGGAAACCCTCTGATTATAAAGGTAAAATATAGAATTTAGAGGATATTACTTCCTCCCAATCATTACTCTATCACAATGGCGAAGGTTACGCGGCCTTCGTCGTTGTGTTTGAGGCGGAGGGAGCCGCCGTGAAGGCGGATGATTTGGCGAGAAACGGCGAGGCCGATGCCCGAGCCGTCGGTCTTGGTCGTGAAGAAGGGGGTAAAGATATTCTCTGCTACTTCCTGAGGGATGGCTGAGCCATTATTGGTAATCTCAATCTGTATGCGCTCCTCGGCATCAATGGTCGAGCGAATGGTTATCTTGCGCTCGCAATCCTGCGCCATAAGCGCCTCGGCGGCATTTTTCAGCAGATTCACCAGCACCTGCGACATCTGTGTGCGGTCGGCATAGAGCATAGTATCCGCAGGGTCAAGGCTCACCTCGACCTCAATACCCTCGTGCGGGATAAGCGACAGAGCCTCCGTCACCAGCTCTGCGAGGTAGAACGGGGTCTTTTGTGGTGTGGGGATACGGGTTACGGCACGGTAGGAGTCAACAAAGCGCAGCAATCTATCCGATGTCGTGTGTATCGTCTCCAAGCCCTGATGCAGAGTCTTGGTATCGCCCGACGCGGAGAGCAGCGTATGGCTGATAGATGTTACGGGCGCAAGCGAGTTCATAATCTCGTGCGTAAGGATGCGGGTGAGTTTCTCCCACGACTCCACCTCCTTGCGGTCGAGCTCCTCGTGGATATTGCCGATAAAGATAACCCTCAGATTCTTCCCGTCGAACTCCATCGCCGAGCAGCTCAACACCAAGTTCTGGTCGCCAACTTCGGTCGTAAAGTGCGATGTAAGTTGCTCGCCGGGCTCTATGCGGAGCATTGACTCATAAAAATCCTTACTCAGAAGGCGTAGCTGTCCTATATGATTCAGTCGCTCCATACCCACAATGCGCAGAGCCTTTGTGTTGGTCTGCACCACCGAGCCACTCTCCATTACGGTAATAATACCGATATTGGCGCACTCCATAATCAGCTCAAAATACTTCTCTCGTTCGCGTATCTTCAGTTTTGCGTTATCCATCACCTCCTTGATACGATTGAGCGCGTGGTTTACCAGTGCGTGGCGCGTAATGTTGGGATTCTCGGTGAAGCGGAACGAGTAGTCGTCGTTCTGCACAGCATTAAATACAAACATAAGCTGCTCGACCAAAGAGCCATAGATGTGGAACAGACGGATAATACATAATATGATAATTGCCGCGGTAGCAATCAGATGCGCTGGGTGATTTGTAGCCAAAACATACCCCGAGATGACGGCCATCAGGATAATGACCATTACATAGGTAATGATTTTACCGTAAGGTATGTTCTGCTGTCGTTTCACAGGCCGTAGCGTTTAATCTTGTTGTAGAGTGTCTGGCGTGTTATACCGAGCTGAGTGGCCGCCTGCGATAGGTTGCCTCCGCATTGCGTGATAGCAGCGGCAATGGTCTGGCGCTCTATCTCTTCGAGTGTTTGCGCCTCGGTTGCGGGGCGTTGTGCGGTATGAAACTCAAGGTGGTCGGCGTTGATAGTATCGCCATCGCACATAATCACAGCCTTCTCCATCGTGTTCTGCAATTCGCGGATGTTTCCCTCCCACGTGTGTGTTTTCAACCTCTCGGCAGCCTCCGCCGAGAGCATTAATCCCATCTTGTTATACTTCTGCCCGTAGCGTGCGATAAATCGCTCGGCAAGGGGCACAATATCCTCGCGGCGGTTACGAAGTGGCGGAATGTGGATATGTATGGTATTTATGCGGAATAGAAGGTCCTGGCGAAACGCCCCCTTTGCAACGGCTTCGTGCAGGTCGCGGTTGGTGGCCGAGATAAGTCGAATATCAATCGGAGTAGCGATATTCGCTCCCAGACGCGTTACGGCACGATTCTGCAGTACGGTGAGCATCTTTGCTTGCAGGTGCAACGGCAGGTTGCCAATCTCGTCCATAAAGAGCGTAGAGCCGTTTGCAGTCTCAAACTTACCCTCACGGTCGGTGCGCGCATCTGTAAAAGCACCTTTGGTGTGGCCGAAGAGCTCGCTCTCGAAAAGTGTGTCGGGAATAGCACCCATATCGAGCGAGACCATCTGATGGCGGCAGCGTGCCGATTGGCGGTGTATCTCGCGTGCTAACATCTCTTTGCCCGTTCCATTCTCGCCCGTAAGGAGGATGTTGGCATCGGTGATGGCTACACGCTCTACCATCTGGCGAATGCGTTGCATCTCAGCACTCTCACCCCAATACATCTCCACCGCAGGCTCGGATGTAGATGCTATTTTTGTCAGCTTCTTGCCCTTGCCTTTGGCCGCCTTGTAGGCATTTTGTAGTGTGGCGATAAGTTTTTCATTATCCCACGGCTTTATAACAAAGTCGAAAGCCCCCTCTTTCATAGCCCGTACCGCCAAATCAATATCGGCATAAGCGGTAAAGAGTACCACTTTGGTTTCGGGTGACTTCTGCAAAATCTCCTTGAGCCAGAAGAGCCCCTCGTTACCCGTATTTATACCTGCGTGGAAGTTCATATCAAGTAAAACTACCTCGGGCGCAGATTTTTGCAGCGTGGTAATAAGCGTGTTGGGTGAGGGTAGGGTGATAACCTCCTCGAAGATACTGTCGCACAGCAACCTCACAGCCGCAAGAATATTACGGTTGTCATCTACGATTAAGAGTTTGCCTGCTTTTGCCATCTTTTCAAGTTTCGTTTTCACAAAGTTAAGCGAAAAACCGAGCGTGTCCAAACTATTTACATCGATTGTCTAATTATTAGACAGTTTTCGTGAGAGAACTTTTGTGGAATGTGTTGATAGCTAATCAATTAAATATTTTGGCATAGCTTTGGCACGTTTCGGAGTAAAACCCAAAACAAGTATGAAACGATTGATTATAACCCTATTAGTGTCTAATTTTTTGACACTTTTGTGCGTAGCACAACCTCGCACGTTGGAGGAGTGTATGCGCTATGCTGTTGAAAACTCCATCGCGGTAGGTAAGCAGGAGATTGCGGTGGATAACAACAAGGTAAATCTCAACTCAAACATCCTGAAATTGTTGCCCTCGGTGAGTGGTAATACGGGCGGCTCGTTTAGCTTCGGTCGTTCAATTGACCCCGAGACGAACAGTTACCAGAGCCGTACGACTTTTAGCAATTCGTATGGCCTCTCGGCATCAATGACGCTGTTCTCAGGCTTCTCGGCTATAAATTCTATTCGTGCGGCGAAGGTTGCACGTGCCATAGGCGTGGGCGAGTTGCAGATTGCGAAGGATAACGCCGCGCTGAATACAATGTCGGCATACTTCGATGTGGTCTATTATGCCGGAGCAGTGGAGATTGCCCGTGAGCAGTTGGCAAAGGGACAAAAAGATTTGCAGAACGTGCAGAAACTGTTGGAACTCGGCCTGAAGAGCCCAGCCGAGGTTGCTGAGGTGGAGGCGCAGGTGGCCTCGTACGATTATACGCTTATCACGCAGCAAAACAACTACGAGATGGCGATGATAAAACTGCGTGACGAGATGAACTATCCCGCCGATACGCCGTTGGAGATTGAAACCAACATCCCGATTCGGCTTGTAGCCCCTACGGCAACGCTTGAGCAGGTGATGGATTATGCTATGGAGTTTAATCCCAAGATACAAAATGCAACGCTTGCCGTGCGCGAATCGAAACTGAATCTGTCGCGCGCAAAGGCCGCCCTATATCCCCACATCACGGCCAATGGAGGTTACAGCACAAGTTTCTACACCGATATGGACAATAGCGCGGCATACGCATCGTGGTGGAATCAGTTTCGTGATAATAGAGGTTCATACATAGGCGTGTCGATGTCGATTCCCATCTTCTCGCGCCTGTCAAACCGCTTCGAGAAGCGTCGTGCCAAGAATTCGTTACGCAGCAGTATACTTAACGAGGAGTCCACGCGCCGTGAGGTGCAGAGCGAGATTTCGCAGGCCTTTCAGCAGATGCAGGGCTTGGGTAAGCAGTATGTGCAGAGTAGCCGACGTGTGGAGGCCTCGCAGCTGGCGTATGAGGGTATGTCGCAGAAGTTTGCCAAGGGGCTGGTTCCGCCTATGGAGTTGCACGCCGCGGCAAATGAGTTGATGGAGGCGCGTGCCGAGCAGCTGCGCGTGCGATTGAATTATATCATTCAGTGCCGTATGGTCGATTACTACAACGGCGAGCCATTAATCAAATAAATAGAAATTAAATAACAGAAAACTATGGATATCAAACTTGAGAAGAAGCGAGGCTGGCGTGCCTTGTTGCAGAAGAAAAACATTCCCTACGCCGTTGTAGGACTCTTTGTTATGTTTATTGTGGCTATGCTTTTGCGTGATGGCCGTTCTACACTCCGCGTGGATGCGCAGATGCTCTCCATCTCGGAGGTGCGGCAGGCCGAGTTTAACGACTACGTGCGCCTGACAGGTAGCGTGCAGCCCATCACTACGGTTCAGCTCTCGCCCCTTGAGGCGGGTATCGTCGAGCGTATCGTGGCCGAGGAGGGAGAGCAGGTCAAACGAGGCGATGTGATTGTCGAGCTGTCAAATAATAACCTTTCGATGCAGATTTTGCAGTCGGAGGCCGACCTCGCCGAGAAGCAGAATATCCTGCGCAACACGCTTATCTCTATGGAGCAGCAGCGTCTTACGCTGCGTCAGGAGCAACTGCAACTCGACCTTGAGGTGCAGCGCAAGCGCCGTACCTTCGAGCAGAACGACGAACTATACCGCAACAATCTCCTTGCCCGCGAGACGTGGCTGCAATCGAAGGAGGATTACGAACTTTCGCTCCGCCGCCGTGAGCTTATTATGGAGCGTCAGCGTCAGGATTCGCTCTACCGTACAAATCAGGTTGTGCAGATGGAGAGCGACCTCAATTCGATGTCGCGCAATATGCAGCTCATCCGCCAGCGTGTGGATAACCTCAAGGTCAAGGCCCCGATTGATGGTGAGGTGGGTATGCTGGATGTTGTGCTGGGACAATCTATCAGCTCGGGCGCTTCCATCGGTCAGGTCAACGACCTCTCAGCCTTCAAGGTTACGGCGCAGATTGACGAGCACTACATCGACCGCATCGTGCGTGGCCTTACGGCTTCGTTTGAGCGTCAGGACCACAACTATCAGATGACGCTGAGCAAGGTCTATCCCGAGGTGCGCGAGGGGCAGTTCCGTGCCGACTTCATCTTCTCGGGCGATATCCCCGACAATATCCGCAGTGGCCAGACCTACTATATGAATCTGCAACTCGGCCAGTCGTCCGATGCACTACTTATCCCGCGCGGTGCGTTTTATCAAACCACGGGCGGTGCGTGGGTGTATGTCCTCGATGCGTCGGGTGAGCGTGCCTACCGCCGTATGATACGTATTGGCCGCCAAAATCCGCAGTATTACGAGGTTGTCGAAGGCTTGCAGGCGGGCGAGCGTGTCATCACCTCGGGCTATGAGAATTTCGGCACAAATGAGGTGCTGATACTAAAAAAATAAATGTTAGATTTGTATAACTATAAACCAAAACAGTATGAAGATTGCGTTAAAGAATTTCATCACCACGCTCAAGCGCTACCGAACGGCCTCGGCGCTCAATATCGTGGGACTTACGCTGGCCTTTATGGCCTTCTACATCATTATGGCGCAGGTGGTTTACAATGTGTCATACAACCGCTCGATAGAGGATAGCGAACGCATCTATCTTATTACCACGCAGTGGAGTGGCGACGAGTGGTCGAGCTACTCGCCGCGTTACACCACCGAGCAGGCGTTCAAACTCTGCCCCGATGTGGAGTATGGTGGCTCGTGGCGACCCGAGCAGGCAAAACGGGTCTATAAACGATACAACAGCTACCACTTCGAGCCGTTCGATGGTGGTTGCTGTGTGATAAGCCCCTCGATGTTTGATGTCCTCTCGTTCAAGAGCGTTGAGGGTAATCTGCACGATATTTCGAAGCCCGACCACGTGGTTATCTCACAATCGTTGGCCAAGCGAATGGATGTCTCGGTGGGTGATGTTATCTATCTCCCCTCAATGGCGTGGAATGCAACGCCTGAGCCCGAAAAACCGGTAACCATCGCAGGTATCTACAAAGATTTTGCACCCAACACGATGATGAAGGGTTTTGATGTGGTGATGTATGCGGGAGATGATATTGCCAGCATAAAAGATAATGGTATGTATGACCGTATGCACTTTGTTAAGTTGCGCGAGGGTGCTGACCCGCAGAGCTACGAAAACATCTGGAAGGATGATATGGCCGCCTTTGTCAAGGAGCAGTGGCAGGAGGAGTATAATCGTGACCAGATGCGACTCGTTTCGCTCAACGATACATTCTTCTCCGAGATTAGTAGCATAGAGAGGGGTACAGTAACGGCTACCGTTTCGTTGGCCGCCGTAGCTATTTTGGTTGTGCTTATCGCTTTTATCAACTTCGTAAACTTCTTCTTTGCCCTTATCCCTATCCGCATACGTACGGTGAATATCAGTAAGGTCTTCGGCGCGGCAACCTTTACACTGCGCTGGAGTTTTATCTTCGAGGCGGTGGCGTTGGTTACCATCTCGCTTGCTCTGGCTTTATACCTGATGATAGCCATCAAGGAGAGTTTTATCAAGAATTATGTCACCTGCTCGTTGGCATTAGGGGATAATCTGCTCACCATCGGTGTAATCCTTGTAATTGTTGTGGTGCTGGCATTTACGGCATCACTCTACCCCTCGTATTACATCACATCATTTGCCGCATCGCTTGGCGTGAAGGGAGGCTTTGCAGGCTCGCTTAAGGGGCGCCGTCTGCGTATGGTGCTGGCTACGGCGCAGTTTGCAATCTCAATTACGCTTATTATCGTAACTGCTGCCATCTGGTTGCAGTATCGTTATTTGGTCAATGCCGATATTGGTTTCAATATTGACAATGTGCTGCTGGTAAAGCCATCGAATAATATCGCAGAGCGTTACGATACCTTTATGACTCACCTTGAGAAAAATCCCAATGTGGAGGGCGTAACGGCGATGGATAGCCGTATTGCTGTTGGACAGACCTCATTCCAAAGCTTCAATAAAGAGGATGGTACAACAATTAGGAATTATGTTGTTGATGTTCACCATAACTTCCCTAAGGTTATGGGTATAGATATTTTGGAGGGTGATGGCTTCAAACCAGAATTAGAGAAACGCCAATATCTGCTAACCAAACGAGCACACCAAGCGATGGTGGGTGATGATGGAGAAACTATTAAATATAGCGATGCCGTTTCAGTTGTCGGCGTATGCGAAAATGTGGAGCTTATGTCGCTTGCCGACAAGAATGTCGCTGGAAACTATATGATTCTGGTTTATGATAACTATCTGGAGCGTTTTAAAAAGTATAATTTTACCAAAAGTTACGCTTTCTTCCTTGTCCGCGTAGCCCCCAATGCCAATATTGAGCAGATGAAGGAGTTTATCCGCGAGTCGGTGCAGGAGTTCGACCCAGGGGCTGAGGAGCCGACAATCCGTTTCTTCCGCGACGACTTCGAGCAACTCTACGTGCAGACACGCCGTCAGGCCGTCTTGCTTTCGATTTTTGCTGTGCTGTCGGTTATAATCTCGCTGATGGGTGTGTTCGGAATCGTGCTCTTTGAGATGCAGCACCGCCGCCACGAGATAGCCATCCGCCGCGTCTTTGGAGCTACAACATCGGGTATGCTCTGGATGCTCAACAGCCGCTACGCCAAGATTGTTGTCGCCTGCTTTGTGGTGGCTGCGCCCGTTGCGTGGTACATCGTGGGCGAGTGGCAGAAGGATTTCGCACAACAGGCACCCATCGGTTGGTGGGTATATCTGTTGGCATTGCTGCTGGTGCTGGGCATAACGCTCGGCCTTGTGACGCAGCGTAGCTGGCGTGCAGCGAATGAGAATCCCGCACGAGTAATAAAAGGAGAGTAACAACATAGATAAATTATTAACACTTAAAAACTTAAGATTATGACAATGTTAAAAGTAAAGGACCTGAAGAAGAGTTTCTTCACCGAGGAGATTGAGACCATCGCTCTTGCAGGCGTTTCGTTTGAGGTTAAGGAGGGCGAGTTTGTTGCCGTTATGGGCCCGTCGGGCTGCGGAAAATCTACGCTGCTGAATATTCTCGGCCTGCTGGATAACCCGACAGGTGGCGAGTACTACCTCATCGACCGCGAGGTGGGCGGCTTGCAGGAGAAGGACCGCACGTTCTTCCGCCGCGGAAATATCGGCTTCGTGTTCCAGTCGTTCAACCTTATTGACGAGATGACCGTATCGGAGAATGTCGAGTTGCCGCTCATCTATATGGGTGTGAAGCCCGCCGAGCGTAAGGTGCTGGTGGAGAAGATGCTGCTGCGTATGAATATGTCGCACCGCGCCAAGCACTTCCCGCAGCAGCTCTCGGGAGGTCAGCAGCAGCGCGTAGCCATCGCCCGCGCGCTTATCACCAACCCGAAGCTGATTCTGGCCGATGAGCCTACGGGTAATCTCGACTCAAAGAATGGTCAGGAGGTGCTGAACCTGCTCAAGGAGCTTAACTCGGAGGGTACAACGGTGATTATGGTTACCCACTCGCAGCACGATGCGTCGTATGCCGACCGCATATTGTGCCTGTTCGATGGCCAGCTGGTTACCGACCTTAAGAATCGTATGTAAATGCGTGGCCGCGAGCCACACCCCTGGCAGTGGAGGTTTGATAGCCTCCATTGCCCCAAAAATGAATAATTAAAAACAAGAAACCTATGAAAATCGCATTTAGAAATTTTCTGACAACGCTCAAGCGTTACAAGACAGCCTCTATTCTTAACATCGCAGGCCTTACAATGGCATTTATGGCGCTCTACATCCTTATCTCGCAGGTTGTGTATGAGGTGAGCTTCAATCGCTCGATTAAAGACCACGAGCGGATTTATCTTCTGGCCGAGAAGGTCGATTTTGATGGCGAAATATCTGTTCAGTTTGGCCGTTATACAATTGAGCGCCTCATTGCTCAATGCCCTGAAATCGAGGCGGGAGGAACTGTTAGATACAACGAAAAGAGATATCAAGAGAAAGAGCAGTATGTATGGGCGCAGCGCAGCGGCCACCAATTGGAGCGCTTTACGGGTATTGTATATCCTATTACGATGTCGATGCTCGACATCTTCTCATTCCAAACCGTTGAGGGCGACCTAAAGCAGATGGAGCGCCCCAATACGATTATCATCTCTCGCTCGGAGGCTAAGCGTCTGGGTGTGGGCGTTGGTGATTTGCTCTTTATCCCATATCGTGAGGGAGGTCTTATGGAGCAGTGGATTGGAGCTGATAAAAAGGATGATGCACCCGACAAGGCTATGGAGATTGTTGGAATCTTTGAGGACTTTGCACCCAATAGTATCATTTCGCAGTATAAGATTTTACGCAATATAGGAGATTTCGGAGCTGCAGTTAGCGAGGATGGAATGCATTGTTTCCCCTACTTTGTGAAGTTGCACGAGGGCGTTTCGACCGAGAATATTATCAACGTCTATTGCGAGTGCCTAAAGGAGGCCAATAGCAAGAGCGAGTGGCGCAGCGACTATACCGACGAGGAGTTTAGACAGATGGCTGAAACGCTGCAATTTATTCCTCTGGCAGAGACCTATTACACCGAGAATGACGTGTTTAAGAGTGGTTCACGCTCAACGATGAAGATTCTCGTGGGTGTTGTTATGTTGATAGTCATTATGGCCTTTATCAACTTCGTGAATTTCTTCTTCGCGCTTATTCCTATGCGTATTCGCGTGGTAAATATTAGTAAGGTTTTCGGCGCTTCTATCGGTGAGTTGCGCTGGAGCTTTTTGTTCGAGGCCATCGGCTTGGTGGTGTGCGCAATATTTTTGACCCTCTACCTTGCCGTTGCGTTTATTGATTTCCCGCTAACGGGGTATGTAACCTGCTCGCTCAACCCCTTTGATAACCTCACCGCCATCGGCATTATCCTCGCCATTGGAGTGGTGATGGCCATTGTTGTTGCGCTGTATCCTGCGTGGTATATCACCTCGTTCAGCCCATCGCTTGCGGCCAAAGGTCGATTTGCCGGCTCGGTGAAGGGGCGTAAACTGCGTCTGGTGCTTATCTGCCTGCAATTTACAATATCTACGGTGCTTATTACTACAACCATCTTCTTCGGCCTGCAATATCGATATATGATAAACTTCGATATAGGATTCGATACCGAGAATCTTATAACATTCAGAGCGTCGAATAATCTCGTCAAGCATAATGATGTGTTCACAAATAAATTAAAGCAGTATAGCGATATTGAGGATGTGGCAACCTCCAATTATAATATACTGATTGGGTCAACATATTGGTTGCCATCGCATATGCGAAATGAGGTCGATATTGAAACTGTGGGATATGTTAATACACGTGATTTTTCACCCAATATGTTGCAATTCTTGGGCATAAAACTCATTGAAGGTGAGTGGATGACGGAGGCTGATTACCGCAAACAGGTAGTTATTGTTGACAAACGTATGGTTGAGCGTTTTGACCTGAAGTTGGGCGATTTCTGTGCTTATGGCAATATTAAGGGTATTGTCGAGAATGTCAATTTCAATGATGTTAGCGAGGAACAGCGTCCGACTTTTATCTATAACCACAGTAGCTCTCATCGTCAATACTATGTGCGTCTGCAACCTACGGCCGATGTTGGTGAGGTGGTGGAGTATATAAATAGTGTGGCGCACGAAATAGACCCCCATACCGAGTTTGTAGAGATAGAGATGTTTGATGATGTGATTGCTCAGCAATACGCCAAGACCAAGCGCACTATGATAATTGTGGGAGCGTTTGCGCTGGTGGCTATCGTGATTTCGTTGATGGGTGTGTTCGGAATTGTGCTGTTTGAGACTCAGCACCGCCGCCGCGAGATTGCTATCCGCAAGGTTTTCGGCTCAACGACCAGCGAGTTGCTGTGGCTGCTCAATAGCCGCTACGCGAAGATTGTCTGTGCCTGCTTTGTTGTGGCTGCGCCCGTAGCGTGGTGGGTGACAAGTAGATGGCTGGAGCAGTTCGCCAGCCGAATACCGATTTATTGGTGGGTGTTTGCCGTGGCGTTTATCCTCGTTATGGGCATAACCATCGGCCTTGTAACCCTGCGCAGCTGGCACGCCGCAAATGAGAACCCCGCCGACGTGGTGAAGAGTGAATAAATGCGAACGTGTAGCAAATAAAAAATCCCGTCTTGGTTGCAGACGGGATTTTTTATTGTTAGAGATACCACTATTTAATCTTCATATCGATAAAGATGGGGTAGTGGTCTGAGGCAGTTTTGACATTAGCCGATTTGGCCTCGCGGACAACTTCGCTGTTGAGTACCTCGACCTTGGCTCCGTTGTTGAGCAGGAGGATGTAGTCGATACAATACTTATCCTTCTCGGTTGAGTAGGTTGCTGTAGCGGTAGTTGAGAGGATTGTCCAATTCTTCTTCAGCTCGGGGATAAGCGCGAAACCCGATGCAGCATTCAAATCACCTCCCAAGAGGATAGGCTTGCCGCTCGCACCATACTTCTCGGTAAGGAATGCGGTGATTTCGGCCAGCTGGTTAATCTGTGCCTCATCCTTCAGGCCGAGGTGGGTAGAAGCTACCACATAATCCTCAAACTCCATAACTGCAAGGCCGCGGCGCTCACCATCGTTATAGTTATTCAGATTCTTTGCAGCCTTCGATTTAGGAGTCTTGTCTGCCGCAATACCTACGCCATACTTTCCACCCTGGAAGCTGAGCAAGCCCGCTCCGAAGTGATAATCCCACTCCTTGCCGAGCATTGAGCAGATGTGCTTGAGCTGATATACGCCGCCTGTACGTGTCGCGCAGCTGTCGAGCTCCTGGAAGAGCATAACATCGGCATCAGCCTCCTTAATGATATTGGCTACATCCTCATATCCATCCTTAATGTACTTGTTGAAAACACCCACATTATAGGACATAATACGAATTGAGCCGTTTGCCTTCTTTGTAATCTCCTTGCCTGCGGGCTCCTCGTTTGGCGTGTTGTGCAGGGGCTTATCCTCTGCGCCGTTATTGCTTTTTCCGCAAGCGATGATTGTCGCCGATATAGCTATCGCTGCGACAAGGGTTAAAAATTTTCTCATAATCTTCTAATTAAAACTTGCCTGTAAACGTGTTGCAGGCAAGTCTATTTCTTAATTACCACTTTACCTCCAGCAAGACGGGGAAATGGTCCGATGCTTGAGTAACATCTCCAGCCTTCAGCGCTGTGATTACCTGTCTGTGAATGACATCAACCTTTGCCCCGTTGTTGAGAAGCATAATGTAGTCGATGCACGATTTAGGATTAGTTGTTGAAAATGTGTAGTTATCGCGTCCCGAGGTGCCTGTTAGAATTGTCCAGTCCTTCTTGAAAATTTTAATGACCTCTGAGTCGGGCGTACAATTCATATCGCCACCCAGGAATACACGCTTGTCGGAGTCGCCATAGCGCTTTATCATCTCCTCGGAGATAATCTTCGCCTGCTCCTCGCGGGCCTGTGCGCTTACGTGGTCCAGGTGTGTCGATGCTACAACATAATCATCAAACTCCATTACGGCCAATACTCTCGCCTCGGCTCCCACATTCTTGGGAAGAGGAATGTAGTATTGCTCAACGGGTTTCTGTTTCGACATCAATCCCTCGCCATATTTACCACCGTCGTGTGGAATTGCAGGGCCAAAACAGTAACTCCAACCGCCCATCTGCTCGGCGATACGCTTCGCCTGAAATACTTTGCGTGTGCGATTGGTGCAGCTGTCAAGTTCGTTTAGGCAGACGACATCAGCCTCAACCTCTGTCATCATATCGGCTATCAGCTCGTAATCATCCTGGATGAATTTATTGAAGATGCCGACATTGTAGCTCACTATACGAGTTGCTCCAGCAGACTTCTTTGGCGGAAGCAAATGGTCTATATCAACCCCCGTTCCAGAGCCTGGTGTTGGCGCAGGTAACTCATTTTCGATACCGCTATTGTCACTGCAGGCTGCCAGCACGAAGCAGGCAGCCCACAATAACAAGTTCAATGATACTTTACGCATCATAAGTGGAAACTGTTTCGATTCAAACTACTCCCAGCCAGGATTCTGAACCAAAGCACCGTTAGTCAACTGAATATCATCAGTCGGGATGGGGTAGAAGTAGTCACGAGCCTCATTCCAGTGCTGGTAGTTGTCGCTATAAGGAGTGATGAAGCCGTGGTCACCCTCGCTCAAGCGAATCTCCTTACCGATTGTGAACTGGTCAATCTTGTCGTACTCGGCGGGAGCCTGAGCCTCGTCAGCAGCCTTAAGATATGCATCTACCTTACCATCCTTGTCGAAGTCCTGAGGACCGCTACCAGTGATGTAGATACCTACCAAATCCTGCAAGAAGCACTGACCCTCCTTC
Organism: Rikenellaceae bacterium; assembly: GCA_015059845.1. GTDB lineage: Bacteria > Bacteroidota > Bacteroidia > Bacteroidales > Rikenellaceae > Alistipes. Next base: position 74,651 of record SUZR01000002.1, on the reverse strand, counting down.
CAACGGATGATATCGTAGTAGCGGAAGTTCTCATCCATCAACTCGATAGTACGTTCACGACGAATCTCAAGGATAACACCCTTCATATCGCCCTTAACGTTCACGTAACCAGTCTTGTCGTTGTCAAGATATGGGTCGGGGTTAGCGTTAGCAGCAGCTACGTCGAGGTTAGGCATACCTACGCGGTCACGAATCAACTTGATTGACTTGTCGATGTCGGCCTGTGTCAATGTACCCAACTCAGCCTTAGCCTCAGCAAAGTTCAGGTAAACCTCAGCAGTACGGAAGATAGGAAGGTCGTTGTATGAACGGCCATAAGTATCTGCGCCAGCGTTGATGCTGTGTACATACTTTGTAATATGGTAACCAGTTACAGAGAAGTTCAAACGCAAAGGCTCTGTTACATCGCTGTCGATACGCTTGAAGCCAGGTGTACGCATAGTCTGAGCCAAACGAGGATCACGACCAGATACCTGCTCTGCAAACTCCATAGTCTCATAGCCGGGCTTATCGGTAAAGCGTGAGCCGTCTGCCATCAAGTATGTATCAACAATCTTACGTGACATACCAGGCTTACCGTAAGAGGTGTTCAAACCATAAAGTGTAGCGTTGTGGTATGAGCCATACTCGTTAGTGTAGTCGCGTGCGAGGATAATCTCATCACCGATAGCCTCAACTGATGCGAACAAGTCGCGGTAGTCAACATCGGGATTACCTGTTGAGTAGAGTTTGTAACCGCTCTTGCTCATAAACTCCTCAGCAGCCGATACAGCACCGTTAAGATACTTCTCGTAGTCTGACAAACCGTGATACTTGCGGAAAGTACCCTCGAACAGACATACGCGAGACTTAAGAGCCAATGCAGTCCACTTTGTTACCTTATATACCTCCTTCTTTGTGGGAAGATTAGCAATAGCATCGTCGAGGTCAGCGATGATGTTGGTCATAACCAACTCGCGTGAGTCACGAGGCTTGTTGAGCTGCTCGGTGTCAGATGCGGCGATTGGTTTGTCGTACCAAGGTACATCACCAAAACGCTTTACCTTCTCGAAGTAGAAGTATGCGCGGAAGAAACGAGCCAAAGCTACATACTCGGTACGAGCAGCCTCATCCTCGCAATTTACAGAGTACTCAATCATAGTGTTGATGTCGCGCAATGCGCCCCAAGACCAACCACCACCTGAGTTGGGAACGATACGACCGTCGGTCATCTCGTTAAGAAGGTTATCCTTTACGATGTTATCGGCGCACTCCTCGTATATACTTGTTCCAGGAAGCACATCCGCATAGAACTGGTTTGAATAAGCCTCAAGGTCAGTAGCCGTCTTAAAGAAGGTCTCCGGAGAGCCCGATGACAAGGGATACTTGTCAAGCCAATCCTCGCAAGAAGCCAAAGCTATAGTTGAGGCGGCGGCTAAAATCATTAATATCTTTTTCATATAATATCTCCTTTATTAAATTAGAATGTTACGTCGATACCGAATGTGTAAGTTCTGGGCCAAGCGTAAGTACGGAGTGTACTGCTTGCTGCGCCAGTAGCTGTAGCTGCTGCCTGCTCGGGGTCGATATAATCTGAGTGAAGATTGTTAGCCCAGAAATGGAGGTTCTCACCTGCGAAGTAAACGCGCAACTTCTGGATGTAAATCTTCTGAGTCCACTTCTGCGGCAAGGTATAACCTACGGTGAGGTTCTTCAGACGGAGGTAACCGATGTCCTGCAGGTAGTGAGTGTTGTATGTAGTCAAAGAGCGGTTGCTTGACAATGCGATATATCCACGAGGATAGGGGAAGTATGCATCAGGATTCTCCTCTGTCCAGTACATTGTGTGGAAATCCTTCGGCAAGAGGGTTGCGTAAGGACGTGCGTAGGGACCCCAGAATGCCAATGTGTTGGCTGCGGGATACCAGTGCTGCTGACCTACACCCTGCAAGAATACTGTCAAGTCGATACCCTGCCAAGCGAAGTTCAAGTTCAAACCATACATATAACGAGGCTGAGTGTTACCGATAATGCGGCGGTCACCCGGGTCATCTACTGTATTCTTACCAATATCAATCTTACGGTTGTCGTTCAAGTCGAGGTACTTCAAGTCACCACCACGCAGACCGCGCAACTCACCGTTACGAGAGTAGATACGGTCGTTTACGTACTTCTGGTCAACCTGAGCAGCCCACTCCTGAGCCTCGGCGTTGCTTGAGAACAGACCGTCGGTGTGGTAACCCCAAATCTCACCCCAAGTCATACCCTCGTAGTAAGACTTTGCAAATGTGCGCTCGGGGTTAGCATACTTGGTAATCTCTGAAGTGTAGTCGTTGAAAGTAGCTGTAACACCATAAGAGAAAGGCTTGCCACCCAAGTCGAAGCTGTCGCGCCAGCTTGCCATAATCTCATAACCCTTTGTACGAAGGTCTGCGGTGTTGGTCTTAGGCTCTGATGCACCATATACTGAAGGCAGAGCAACACCTGGAGTAAGCATATCCTTTGTATCGCGGATATAGTAGTCAGCCGATACAGAGAGTCGGTTGTTGAAGAACGATGCGTCAAGACCGAAGTTGTTCTGGATAGATGTCTCCCAGGTCAACTTATCAGATACGGGAGCACCGATAGTTGCAGCTGTTGACTTGTTACCACCGAAGTAGTATGACTGCAAGCCGAATGAAATCTTCTGGATGTAGTCGTAGTAACCTACGTTCTGGTTACCCAACTGGCCGTGAGAGTAACGAATCTTCAAGTTGTTGAACCAGCTCTTGATAGGCTCGAAGAAACCCTCCTCAGATACTCGCCAACCCACTGATGCAGAGGGGAAGAAACCCCAACGCTGGCCACGAGCAAAACGAGAAGTACCATCGTAACGACCGCTCAACTCAACCAAGTACTTACCCTTGTAGTCGTAGTTGAAACGAGCGAAGTAACCCATCAATGCGTACTCGTTCTGACCACCTGAGAGTGCCAACTCCTTCTCGCCGTCCTCCTTAGTACCAAGCAAGTTGAAGTCATCCAAGTTCTCAGAGAATGAGTGGTAACCAGTAGCCTTCACATCCTTCAAATACTTAGTCTCGTAGTTGTAACCAACCATAGCCTTGAAGTTGTGGTGCTCACCGAAGGTATGCTCGTAAGTACCGAACAAGTTAACCTGATAGTAGTCGTGGTTAGTGAAAGTCTCATACAACTTATCCTTGAAATAAGAACCTGTTGTAATGTCAACGATGTTACCGGGAGATGCTGAGTATGAGCCGTTAACTACGCGGTTCATAGTACGGTTAGCATTCATCTTATATGTGAAGTTACCAACGATTGAGAGCCCCTTCAACGGAGTCAAAGTGAACTCAGTAGTGTTGGTAAATGCACGCTTCTTATCCATATTGCGGTGACCGTCCTTCTCCATATAAACAACCATACCGTCCATAATAGTATAGGTGTTGTACTGAGTCTTATAGAGTGAACCACCATCGGGCAATACGGGAACGTAAGATGCCAGGGCGTGTACAGTCATAAGTGAGAATGAAGTCTCTGCGCCAGATACGCCAGGGTATGAATACTTCTCGCTCCAGAAGCTGGTGTTGTTTGTAATCTTAAACCAGTCGGTGATGTTGAAGTCAATCTTCGAACGGAAGTTGATACGCTGCAACTCGTCGGGGTTCTTGCGGAACATACCCTCCTCGTTGTAGATGTTACCTGAAACCATATAACGTACCTTGTCGTTACCGCCGGTGATTGAGAGTGAGTGGTTCATCATAGGACGCTTGTCCTGATAGAGCCAGTGGTACCAGTCGGTGTTAGCGTACATTGAGTACACATCCTTACCGTTACGCTTCTCCTGAATTACCCAAGGACGGTCGGGGTGCTCGGTCTTATCGTTACGACGATCCCACAACATCTGCATATCCTGGTCGGTATAGTTAGCGTAGTTGGTTGTACCTGAGTCGTTACGCCAGAAGAGGTTGTTGATATAAACTGAGTAGTAACCACGTGACTCATAGTCGGTGCTTGTGGTATTCTCGTTCCAACCGAAGCGACCGCTATAGTTGATAGTGGTCTTACCCTCCTTACCAGACTTTGTAGTAACCAAGATAACACCATAAGCTGCACGCGCACCGTAGATAGCTGCAGCCGATGCATCCTTAATTACAGAGATTGACTCAACGTCGTTAGAGTTAATCTTAGTAAGGTCACCCTCAGCGCCATCAACCAAAATCAGCGGGCTACCACCGTTGATTGAGGTGATACCACGAATGTTAACAGAAGCCGAGTTACCGGGACGACCTGAAGAGGTGGTGATGTTAAGACCGGGAACAGTACCCTGCAACATATGTGCAACGGTAGGAGCTACGCGGTCAGACAACTCGTCAGCACTAACCTGATTTACAGCACCGATAAGGTTAACCTTCTTCTGAGTACCGTAACCTACGACAACTACTGACTCCATATCCACAGCGTCCTCGCTCATAAATACCTTTACAGTGGTCTGTGAAGCAGGAACCTGCATTGTCTTTGTAACGTAACCCATATACGAGAACTCGAGCGTAACGGCTGAGTTGGGCACGTTAAGAGAGAAATTACCGTCGAGGTCGGTAGATGTACCCGTGGTAGAATCTACCAATACGACAGACACACCGATGAGCGGTTGTTCCTTCGCGTCATAAACGGTACCTGTCACTGTACGACCTTGTCCGTAAGCCGATGAAACTAATCCCGCACACATAGCAATTAAAATTGCAAATAGTCTGAAATGTTTCATAAAATATTGAGTTAAAAATGTATAAAAATTCTTGATGTCATTCTATTTCTTAGAATATAGTTATGGGTGTTTTTTACTTGATTATATCCATAGGCATATTATTTAGGTTTATTTTTCTGTTATTAGTCTATATAAAGGTATGATTTTATTTATAACCATACAAGATTCAAATATTTCTTAAATATATGTATTTTGGTCGTGATAGCCACGCTAACCCCCCCCATTTCAGGCGTTTACGTTGTTTTGATTACGTCGTATTATTTCTTAAATGGGATATAAATGTGCAAAAACGGAACATATTTTTATTGGCGAAATTGTGATGTGACCTATGGAATTTTATGTTTTGCAGAAAGACGAAAAAATATTAATTTTGTGAATTATGATAAAGAATCTAAATAAAACTACGGTTGAGAGGGCTGAGCGCCCTGTGCGTATTCTGCAATTTGGCGAGGGTAATTTCTTGCGTGCATTTGCCGATTGGGCGATAGATGTTGCCAACGAGAGGGGTGTGATAGATGCCGGCGTGGCTATATGCAAGTCTCGTGCACGTGCAAATGGCAGTAAGCAGGTTATAGATACGTTGCGCGAGCAGGATAATATGTTTCACGTATGTCTGGAGGGTGTGGAGAGTATGGAGCCTAAGCGCGAATTGCGATTGGTAAAGTGCGTGATGGACTCTTTCATACCCGATGAGGAGTATGCTAAGTATGAGCAATATATCACCTCGGAGGATTTGCAGATTGTAATCTCTAATACCACTGAGGCAGGTATTCGCTATGTGGAGGGGGATGATATCACAGCTTGTCCTCCCAAGTCATACCCTGCGAAGATGACGGCTCTGCTCTATTGTCGATTCAAACATTTTGAGGGCGATAGCTCAAAGGGATTGGTGGTAATATGTTGTGAGTTGATTGAGGATAATGGCACAACATTGCGCGAATATGTACTCCGTCACGCGCGTAGCAACGGCTTGGAGCAGGCGTTTGTGGATTGGGTTGAGCAGAGTTGTTACTTCTGCGATTCGTTGGTCGACCGTATTGTTACGGGCTATCCCGAGAAGTCGGATGAGATTAAGGCGGAGCTTGGCTATGACGACAACGCTATTGTTATGGGCGAGTTGTATCATCTGTGGGTTATTGGTGGCGATGGTTACCTGAAAGCTAAGGAGGTGCTGCCGCTCGACGAGGCGGGGCTGAATGTTGTCTTTACACCTAATGTAAAGCAGTTCCGCGACAAGAAGGTGCGCATACTGAACGGCTCGCATACGGGAATGGTTGCGATGGCTCTGCTGATGGGTTGTGAGAGTGTTGCTGATGCCTTCAAAACGCCAGATATTGAGCGGTTTATAAAGAAGATGGTTGCCGAGGAAGTTATCCCGATGATTGATGAGGATAAGGCCGAGTTGAAACTCTTTGCCGAGGGTATTTTGGAGCGTTTCTATAATCCATATATCAAACATCTGTTGAAATCCATCTCGCTCAACTCACTCTCGAAGTGGGAGGCGCGTAATTACCCCACGCTGAGAGATAATTGGATGCGTCTGGGAATGACGGCCGATTGCGGATGTATGACCTTCGCTGCGCTTCTGGCCTATTATAATCCTAATAGTGGTTTTGAGGTGAATGATGTTCCCGAACACGTGGCCTTGATTCGTGATAACTGGAACTCCGATGACCTCTATACTACCGTTCAGAACATTGTGCAGAGCAATATCTTCACGGAGGACTTCTCGCAGGTCGCAGGATTTGTGCCTAAGGTGGCGATGTATCTCAGCGAGATAGAGAAGATGGGTATGGCTGCGGCATTGAAGAAGTTTTTGGGATAAATTCTATTGCGATGAAGGGGTATCTAAAGATTAATGCCAACGATAATGTAGCCGTTGTTTTGGCCGATGTGCTTACTGCGGGCGATGTTGTTGAGGTGGATGGCCAGAGGGTTGTTGTGCAGCAGGAGGTGGCGCGAGGCCATAAGGTTGCGCTTGTTGATATGGGTGCTGGGCAGCAGGTTGTTAAATATGGCTATCCGATAGGTCATCTCACGCAGGCGGTTAAGGCTGGCGAGTGGATTCATACACATAATCTAGAGAGTGATTTGTGTGATAATCTGGAATACACCTATACCCCAAAATCATACGATGTAGAGTTTCAAGGTGATGACAATCTGCGAGTTATGGGCTATCTGCGGGCAAGCGGAGAGATGGGTATTCGTAACGAGTTGTGGATTGTCCCGACGGTGGGGTGCGTCAATGGTCAGGCGCAGGCTATTGCCGAGCGGCTGAGGCGTGAGTGCGACTGCTCGCACTTGGATGATGTGCGTGTTTATACCCATAATTACGGTTGCTCGCAGCTGGGCGATGACCACGCAAATACACAACGTGCCCTGGCGGCATTGATAAAGCACCCGAACGCAGGAGGCGTGCTTGTCCTGGGGCTTGGTTGCGAGAATAATCAGATAGCTTCACTCAAGGAGGTTATGGGTGAGTGGGATGAAGATAGAGTTCGTTTTCTGGTGGCACAAGAGGTTGAGGATGAGGTCGATATGGGCGTGCAGCTATGTCGTGAGCTGGTCGAAAAGATGCGTATGGATAGGCGTGAGCCGTTGCCATTGAGTTATCTGCGCATTGGTTTGAAGTGTGGTGGCTCGGATGGTTTGTCTGGCATTACGGCGAATCCGCTTGTGGGGCGCTTCTCGGATTGGCTGATTGCGCAGGGAGGCACTACGATTCTTACCGAGGTGCCTGAGATGTTTGGCGCGGAGACGTTTCTGATGAATAGAGCCGCCTCGGAGGATGTCTTTGAGGATACGGTACGACTGATAAACTCTTTCAAGGAGTATTTTCGTGAGTATGGCCAGCCGATATACGAAAATCCCTCACCGGGAAATAAGCAGGGCGGTATAACAACCCTTGAGGAGAAGTCGCTGGGATGTGTGCAGAAGGGTGGCGTGCAGATGGTGGTTGGCGTACTCGATTATTGCGAAAAGGTTGAGCGGCAGGGTCTTAATCTGTTGCGTGCCCCGGGAAATGATTTGGTGGCAACCTCGGCATTGGCTCTGTCGGGATGTCAGTTGGTGTTGTTCACTACGGGGCGAGGTACTCCGTTCGGGGCGTTTATTCCCACGATGAAGATATCTACTAATACACCACTTGCGAAGTTTAAGTCCTCGTGGATTGATTTTGATGCTGGGGCGCTGGTTGAACAGACCGCTGCGGATGAAGTGCTTAATGGCCTTATAGATAAGGTGATAGCGACATCTAACGGCGAGCGGGTAAGGCACGAGGAGGTAGGTGCCAAGGAGTTGGCTATATTTAAGAGTGGAGTTACGTTGTAAAAAAAAGAACTTATCTGTGTAGATAAGTTCTTTTTTCATCTGTCGGGATAACAGGATTCGAACCTGTGACCCCCAACTCCCGAAGCTGGTGCGCTAACCGGACTGCGCTACATCCCGATGATTATTTTATAGTTAGAAAGAGTTTATAGTTAGAAAGGGCTCGGCGCTTTCCATCGCTCTCTCTCCCCCCCCCTCTCTTGTCGGGATAACAGGATTCGAACCTGTGACCCCCTGCTCCCAAAGCAGGTGCGCTAACCGGACTGCGCTACATCCCGAAATGTTGTAACATCGTTACACTGAAACCATTCGATTTCGTGGGGCAAAGATATACTCTTTTTTCTTTTTACGCAAAGTTTTTTGGATTTTTTTACTATCTTTGTTTAGCCCTATTTAGTTTGTTATGAGAGTAAACGTAAATTCTAAATCCTATAAGTGGGAGATTATCTTCTTGCTGTGGGTCGCTTATTTCCTTAATCAGGCTGACCGTCAGGTATTCAACACAGTATTACCGCATATACAGGAGTTTCTCGGCGCCACGGATGCTACGATGGGCCTGATATCGACCTGTTTTAATATCTTCTTTGCTTGTACTGTGCCATTTGCAGGTTACTTCGCTGACCGCCTGAGCCGCTCGAAGATTATTATCTTCAGCGTGGCGCTCTTCAGTGTGGCTACGATGTTTACGGGATATGCCAGCACCGTTGTACTTATGATTCTTATGCGCAGCATCGCTACGGGAGTGGGTGAGGCTATCTTCGGCCCGACATATCCCGCCATTATTGCTGAGTATCACGATGGTAGCACACGCGCCCGCGCAATGTCAATCCACCAGACAGCCTACTACATAGGCGTTATTGCAAGCGGATTTCTGGCAGGCTTGATTGCCGATAAGATGGGTTGGCAGTACTCGTTCCTTATCTTTGGTGCGGCGGGTGTATTGTTTACCTTTGTGCTGATTCTTCGTCTGAGGGATAAGAGTCCTGCCCAGCAGAAGACAGAAACCACGCAGAGTGCAAAACCGTCGTTCTTCGAGGCTATGGCGGCTATCTTCAAGGTGCCGACGGCTGTGTGTATGATTTTTGGCTTTACGTCGCTTATTTTTGTGCTTACGGGTTACCTTACCTGGATGCCCAAATGTTTGATGGAGACATTCAACCTCAGTGCCGCTTCGGCAGGATTTAACTCTATGTTCTGGACTCACGCTGCGGCATTTGTAGGTGTGTTGGTGGCTGGTAGCCTGTCCGATAAGCTGGCGGCAAGCAAGGGTGGCGGCAAGAATCGCCTTATCTTGCAGGCGGGAGGTTTGTTACTCGCTGCTCCGTGTATTGTGCTGATGGGCCTGTCGAAAGAGATTTGGGTGGTATATGCAGCATTGGCAGGCTTCGGATTCTTTAGAGCATTCTTCGATGCAAATACATACTCAATCCTGTATGATGTTATCTCCGAGAGATACCACTCCTCATCGTCAGCTGTGTTGCAGATGTTCGGCTTTGGAATGGGCTCGCTTGCGCCGTTGATTCTCGGCCTTATGAGTCCTAAGCTGGGCCTTTCGGGAGGTATTGCCACGCTGAGCGTAATATGGGTCGTTGCAGGCGTTGTACTGTTGGTGGCAAAGTTCTGCTTCTTCGATAAGGATGCGGCCAAACTTAAGGAACAACAGCAGGGATGAGAGTGATAATCGAAAGCGGCGCAACCAAAAGCGATTGGAGAGTTGTGTCTGCCGCAGGAGAGGAGATGGCTCGCTTTGCGGCCTTGGGTACAAACGTCTCGACAATGCCGATGAGTGCTGTCGAGGCGGTAGTTCGTGATGTGTGTGGACAAATCATTGAGCAAGGTATTGCCATAGATGCCGTGTATATGTACACCGCAGGTGTGGTGACTGCTGGAGTGCGCACTGCCCTGATGCAGACTTTTCAGTCTATATTTGCTGGTGCTACCGTTGAGATTGAGGATGATTTAACGGCTGCTGCACGTGCTGCCTGCGGACATCGTGCGGGTATTGTTGCGATACTCGGCACGGGCTCTAATTCGTGCCAGTTTGATGGCGAGAAAATCGTTAAGCGCATCTACTCGGGAGGTTTTATTTTGGGTGATGAGGGCAGTGCCGCAACACTTGGAAAACTCTTTATTGCCGATTTGCTGAAGGGTATGGTACCAAAGTATATAGCTGATGATTTCGCCTCGCGTTATCAATATGATTATGCCGCAATCGTGGGGAATGTATATCACTCCACTACCTCGCCCTCGGCGTTTTTAGGAGGCCTTGCGCCTTTTATTCTTGAGTATTACAACGATGTATATATTCGCACGCTCGTTGATGATAATTTCAGGGCTTTCATCCGCCGCTCTCTTAAGCAGTACGACGTGGATAGATATCCTGTCGGTGTTGTCGGGGGCTTTGGAAATGCACTGAAGAGTATATTTTCCGAGATAGCCACGCAGGAGGGGATAACGCTCTCGCGGTTTATCTCTTCCCCCATAGAAGAACTTATAAAATATCACACGATATGAGAACAACCGAACAGGCATCCAACTATCAGCATTTAGATACGATGACTACAGCAGAACTCCTGCAAGCGATGAATACGGAGGATATGACCGTGCCGATGGCTGTCGGGCGGGCAATACCCCAAATAGAGCGCCTCGTGGAGGGTATTGTGGCGAGAATGAAACGTGGTGGCCGCGTGTTTTATATCGGAGCAGGTACGAGTGGCCGTTTGGGTGTTGTCGATGCCTCGGAGATTCCGCCGACCTATGGTGTGCGAGATAAGTTTATCGGCATCATTGCTGGTGGTGATGGAGCTATTCGCACTGCCGTTGAGGGCGCTGAGGATGATAGCGCTCAGGGGTGGAGAGATATTGAACGGTTTGAACCTACGGAGTGTGATACCCTTGTCGGCATTGCGGCCTCGGGGGTTACGCCCTATGTTATAGGTGCTGTAAAGCAGGCTCGCGCCAATGGACTGCTTACGGCCTGTGTGACAAATAACGAAAATTCTCCACTTGCAGCGGAGGCGGAGTTGCCTATTGAGGCAGTTGTCGGTCCAGAGTTCGTGACGGGCAGCACCCGTATGAAGGCGGCTACGGCACAGAAACTTATTCTTAATATGATATCTACGGCCACGATGATTCGTCTGGGTCACGTGCGTGGCAGCCGTATGGTGGATATGGAGCTTACGAATAAGAAACTCGTTGACCGTGGCGCGCGTATGATTATGGAGGAGACGGGCATAGAGGATTATGAACTCGCACGTAGCCTATTGCTTCAGCACGGCAAGGTCCGCAAGGCCGTTGAGGCTTATAAAGCAGCTCTTTAATTAATGAATAGCAAAAAAGTAAGGCAGTATCCACTCAGATACTGCCTTACTTTTTTTTGTGCGAAAATCTTACTTTGTTACGGTATAAGTACCAGCCTTGTACTCCTTAGACTCGCTCTCGCCGGGAAGAGTTACAGTAGCTGTTGCACCCTCGGGGATTGTGAACTCCCAAATCCACTTCTCACCCTCGTACTTCCAAGCACTCTTGATAACGCCTGCTGCAGAGTTGTACTCAGCAGTGATGTGACCCAAACGCTTGTCGGGGATAGGCTTCATAATGATGTGCTTGAAACCAGGAGCTGTGGGGTCGGCAGCGATACCTGCGGCAGTCTCCCAAATCCACTCACAAACACAGCCGTAAGCGTAGTGGTTGAAGCTGTTCATACCCTTCGGACCCATACCCTTGTCGAGCATATAGCTGTTCCAACGCTCCCAGATAGTGGTTGCGCCATTATCTACAGAGTAGAGCCAGCTGGGGTTCTTGCGCTGGAAGAGAAGCTCGTATGCGATATCCTCCATACCATTGTCGGTAAGTGTTGACATCAAGATAGATGTACCCAAGAAACCTGTCTGCAAGCAGTTGTCGTGCTCGGCGAAGTTCTTGCGCAGACGCTCAATCATATCAGCTTTTGCCTTACCCTCCACAAGACCGTTCTTTAGTGCGAACAGAGCGGGAGTCTGCATAGTGTTGAGAATAGCAGTCTTGAATGTGCCATCGGCCTTCATAAACTCCTTCTTCATATATGCCTTAGCCTCGTCTGCAATCTTCTTATATACGGCTGCGTCCTGACCTATGGCAGTAGCCATATCAGCCATCATTGTAGCGTCAATAGCCCAATAAGATGCACTCAGGTAGTTCCAGTAGGTGATAGCCTCGGGCATAATCTTGCCATTTGCGCGGTGCAGGCCACCACAAGTCTCCAGAGGCTCGTAGCTCAACCAGTCAGCCCACTGGTAGTTGCCATTCTCCTCAACAAGCGATTCGTGGTTGTACTTAGTCTCGTAGATGTGATTCAGGAAGAGATTCATAGCATCCCAGTTGTCCTTGACAATCTGTGTGTTGCCAAACTGCTTCCATACAGTCCAGGGTACGATGATACCAGCATCGGCCCAGCCCAAACGCATCTTCTCGTTACCATACTGAGCATAGGGTGCTACGCCGGGGAAGCCGCCCAACTCGTTCTGGCTGTCGCGCATATCGCGCATCCACTTGTGGAAGAATGTGAGGGTGTTGGCGAAGAATGTACCTGTCTCGGCAAATACCTGAGTATCGGCAGTCCAACCAAGACGCTCGTTACGCTGCGGGCAGTCGGTGGGAACTGAGAGGTAGTTAGAGAGCTGACCCCAGTATGTGTTAGAGATGAGCTTGTTTACCAACTCGTTGCCGGTAGATATCTTACCACTCTCCATATTCTCGGCAATAGAGGTAACGGGGATAGATGTCAACGACTTGATTGTCACCTCATCGGTAGCAGTGATAGATACAAAACGGTAGCCGAAGAATGTGCAACGGGGAGAGTATGTAGCATAGCCGCTGTTCTTAGCAAATGTGTAGTCGAGAATCATACCTGTGTCGGGTGTACGGAGATTCTCACGATGGCAGCTACCCTCGGGGCCATCCATACCACGGCTCTTGGCACCATTACCGTCGTTGAGCAGCTCTGAAGGCAAGCAGGTGAGCTTGGTACCCTCCTTAGCCTTGAATACGAATGCGGGAACGGCTGCGCAGTTCTGGCCGAAGTCAACAACAAGTGTCTCGCCAGCCTTGATAGTCATAGGTGCACCAGCAGCAAACTCCTGAGCGATAACTACCTTGCCGTACTCGTTCTCCTTTGCGCCCTCGACATCTTTCCAGGTGTATGCGCGTACGGGAGATAATGCGAGGTCGTGACGGAGATAAATCTCGGCACCCTCCGACGGGAGAATCTCGCCAGCGAACTCCTTGTTCTCCTCGGGAGTAAGGAGCTTGTCAACACTCTCGAAGCCCATAGCCTCGCGTGCGTCATACTCCTCGCCATCGAAGATTGCAGCGTGCTTTACGGGACCTGCGATGCCAGCCTTCCAGTTCTCAAGGTCTGTGCCGTAGAGCTTCTTTGAGCCATCGGCGAAGGTGAGCTCCAGTACAGCACGGAATGCGCACTTGTCGCCCAACATCTTGCCTTTGTATCCGCCAGGTGTAACAATCTTATCTGCCCACCAACCGGGTGTAACCTGTGCTGAGAGTACGTTCTCGGCATTGGCACCGGTCTTATATGCATCGGTGATGTCGTATGTGAACGAACGGCGTGTCTTGAGCGGGTGGGTAAAACCGGGCTTTAAGAACTCGTTACCTACGGGCTTGCCGTTTACATAAATCTCGAAAACGCCCAAGCTGGTTGTCATCCACTTTGCAGATGTAACGGCCTGCTCGTTCTTTACGGTTGATACGAACCAACTGGCACCATCGGCTGCGCGGTCGTTCTTTCTGTCGGTCAATACGGGCGCATTTGCGGCCGAAATCCATTTGGCACTATCCCACGCCGAAGCGTCCAGAGCATCGGTCTTATGACCAACGGGAGATGCGCTCTCTGCTGTGCCGCAGCCAACCATAAATGCGGCAATGGCTACGACTGCAAGATTTGCTAAAAAAGAGAATTTTGTTTTCATATTGTAATTGAGTTAGTTGTTTTCTGTTCGGAAAAAGTATATTGGCGACAACAATTATAGCAAAAATACATATATCCGCCCGATTTCGCAAATTTATACACGGAAATATGATGTAAATGATTTTGAGTCGAAACAAATTGCTGTTGTTAAGTGTTATCTAAATGATTTTTACTATATTTGTGAAAGTATGCATATATGCATAGCTGCAAAATGTGATACTAAATAGAACCAAAACTAAAAATAAAACCAAATGAAACTATCATTTCACATCGAATATCACACCACGTGGGGTGAGCAGGTCGGTGTTTTAATTAAGGGCGAAAAGTCGCCCGTAATGCTTTCGAGCGTGGATGGAGCCTACTGGGCAGGAGCAGCGGAGCTTAAGAGTGCGCCTGCGACGTATCGCTATGCGATATATCGTGATGGCGAGGCTGTTCGCGTGGAGAGTGGCCGTATGGCTCACGCCTTGCCTAAGTGGAAGGCTCGTGATGTAGAGTATATAATTACCGACAGCTGGCGCGACCAGCCCGTGGCGTCGTATCTATTCAGTTCGGCCTTCTCGGGTGATTATGCTGTTGCTGTCAAGGCGCAGACGACGGCTCCGGCTAATAGCATTACGCTGCGCGTGATGTGCCCCTGCCTGCACCATAAGGGTCAGGTGCTTGCCATCGTTGGTGAGTGCGTAGGGGGCTGGGATGCCGCAAATGCTGTTGTAATGGAGGAGGTGCAGCCAAACATCTGGTCTGCAACACTTGACGCGAAGAAGATTTGCTCGGGCGAGTACAAGTTTGTAGCTCTAAATGGCGCAACAAAGGCTATAGAGGAGTGGGAAGGCGGCTCGAACCGTTATCTCGCAATTCCTTATATGAACAAGGGCGAGCATACGGTTTTGGCCGAGCAGGAGCTCTACTTCCCCTCAACAAATACAAAGGTTGCGGGTACGGCCGTTCCTGTATTCTCGTTGCGTAGCGAGGGTAGTCAGGGTGTTGGTGACTTCGGCGATATCGTGAAGATGGTTGATTGGGCCGTGAAGACCTCGCAGCGTGCTGTGCAGATTTTGCCTATCAACGACACAACAATTACGGGTACGTGGGTTGACTCATACCCATATAACAGTATCTCAATCTACGCTTTCCATCCGATGTATGTTGACCTTCGTCAGTTGCCCGCCCTCAAGGATAAGGCTGCGATGAAGGAGTATGAGAAGAAGCGCAAGGCTCTCAATGCTCTGCCACAGGTGGATTATGAGGCTGTAAATGAGCTTAAGCGTGGTTATCTGCGTCAGATTTTTGCCCAGACGGGTAAGGAGGTGCTCTCTTCAGCAGCATTTAAGAAGTTCTTTAAGGATAATGCCCATTGGTTGCAGCCCTACGCTGTATTCTCTTATCTGCGCGATAAGTTCGGTACGCCCGTATTCTCTCAGTGGCCCGAGTATAGCAAGTATGACGAGAAGGAGATTGCAAAACTTTGTAATCCTCGCGCAAAGAGCTATTCGGATGTGGCCTTCTATTACTATGTGCAGTATCAGTTGCACGTGCAGCTGTTGGCCGCTGGTGAGTATGCCCGCTCGAAGGGCGTTATCCTGAAGGGAGATATCCCTATCGGTATCAGCCGTAACAGTGTTGAGGCGTGGGTTGAGCCTTACTATTTCAATATGAACGGTCAGGCTGGTGCTCCACCCGATGCATTCTCTGCTACGGGTCAGAATTGGGGCTTCCCGACATATAACTGGGATGTGATGGCAGCCGATGGTTACCAGTGGTGGCGTCGTCGCTTCACCAAGATGGCCGAGTATTTCAGCGCATATCGTATCGACCATATTTTAGGCTTCTTCCGTATCTGGGAGATTCCTGCTCACTCGGTAAATGGTCTTGTGGGACAGTTCTCGCCCGCAATGCCAATGTCGGCTGAGGAGATTCAGTCGTATGGACTGTATTTCCAGAAGGAGTTTATGACTAAGCCCTTCATCAACGAAGAGTTGCTGACAAAATTCTTTGGCGATAAGGCTGAGTTTGTCAAGAAGACATTCTTGAAGCATTGCCACGACGATATCTACGCTATGAAGCCCAAGTTTGATACTCAGCGTAAGGTGGAGGCATACCTTGCTCAGAATCCTTTGGCCGAGGGTGATGAGTGGATACGTGATGGCGTATATTCATTGATTGACAATGTGTTGTTCGTTCCCGACCGCAAGAAGGCGAATATGTACCATCCCCGTATCAGTGCGCAGAACGATTATCTCTATTCTCGTTTGAACGAGCAGGAGAAGGCAGCTTTCGACCGTCTGTATGTTCACTACTTCTACGAGCGTCATAACCAGTTCTGGTACGACGAGGCGATGAAGAAGTTGCCACAGCTCACGCAGGCCACCTCGATGCTTGTCTGCGGTGAGGATTTGGGTATGGTGCCCGACTGCGTGCCCTGGGCTATGGACCAGATGCAGATTCTCAGCCTTGAGATTCAGCGTATGCCGAAGAACCCGCAGCACGAGTTCGGCCACGTTGAGGAGTATCCCTACCGTTCGGTATGTACCATCTCTACGCACGATATGAGTACTCTGCGCGGCTGGTGGCACGAGGATAAGGATGTGACCGCATCGTTCTATTATAATGTGCTGTGCTATAACGGTGCAGCTCCCGCCGAGGCTTCGGGCTCAATTTGCGAGCAGATTGTACGCCAGCACCTTGACTCGCCCTCGTTGCTCTGCATTCTGGCTCTGCAGGATTGGTTCTCGATTGACGAGGCCCTGCGCTATGAGGATGCCGATGCTGAGCGTATCAACGTGCCTGCAAACCCGCGCCACTATTGGCGTTACCGTATGCACCTCACGCTTGAGGAGTTGATGGACAAGGAGAACTTCAATGACAAGATTACACAGATGATTTGCTTGTCACATAGATCATAACGAACCTAATAACTAACCAACCATAAAATGAAACAAATACCTGATCAAAGTTTTTGGAAACTGTGGAATATCAGCTTCGGTTTCTTTGGCGTGCAGATTGCTTACGCGCTCCAGAGCGCTAACATCAGCCGCATCTTCTCAACGTTGGGCGCCGACCCGCACAACCTGAGCTATTTCTGGATTCTGCCCCCGCTTATGGGTATCATCGTGCAGCCTATCACCGGCGCGTTGAGCGACAAGACCTGGACTCGCTTCGGCCGTCGTATTCCTTACCTCTTTGTAGGTGCTGTTGTGGCTGTATTGGTTATGTGTATGTTGCCCAATGCCGGTAGCCTCGGTATGGCAGTCAGCACGGCGATGATCTTCGGACTTATCTCGCTTATGTTGCTCGATACGAGTATCAACGTTGCTATGCAGCCCTTCAAGATGATGGTGGGCGATATGGTTAACGAGAAGCAGAAGAGTTTGGCATACTCTATCCAGAGTTTCTTGTGTAATGCTGGTAGTCTGGTAGGTTATATCTTCCCATTTGTTCTGACGGGTATTGGTATCAGTAATATCGCTCCCGAGGGTGTTATTCCCGATACGGTAATCTTCTCGTTCTACGCGGGTGCTGCTATCCTGATTCTCTGTGTGATTTACACCACGATGAAGGTTAAGGAGTATCCTCCCGAGCTCTATGCTGAGTATCACGGCATTAAGCAGGAGGCAAAGGAGGAGAAGACCAACGTCTTTAAGTTGCTGGTAAAGGCTCCCTCTACATTCTGGACCGTAGGTCTGGTGCAGTTCTTCTGCTGGGCAGCATTTATGTTTATGTGGACCTATACCAATGGCTCGGTGGCATTCAATGCCTTCGATGCGCCAACGGTGCAGAATACGGTGGATGGCGTAACACGTACCGTCCTGGATACCACTTCGGAGCAGTATAACGCTGCTGGTAACTGGGTAGGTATCCTCTTTGCCGTGCAGGCTGTGGGTAGTGTGCTGTGGGCTATTGTGATTCCGATGTTCAAGAACAAGAAGCTCATCTACTCGTTGAGCCTCGTGTTGGGCGGTATCGGTTTTATCTCAACAAAGTTCCTGGCAGACCCATATCTGTTGTTCATCAGCTTCCTTTTGATTGGTTGCGCGTGGGCAGCTATGCTGGCATTGCCGTTCACTATCCTTACCAACTCACTCAGCGGTGGTCATATGGGTACTTATCTCGGCCTGTTCAACGGTACTATCTGCTTGCCGCAGATTGTAGCGGCGGTGTTGGGTGGTTTGATTTTGAAGGCCTTCACTCCCGAGGGTGGTCTTGCTCCCGAGATAAATATGCTTGTTTTGGCGGGTGTATTGCTTATCGTGGGTGCTTGCTGCGTATTCATCATTAAGGAGAAAAAAGCAGAGGCGTAGTAATTGCCTAACAAGGCTGCTTTAAAATAAAAAGGGTGTCCTCAACGGGACACCCTTTTTGTTGTTTAGTGGTCAAATTAGAACTCGGCCAAGATAATACCTGTAATTGCAGGCACCTCAATCTCACCCTTTGTATTGAGTGTACCCATACCGTTTACGTTCCACTCCGAGCCATCTGTAATCCACTTATACTTACCCTCGGGGATGTTAAACTTAACAGCCTTACGCGAGCCGTTCATCAGCACTACGATACGCTTTGCAGAGTCGATACCCTCTAGCTTGTCGAGGACAAAACCGATAGCAGCCTCGTTGTTGTTATCAATAAACGAGAGGTGCTCGCGCACAGCCTCGGCTGTACCCAACGAGAATGCGGGGTGAGCCTTGCGCAGAGCGATAAGGCCCTTGTAGTACTCTACCAAGTCGTTGTATTTGTGCTTCAGATTCCAGTCGATTGCGTTGTATTTGTCGGGCATATTGTATGTGTTCTTCTCGCCCAACTTCGAGCGGAACATCTCCTCACCGCAGAAGAAGAAGGGGATACCCTGTGATGTAAATACACCAAACTGAGCCAACTTAACCATCTTGAGCAGTTCCTTCTCCGATGCCTTGGGAGAGATATGCTCCAGACGGTCGCGGATATTGTGGTCGTCGTGGCAGCTGATGTAGCTGATGTGCTGCGTGGGAGCTGCACACCAAGCCTCGGTGTGTGCTACCTGCGGATGCTGAACGCCACCTACAAGACCGAACTTAACTGCCTCCTTGTTACCTGCTACGCCGTGAATGAAGCCGCCTGCAGAGAGGTCGAGCTTACCGCGCAAACCGTCACGAATATCGTCAGAGAATGCACCTACGCCCGGCATCTGATATGTGTAGCGCTTGAAGGCGAGCTTCGACTCGTCATAGAGGGGATTTGCTGCTGCCCAACCCTCGCCGTAGAGCAAGATTGAGGGCTTGAGTGCCTCCAGACGGGTGCGAATAAGGTTCATTGTTTCGATGTCGTGGATTGCCATCAAGTCGAAACGGAAACCATCGATGTGGAACTCCTTAACCCAGTACTCCAACGACTCGACGATATACTTCTGCATCATAGGCTTGTCGCTGGCAGTCTCATTACCGCAGCCAGAGCCATCGGCAAATGAGCCATCCTCGCGCATACGGTAGAAGTAGCCAGGAACGGTAAGCTCAAAACCGCAGTTTTCGGTAGAGGTGGTGTGGTTATAAACTACGTCCAACACTACGTTAATGCCAGCCTTGTGCAGCGTCTGCACCAAGGTTTTAAGCTCGCGGATACGAGCCTCGGGGTCGGCAGGGTTTGTAGAGTATGTACCCTCGGGAGCCGAGTAGTTCTTGGGCTCATAACCCCAGTTGTACTGGTCTGTAGGCTTTGACTCGTCGATAGAGCCGAAGTCGGCGGTGGGCAAAAGGTGAAGGTGCGTGATACCCATCTCTACGAGGTGGTCGATACCTGTTGCAAGACCCTCCTTCGAGCGAGTGCCGTGCTCAGCCATACCCAGATACTTGCCAGGGTAGCTGCTGCCAGCCGATGCGTGTGCCGTCATATCGCGGTAGTGCATCTCGTAGATAACAATCTCCGAAGAGGGAACAACGGGAGTCTTGTCCTCGGCCCAGCCCTCGGGGTTGGTGTCGTTGAGGTCGATGATAGCACCGCGGTCGCCATTTACGTTCAGCGCACGTGCGAAGATACCCGCTGTCTCCTTCAAAGGCTTACCGTCAATGGTAACCTGGAAGGCATAGTAGAGTCCCTTCTTGTCGCCCTTGGCAGTTGCCGTCCAAAGACCGTCGTTGCTCGACTTCATCTCAATTTCCTCTACCATCTTGTTGCCATCGTAAAGACGTACAACAGCCTTCTCGGCCGTAGGCGCCCACACCTCGAAGGTGGTCTTCTCGGCAGAGTAGTCCATCTCTAAAATAGGCTTCTCAGGCACGGGGAAGGCCTCTTTTGTCTGCTTGCCACAGCAAGCAAGGGTAGCTACGGCAGCCATAAGAGCCGTGCTACGAAGAAAAAAGTTGTAGATATTCATAGTATAAAAAATTAGTAGTCTGAAACTTATTTAGCTCCAAACTACAAATTTAAGAAATATTTTTGTATCAAGCAACCTCTATGTTGCTTGTTATATATAGATGTGCTTTTATTGTTCTCGCGTGCGTTAAATTAGTGTCATACCTGCCTGCTTGCACTCTTCACGCATAGCCTCGGGCCAGATGCTTGACTGGGTCTCTCCGACGTGTGCTTTGTGGAGCAGAACCATACACAAACGACTCTGTCCGATACCGCCACCGATGGATTGCGGCAGTGAGCCCTCAATCAAACGACGGTGGAAATAGAGTTCTTTGCGCTCCTCCTTGCCGCTCTGCTTGAGCTGACGCTCCAGCGCCTCGCGATTTACGCGGATACCCATCGATGATAGCTCAATCGAGCGCTCCAGGATAGGATACCATATAAGCAGGTCGCCATTCAATCCCGCAAGGCCCGACTCGTCAGAGATTGTAGAGTAGTCGTCGTAGTCGGGGGCACGGTTATCGTGCTTCTCGCCATTGCTCAGCTCGGAGCCGATACCGATAATGAAGACTGCACCATACTCCTTGCAGATGGCATCCTCGCGCTCCTTGGCCGAAAGGGTGGGGTAGCGCTGCAGAAGCTCCTCGGCGTGGATAAAGGTAATCTCCTCGGGCAGGAACGGCTTAATCTGCGGGTATGTCTCGCAGATATGGTACTCGGTACGCAGAATGGCGCCGTAGATGCGCTCCACAATCTTCTTGAGATACTCCACCGTGCGGCACTCCTCGGGCATAACACGCTCCCAGTCCCACTGGTCAACATACAACGAGTGGAGGTTGTCCAACTCCTCGTCGGCACGAATGGCATTCATATCGGTGATGATACCGTAGCCGTTATCCACCTTGTACTCGGCGAGTGTCACTCGCTTCCACTTGGCAAGGGAGTGTACCACCTCGGCCTCAGCCTCGGCCATATCCTTGATGGGGAAGGTTACGGGGCGCTCCCTACCACTCAGGTCGTCGTTCATACCGAGTCCCTTCAGCACGAAGAGCGGCGCTGTCACACGGCGCAGACGCAATTCGGTAGAGATGCTGCTCAGGAAGAAATCCTTGATTACCTTGATTGCTATCTCGGTTTGTTGAAGGCTAAGCGCGGCTTTATAATTGTTGGGTATGATGAGTTGACTCATAGTTTTCAGCTCTTTACGTTATATTATTTTGCAAATATAGTGTAATTTTTCGTTCGTTAGGCCTATATGGTAGATTTTGTGATATAAGATTATCGTGAAAAATTGTAACTTTGGAGGAAAATAATGAAGATGAATCAAGTTAAATATAGTCTGACCTCGACCTCGGGGTTAATACTTGAGGGCGGAGGTATGCGTGGCGTCTTTACCTGTGGCGTGCTGGACAATCTGATGGATAGGGGGATACGTTTTCCTTATACCATCGGTGTGAGTGCCGGCGCGTGCAATGGTCTGTCGTATATGTCCGAGCAGAGGGGAAGAGGTAAGTTTAGTAATATTGACCTGCTGGAGAAGTATCGTTATATTGGTTTGAAACAACTGATATTTAAGGGAAATATTATGGATTTTGACCTTCTGTTCCACAAATTTCCCGAAGAGATAATCCCTTATCACTACGATAAGTTTGCCGCTTGCAAGGAGCGTTTTGAGATGGTGACCACAAGCTGCCGTACGGGGCGTGCCTGCTATTATGACGAGAAGATGGACCCTGTGCGGATTATAGATATTGTCAAGGCCTCGAGTAGCCTGCCATTTGTTTCGCCCATAAGTTATGTCGATGGTGAGCCTATGCTCGATGGCGGTATTGCTGACTCTATCCCATTGCTGCGTGCCCGCGAATTGGGATTTGATAATAATCTGGTGGTACTGACACGTAATAAGGGTTATCGTAAGCCGCAGAAGCCTACGACAGTTCCTCGGTTCTTCTATCGGAAATATCCTTTGCTGCGCGAGGCAATACGTCGCCGTAATACCCTGTATAATGAGCAGATAGATTTGGTTGAACGGCTTGAGGATAAGGGCGAACTGGTTGTAATACGACCCCAAAGACCTATTACCGTTGACCGCATTGAGCGCGATACCAGAAAGTTGCTTGACCTATATAACGAGGGGTATGAGTGCGCTGCGGCCGTGGAGTTTATAAAATAAAAATAGGCTGCATTTGCAGCCTATTTTATTATTTTGTACCGTCGCTCACGCCGCGCAGATAACCGATTGACTCTGCCACGCCGGGGTGGGGATTCTTGCCGTTCTTCTCGAACTCGAGTGATACCACGCCTTTGTACTTAATCTGGCGCAAAACCTTAACGATGGGGCGGAAGTCCATTACGCCGCGACCCATCTCCCAGGTCTGACCCTTCTTTGAGGCCTCGCTCTCGTCCTTGATGTGGATATCGTAAATCCACGCCTTGTACTTCTTGATATCCTTCACGATATCCTCGCCCATACGAACCGAGTGACCCAAGTCCATACAGCAGCCAATACCCAGCGAGGGGTCCTTATATACCTCAGCAACCTTCTGGATGTTGGGGAAGGGGGCGCCGTCGGGGCCGTGAGTGTGGATAGCGACCTTAATGCCTGTATCCTTCACCTTCTTAATCATATAGTCGGTAAGTTCGTAGTTGGGTACACCGATAAATACATCCGCTCCGTAACGCTCCGCATAGGCGAATGCGCGGTCAACCTCAGCCTCCGAACGCATATAAATAGGACCGAGAATGTAGGGCTCAACGTCATACTCGCGGCACTTTGCTTTGAAGGCGTCCATCTGCTCCTTTGTAGAGTCGAGCGGCAACCACCAATCCTTCACCGAGAGATAGTGTACCTCCATACTCTTCAGGAAGGCCAATGTCTGGTCAATATCATAACTACGATATGTGTAACCAGCTACGCCAATCTTAAAATCCTCATATCCGCGAGGGCCGTTGATAAGCTGCGCCTCGGCGGGTTTAGCCAGCAAGAGGAGTGCGGCCAATGTTAAAAGACGAAATAGTTTGTTCATATTCATTTGGTTTTTGTAGTTTATTTCTGACTTCTGTAATGCTTTGCCAAGCCACCCTCGGCCGTCTCACGGTAGAGGCTGGGCAGGTTGTGACCCGTCTCCTTCATTACGGCTACCACGTGGTCAAAGTTTACGCGGTGCTTACCGTCTGAGAGGATGGCAAATGTAGCCGAGTCGATGGCACGCGCCGCAGCAACGGCATTACGCTCGATGCAGGGAATCTGCACCAAACCACATACGGGGTCGCACGTGAGTCCCAGGTGGTGCTCCAAGGCCATCTCGGCTGCGTACTCAATCTGTGCGGGAGTACCTCCCATCAGCTGGCAGGCAGCAGCGGCAGCCATAGCACACGCTACGCCAATCTCGCCCTGGCAACCCACCTCGGCACCAGATATTGAGGCGTTGGTCTTGGCGATGTTTCCAAAGACGCCGGCTGTAGCCAATGCTCGCACGATTCGCACCATATGGTAGTCGTTCAACTTGTTGAGATGTCTTAATACTGCGGGCAATACTCCGCACGAGCCGCACGTGGGGGCTGTAACAACCTCGCCTCCTGATGCGTTCTCCTCGGCCGTAGCCAGTGCGTAGGCGTAGAGACGAGAACGGTTGCTGACCGTAGGGCCATACTCCTTGGCCTTCAACCAATATGTGCTCGCCTTGCGGGCTACCTTCAGACCTCCGGGCAGCACACCGTCGTTGCACAGACCGTTGTCGATGGTCTGGCACATCGTAATCCATATCTGCTCAAGGTAGGGCCAGATGTCGTCACCCTCGCTATCCTGCACATACTCCCACCAGGTTTTACCCTCGCGGTCGCACCACGCCAGAATCTCCTCAGCAGTGGTGAGCGGATATATCTTCTCGCCCGAGAGCTGTGGCATATCGGGGCTGGCAATGTTTCCGCCACCAACGCTGTAGATAGTCCAGTCGTCAACCACTTTGCCGCCCTTCAGCGCCTCGAAGAACATACCGTTGGTATGAAACTCCTTTACCTCCTCGGGTTTCCAGATAATCTCCGTATGGGCTATATTCTCCAACACCTCGCGTATAGCCGTATCGGTAAGGTGACCCTTGCCCGTAGCGGCCAGCGAGCCGTAGAGCGTTACGCGATAAGCCTCGGCGTCGTTATTCTTGGCCATAAACATCTCGGCAGCCTTGCGAGGGCCCATAGTGTGGCTACTCGACGGGCCGTGGCCAATCTTGTATAGTAATTTTAGTGATTCCATATGTAATATCTTTACTCTGCTACTTCCCTCATTTCGCGAGGCCTACCTTGCGGCCTCCAGCCGCATTTATAACCCTGACCCACCCCCTAATCCCCCGCCTCAGGCAGGGGACTTTGGTCGCTAACGCTCCGAGGTTGCAGATCCAACGGTTATCTATATTATACGTGACGTAAAATCTCCTCCAAGCTGTTGAAGTGGCTCTTGTAGTCCTCCAGCGAGCAGCGAATAACCTCGTAAGCCTCCTCACGGCCGTATGTGGCTACAATCTCCACCTTGCGGGGACGCTCGATATTAAGGTCCGAAGCGGGCATATCCTTATAGGTGAGGAAGTAGTGCTTCAGACGGTCAACCACAACGTGCGGCAACTCCTCGATGTCGTTATAGCCGCGGTATGTGGCATCGTTGCGCAGTACGGCAATAATCTTGTCGTCGGCCTCGTCGCCATCCAACATACGGAAACCACCGATGGGCTTAACCGATGCAATAATGTCGCCGTGAGCGATGTTGCGCTCGGTGAGAACACATACATCCAATGGGTCACCGTCACCCTTAATCTCCTTACGACCACTGCGCTCCATACAGTACTCGGCAACCGAGTCGCCGCAGTAGCTCTGCGGAATGAAGCCATAGAGTGCAGGAACTACGTTTGAGTACTTCTGCGGGCGGTCGATACGGATATATCCGCTCACCTTGTCCAGCTCATACTTAACCGTGTCGGTCGGAACCATCTCGATAAATGCCGTTACCACCTCAGGTGCATCGTCACCCACCTCAAGGCCGTGCCACGGGTGTGACTTGTATCTGAGTCCCATCAGTCGTGCGATAGGGTCGTTGATTTTATTTCCCATACTATTTAAGTTTTAATATTGATACAAATCTATAAATTTTCTTCAAATTATCCTACAATGTATCGTGCTATACGTGGCGCGAATTTGTATATCGCAGCCGTAACACCCCAGCAGAGGGCGAATACAACAAGAACGGTAAGAATAACGCATAACGGTGTCGGCAGTCCCAAAGGTTGCAATGCAATGATGATGGGGCCGAGGAATATGTAGTGCATAAGGTATGCTCCAAAGCTGCACTTGGTGATGTTGACCAGAATCTTTTGTGTGCGCTCTGATGTGACTTTTACTCGCTGTACGGCAAGAAATATACCCAAGGCCATCAGCACCACGTTCGGTGAGCAGAACTGCCAGAACATCTCCAGCAGGTCGGGCGCCTCCTCGTAGCTGTATTGTGCGATAAGGGTCGAAAATCCCGTGTATGTGATGATGTAGCCCGCAAAGTAGAGCATAGCACCCATAGCTATGATTTTGCGTGAGGGTAGGGGATTACCCTTGCCCAGAAGGTGACCCAATAGCAAGTAACCCGTAAATCCCGCGAAGTAGTAGAATGTGCCGAACTGATTCCACGCACAGACGCCGAACAAATCGGGCGAGAGCAACTGCGTGAGGTAGGGCAGCATAAGCGAGCAGCACCACATTATAATATAGGTACGCACCAATGTCGAGTCGTTACGCTCTACCCACGCCGAGAAGAAGGGCATAATCAGATAGAGGCCAATCAACATATACAAGTACCACATATGCGTTGTGTAGCCATTAAATGTGAATGGAATCATAGCGATATTACCTATGGCGTCGCTCCACTGCTGTGATGGCGAGAACTCGAACGGGAAGAGTGTTGATATAACCGACTTGTCCAACCCGATAACACCCGTAAGCCACGGAATAAGGTAATATACGGCCGACCAGATGAGCATTGGGATTAATACGCGCGGAATACGGCGGCGATAAAACTCCCCAGCGGGCATCTTAATCGGCAGCAGCAGTAATCCCGTCATCATCGCAAAGAGTGGTACACTCGGACGCATAAGCGAGCCGATGAAGGCTCCCCAGAATCCATTCATTGCATCGTCTTGAGGCGTGGCGTTGTAGATATCTACGCTATGCCCGGCGATAACCATCAGCAGGGCCATCAATCGCAGTACATCTACCCATATTATGCGGGATTTATCTGCCATTTCAGAATAGTTTTTTCTCCTTGAATAAAGTTTATCAAACAAATATACAAAAATAATTCTTCAATAGATAACTTGTGCGCTAAAAAAGTAATCTGTAGTAAATGGTGATGGCCGAGATTGATAAGTTGTAACAAAAAGAGTTGCATTTTATGACTAAATATCGTATCTTTGAGTTTGATTCGTATGGTATCGGCTAAAAAATTACAACCAAAATTTATAAAAAATGTTCAAAAAGTTTATCAACTTCTACAAGACGAGCGCACCCTCAGCGCCGCTTGAAATAAGCGACGAAGCGAAGGATAAGCTCTACAAGAAGCTGCGTTTTCAGGCTTTTGCCGCAGGTACGATAGGCTATAGCCTCTACTACGTGTGCCGCACGAGTTTGAACGTGGTAAAAAAACCTATCCTCGATAGCGGCGCGCTGGATGCTACGCAGTTGGGTATCATCGGCTCTTCGCTGCTGTTTGCCTATGCTATCGGTAAGTTCGTGAACGGCTTCCTGGCCGATTACAGTAACATCAAGCGATTTATGGCTACCGGTCTGGCCGTTTCGGCTGTGGCTAACCTTTTGATGGGTGTGCTGGGCCTGGCATCGGGTGCTGTATTATCTTCAGCGGTATTGTTTATCGCTATGTCAATTATGTGGGCTATCAACGGATGGTCGCAGGCAATGGGTTCGCCCCCTGCGGTTATCGCCTTGTCGCGATGGTATCCGCTTGGTCAGCGTGGAACCTACTACGGTTTCTTCTCTGCAAGCCACAACATCGGCGAGTTCTTCTCATTCCTCTTTGTTGGTAGCTTGGTCGCTACAGCAGGATGGCAGTGGGGATTCTTCGGCTCTACAATCGCGGGTGTGCTGGGTGTGATTTTTATCATTCTCTTTATGCACGATACCCCCGAGAGCAAGGGTCTGCCATCAATTACAGAGTTGACTCACGAGGAGAAGAAGACAACCGACAATAAGTCGGTAAAGGATGTGCAGAAGCTGGCGCTGCGCACACCTGCGGTGTGGATTTTGGCTTTGGCGAGTGCATTTATGTATATCAGCCGCTACGCTATCAATGGCTGGGGCGTATTGTACTTGCAGGAGGCTAAGGGCTTCGACTTGGTTGATGCTACGCAGATTATCTCGATTAACGCCCTGCTCGGTATCATTGGTACGGTCTTCTCAGGCTGGATTTCTGATAAGTTCTTCAAGGGCAGCCGTAATATCCCCGCATTGGTGGCAGGTATCCTTAATACGATAGGTTTGATTCTGTTCGTATATGGTGGCGATAGTTGGTTTGTTAATATCTTGAGTATGATTATCTTCGGTATAGCTATCGGTGTGCTTATCAGCTTCCTCGGTGGTTTGATGGCCGTAGATGTTGTGCCTCGTAACGCTACGGGTGCTGCTTTGGGTGTTGTTGGTATGGCCAGCTATGCTGCAGCAGGTATCCAGGACGTGGTGAGTGGTGCGCTTATCGACGCAGGTAAGACCGTTGTTGATGGCGTTACCGTGTACGACTTCAGTACCGCCGCAATCTTCTGGATTGCCGCCTCAATCATCTCATTTATGCTGCCCATCCTCAACTGGCGCCGCAAAGTGCAGGAGTAGTTGCTGATGAATGATATTGTTAAAAGCTACCTTTCGGGGTAGCTTTTTTTGTAAGAAGAGGAACGCTGTGATAACAAAAATCCCCACCTAATTGGGTGGGGATTCATTATATGTTATGAGTATAATTACTCAGTCATAGCCTGCTGAACGGCAACGGCAACAGCAACTGTCGCACCTACCATCGGGTTGTTACCCATACCCAGGAAGCCCATCATCTCAACGTGTGCTGGTACTGATGAAGAACCTGCAAACTGAGCGTCAGAGTGCATACGACCCAAAGTATCGGTCATACCGTAAGAAGCGGGACCTGCGCCCATATTATCGGGGTGCAAAGTACGGCCTGTACCACCACCTGATGCTACAGAGAAGTACTTCTTGCCAGCCAATACGCGCTCCTTCTTGTATGTACCTGCTACGGGGTGCTGGAAACGTGTGGGGTTAGTAGAGTTACCGGTGATAGATACATCAACGTCCTCCTTCCACATAACTGCAACGCCCTCGCGAACGTCGTCAACACCATAGCAACGTACCTTAGCACGCAAGCCATCAGAGTAAGCAGTCTCCTCAACTACTGCAACCTCACCTGAGTAGTAGTCGAACTGCGTCTGAACGTATGTAAAGCCGTTGATACGAGAGATAATCTTCGCAGCGTCCTTACCCAAACCGTTCAAGATAACGCGCAAAGGATTCTTACGAACCTTGTTTGCCATCTCAGCAATCTTAATAGCGCCCTCAGCTGCAGCGAATGACTCGTGACCTGCCAAGAATGCGAAGCACTGAGTCTCCTCGCGCAACAAACGTGCTGCCAGGTTACCGTGGCCGATACCTACCTTACGGTCGTCAGCAACAGAACCTGCGATGCAGAATGCCTGCAAACCCTCTCCGATAGCCTCGGCAGCGTCAGCAGCGTTAGTGCAGCCCTTCTTGATTGCGATAGCAGCACCTACAACGTAAGCCCACTTTGCATTCTCGAAGCAGATGGGCTGTGTCTCCTCACACATCTTGTAAGGATCGATGCCCTTAGCATCGCAGATAGCCTTAGCCTCGTCGATGCCGTTGATTCCATACTGTGCGAGCACCTCGTTGATGTGGTCGATTCGGCGCTCGTAGCTCTCAAATAAATTTGCCATATCTTTTTTCTCTATTTTTCGATTATACAATGTGGTTTACTCCTGACGGGGGTCAATGTACTTAACAGCATCCTTGAAGCGGCCATAAGAACCCTTTGACTTCTCCAAAGCCTCAGCGGGCTCGATACCCTTCTTAATGAACTCCATCATCTTGCCAAGGTGTACGAACTCGTAGCCGATAACCTCGTCGTTAGCGTCCAAAGCCATACGTGTGCAGTAACCCTCAGCCATCTCGAGGTAGCGAGTACCCTTAGCTACAGTACCGAACATAGTACCTACCTGTGAACGCAGACCCTTACCCAAGTCCTCCAAAGAAGCACCGATAGTAAGACCGCCCTCAGAGAAAGCTGACTGTGTACGACCGTAAACGATCTGCTTGAACAACTCGCGCATAGCGGTGTTGATAGCATCGCATACGAGGTCGGTATTCAAAGCCTCCAAGATAGTCTTGCCGGGGAGAATCTCCGATGCCATAGCAGCTGAGTGAGTCATACCAGAGCAACCGATTGTCTCAACCAAAGCCTCCTGGATGATACCCTCCTTAACGTTGAGTGTAAGTTTGCAGGCACCCTGCTGAGGAGCACACCAGCCAATACCGTGTGTCAGACCTGAAATGTCCTTGATCTCCTTAGCTACAACCCACTTTCCCTCCTGGGGGATGGGAGCCGATGCGTGGTTGGCACCCTTTTTAACGCAGCACATCTGCTGCACTTCGTGTGAATAAATCATAATTTAGAAGAGTTTATTTGTTACTATAACAGTCTTTCTGTTTAATTTTTACCTCAGGCCACAGCCTGGCCGCAAAAATCCAACGCAAATATAATAAGATTTTACATCAATAGCAATCAAAGGCGATAATTTATCGTCGAATAATTCAAAATATATTCTCTTTGTGGCTGTAGATGCGTCAGGAGGTGCGTGGAGGTGAAAAAATAGAGTTTTTTTGAGTTTTTTAGCTTGAGAGATGCCCAATAAATACTATATTTGCATAATAATTCCTGACGATTATGGATTTTATACCCTTTTCATTCATCGATTTTATCGACATATTGCTCGTGGCGCTCTTTATGTTCGGTATCTACCGAATGTCGCGTGGTACCAATGCCCCATATATTTTTACGGGAATTATCATCATATATTTCGTGTGGGTTGTGGTGCGTGCCTTGAATATGGAGTTGCTGCAAGCTATCTTGGGACAGTTGGTAAGCGTGGGTGTTATTGCCCTAATTATTCTTTTCCAGCCAGAGATTCGTAACTTCCTGCAAGCCATAGGTCGTCGTCAGGGCGGATTCCGATTTATAAACAATATCTTCAGCCGTGGCGGAGCGGAGACCTCTCTGCAACCAATTATTACGGCCTGCTCGGAGATGTCGGCCACAAAGACCGGTGCTTTGATTGTCATTGCTCAGCGAAGCGATTTATCCGATATCATTGAGAGTGGTATAACGCTGGATGCCAAGATGACAGTATCCTTGTTGGAGAATATATTCTTCAAAAATGCCCCTCTGCACGATGGTGCTGTGGTGGTGATGGATGGCCGTATTGTGGCTGCTAAGTGTATCCTTCCTGTAACGCAGTCGCCTGTGCCCAAGTCGTATGGTACGCGCCATAGAGCAGCTATCGGTATCACCGAGACCTCGGATGCTGTAGTTGTGGTGGTGTCGGAGGAGACGGGAGGTATCTCGGTAGCCTTCGGCGGTAATATCGAGCGTAACATTGCCCCGCAGAATTTGGCACAGACCATATCGAAGCACTTTATAAAGAGCGATAGCCGCAAGAAAAAGGAGAAATAAAGATTGTAACGGGGCTGCGTAATGCAGACCTTGCAACGACTTAAAAATAGGGTGTCAACATAAATGTTGGACACCCTGTTTTTCGTTATAGCTCAAATATATAAGATGTATGCTGAACCATACTCTCGGCCTTATGCCTATCGGAGAATAATCCGAATACGGCCGAGCCACTGCCCGACATCGAGGCATAGGTGGCTCCTGCATCAATCAACATCTGCTTAACCTTCCCGATTGTGGGATGCACAGCAAATACCGAACGCTCAAAGTCATTCTTCACACTCCCTTGCCACATCTCTATCGGCTCTGCTAGACGCTCCGTGAGCGGACGCTCGGGAACAGATGGCACAATGCCTGCGTAGGCTTCGCGTGTGGATACATTCTCATCGGGTTTTATCAGCACCAACCAATAACCTTTGAGGTTTAGTTCTACGGGAGTCATAATCTCTCCACGACCCTCGCATAGCTGCGGCGTGTTGCGCACGAAAAAGGCTGTGTCGCTGCCTAGCTCGCTCGCAAGGGCGATAAGTGTCGCCTCGTCAAGGCCAAGAGCGAAAATGTCGTTCAACGCCAATATTACAGCAGTGCCATCGGCCGAGCCGCCGCCAAGACCTGCTCCGAATGGAACACGCTTGTCGAGTGTGATGCTCGCCTCGCCGATGCCGTAACGCTTCTGCATCAGACGCAGGGCCTTCATACATATATTCTGCTCGGGGTCGCAATCTACCTCTATGCCGAGGATTGTGAGCGATGATTCCGCGGCCGCCACGACCGTTACCTCGTCATATAAACCTTTGACGGGAATCATCACCGTAGAGAGGTCGTGATAACCATCCTCTCGGCGGCGTAGCACATCCAGGCCGATATTTATTTTACAGTTGGCTCTTATCTTCATCTTATTTACTGTTAATCTCCTCTAA
Source organism: Rikenellaceae bacterium (assembly GCA_015059845.1). Classification (GTDB taxonomy): domain Bacteria; phylum Bacteroidota; class Bacteroidia; order Bacteroidales; family Rikenellaceae; genus Alistipes. The sequence continues at coordinate 42,585 of SUZR01000002.1, read as the reverse complement.
TAGTTGTTGTGCTGCGGTGAGCAGGGTGGGACGCAGGCGCTCGATGCGGGTCTGCCAATCATCAACGGTGCCGTCGCAGCCGTCGCTTACAACCTTTATCATATATATTGGCGGAGTGTCTGTTCCCTGCTGCGAGAAGTGAAAGCGGATGGCTCGCACGATGGCATACGACTCCATATCCATACAGTCGTATGGCTCAATCAGACGACGCAACGTTTCGGGAGTATCTGCGCCAATAAAATTGTCTGAGGAGGCTATTGCGCACCCCTCATCGCCCGTAGAAAGAATCTCAGGCTCGGAGTAAAAGACCGACTCAGGGTCGATATATACATCTCCCTGTGCAACACACTTTGGCCGCAGCACGGTAGCAAATGGGTGGCGGAACGAGCCGCAGGTACCGATGTTGATTATAGCATCGTACTCTTTGCCTTTGAGGGCCGCGAGTGTAGCCTCGAAGGCGAGGAGCTTACCCATACCCGTCATACGAAGGTCGCACTGCTCGGCAAGTATTGCGACATTTTCTGCACCCAGCTCCGCCTCAAGGGCCACGAGCATAAGAATCTTTTTAGGCTTCATAGAAAAACAATTTATACAAAGATACGAACACCCTTCGAGAGTTGCAATCTTTTTTTGCACAGATTTTGTCGCTGGCGGGGTATGTTGAATCTTAGAGAGATAATCGGACAGCGTACCAAATACAATCTTCCCAAGTGGCTGCTGCATCCGTTGGAGCGCCTATTGCATATTGAGGAGATAAACAATATTATATCCGCTGGGCAAAACCTCGCGCCGCAGGAGTTCCTGCGATATGTGTTCCGATGGTTTGATGTGTCGTACGATGTCGCTAACACCGCGCCGATAGATGACCATAGATATATCTTCGTGGCAAACCACCCCTTTGGGGCGTTGGATGGGATGATGCTGGCCGATATGCTGTTACGGCGCTGGAGCGATGTGGGGGTTATAGTTAATGATTTGCTGATGCATATCGAGCCCCTGCGAGAGCTGTGGATTCCAGTAAATAAATATGGCCGCCAGCACTCCGCCGAGTTGTACCATCAGTCGATGCGCTCTGCGACTAAACAGCTGTTGACCTTCCCTGCGGGTATGTGTTCGCGGTGGGTTGATGGTAGGGTGGCAGACCTGCGGTGGCGAACACGTTTTGTGAAGGATGCGGAGTATTATAACCGTCTGATTGTGCCGATATATGTCGATGGTGCGTTGTCGTCACGCTTTTATAATATATATAAAGTGCGGCGGGCGTTGGGACTCTCCGTAAATGTGGAGTTGCTATTGCTGGTGGATGAACTATTTCGTCAGCGGGGCACCCGTGTGAAGATTGTTGTCGGCCGAGCGTTGGATTTGCGCAGTATGAGGGGTGGCGTTACGGAGTGTGCAACCTTAATCCGCAATGAGGTGTATGCCCTGAGGCGATTTATTCCCCAGCAGCAAGCCATTCACTCTGCGATAGCCGATAAGATATGGTGAACATCGTTGCGGTACTTGCGCGATATGGGAAGCTCGGTGTTGGCTATCTGGAGCGATGTGCTGTTAATATCGTTAACAAAGCGGCTATTCACCAGATACGCACGATGAATACGGATAAAATTTCCGTTATCAAGTATCGACGACCATTGCGTGATGGTTGTCTTTGTTCGATAGCTCTCGCCCGATGTGGTGCGAATCCACACCTCCGAGTCATTGCTCTCAACGTAGGTTATATCATCCATCATCAGACTCACGCGCCTGCGGTCGGAGATAAACTCTATTGCCTGCGGATTCTGTTTGGCACGCTGCGCCAACCACCGCTCCAGCCATATCTGCGGTAGCGCTACGGCAATCAGTAGCAGGGAGATAAATATGGGATTGGTAAATATCGTGGGAGCATAGTTTGTGGCGTAATAGGATGTATCTATGTTCGCTACAAGTAGTAGGAGAATGGTTAGGATAATAGTTGCAACAACGATAAATGCCGAGTCACGTAGCCCCACCCAACGATTCTCGAAGCTCACTTGTGGAAGCATAAGCCTAAGGCATAGCAGCGCAGGCAGAAACAGCGAGGCCATAAACAACGCCTGTGAGAAGGGGTAGTCGAAGCTGACAAAAATCAGCGCCAACACCACCATCGCCACGCACCAATAGGCTACAATTAAAAAATACCTTTTCATAGTCTTGATTCTCTACTGCAAATATAGGAATTTCGGGTGTAAAAGCCATACAAAGGCTTTTGTCAAATCCCCCTCTAAGCCCAATAGAGCCTTTTGACGCCGTTTGAGAGGGGTTTGACACGCCAAAAAATTGGAGAAACAGCGCTTGGTGAGTAATTTTGCATTAGGTACCTGAAACAAAATGTTGAACTTAAAAACCGAAAAAATTATGTTGACAAATTTATTACAAGCAGCAGAGCCTATTATGCGGGAGCCTGAACCCGGGATGACCTTATCGCAAATATTTATGGCTGGCGGATGGCATTTTATGGCAATACTTACATTAATATTGGTGTGCGCGTTGTTTGCCGCGTGGAAAGCACCCGCGTGGGTAGAGGCTCTTGGGCGTGTGGCGATTGCGATGGGTGTGTATGCTTTTCTGAGTGGTGTGTCAGATATGGCCAATACCTGCGCACAAGTGGGGGAGACGTTTCCTTTCTCGGTATATTGCAGTGGCTTTAAGGTGGCTCTTATAGCTCCGTTATACAGTATTATAGTATATGTAATTATATCGCTTGTCGATATGGTGCGCCGACCGAGAATTTAATTTAAAAAGGTGTCCAAATTTTTGGACACCTTTTTTTATTGATTCATCGTCGCGAGGAACTCCTCGTTCGACTCGGTCATTCCCATCTGCTTTTGCAGGAACTCCATAGCCTCTACTGTTGTCATCTCCGAGAGATACTTGCGCATAACCCACGTGCGATTCATCACCTCGCGCGAGAGCAACAAATCCTCGCGGCGCGTACCCGACGAAATAACATCCACGGCGGGATATACTCGCTTGTTCGAGAGCTTGCGGTCGAGCTGCAACTCCATATTACCCGTACCCTTGAACTCCTCGAAGATAACCTCGTCCATCTTTGAGCCTGTGTCAATCAATGCCGTAGCGATGATTGTAAGCGAGCCCTTCTCCTCGGTGTTACGTGCTGCACCGAAGAAACGCTTGGGCTTATGCAGGGCGTTGGCATCCACACCTCCTGACAACACCTTACCCGATGCGGGCTGAACAGAGTTGTAAGCACGTGCAAGGCGCGTGATAGAGTCGAGGAAGATAACTACATCGTGACCGCACTCAACCATACGCTTCGCCTTCTCCAATACCATCTCGGCAACCTTCACGTGGCGCGATGCCTGCTCGTCGAAGGTCGAGGCGACAACCTCAGCCTTGACGTTGCGGGCCATCTCGGTAACCTCCTCGGGTCGCTCGTCAATCAAAAGCACAATCATATATACTTCGGGATGGTTGTCGGCAATGGCGTTGGCAATCGACTGCAACAACATTGTCTTACCCGTCTTGGGCTGTGCCACGATAAGACCACGCTGACCCTTACCGATGGGTGAGAAGAGGTCCACAACGCGATTTGAGAGCGAGTTGTGCCCCTTGCCCGTAAGATTAAACTTCTCGCTGGGGAAAAGCGGTGTCATATACTCAAACTGCACGCGGTCGCGGATATATTCGGGCTTAAGACCGTTAATCTCGTTCACGCGAATCAGCGGGAAGTACTTTTCACCCTCCTTCGGGGGGTGGATAACGCCGCTGATGGTATCTCCGGGCTTTAAGCCGAAGAGCTTAATCTGTGAGGGAGATACATATATATCATCTGGTGAATTCAGGTAGTTATAATCTGCCGAGCGCAAGAACCCATATCCGTCGGGCATAACCTCCAATACACCCTCGCCAATAACCTCACCCGCAAATTGCTCCTTCGCGGGCTCGTGTTGCGCCTCCTGACGCTGGGGGTGATGCGGCTCCTTCATCTCCTGCGTGGGGGTAGGTGCGTTCTCCTTTGCAGGTTGCTCTGTTGCTGCTTGTGCTGCCTCCTGCTCCTTGAGAGCCTTGGGCTTGCGACCGCGACGCTTAGGCTGCTCCGCGGGTGTGTCGGTGGCAGGGGTTGCCTCTGGCGCAGCTGTATTTTCAGGCTCTGCGGAAGGCTCTGTCTGCTCCTCCGAGCTATTTTCTGTTGCGGGCTTATTCTCCTCGATGCGTGTAGAACTCATACGAGGGCGTCGGCCTCGCTTGCGAGGTGCCTCCTCTGAGGGAGCCTCCTCTGCAGGGGTGTTGCCATCACCTGTGGCCATAGCAATGATGGTATTGAGTAGCTCCTTCTTCTTAAGGGTGCTATCCGTAATACCTAACACTTTGCCAATCTCGCGCAACTCCGCTAAGGACTTGCTCTCGAGCGTACTTAAATCTTGCATATATTGTGTACGTTAGTTGTAAATCCGATGATTGAAAAATAACCGAACGATTATTTCTGAATGACACTGCAAAGATAATACAAATTTTGACGTCGCCAAATCCTGGATACCTATTATAAAATAAAAACCACCCTGCAAGGGTGGTTTTTGTGGTCGATTATTTCATCTTTTTGGGCTTTGTGGTAAGCGTCTCAACAAAGTAATCGAGAATCTGCTGACGCTGTGACTCATCGGGGACGAGTATCTGGTAACGGCCATTATCGTCATCGCGCCACTCGGTTACGCCCTTGCCGACAACCTTAACCTCGCCCTTGCGGCTGAGTGTGAATGCCTTGTGGTCGGGGTGGCAGGCGTAGAAGGCAGATATTACATCCCACGTGGGACGGTCGTAAGGCATCTGCAGGTAGGCCTTATATCCCTCAACCATAGGGTTAGCCTCGCACCACGCAAAGTCGTTGGCGATACTGCTGCCAGGGTATTGAATCTGGTCACCTAAGGTCCAGGGAACAATAACCATCGGGATGGGCGTCTTGTCGAAGAAGTACTTTGCCGCCTCCAAATCATTCCATACGTTGTATTCGCGGTAGTTCTCGCGCACGAATTCGCCAGCCATAATCGAGAAGTATTTTACCTTCTTGGCAACAAGCTCCTCTCCCGAGAGGGGTGAGTACTTGTCGGGTTGACTCTGGAGCAGCTGCGCCATAGTGGTAGAGAAACCTACGGTAATGATTACCACTGACTTATCATCCTGCTTCGAGAGAATACGGCGATACATCTCTACGGCCTCCTCGTACTTGGAATTCTTCGAGCGCTTGAAAAGTGGCTTGCCCTGCTCATCTGTAAGTTGGCAAACCTTTGTGCAGTAATCCACGCAATCCATATCGGTCACGCACCCTGTATTTACGCCAATGGGCATCTTCTTATAGCCGTACCAATTACGCATAATGTCGATATACTCGGCCGAGTGGGGATTATTCTTGTGTACGCTAACGGCCAGCAGGTTGATATTCCCCTGGTCCATATTTTTGAACAGCAGGTCGAGCGCCATAGCGTCATCAATATCATTACCCATATCCGTCTCGAAGATTACGGCCTGTGGCTTGGTGTTCTGTGCTGTTATTGTGCCACACACGCAGCATAAAGCCAAAAGAAGGAGTAGTTTTTTCATAGTATTTGCAGTTTGTTGGTTTCGTTTCTCAAAAATACAAAAAAAATATGTAAAAATGGAACTGCATAGATAATAAAAGAGGTCCACCCTCAGGGCAGACCTCTTATAATATAAAAGCATCGGGCTATTACTTCTTCTCAGCCTCGTTCTTCTCAGCTGCGTACAACTCGTTGAGCTTAGCCAATACAGCGTCGCTGATATCCAAATCCTCAGCAGCATCTACCAAAGCGCTGGCGTTGAATACCATCTTATACTTCTTGTCGGCGTTAACCTCCTTGATGGCACGCATAATCAAGTCGTTTGTGCGGTTAGAGAATACGAAGTTCTCCTCGTCGAGAGCCTGAGCCTCCTTCTGTGTGTTGGTCTGGTAGTTGGCAGCACGCTTCTCCAAAGCCTGACCCTTCTGCTGGAAATCAGCAGTAGTCATAAGACCCTTCTGGTACTTCTCCTGCAACTGTACAGCCTCGTTCTGGAGGTTCTTCTCCTTCTGAGCCCAAGAGTTCTGAGCCTTCTGAGTCTTCTCCTGAAGAGCTACGCCCTCAGTCTTATAAATGTCGCTCTCAGCCAAAACGTACTCGACTCTTACATATGCCAAGTCACCGCCGGCGATAGCTTCGGTTGCTGCAGCCTCGCTCTCAGCCGCAGGGGTAGCCGTCTTATTCTCGCAAGATGCGAAGCTCAAAGCGGCAACGAGCAATGTCCATAAAACTTTTTTCATAATCTTTTATGCTTAACTTTTTTAGATTTTTTTACTATTAATTCAGCAATAATTGACAAAGGTAAAAAAAAATATTTATTTTTGCCCTATTAGCAATTAAATTTAACTCTATGTACGAATATATTTCTGGTTTAGTAGCAGATTTAGCCCCTACTTATGCTGTAATTGATGCATCGGGAGTGGGGTATTATATCAATATATCGTTGCAGACATACTCGGCAATAGAGGGTGAGAAGTCGGCTCGTCTATATGTTCATTTTGTTGTGCGTGAGGATGCGCAGGTGCTTTATGGCTTTGCAACAAAACTTGAGCGCGAACTCTTCCGCCATCTCATCAGCGTGTCGGGCGTGGGTGGCAATACCGCGCGAATGATACTTTCGACCTACTCTACATCCGAGTTGCGTAACATCATTGCAACGGAGAATGCCGTGCTGCTTAAGAATGTTAAGGGCTTGGGCCTCAAGACGGCACAGAAGATTATCGTCGAGCTGAGCGGTAAGATGTTAGAGCTGGGTGCTGAGCGCGATATGGCTCCCGTTGTTGCGGGCAGTCAGAACAACGAGGTGCTTGACGAGACCTTAGCAGCTTTGGTTATGCTCGGCTTCCAGAAGAGCGCTTCGGAGAAGGTTGTGAAGGCTATATTGAACGAATCGCCCTCGATTTCGGTTGAGGAGGCTGTGCGTCAGGCTCTGCGCCGATTGTAGCACGACAGGGCAATTTACTCTCTATTTTTGTCCTTCTGGCATTTTTGTGGAGCAGAAATTTCGTTCTAAATTTGACGAATGGATATTTTTGCTTAAATTTGCACGATTATAGGGTATATGAAGTTGAAACTGCTCATAGGCTTGTGTGCCGCAATGTGCCTGATTTTGGCCGTTGGGTGTGGCGATGACGTAGATGTTGCGGAGACTCAGCGCTCCAATATCGAGCGTTATCTCACATCGTCGCATACGCCGCGCTTGATTAACGTAAAGGAGGTGGAGAACTCGTTGGTGCCAAATCCGCCTTTCTATGAGCTGATAGACTTCTCTGTGTATCGCTATATAGCGACCTATTATGATGCCGACCGTAAGTTGAAGCCCGCCATTAAGCAGGGTGATGAGGTGACACTCACCTTTACGGCTTATGTTTTTACGGGTTCTGCGCCCTCATTGTCATCGGTTTATCTGTCGAACGACCAGAGCGTGATAAATGCTCTGCGTGAGGCGGGCCTTAATGTCGATTATTGGGATGTGGAGCCGCTGACAATAAAAATAGGAGAGACCAATATAATAAAAGGAGTCACTACCTCGTTAATAGGTTGTCGTGAGGGTGACAGCGTAGAGGCCTATATGACACTCGATGCCGCATACGAGGATGATGTGGTGGGCGTGGTGCCTAAGGAGTCGTCTGTCGCTTGGTTTTATACTATTGATAGTGTGAATAGTGCAGCACTATAAGTTTGGAAAGATAATAGAGAAAAGAACATTTATAGATATGAGATTTTTGAATCGTCTGTTTTGTCTGATATGCGTGGCCTTTGCTTGTGGCTCATGCGTGGAGTCTGTTACGCTCAGCTATGAGGAGATGGAGGCTATTGCTCTCGAAGAGTGGATTAAGATACACCGTCCCGAGTTGATTAATAACTACCAGCCCAATGGCGGTTATTATGTGGAGATTTTGGACGAGGGTGTTGCCGACAGTGTTCCTGTGCGTTATCACAATGCGTGGCTCTGGTTTGATGTCACCTGCCGCGATTTGGCTGGTAATGTGGTTTTGACACGTAACTCGGAGCTGGCACGTATGCAGGACTCTTACACGGATTATACGCACTATGTTCCCTATTTTCTTTTCTGCGGTGAGGAGAACTCGTCGAGCTTGCCGGAGGGTACATATCTCTCAATGCGTAATAAGTTGAATATCGGCGGAAAGGAGTACTCGGCTCGCTATGGCACCAAGATGCGCCTCTACCTGCCTTCATCGGTGGCTGCGGGTGATGATGGTCTTTCGGGCGACGGTGGTTATGAGGGACAGTATAAGCTCGATGCCAATCGTCCTATGATTGCCGATATTACGGTTTGGGGTCACGTGACAAATCCCGTAGAGTATGAGGATAAGTGGGTACGCGCCTTTGCTGAGGCTAATGGTGGTTTGGCTCCCATTCCGGAGAATAAGGAGGAGGCCGAGGAGCAGTCGCGTCTGCGTCGTAGCTATATGCGCCCGATGATTACTCGCGGTGATGACTCGGAGGAGAGTACCGAGAAAGAGGAGGTTGTATATGATAATCAGTGGCATATGCCTGTGGATTCTATCGCAGGTTTGTATGTGAACTATCTCTACACTCCCAAGCAGCAGCTTGAGTATAACTGCTTGCGACAGGATACTTTGATGTACACAGGTCAGACTGAGTATAAAATAGGTAAGATTTACGGCACAAAGTCTCTTGCACAGATAAATCAGGAGATTGACAAGGTGTTGCTCAAGAAGTTTGGCGAGGGATTGCACCCTGCAGATGCTGAGCCTGCCGACTCTGTTTCTATTGCCGATGTTTGGTATGTTGCACGCTTGCTTGATGGTTTTGTGATAGATACCAATATCCCCGAGATTAAGAAGATTGTCTATGGCAATGACTACGAGGAGAGCGTAACGGATGAGGCTACGCCTATCGAGTTCTCGCTAAATGAGGATGATACCTCGGATAGCAGCTATGTGGACGCTTGGAACTATGCCATTCCGCACCTCAAACTCGGAGCGTGGAATGCAATTCTCACCGTATCGTCAAATGCCTATGGTGCTACGGGTGTGACAGGTAGCTCGTCATCATCGTCGGGTAGCAGTTATTATGACTACTATAATTACTACAACTATTATAATAGCTATTATGGCAACAGCTACTATAATAACTACTACAACGGTTATTATGGCGGTATGGGCGGTATGATGGGTGGCTACGGCGGTTATGGCGGCTACTACAATAACTACTACGATAGCTACTATTATAATAACCTATATAATAACTCTTATGGAATGAGCGAGGAAGAGGAGTCTGGTCCTACCATCACAACCGAGGTGCTGCCTTACACTCCGCTTATCTGGCAGGTGTATGTCGAGCCGCGCGATAAGAGCGAGTAATTATGAGGCTATAATAAAAACGATATAAAATAGCATAAGAGGATTGTCCGAATGGGGATAATCCTCTTTTTTTTGACTTTTTTATGCGGAAATTTTGTAGTTAAAAAAAATATTTGTAATTTTATAATGCGAAGAAGATGTTAACGCTTCTACGTACAGAAAACTAACAAACATAAACCTAAAAATAGTTTCATTATGATTATCACATTTAACGAATTGCGTCGTATTAAAGACAAGTTGCCCAGTGGTAGCTCTCAGCGTATTGCTGACGAGCTTGGAATTGATGTAGAAACAGTACGCAACTATTTCGGTGGCAAGCACCTCGATGCCAAGGCTTGTTCTGGTATCCATATCGAGCAGGGCCCCGATGGCGGTGTCGTTACCTTGGATGATACGGCTATTCTCGATGCGGCAATGCGCATTTTGAACGAGAATAAGTAAAATATTTTATTACTTATTAAAGTTTAATTCAGCATCGGAGCCGACCATTCCGTCGGATTCCGGTGCTTTTTGTTTTCAGAAATTTGTGTGGGAAGCATATGAAAAGAGTTCTTTTGGTAATATTAATGATTCTGGCTTTTGGGTTTAACGCTTCTGCGCAAGAACAACAAACTTCGGGAGTGCCGTTTAATGGCCTTGTGCTGGATGGACAGGGTAAGGGTATTGCTCGTATGAGAGTTGAGGTTAAAGACTCGGAGAAGCGAACCGTAACCGACAAGCAGGGGCGTTTTGGTCTGACCGACCTGGCCGATGATGCAGTACTCGTGTTTCGCCGAAAGGGAGCAAAGATTGAGGTTGAGGTCAATGGTCGCCGAAGTTTGCGCGTGATGCTTATCGGCGAGGCAATCTCGGAGGCTACTGAGTCGCAGGAGTTGGTCGATTTGGGTATAGGATATGTCAAACGTCGTGAGTTTAATTCGAGCTACGGGGTTATTACCGGAGAGGAGTTGTGTAAGGAGAATCCCTCTCAGGACCTTGAAACAGCACTTCTGGGACGTGTGGCAGGATTGACTAAGTTAAACGGAGAACTGAATTTACGAGGGAGTAACTCTCTGGCTTTCAGCTCTGCCCCGTTGCTGATAGTGGATGGAGTTGAGGCATCTACATTGACAAATATCAGCGTGGAAGATGTGGCAACAGTTACGGTACATAAAGATGGCGGAATGTATGGCCAGCGAGGAGCTAATGGCGTGATAGTAGTTAGATTAAGATAATGTTTTATACAATGAAAAAGTTTTTGATGTTTGTGCTTGCCGTTGCGGCTTCTGCCGTAACTGCTTTTGCGCAGCAGTTGGAGGATGTGCCATTCAATGGTTTGATTGTGGATAGTAACGGAAATCCTTATACTAAGGTGAAGATTACGATTCCCGGAAATGAGAAGCGAACAACTACAGACAAGCACGGTCGTTTTGGTTTGACAAATGTGCCGAAGGATGCGGTCTTGAACCTGTCGCATAGGAGCATTGATGATTTGAGGGTGCCTATTTCGGGCCGCAAGAGCCTGAAGATTGTTGTTGACAATGGACAACTTACTGACGCCCAGCGCTCGCAGGAGTTGGAGGATTGGGGCTTTAACTATGTGCGTAAGCGCGAGCAGAGTACATCGTCGGGATATATCTCGGGTGAGGAGCTGCGTCGCAGTAACCATACAGACCTTGAGACGGCATTGCTGAGCCGCGTGTCAAGCCTTGTGAGAAATGCCGACGGTACGTTGCAGTTTAGAGGTTTTTATTCGGCAAATGCCGAGCCCAAGACTCTGCTTATGGTCGATGGTATGCAGGTGCCCGATTTCTCTGGTGTGAACATCAAGGAGGTGGAGTGTGTAATTGTTAACAAGGATGGTACCAGCGCCTACGGTTTGCGTGGCTTTGCTGGTGTTATCGAGGTGAAACTTAGGTCGTTGTAACGGTGAAAAAACTGTATAAGAAGTTTTACAGCTTGCTATGTGTGGCAATGTTTGTCGCAACTACGGCTTTTGCACAGAGTGCAGATGTGCCTTTTAATGGTGTTGTAGTTGATAAACAGGGTGTTGGAATTGCTCGCGTGAAGGTGAGCGTTGAGGGTAGCATCAAATATGCCATAACCGATAAACAGGGCCGCTTTGGACTTACAAATATTGCCGAAGGAGCTAAATTCATTATCTCCCAGAAGGGTATTGATAATGTTACGGTCGATGTAGCGGGATACCGCAGTTTGAAGATTGTGGTTGATGCGGGCAAGGTCGTGGAGGTGCAGGATAGCAAGGAGCTTGAGGATGCGGGCTTTCGCTTTGTCAAACGCCGCGAGATTCTTCCTTCGGGCGTGGTGCTTGGAGAGGATTTAAGACGTACGCATCAGACCGACCTCGAGCAGGCGTTGTTGGCACGTGTGCCAGGCCTCACGAAGATGAATGGAGAGATTGTAATTCGTGGTGTGGGCTCGGTGAACTCTTCATCTCAAGCGTTGATTTTGGTTGATGGCTCGGAGGTGTCGAGCCTCTCGGCGGTAAGCATTCAGGAAGTGGAGACGGTAGAGGTTATTAAGAGTGCAAGTTCGTACGGTGTGCGAGGCGCTAATGGTGTAATCTCTATCAAGTTAAGAACAAGATAAATTTTAGGAGCTATGAAACGATTAATGTTGCTTTGTGCTATTGCGATTGCCTATTGTGCGACGGCCTCTGCACAGTATAGGTCGGACGATGTGCCCTTTAATGGTATGGTGATAGATGCCACAGGAAAGGGTATGGCGCGTGTGAATGTTTGGGTGAAGGGTACCGAAAGACGTACGGTGACCGACAAAAAAGGTCGTTTCGGATTGCTCAATGTGGACGAGATGGAGACGCTGGTCTTCTCTCGTAGAGGTTTTCGTGTGGAGATGCCCGTGGGCGAGCGTAAGAGTTTGAGCGTGATGATTATCGACCAGCGCATTGCTGCGGCAGACGAGTGCCCAGCGTTGCTGGATGTGGGTTATGGTTACGTAAAGCGTCGTGAGTATAACTCTAATTATAATATCATTACGGGTGAGGAGCTGCGCCAGAGTGTGAATCCCGATTTGGAGTCAATCCTGATAAGCCGCGTGCCGGGAATGATGCGTACAAATGGCGAGTTGACTCTCCGCGGCCGTAACTCTATAAACCTAAGCTCAAAGCCGTTGATTCTGGTCGATGGGGCTGAGGTTGAGGACCTCTCGATGGTTAGCGTCTATGATGTTGAGACGGTGACAATATTGAAGGAGGGCGGCCTGTATGGTATGCGCGGCGCAAATGGCGTGATTTCAGTCAAGACGCGCTCAAGATAGATGATTTGATAGAAGCGATTGTTATACATTTTCTCAGTATAGGAGGATGTCAACATTTTTGTTTGACTCCTCTTTTTTTATGTCTTTTGCGTAATAAAATTATGTCATACCACAATTTGCGACTGCCTTATGGCAGACAAAATGGCAGATTTATGACCCCGTTTGGCAGTCTTTTACGCCATATTTAGGGTTTTTCGGCATATTTTGTGTTTGGTATAACCTTTGTTCATATCTAAAGCGTCGGACGACATGGCCGACAAGCAAAAATGAGAAAATAAAATAAAAACAAATAAAAATTTTAGATTATGGGAAAGATTATTGGTATTGATTTGGGTACTACCAACTCTTGTGTATCTGTAATGGAGGGTAACGAGCCCGTTGTTATTCCTAACGCTGAGGGTCATCGTACAACACCTTCAATCGTGGCTTTCACCGATGGCGGTGAGCGTAAGGTGGGTGACCCCGCTAAGCGTCAGGCTATCACTAACCCTAAGCGTACGGTGTTCTCTATCAAGCGCTTTATGGGTGAGAAGTATGATAACGTAGGTAACGACATCGCTCGCGCACCTTATTCTATCGTGCGTGGCGACAACAACACACCCCGTGTGGATATCGATGGTCGTCAGTACACTCCGCAGGAGATTTCGGCTATCATCCTTCAGAAGATGAAGAAGACCGCTGAGGATTACCTCGGTCAGGAGGTTTCAGAGGCAGTTATCACTGTTCCCGCTTACTTCTCTGACTCACAGCGTCAGGCTACAAAGGAGGCAGGTGAGATTGCCGGCTTGAAGGTACGTCGTATCATCAACGAGCCCACAGCAGCCGCTTTGGCTTACGGTTTGGATAAGAAGGACGCCGATATGAAGGTTGCAGTTTACGACCTCGGTGGTGGTACTTTCGATATCTCTATCCTGGAGTTGGGTGATGGTGTATTTGAGGTTAAGTCAACAAATGGTGATACTCACCTCGGTGGTGACGACTTCGACCACGTGTTGATTGACTATATGGCAGAGGCATTCAAGGCTGAGCACGGTATTGACCTCCGTCAGGACCCTATGGCGTTGCAGCGTTTGAAGGAGGCTGCTGAGAAGGCTAAGATTGAGCTCTCTTCAACAACAACTACGGAGATTAACCTCCCCTACATTATGCCCGTAAATGGTATTCCCCAGCACTTGGTGATGTCGCTTACACGTGCTAAGTTCGAGCAGTTGTGCGACCACTTGGTACAGAAGACTATCGAGCCTTGCCGCATTGCATTGCGTGACGCAGGCCTTTCAGCAAGCGATATCGACGAGGTTATCTTGGTGGGTGGCTCGACTCGTATCCCCGCTATCCAGCAGATTGTAGAGAAGTTCTTCGGTAAGACTCCCAACAAGTCAGTAAATCCCGACGAGGTTGTAGCTATCGGTGCTGCTATTCAGGGTGGTGTATTGACCGGTGAGGTTAAGGATGTACTTTTGTTGGATGTAACTCCCTTGTCACTCGGTATCGAGACTTTGGGCGGTGTCTTCACGAAGCTTATCGAGGCTAACACAACTATCCCCACACGCAAGAGCGAGGTATTCTCTACTGCGGCAGATAACCAGCCTTCTGTTGAGATTAACGTATGCCAGGGTGAGCGTCCTATGGCACGCGACAATAAGTCTATCGGTCGTTTCCACTTGGACGGCATCCCCGCAGCTCCCCGTGGTGTTCCCCAGATTGAGGTAACATTCGATATCGACGCTAACGGTATCCTGAACGTATCGGCAAAGGACAAGGGCACAGGCAAGGAGCAGAAGATTCGTATCGAGGCTTCATCTGGTTTGACTGAGCAGGAGATTCAGCGTATGCGTGACGAGGCTAAGGCTAACGAGGAGAAGGATAAGGCAGAGAAGGAGCGCGTAGATAAGGTAAATGCCGCCGACTCAAATATCTTCGCTACCGAGAAGCAGCTCAAGGAGTATGGCGATAAGATTCCTGCTGACAAGAAGTCTGCTATCGAGGGCGCACTCGCTAAGCTTAAGGAGGCTCACAAGAATCAGGATGTTGCAGCTATCGACACTGCTATCAACGAGCTTAATGCCGCTTGGCAGGCTGCATCGCAGGATTTGTATGCTGCACAGCAGGCTCAGCAGCAGGCACAGGGTGGCGCACAGCAGAATGCAGGTGCTAACGCTGGTCAGCAGCAGAATGCGCAGCCTGAGGATGTAGAGTTTGAGGAGGTAAAGTAATATAAATGCCTCTAATGTGGCTCTTTTGGCGTCTTGCTTGCTCCGAGAATGCTCGCACGTCAAGTATGCTCCGCTTCTCGTAGTGGCGTCAATCCTCAAAATAGCCTACATTATAAACATTTATAGAGAATAGAATTTTTATATCCTTTCTCGTAAGATAAGTAAAAGTGGTTGTCCGTTGGGCAACCACTTTTTTGTTTATTATTATTTGGCCTTCTGCCTATAAATTGTTAGCTTTGTATAGACATTTAAATATAAAAATAATTAGTTTATGAAAAACATCCTACTAACTTTAGTGTCTGTAGTAATGGCTACATCCCTTATGGCTCAAGCTCAGAGTCAGATACCGAAAAATACATCTGTGCGCATTGCTTTGCACAACTCTACGCAACAAGGCCAAATCATTCCCCGTGAGATTTATGGTCAGTTTGCAGAGCATCTTGGTCGTTGTATATATGGCGGAATCTGGGTAGGTGAAGATTCGGAGATTCCTAATGAGAAGGGTTATCGTGTAGATGTGCTTGAGGCTCTTAAGGCTCTTAAGATTCCTGTGTTGCGTTGGCCTGGTGGTTGTTTTGCAGACGAATATCATTGGATGGATGGTATTGGTCCGCGTGAGTTGCGTCCCAAGATGGTGAATAACAATTGGGGTGGAACGGTTGAGGACAATAGCTTTGGTACACACGAGTTCCTTAACTTTTGCGAGTTGTTAGGTTGCGAGCCTTATGTGAATGCCAATGTAGGTAGTGGAAGTGTCGAGGAGATGTCCAAGTGGGTTGAGTATATGACCTCTGATGCCGATAGCCCTATGGCGAATCTTCGCCGTAAGAATGGACGTGAAGAGCCGTGGAAGGTAAAGTATCTGGGCGTTGGCAACGAGAACTGGGGTTGCGGTGGTCATATGACACCTGAATATTATTCGGATTTGTATCGTCGCTATGCTACATTCTGTAATAATTATGGAGATAATCGCCTCTATAAAATTGCTTGTGGTGCAAGCGATTACGATTATAACTGGACCGATGTGCTTATGCGTCGCGTAGGAAATCGGATGCACGCTCTGTCGTTGCACTATTATGCCGTTATGGATTGGGACAATAAGGGTTCTGCTACTCAATTCAATGTTGATGATTGGTATGCAACTATGGGTAAGTGCATAGAAGTAGAGACAGTTATAAAGCGTCATTGTGAGATTATGGATCGTTATGACCCGTCGCGCCGCATAGATTTATTGCTTGACGAGTGGGGCACGTGGTGGAATCAGGAGCCTGGAACGATTCGCGGTCATCTCTATCAGCAGAATACTCTGCGCGATGCTATGGTTGCGGCATTGTCGTTCAATATCTTCCATAAATATACTTATCGCTTAAAGATGACTAACATAGCGCAGATGATAAATGTGCTGCAGTCGATGATTCTGACGCGAGATGATGAGATTGTTTTAACCCCTACATACTATATTTTCAGTATGTATGCTACTCATCAGGGGGCAGAGTATCTGCCTCTGCACTTCGAATCAGCCAAGTTGCGCGATAGGAATAATCGTGAGGTGGAACTTCTTTCTGCTACTGCATCGCGTGCCGAAGATGGGACAATCACCATATCGCTTGCAAATGTCGATGTCGAGAACGAATGCCGAGTATCTATAACTTTGGATGATGATAAAAAGTATGGAGTGAAAGGCTCTATTTTGTCGGCCAGTACAATAAACGCCCATAACACCTTTGAGAACCCCGATGTTGTGAAGTGTGAAGATTTTACCTCTTTTACATCGAAAAAGGGTAGTGTAGAGGTGGTTTTGCCTGCGAAATCAATAGTATCGTTGACCCTAAAATAAGATAAATACTTAAATATTAATGTAAAGGTCCGAAAAACGAATCCTTAAAATCGCTTTTCGGACTTTTTTTATTTGTTAATTTGGCCTTCTGCCTATAAATTGTTAGCTTTGTATGACTACTAAACACTTACGACGATGAAACGATATTTTAAGAATCTGCTATGCTGTGCAGCGTTCACAGCTCTGACAATGCCTCTTTGGGCGCAACAGGGTAATCCACGATTGATTATTCGTGCTGACGATATGGGTTCGTTCCGTGCGGCGAATATCGCCTGTATGGAGGGCTACAAAAATGGTATTGAGACCAGCATTGAGGTGATGGTCGTGACGGCGTGGTTTCCCGAGGCGGCCCGCTTGTTGCGCGAGAATCCAGGCGTGGATGTGGGTCTGCACTTTACCATTACCAGCGAGTGGGACAACATAAAGTGGCGTCCGCTGACACATTGTCCGAGCCTTGTGGATGAGGATGGCTATTTCCTGCCTATGATGTCACCCAATAAGGCATATCCGGGTAAGTCTATTCGCGAGAGTAAGTGGAATCTTGAAGAGATTGAGCGTGAGGCACGTGCGCAGATTGAGATGGCACTAAAGCATATCCCCCACGTGAGCCATATCTCTGGCCATATGGGCTCGCTCAGTTTCGCATCCGAGGTGGGTGAGTTGATGAAGCGTTTAGCGGAGGAGTATAATTTGCCCATCGTTGACCACGCTGAGGCAGCCAAGAAGTATGCGTTGAACCATACGGGTTATGGCGGCCCAAGCAAGACGTCGGCTGAAAAGGAGGCAAGTTTCCTTAAGATGTTGGATAAGTTGGAGCCCGGCAAGAACTATATGTTCCTCGACCATCCCGCGTTGGATAACGAGGAGATGCAGACCGTTGGCCATATCGGTTATGAGAATGTAGCCGTTGACCGTCAGGGCGTTACCGATCTCTTTACAAGCGAGCGTGTGAAGCAGGCTCTTAAGGAGAAAAATATCGACCTTATCAGCTATAACGACCTTACTAAATCTATGGCGCGTGGCGAGGCCTCTGAAAAGATGGACAAGGCCTTTGAAAAGTATCTGAAGGCTGTGGCTGATGCGGGTCAGGACCTGCACAGTATTATGATTGTCAAGGATGGCAAGGTTGTGAAAGAGCATTGGATGGGAGAGGGGGAAGAGCGTACTCCCCACGTCCTAAACTCTGTAAGTAAGACTTTTACGGCTACGGCTGTCGGCTTTGCCGTTACGGAGGGTAAGCTCAAGCTGACAGACAAGGTAATCTCGTTCTTCCCTGATAAGTTGCCCGCCGAGGTGAGCGATAATCTCAAGAAACTGGAGGTGCGCCACCTGCTTACAATGTCGTCGGGTCACGACGTGGAGCCGAGCCGCCGAAATATGGATGCCGATGCTGACTGGATTAAGGAGTGGCTGGCAGCGTCTATCGTGCACGAGCCTGGTACATTCTTCGTGTACAATACCCTCGGAACGTATATGCTTTCGGCTATTGTTCAGAAGGTTACGGGTGAGAAGATTATCGATTATCTCTATCCACGTCTGTTCCGTCCGTTGGGAATCGTGGGCGCTACGTGGTTGGAGAGCAATGCTGGAATAAATACTGGTGGCTGGGGCTTATACCTTAAGACTGAGGACCTTGCAAAGATGGGACAGCTTATCTTGCAGAAGGGTGAGTGGAACGGCAAGCAAATCATTCCTGCTGAGTGGGTTGCGGAGGCTACACGCTCTCACGTGGCATCTCTGCCTGCGGGTGTGCGCCGCGAGGAGCTGACCGTAAAGCCAAAGGATAGCGACTGGTTGCAGGGCTATGGTTATCAGATGTGGCGTTGCCGCCATAATGCAGTGCGCGCGGATGGTGCTGCGGGGCAGTATATCATCGTTATGCCCGACCAGAATGCTGTTATCGCTATGACGGCAAATATCGGAGATATGCAGGCCGAGATAAATTTGGTCTGGAAGTATCTTTTGCCAGCCCTGAAGTAGTCATCAGCCCCAAGAAATGGGGCAAGAATAGCGGATTTGGCTATGTGAAAAGGTGAAAATACCTAAATATTAATGCAAAAGTCTGAAAATCGGTCTTAAGGATTCGCTTTTCAGACTTTTTTTTCTTATCTTTGCGTGCTAAAATTCGGGGTTTATCCGAATGTGCGTGATAAAAAACGTAAGATAATTATAATACAAACAAAAATTTTTAACAAAATGCAAAGTAAAGGCGCACTTAAATTATTCACAATCCTTTTAGTGATTGGGTGCATTTATCAGCTCTCGTTCTCGTTCATTACACGAAGCGTAGAGAAGGATGCTGCCGAGTACGCTGCTGCGTTTGATGAGCAGGAGCAGGCAACAATGGAGGCATATTATCTGGATTCAATCCAGAATCAGCCCGTTTTCAGTCTTTTGGGTCTTAAGGACTTCACTTACAAGGAGTGTAAGGAGAAGGAGGTTAACCTCGGTTTGGACCTTAAGGGCGGTATGAACGTAATGCTCGAGATCGAGGTTCAGGATTTGGTTAAGTCATTGGCTGGAGATAGCCAGAACGACCCCGCATTTGTGGAGGCTTTGGCTCGCGCAAACGAGGCTTTGAAGGCGGGTACAAATGACTATATCGGCGAGTTCGCTAAGGCTTATGAGGAGGTTTCAAATGGCGCTCCTTTGGCAGCTATCTTCGTTAGCCCCGACCGTAAGGATATCACTCCTAACTCAACTGACGATGAGGTTGTTAAGGTATTGCGTGAGGAGACAGATGCTGCTATCGCTGCTTCGTTCAATATCCTTCGTAGCCGTATCGACCACTTCGGTGTAACTCAGCCCAACATTCAGCGTATGCCTAACTCAAACCGTATTATGGTTGAGTTGCCGGGTGTTAAGGAGCCCGAGCGTGTACGTAAGCTCTTGCAGGGTTCTGCATCTTTGGAGTTCTGGGTGACATACGACGCTGCTGAGATTCTTCCTATCCTGGCTGAGGCTGACCAGCTCATCAAGCAGACAGGCGAGCAGGCTGCTCCCGCTGCTGAGGCAGAGAAGGCTGAGGGCTTGGCTGCTGAGGTATCTGAGGCTGCTACCACTGAGGAGCAGAACATTGCAGGTTTCACTCGCGAGAACAACCCCTTGTTCGCACTTCTCGATCCTTCATTCGCTGGTAACTGCGTAGTAGGTGCTGCCACTGCAGCTGATATGCCTGCAATCAACGCATACTTGGCTCGTCCCGAGGTTCAGAACCTCTTGCCCGCTGACCTTGAGTTGATGTGGGGTATCAAGGGTGAGCCTATGTTCGACAACCGTATCTGCTTGTACGCTCTTCGCTCGGTTGATGGTAAGCCCGCTATGGATGGTGGTGCCGTTTCAACAGCTCAGGAGAACTACTCACAGAACGGCTCTGCTGCAGAGGTTAACCTTATGATGAACGCTAACGGTGCTTCACAGTGGGCTCAGCTTACTGGCCAGAACATCGGTAAGCCTATCGCAATCGTTTTGGATGGTTATGTTTACTCAGCTCCCAACGTTCAGACTAAGATTGAGGGTGGTAGCTCAGTTATTACAGGTAACTTTACTATCCAGGAGGCTCAGGACTTGGCTAACGTATTGAAGTCAGGTAAGGTTCCCGCTCCCGCACGTATCATTCAGGATACAGTAGTAGGTCCTTCACTCGGTACAGAGTCTATCAACGCAGGTATGATTTCATTCGTATTGGCATTCTTGCTCGTACTTATTTATATGGGCTTGTTCTACAAGACCGCAGGTTGGATGGCCGACTTGGCATTGGTGCTTAACATCTTCCTTTTGATGGGTGTGTTGGTATCGTTCGGTTCTGTATTGACCTTGCCTGGTATTGCAGGTATCGTACTTACAATGGGTATGGCTGTGGATGCTAACGTTATTATCTACGAGCGTATCAAGGAGGAGTTGCGCGGTGGTAAGGGCTTGGCTCTGGCTATCAAGGATGGTTTCTCTAACGCATACTCAGCTATCATCGACGGTCAGTTGACAACAATCATCACTGGTATCGTATTGTTCGTGTTCGGTAACGGTCCTGTTCAGGGCTTCGCTACAACATTGGTAATCGGTATCTTGACCTCTGTATTCTGCGCAATCTTCATCACCCGTATGTTGCTTGAGTGGGTTGTGAACAAGTGGGGCTCAATCTCATTCTCTCGCTCTTGGTCTGAGAACTGGTTGGCTAACGTTAAGTTCGACTTCATTGCTAAGCGTAAGATGTCATATATGTTGTCAGGCTCATTGATCGTATTGTCATTGATTTCATTGGCAGTCTTGGGCTTGAATACAGGTGTTGACTTTACTGGTGGTCGTACATACGTTGTTCGTTTCGACCAGAACGTATCGGCTGAGGATATCCGCGTAGCTTTGGATCAGGCTTTGGTTAGCGACGATGCAGCTAAGTCATCTGTTGAGGTTAAGCAGTACGGTGGTGAGAATCAGATGCGTATCATTACTCAGTATAAGTACGACGATACTTCAGAGGAGACAACTGCTGAGGTAGATGCATTGATTTACAACGCATTGAAGGATTTCTATACATATCCTATCACTCTTGAGCAGTTTACAAGTACTCAGGAGGATGTAAACGGTATCATCTCTTCAGAGAAGATTGGTCCCGCTATTGCTAAGGATATGATCTTCAATGCATTCTATGCTGTGCTGTTCTCACTTATCGCAATCGGTATCTATATCACTATCCGATTCAAGCACTGGCAGTGGGCAACAGGTGCAACAGCTGCACTTGCTCATAACGTGTTCTTGGTAATTGGTATCTTCTCAATGTTGTACCACATTATGCCTTTCAACTTGGAGGTTAACCAGGCATTTATCGCTGCTATCTTGACCATCATCGGTTACTCTATCAACGATACAGTGGTTATCTTCGACCGTATCCGTGAGTATATCGCTCTCTATCCGAAGCGTGATATCCGCGATAATATTAACAAGGCTATCTGTTCAACATTGTCACGTACAATGAATACATCAGGTACAACACTTGTAACCTTGCTTGCAATCTTCATTTTCGGTGGTGAGAACTTGCGTGGTTTCGTCTTCGCTCTATTGCTGGGTGTAATCATCGGTACTTATTCATCAGTATTTGTTGCAACACCTATCGCATTCGATATTCTTCGTCGCTCGGATAAGAAGACAAAGTAATATTTATTCATAAATATGAGAAAATAGGTTGCAGCCGTATGGTTGCAACCTGTTTTTTTTATAACTTTGCATTGCTATGAGTAATGCTTTGGATAAACTTCGTGCCTTTTGGCGATTGTTGAAGAGCTATGTCTCTCCAACCTTCATAATGTTGATGTGCGCATCGTTTATTATGTGGTATATTCTTAAGTTGCAATATACCTATACCACCGACTACTCCGTGTTGGTGAATGTCGAGGGTGAGCGTATGCGTGTGCCGTGCGTTATCGAGGGTAAGGGAACAAACCTGTTCGGTTATAGAGTCTATATGCACAAGGAGATTAAGATTCCCTTGAATGATTTGAAATATACCATCGAGAGCAAGGTCGATGTGGCAGCGGGCACGGTCGTGGATAATATCATTATCGACCCGCAGTCTATCCAGAGTGCTATCTCTGTACGTGTTAGTGATATTAAGGTCATCTCGGTTGGCGATGTGCCGCCGTTAAGAATGTCCGATTTGCAGACCGCAGGCGAGAAGAAATAATATAATAAGGTATAATATGAGTACCTCGAAGATATATAAAGTTGGAATTACGGGTGGTATCGGTAGCGGAAAAAGCACCGTTTGCCACCTTTTAGCTGATAGGGGTGTCTCTGTTTACGACTCCGATGCTCGTGCTAAGGCGTTGATGAATGAGAGTGACGTTCTGCGTGACGAACTTGTGAAGGCCTTTGGTGAGGAGTGCTATACGGCCGAGGGGCTGAATAGGGGCTATCTTGCCAGCCGTGTATTTGGCAATGAGGAGGCTTTGGAGAGCCTTAATGCTATTGTCCACCCGGCCGTTAGGGAGGATTTTCGCGTGTGGGCCGAGCAGCAGAGTAGTGTTTATGTCGTGCTGGAGAGTGCTATACTCTTTGAGGCTGGCTTTGAGAATGAGGTGGACTCTACGCTTGCTGTTCTTGCTCCGCTGGAGGAGCGTGTGCGTCGCACAATGGAGCGTGATGGGGCCGACAGAGAGGCGATATTGAAGCGAATCTCGCACCAGATGGGGGATGATGAACTGCACCGACGAGCAAAGCGCACGCTGGTGAATCTAAGTATGGAGTATCTGGAGAGCGATGTGGAGCAGCTGCATAAAATGTACTGTTATGAGGCTAGGCGATAGAGAGTTGGACTTATCACAGCCACAGGTGATGGCCATTATCAATGTTACGGATGACTCCTTTTTTGAGGGTAGCCGTACCGTCGATGAGCAGAGCATAGCCTCACGTGTGAGGGAGGCAATCGCAAGCGGTGCTACGATATTGGATGTTGGCGGTTATTCGTCGCGCCCAGGGGCGAAGGAGCTCTCCGTTGATGAGGAGTGGGAGCGCGTGCGCAAGGGCTTGCGAAGCATAAAGGATGTGGCCGCAGACGCTTTTGTGTCGGTTGATACCTTTCGCTCGGAGGTGGTGCGACGTGCTGTTGAGGAGTTTGGAGATGTGATTGTGAACGATATATCGGCAGGGGAGTTGGACGATGAGATGATTGATGTCGTGGCCAAATATAATCTACCCTATATTGCTATGCATATGCGCGGAACGCCACAGACGATGCAATCACTGACGGAATATCCGAATGGCGTAGTTGAAGAGGTGTGCCGTTATTTCGAGAAAAAGGTTGCGGAGCTTCATTCTCGTGGAGTTAGTAAGATAATTCTTGACCCAGGCTTCGGCTTTGCCAAAACATTAGAGCAGAATTACGAGCTGCTGGGCGGCCTGAATCGCCTTTGTGCAATGGGATATCCCGTATTGGCTGGTGTGTCGCGCAAGTCGATGATTTATAAGCTGCTGGGCGTGACGCCTGCGGAGTCGTTGAATGGTACTACGGCTCTGAATTGGGAGGCTCTACGGCAGGGGGCTGCAATATTACGAGTACACGATACGCGCGAGGCGGTTGAAGTGGTAAATATTTTTACGGAGTATAAAAAAAGGTTGTCTGTTTAGACAACCTTTTTTTATGTAAGAGTCATTCTATTTTCCCCACAAGTTACGAGGATATACGCCAGCCTCAATCAGCTCCTCAATCTTTGCTACGAGCTGCGGTTTGTCGGCCTGATATGTTACACCAAACCAATCGGCTGTGGTAGAGAGAACCTTCAGCTTAGATGTCCCCTTGCCAACCAACTCGTTAACCATCAACGGAATGAAGAACTCGGCCTTGAGGTTTGCCTGCGTAGCGGGGTCTGCAAGGAAGCCCTTGAAATACTCCTCCGAGTATGTGAAATAGTCGGGTGTGAAGCCGAACAAGTTCATCGATACGGGGGTATTCTCCTCCAAGGCCTCATCCTCGCCCAGGTCGTGGAATACGATTGTGCCCTCGGCGTTGCGCTCAATCTTTGTGCGCTCGACGATTGATGTCAGGAAGCCGTTATTGTCAATAGAGCATACGCCACGCGATACGGTACCGTTCTCCGAGAGAGTCTTGTTTACCTCATAGCCTACCATACAGTAGTGGTTAGACTCCTCACCCAGTTTGCTCAAATACTCTCCGATAACCTTGTATGCATCAGCACCATAGAAGTCGTCTGCATTGATTACGGCAAAGGGCTCCTTGATTACATCCTTGGCCATCAGCAGGGCGTGGTTTGTACCCCAGGGCTTTTCACGACCCTCGGGCAGCGAGAATCCTTCGGGTAGGTAGTCGAGCTCCTGATAAACGATTTCAACATCTATCTTACCACCAAAACGCTCCTTGTTAAATACCGCAGTGAAGGCATCTGCAAACGAGTGGCGAATAACGAATACCACCTTGCCGAAACCTGCGCGAATAGCATCATAAATAGAATAATCGATGATAGCCTCATTGTTGGGGCCTACTCCGTCCATCTGTTTCAAGGCTCCGTATCGAGAACCCATACCAGCAGCCAAAACAAGTAATGTAGGTTTTACCATTATTGAATAATTTTTGAAATTTGTAATTATGCAAATTTAACAAATAATAATGGATTATAGCTCATCTTCCGTAAAATAATCCTCTATTATAGCACGTTTTGTCACCAATAGGGCGCCTATTGCAGTGTGAGAGTTAAAAAAAACACTCCAATGGCAGAGGGTTTGCCCTTTTTTGAGTATCTTTGTTCGATTATAGCAACCGAAAGTATGAAAAACTGGAAACTTAAAACGAAGAATCTGTTTCGCAAGATGCGTTTCAGTATGAGTGACCCCGTTCGCCACGAGGAGGAGTGGAGTCTGCACATCACGCCCGCAGGATTGTTGGGTAGCGTGGTGGCGTTTTGCCTAGTTTTGTTTCTGTTGGTGCTCGTGCTGGTTGCCTATACGCCTGTGCTTGATATCTTCCCCGGATATCGTACGGCAGCTGAGAAGACCCACGATGAATTGGTGCAGAATGTTATGCGCCTTGACTCGTTGGAGCGTCGTATGAACGATATGCTTACCTATAACGAGAATATCGCAATGATTCTGGAGGGACGTACCCCCGTTGTGCGTACTCCGCTGAGCGATGGCGATACAGTTAAGCTGGACAAGACCCTTGTTCCGCCTTCGCAGTTTGATTCGTTGCTGCGTGCGCAGATGGAGGGTGATGGCGATTATTCGCTGGCTCGTACACTTCAGAGCCGCCAGCAGGGTGGTAAGTTGATTTTCGCAGCTCCAGCTGAGGGAATCATTACGCGCCACTTCTCACGCGAGGATAACCATCTTGGTGTGGGTATTCAGGCGGCACCCAACGCCCCCGTGACCTCGATTGATGATGGTGTCGTTGTGGATGTGGCTACACTGGGCGAGAAGGGCTCTGTTGTTATGGTACAGCATTTCAATGGCTTCGTGTCGATATACCGTAATCTCTCGCAGGTGCTTGTATCGAAGGGACAGAGCGTCAAGAGCCGTCAGGTGATAGGCTATAATGCTATGCCGTCGGTGGGTGACCGCACCAATCCCATTGTGGAGGTGGAGATTTGGAACGAGGGTAAGGCGGTTGATCCTGAAGCGTATATTGTATTCTAACTCAGAAGATTGATTTTAATGAAACAACGATTGTCAATTCTCGGCTCTACGGGCTCCATTGGAGTGCAGACGCTCGATATCGTGGCTGAGAATCCCGATTTGTTTGAGGTGACCTCGCTTGTGGCAGGCCGTAATTGGGAACTGCTTGCGCGTCAGGCCATAGAGTTTGATGTTGATAGTGTGGTTATTGGTGATGAGACAAAATATGAACAGCTCAAGCAGGCGCTTGAGCCATATCCAATAAAGGTCTATACGGGTAGTGACGCCATCTGTCAGGTAGTGCAACAATCTACCGTAGATGTTGTGGTGAACGCTTTGGTCGGTTATGCAGGCCTGCACCCGACTGTTGCTGCGATTGAGGCGGGCAAGAAGATTGCTCTGGCCAATAAGGAGACGCTTGTCGTGGGTGGTGATTTGGTTATGCGTATGGCCGTTGAGAAGCAGGTGCCTATCCTGCCCATTGACTCCGAGCATTCAGCTATCTTCCAGTGCCTTGCGGGCGAGCAGTCGCCAATTCGTCGCTTGATTGTGACTTGTAGTGGAGGCGCTCTGCGCGATGTGCCAATGGCGGAGTTGTCTTCGGTTACGCCCGAACGCGCACTGAAGCATCCGCAGTGGTCGATGGGTGCAAAGATTACCATAGACTCGGCTACGCTCGTAAATAAGGGCTTTGAGGTTATCGAGGCGCATTGGCTCTTTGGTGTTGGCGCAGATAAGATATCTGTGCTTATTCATCCGCAGTCGATAGTTCACTCGATGGTTGAGTTTGAGGATGGAGCTATCAAGGCGCAACTCGGTACGCCAGATATGCATATGCCTATCAGCTACGCACTTATGTTCCCGCATCGTGCTTCACGCCCGCAGGAGCGATTCGATTTCCTGGCACACCCTACTCTGACTTTTGCCGAGCCCGATAGGGTGAAGTATCCCGCCCTCGATATCGCTTACGATTGTATGCGACGTGGCGGTACGGCTGCCTGCGTTATGAATGGCTCAAATGAGGTGGCTGTGGCAGCTTTCTTGGCTGGTAAGTGCCGTTTTACCGATATTACAGCCTCGATAGAGTATGCTCTAAGCAAAGCAAGATTTGTGGAACATCCTACGCTGAAGGATTATGAGGCGTTGAATGAGGAGTCGCGTGCATTGGCGGCTGAGTATCTTAAGTTGAAATAAAACAAATAGTTATAATGGAAATTCTGATTAAAGTACTGCAATTTTTTATGAGTTTGTCGCTCCTTGTGGCGATTCACGAGTTCGGACATTTTATTATGGCGCGAGTTTTCAAGATTCGTGTCGAGAAGTTTTATATATTCTTTGACCCCTGGTTCTCGCTCTTCAAGTGGAAGCGTGGCGATACTGAGTATGGTGTAGGCTGGTTGCCGCTGGGTGGCTATGTGAAGATTGCCGGAATGATTGACGAGAGTATGGACCTTGAGCAGATGCAGGCCCCCGTGCAGCCCTATGAGTTCCGCGCAAAGCCTGCGTGGCAGCGTTTTATGGTGATGATTGCAGGTGTTGTGATGAACATCCTGATGGCAATGATGATTTACACCGGTATCCGCTACGTCTATGGCGAGTCATATATGGCTAATGAGGATGTGAAGTGGGGTTATGTCTTTAACGAGTCGGCTGAGCGTATGGGCTTCCGCGATGGCGATAAGTTCGTATCAATAGATGGCGAGGCGATAGATGATATCAACGAGGTGCGCTCAAAGCTGTTGCTTACCAAGGAGGACCGCCACGTTGTCGTTGACCGCGATGGTGAGCAGGTAGCCTTCACTATTCCCTTCGAGCAGCTGCTTGAGATGCGCCGTAACCGTGAGTATGAGGATTTGTATCTGTTGCGTATGCCCTTCTTTATTGACTCTTTGGCCTCACCTTCGGCTATTGAGTCGGGCCTAAAGGTTGGCGACCAGGTTGTGGCCTTGAATGGCGAGAAGGCAATAGGTGCGCAGGAGATAACCGAGCTGTTGCAGCAGCATAAGAGCGATACTGTGGCTCTCACCGTTATGCGTGGTGGCGTGGCAAACGAGCTGAATGTACCCATTAATGCAGAGGGTAAGATTGGCGTAATGTTTAAGGGCGATCTCTTCCAGCCGCGTACACGTACCTTCACCTTCTTTGAGGCTATTCCTGCGGGTGTAGGCTTGGCATTTGATACCGTGGCTGAATATTGGCAGCAGTTGAAACTTATTTTTCAGCCCAAGACCAAGATGTACGAGGAGTTGGGCGGCTTTATCGCTATCGGTAATATCTTCCCCTCGGAGTGGGATTGGTTGCGTTTCTGGACTATGACGGCATTCTTGTCTGTGATTCTTGCTGTGATGAATATCCTTCCCATTCCGGGATTGGATGGCGGTCACGCTCTCTTCACCCTGTGGGAGATGATAACGGGCCGTAAGCCGAGCGATAAGTTTTTGGAGGTGATGCAGTACGTCGGTTTTGCAATCCTCTTTGCGTTGTTGATTTACGCTAACGGAAACGATATATATCGTTTGTTTACAAAGTAAAATGGCTAAAGTAAAGAAGGCATATTTCTGCCGCGAGTGCGGTTTTGAGGCTCCCAAATGGTTGGGCCGCTGCCCCTCGTGTGGCGAGTGGAACACCTTTACGGAGGAGATTATTGCCAAGAGCAGCTCCTCGTCTGTTGCCGTGGCGGCAGCTGCTACAACCACTCCGCCGCAGCGTGTCAGCGAGATAGAGCGCTCGTCGCACAAGCGTCTGGATTTGCATAATGCCGAGGTGAACCGTGTGTTGGGCGGAGGCCTGGTGCCAGGCTCATTGGTGCTGTTGGGTGGCGAGCCGGGTATCGGTAAGTCAACCCTGAGTCTCCAGATAGCACTCACTAACCACTCGCTTAAGACTCTCTACGTGTCGGGTGAGGAGTCTGCCGAGCAGATTGGTATGCGTGCCGAGCGTTTGGGTATAGGTAATGAGGAGTGTTATATCTACTCCGAGACATCGCTCGAGAATATCCTTACGCAGATGAACGAGTACCGCCCCGATGTTGTGGTGATTGACTCTATACAGACCATCTTTACCGATACGGTTGACTCTTCGGCTGGCAGCGTGTCGCAGATACGCGAGTGCGCCGCAGCACTGCTGAAGTATGCCAAGACTACGGGAACGTCAATATTTATCATTGGTCATATAACCAAGGATGGAACTATCGCTGGCCCGAAGATTCTGGAGCATATCGTGGATGTTGTGTTGCAGTTCGAGGGCGATGGAAATAATATATATCGTATCCTGCGCGGAATAAAGAATCGTTTCGGTGCGACGTTCGAGATAGGTGTTTTCGAGATGTTGGACAATGGCCTGCGTGCTGTGGAGAATCCTTCGGAGATACTTCTCTCGCACTATGAGGAGCCGCTGAGCGGTATTGCCGTAGGTGCTTCAGTGGATGGTATTCGTCCATATCTTATCGAGGTGCAGGCCTTGGTGAGCAATGCTGCGTATGGTACACCGCAACGAAATGCTACGGGCTACGACCCACGCCGTATGGGTATGTTGTTGGCTGTGCTGGAGAAGCGTGTGGGGATGAAGATGTTCCAGAAGGATGTCTTTTTGAACTTTGCAGGCGGTTTTCGCGTGGCCGACCCGGGATTGGATTTGGCGATTGTGTCGGCCGTTATATCGTCATATTACGACCGCCCCATAGCCGATGGTGTCTGCTGTGCTGGCGAGATTGGTCTTTCGGGCGAGGTGCGACCTGCTCCACGTACCGAGCAGCGCGTGAGCGAGGCGGCACGATTGGGTTTTCGTCGTATTGTAGTGTCGGGATTCCTGCGTAAAGGGGTAAAGATGCCTAAGGGAATTGAGGTTGTCTATATCAATAATATAGGAGAGTTGCCACGAGCATTATTCTGTGAGGAGTTTTAATCGTGGCGCGAGATTTGTATAAGGTTGTCCAATATGTTGGACAACCTTATTTTTTTCGTATGACTATTAATGAATTAAACTCTCTTACGGCACGTAACCGCTTGGTGCTGGTCGATTTCTATGCTACGTGGTGTGGCCCGTGCAAGGCGATGCACCCTATACTCGATGCCATAGAGCAGCAATTTGGGAGTTCGGTTGATGTGTTGCGTGTGGATGTGGACCAATACGAAAGTGTTGGACTGGTGCAGCACTTCCGCGTGATGTCTGTTCCTACGCTGATGTTCTTCCGTCGAGGGCGTATGTTGTGGCGCAATAGCGGAATGGTTACGCTTGAAACGTTAGTGGATATTATTCGCCGCTACGATAGGGTGGAGGTCTATTAAAACTCCATACGCCAGCTCATCTCCTCCTTCACGTAATCAGCAGCAGGCGACTCCTCTAACCCCTCTATCACTTCAGCAACAGCTTTTCGGGCCTCTGCATCGCAGTCATACGCCGCAGCAAGCAGAGCCACGACACCCTGTGCTATGATGCGCGAAGCTGAGAATCGTGATAGAATATTCGGGGTTGCATTTACTATGTTCGTATCTCGAGCCAACTCGCTTCTTGCCGCGGCCATCAGTGTAGCATACACCAGAAATTCATTGTCGCTCTCGCTCCAGGCGGCGAATATATCCGATATGATTGTTGTGTGAGGCAATAGGGCGAAGGCCATCTCCTCGGCTATCTCCGAATTTATCACCCCCTCGGCCCACGTGGGTAGTTCCTCCATCGTGATAGCCTCCGCTTGAGCAATATGGAGTGCGGCAAGGCGCAATTCGCGCACCTGCTGCTTGTATAGGTATAACGCCAGTGCGTGGTCCTTCTCCTGCTCGCGTGCAATTTGTCGTACGGTAGGAAGACTTACGCCATAGTTGAGACCATAATCAGCTCCGTAATAATACATAGCATCGGCCACAGCGCCATTCATCTGCTTACGCATTGCACCCAGAAGGGCTATCATTTGTGAGGTGTTGTTTGCCATAGTAAAAAATAGGCTGTCTTGCGGACAGCCCTTATTTTGTGGTTTTGTTTTTATCGCTTGATAATTGTGTTTGCAATGTATGCCGTACGACCTAACTCAAATACGGGCAATACTGCCGAGCCGACAACCTTCTCGCCAACGCTTACGCTGCACGCCGCATTTGCAGCCAGACGCACCATAATCGCAGTCTTGTCCTTGGGGTCAACCTCTGGGATAGAGTTGAGTCGCGGAGCTACGCCCGAACCCTTGACCGTGAGCTTAATCTCTGTACCGTTAGCTGCCGATGCGGGCTCTAAGCCTGCTGAAGAGGATAATTTCGCCACCACGTAGCTCTCCTCGCCAGTCATAGGTACGAGTACGCGCTCGGTGTATGTGGTCGTAACCTTCTTGCCGAGGAACAACTCCAGATATGCCTGCTCCTGTGCCTCCAAAGCCTCAAGTGCATCCTTCAGACCGCCGCCGAATACATTCTCTCCAGCGTCGCCGGTAATCAACTCCATACGCTTCTTGCGCAGGGTGAATATCGCCTGTGCAGCTTGTGCCGCAGCATTCTCAATGGTTACAGGCGACATACTCAAGCGGTCGGGAAGAACCTTAGGAAACTCCGTTGTAGGGTTCATATATGACTCTACGGTCGTTGTTGCAGGGGCTGTTGCGCCACTCTTAACGATTCCGTCGCACGCCATAACCGATAGCGCAGCACCCTTCACCGAGTATGTTGTCTTATCTACCAATGAGCCACGTACATCCAAATATTTCTGTGCATAACGGGCATAAGGGCCAACGATAGTCTGCTCCTTCTCGATTGTGAGGTCAACAACAATAGTTGTTGAGGGGTCGGCTACAACGATGCTGCCATCCGCAGCCTGATGAGGACCTACCACGGCGCGGTAGATGTTATTCTGAGCTGATGCAGCGGTGCATACCATTACAGCCAATGCTAAAATTGAAATGATTCGTTTCATAGCGAAATATTTTATATCAATATTTGACAAAAATAATTTATTTGTGCGAATATATCAAAATTTAAGGTAAAAATCACGTGTCAGAGTGCGATATTCCTCGCTGTATTCGTGACGGCCCTTCTCCTCGATTATAATCTTCTCCGCTGCCGTAAGCTCTGTGGGCGGCTCAGCCTGAAACTCAGCCATAATGCGTCTTACACCGCTTGTTGGGGTGGACCATACGTAGCACTCACGAACAACGAACATTACGCCTCGGGCTGCCGACCGAAACCGCTCCATCTCCGCGGGTGGAAGGATGAGAGAGAAATGTCCTCCGTCGGCAAGCAATCGTCTAACGCCCGTAACCAACTCGTTAAACGGCAGAGTTGTCGTGTGGCGAGCCGTACAACGGGCCGCATCGGGCGATAGTTGCGAGTCAATAAAGTAGGGAGGATTGGAAATAATGACGTCGAATTTTTCGGGCGTATCAAACTCCTGTAATGCGCTGAGTATAACCTCTATGCGGTTAGGCCACGGCGAGGCCGCGACATTCTCTTGCGCCTGCAAAACGCATTCTTCATCAATATCTATTGCGGTAATTTTTGCCTCCGAAGTGCGCTGCGCGGCCATTATGGCGATAAGTCCCGTTCCTGTTCCGATGTCAAGAATACGGCCATTGGCAGGCAACGTAGCCCACGCACCGAGCAGGGTACCATCCGTGCCAACTTTCATTGCACAGCGACTGTGGTCGATATGGAATTGCTTGAATGTAAACCCTTTGCCTCGCATATTTACACCTTAAGGAATCCATCTATACCCGCACCGAAGAGCGAGTAGTCGTATCGCACAGGGTCCTCCGCGTCGAACTCACGCAGAGCAGCCGTAATCTCGGCCGTAGCCTTCCAGTCGTTTTGCTTGCGGTTGAGCAGCCCCAGCGCGCGGCCCATATTGCCCGTATGTAGGTCGAGGGGGAGATATAGTGCCGACATAGGAATCTTGCGCCACAACCCAAAATCCACTCCTCGCTCATCGTGGCGAACAAACCAGCGCAGATACATATTCAGACGCTTGCAAGCAGCTCCCTTGTCTATTGACGATAAGTGCTTCTCGCAGTGTGGATTATGCTCCTGGTGGAAAAACTCACGACGGAAATCTGATAACACCTTTGCTATATCCTGCGTAGCCTCATAACGGCTCTCGAAGAACTCGCCGATACCGCCATATTGTTCAACGATATGACGCATACAGAGTACAAAATCGGTAAAATCTTGCCCGTTAAAGGTGCGATGAACGTACGATTGCAAATGTTCAAGCTCCTTTGCCGAGGCGTTGCGAACAAAGTCGGCAGGGGCGTTGTCCATATAAGTCATCATTCGGCGGGCGCTCTTCACGATTGCCTTGCGATTACCCCACGCTATGGCGGCGGCTAGGAATCCCGAAATCTCGCGGTCGTGGCGGTCGCTGAATGAGTGGGGAATACTTATAGGGTCGGGCTCGATAAACTCCTGACGATTATACTTATCGTGCAGATGCTCAAGCAGGTCGCGTAACTCTTCTCTCTCCATTGCTTTATAGTATTATGCCGTCACGCATCGTAATCTTGCGGTCGGCCATCGAAGCCAAACCATCGTCGTGCGTAACGATAACGGTTGTTTGACCCAGCTCGTCGCGCAGACGGAAAAAGAGTGAATGTATCTCGTCGCGATTCTTTGTGTCGAGGTTTCCCGACGGCTCATCGGCCAGCAGTAGGGCGGGGTGGTTGACAATGGCTCGTGCGATGGCTACGCGTTGTTGCTCACCGCCCGACAATGCGCTGGGCTTGTGCGTAGTACGTTCCGTAAGATTCATCATCTTCAAAAGATTCAACGCCTCCTTCTCAGCCTCCTGCCTGCTGCGGCCGGCGATAAGCGCGGGCATCATAACATTCTCCAGAGCTGTAAACTCAGGCAACAGATGGTGGAACTGGAAAACAAAGCCTATATGTCGGTTGCGGAAATCCGATAACTGATTATCGTTCATACCTCCAATGTTCTGCCCATCAATACGTAGCGAGCCGCTGTCCATTGCCGAGAGCGTGCCGAGAATCTGCAGCAGCGTAGTCTTTCCTGCGCCGCTCTGCCCGACGATTGACACCACCTCCGAGCGTTTCACCTCAAGTGATACGCCCTTCAGTACCTCGAGCGTACCGAAACTCTTATGTATGTTATTAGCCTTTATCATATGACAAAGATAACGAAAATTCAAAATTCAAAATTCAAAATTCAAAATTATTTGAGAAATAGTGTGTGATGTCAGTAAAAATCATTATATTTGCTATATGTATAACCCTTAAAATATTTTTGAATATAGAAAAATAAAATTTTTATAACATATTTGATATAAAGCGTTAGCTTTTATTCGTGCCTATTGGAACTTGGACACTTTCAATTTATGTAGCACAATGAATAAAGTTTGGCGCTCACGTTGCTGTTTCTGCACGTGGGCTTTATTCATTATTTGTGCTACAGGTAGTCCAAGACCTCAATAGGCAAATAACGGATTTAGTCCACTTTTTTTATGCCTATGAGTTTAATGTAAATATAGTTTATTATGGAAAAAGAATTTAAGGAATGTGCCAATTGCGGAATGCCTATTCCTACATCTGCAAAGATTTGTCCGTATTGTAAAAGTGAACAACCTAGTAGCTCTGGAGGATACTGTTCTATTGTATTGGGTATAGTCGTAATGATAATTATTGGAGCTTGGATAGGTGGTGATTCAGATGATGATGTATATAACAATAATAAAATAGAAGAGATTACCATTGGGACTTCTTCTATTGAATCTCAATTTACGAATCAAAATTATCTTGAAAATACTGATGATAAACACGAAAATGGAGATAGTACATTAAAAGAAAAAGAAGAGTTAATTAATGAGGATATAGGACAACATAAGCACGAGCAAAAGAAAATAGAAAGAGAGTTGCGTAATGCAGAAAAGAGTCTACATCAAAATGATGAACAAATTGAAGTAACTCAAGGTAATACAAGTGCCCCTGAGATGGTTGCTGAGGTAAATGATTCTATATCAAAAAAAGATTTACGAAAAGAAAAACGACAAAAACGCAAAGAAGAGCGCCAAATAAGAAAACAAACGAAGGAAACGATTCCTAATGAGTAAAAATGTCAAATTAAAGTTACTATGAAGTCATGTCTTTATTGTGGAATGAAGATTCCTGCAGGGGCAAGTATTTGCCCATATTGTAGAAAGAAACAACCTGATGATTGGTTTACCGCTTTAATAAAGTTTGTTGGTACAGTATCATGGGAAATATTAAAATGGATATTTAATCCCAAACATTTATTTATAATTATAACAATAATAGCTTATGTTTTAGCATTCCTATATATTACGGAGAAATAAAATAGATATAGGCTGATTGGAATAATGACCTATACATTTGATATTATAAAAGCTGATACTATAAATTAGTGTTGGCTTTTTAATTTAATCTAAAATAAAATTGTAGTTAATGTATGTTATTTGAGAAAAAAAACGTATCTTTGCGCGCTATGTTTAACTAATTAACAATTTTACGAAAATGCCAAAAATGAAAACAAATGCCGCTGCAAAGAAACGTTTTACTTTCACCGGCACAGGTAAGATCAAGCGCAAGCACGCTTATCATAGTCACATCCTGACAAAAAAGACTAAGAAGCAGAAGCGTAACCTTTGTTACTCTTCAACAGTATCTGCAGCCGATGAGGCTAAGATCAAGAATCTGTTGGTTAAATAATTAACCTCGATTCGCCAAAACAATTTTTTATTAACAATCGGGACAAAATAGCCCTAAAGAGTGAGAGAGAAACTCACCGCTATGAGTTCCATCAAAAACTTATTTTACTATGCCACGTTCAGTCAACGCTGTTGCGTCACGCGCAAGAAGAAAGAAGGTTTTGAAGCTTGCCAAGGGTAACTTTGGTTCAAGGGGAAACGTTTGGACAGTTGCGAAAAATACTGTCGAGAAGGGTCTGCAGTATGCTTATGCACACCGTCAGATTAAAAAGAGAACATACCGCTCATTGTGGATTACACGTATCAACGCTGCAGTTCGCGCTTATGGTATGACTTATTCAGAGTTTATGGGTAAGGTTAACGCTAAGGGTATCGCTCTTAACCGTAAGGTTATGGCAGACTTGGCAATGAACGAGCCCAAGGCATTCGAGGCAATTGTTAACGCAGTGAAATAGCC
Source organism: Rikenellaceae bacterium (assembly GCA_015059845.1). Lineage (GTDB taxonomy): Bacteria > Bacteroidota > Bacteroidia > Bacteroidales > Rikenellaceae > Alistipes. The sequence goes on along the minus strand of SUZR01000002.1, from coordinate 6,631 downwards.
TGCTGCTCCTTGAGGAGCGCGCAGATTGAGGCGACTTTCCGTATGGGAGGTCGTCTTTTTTTTGTTTATGGTGGCGTGCGCGGGTATGGAAATTGCATTGACGAAAGAAAAAGTTGTCGTATGTTGCAGTTTTTGTTCCCTCTAAAGAATTTTTCTACGCCAGAGTCGGTGTTGTTGCTGATTTTAAGATTGTTGTTTGGCGTCCTGCTGATGTGGCACGGATTGACGAAGATGTCAAACTTTGAATCATTGGTGGCAACTTTCCCCAATCCGTTGGGGTTGGGTAGCCGATTCTCATTGTATATGATTATTTTTGTGGAGGTCTTCTGCTCGGTGGGCGTGATATTTGGTGCATTCTATCGCTTGGCGCTTATCCCAATGATTTTTTCGATGTGTGTAGCCTTCGTCGTGGTGCATCGTGGCCAGCCTTTTGCTGCTAAAGAGTTGGCGTTTATATATCTTGTAGTTTTTGTCGTGCTCTTTGCAATGGGCGCAGGTAAATATTCGCTGGATAATATAATAGCCACGCTACTCCATCGGGAGAACGTGGCTAATAGTATAAAGGTGGGAGATGCGATTACACCTCATCCGCGGGATAACGAACACCCAGCTGACGACGTACCTCGTCAATAATCTCCATCGTGGCCAGCGACGTGTCGTGGCTGTTGATTTGAGATTCTGCGCGGCCTGCGAGAACCATATCGATAAACTCGGCAATCTCGTAATAGTACTCGTTGTGGTTGTCAGCCTGGCTTATGGGCTCGCCTTCAACACGCTTTTCGTGACCTGAGGCGGGTGCCTGACGCGCATAGAAGCGTACGTCCACGGGAGTCTGTATGCGGTCGATGAGAATATTGCCATCCTCACCCTCAATCTCAGCGGGTAGTTGCGAGTTGGCTATCTTCGAGTATAGGACGGTGGCATTCATTCCCTCGTATTGCATATTTACTGCGCCCTGCCCGTCGGCTCCGCTCGATAGAACAACACCTTGAGCCGATATCGACTTCGGACGGCCGAAGAGTGCAACCAATGGATATACGGTATAGACTCCGATATCCATCATCGCGCCATTCGATAGCTCGGGACGAAAAGCGTTCAGCACAACCCCCTCCTTGAACTTATCATAGCGCGAAGAGTATTGGCAGAACGATGCGAAGTAACGGCGGGGCGTTCCGATGCGGTGCAGGTTATCCTTTACGGCGCGGAAGTTGGGGCTGAGTGTGCTTTTCATCGCCTCCATAAGTGCTACGCCATACTTTTTCGATGCGGCAATCATCTCCGCAGCCTCGCGAGCATTGGATGCTATGGGTTTTTCGCATAATACGTGCTTGCCGTGGCTCATACAGAGAATACTCTGCTGCGAGTGCATATAGTTTGGTGATGCGATATATATGGCATCCACCTTGTCGCTTGAGGCCATCTCCTCGAGAGAGGTGAAGACGTGGGGAATATTGTGCTTGGCAGCAAACTCCTCTCCGCGTTCTTGCGTGCGTGAGCATACGGCCGCAAGTTCAAAACGCTCATCCTCCCTTGCTCCAGCAATAACCCAATCGGTAATAAAATTGGTGCCGACAACACCGAAACGAACTTTTTTCATATTATCAGTAAACGCCCCTACGTTTTGGTAGGGGCGCTTTATGGTTAATTATAACAAAATCTCGCGTGCGTGACGTACGCATACGCCCAACTCCTTAACGGCATTTGACCACGGCTTGATGTCGTACTCAAGCTCGATGTCACAATAAATGGGCCACTTCTCCTGCTTGAGCAGTGTCAGGATATCCTTGATAGGCGTCTCACCCTGACCCCATACCTGATTTGCATTTGCAGGGGTGGTTGTGGGGCCAGTCTTATCCTTGAGGTGGATGCTGTATATGCGTTCGTGATACTTCTTGATAAAGTCGCAGGGGTGGTTACCCGTCGAGCCGAAGTAGTGTCCCGTATCGAAGTTAAGCATAACGGCGGGCGATACTGCCAAGATGGGGTCACAGCTGAATCCCTCCTCGGCGTACTGCATATGGTTGTGGAAGGCGATATACATATCGTGCTTCTCAGCAAATGGAGCCAGACGCTGTGCAGCCTTAAGGTCAATCTCCTGCGTTACGGCTTTTGCTCCCATAGCTTTGGCGGTCTTAAATGCGTAGTCAATCTCCTCGTCAGACCATCCCGAGGGTGAGAACTTAACGATATGTATGTTGATGCCTGCGTCGTTGAACTTCTTGCGCACAGCCTCCACCTTTGCCATATCCATACCTACACGCCAAGCCTTGAGGTCCTTGCTATACTGCTCAATCTCGGCCTTCTGCTCATCGGTAAACTCGGGTCGCTTGGGTCGCTCGCCCGCTTTGGGAGGAGTCATCTTGGCACGCAGTTCGGCCATAATGCGATTTGTAGGATTCTCAGGTACGCCCAGCACCATCTCAAGGTCGCCACCCATCAACTCCAGTGAGCTGAGGTTTGCCTCCTTGCAGTAGGCGATGATTGTGTCGAGGTCTTTGGCCGGCATCGAACGCCAGCTATATGTGATTGCGCCAATCTGTACTCCGTTGAACTTCGAGCATACCGATGCGGTACACTTCGAGCAGTCGTGCTCATCCTTCTTCGAACAAGAGAATGCCGAGGGAAGTATCGTAGCCATAGCCAAAGCTGTTGCCGACTGCTTCAGAAATGTGCGACGTGAGGTCTTTTCTTGAAATAATTTATTCTCTGCCATAGGTTTGAGTTTTTAAGGTTTACCAAATTTAGAAATTATTTCTCAGATATGAAAAAAATGCACCCCGTTTTTGGGGTGCATTAAACTAAAACTCAACCTTTGGAGCTTGCGAGGCGCTCTCATCAGCCTCGAAGTATGGCTTCTGGTCGAATCCAAAAATCATCGCAACGATGTTTGCGGGGAATTTTCTCACCTGCACGTTATAGGCATTTGTTGCATCGTTAAATGCCTTGCGAGCAACGGTGATACGATTCTCTGTACCCTCCAGCTGTGCCTGCAACTCCAGGAAATTCTGGTTGGCCTTCAAGTCGGGATAGTTCTCCGATACGGCAATCAAACGACCGAGTGCTGATGTTACAGCCGACTGAGCCTTTTGATACTCTGCCAGCTTCTCGGGTGTAAGCTCATCCATTGAGATGTTTACCGATGTCGCCTTCGAGCGGGCATCAATTACGGCTGTCAGGGTTGACTCCTCGTGTGAAGCGTAGCCCTTAACTGTTGAAACAAGATTGGGAATAAGGTCGGCGCGACGCTGATACTGAGTCTCCACGTTTGACCAAGCACTCTTAACTGACTCCTCCATTGTGACCATATTGTTGTAGGTCGAGCAAGAGGTTAATGAGAATATGGCAACAACGGCCATCAAAAGTAATTTTTTCATAGTCTTATTAATTTTTATTGTTATTCTAAATTTTGAATTTTGAATTTTGAATTTTGAATTCTTCCCTGTTACCATCGTGAGCCTGCGCCGCCGCCACCAAACGAGCCGCCGCCCCATCCGCCACCGAATGAGCCGCCTCCGCGACCAAAGCCGCCTCCGCCCATAATTATCGGGCCACCGCCACCTCGGCGATTGTTGTGCGTGGAGTCGTAGTCCTGACGTTTGCGCTTGACGATTGTCCCGCACTTCGCACAGATGTATGTATCCTCATAGGTTGAGGCCCCGAAGTTGCGACTTAGCAGTCGGGTAGAGTCCTTTTGCAGAGCGATTTGTTTGCACTCGGGGCAGGTGCGTGATTTGCGGTCGGCAATAACTACGATAATCATCGAACCGATAATCATAATGATGAAGAATCCTGCCAATGCCCACGCTGCCTCGTCATCATCCTCACCTACGTAGTCGTCATTGCCGCCTGCGTCCAGCTCGCTGCCGTTCAGCACAGCACGAATAGCCTCCAAGCCTGCGACCATACCGCTACTATAATCTCCATTGCGGAAGTAGGGTAGCATATATTGTGTCTGTATGCGTTTGCATATAGCGTCGGGCAGTACGCCCTCAATACCGTAGCCCGTAACGAATCTAATTTCGCGTGCCGACTCAACCAATAAAATACCGATACCGCTATTGCTCTTGCTTCCAACGCCCCACTTTGAGAATAGCTCGTAGGCAAACTCAAAAACATCGTCCGTTGAAATCTCATCGACGGCCACAACTGCCGTCTGCGCTATGCCGCGATGACGCAGGTCGTAACATATAGAGTCAATCTTGGCAACAGCTGCAGCCGAGAGTATTCCATCGGGATTGGATGTGAAGTTATAACGATTCGACAACTGCACATTGGGGATATCCTCCACACCATACGAACGCGCCTCGGCCGTATGGCAGAAGATAAGCACCAAAATGATGGTTAATATACGTTTCATCTCTATTTATATAATAAGGTATAGCCCCACGGCTCAATATCCTGCTCGAAATGTACGGGCAGCAGCACCTTCTCGCCTGTGATAGCATTGGTGTACTCGCCAGCGTAGATGCCATTGTTGTAGTTGGCGTGAATCGTATAGGGCGACAGATTCATAATTGCTACTACACGACTATCATCCTTCTCGCGCACGAATGTCATCAAACAATCTTTGGCATTATTCTCAATCTCTATCGTGCGGCCTCCACGCTCACCCGCCTGCAGCGCAGCCTGCGAGTGCTTCAGTGCGATAAGTTTGCGGTATAGCTCTGTGTCGGCGTTGGCTTTATACGCTTCGGCTGGGATGTGGTCGCGCTCGAAAAACTCAAACGAGTGGTCGTAGCCAACCTCCTGACCAGTGTATATAAGCGGCATCGCAGCCTCCCATACAAATGTGAGTGCCGTCATCACCTCGCGTGCAGCACCAAAGCGGTCGAATTCGCTGCCACTCCACGAGTTTTCGTCGTGGTTTGAGGTGAACATCATCTTCATTGCGCTGTTGGGGTAGTGTTCGCGGTCGGCATACATCGTGTTGCGTAGGTCCCAAACACGACGCTCACCCTTGGCAATGTCGCACATCATATGGTGTATCTCCCAGGCGTAGCACATATCAAAGGCGTTGTCGAAGAGATTCAACTCTTCGGCCTCGGCCAGCATAAATACGTCGGGCTTTACGGCGTGCAGTACGGATGATACCTGCTGCCAGAACTCGATAGGCACGAGCATCGCCATATCGCAACGGAATCCATCAATGTTGTGCTTTTCAATCCAGAAACGCATCGACTCGATTTGTCCTCGCCATACGTCGTGGTTGTTGTAGTTCAATTTTGCGGTATCTGTCCAGTCCCAGGGAACCTTTGCTGTGCCGTCTGCCTCACGCTCGTACCAATCCGCAGACTTTGTCTTGAGCCACTTCGCATCACGTGCCGTATGGTTTGCTACCCAATCGAGAATAACCTTCATCCCAAGCGAGTGTGCCTTCTCAACTAATGAATCTAAATCCTCCATTGTGCCAAATTCGGGATTTACGGCGCAATAGTCCTGTATCGAGTAGTATGAGCCGAGCGCGCCCTTGCGACCCTCCACTCCAATGGGGTAGATGGGCATAAGCCAAATTGCATCAATTCCCATCTGGCGTAGGAATTCAAGCTTTCCCTCGGCAGCACGCAGAGTGCCCTCGGGGGTCAGCTGTCGAATATTCATCTCGTAGAGTACCGCGGAGTAGCTCCACTGTGGGTGTATGTTTTTCATTTTTTTACTTTGTCTAAATTATAAATTACCATCCCGTGTAGGCCTTGTCCAATTATTTCATCCTACTCGGCTCTGCTTCGAGGCCCTGAAAGAGCTCAATGCAATAATTCATTTTACAAATATAACAAAAAAAATAAAACCCGACTATTTGCAGGTGTTTATTATCGCTTTTGGAGTTATGTTGGGTATACCTATATATAATATATATAAGCGAATTCGACCTGCGTGGGTAATCGTCTGCGCAAAATGCTTATGTTCAGCATTATGGCAATAAAGCGAAAAATAATAGTCAAAAAAGTCCTTGAAATATTTGCACAATTGAAAAAAATGCCGTTACTTTGCACCCGCTTTGATAAGGAAAAACCCTTATCAGGTAAGCAAAAGTTCTTAAGAAAAGTTTTTCTAAAATTTCTTAAAAATTATTTGGAAGTTTGAAAAACATCTCTTACCTTTGCACCCGCTTAGTTAAGGAAACGCCTTAACGAACGGCGAAAAGTTCTTAAGAAAAGTTTTTCTTAAAATTTCTTAAAAATTATTTGGAAGTTTGAAAAACATCTCTTACCTTTGCAACCGCTTAGTTAAGGAAACAACCTTAACGAACGGCGAAAAGTTCTTAAGAAAAGTTTTTCAAAAAAAAACTTCAAAAATATTTGGAAGTTTGAAAAACTTGCCTTACCTTTGCAACCGATTTCCGCCTCAGAGCGGAACGGTTAAAAGAGAGTTCTGAAGCGCTGGTAACAGCGAAACAAGAATACGAGTTCTTTGAAGATATTGAGCAGCTAAGAAAGTTTTATTCACTCTTAATTAAGAGTAATTTCAAACAATACCTTTGAGATTAGAGCTAAGATTTATATTCAAAATTTTTTACAATGGAGAGTTTGATCCTGGCTCAGGATGAACGCTAGCGGCAGGCTTAACACATGCAAGTCGAGGGGCAGCATAAACATTGCTTGCAATGTTTGATGGCGACCGGCGCACGGGTGCG
>SUZR01000001.1 GCA_015059845.1 Rikenellaceae bacterium | reverse complement strand
CGCCGATGTAACATTTCGTTTTGCGAGGCTTCGGGGCTGTCAATCTCTCTAACTCTTTGATAACTAAATAGGTTATATCTCTATACTCCTCTATGCTGTTATACACATTTCGTTTTTACCCCCGTAAATGAAAATTAATGGCTACCTTTACTGAACAAAAATGCGTGCATACGCAAAAATATTCAGTGCCATATGGAAATAAAGCGTGATTTGTACCTAAACAAACTCATTAGGAGTATGCACAACGGAATGATAAAGGTTGTTACCGGAATCCGCCGTTGCGGAAAGTCGTATTTGCTTTTCAATTTGTTTGGCGACTATCTGAAAGCTCAGGGAGTAGATGATGAGCACATAATCAAGGTTGATTTGGAAGACCGTCGTAACAAGAACCTCCGTAACCCCGATGCTTTGCTTGGATATATAGATACTCGTATTGCCAAAGAGGGGATGCACTATGTGATGCTTGATGAAGTACAATGGGTGGATGAGTTTGAAGATGTACTGAATAGTTATCTTAAAATTCCCAATGTAGATGTATATGTGACAGGCAGCAATTCTAAGTTCTTATCGAGTGATGTTATTACCGAGTTCCGTGGTCGCGGTGATGAGATAAAAGTTGCTCCTTTATCGTTCAGTGAGTTTTTCTCTGTCTTTGAGGGTTCTCGCGAGGAAGCTATGGAAGAGTATATGACTTTTGGCGGACTCCCGATGATTGCAACAATGCAGAGTAATGAGGAGAAGATGAAATACCTTCAGACGCTCTTTAAGAAAACATACATTACCGATATATTGGAGAGGTACAAAATCAAGAACGAAGAGGAGTTGGAGGAACTTATCAATATTCTTGCATCTTCAATCGGAGGGCTTATCAATCCAAACAAACTGGTAAACACCTTCAAGTCGGTCAAGAATGTTTCTATATCTCCAAATACCATAAGTTTCTACCTTGAAATACTGCAAGAGGTCTTTATGGTGGAAAAGTCAATACGATACGACATTAAAGGCAAGAAGTATATTGACACCCCTGCCAAATATTACTTTGCCGATTTAGGTTTGCGTAATGCCCGTATAAATTTCCGTCAGCACGAAGTAACACAATTGATGGAAAATCTCATATACAACGAGCTTCGCATTCGTGGATTGATGGTAGATGTGGGTGTTGTAGTGGTAAACACCAAAGATGAGGAGGGCAAGAGCCAGCGTAAACAATTGGAAGTTGATTTTGTATGCAACGAAGGCAGTAAACGATGTTACATACAATCAGCTTTGAGGTTGCCAAATGAAGAAAAACGGGAACAGGAACTACGTTCACTAACGCACATATCGGACAGCTTCCAGAAGTTTGTAATCACCGAAAACCCAATAAAGCGTTATCAAGACGAAAACGGAGTTGTGTTTATGAACATCTATGAGTTCCTGCTTGATAGGGATAGTTTGAAAGTTTAAGCCAATGATAAAAAAACAAAGGCATAATAACTGCATTTGCGAAAATTATTATACCTTTGTACAACAAGAGTTATTTGAGAGTATTGCTACCGCAAACCGCAGAAATTCGCACGATTCCCAAATCGTTACCACGCTTTTTTCAAAATAACTTCAAGTGTTTATTCTTCAAACGATTATATCAAATCGATGAAATATTAAAATAATAATATAGGGTGTACGACAGATTTAGTTCCTTAATTTGTTAAAATCGAGTTCAACTTTATTAAAATTAATATAAATAATCTTAAAAAAATAAAATATTTAGCTTGTAAAATTTGTTTTTTTAAGTTCAAAATGGTACATTTGTATAGAACAAATGTTGATTTTGGCAGGTTGACATTGAAAATGGAATTAGTATGGCAACGAAGAAATTACCAAAGGTGTGTCCGTCTTGTGGGGGTGTACTGAATGTACACATGATGCACTGCACCGGGTGTGAGACTACCATTGAAGGCGACTATGTATTGCCCACGTTAATGCGCCTTAGCGAAGAAGACCAAAAATTTGTTTATGACTTTATGATGTGCAGCGGCTCGTTGAAGGCCCTGGCACAGAAAATGGGTCTAAGCTATCCGTCTGTCCGTAACCGACTGGATGAGCTAATTGATGAACTAGGACGACTAGGTTAATAACCTTTATAATGATTAAATAATTACGACCATGATAGAAAAACTGAAAAATCCCTTTCGTTATTTATCATTGACTTCGGCTTTGATTTGGGGAAGTATTGCATTGATTCTAACATCAGTGTATTGTTGGCAGACAGGCCTTGCTTTAGAGTCATTGACGCAGATTAGCTTCCACGGACACGGTTTTTGGTGTTCTACGGTGCGTCAGGTAACGATGTGGCTTTTCTTCTCGTTGATTATGTATGTTTCAGGTGTGTTGTTGTCACATTCAAAGGTTAGATTCCAGGATGTAGCTGCATTTACAATGTTTGCGCGTATCCCTTACGACTTGATGTTGTTGCTTTTCTTGGTTCCTCCTATTCGTCAGGCTATGACTGTTGTGTCGCAGCGCAATTTTGTGGAGTTGAACGACAATATGGTAGGATTGTTGGCTTATAGCTTTACGGCTGTATTCTTTATCGCTTGGTTCTTCTATTGGGGATACAAAGGATTCTCGGAGGCAACAAACCTGAAGGGTGGCCGAGGTATCTGGGTGTATGCACTCTGTTTTGTGATCGCATTCTTTACATCTCCGTATATTATTGAGTACTTAAGTTGTTAAGTTCTATATCATCGATTAAAACGTGCCATCCCGAGGGTGGCACGTTTTTTTGTGCAAAAAAATAGGCGGGAATCTCACGATTGCCGCCTACCCTCGGAGCATTAGAAGCTCCATAAACTACTAACCCAAACTTAAATAAATGAAGAAACCTCGCTACGGCAGTGCTTATGTGCCGCAGTTGTCTTTATTATTGCAAACGTTGTGCCAAGCTCTGTGGTATGTACGGTTTGTGACTTTGATTGGTATTTATCGGGCCGAAACAACCTCAAATATCTCTTCGCGGTCAAAAGCCTGCCAATAATCAATGGCAAGATGGCGTATGTACGACCAATACTTGGGCGAGCGCTTGCCAAATTGTTCTATGCCCTGACGTATGTCGGCAGCTATCTGTCGAGCAACGTCCTCTCGTAGCCTTATGCAAATCTCCCTATCGTCGGCGAAGAATATCGCCTCGGCACGCGTATTCGTATCATCGGCTATGCTGATAAGTCCGTGGCCAATGGTTGCGCCCGTGCTGACCTGCAGCCCGTCGTTCATACAGCTCAGTGGCGGCTTGCTGCCAGCGAATGAGATTACCTTTATGTGGTGGGGTTGTTGCAGAATCTCGCGGGCGAAGATACCCATCTTTACTCCGATTGTGGAGTAGATACCCAAGTGCCCGTGCAGTTCGTTTGTCAGCACGGCTGCGCGCCACTCCGTAAGGCCATAGCGTGCTACGGTGTAATCAACTATCGGGGCTACATCTGGCGAGTAGTGGTCGTTGCCGATAGGAAATGGTGAAAAAATATTCTCTTCTCTCATCGTTGTATATATTAAAATGATAATTTTACTCCTGCATTGATTGTAGTGCGAGGCATAGGATAGCCTGCGTTTATCTCATAGCGCTCGGATAGTAGATTTTCGGCGTGAATGTATAGCTTTATGTACTCTGCTGCGCGATATTCAAGGTTGGCGTTCCAGAGGGTGTAGGATTCGCTCGTAAGCGGTGATAATTGCGTTACGAGTCCGTTTATGTGCTGGATGCTTGAGTTCATAGTCCATCTCTTGTGTGCATAGCGTATAGCCATAAATAGTTTATGCTTGGGTGCAGCCACGACGGGGTACTTCATACGCAGATAACTATAATTGGCCGACAGCTGCCACCTACTGTTTATTGCCCAATTTATGTCGGCCTCGAGGCCGTGGTTGATTATTTTGCCTGTATTTATATTTTTTGGCCGGCCGTCCACCATTCGAGTCTGGATGATGTTCTTGCCATCTATATAATATAGGTTGACGCCATAATCTACTCTGCCTTGTCGCTGACGAAACGATAGTTCGTAATTGATAATATGCTCTGGCTGCAGGTCGGGATTTTGTGGCGGGAACATATACATCTCACGAATCGTGGGAAATCGAAAACCTTTGGATATGATTGCCTTTATCTGCGTGTTTCGCGGAAGAAGAACAGATATGCCACCTTGCGGTATCCACGCATCGCCTGCGTGCGAATTACGCTCATATCTTATGCCCGCATCCACCATAAGCCAGTGCCGTATGCCTTGCCGAAGTGTGGTGTAGGCGGCGATGTTGTGCAGGTTTTTATCTACGATGTTTTGGTTGTTGCGGCTGTCGTAGTAGTCATTCTCAGCCTCTCCGCCCATAAACTGATAGTCAATGCCGACGGTAAGGTTGCCGTTTGTTATTATGGCAAAATTCTGATACCACGAAACCCCAGCCATCTTATCCCGCGATACGAATAGATAGTCGGGTGGGGTGGCCTCGGCCGAATAGCCGTCATTTATCTTGTGCCGTCCCCAGTTGTAGAACATACTTATCGCCCCTTGCCGTTGAGCGTTGTGGTTTCGTAGCGAGAGAGCCGTTATGCCGCGTGTTATGCGTGAGTCATTGTCGATTATGGGGGCTGATATAGCTCCTGGGTTGGAGGCATTGAAGTGCGTCAGGGCGATGTTGGCCGCCATATCCCAATGTTGCGACAGCACTATGCCCACCCTTGCCGAGCCGCCATATTGCTCAAATCCCATATCTGCACGATGGCCGTCGCTGCGGTCATACTCTCCCGTAATGGTGGCGGTGACTCGGCCACGGCGTGTTCTGTTTGTAAGGTTTGTTTGTAGCGTGTTGTACGAGCCGTAGCCTATGCGGGCATCGGTGTGAGAGCCTTCGGATGTCGTCTGGCGGGTTATGATGTTTATCACGCCACCCATTGCATTGCTGCCATATAACACCGAGGCTGGCCCTCGAGACACCTCTATGCGCTCGGCGAGTGATGATTGATACGCATCGGCAATAGGGTGCCCCATAAGCCCCATATACTGCGGATGACCGTCAATGAGTACCATTACACCCGTTGTGGGGCTACCTCCCACGCCCCGCATACTCATACCACCAGCAGCACCCGAGCTGACGCCATATCCCATAGCGCCACGCGAGGTGATAAATAGACCGGGTATCTGCTCCGTAAGCGTCGGGAGCAGAGATGAACGGTTGGCACTCTCTATGGCGTTTTGCCCGACTATGCTGACGGTGGTAGATAGTAGGCGAGGGTCAATTAGTGTCTTGCTGCCTGTGACAACCACCTCGTCAATGGGGAGGCTGCGATTGAATGTGATGGTGTCCGCCTCCTGTGCCTTAAGCAGCAGGGGAGAGAATATCAGAATAAGTAGGAGATGTGTTTTCATTTTTTGCACTGTTTACCGCGCGAGATTGCAATAATGGTGCAAAAATAAGATAGGCAGCCAAACGTGGTGTTTAACTGCCTATATGGAGTGTTTCTATGTAAAAAACTCGTTAAAAAATCTCCTCGCCGAATAGAGTTGCCGATGAGCAACCCGTAATGCGGCAGCGAACATAGTCGCCGACCTTGTGGTCACCCTTATCGAAAACAACGACCTTATTTTGTGATGTGCGACCGAAGAGCTGGTCCTCACGACGCTTTGATGTGCCCTCTACCAACACCTCAAACTCCTTGCCCACGTCGCGTTTGTTGCTCTGCTCCGAGAGACGGTTCTGCAGGTTGATAATCTCCGTCAGACGTGCCGTCTTGACATCCTCGGGAATATCGTCACCCAAGTTGCGCTGTGCGAATGTGCCAGGGCGTTCCGAATATTTGAACATAAAAGCGAACTCGTAGCCAACCTCCTCCATAAGCGAGAGTGTCAGCTTGTGGTCCTCCTCCGTTTCACCCGTAAAGCCAGCAATGAGGTCGGTGGTGATAGCGCAGTCGGGCATATATCGGCGGATGGCAGCCACGCGGTCGAGATACCACTCGCGGGTATATTTTCTATTCATACGCTCCAGCATAACGCTCGAACCCGATTGTGCGGGGAGGTGGATGGCACGGCAGATGTTAGGCATAGAGGCCATAACTTCCAACAGTTTGTCGCTCATATCCTTAGGGTGCGAAGTGGCAAATCGTACTCGCAGCAGAGGCGAAATCTCAGCCACAGCCTTCAGCAATGAGGGAAAATCCACATCGCCCGTGCGATACGAGTTTACGTTTTGTCCCAGAAGGGTTACCTCACGATAGCCATTCTCGAACAGAGAGCGTGCCTCGGCAATGATTGTTGAAGCCTCGCGGCTGCGTTCACGACCGCGAGTATAGGGCACCACGCAGTATGAACAGAAATTATTACAGCCACGCATAATGGCGATATAGGCACTCACGCCGTTCTTGTCCAGACGCACGGGAGCAATCTCGGCATAGGTCTCCTCTTGCGAGAGAATTGTGTTTACACCCTTCACGCCAGCCTCAGCCTCACGAACAAGGCGTGGCAAGTCGCGGTATGCGTCGGGGCCTGCAACAATATCTACAGCCAGCTCACCCTCGGTAAGTTGCTCTTTCAGGCGCTCGGCCATACAGCCGATAATACCGATGAGTAGCGTGGACTTGCGCTTGCGCAGACGCTTCATCTCTGTGAGGCGTCCCCAGATGCGCTGCTCGGCATTGTCGCGTATCGAGCAGGTGTTGATGAGAATAACATCGGCCTCGTTGATATTCTCGGTATAGATATACCCTTCGTTCTGCATAATGGATACCACAATCTCGGTGTCACCGACATTCATCTGGCAGCCATAAGTCTCGACGAACAGCTTTCGTCCATCACCCTCGATGGGGCGTAGGTTATTAACGTTAATCATACTTATTAGTCGTTAAGCATTGCATCCTTCTCGGGCAGAGGCTTGAATCCCTCACCAAATGTATCGTAAGCATCGGTAATAACAAGGAACAGCGTAGGGTCAATCTCACGTATCTTGCGTTGTACCTGTGCCACCTCACGACGGCTCACAACCAGGAAAATCATCTCCTTGTCGTCGTTGCTGTACATACCCGAAGATTTAATATATGTTCCTCCGCGCTCCATATCGTTGATGATATATTGACGTAGGGGCTCGGAGTGAGTATTACCAATTATAAATAGCAACTTATCGTACGACGCACCATCAATAACGTAATCAATCACGCGCGAAGATACGAAGATACAGATAAGCGAGTACAACGACAGCAGCCAACCCTCAGCCTCGCCGTCCTGAGTACCAATACCGAAGCCGATGACCACCAATCCAGCCAGCACAACACACGAGTCGGCCAGGAGTACTCCGCGAGAGAATGGTATATGCAGGTAGCGGTTGAGAATCATTGCAATGATATCCGTTCCACCCGTAGTGGCATTGCTGCGAACGACAAGTCCCAAGCCTGCTCCGAGAATTGTACCACCCAAAATACAGGCCAACATAAGGTGGTCAGAGAGGTTTACCGCGCCACCCATAAGCTGCGTGGGGTCAAGAGCCTGCAAAGCCTCAGTGGTGGGATATACCATCGCCGAGAGGATATTCATAAGTCCGGGAGTGATAGCCGCCGCAAAAAGAGTACGGCCGCCGAACTGCTTGCCAAATAGAATGATGGCAATGGTAAGCAGCGGAATGTCAAACATATAACCAAACGTACCTACCTGTATTGCGGGGAAGATGTTGTGTAGCACAATACCTAAACCATACACGCCGCCAGGTACGATATTGTAGGGGTTGATGAAGAATACAAATCCAATTGCACACATTACGCAACCGATTACGATTGTGGTCATTTCACGCCACCACTGAACATCCGTCAAGTACTGCTTTAACGATATGCCTAATTTCTTGCCCATAACTCAATGTTTTTATTTTGTGCCCAAAGGTAGTAAATTTTGAGAAAAAATGATAGATTTTTCGGTTTTTGAATGTTAATTTTTTATGCTCAATTTCATTGTCTGTTTCTTGCTTCGGCACGGAGGATTTTTCGGAAATTTTTTAATGCTCTTATTTTGTAGTTTTATCATTTCTTGCACGAAAATAGTGTATTTCTGCCACAAAATAGATGTTTTTATCACTTTTGACGTCTGTTTGTAACGCAGAAAGGCGCTTAACCACATATTTTTTGTCAATCGAAAAAAATAATTCACTTTTGCAGTCGAAAATGGGAATAATTATGCCGTAAATGCTCTGTTTTTCGGTGTATGTTTTGGAATACGCCGGAAAAAATGTATATTTGTCAAAGAATATACATTAATTTAATGCGCATTTTTTGGCGAAAAGCGTTGTTTTTCGACAGATAATGTCGTGCATACAACTTTGGAATTATGGCTTCTTGGGGATTTATTACATATTATTGCGTCTTTTCGATGTTGATTCTGGCCTATATTTTGGGCTCTATACCAAGCGCAGTTTGGATTGGAAAGAAGTATTACGGTGTCGATATTCGTGAACACGGCAGTAAGAATGCCGGAACGACAAATATGTTGCGTGTGCTGGGTAAACGCGCCGCAATTCCCGTCTTTGTTCTGGATTTCTTCAAGGGCTTTGCTGCGGTATCGCTCTTCAGTATTATGCGCTATGACCCCGATATCTCGTCGGCGTGGCTTATTAACCTCAAGATTTTGGGCGTATTTGCCGCTGTGTTAGGTCATATATTCCCAATTTTTGCAGATTTCAAGGGCGGCAAGGGCGTTGCTACATTGGTGGGAGCCGTGACAGGTATCTATCCGCAGATTATCCTGCTCTGCTTTGCCGTGTGGGCTTTGGTGTTCCTCTTCTCGAATTATGTGTCATTGGCTTCAATGTCCGCAGGATGTTGCTTCCCGATGTTCGTAATTATATATTCATCGAGCGAGTGGTCGCGTAATAACGATGTTTCGTTCACCTTTATTTTGTTCTCCTTTGCTGTTGCGGGATTGCTACTATGGTCGCATCGCAAGAATATAGAGCGACTGAAGGCGGGTACGGAATCGAAGATTTATATTTGGGGCAAACCCAAAGATGGCAATAAGCCGCCACAATAGAAAATAACTAAAAAATTCTATATGCTACAAGAGAATTTAATTAAAATGTATGAGGCGAGTTTCCGTGAAAATCACGCCTTACCAGTTTTAACAGATTATTTCAGCAAGCAGACGCTGACATATTTCGAGATGGCCGAGCAGATGGCTCGCCTGCACATCCTGTTTGAGAAGGCAGGTATCAAGGCTGGCGAGAAGATTGCTCTCGTAGGCCGCAATAACATTGATTGGTGCGTAGCCTATATCGCAACAATCACCTATGGTGCAGTAATCGTTCCTATTCTTCAGGATTTCAACCCCTCAGATGTGGAGAATATCGTAACTCACTCTGAGAGCCGCATCCTCTTTGCTGGTGGCGCTCACTGGCCCACGCTGGATACCGACCGTATGCCTTTGCTGGAGGCTGCAATTTTGGTTGAGAAGGGCGAGGTTGTCTATGAGAAAGAGGGTAGCACGGTAGTGACAGATGCGGTTGCTTCGTTGGACACCTATTTCAACGAAAAGTACCCCGAGGGCTTTAAGGTGGAGGATATTAAGTTCAACGACGTTCCCAACGAGGATATGATTCTCTTGAACTACACCTCTGGTACTACTGGCTCATCAAAGGGTGTTATGCTGTCGGTGAACAACCTGACGGGTAATATGGTCTTCGGTAAACACGTTAAGAATCCCGAGACGGGCGAGCACTACCTTCACAAGCACGGTCGTACACTCTCATTCCTGCCTTTGGCTCACGCCTATGGTTGTGCATTTGACTTCTTGGCGCAGTTGGTTGTCGGAGGTCACGTGACGCTGCTGGGCCGTATGCCATCTCCCACAATTCTAGTGGAGGCGATGAAGAACGTTAAGCCTACAATGATTTGCTGTGTTCCTTTGGTTTTGGAGAAGGTATATCGCAAGATGATTATGCCTATGTTGGAGAAGGGCCCGATGAGCATCGCAATGAAGATTCCTTTCATCAATACAGCGCTCTATGCAATCATCAAGGCTAAGCTTCTGGAGTCGTTCGGCGGTGAGGCTAAAATCTTTATCGTTGGTGGCGCCCCGATGAATCAGGAGACTGAGGCGTTTTTGCGCCAGATTAACTTCCCCTTGACTATCGGCTATGGTATGACCGAGTGCGCTCCGCTTATCAGCTTTGCACCTCCCTGCGAGTTTAAGAGCGGTTCTTGCGGTAAGTATCTGCCGGGCTTGATGGAGGCGAAGATTGATTCTCCCGACCCGCATAAGATTGCAGGCGAGATTCTTGTCTATGGCGAGAATGTTATGATGGGTTACTATAAGAACGAGGAGGCTACAAAGGCTGTTCTGGACGAGGATGGATGGCTGCATACGGGCGATATGGGTATTATGGATCCCGATGGCACAATCTATATCAAGGGCCGTTGCAAGACAATGATTTTGACTGGCACGGGCCAGAATATCTACCCCGAGGAGATTGAGGATAAACTCAATAATCTGCCTTTGGTTCTGGAGTCGCTCATTATCGAGAGCAAGGGTGTGCTCAAGGCGCTTATCGTTCCCGATTATGATACTGCCGCGCAGGAGAATATTGGTAAGGAGGAGTTAGTTAAGGTGATGGAGGATAACATCAAGACCCTCAATACAATGGTTGCTTCATACGAGCGTGTCGCTCTTATGGAAATCCGCGATAGCGAGTTCGAGAAGACTCCCAAGCGTTCTATCAAGCGTTTCCTGTATCAGGATAAATAGAACGGTTAGTATATATAAAGCATTCTGATAATTCTGACAGTCTGCGTAATTTGTGTTGTGTGAACAATGCAATTCGTAGATATCTTGCGAGGCAACAGAATTATCAGAATGCTTTTTTTGTAATATTTACCGTTGGATTATCTTTAAGTCATTGTTGTTGCGCTAATATTTCACACATTTCATTAGATTTTTCCGTAGATAATGCTTATATTTGTTAAATTTACAACAAATGTAAGCAATTATGGAGCAGACCGTAGCACTTATATATGATTTTGATGGTACTCTTGCGCCCGGCAATATGCAGGAGTACGATTTTATTCCAGCGGTGGGTAAGAGCAATAAGGAGTTTTGGAACGATGCTAATGTCCTGGCCGAGACGCAGGATGCCGACCCCGTACTGGCATATATGGCGCGTATGATTCAGGAGGCGCAGAGCAAGGGACTCTCGCTCAGGCGTGAGGCGTTTCAGATATCTGGTCGCAATATCCGATACTATAAAGGTGTGGAGGAGTGGTTTTCGCGTATGAATGAGTATGCGGCCGAGCGTGGCATACGCCTTCTGCACTATGTAAACTCGTCGGGTTTGAAGGAGATTATCGAGGGCACCTCCATCGCCAAGGAGTTCAAGCACATTTACGCCTGCTCGTTTCTGTATAATGTCGATGGCATTGCCTACTGGCCTGCCGTGGCAGTGAACTACACCAACAAGACGCAGTTTATTTTCAAGATAAACAAGGGTGTAGAGTCGGTCTATGACACCCGTATGGTGAATCAGTATATGGAGGAGAATCGCCGTCCTGTGCCTTTCAAGCGAATGATATATGTCGGCGATGGAATGACCGATATTCCTTGTATGAAACTTGTGAAGAACTACGGAGGTCACTCTATCGCTGTCTATAATCCCGATGATAAGGGCAAGCGCAAGGAGATGAATACGCTGATTCGTGATAACCGCGTGAATTTCGTCTGTGCTGCCGATTATTCCGAGGGCTCGGAGATGGATACCGTTGTTAAATCTATCGTAGATAAGATTGCTGCCGACCTGCGCCTTGAGCAGTTAGAGGCGGAGAGAGTTTAGTCCCAAAACGTAAATAAAAACTAATAACGAAAAATATTTTGAAGAAATTTCGATTTGGCCTTTTGCCGCGAGTTATTGTCGCCATTGCGTTGGGTGTAGCCCTTGGAGGCGTGTTGCCTGAGTGGATGGTGAGAGTATTTTTGACATTTAACGGTGTTTTCAGCCAGTTTTTAGGTTTCGCTATCCCATTGATAATTGTGGGTATGGTTATCCCTGCCATCGCCGAAATTGGGCGTGGTGCGGGGCGTATGCTGGCCATTACCGTTGCTTTAGCCTATGGCTCGACAATCGTAGCGGGTCTGGCCTCATATTTTACGGGTGCGCTGACCTTCCCATCGCTCATAGAGTCGCAGATACAGTTGGATGCTGCTGAGGCGGTGAAGATTGCGCCATTCTTTACGATGGATATCCCTCCCGTAATGAGTGTTATGACCGCTCTTGTGTTGGCATTCGTTGTGGGCTTGGGCCTGGCATATACCCAGGGCGATACGTTGCGCCGTGCAGCATCGGAGTTTGAGAAGATTATCACGATGACCATCGAGGCGGTGATTATTCCTTTGTTGCCACTCTATATTTTTGGTATTTTCCTCGATATGACCGCCGCAGGTGAGGTGTTCCGCGTGTTGGTGGTGTTTGTTAAGATTATCGGAGTTATCTTCTTATTGCATATCGTTTGGCTGGTGTTCCTCTATGTGGTTTCGGGCGTGGTGTCGAAACGTAATCCGTTCAAGATGCTCTCTACGATGCTTCCAGCCTATTTTACGGCACTTGGAACTCAATCGTCGGCCGCAACTATACCCGTAACGTTGGCTCAGGCACGTAAGATGGGAGTTAGCGAGCAGGTGTCGGGTTTTGTTATCCCGTTGTGCGCGACGATTCATATGTCGGGTAGTATGCTGAAGATTGTGGCGTGTGCTATGGCTCTTATGATGATGCAAGGTATGACCTTTAATTTCACGCTCTTCTTGGGCTTTATTTGCCTGCTTGGTATCACTATGGTGGCGGCTGCAGGTGTTCCTGGAGGCGCTATTATGGCAGCCTTGGGCGTATTGGCTTCTGTGCTGGGTTTCTCGCCCGAGGACCAGGCACTGATGATTTCGTTGTACATAGCAATGGATAGCTTCGGCACGGCTTGTAATGTTACGGGTGATGGTGCGCTGGCCGCCATTGTCGATAAAATCAAATGGAATAAGTAGTTATGAAGATAGTTTTTGCAACAAATAATGCCCATAAACTTAGCGAGGTTGCGCAGGTCGTGGGCGATAAGTTTGAACTTGTTACTCTGCGTGAGTGTGGCATCACGGAGGATATTCCCGAAAATGAGCCTACGCTTGAGGGTAATGCGTTGGCCAAGGCGCGTTATGTATATTCACGTACGGGCCTGAATTGCTTTGCTGATGATACAGGCTTGGAGGTGGATGCCTTGAATGGTGAGCCCGGAGTACGCTCGGCACGCTATGCAACGGATGGCCACGATGATGAGGCTAATAAGCGTCTTCTGTTGGAGCGTATGCAGGGCGTGGAGAATCGTGCAGCACAGTTCCGCACGGCGGTAGCGCTTATTGTGGATGGCAAGGAGTATCTTTTCGAGGGTATTGTGCGAGGAGATATCGCCTGCGAGGAGCACGGTGCAGGTGGCTTTGGTTACGACCCACTGTTCCTGCCCGAAGGTGGCGCACTGACCTTTGCTGAGATGAGTGCCGAGGCCAAAAACGAAATCTCCCACCGCGGCCGCGCCGTCAGAAAATTAGCAGAGTTCTTGAAGCAAATGTAATAATATCTCAGACGAAACGCTAAAATCTATATCTCACCATCAGGCTGAGGCGGAGGTTGCTCACGTCGCGCAGGGCTTTTGTGTTGGCGTCGAGGGCTAAGTCGCCATAGCCAGCGACGGTGTAGTCGCCCTCGAGTGCCACCTCAAAATTCCTTGCAAAGTAGGTTATTGAGGGTGCAATGCGATATACATAGTCAACATTCTTCGCTCCGAAGGCCCAGAAGTCGTCGGTCGAGATGAAATCCTTCTTTGCTCCGAGATTATCGGTGTATCCGAGTAAAATACCAGCTACATATTTCTTGCCGTATGTGGCATTTATCCACGATGTTACGGCACGTATCGGGGCATATTCGTAGCTGCCCGTCTGGGGGTCATACGAGGTTGCACCGAAGCCGCCGAGCATAGTTAGGTGTGTAGCATTCTCGGCGTAGATAACCTTACCCTTGATATTGAATTTACCACTCTTATAATCTGCAAAAATCTCAGGAGTAATACCCAGCACGCGGTCCTTGGCACGAACCGTAATCTCCTTTACACTCTCCGAGCCATCGGCATTTATCTCCGTACGCAATGCCGTGCTAGTCTTGCGGGGCATAAGGCTCAGCACATCAATGCCAGCACCAAAGAGAAAGCGCTCGCCCTGATGCGATATTGATGCATACAACTCGGGCCAGACATTCCAGCGAGCATAGTTGTAAGATTTGCCATCGGGACCATACGAAGCGTCAGGCACCTGATGTAACGCTGCAAAATATAGCTCCCAACTCTTTCCTGCATCGTAAGTTAGGCTTATCTGCGGTGAACGCGACGATGTAGCAAAGGGGGCTCCTGCGCTATATCCCGAAATAGATGGTGCAACCTTGAACGAGGGGTGCCAGGTCTGTCCCATCAACAACTTCAGATGCTCCCAGGCCAACTGAACGTATGCGTGGCGTATGCGAAAGAGGATGTTGTTGGGTGAGAAACCGCAGAAATCACCCTCCAGCTTTGCAGAACTTTCGGCATTCAGCAATCTTGGTCCAATCACATCCACGCCCAAGCGCGATGTGAACGACACGAATACCATCTTAGATACATCGTTCAAATCCTCACCCTCCTCGTTCAGCTCAACGTCCATCGGCATAATATTAAAAAGCTCTCCGGTCATTGCCACGCATTGGCGTGTGTCGTAGTGAACGTAGTTGCGAATAAAGCCGTAAAGCTGGAGCTTAGTGCCGTATTTGTTCTCCTTTTTTGCTCTCTGCTCGGCCTTTATCTCCGCTAGGACCTCTTGTTTGATTTCCTCTTTCATCTTAGCCAGCGACTCCGCATCGGTTTGTGCCGAGGCGTATGAAAAAGATAAGATGATGAGAGTAAGTGTTAGTATGATGTTTTTCATTGCTGTCGATTTTGGTCTGCAAAAATACAAAAAATAGTCGAATTACAGACACTTTTGTCGGCTAAAGCAAAAATGTAAGTTGTATAAATGCAATTTAATAGCTAATTTTGCGTTGTTTTACTCGGGGCGTGATGTTCTTTTCCCCGACTTACTTTAAGAATCAATTTTTAATGAGGCGAGCTATATTAATGGTAATTACGGTGTTACTCATTGGTGGAGTGATATTTATCCACCGATGTTGTACTACCGACGAGCAGGTTGTTGTCATCGAGGAGGAAGATGTCAGGTATCGTCTTAACGACTCTTTGTCGAACTCATTCTCGGAGCTATCCACAACGAAAAGTATGGAGAAGTATATTTCGCGCTGGATGGCACGAAACAATATCCGCGGCGCTTCGCTGGCCGTAATGAAGGACGAACATCTTATCTACTGCAAGGGTTACGGCTGGGCCGACAAGGAACAGGAGCGTGAGGCCGAGGTGGGTGATATCTACCGCATAGCGTCTGCATCAAAACTCATTACCGCCGTAGGTATTATGAAGTTGTGCGATGAGGGCTTGCTGACGCTCGACAGCAAGGTCTTTGGGCCAGAGGGTATTTTGAATCAGTTTGCCGAAATTAAGGACAAACGCGCAACGAATATCACCGTTCGCCATCTTCTTAATCACACTTCGGGTTTCAGTCGCCGTATGGGTGACCCGATGTTCCGCACAGCCGATGTTATACGTTGGCAGGAGCTGGATACAACGCCTACGGCCGACGAGATTATAGCCTTTCAGCTGGGTATGCGTCTGCGTTGTGCCCCTGGCGGTACGGCACAGTACTCAAATGTGGGATATCTTGTCCTCTCGCGCGTGATTGAGCAGGTGTCGGGAATGGAGTACGAGAAGTATCTCCAGACTCACGTGCTGTGGCCTGCGGGGTGCTATGATATGCATATTGCACGCAACTACTACGATGAGCGTTACCCCGGCGAGGTGAAGTATTATGGTCACGACGAGGAGCGTATTGAGTCTTTTGATGGTTCTGGAGAGATGCGTCTGCGTGAGTATGGAGGTAATGATATCCGAGGCTTGCAGGGCGCAGGAGCGTGGGTGTCGTCGTCTGTTGAGCTGCTGCGTCTGGTGGCCTCAATCGATGGGAAGCCTGGTGTGCCCGATATATTGTCGGCAGAGAGTGTTGCCGAGATGCGCAACATCAGACGCAAGGGCGACTACGCCTTGGGCTGGGCACGCTATAACGCCAGCAATGGCTCGTTGATTCGTACAGGTACAATGTCGGGAACGTGCGCATATATAGATTACCGCGATAAGGGTATCTCCTATGTCTTTTTGACCAATACGAGCAGCTATCGTGGAGCTTCGTTTACCAACTCAATAGGCCGTATGGTGCGTGACGCTATGACTCGCGTAAAGGAGTGGCCCGCAGATAGAGATATGTTTGTGGCTGTTCCTCAAATCGAGACCGACGACACAGCTACTGCTCCAGATGATATTTCGTAATTAGAAAAATAAACGCGACCCTCCTTTCGGAAGGCCGCGTTTTTCATTTGCCAATGAGGATTACTCCTCAATCACTACTCGGAAACCTACGTTGTTTGCAGGCTGCCAAGCCAGATATGAC
Organism: Rikenellaceae bacterium; assembly: GCA_015059845.1. Lineage (GTDB taxonomy): Bacteria > Bacteroidota > Bacteroidia > Bacteroidales > Rikenellaceae > Alistipes. Next base: position 249,607 of record SUZR01000001.1, on the reverse strand, counting down.
TTACGGAAGTAAGCGGTACCGTTCTTGGGATGACTATCCCACGCGCCACCACGAATAACCTTGTCGTCACCTACGGCGGGCTCGCCCTTGTAGGGGTAGGGTGCGTATGTAGTGCGGGTAAACTCGGCTACATTACCGTGCATATCGTACAATCCCCAAGCGTTGGGTGCATACTTCGCAACATCGGCAATAGTCATCGTACCATCGTTCACGCTATCCTCACGGGGCATATAAGTATAATATTTATATACCCAGTTGCTCTCAGCCACGGGCTGCGGGTCAACGCCTGATACAGCCATCTTGCGCAGTGACTGGTCTGCAAGATTCTCATTCTTGGCAAAGTCTGAGTTCAAATCTCCATACCAGAAATCAGTGTCGCTACCCGAACGGCAAGCCCACTCCCACTGAGCCTCGGTAGGCAGTGTAATCTCCACGCCACACTTCGCGCTGATAGCCTTACAGAACTCTGTTGCCTGATTCCAGCTGATGCGTGTTACGGGCTGCTCGGGACGGTTTGCAGCATATCCTGGGCCTACGTGGTCCTTCCAGAACTGAGCCGTAAAGCGGCTGTCGTGCTTGGGGTCAAAGACGTTGTACTGGCGATTTGTAACCTCAGTCTCAGACATCCAGAAGGGCTTTGAAATCTTCACAACACTCTCGGGCGCATTGGTAAGGCCGCGGTGGTTGTTACCCATAATGAATGTACCGGCAGGAATACGAACGAAGGTCATCTTAACACCTGGAGCAATCTCAATCGTGCGGCGTGTCTGGCCATACTTCTCGGCCATCTCGCGTGCCTGCTCGGCGGTGAAGGGGAACTTCTTGCTCTTGAGGTCCTTGTAGTTGGGCTTCGCGGGCTCCTTAACCTCCTTTGCGGGCTGCTTATGCTCCTCTACCCACTTGGCGTACTCATCCAGCTCGCGCTTCCACTCAACACCTGCACCATTGGCATACTTGTTGGCAAGCTCAATACGGCGCGTGTACTGGTCAGTATCGCAATACCACACCTTGTTGTGTACAAAACGGCCGTGGTGGGGAGCGTTGAAGTCAATCCAGTTATAGAGCGTGCGCCACTCCTTGTCGGTGAGCTCCACGCCGTGGTGACCAGCCTTCAGGATGCGTACCAACTCGCTGGTAGAGGCGTGATACTCGTAAGGTTTCATTACATAGATATCAGCCTCGGGACCCTGGCGATTTACGTAGGGATGCAGGTTCAGGTAGCTCTGTGTCAAATCCAGACGACCAGACTCAGCACGACGTGCGGGGGTGCTGTAGCTTCCCTGCTGTGCATCTCTTACGTCGATGTCTGTGATGCCACCTCTGAAGTCGGGTTTTGCACCATTCTCGTTGTGGCAAGCCACGCAGTTGCGGTCGAGGATAGGCTGAATCTCCAGCTGGTATGTGAACGAACGAACGCCACCCTCGGGTGTCTGCAGCTGCGCAGGAGCCTTTGTAGAGGCCATTACACGCTTGGGCATAGGCAGTGAGTTCTGGTCCTCGTGGCAACCAACGCACGAGAGTACCTCGCCCGGCATACCCGTAACCCAGCTACGCATCCACTGAATAGCACGTCCCTCCTCGTCAAGGGGCTGGAACGATACGGGGGTATTTGCAGGAATCTTGAAGATTGCCGAGCCATCGGGCTCAACATCCACCTCACCCAGATTACGCTTGATATCCCAACCACTCTGAATACCCTGTGCGATGTGGTCAGACTCAGATGTAACATAGGTATATTCGTAAGCAAATACACGCAGCTTCTTAACCGTGCCGACGGGAACACCTGGCAGACCCTCGCCCTGATAGATATCCTGAATGAATACTGTAGCCTCCTTGTCGTTGGGCTTGATGCGGTCGGGGATAATCGGCGGGGTGGGGCGCTTGTTCACGATGATGGGGTTGATAAGACCCTCACCCTCGAACTCTGCAACCAGCGTCATATTGTCATACACATCCACCAAGTAGATACCCCACAAAGACTCCTCGGTGAGCTTGGCTGTAACGAGGAAATATTTGTCGCTAACGGGGTAGGGCTTAATGAATTGCGGCCATACGCCATTAACCAGCTCATCCTTGATGATGGGGATAATCTCGCGCTTGCTGAAGGGCATCTCCTGAATCATACCCTTCGTCTCCTTGCGGCCCATTGAGGGGTCGAAGAGAATCAGTCGGCCAGAACGGGCAATGCCGTGGTGACCAGAGATGATACCTACGAAGGTATTTGCTCCACCTGGCAGGGGCTGAACGTCAAAGATTGAGTTGGGGAACCAACCACCACTACCATACAGCGCCTTTGTCTCCGTACCGTCGGGGTTGGCGTGCATAACGAAGCGTGAATAGTAGTGTGTAAGGTCGGTGTACTCCCAGCGCACATACATTAGACGGCCGTTGTTCATCACACGCGGGTGCCAGTTGGCATCCTGGTCGAAGGTCATACGACGCATAGCGCCTGTCGAGGGCTCATACGAAATCATATTACCTACCTGGTCGCTACCATTTACGCAGGGAACACCCTGATAACCAATGTTGCTCATCGCAATAATGCGGCCGCTGGGCATATAGGCAGCATCGAAGAACTCCAAGTCGGGCTCCTCCGACTTAATCACCTTGTGCATACCCGAACCGTCGCGGTTTACCTCATATACGCCCCAACGCTTATTCTTGTCGGCAGCGGTAAAGAGAATGCGCTCGCCATCCCAATGCAGAAGCAGGTCGGTTACCGATGTGCTATGCTCGGGCTTATAGATTGTGCGGCTCTGTACATCACCACGAAGGTTGCTCAGCTCGGCAATCTCGGCGTCAAAACCTGAACGTGACGAAGAGGACTGGTTAGACCAGTTGTTGTTCTGCGTGCCGAGCGAGGGAGCCATAACGCTGCGTGCCTTGTCGCCAATCTTGTAACGGCCTACAATCACCTTTGCGTTGTCCAGCAGTGGGTTAGACAGCAGAATCTCACGTTTTAGTTTAACAATCTCTTCTGCCGAAGCATTGCTGCCCTGAGCGCATAACTTCTCCAACGCCTGGAGCTTTGCGCCATAGGCCGCAGCATCGTAAGATGAACTCTTGCAGAAATCCTTGTAAGCACTGCGCACCGATTCGAGATTGAAGTACTCCATCTCGGCTTTGGTCCGCATTTGTGCAGCCTTTTCAGGCGTTACCTGTCCCCACGCCATTGTCGCACACATTATGGCTGCGAGGGTGAAAATTTTGAATTTCATAGCGGTAGTTTTTATGTTGTTAATTTGTTTGCTTTGCAACACCTTCTATCTCAATAAGCAGCTCCTCTCGGCAGATATCTGCCCAGAGATACAGCACCTGCATTGAGGGGTAGTGGTCATTCATCCAAGCGGTTACATCATCCAAGTTCTCGCAATACTTTAGGTATGCACGCATCGTGGCATACTCCATCTTCTCGGGACTCTCAACGCCATTTGCACGCTGGTTATCTACGCCTGTCAGATAGTCAATATTCTCCATCGTCAAAGCCGTCTGGCCCGTGATATCCTCTTGACAACTCTCCTCTCCGCGAATGGCTGCCGTGCCTGATATATGTATCATCTGCTCGTGCCCACTAATATGGCGCGCGCGCTCAAACTTTGGCGTCGTTTTATGGGCGTCAGTATTGTTTATCAGCACCTGCTGCGAATATGCGTGGGCAGAAATCTGCAACGGGTTGTCGATAGGCGTGCTACGCTCTGCACTGTCCCTGATGGCGTCAAACACAACGGTCACACCTCCTGCCTGCGCACCGATGCCCGTAGCGGCGGGGTAGCCGTTGCTCCACTGGGTTGTGTTGTAAAACGCACTGCGAGCATCGTTGAAGAGCTGATAGTGCTGTCCTCGCTCTCCAATGTGAGTAATTTGCTCTATGTAATTCCACTGGCGCACAATGTCGTTTGTGGCAATATTCGCCGCTTTAAGTATCTCCTTTATGCGTGCAAAGATTATCTCCGACTGCTGGTCAATGCCTAACCTTTGGTCAGCGTATATGCCTCCAGAGATAAGTTCGTTGCCATTTACAACAATGTAATCATCGTGATACTCAATGCTTTCTACCTCCTCACCTGCGATGGTCATCACCTCGGCGGCCAGCTTGCTGCAAAGGGGTGCTTGGGCTATATATGCCGTCATTGGCTTGTGGGCAAATCTCGCCGATACAGCCTCCTCCATCTGCTTTCTCTGCTCGGAGAATTGTGTGTTGTCAGCGGGTGATGCGAAGAGTGTTATACGTGTTGGTTCTGCGGTATTGGCAATAATTGCCGACAGCACCTCCTCAAGAGCCTTGTCGAAACCCTCAGCCTGCGAACGATATATATTATAATGTTTTCGTGTCATTACTCTTATAACGAATTAACATACTCGGCCAATGCCTCTGCATCCTTGCGTGATATCTTGCCGTCAATGCCGTGCTTATGCACCATAAAGACCTCCTCCATTGTAGCTGCACGCCCGTCAAACAGATAGGGTGCCGTGCGCCAAACCTCGCGCAGGGTAGGGGTATCCCATCCCTCGTCAAACTCCACATCCTCGCCTATGCGGTGCATCTTCATATCGGTATAGTAGGGGCCAGAGTGGCAATCGGCGCAGCCATATTTCTCATACACCTTACGTCCTTGCAGAGCCTTCTCCGAGAGTTCGCCATTTACCAGATAGGGGCTCTTGAGGGGCTTTAACGACTTAATGTATTCGTCCACATTAACGGCTATATCCTCTGGAATATCACAGAATTGGATAAACTTATATCCAGCTCTTACCGCCAGGCCTGCGTGGGCGCGAATACCCGAAATCATACACATCGGAGTCTCGAAGCTGAAGAGCATACTCTTGCAGTTCTTTGGGTTGCCTATGCCGTCGTTCATCAAATCCCAGTTCATACCATCCGTGCGGCCATCACCGGGGTGGCAGCCATTGCACGATTGCCAGTTCTGGAAGCAGAGAGCCGCATCATTAAAGGCTCGCTCGCCAATGTCGGCAGGTGATTCTACTCTGTGGGGATTGTATGCGATGTAGTCAATAGTCTGCTCGGCTACGTTTACAATGTTCAGAGTGTCAGAGAAATAGGCAGGGATATATAGCTTACCATCCTTCAGCGTCATATTACGAGGGCCGTTGCCATTGATTGGCAGGCGGGTGCGTATTCCGCGCATAAAATAGAGGTCGTAATCCATCTTCGAGTGGTCGGGGTAGGCCTTCAGTTTCTCAATCATCGGGGCGTACTCGATAATGCTCACCTCGTGTGTTCCAGACTGCGATACAACCAAAAAATCCTTGTCGCACGCGATATCCCACACGCCACCAGCACCGCGGTCGGGCTCGTCGATAGACATCGAGCCGATGAGCGTCTGCGTAGAGGTATCTATCACGCTGACTGCGTTGGTGTTCATCCATCCTTGCTGAAGCTGCGATGTAGGTACCTGGAAGCGACCTAAGTTATGCGATACAAAGACATATTTTCCATCTGCCGAGCAGGCTATGCCTCTTAAAGCATTACTTCCGTTACTTAGCTTTACATCCTTGACTTTCTGGAATGTATCACAGTCGATGATAGATACATCCGCAGCGACATAATCCACATCGGAACGCTGTGCAGGCAGGAAGTTATTTACGTAGAGATATTTTCCATCGGGAGTAATTGTCGCGGCGCAGGGCTCACGCAAAACAGCCACATCGCGCAACACCTCGCCTGAGGCGGCGTCAACCTCGCTCACCGTAGCCTTATAGCGATTCAAAACATACACCTTCGAGCCATCCACGCTCATAATCGGCGCACACGCACCCATAGCTGTTTGGGCCTTGAACTTTATGCTTCCGTCGGCGAGATTTATGCCCGAGATGTATCCTTCGTCCTGACTGCTTGTAACATAGGCCATCTGTCCCGATACGGCAACACCTGTCGGAGCCTCGCTGAATTCCCATCTCTGCTCCTGCGTGCCATCCATTGAGAGCAGGATGACGTCGTTTGTGCCCTTGTTGGTGATTACCATCTTCCCATCTGTGGTAATGGAGATATCGGTGGTGTACATCGGCTTGACATTCTCGCGCGGCGTGGTGGCACAGAGCAGCACGATGACCGATGCCATAATTGGAGTTAGTTTGAGTAATCCTTTCATAATCGCTATGTCAGCACCACATTGTTTGTGGCGGATGTGTTTATGTTTGGAAATTTGGTTTAGTTTGGTTGGTGGGGTGGAGCGATACCTGCCTTACACACCTTCTCGCAAAGATAGAATATATTTTTTATTATATCAAGTATGAAAGCAAAAAGTATTTGTCGCGCAATGAAAAATTAAATTTTTACTAACCCGTATTTGAATATTTTGAAAAAATAGTAAAAAAAGTTGCCCAAAGGGGTTGTTTATTCGATATTTTGTTTTATTTTTGTCCCCAGATTTGCGGTTGTAAGTTCGTGATTAAGCGAGCCTTGTAGCCGCAAATCTTTTTACTAAAAACGCAAGTTAAAGTGCAATATTAAATTATACTCTTATGTAATTAAACTTTTTTACTGCTTAATGAAGAGACTCTTAACCTTTTTGGGGACCATATTTATTATGGCCGGCTCCACAGTCTGGGCGCAGGAAGTGAATAGTAGTGCGACGCTGTCGGGGTCTTCATCCGGGGAGGATGTAACTGTTGAAAACGATGAGGATTATACTCCCGTAATAACGCTTGATGCGCGTTTCGGTTATGAGCATCAATCCTCCGGCAAGACCGGCGGTTTCGGCGGTGATGGTTTGATTCTGAATATTGACGGTAAAATTGGCAAGCACTTCTCTTATAGCCTCAATCATAAATTATCAGCCTCTATTGGCGAGGATTCCTCTGTCTTTGACGCTACAAATTGGCTTACGCTGAGCTACGACGTGGGTAATTTTTCCTTCACGGCGGGTAAGGATGCGCTGGCCGTAGGTAGCTTCGAGTACGACGCCTATGAGCTTGATTGCTACTATGAAATGGGCTCTATGTTCAACTATAACATTAACTGCTGGCTGTGGGGCGCATCGGCTATGTGGACCAATAACGCCCAGACCACATCGCTCGCCTTGCAGGTGGTAAACTCTCCCTTTGCTTTCGCCCCGAAGGAGGATAATCTCTACGCGTACAGCTTAGCTTGGTACGGTATGTGGGAGCATTATGAGTCTATCTGGTCGCTCAATATGATGGAGTACGAGCCGGGTAAGTTCGTTAAGATGCTGGCATTGGGTAATATGTTCTATTTTGGCAATTTCGAGTTTATGTTCGACTACATCGTTCGCGCGGCGAAGTGGAGCGACAGCATAGGCAAGGATTATACCTTAACGCTTCAGCCTGCATATAACTTTGGCGAGTCGCTGCGTCTGTTTGGCCGCTTTGGCGTGGAGAATCAGGCTGATGACTTGGAGTATGACATCCTGGGCGAGTATCTCTCGGTGGAGGACAAGGTGGCTGCAAATGAGGAGAATACATACGTTATGCCCGCCTACCTGACGGGCGATAAGGAGTATATATACTACGGCGTAGGCTTGGAGTATTTCCCCCTGAAAGAGAATAAAGACATACGCCTTCACGCTGCGTGGGCATCAAATAATTACACTAAGCGTCACATATTTAACGTAGGCCTTACGTGGAAGTTCGATGTCGTGGGAGCGGTGAAGCATATAGCCCGAAAGGCGAAATAGTTAACAAGTTGTATTTAATCCAATTTATTTAGATTAAGAAATGAAAGATTCAAATTTCATCATCGAGTTAAGCCATATTTCAAAGAGCTTTGGCGATAAGCAGGTATTGGATGATGTTAGTTTGTTTGTGAAGAAGGGCGAGTTTGTTACGATTCTGGGTCCTTCGGGTTGTGGTAAGACTACATTGTTGCGCATATTGGCGGGCTTCGGCACGGCCGATGAGGGCGAGATAAAGATTGGTGGTGAGGATATTACGCAGGTGCCTCCCCACGAGCGCCCTGTGAATACCGTATTCCAGCGATATGCTTTGTTTCCCCACCTGAACGTATATGACAATATCGCCTTTGGCCTGAAACTCAAGAAGGTGAAGGAGGATGAGATTGAGGCGCGTGTGACCAAGGCGCTGAAGATGGTTGGTATGACCGACTACGAGTGGCGCGATGTGAACTCACTCTCGGGAGGCCAGCAGCAGCGTGTAGCCATTGCACGTGCTATTATCAACCGCCCGCAGGTGTTGCTTCTGGATGAGCCTTTGGCGGCATTGGATTTGAAGATGCGCAAGGATATGCAGATGGAGCTTAAGGATATGCATAAGACTCTGGGTATCACCTTCGTATATGTCACGCACGACCAGGAGGAGGCCCTCACGCTCAGCGACACAATCGTTGTTATGAGCGAGGGTCGCGTGCAGCAGATTGGCACTCCTACCAATATATATAATGAGCCTGCGAACTCATTCGTTGCGGATTTTATCGGCGAGAGTAATATCCTCAATGGTGTGATGGTGCAGGACCGTCTGGTGCGCTTTATGGGTCGCGACTTCGAGTGCGTGGATACGGGCTTTGGCGAGAATGTACCCGTCGATGTTGTTATCCGCCCCGAGGATGTATATATTATGGCCAAGTGCGGCTCGGGTATGTTTGACGGCGTGGTGCAGTCGTGCATCTTCAAGGGTGTGCACTACGAGATGACGGTGCTGACCTCGGACCGCTATGAGATTATGATTCAGGACTACAATGCCTTTGAAGTGGGACAGGAGGTGAGCCTGATTGTCAAGCCTTCGGATATTCACGTAATGCATAAGGAGAGAATAACTAACACCTTTAGCGGCAAGATGATAGACGCCACACACGTGGAGATTCTGGGCACGCAGCTGGTCTGCAACGAGCAGCCTGATGTCGAGGGCGGCGAGGCTGTCGAGGTGGAGGTTGACTTCGACAAAATCGAGCTTATGGACAACAAGGAGGATGGTATGCTTGTGGGCGATGTGCGCTTTATCCTCTACAAGGGCGACCACTACCACCTCACGGTACGTACCGAGAATGGCGAGAACATCTACGTGGATACGCACGATGTGTGGGACGACCGTGATATCGTGGGCGTGAAGATTCAGAGCGACGATATGCGAATCAAGCGTGTGTAACAACTTAACGTGCAGTGCGATATGAAGTGGTTGTCGAAGCTCTTTATGAAGCGAAGTAACTGGAGTATCCCTTACCTGATATTCCTCATAATATTCGTGGTGCTGCCATTGGTGCTTATCTTCCTGTATGCCTTTCAGGATGCGGAGGGTAACTTCACGATGGCCAACTTTGCGAAGTTTATCTCAAGCCCCGAGGCGGCTAATACCTTTGTCTATTCGATAGGCGTGGCCATAGTCACTACGGTGCTTTGCATCCTGCTGGGTTATCCTGCGGCTTATATCCTGAGTAATACGGAGTTATGTCGCTCGAAGGTGATGGTCGTACTATTCATTCTGCCTATGTGGATTAATATCCTTGTGCGCACGCTGGCTACGGTGGCGCTGTTCGACTTCCTGCGGTTGCCGCTGGGCGAGGGTGCTTTGATATTTGGTATGGTATATAACTTCCTGCCGTTTATGATTTACCCTATCTACAACGTGATGCAGAAGATGGACCACAGCTACATCGAGGCGGCGCAGGACTTGGGTGCTAACCCGTGGACGGTATTCAAGAAGGTTGTGGTGCCGCTGTCGATGCCGGGCGTGATGAGTGGTGTGATGATGGTCTTTATGCCGACAATCTCGACCTTCGCCATCGCCGAGTTGCTGACTATGAACAACATAAAACTCTTTGGTACAACTATCCAGGAGAACATCAATAACGGAATGTGGAACTATGGCGCAGCCTTGTCGCTCATTATGCTGGTGATTATCTTTGCCACCGAGCTCTTTAGCGACGACGAGGAGGACCGCGCCTCAAACGAGGGAGGAATTATCTGATGAAAAGATTTTTTGCACAAGCCTATCTGTGGTTCCTGCTGGCGATGTTGTATGCGCCCATCCTTATCATTGCCGTATTCTCCTTCACGGAGGCTAAGGTGCTGGGTAACTGGACGGGATTCTCGACCAAGCTCTACACCTCGCTCTTCTCGGGCGGCGTGCATCACTCGCTGCTGAGTGCTATTGAGAATACAATTATCATTGCCATCCTGGCCGCTGCGATATCTACTCTGCTGGGTAGTGTGGCAGCTATAGGAATACATAATATGTACGGCCGCAAGAAGATGGTAATCAATTCGTTGAACAACATCCCGATGCTCAACCCCGATATTATTACGGGTATCTCGCTGTTCCTTCTGTTTGTCAGCTTGGGCATTACGCAGGGATATGTCACAGTCGTGCTGGCACACGTCACCTTCTGTACGCCCTACGTGGTGCTGTGCGTGTTGCCGCGCCTGCAGCAGATGAATCCCAACATCTACGAGGCGGCGTTGGACTTGGGTGCTACACCCTTTCAGGCGCTGCGTAAGGTGATTATTCCAGAGATTAAGCCCGGTATGATTTCGGGTTTTATCCTCGCCTTCACGCTCTCGATTGACGACTTTGCCGTGACCATCTTCACCATCGGCACGGGAGGCCTTGAGACCCTCTCGACATACATCTACGCCGATGCCCGCAAGGGTGGTCTTACGCCTGAGTTGCGACCCCTCTCGACCATTATCTTTATGACCGTGTTGGTGTTGTTGATTGTCATTAACGTGCGCTCACAGCGTGCCAATAAAAAGAAAGAGGTATAAGATGAAAAGATTTCTATACATAGCGTTTGCCGCTCTAATGGCGCTCTCGGTCGGCTGCTCGGGCGATGATGCTCGCAAGTCGATTCTGAAGGTCTATAATTGGGCCGACTACATCGACGAGTCGCTGCTGGCGGAGTTCGAGGAGTGGTACTACGAGCAGACCGGCGAAAAGGTGGAGGTTGTCTATCAGCTCTTCGACATCAACGAGATTATGTTGGCGAAGATTGAGCGCGGTAAGGAGGACTTCGATGTGGCGTGCCCCTCGGAGTATATCATCGAGCGTATGCTCAAGAACGACCTGCTGCTACCCATAAACAAGGATTTTGGCTCTACGCCCAACTACCTGGGTAACGTGTCGCCCTTCATCCGCGACGTGTTCGACAAGATTGATGGCGGTGGCAAGAATGCCAACGACTATGCTGTAGGTTATATGTGGGGTACTACGGGCTTTCTCTATAATCCTAAGTATGTTACACGCGAGGAGGCCAGCACGTGGAGCTCGCTGTGGAATCCTAAGTTCAACAAGAAACTCCTTATCAAGGATGCCTTCCGTGATGTGTATAGCCCGCTGCTAATCTATGCCAATCAGGAGCGCGTGAAGAGTGGCGAGGTTACGTTGGATGAGTTGATGCACGACTCTTCGGATGAGTCTATCGCCGTTGTGGAGGCTCTGCTGAAGAGGGCGAAGCCCTACGTTGCAGGCTGGGAGGCCGACTTCGGCAAGGAGATTATGACCAAGGAGAAGGCGTGGCTGAATCTCTCGTGGAGCGGCGATGCAGTGTGGGCCATTGAGGAGGCTGCGGCTGTGGATGTGGAGCTGGATTACGTTGTGCCCGAGGAGGGTAGTATCGTGTGGTTTGACGGCTGGGTGATACCCAAGTACGCCAAGAACACCAAGGCGGCATCCTACTTCATTAACTTTATGTGCAAGCCCGAGAATGCCATCCGCAATATGGATGAGATTGGTTATGTGAGTGTTATCGGCACGCCCGACGTTATGGAGTATATGTCGGAATCGGCCGCGGAGGCTGGTTTTGAGGAGTCGCTCGACTTGAGCTACTTCTTTGGTGAGGAGGGTAGCGATGTGGTTATTAACCCTGTGTTGTACCCTGATAAAAGTGTTATCGACCGCTGTACTATGATGCACGATAGTGGTCCTCGTACGGCAGCTTTGCTTGAGATGTGGTCGAGGGTGAAGGGCGATAATCTGAATAACTGGATGGTGGTTGTGATTCTTATCGCCATCGGTTTCCTGCTCGTTGTGGGCATCATCCGCAAGATGAAAAAACGCCGCCAACGCCGCCGCAGATGGTAGGGACCATTACACCATTACAACCATTACAGGCATTACACCCCTGTAATGCTGTAATGGTGTAATGCTTTTGTAATGTATTGTCATTGCGAGAACTTTTATTTTAGTTCTTGTCCTATACGGTGTCAGATATATAAAAGTTCGTGGTAATTTACAGCTGTATATTACTTGCCTGATACGTATGATAGTTGTCAGTATCAGTGAGGTATATACCTAAAGGTGGATTAACACTATGTAGAGGCTTGTAATGACTCATATATTTTATGAGTATTATACGTAGCGTAAGTGATATAAGTATTATAGGTATTATACGAGTTATGGGTAGTAGAGTCTTTTCCCACCTATAATACTTATCCTACTTATAACGCCTAATCAATTTTGTTACACTATTACACTTTACAAGTGGTGTAACGCGTGTAACACTCATAGCTCGTAGCAAGACAAATATTGGCTGACGCACGTAGATACCATTACACCATTACAGCATTACAGGGGTGTAATGCCTGTAATGGTTGTAACTATTCCTGTACTACCTACCCATCTGCAACCTTCGGAGCGTAGCGACCAAAGTCCCCTGCCTGAGGCGGGGGATTAGGGGGTGGGTCAGACTTGTAAATGCGGCTGGAGGCCGCAGGCTCGGCGGTGATAAGCCAATGACCTACATATTATACGGACTAAAAGCATTACACCATTACAGCATTACAGGGGTGTAATGCCTGTAATGGTTGTAATGCTGTAATGCTCCGCGACGCCCATAAAAAAATAGGTGCTACGGGAAAACCATAACACCTATAAAACTCTACTTTAATAGCCTTACTCTACGGGCATTGCTGTGTGGAGCTTCTTCTTGGGGGTCTTGAGCACCTTGTTCACCGCGTCGCAAACCATAGGCTCCATAACGGTGCGGTAGCACTCGAGGTTGGGGTGGCAAGTATCCTTACTCCACTTCTCGGGCAGGCCTCCCTTCTCGTCGGTGAGGGCGGGGTAGTAGTTCAGGAAGTAGTGACCAGCCTCCTTGGCGTATGCCTCCAACATCTTATTGAGGTCGCGGATGAGCTGTGCAGGCTCAATCTCCTTGCGCCAGCGGAACTCAGAGGTGGGAGTGATAGAACAGAGGATAACCTTAATGCCATTAGCCTTCGCCAACTCGCACATAGAGATGATGTTACCCAGCGTATTCTCAGGGGCGATGAAACCGTTGTTGCGGGCAATGTCGTTTGTACCCGAGAGGATTACCACGCACTTGGGATTCAGGTCGATAACGTCGCGGCGGAAGCGCACCAGCATCTCCGAAGAGGTCTGTCCGCTGATACCACGGCCCACGAAGTTGTTCTTTGTGAAGAACTCAGGGTCCTGACGTGCCCAGCCATCGGTGATTGAGTTACCCATAAATACAGCGTCGGGCTGAGCTGTTACCTCCGCGTTCGCCTTCTCGTAGCGGTAGAACTGCGCCCAATCGGTCTTTTTGTCCTGTGCCATTGCGCCTGTGGCGATAAAGCACAATGCGAGTGTGAAAAGAATTTTCTTCATAATCTATCTAATTTTTGGTTAAATCTATTTTAGGGTATCACAAATGTAAGAAATTTATCCTTAACTTTGGCCTAAATTTATTAAATTTGCACATTAGAAAATAATAAACTCAATATAATGGAAAATTTTAAGGCAACGGAATATACGCTCAAATGCGTAGCTACCGAGCGCGAGTTCGAGGATACGGGCTGGGTGCTTGAGGATAAGGAGTGCACAGAGCCATCGTTGGTGCGTGCCATCTATGCTAAGAAGAAGTTGGAGCTCAAGGGCGAGGATTATGGTTTTTACACCTTCTGCGATTGGCTGCCCGTAAGGCGTCTGCTGAAGGGCTCGGCTGCGCCCGTGACGTATCGTAGCGAGGGCTTGGCGAAGCACCTCGGATTGAAGAATCTCTACATCACGCTGAATGGCTACTCGCCCAAGCACGGCGCGAAGATGTCAACCTGCTCATTCAAGGAGACTGAGGCGTATAGCGTCTGCGGTCGTATGGGTGAGGATGAGAAGCGTGTGCTGGTGGTTGCCTCGGCGGGTAATACAGCGCGTGCCTTTGCCAAGGTATGCTCGGAGAATAATATCCCCTTGCTGCTCAGCGTGCCTGCCGATAACCTCTCGGCTCTGTGGTTTGAGAAGCCCATCAACCCCTGCGTGAAGCTCATCGCCTGCGAGAAGGGTGGCGACTACTTCGACGCTATCCACCTGAGCGATATGGCTCTCAAGTCGCCTAAGTTCCACGCAGAGGGTGGTGCAAAGAATGTAGCACGCCGTGACGGTATGGCTACAACCGTGCTGTCGGCTGCCACAACCATTGGCCGTATTCCCGACTACTACTTCCAGGCCGTAGGTAGCGGTACGGGTGCTATCGCCGCGTGGGAGGCTAATATGCGTCTTATTGAGGATGGCGGCTATGGCGATACGGTGATGAAGCTGATGGTGTCGCAGAACGCACCGTTTGTTCCGATGTACGATGCTTGGCGTGCTGATTCGCGTGCTATGCTTCCGTACGATGCCGACAAGGCTCGCCGCGATGCAGGTATCATCGACGCTAAGGTGTTGTCTAACCGCAAGCCCCCTTATCCTATCAAGGGTGGTCTGTACGATGCGCTGAAGGCTACCAATGGCGAGATTCTGGTTGCGACGAACGCTCAGGCTCGCAAGGCTGCCAAATTGTTCGAGGAGCTGGAGGGCGTGGATATCCACCCCGCAGCGGCTGTGGCTACGGCTACGCTTATCAAGGCTGTGCAGGATGGTAAGGTGGAGAAGGATGCCACCATTATGCTCAACATCACAGGTGCTGGTGAGCAGGCATTTAAGGCTTCGCACGAGGTGTATGAGCTTAAGCCCACGAAGGTATTTGCGCTCAACGCCACCGAGGAGCAGGTCATCAAGGCCGTAGAGGAGATGTTTGCGGAGAAGACTCCCGAAAACGAAAATTAGTACAAACAATAAATAGTAAGGAAAACTATGCTTTATCCTATTAAATTTATCCCTCGCTTGAAGGAGCGTCTGTGGGGTGGCCACGAGTTATTGGCAAGTGTGAAGGCTGGCAAGGGTGCGAAGATTGACCCTGCGAAGTGCTATGGCGAGAGCTGGGAGTTGTCGGCCGTTGCGGGCGATGAGTCTGTTGTTGCCAATGGTCTGCTGAAGAAGAACACCATCGAGGAGATTATCGAGGTATATATGGGTAACCTTATCGGTGAGAAGAACTACGAGCGTTATGGCTTGACCTTCCCGCTTTTGATTAAGAGCCTCGACTGCCACGACGTGTTGTCCGTACAGGTGCATCCCAACGATGAGTTGGCTGCCGAGCGTCACAACTCATACGGCAAGACCGAGATGTGGTATGTGTCGGGCTGTGAGCCTGGTGCTGCGCTCTACGTTGGCTTCAAGGATACCTCTATCACCCGTGAGGAGTACCTCGCTGCTGTGAATGAGGACCGCCTGCCCGAGATTCTGAATCGTGTAGAGGTTAAGGTGGGAGATGTATTCTTCATCCCCGCAGGTACTGTACACGCTCTGGGTAAGGGTATCGAGGTGCTGGAGATTCAGCAAACGTCGGATGTGACGTACCGTATCTACGACTGGAATCGTGTTGACGATAAGGGTAATCCCCGCGAGCTACACACCGCTCTGGCTGTAGATGCTATCGACTTTGCCAGCGATGGCGACAAGTGTCATATGCAGTACGAGGAGAAGGTAAATCAGTCGGTAAAGATGGTTGACTGTCCCTACTTCACCACAAACATCATCGCTCTTGAGGGCGAGAAGGAGTTTGACTACGCGTCACTCGACTCGTTTGTTCTCTATATCTGTACTACGGGCGAGGCCGACGTAACAGTGGGTGGCGTGACCGAGCATATCACCCCCTACGAGCTGGTGATGATTCCCGCCGATGCCGATGTGGTTTCGTTGAAGGGAAATGCAAAGTTGCTTGAGGTGTATATTAAGTAACTATTTGGGCTTAATGAGCAAGAAAAAAGGTGTCTGGAAATCGGACACCTTTTCTTTTTTTAACGTTTCATTGTAGCTCCAACCCTTATGCCTGGGTAGCTGTCAATCACCGTCTTGGCCATCTGCAAGGTTGTGTTCTCGTTGAACTTCGAGTAGTGCTGCGCCAAAAGATTCATCAGGCGATTGGCATTGAACAACACCTTAGTCTTGCCATCCTGCTCGATAATAGTAGCAGTTATACTCACGCTCTTGCCGTCAAAGTTGAACGTCAGCGAAGCCTCGCCCGAGTATGAGTCGTAGTAGGTGCAATATGCCGTCATCTTGCTCTCGCCTCGCACCGCCACGATAGAGCCATCCTCATTTACATTAATGTAGTCACGTCCTGCAACCAGATTAAACTTTGTGGCCAACGTAGGCAGCTGACTCTCGAGGGTTGAGATAGCCACAGCCGCCAGCGAGCTATCGCCCGTGTAATCCATCACAAGACCATCAAAAACCCAGCGACCCATCAGCTCATACGCCTCGGGGTGGGTAATCTTGGGCTGTGCAGGTGTCTGCTCCTGCTCTGACGAGCCAAAAAAGCTACTCAGGCTCTTCAGCAGGGCATCCAGCGATTGCGCCTGAGCCGAGTTTGTAGCGCTTAGCGTTACGCACAATGCGAGTATATACAAAATCTTCTTCATAGCTATGTTATTTTGAGAATTCAAAACCAATCTTCACGCTGTCATAACTCTTGAGCAGCGACGTAACCGTCGAGAGTGAGCTGTTTGTCGAGCCTAACGCCGTGAGCAGCGTAAGCAGCTTGTCCATCGGGAACAGAATCTGCAAATTGCCACCATTCATATATGCATAGGCGTTGATTGCGCCCAGCTTCAGCAATCCCGTGTTGTATTGCAGGGTGAGCTGATTGCTCGCCGCATCGAAGGTGAATGTACCGCCCGATGTCTTCTTGCCGAAGGTAGATGTAAAGGTGCCATCCTGATTGAATACAAAGCTACAAGCACCCGCCTTGATACCAACCTTCTCGTAGTATTTGGCCATCTTGCTCTGCAGGGTAGATGTCGCCGCCGAGGCTGTCAAGTCCGACAACGCATTTGTACTCGACGAGAGCTTTATGCCAGGCTGGTTGTACGACCACGTGCCATAGAGCGTGTTTGCCGTGAGCTGTCCGCCCGTAACCTTATCAATAGCCGTAGTGGCCACACCCTTCAGTGCGTCAAGCCAGTTCTGGGCCTGTGCGCTTGTCGCGGTTAGTGTCATTGCCGCAATGGCAAGTATTATTATTCTCTTCATTGTATTGTGTTTTATAAGTTATCACACTCTTTGAGCCACATCGCCGCCACAGCATCCGAGGGCATCTGCCAATCTCCACGCGGTGACAAAGAGACGCTACCCACCTTCGGGCCATCGGGCATAGCCGAACGCTTGAACTGCTGCATAAAGAAACGGCGCAGGAACGTTCTTAGCCACTTGAGGATAGTTTCACGGTCGTGTTTACCATCAAACGCATTTTCGGCCATAAATAGTATCTTTTCGGGAGAAAAACCGTTGCGGATAAAGTTGTAGATAAAGAAGTCGTGCAGCTCGTATGGGCCAACCAAATCCTCGGTCTTCTGCGCTATCTCGCCCTGCTCGTTGGCAGGCAGAAGCTCAGGACTCACGGGCGTAGCAACAACATCCTTCAGCGCCGCCTTCACGGCCTCATCCTCCTCCTGTTCGGCTCGCCACTCCACAATGTGACGCACCAGCGTCTTGGGCACAGATGCATTCACGCCATACATCGACATCTGGTCGCCATTATACGTTGCCCAGCCCAGCGCCAGCTCACTCAAATCGCCCGTGCCGATAACCATACCGCCCGTCATATTGGCAACATCCATAAGTATCTGCGTACGCTCGCGTGCCTGTGCATTCTCATACGTCACAGAGCGGTCACCCTCAGGCAGTCCGATATCTGCGAAGTGCTGCTTGCAAGCCTCCGCGATAGGTATCTCACGGAATGTTACACCATACTTCTTAATCAGCGTAACGGCATTGTTATACGTGCGGTCCGTAGTGCCGAATCCAGGCATTGTTATGCCCACTATACCCTTGCGGTCGAGTCCCAGCAGGTCGAAGGCCTTAACGGTAACCAGCAGGGCCAGCGTAGAGTCCAGACCGCCCGAAATACCAACAACAGCACTCTTGCACGAGGTGTGTTGCAGACGCTTGACAAGTCCGAGTGCTTGGATAGAGAATGCCTCCTCGCATCTCCTGTCGCGCTCAGCTCCCGCTTTAGGGACAAATGGCATAGGGTTAATCCTGCGTGCAAGCTCCTCGCCAAACTCTGCGCCCTCGGGTGAGAAGACATCGAAACGGCGATAGTAGGGTAGCTCGCTATTGCTTGTAAAGAGTGCCATCTGTCGGCGACGATTCTCGATAAGCTCCACATCCACGTCGGCAACGATTAGCTGCTCTGTCAGGCTGAAACGCTCTGCTGCGCACAACACCTCGCCATTCTCAGCGATAATACTACCGCCCGCAAAGGCCATATCTGTTGTCGATTCGCCAAAGCCCGCTGAGGCTGATACATAGGCCGAGCAACTGCGCTTAGAGTAGCTGCGAACCATCTCTTCGCGCTTCTCGCCCTTGCCCGTAAGCTCAGCCGCAGCCGAGAGGTTAAAGATGATTTTAGCCCCCTGCAATGCCTGAAAGGTAGATGGCGGAATGGGTGCCTCGGCATCCTGACCAATCTCTACGCAGAACTGCACACCATCAATAGCAAAGGTAAGGTCCGTACCAAACGGAGCCGAGAATCCTGCAATCTCAATCTCCTCGGCGTGGTTATTTGCACCCGAGTCGAAGTATTTGCGCTCGGCAGCCGAGAGGTATGTCTTGGGAACAACGCCAATAAGCATACCCTGCGACACCACAGCAGCACAATTATAAACCTTGTCGTTTGCCACAAGAGGCAGACCGACGATAGCCACCAACGGGAAGTCGGCACTCGCCTCGACAATCTGCATCAGCGTCTGCTCCGCTCCCTTGAGCAGAGTGCGCTGCATAAACAAATCTCCACACGTGCTTGCCGTCACTCCCAGCTCGGGAAACACCACGGCCTGCACACCGCTATCTGCCGCCTGCTGCATCATAGAGATAGTCTGAGCGCCGTTGTACTCACAATCGGCCACACGCAGCATAGGCGTAGCAGCAGCTACTTTTACATAACCAAACCTGTTCATCTTATTACTCCTTTATATAAGCGTGAGTTATCTCAAGAATATAAGCTTTGTGGTAATCCTTGGCTGCGTACCACTTGTCGATAATGCTCTTGTCGAGGAAACACTCCTCCTTGAGCATATCGCAATAGAGCTTCCTGCACTCCAGCACAAGCGACGCCTGCGTGATTGCCGGCACCTCCTCGTCGGTGAAGGTAACCGATAGACCTGCATTGTGTATCTTATCCTCGTTGCGTCCTGAGTGCGACCCGCAATACTTTAAGGCATCACGATACTCCTCCTTGAAGAATGACAACGTAAGCATCTGCTCGCGCTCGGTAAACTCGAAGGTGTGACGCTGCGGACGTATGACGGCAATAGCGATAGGCTTGTTCCACAAATATCCTACGCCGCCCCACGAGGCTGTCATCGTGTTGCACTCGACGTGGTCACCCGCCGTGATGAGCATCCAATCCTCGCCGATAAGCTTTATAAAGTTGTCGGTCACAGCAGCGGGATTAATCTCCTTGAAGCCATCCATAACGTTTTATTTTTGTGTTTTACGCTACTTAGCCCACAACTGAGCCAAGTTAATTATCACCTGCATAGCCTTCTGCATCGTGTTCAGCGAGCAGTACTCAAACTTGCCGTGGAAGTTCATACCGCCAGCAAAGATATTGGGGCAGGGAAGACCCATAAACGAGAGGCGTGCGCCATCCGTACCGCCACGAATAGGCTTGATTACAGGCTCCACATCGGCCATACGCATAGCCTCCACAGCCTTGTCAATCACGTGCGGATGCGGCTCCACCATCTTGCGCATATTGAAGTACTGGTCCTTCAGCGTGAGCTTCAGCACGCCCTCGCCATACTTCTTCTGCAACAAATCCACGCAAGACCACATAAAGACCTTCTTCTGCTCGAACTTCTCGCTATCGTGGTCGCGGATGATGTACGAAATCTTAGCATTCTCAACCGTGCCGTTGAAGCCTACGCAGTGGTAGAATCCCTCGTAACCCGTGGTGTGTTCGGGGCGCTCAACCGAGGGGATAAGTGAGTTCAAGTCGCACGCAACCTGAATGGCGTTAATTATCTTATTTTTGGCGTATCCGGGGTGTACGTTACGGCCCTGAATCTCGATAGTTGCCGCCGCAGCATTGAAGTTCTCGTACTCCAGCTCGCCCTCGGCGCTACCATCCATCGTGTAGGCAAAGTCAGCTCCAAAAGCTGCCACGTCGAAGTAATCCACACCACGACCAATCTCCTCGTCGGGCGTGAAGCCGATGCGAATCTTGCCGTGTGCAATCTCGGGATGAGAGATAAGATACTCCGCAGCGGTCATAATCTCGGCACAGCCCGCCTTGTCGTCAGCACCCAGCAGGGTAGTGCCATCGGTGTGAATGAGCGTGTGGCCGATGAAGTTCTTCAGCTCGGGGAAATCCGCAACCTTCATTGTCAGCGCGCCATTGAGCTGGATATCGCTGCCGTCATACTCCTCGATAGTGCGGGGCTTTACATCCTTGCCACTCATATCGGGCGATGTATCTACGTGGGCGATAAAGCCGATTACGGGGGCATTCTCATAGCCCTTTGTCGCGGGGATTGTACCCATCGTATAACCATACTTATCTACGGTCACATCCTCCAGACCGAGCGTACGCATCTCGTCAGCCAGATAGTTGAGCAGCACGAGCTGCTTGTCGGTCGAGGGGAATGTTGTGCTGTTCTCGTCAGACTGCGTGTCGAACGAAACATATTTCAGAAATCTCTCTTTCAGTTCCATATTATATTGTTTTAAATTTTACTCCTCTTTCTTTGCCTTCATTGTATGCCAAGCCATATAAGCAATCAGTGCGATGTACATCACAAGACCCAACCACTCGGCGCTCTTCGATGCAGCCCAATCGGCCATAAACCACTCTACGCCAACGAACTTCAACACAGCCGACACAACGCCCATCAAAGCACCGCCAGCGATAAAACCAGAGGCGATAAGCGTACCACGGTCGAAGCGAGCCTTATTCAGTGCCTCATCCTTCGAGCGAGAAGATACAAACCACGCTACAAGACCTCCGACAACCAGCGGAGCATTCAGATACATAGGGATAAACATACCCAAAGAGAATGCCAATGCAGGCACACCAATAGCGGTCAAAACCAGAGCCAGAGCAGCACCCATAAAGTAGAGAATCCAGGGTGTTGAGCCGCCCGTCATCAGGGGCTGGATAACTGCTGCCATAGCATTAGCCTGAGGTGCTACCAAAGCCTCCTCGCCGGTAAAGCCGTAAGTGTCGTTCAGGACAATCATAACGCCAGCAACGGTAGCTGCCGATACGAACGTTCCGAGGAACTTCCAGCCCTCCTGCTTCTTAGGAGTAGTTCCGAGCCAGTAGCCAATCTTAAGGTCGGTAATAAAGCCTCCAGCCATCGAGAGAGCCGTACAAACAACACCTCCGATAATCAACGCTGCGGTCATACCCTCCGTGCCGTTAAGGCCAATACTAACCAATACCAACGAGCTGAGAATGAGTGTCATCAAGGTCATACCCGACACGGGGTTTGTACCCACGATAGCGATGGCATTAGCTGCCACGGTAGTGAACAGGAAGGCTATTACAAATACAATCAGCAACGCCACGATGCTCTGCATACCGTTACCCAGCAATCCGAAGTGGAAGAATACCCAGCAAGAGATGAGCGCCGCAATCAACACCGACAAGATGAGTTTCATCGGCAGGTCGCGCTGCGTACGCTCAACGGCTACAACCGAGCCGCCCTTCTTCGATGTAAGCTCGCTTACGGCCAAGCCTACAGCCTGACGAATGATACCCGCCTGACGGATAATACCAATCAAGCCAGCCATAGCGATACCTCCAATACCAATGGGGCGACCATAGTCAGTAAAGATACTCTCAGGAGTGAGTGCCGCCGCATCGGGAGCAATAGAGCCAATGAGTGGCACTATCAAGAACCATACGAGGCACGAGCCCGCGGTGATGATAACGGCATACTTCAAACCGATGATATATCCAAGACCCAAAACAGCTGCACCCGTATTGAGCGAAAAGACAACCTTAAACTTGTCGGCACACATCTCACCAAAGGCACAGATACGTGTTGACACAACCTCAGTCCAAGCACCGAACGTGCTGACTGCGAAGTCGTAAAGACCTCCTATCAAACCTGCTACTGCAAGTAGTTTGGCCTGATTACCGCCCTTCTCGCCCGATACCAATACCTCGGTTGTAGCCGTAGCCTCGGGGAAGGGATACTTGCCGTGCATATCCTTAACGAAATATTTTCTAAAGGGAATCAAAAGCACGATACCCAGCACACCTCCCAACAGCGATGAGAGGAAAATTTGGTAGAATTGCGCATCAAGTCCGAGGATGTAAAGCGCAGGCAAGGTAAAAATTGCACCCGCCACAATAACACCCGACGAAGCTCCGATTGACTGAATGATGATGTTCTGTCCGAGCATATTCTTCTTCCCGAGTGCAGTACCCATACCAACGGCGATAATCGCAATAGGAATTGCAGCCTCGAAAACCTGTCCCACCTTAAGACCGAGGAAGGCTGCTGCGGCCGAGAAGATGATGGCCATAACGATACCCATCGTAACCGAGTAGGGTGTAACCTCGGCCGGTGTGGTGTTGGCCGGCATTAATGGTTTATACTCCTCACCCGGCTTAAGCTCTCGATAAGCGTTATCGGGGAGCGATACGTTCTGTTTCTGCTGTTCCATAATATTGAATTTTATAGTTTTATGACATAGCAAGTACATATATGCCAGTTGTTGTGGCATATATTCTTACAAATGTAAGAATTTTTGTTCAAAAACAGGGAATAATTGCAATAAAAAAGCCCCGACAAAATAAGTTTGCTGGGGCTTGTTATCTCAATAAAAGAAAAATTCTAAATATGCTTCTCGCCTTTGTCGAATCTCACATCGTCGATATACTTCTTAATGCTCTGCTCCTCGCTGCGCGGACAAATCATCAGAACATCATCCGTATCCACTACAATATAATCGCGTAAGCCATTGATTACCGCAATCTTATCCTGCGGAATTGAGATTATCGTGCTGCGTGTGTTGTATGTGTAACACCCCTCGTGAGATTTGGTGTTGGCGTAACGGTCCTTGCGCGAGAGCTGATAGACCGAGCCCCACGTTCCCACGTCACTCCAGCCGAAGTCGCCACAGCGCACATATACGTTGTCCGCCTTCTCCATAATTCCGTAGTCAACCGATATGGATTTACACTCGGAAAAGACCTGCTCGATGGCCTTCTGCTCACCAGCCGTTCCAAGCTCATCCATTATGGCTGAGAAGAGCGCGTGATGCTCGGGAAGATGCCTTTCAAAAGCCTTTACAATGTTCTTAACAGTCCAGATGAAAATACCCGAATTCCAGAAGAACTCGCCACACTCAACAAAAGTCTGAGCAAGCTCTAAATGAGGCTTTTCCGTAAAACACTTAACGCGACTGATGATGTCATTATTTGACTTCTGTATATAGCCATATCCGGTCTCTGGACGGCTCGGTCTGATACCCACCGTCATCAATGCGTCGTTGGCCTGTGCATACTCCAAACACTCGTTTATTATAGTGTGAAAATCCACCTCGTTAAGAATCAAATGGTCTGCGGGTGTGACTATCATCTTCGCATCGGGATTGTTCTTCAGCAACGTATATGCCGCATAAGCTATGCAGGGTGCAGTGTTGCGTCGAATAGGCTCACACAATATCTGCTCCTCCTTCAGCTCAGGGATATGCTGCAAAACCAGCTCCTTGTATGCTCCGTTGGTGACAACCATAAAGTTCTCAACAGGCACAAGAGGCAAAAAGCGCTCAAAGGTAGCTCGAATAAAAGACTTACCAGTTCCGAGAATATCCAGGAACTGCTTTGGCGTATGTTTTCGACTCATTGGCCAGAATCGAGAACCTATTCCGCCGGCCATAATCACACAAAAGGTGTTATTATTCATACTTTATATAAAAAAGATTTTTAAGAATTATACAAAGATAAAAAATTATTCGTAAATTTGCCGATTATTATGACTTTTTATTGCGAAAAGATGAAGATAAGACTCTTTACGATACCGAATATGCTGACGCTTGGCAACTTAGTGTGTGGCTCAAGTGCGGCTATTGCATTGTTGACTAATGGTGATTTCGAGCTGGCATTCTGGCTTGTTGTGGCTTCGGCCGTATTCGATTTCTTCGATGGCTTTGCTGCTCGTCTTCTCAAGAGTACCTCGGCTATCGGCGTACAGCTCGATTCGCTGGCCGATATGGTGTCGTTTGGCCTGGTTCCAGCGGTGGCGATGTTCTGCTGGTATGGCAATGCAGAACAGGCGATGCAACTACCTGAGAATATTGTAAATGCGGGAGCTTATCTCACATTAATTATAGTTGCTTTTTCGGCACTGCGCTTGGCGAAATTCAATATTGACGATACGCAGCACACCGAGTTCTGTGGTCTTCCCACGCCTGCAAATGGACTGTTCTGTCTGTCGTTGGCAATGCTGGCCGCAGCAGGGGAGTTTGCTCTCTCTAAGGAGGTTATATTGATTATCTCTATCTTGATGGCGACACTGCTTATCTCGCCCGTGAGAATGTTCGCCCTGAAGTTCAAGGGCTTCGGATGGAGCGGGAACGAGATTAGATATTCATTTATCGCCCTGTGCGTTGCGTTGATTGTACTGTTCACCAAGTTTGCCGTTCCTGCGATAATTTTGCTCTATATCGTAATTTCGGTTATTCGTTGGGCAATAAACCTAAGAAAAGAGTAGTTTTACAATTATAAGCTAAAGCGTTGTATAGATGAGATTAAGAGTGCAAATATTTATGATTGTGGCTGTGGCGATTTGTTCGCTGTTGCCTATGTCGGTATTTGCCCAGCTCGATGCTCGTGCTATCTCTCGCGCACAACGCAATGGTCAGGAGGTCGGATTGGGTGGAACGAATCCCTTTGACACCACAGGCGAGGAGGGCACAGAGGAGCAGCAGGACTCATCGAAGGTACGCCGCATACGCAAACCGCTGGAGTCGTACTACTTCAACGATTCAATTCGTGCGTTGCCTAACTTTATGTGGAACGTGGACCGCGATATGAATGATGTGAAGATTCAGCCGCTCGACACCACTTTGATGAATTGGCGAATTGATTACCCCTATTATCTTAAGGGTGTGGGAGATATGTCGCTCGGAGGCTTGGGACAATCAACCTTGCCGTTCAACTATTTCGACCGTCCGACAAGCCCTGACTTTACCTTCGCGCAGTCGTACGATGCATATACTTACCGTATGGACAACGTGCCGTTCTACAACTCCAAGACACCATATCTTAACTTTATGTACTTGGAGTCAGGTCAGAAACGTTACCGCGAGGAGCATTTCGAGGTGACCACAGCGCACAACATCTCGCCAACAACGAGCTTTAACGTAAACTATAAGGCCCGCGGAACCAAGGGCTTGTATGAGTGGCAGCGCACCACAAACCACAATCTCTCGGCGGCATTCTCGCATACGGGCAAGCGTTACTCTGTTCACGCCGCCTATATAAACAACCGCATAACACAGCGTGAGAATGGTGGTGCTGTGGGTGTTTGGGCCATAGCAGATACCACCTACGAGCATCCTTCAGGTGTTCCTATGAAACTGGCTGCTGCTGAGGCACAAAACTCATATCGTAACAACTCCTTCTTCGTAAAACAGGCCATAGCTATTCCCTTGCAGCCTGTCACCGATTACGATTTTTCGCTGGCCGACCTTACGGCTGTATATGTTGGCCATATTTTTGAGTATAACTCGTGGAGCAAGCTTTATAGCGACAAATACGCCGAATTCACCAATGAGCGCGGCTCGATAGACGAGAACGGCGAGTATGAAGCTACGCAAGATACATATTATAAGAATTGGTATATATCGCCTACCGAGTCGCGTGACTCAATACGCGAAAGGGTAGTATCGAACCGCTTTTTCGTCGAAGCGCAGCCGTGGGACCGTAATGGTGCCGTGGGTCGCCTGGGTGGCGGTGTGGGTATTGATATGTATGCCTACTCGCAGTTTGGCTTTGGTGACTATATTGGCGGCAAGCAGGGTAAGGTTAAGGAGACTGCGTGGTATGCCTATGGAGCTATCAGCGGAAAAGTAAAGAAATTTGCCGATTGGGGTGCTAATGTCAAGTACTACCCATCGGGTTACAGGAGCGGAGACTTCTCGCTCAATGCACATATCGCATTGACGGCAAGACTCCGAGGTCGTCCGATTACTCTCTCGGGCCGATTCTCTCAGACAAAGAGATCGCCCTCATATTGGGAGAATAATCTATTCTCGAACCACTATGTGTGGTCCAACTCCTTTGCACAGGAGGATGAGACTCGTTTTGAAGTATCGTTGGAAATTCCTGACCGCGCTTTTGAGGTCGGATTTTGGCAGGGCTTGGTGAACAACAAAATCTATTATGACGCCCAAAGCAATGTCGCACAATCGAGTGACGCGATTTCTCTGACGAGTTTGTACGCTCGCAAAGATTTCCGCCTTGGCGGATTTCATTTCGACCACAGGGTATTGTTACAGTGGAGCACGAATCAAGAGGTTATTCCCGTTCCATTATGTAGTGCCTTTCTCTCTTACTACTACGAATGTTGGGTTGAGAGAAACAAGGTGTTGCGCCTGCAGTTAGGTGTCGATGGCCGATTTAATACATCGTATTATGCCCCGTCGTACAATCCTGCGCTTGCAACGTTCTACAATCAGCGCGAATACGAGATAGGTAACTATCCCTATCTGGATGTATTCCTTACAGCTAAATGGAAGAGAATGCGAATATTCCTGAAGTATCAGCACGTAAACTACAATCTGTTCGGCAATGGACAGTATATTACGACTGCTGGCTACCCGCTAAATCCGGGTATGTTCAAGATGGGTATATCGTGGGGATTCTATGATTAGCGTGCTGTATTGTGCGGTGTGAACTGCCCACAAAACACACATTTATGTCAAAAAAGACAATTATTTTTTCGATCGTTCTTATTATTGTAGCGACTTTTTTCGGGTCTGAGATGTTTGTAGATGAGGAGCTTCCACAGGGCGTGGTTATCCCCGAGCAGACCCACATCATCGCCGAGATGGCGACGGAAAGCGCAAATGTTGAAACACAGATGCAAGAGTGGATCATCTCCTCGTATGACGAGATGATGCGCCGCATTGGAGAAGAGGAGGGACAAGATTGGTTGTTGCTGAGTGCCATAGCATACAATGAGTCGAGATTTCACTCAGACCTTGTGTCAAAGCAGGGTGCTATTGGGCTTATGCAGATTATGCCGATTGTTGGCCGACAGTTTAATGTAGAGAAGGAGCATATCGTTGACCCCGAGACAAATATTCGTTTGGCGGGTAAGCTCCTGAAGCAGATTGACAAGACATTGAAACTATCGCCTACTACCTCGGCGGACGATCGTATGAGTATCATTCTTGCGTGCTACAACGGGGGCATTGGACACGTGTCGGATGCGCGTCGTTTAGCAAAGAGCAACGGTGAGGATTACAATTCTTGGGAGGTCGTAGCCCGCTATTTGAAGATGAAGGCTGACCCCGCAGTTTATGAGAGCGAATTGGTCCGTCACGGAAAATTTACAGGCAGCCGCCAGACCGAGGCCTACGTACGTGAGGTTATGAAGCGTTACAACTTCTATTGCGACTTGGTTAATAATGGCGCCAATATGGTTGCTCAGGTGAAGTAAGTAAAAAAAGAGTCGATTTTCATCGACTCTTTTTTTTATTATTTCTTGTTGGATTTCCTGTCAGTGTAGAGGAATCGGCGAATCTTCTTCGATGGAGTCTTCTCGAACTCCTTCTCCTCCTCGACAACCTCCGCGATACGTGAGAAGCGATTAACCTTCGAGTTTACATATTTCATAACCTCCTGCTTAATCTCCTCCATACGCTTATTCCACTCATCCTTCTTGTGATTCCACTCGTCGCGTGTAATCTCCAGCTTGGTCATAAACTCATCCTTGAGTTTCTCGATAGCCTCGGTGTCAAAATGCACGAGAGCCACCAGACGACCATCCTGCTCCGTTACAACCGACTCCGAAACGAAAGCGTGAGAGTTAAGTACAGTCTCAATCTCCTCAGGGTAGATATTCTCACCGCTGGGACCGAGAATCATATTCTTCAGACGGCCCTTAATAAATAGGAAGCCATCCTCGTCAATGTATCCGAGGTCGCCCGTGCGGAACCAGCCATCCTCAGTAAATACATCGGCTGTAGCCTCAGGATTCTTGTAGTAGCCCTGCATCACGCAAGCACTCTTGGTTACAATCTCACCGTGACCCGTATCAGGGTTAATATTATCAAGACGAATCTCTACGCCCTCCATAGCGGGACCCGTAGCACCCAGCTTAACGGCGGGTGAAATCTGACCTGCAATAAGCGGAGCTGTCTCGGTAAGACCATAGCCGATAGCGTAGGGGAATCGTGCCTCCATCAGGAACTTCTCAACACGCTCGTCAAGCTTCGAGCCACCGATAAACAGACGCGCACGGCCGCCAAATGCCTTTGTGAGCTTCTTGCCGGCTATGCGGTGCAGATAACGACGGATGAAGCCTACGCTATAGAGCGTGCTCATAAACTTATTAGCGGTAAACTTACCCAAAATCTGCGAGTTGTAAATCTTCTCGATAATCAACGGCACAATCAAAAAGCAGGTAGGGCGCACCTTACGCAACGCCGGCAACAAAACAGATGGGGTAGGCGGCTTCTCCAGATAGGTGGTGCTTGCACCCGTGGCAAATACATAAAGCATACCCAACGAGCACTCGTAGGTGTGCGACAGCGGCAGAACAGAGAGCATAGAGTCCTCGGTGCCGATGGGATACAATTTATATATATAGTTAATCTGCTGTGCAAGATTACTATGAGTCAGCATTACACCCTTAGGCTGCGAGGTTGTTCCCGATGTGTAGATAATAACGGCCAAATCCTCAGGTTTGGGAGTAGCGGCTGTGCCCTGCTCCTGCACGGTCTGAGAAATAACGCTCAGATTCTTGGTGCGGATAACAATATTTAGTTTTGATATGGTATCCTTCGAAAGTTTGGTGAACAGACGGTCAGAAACAAGCAACGCTTTCGACTCAGAGTGCTCAATCAGCAGGTCAAGCTCTGCACCGGTAAAATCGGGCAAAATAGGAACTGCAACCATTCCGGATGTAACTATAGCAAAGTAGCAAATGCCCCAGTTAGGCATACTGCTGCTCAACAATGCAACCTTGTCGCCAGCGCTAAGTCCTGCACTTAGGAGCATATCCTGAACCTCTTTCACGCGACGTCCCACCTCTTTGTATGTGACATCTTCCGAGCCAAGCATCGAGAATGCAACCTTGTCCGAGTACTTCTCCACGCTGCTATGAAGAAGGTCATAAAGTGTATTCAAATTCATAGATAAAATGATAATTCTTAGTAATTTTGTTACGAAGATAGTGAAAAAATATTAAAAATCGGTAATTTTGTGTCTAAATCGGTAAATAAATTGTTTTAATGGTCAGTTTCGAACATATTAATTCGATATCGGCGGCTGTTGGCTTCAATCTTTGTGGTGTTGCGAGGTGCCAGCACTTCGAGGTTAATGAGCGGGCGTATATGCGTTGGCTCGACAACGGTTATGGCTCGATGTTGGGGTATATGCACAACCATCTTGATAAACGATTTGATGTTCGCAAGCTGGTCGAGGGAGCACGTTCGGTCATTGTGTGTGCCGTAAGTTACAAGTCTGTGATAAGTGGGGGATACGACGATAGTCATAATACAAAGATTGCCTCA
Organism: Rikenellaceae bacterium; assembly: GCA_015059845.1. GTDB lineage: Bacteria > Bacteroidota > Bacteroidia > Bacteroidales > Rikenellaceae > Alistipes. Next base: position 219,598 of record SUZR01000001.1, on the reverse strand, counting down.
TACGCTTGCAACCGCGACTATCACAAAACGCTTAAAAAGATGTTACAGGCTATGTTGCGCGAGTTGCAAAGCCTCTATCCTACGCTTCAGGGGCGTGCTTTTGTGGATTCAGCTCCCTTGCTGGAGAAACAGCTTGCAGCAGAGGCTGGCCTGGGCTGGATAGGGCGGCAGTCGTTATTGATAACGCCCGAATATGGGTCGTATGTGTTGCTTGGAGAGCTGGTTATTGATGCCGAGGTGGATATTTATAGCACCCCGTATAGTGGTGTAGGTTGCGGGGAGTGCCGCCGATGTATTGACGCCTGCCCGACATCTGCCATCGTGGCCCCGATGACCATTGACACCACGCATTGCATCTCCTGTCGCACGATAGAGTCGGATAATGATGCCAATATAGGTTTGCACGGCTGGATTTTCGGCTGCGACGAGTGCCAGAATTGTTGTCCCTATAATCGTCAGGCGGCGATGCATCGTAACCCCGCGTTTGACCCTCTTTTTGACCCGCGAGAGATTTCGGCCGAGGAGTGGCGGGCAATGAGCGAGGAGGAGTTCTCTTTACGATTTGGCTCAACACCCCTTAAGCGCAGCGGACTGGAGTGCATAAAGCAAAACACCAAATAAGCTGCCATAACAGCCGCTTATTCTATTCTATAATATTACCCATTTTGTCAATGTAGAACTCCTTGTCATCCTGCATAACCATAGCAATGCCTTCGTGAAATGCAGATGCATCGTCAAACTTGGGCGGAATCACAATATCGCCACGAGTATTGATGTAGCCATACTTATCTCCAATTTTTACGTATGCTACATCTTCTATAAATATGTCAGCATCCTCGAATTTGAAATCTACGACAACCTCATTTCGACAGTTTATATATCCCCACTTATCACCCAATCGCGCAGGCGTGAGGTTGACGGGGTGAACAAGAGCAAGATCGTCGTACATCATCGGAATCAACTCGTTGAAATTATAGTCAAAGAGTCCAAATTTTCCATCCTTCTCTGCCAGATACATCTCGACGTCAGGGTGCGTTTCGTAGCAGTAACCTATCAAATCATCATATATGATTGGCATTATCTCCTCGGCAGCCTTATTTATATAACCACATTTGCCCTTAATCCACACCTCCATCCTCTCCGATGCCCTCTCTGGTGCGTGGCTAAAGCGTGCAGGAATCAATATTTCACCCGATGAACTCTTGTAACCATAGAGTTCATCCTCCTCATAGCGGATAAACTCCTCATCAGGCAGGGATAATAAACGTTCTCTTTGTGTCATAGTCTTATATAAAAAAGAGGATGCCCCCTTCAAGCATCCTCTCCAACTTATCTCTTGCTACTCTTATTTATAGAAGAGTGAGCTAATCTCCTTGTAGTTGTGAACGTGCTCGATAACCTCTGCGAAGATGTCAGCAACAGACAATACGGTGAACTTGCTCAAATCCTTCTCGGGATTCAAAGGAATAGTATCCGTCACGATAACCTCCTCGAGTTTACTTGCGTTGATGCGCTCGTAAGCAGCACCTGACAATACGGGGTGAGTAATAACGGCACGAACGCTCTTAGCACCCTTCTCCATAAGCATATCGGCAGCCATACAGATTGTACCAGCGGTGTCAATCATATCATCAACGATGATGATGTTACGACCCTCTACCTCGCCAATAGCTGTCATACTACCCACAACGTTTGCCTTAGCACGCTCCTTGTGAGAGATGATGATGGGAGTCTGCAAATGCTTAGCATAAGCGTGAGCACGCTTTGCACCACCCATATCGGGAGAAGCGATAGAGAGATTCTCCATATTAAGGTTCTTGATGTAGGGCACGAATATACCACTTGCGTAAAGAGCATCTACGGGAACATCGAAGAAACCCTGAATCTGGTCGGCGTGCAGGTCCATAGTCATAATACGGTCAGCACCAGCAGCTACCAACAGGTTGGCAACCAACTTTGCTCCGATGGGTACACGGGGACGGTCCTTGCGGTCCTGACGAGCCCAGCCGAAGTAAGGCATAACAGCGATTACCTTGTAAGCCGAAGCACGACGAGCAGCGTCAATCATCATCAAAAGCTCCATCAAGTTGTCTGATGACGGGAATGTTGACTGAATGATAAATACGGTACAACCGCGGATAGACTCGTTGTAGTAGGGCTGAAACTCACCATCGCTAAACTGGAGTACCTCCGAATCACCAAGTGTAGAGCCGTAGCTGGCAACGATTTTCTCTGCAAGATATCGCGAATTGCGACCCGCGAAAAACTTAATCTTATGAATAGCCATTTTGTTATAGTATTTTTGATAATGCAAATATATATAATCCTACTCTAAAAAGTCACCTTGTGGCGATTCTTTTTCAAATATTTATAAACATTTTTCAATAAATTCGAGAATCTCATCTCGCCCTGTACCCTTTTCACTCGAAGAGCAGAACATCGGCGGCAGCTCCTCCCACTGCTCGCTCAGAGTTTTGCAATAACGCTCGACGCTCTTTTTGCGCTGTGTGGCCGAGAGTTTATCGGTCTTGGTGAAGATTATGCCGAACGGAACTCCATTCGCACCCAACATCTCGATAAAGCGCAGGTCGATGGCCTGCGGCTCCAAACGCGAGTCAACAAGCACAAACAGAAAGTGCATCTTCTCACACTTTAGGACGTAGTCGAGGATGATTTTCGAGAACTCGCCACGCATATTCTTCGATACACGCGCGTAGCCATAGCCTGGCAAATCAACCAGATACCAATTATTATTTATGCAGAAGTGGTTTATAAGACGAGTCTTACCCGGCGTTGATGACACTTTGGCCAAGCCCTTGCGACCCGTGAGCATATTTATCAGTGACGATTTTCCGACATTACTGCGGCCAATAAAAGCTATATCACGCAAGTCGTCCTTGGGGACCTGCGAAATCTTCTCTGAACTACATTTAAAATCGGCTTTAGTAATCTGCATAAGTCGGTCGTTAGTGGATACAAAAGTACACAAAAAAAACTAAATGGCAAATTGCGTGCACTCTTCGTGGCAAGTTCGATTGTGATTTTACGAAAATTCTGTATCTTTACAATGAAAAACCTAACTACTACTATGGACACACGAAAATATGTTATAGGCATAGATTTTGGCACCGACTCTGTGCGTGCTTTGATTGTTGCCACGGATAATGGTCAGGAGATTGCCTCGTGCGTATCGGCGTATCGGCGCTGGAGCGACGGACTGTATTGCAATCCCAAACTTAATCAATACAGACAGCACCCATTGGATTATATCGAGTCACTGACCGAGGCCGTAACGGGAGCTTTGGCGCAGTGCGACTCCCGTGTGAGCGATGGGGTAGTCGGTCTCTCGTTTGACTGCACAGCCTCTACGCCCGTACTGACCGACTGCACGGGAACGCCATTGGCTCTGCTACCTGAGTATGCGGAGAATCCCGATGCAATGTTTATCCTCTGGAAGGACCATACGGCTATCACCGAGTCGGATAAGATAAACGAGGTGGCCAAGCGTTGGCATACGGACTACACCAAATATGGCGGTGGCAATCACTCTTGCGAGTGGGTATGGGCAAAAATGCTGCACTCGCTCAGGGTTGCGCCCGAGTTGCGTGCAAAAGCCTATTCGTGGATGGAACATTGCGACTGGATTAGCGCTCTGTTGTCGGGCGATACAACCCCTGAGAAGATTATCCGCAGTCGTTGCGCCGCAGGCCATAAGGCTATGTGGCACGCAGAGTGGGGTGGTATGCCCGAGCGTGCTTTCTGGCAGAAGGTGGACGCTCTGCTCGATATCTTTGACGGACATCTCTTCACCCAAACCTACACGAGCGATGTGCGTGCAGGCAACCTCTGCCGCGAGTGGGCCGCGCGACTTGGTCTGAGAGAGGGTATTGCCGTTGGCGTTGGTGCTATCGACTGCCACGTAGGAGCTGTTGGTGCTGGAGTGCGTGACAATGTGTTAGTCAAGGTGATGGGTACCTCTACCTGCGATATTACTACAGCTGCTTATAACGTCATCGGAGAGCATACCGTGCGAGGTATCTGTGGTCAGGTTGATGGCTCGGTTCTACCCGGAAGAATAGGTTTTGAGGCGGGACAAGCAGCCTTCGGAGATATATATGCCTGGTACAAGCGATTGCTGGGCTGGAGCCTTAAGTTTATTGCCAATGAGCCCGACTTGGAGGATAAGATTTTGGCGGAGCTGACCCGTCAGGCTGAGCAGTTGCCGCTAACGGCAGATGATATGATTGCCGTAGATTGGTTTAATGGCCGCCGCTCACCCGACGATGACCCTCTGGCTACGGGCAGATTGCTGAATCTGACGCTTGCAACATCTGCACCTGAGATTTTCAAGGCTCTTGTCGAGGCTACAGCATTTGGCTCACGCGCCATCAACGAGCGCCTTGCCGATGAGGGCTTGCGTATTGATACCATCTTGGCTGTCGGTGGAATATCGAAGAAATCACGCTTCGTAATGCAGACTATGGCAGATGTTATCGGCGTTCCCATCCGTGTTGTGCGTAGCACGCAGGCCTGCGCCCTCGGCTCGGCGATGAATGCAGCCGTTGCCGCCAATGTTTACTCTTCGGTAGAGCAGGCACAAGATGCAATGTCCTCAGGCTTCGATGGCGAATACACCCCCAACCCCGCCCGCCACAACATCTACAATGTTTTGTACGAACGATATCTGAAAGCGGCATATGGTAAGTATTAAATATTTAAGATTAAGGAGTTCCGACAGGACTCCTTAATTATTTCTATCCGCAACATCGTAAATATTTGATATCAACGCGACGTTTTGACCTTGCGGATTAAGGTATTTACATTATAATCGCTATCTTTGCAGAAAGACAAACACAATATGAAAGTTACAATTCTACAACGCGATATTGAGTGGTGTGATTCTGCGATTAATTTGCAGCGGGCGAGTGAGGCGATTGACCGCTGGCCTGGGGCGGATTTATATGTGCTGCCGGAGATGTTCTCAACGGGATTCTGTACCGTGCCGAATGGCGTGGCTGAGGGTGAGCAGGGTGTGACACTTCAATGGATGCAACGCAAGGCGGCGGAGGTAGATGCCGCCATTGCAGGTAGTGTGGCGGTAAAAGTGGGTGAAAACTACTACAACCGTTTTTATTTTGTGAAGCCCAACGGCGAGGTTGCGTATTACGACAAGAAGCATCTCTTTACTTATGGCGGTGAGCATCTGCGTTTTACGGCTGGCAAGGAGCGTACGGTGGTTGAGTGGCGCGGCGTAAGGATATTATTGGAGGTGTGCTACGACCTGCGTTTTCCCATCTGGGCACGCAACAAGGGGGATTACGATATGATTCTATATGTTGCAAGCTGGCCCGTGCCACGTATCAAGGCGTGGAGTGCGCTGCTGATAGCTCGTGCCATTGAGAATCAGTGTTATGTTGTGGGAGTTAATCGAGTGGGTAGCGACCCAAACTGCGAATATAATGGCAGAAGTGTTGTTATCGACCCATACGGAGATGAGATTGCACGATGTGCAACGGGTGTGGAGTGTGAGGCCGAGGCTGAGATTGACGTGGCGGTGCTTAATGCCTTTCGTGAGAAATTTCCCGTATTAAAAGATGCAGATATTTAGTTAGGTAATAGATATGATTTCAAAGAGATTATTATTGGGCGATGAGGCTATCGCATTGGGCGCCATACACGCAGGAATTAGTGGCGTGTATGCCTACCCGGGCACCCCATCGACAGAGATAACAGAGTTTATTCAGGCCAATGCACCTGAGGTGCGTAGCCGCTGGTGTACCAACGAGAAGACGGCTATGGAGGCTGCGCTAGGAATGTCGTATGCTGGCAAGCGAGCCATAGTGTGTATGAAGCACGTGGGAATGAACGTTGCGGCCGATGCGTTTGTCAACTCGGCTATCACGGGCATTAACGGCGGACTGGTTGTGCTGGCGGCCGATGACCCTTCGATGCACTCGTCACAGAATGAGCAGGATTCGCGTTTCTATGGCAAGTTCGCTATGATTCCCATCCTTGAGCCCTCGTCGCAGCAGGAGGCATACGACATAATGCCCTATGCCTTTGCACTCTCGGAGCAGTTGCGTCTGCCCGTGCTGATGCGTGTGGTTACACGTTTGGCACACTCGCGTGCAGGCGTTGAAACCGTAGAACCTATTGCGCAAAATAGGCTCAACCCCGACAATGAGCGTACACATTGGGTGTTGCTACCAGGCAATGCACGCCGACAGTATGCATCACTTGTGGCCAAGCAGGAGCAATTACTCGCATCGTCAGAGAACTCACCTTATAATAAATTGCACTCTGCGGAGCGAGCTGCCATTGGCGTTGTGGCGTGCGGAATAGCGTATAATTATGTTATGGAGAATGCTCCCGCGAAGGCCGGTATTCCCGTACTGAAGGTGTCGCAATATCCTCTGCCAAAGGCTGCCATAAAGGCGTTGGCCGAGAAGTGCGATGCATTGCTTATTGCCGAGGATGGCCAGCCCGTTGTGGAGGAGCAGGTAAAGGCCTTGCTGGGCGCAGATTATGTGGTTAAGGGTCGTCTTACAGGCGATTTACCCCGTATGGGAGAGCTTACTCCCGACAATGTAGGTGCAGCTATGGGCGTTGTGAGCGAGCAGTCGTTTGCAACGGCCGAGAATGTTGTGCCACGCCCGCCTGCGTTGTGTCAGGGTTGCGGCCACAGAGATGTCTATAATGCACTGAACAGAGTGGCTAAGGAGTATGCCGACGCACGCATCTTCGGTGATATTGGTTGCTATACGTTGGGTGCGTTGCCACCATTCCGTGCCATTGATTCGTGTGTGGATATGGGTGCTTCGATTACTATGGCCAAGGGAGCAGCCGATGCGGGTGTACACCCCGCGATAGCAGTTATTGGCGACTCGACATTTACTCATTCGGGTATGACAGGTTTGCTGGATGCGGTGAACGACAACTCGCGTATTACGGTTATTATTTCGGACAACCTCACAACGGCTATGACAGGTGGTCAGGATTCGGCCGGCACGAATAAGTTTGAGGCTATATGTCTGGGTCTGGGTGTTGACCCTGCCCACGTGAGAGTGGTTGTGCCCCTGCCAAAGAATATGGAGGAGATTACGCAGATTATCCGCGAGGAGATTGAGTACGATGGTGTGTCGGTCATCATTCCCCGCCGCGAGTGCATACAGACTCTTAATCGTAAACTTCGTAAAAAAAGAGCCCAAGAGTAATGAAGAAAGATATAATTTTAGCAGGTGTAGGAGGACAAGGTATCCTCACCATTGCAACAATCATAGGCGATGCGGCCGCCGTAGCAGGTCTAAGCCTTAAGCAGGCCGAGGTACACGGTATGAGCCAGCGAGGAGGTGATGTGCAGTCGAATCTGCGCCTCTCGACCGAGGAGATTTACTCCGACCTTATACGTCAGGGTACGGCCGACCTTATTATCTCTATGGAGCCGATGGAGGCTCTGCGATATGTCGATGCACTGGATGCGCAGGGCTGGGTCGTGACCTCATCGCACCCCTATAAGAATATTCCCAACTATCCCGACGAGGAGTCTATGATGGCGGAACTAAAGGCGTTGCCCCGCACGGCTATTCTCCCCATTGAGGATATAGCTAAAGAGAACAGCGTTCCCAAGTGCGCCAATGTGGTGTTGCTGGGTATGGCTGCAAAGTATATTGAGATTCTCTCGGCCGAGCAACTGCGCGAGAGTATCAAGCGAGTGTTTGCATCGAAGGGCGAGAAGGTTGTGGAGATGAACTGCCGAGCCTTTGACCTCGGTCTTAATGCAGTAAAGGAGTAGGCGTATGAAGATTTTTAGTGAGGAGCTGGTTGCTAAGGCTGTCGAGGAGCTGCATATTGCCGACCTAAAGCGTGCGACCATTGGTGAGGTGCTGCTCGTTGCGCAGTATTTGGAGCAGAAGACGGGAATACCCTTTATCCGTATGGACCAGGGCTCACCTGGCCTGCCCGTAAACAGATATGGCGTGGAGGCCGAGAAGGCTGCGCTGGATAGAGGCGTAGGTTCTCAGTATCCCGCAGCAGCTGGTGTACCTGAGTTGAAATATGAGGCATCACGCTTCGTGAAAGCGTTTTTGAATGTGGATATCTCGGCTCGCGCCTGCGTACCCACGGTGGGTAGTGTGGCAGGTTCTTATGGTTCGTTTATTGCCTGCACGCAGTGTACGCCAGGGAAAAATAAGGTGCTGTTTATCGACCCGGGCTTTCCGATTCAGAAGTCGCAACTGCGTGTTATCGGTGCCGAGTGGAAGGAGTTTGATATCTATAACTACCGCGGCGAGGCTCTGCGAGGTAAGTTGGAGCAGATGCTCTCTAAGGGCGACGTTGCCGCCATCGTATATTCCAACCCCAACAACCCTGCGTGGATATGTCTGGAGGAGCAGGAGCTAAAGATTATCGGCGAGCTGGCCACCAAGTATGATGTTATCGTTATGGAGGATTTGGCATACTTCTGTATGGATTTCCGCCACGACTTGGGGCATCCGTTCGAGCCGCCTTATCCCCCGACAGTGGCACGATATACAGATAATTATATCCTGATGCTCTCGTCGTCAAAGATATTCAGCTATGCCGGTCAGCGTATGGCACTTACGTGCATAAGCGATAAACTCTTCGACCGCCACTATCCCGCTTTGGCCGAGCGATATAAGGACGCGGGAGTATTTGGTCAGACGCTGATAGCCTCTATCCTCTATATGATTACTTCGGGCTGTACGGCCTCTACGCAGTATGCTTATGCCGAGATGCTGCGCCTCTCGACCGAGGGCGAGATTAACTTTGTGGAGGATACACGCGAGTATGCCATTCGTGCCGAGCGAATGAAGAAGATTTTTACCGATAACGGTTTCCATATTGTCTATGACAATGATGTTACGCAGCGTGTGGGCGATGGTTTCTTCTTTACGATTGGTTACGGAGGATTAAGTGGTGGCGATTTGCTTACGGAACTTCTGTACTATGGTGTGAGCAGCATTTCACTCTCCACGACGGGTAGTGAGCAGCAGGGCGTGAGAGCCTGCACATCGCGTATGCGGGATGATTTGTACGATACGCTTGCCGAGCGTATGAAGGCATTTATGGAGGACCACCCGCTGGAATAGAAAATTAGTTAGGAACAAAAATAGAGAGAGTATGATTTGGAACCCAAACAAAGAGTGTATGAGTCGTGACGAGATGCACGCGTTGCAGAGTAAGCGACTGCAGAAACTTGTCACCTATGTATATCACAATGTGCCATTCTATCGCAACAAGATGCAGGCAATGGACATTGCACCCGAGGATATAGAGAGTATTGACGACATCGTAAAACTTCCATTTACAACAAAGCAGGACCTGCGCGACAACTATCCCTACGGCTTGCAGGCTGCGCCGCCATCGGAGATTGTGCGTGTACACGCCTCTTCAGGAACTACGGGCAACCCTACAATCGTAGGCTACACGCGTAAGGATTTGGCCGTGTGGTCGGAGGTTATGGCGCGTTGCTTAACGGCTTATGGCGTTACACGTGACGACACCTTCTCGGTAAGCTACGGTTATGGCTTGTTTACAGGCGGCTTGGGTGCGCACTATGGCGTTGAGAATCTCGGTGCAACGGTGATTCCCACCTCTACGGGAAATACAGAGAAACATATTCGTCTTATTCGTGATTTGGGTATCTCGGGTATTGCTTGTACTCCGTCGTATGCGCTCTATCTTGCAGAGACACTCGAAAAGATGGGCCTAAAGCGTGAGGATATAAGCCTTCGCATCGGTGCTTTCGGTGCTGAGCCGTGGACCGAGAATATGCGCAAGGAGATTGAGGAGCGTCTGGGCTTGAAGGCGTACAACCTCTACGGCTTGAGTGAGATTATGGGCCCGGGTGTGTCGTATGAGTGTTCGGAGCAGAATGGCTCGCACATCAGCGAGGACCACTTCTACCCCGAAATCATTAACCCCGACACACTGGAGCAGTTGCCCTACGGCGAGCAGGGAGAGTTGGTATTTACCACACTGACTAAGGAGGGTATGCCACTTCTGCGTTATCGCACCAAGGACCTCTGTACGCTGATGACGGGCGAGTGTGCCTGTGGTCGTACAACTGTTAGAATGGGCCGCATCGTTGGCCGCAGCGACGATATGCTGATTATCCGAGGTATCAACGTATTCCCGTCGCAGGTGGAGAGCGTTATCCTCGAGATGCAGGAGTTTGAGCCGCAGTATATGCTGATTGTGGACCGCGTTAACAATCTTGATACATTGCAGGTGCAGGTCGAGGTGCGCCGCGATTACTTCAGCGACGACATTGGTCGTATGTTGAATATGAAGAAGCGACTTGCCGACCGCCTGAAGAGTGTACTTTCAATTGGTGCTGATGTGAAACTGATGGAACCCGGCAGCATCGAGCGTAGCCAGGGCAAGGGTAAGCACGTGATAGACAAGCGAATATTGAAATAACAAAAAGCCAGAGATATGACAATCAAACAATTATCCGTTTTTCTTGAGAATAAGACAGGTCGCATTAACGACCTTACACGTATTCTCAGCCGCGAGGGAATCAATATGCACGCATTCAGTATGGCCGAGACACCCGATTTCGGTATTCTCCGCCTTATCGTTTCGGAGGTCGAGCGCGCCGTGGAGGTGCTGCGAAATGAGAATTTCGCCGTTATGCTCACCGATGTAGTCTGCATCAAATGCGACAACCAGGCAGGCGCCCTCTCAACAATCCTCGAACGCCTCTCCGAGCGTGAGATATTCATTGAATATATGTACGCCTTCGCTGACGGCGCTATGGCCAACGTCGTAATCCGCCCCAACAACCTCGAAAGCTGCGTAGAGACTCTCCAAGAGTGTAATTGCGATATACGAAGTTGTTTTTAGGGTAATATTAAATTCGAATAACAAAAAAGAAGGAGTTTCTCACCTCGGACTACCCTTCATCGGCGGTGAAATACTATTCACCGCCGATTTTGTTGATATAAATTGCATTAGGTTGTTGCGTTGTGAAACGACTTTTTGTGCAAAAATGGTTTAAGCGTTGATTTTACCCTTTTGCGTGTAGCCTTTTATGTAGTCTAAATTAAGTATAATTACTATAAGCAAAATATTTGCAGGTCTAAAAATTTGAAAATAATTGCTGTTTTTGCCACTCTGTTTCTGAACTTTTACTAACTTTGTGCATTGAAACTGAATGGATTGGGTTATGAATAACTTTTTGGCGACATACTTCGGCAATAAGAACTGCACTTCGGATGCAGTCGTTTGTGTGTCTGCCATAAATACCCCCCCCCATTTGCAATCTATTTGATAATCAGGTAGTTAGCGGTTATATACCCACATTTTATATCGGCGTTACGGCTTATTATGAGCAGTAACGCCATTTTTGTGCATATAAATCAACAGTATAACAATTTAAAATATTAGAGTTATGAAGACATTCAGAATGTTTAGAATGGCCCTCGTGGCTGTGGTGCTCGGCTTTGCGATGAGCAGTTGTGACAACGACGATGACGAGGTGAATCCTTACAAGGATTATCCGCAGTTGATTGTGGGCAAGTGGTTTAACTTTACTCCAGATGCAAGTATGTTTTTGAACTATCAGGCTGATGGAACAAAAAATGTTGTTGGTTGGGATAAAGACCACGGATGGATAGAAATGAAGGGGACTTATAATCTTGAAGGTAATCAACTTGTTGAATTATACAATGATGCAGATGGTTCTACAATTAAAATTTCAAGTAAGGTTGAATTAACACAAGAAAAATTAATACATAAGGAAGGGGTTAATTCTAATACATCTACACTCAATGAGAGAGTTCACTACCGCGTAAAAGAACAATTCGACATCACTGGTAAATATTCTTACTTGAACTCCGCTGTAAGAGTTGTTCCCGCAGAGGGTAAGACTGCTCTTCAACTTCCAGAAGGTGTAACTTTCAATGGTCAGAACTCTATCTCTATTGATGCAATGCACGGCGACCGTATTATTGATGTGATGAAGAAATTCTTTGCAGATGCTACATTCGCTGCTGATGGCAAACTCAACCACACAATGGATGGTGAGGCAAAGGTAAAGAATTATACCCTGAATGGCAACAACCTTGTGTTCAATCTCTATGAAGGAAGCGATACTTATAAGGTAAATGCTACCTCATTCCCCGACGAGGATGGCGACCGCCTCTTCATCATCATTCCTAAGCAGGCTGCTTGGTTGGGCGGTATGGTTGATTTGGTAGAGAAAGAGAACGAGGGATTGAAACTCGATGCAGCGCAGATTGCAGCATTGGAGAAGGAGTTTATGGATACCTTCGAGACTTTCACTGTGATTCTGAGTTTGAGCAAGAAGTAAGAGAATAGTCTATACACAAAAATGGTGCGTGTAGGGAACGATGTAGTCCCGTCACGCACCAATTTTGTTTATACATATCGCATCAGCGAAAGATGCTCGATTTCAGAGCCGTACTTTCAAAACTGCTATACACATTTTACTCGTCGGGAAATGGATTTAACCACAACCTCCATGTAGTCTTCTATGTAGGATTTCGCAATTTTCGTAAAAACTAACACTGAAAATCAATCAGTTAAAATTAAATCAAGGTTGCCATCGAGGAACTCCTTTTTTTTTTGTGGTGCGTAGGAGGATTCGACCGCCGAGCGAAGCGAAGGTGAAGCGGGAATACGATTGAAAAATAAATCTCTAATTATTCCCGCAACCCCATTTAAGAGAGTAGTGCCCTACATCAATGATAGCAAGTGCGTGTACGTACATTTTGTGTAATATGGGGCTTTGAACTTGTTCAAGCGAGCCACATATACAAAAAAAGCGACTGAAAACTCAGTCGCTTGCTATCAAAATTCGCGGTGCGTAGGGGACTCGAACCCCTGACCCCGTGCGTGACAGGCACGTATTCTAACCAGCTGAACTAACGCACCATTTGCTGATTGCGATTGCAAAGGTAGTATAAAAATGTTAATCTGCAAATTTTTGGGCGAAAAAACATCTATAAAATTACATTCCTATACTCCTGCCGTCTTGCAATATTTCTTTATGGCGTTTATCTCGTCCTGCATCTTATTCAAAAAGAGTGCCGCGTGAGCGCCATCCATCTGCGTGTGATGAAACTGAAACGATATAGGTAGCATCGTTTTGAAAAAGCCCTTTCGATATCTGCCCCACGTCAAGAATGGATTGTTAAATACCCCAGAATAGATATTCACCACGCCATCAATGTCACACTGCGTAAGAGCCGATGTGCCGATGACCATATGTGTTTGGCTCAGGTCGTAGGCCTTTTTGGTCCTGCGCACCGTATCGGTTAGGTTGATATAATCTGCGTAAAACTCACGCAAATCCTCCGAGTAGGGTACATCGCAGGTGCTAATCTCCCCATCGCCAACATTCACAACAACACTTACTGCGAGGCTGTCGTATCTCATCAGTTTGCCATCAACGGGCAAGAGGAAAAACTCATCAATTTGACTTGCAGCTTTTGCTACGATATAGCACATAAGCGCATTGAGTTTCATTCCATTGCGATGGCTTATCTTAACAATAGGTTTAATATCTATTTTCTTGAAGATTGTAACCATTGGCATCGGCGCTTTCATCCACATCTCAAATGCCGCAGCTCGTGTTGTATCGTTGGGGTTTACTTCTATCATTGCTTATTTTCAAATATTGAGAACTGCACGCTGCCATAGCTACGTGTCTGTACAAAGTTGGGGTGGTCGGAGAAATTCATAGACTTTGAATGCTCAAAAATAAATACTCCATCCTCCTTCAACAGACCCTTTTCAAATACCAAGTCAACGACCTGCTCGCTACCCTCAAGGTCGTATGGCGCATCCGAAAATATCACGTCAAACCTCTTCGCGCAGCTCTTAAGATACAGAAATACGTTTGCTTTAACGGCGTGCAGATTGTCGAAGCCGAATGTTTTGGCCGTGGTACGGATGAAGTTATAATGTACGGCATTTATCTCTACCGACGTTACGGCGGCAGCTCCGCGCGATGCAAACTCGTAGCTGATAGAGCCCGTACCGGCAAAGAGGTCCAGGACCTCGATATCCTCGAAGTCAATCATATTGCCCAGCACGTTGAACAGATTCTCCTTAGCGAAATCGGTAGTAGGGCGGGCACGAAGGTTTTTAGGTGGAACGATAGTACGGCCACCACAGCGACCACTAATTATTCTCATAACTCTATATTATATATAAGGTAAAAAGAATGTCCGCCCCATTTGGAGCGGACATATATATTTGTAACCGCAGGAGATTACTCCCAGTTACCAGCCTCGTTATTGCTACCCTCCATTGAACCGAACTTCAAACCAGCGTATGCGTTAAAGTTGTTTACGCGGTCGTCGATAAGGTTAATGATGTTCTGACGATATGCAACAGTATCGAGGTACATCTTGTAAGGTGCGCGGCACTCTACAACGGGAACCAATACGTTAGCACCTGTCATAATCTTAGCAGCCTCAAGAATAAACTCAACCTTGTCAGTGTGGGGGATATAACGCAAGTTCTGTACATCCTCCTTAGAGAGCTTACGGGGATTGAAGATGGTGTCGATAACGGCGAGGCTATACTTCTCAACGTTCTTCTTACCAGCCTTCTTCAACTGAGCCATAGCAACTGAGTCATCCTCGTCAACGAGCTTACGCTCCATCTCCAAAGAATCGTTCAAGATAAAGTAGATGAGTGAATCGAAATCGCCTGTGAACTGCTGGTACTTGCTCTTGTAAGCACGCTCAGCGGCACGGATGTCCTTCAGCTTAACGATTACATCTGCATTACGCTCCTCCAGCTGCTTCTCAAAGCTAAGCGGAGTGTGGATCAATGTAGCAACCACATAAATAAGTCCGATGATTACCAGACCCAAAAGAAATTGTACTGCCTTTTTCATTTTTTAGTTATTTGTTATTAAGTTTGTATCAAATTAACACGATAAAATCGACGACATAATGCTTAACAGTTATATCGCAGGCCAAATTTACGCAAAAATCTCTTTTGAAACAACAATTAGCCAGAAAAAAGTTGTGGAAAAGTTGTCTGAGTGGCTTTCTTCGCCCGATTATTCGCAAATTTTCGTGTTAAACGGCTATGCAGGCACCGGAAAGACCACTTTAATCTCGGCTGTAGTGGAGGTTTTGGCCGATATGGGAACCAAGTGTGTGTTGCTCGCTCCTACGGGGCGTGCAGCAAAAGTTCTTTCGCGGTATTCACGTCGTGAGGCGTTGACCATTCACAAGAGAATTTATCGTGAAAAGACCAATGCAGAGTATGAGTCCAAATTTTCGCTAAATCTCAACAAGGAGCGTGGGGCGGTGTTTATCGTCGATGAGGCCTCGATGCTATCCGACACATCGGGTGATGGGCAGATTTTCGGAAGCGGCTCACTGCTTGATGACCTTATCAAATATGTTCGCAGTGGCCGAGAGTGCCATCTGATTCTTGTGGGAGATAATGCCCAGCTGCCGCCCGTTGGCGCCGATTATAGTCCTGCGCTGGATGAGTCGGTGATGCAGGGCTATGGTGATGTTGTTTATGCCTCGATGGATGATGTGGTGCGCCAAAGTGCCGAGTCGGGAATATTGTTCAACGCCACGATGGTGCGCTGTATGTTGGAGAATGGGTTGTGTGAGGTGCCACGCTTTGAGATGAATTTTCCCGATATAGAGTCTATCAACGGCGGTGAGGTGATGGAGAAATTGCAGGATTGCTACGACCGTTATGGCCGCGAGGAGACCATCGTAATCACCCGCTCAAACAAGCGTGCCAATAGATATAATGAAGGTATCCGCCGCTATAATCTCTCGGCCGAGGAGGCCATCGAGAGCGGGGATATGCTTATGGTTGTAAAGAATAATTATCACTATACGGAGCGCATCGAGGAGTGTCCGATGAGTTTTATGGCCAACGGAGATATTGCCCTGCTGAAACGTATCCGCCGATTCGAGGATTTTTACGGATTTCACTTCGCGGAGGCCATTCTCTCTTTTCCTGACTATAACGACACGGAGATTGAGTGCAAGATTCTGCTTGACACCATCGCCTCGGAGTCGCCTTCGCTCACACGCGAGGAGAGCCGCCGTCTGTTTGACGAGGTTGAGAAGGATTATACCGACATAAAGAGCAAGATAAAACGATATAAGGAGATACGCGAAAATCCCCATTTTAACGCTGTTCAGGTGAAATTTGCCTATGCCGTGACGTGCCATAAGGCGCAGGGCGGCCAGTGGCGAGCCGTTTTTGTTGACCGTTGTCTGTTTGGTGACGAGCCTATGTCGCGTGATATGCTACGTTGGTTATATACGGCTCTTACACGTGCTACGGACAAACTTTATTTGGTTAATTTTGACGAGCGTTTCTTTGAATAGTCCGCCAAAAAGGCTATCTTTGCTCACTTGTAAAACCCACTTCAAATGGCCGCAGAGAAAAAATATGTGGAGACGCCTTTGATGAAGCAGTATTATCAGATAAAGGCTGTCCATCCCGATGCTATACTACTATTCCGCGTTGGCGACTTCTACGAAACATTCGGCGAGGATGCCATCAAGGCAAGTTCGATACTTGGCATTACGCTCACACGTCGTGCCAACGGAGCTGCGTCGTTCGTTGAGCTGGCGGGCTTCCCTTTCCACGCCGTTGATGTCTATCTCCCGAAGTTGGTGCGTGCAGGCGAGCGTGTGGCAATCTGCGAGCAGCTGGAGGACCCCAAGACCGTTAAGGGCTTGGTTAAACGTGGTGTGATAGAGCTTGTTACACCGGGCGTGGTGCTGGGCGACAACATCCTTCCCAATAAGGAAAATTCATTTCTCGCATCGGTATTCTTCGGCCCGAAACATACGGGTGTAGCCTTCCTTGACATATCAACGGGAGAGTTTTATATGGCGCAGGGCGATGACCGTTACGTCGATAAACTGATATCCAACCTATCGCCCAAGGAGGTGCTTTACCAGCGTGGTTATGAGGATAGATTCCAGGCCTCGTTCGGTAATAGATTGTACACCTATCGCCTTGATGATTGGATTTTCTCTTCGGAGCTAAATTACGATAAACTCTGCAAGCAGTTTGGTACAAAATCGCTCAAGGGCTTTGGTGTTGATGGTTTGCAGGAGGGTATTGCTGCTGCAGGTGCTATCTTGTACTATCTGGAGTTTACCGAGCACCGCGAAATTTCGCATATTACATCTATCTCGCGTATAGACCAGAACGAGTTTGTGTGGATTGACAAATTCACGATTCGTAATCTTGAACTCTTCTCGTCTAACGGCTCGCAGGGCAAGAGCGGCTTTGCGGATGTCATTGACCGCACGCTCACCTCGATGGGAGGCCGTCTGCTGAAGCGATGGATAGCTATGCCGCTTGTGGATGTCGAGCGCATACGCCGTCGTCAGGATGTTGTAGAGATTTTTACCAAGGATGCAGATTTAGCCGAGGCGCTGCGCGAGCAAATCTCGGCCATAGGCGATTTGGAGCGCATCTCGTCACGTATAGCTGCAGGACGTATCCTGCCGCGCGAGTTGGTGCAGCTGAAAAACTCATTGACGGCTGTGGAGATGCTGAAGGCTTTGTTGGAATCTACCGACCACGAGCGACTGCACGAAATAGCCTCTACGATAGACCCAATCACCGAGCTGCGTGATAAGTTGGCACGCGAGATATATCCCGACCCTGCGAATAACCAGATTCAGAAGGGTGGAATCATTGCCGATGGCGTGTCGGCCGAGCTGGATGACCTGCGCCGCATTGCTATGCACGGCAAGGATGTGTTGCAGCAGATTCTTCAGCGCGAGAGTGAAGCTACGGGTATTCCTTCGCTAAAGATTAGCTACAATAATGTCTTCGGATACTACATCGAGGTACGAAATACGCACAAGGATAAAGTCCCTGAGTCGTGGATTCGTAAGCAGACCCTGACGGCTGCCGAGCGATATATCACTGAGGAGTTGAAGGAGTACGAGGAGAAGATTCTGGGTGCGCAAGACCGTATCTTAGCCATTGAACTTGAAATATATAACGCTCTTGTTCAGTCTGCGGCCACTCATCTCAAATCTATCCTGCGCGATGCAGCTACCATAGCTCGCATCGACTGCCTGCAATCCTTCGCTCGTATGGCGTGCGAGTGCCGCTATGTACGACCCGTGCTGGACGAGGGCAAGAAGATAGATATCCGCGAGGGTCGCCATCCTGTTATCGAGCGACTGCTGCCCGTAGGTGAGGAGTATATCCCCAACGACGTTCTGCTGAACGACAGTGACCAGCAGATAATGATGATTACGGGTCCCAATATGTCGGGTAAGTCGGCTCTGTTGCGCCAGACAGCACTCATTATCCTTATGGCACAGATGGGCTCGTTCGTGCCTGCCAAGTCGGCACATATTGGTATTGTAGATAAGATTTTCACGCGCGTGGGTGCTTCGGATAATATCTCGCAGGGCGAGTCAACCTTTATGGTCGAGATGTTGGAGTCGGCAAGCATCCTGAATAACCTCTCTGACCGCAGCCTTATCCTGCTGGATGAGATTGGCCGAGGAACAAGTACCTACGATGGTATCTCTATTGCGTGGGCAATGGTTGAGTATATCCATAACTATCCTTCGGCGCACGCAAAGACTCTCTTTGCTACGCACTACCACGAGCTTAACGAGATGGAGCAGCTCTTCGAGCGCATCAAGAATTATCACGTATCGGTGCGCGAGGTGGATAACACGATTGTATTCCTGCGCAAGTTGGCACGTGGCGGCACGGAGCACTCGTTCGGTATTCACGTGGCACGTATGGCGGGTATGCCGCAGACGATTGTAAAGCGTGCGAACGAGATTTTGTCGAACCTTGAAACCGTATATGGTGATAATGATGTTGCGGCTGGTACTCCCGTACGTCAGCGCAAGAAGCGCCAACCCTCAGCCAAGCAGGTGGCCGACGTAGCAGGGCAGGGTAGTATGCAACTCTCGATGTTCCAGCTCGACGACCCCGTATTGGTGCAGGTGCGTGACCAGATTAAGGGCTTGGATATCAACTCGCTTACGCCAATCGAGGCGCTCAATAAACTAAATGAGATTAAGAAACTTACTGGATTGTAAAATAATAGAGGGTGTTAACGAAACGTTAGCACCCTCTTTTTTGTGGGAATCGTAACAAGAACTATTTTTGGTCTGGTCGAAGGCCGAAAAACCGCACTTTGCTGGGTACAAATGAGGATTTCAATGGCAAGCCAGGCGCCAAAAGAGCCTTGCTAGATGTTCTCTTTATTTGTTTATCAGCGACCGAATACTCTGAATTAGCATCTCCACCGCCACGGAGTTAAATCCGCCCTCGGGGATAATCACATCGGCATATCGTTTTGATGGCTCGACAAACTCCTCGTGCATAGGCTTCACCGTCGATAGATACTGCTCAATAACGGATTCCATACTGCGACCTCTGTTGCATACATCGCGCAGAATACGGCGCGCCAGACGCACGTCGGCGTCGGTGTCAACAAAGACCTTGATATCCATCAAATCGCGTAGCTCCTGATTCTCAAATATCAGTATGCCATCAATGATAATCACCTTCGACGGTTTCACCGTAACTCTCTCAGCAGTACGATTATGCTCTACGAATGAATATACGGGTCGCTCTATCGTTTCATTGTTTTTTAGCGACCTGATATGTGCAACCATCATATCGGTGTCAAATGCCTGCGGATGGTCGTAGTTGAGTTGTGTGGGCTGCTCGTAGCTCATATCGGAGTGCTCCTTATAATAGTAGTCGTGGCACAGCGTAGAGACATCCTCTGCACCAAATGCCTCCTGTAACTTCTTTACAAGAGTACTCTTTCCTGAGCCGCTTCCTCCGGCAACGCCTATAATGGTAACCTTCATCGTAAGTGATTATAAAAAAGGCTGCCCACGCGGGACAGCCCTAATTTACTATGCATCAATATTTGCGTAATGGGCATTCTTCTCAATGAACTCGCGGCGAGGTGGCACGTCGTCACCCATCAACATCGAGAAGATACGGTCAGCCTCAGCTGCGTTCTCGATATTTACCTGACGCAAGATACGTGTCTCGGGATTCATTGTAGTGTCCCACAACTGCTGAGCATTCATCTCACCAAGACCTTTGTAACGCTGGATGTGAATACCCTTCGTTCCCATCTCCTCGACAATAGCATCGCGCTCGGCCTCAGTCCAGCAGTAACGCTCGTTGTTACCCTTCTTAACAAGGTAGAGAGGTGGGGTAGCGATATATACGTGACCGTTCTCGATAAGCTCCTTCATCTTGCGGAAGAAGAACGTAAGCATCAATGTCGCAATATGCGCACCATCGACATCGGCATCGGTCATAATAATAATCTTATCGTAACGCAGTTTCTCAAGGTTAAGTGCCTTGCTATCCTCCTCGGTACCGATTGATACACCCAGAGCGATAAACATATTCTTAATCTCCTCGTTCTCCCACATACGGTGCTCCTGCGCCTTCTCGATATTCAGAATCTTACCACGCAAGGGCATAATAGCCTGGAAGTTACGGTCGCGGCCCTGCTTTGCAGTACCACCCGCAGAGTCTCCCTCGACGAAGAAAATCTCAGCAATCGAACGGTCGCGGCTTGAGCAGTCGGCCAACTTACCCGGCAGGCCTGCGCCCGACAATACGGTCTTGCGCTGAACAGCTGCGCGTGCATTGTGTGCTGCGTGACGAGCCGTAGCAGCCAGGATAACCTTCTGTACGATAGCCTTCGCATCGCGGGGATGCTCCTCAAGGTAGAGTGCCATAGCCGAAGCTACTGCGCCATTTACAGCTGCCGACACCTCGCTATTACCCAGCTTGGTCTTGGTCTGACCCTCAAACTGAGGCTCGGCAACCTTGACCGATACAACGGCGGTCAAACCCTCGCGGAAGTCCTCACCGTTAATCTCAAACTTCAGCTTTGCCAGCATACCCGACTCCTCGGCGTACTTCTTCAAGGTACGGGTAAGAGCCGTACGGAAACCCGTAAGGTGAGTACCACCCTCGATAGTGTTGATATTATTTACATACGAGTGAACATTCTCCGAGAATGAGTTGTTGTACTGCATAGCAACCTCCACAGGAACGCCATTATACTCAGTATCGATATAGATAACGCTCTCGGTCAGCGCCTCGCCGCGGGTAGCGTCAAGGTACTTCACGAACTCCTGCAAGCCATCCTTAGAGTAGAATTGCTCGCTGAGGAACTCGCCCGACTCATCCTGATGGCGCTTGTCGGTAAGCGAGAGGTGGATGCCCTTATTCAGGAATGCCAACTCGCGCAAGCGGTTTGCCAGCGTGTCGTACTTATACTCGGTTGTGAGGGTAAAGATTGAGTTATCGGGCTTGAATGTGATAATAGTACCACGATCCTCACAATCGCCCACAACCTCCATCTTAGAGGTAGGTACACCCTTGCTATATGTCTGCTTGTAAATCTTACCTCCACGGTGAATCTCGGCGACCAACAGAGTTGAGAGGGCATTTACGCACGATACACCTACACCGTGCAGACCACCCGACACCTTGTAGCTTCCCTTGTCGAACTTACCTCCGGCGTGCAATACCGTAAGAACAACCTCAAGGGCCGACTTGCCCTCCTTCTCGTGGTAGTCGGTGGGAATACCACGACCGTTATCTCTTACCGTAATTGAGTTATCCTCGTTGATTGACACCTCAATATGGGTACAATAGCCAGCCAGCGCCTCGTCGATAGAGTTATCCACAACCTCATATACAAGATGGTGCAGACCCTTCTCACCGATGTCACCAATATACATCGCGGGGCGCTTACGCACAGCCTCCAGACCCTCTAACACTTGAATATTCGACGCCGAATACTCTTCCTCGTGTTTTACAATTTCCTGTTCAGTACTCATTATTTATTGCTTATATCAATTCCAATCTTTTAATCGTACAAAAATACTCTTTTTTATTCTCTTTTCCAAATATCGAATCATAGATTCGGAAAATTATTCCGAAAAACTTGCCGCCAAATCTATTTCCGATATTTTGCCCTTGGAAAACATTATCGTTCGGGCCGGATATTGCTCGATGAGAGCCGTGTTGTGCGTTGACATAATGATGGCGCAACCTTTGGTGGTAATCTCGCGGAACAGTCGCATAATACCGTCGGCTGTAACGGGGTCGAGGTTGCCCGTTGGCTCATCGGCAAGCAGCAGGCGGGGTGAGTTAAGCAATGCGCGAGCAATAACCAGGCGCTGCTGCTCGCCACCCGACAACTCGAAAGGCATTTTGTATGCTTTATTATCCAACCCCACAAGAGTCAAAACCTCATCTATGCGGCGACGGATATCCGTCTCGTTCTTCCAGCCCGTGGCCTTCATCACATCGTAGAGATTGTAGAACACATTCCTATCGTCCAAGAGCTGATAATCCTGAAATACGATGCCAAGACGACGGCGCAAATGGGGTATCTCCGAGCGCTTGATTTTACGCAAATCTACTCCAACCACACTACCTTCGCCTTCAAGCAGTTGCACCTCGGCATATAAAGTCTTTAGTAAAGTACTTTTTCCGCTGCCGACACGCCCGATGAAATAGACCATCTCGCCCTCATTAACCGTGAGATTAACCTCCGACAAAACCAACTCGTCGTCCGATTTTGGGCTGCGAGAACTACCATCGGTATGATATATCGACACATCGTGAAGCTTAACTACGCACTTATTTCTCTCCATATTCTTTGTACGTTTTGCATAACTTACAAATATACAAATTTTTCACGAAATATATGCTCTAAACTCGGAAAAGTTTTTATAAAAGAAAATCACCCTACGGCAGGGAAACAGGTGTGACACCTGTTTTATGATGACTTTGCTGACAAAAGAAAAATCCTCCCCTACGGTTAGGGGAGGATATAGGAGGGGGGGGTCGGAAATGACTTTTTGATGTGCGAGATAAAATCTCGCTCTCATTTGTCAATAATGTCCTCATCAGAAGTTTGGTATTCAATAAAGTAAAAAAAATCCTCCCTACGGCAGGGGAGCAGGTGCAACAACTGTTTTATGATGACTTTGCTGACAAAAGAAAAATCCTCCCCTACGGTTAGGGGAGGATATAGGAAGGGTGTTCGTAAATGACTTTTTGATGCGCGAGATAAAATCTCGCTCTCATTTGTCAATAATGTCCCCATCAAAGGAGTAGAGCTGGTTATTGGAAATTCTTACATAGATAAAGAAAAAAATCCTCCCCTACGGTTAGAGGAGGATATAGGAGGGGGGGTTCGTAAATGACTTTTTGATGTGCGAGATAAAATCTCGCTCTCATTCGTCAATAATGTCCCCATCAAAAAGTGGAGGCGGCGGGAGTCGAACCCGCGTCCAAACCTGGAGCCCGAAGGCTTTCTACACGTTTATTCTGCAATTAATCCTCTTGCGCAGGATGGCCACAGACAGCCTAACCTTTTGCCGCAGCCTCTAAATTTTCGCGTAATAACCGAGACACATACCACGCTATCCCTATAAAGATGATACCCCATATGAACCGTGACCAAAGGGCGGAGCCACAACTCGGGATACTCGTCTGCAGACCTCCTTGGGCCCGCGGATTAAGCTAATTTTCCTCGAAAATTAGGCAGCGAGTGCATAGCTATTATTGCCATTTGTAGTTTGAGTGTTGCGATTTACGAGACCCCACACAATGCTCGACGTGCTTACGAACCGACTCTGCAAGCTGTCAAAACCGGTCGCCCCCGTTCTGACGTGGCAAAAATAGTTAAAATTATTTATTCTCGAAAATTTTTCTTGCAACATACAAACCATCATCTTGCCAAAATGATGTTTAGTGTAAAAAATAGAGCAGAATAATTTTTAAAATTATTTATTAATTGTATCTTTGCGGCCTGTTAGGATAGTTTCGGTGCGGTTTAGACCATTTTTTGCACAAAATCAACAAATGGCACGCACTTGCCGAAACAAAAGTTAGGTATTTAATATATTTTCATCTATGGATTGGTTACATTCGCTTTTTATGGGCGATGGCATCGCTCACACCGTGCTGGTATTATCTATGGTTATTGCTGTGGGCGTTTTGCTTAGCAGAATTAAGATTGCAGGCATATCTATTGGTGTGACTTGGATTCTCTTTGTAGGTATCGCCGCAGGTCACTTCGGAATGACCATCGACCACAATACGCTGCACTTTATCAAGGAGTTCGGATTGATTCTCTTCGTCTTCTCAATCGGTTTGCAGGTGGGACCTGGTTTCTTCTCATCATTCAAGGAGGGCGGTTTGAAGATGGTCGGATGCGCCGCATCGGTGGTTGCGCTGGGCGTTATAGCCACATATATTATACATATTGTGACAGGTACGCCTATGACCACAATGGTGGGTGTTCTGTCTGGTGCTGTGACAAATACTCCAGGACTTGGAGCCGCGCAGCAGGCTTATGCCGACGCAACAGGCATTAACGACGAGACAATAGCTTTGGGTTACGCTGTAGCATATCCTATCGGTGTCATAGGTGTAATTACGGCGTTGATTGCAATACGCTTCATCACTCGCGTAAATTTTGCCGAGGAAAATAAGGCGCTGGAGGCTATGCGTGCCGAGCAGACGAACGTAATACGACTCTCGGTTGACTTCACCAATGGCGCACTCGAGGGCCACAGCATTGCACATATGCGCGAGCTGATTAATCGTTCGTTCGTAATCTCTCGTATTATGCATCAGGATGGCACAATCACCATCGCCGACGGCACAAGCAAGCTGAAGTTGGGCGAGAAGTTGCGCGTAATATGCTCTCCCGATGATAGCGAGGCGGTAGTTGCATTCCTCGGCCAGAAAATAGAGATGAGCAAGGAGGAGTGGGGTGCTACACCCGAGTCGCAGACACAACTCGTGTCGCGTCGTATCGTCATCACCAAACCCGAGATTAACGGTAAAAAGTTTTCAGACTTGCGTCTGCGCACGAAGTATGGTATCAATATTACACGTGTCAATCGCGCAGGTATCGACCTTATTCCTTATCAGGGTATGGAGTTGCAGATGGGTGATAGAGTAATGGTTGTCGGTGACGAGAAGGCTATCGGACAGGTTGCAGACGTGCTGGGTAACTCGATGAAGAAGTTGCGCGAGCCTCAGCTTTTGACCATCTTCTTCGGCATTGCATTGGGTGTTTTGTTTGGCTCTATTCCGTTGATGAATATCCCTCAGCCGGTGAAGCTGGGATTGGCGGGCGGTCCGTTGATTATCGCCATTCTTATTGGCCGCTTTGGTCCTCATTTCCATCTGGTTACTTATACCACAATGAGCGCCAACCTAATGCTCCGCGAGGTGGGACTTGCGATGTTCCTTGCGGGCGTAGGTATCGGAGCGGGAGATGGATTCGTCGAGGCTATTGTCAATGGCGGTTATCGCTGGATTGGCTACGGTGCAATTATTACTATCCTGCCCGTATTAATCGTAGGTCTCTTTGCCCGTCTGAAGCTGAAGATGAACTACTACACGCTGATGGGTCTTTTGGCCGGTAGTACTACCAACCCGCCTGCGCTCGGCTATGCAAATGCCACATCGGGAAACGATATGCCTGCTCTGGGTTATGCAACGGTCTATCCCGTGGTGATGTTCCTGAGAGTTCTCTCGGCGCAGATGTTGATTCTTATGGTGATGTAGCAGTCAAACAAAAAGAACAAAGGGTGTCAACCTCCACGGTTGAACACCCTTTATTTTTTCTCCTTATTGTTATACGGACAAGCCGAATCCTCGCAGCTGCTACACTTCGAGTATTTTCGGGCACGATACCCACGCACAATGGCTCGCAGCAGCCACGCGAATACTGCTGCACCAATGAAATAGACTATGATTTTTTGCCAATCCATACTGCAAATATATAAATTTTTCTAATTGCCGTCAACATCCTGCCACCCGTCGCCCAATGCCATAACCAAATCGGCATAGTTTATATATTGCTGCGCAACCAATCCCACCAACTGCAACTGCGACTCATACCACGTCTGTTCGGTAGATATGACATCCAGGTAGTTGGACATTCCAGCCTGGTATAACGACTTCGTCAGCTCTGCTATGCGGCCGTTTGCCTTGACATATTGGGCATATCGCTCCATCTGCGCACGGTATGTAGCTATGGCCACCAAAGCCGACTCTACCTCCTCGAGAGCATTCAGCAGAGTCTGCTCATACTCCAATCGAGCCTCGTCGTAGGCCGCACGTGCCATCTTCTCACGATTGCGCAAACCCCCAAAATTAAACAGCGGCTGCGCCAGGCCTCCTGTAGCTCCCCATTTCCAATGGCCATCTGCGAACAACTCCTTTACCGTAGAGCCAAACAATCCTCCGCTGCCCGTTATTGATATTGACGGGAAACGGTTGCTGCGAGCAATACCCACACGTGCCGAGGCAGCTTGCAACTCATAATACGACTCCATAATATCGGGTCGGCGGCGCAGCAAATCTGATGGTATCCCCGCAGGTATCGCCTGAGGAATACTCTCTAACGACAGCTGTCCCAACGGCGTCTTGTCGCTCAATTTCTCGGGTGTGTCACCCAGCAGGGTGGCTAGCGATAGTTGCGCTTGAGCCAGAGCCCGCGAATATTGTTCCACATCGGCTGCCGCCGTATAGACAAGGCTATTGGCCTGGTCCAGCTCCAGGCCCGTTGACATTCCATAACGTGCCAGCGAATCAATCAAGGCGGCCGACTCCACTCTAAGCAGATGCGTGCGCTCGGCAATTTCGAGGCTACGACTGCATTGCAGAATGGTGAAATATGCCGTGGCCACCTCTTTGCTCAGCGACAGCATAACGCCACGATACGCCCACACCGTTGAGAGCATCTGGGCTCGTGCTTCACGCTGTGTGTTTCGCAACGCCCCAAAGAGCGACACTGACCACGACACGGTGGGCTGCAACACAAATTCGTGCGTTTCACCCTCAGGGGTGGTATATTCGCTCTCGGCCGAAACCTCCGCATTTATTGACGGCATAAAAGCACTTCTCGCAACGGAGAGATTATAACGTGCCGACTCGATGCGTGACGCTGCCACAGCAACATTCCTATTCTGCCTGATTGCCAAGCGTTCGAGCGAATCCAGCACCTCGTCACCATATATCTGCCACCACTCGCCACCCACGCTGTCCACCGTAGCTATATCCCCATAGAGATACTTCGATGGGATATCCACCTCGGGCATAGATAGCTGTGGTGCGCACGACAGGCAGAGAGCCATCACAATAAATGTCGTAAAGAGAGTTCTCATATTTTTACATTTTTGTTTCGCGTCGTCTTTCAAAATGGCCAATTTTGGCCACTAAATAGTATGTGGCAGGGTAGAGGAATATACCCACCAGCGTCGCCAATAGCATACCTCCCACAAGTGCCACACCCATAATATTTCGAGCTGTAGAGTATATTCCCGAGGCAAAAACCAACGGCATAACGCCCAGAATAAAGGCAAAGGCTGTCATAATAATGGGTCTTACACGCTGTCGTGCCGCATCAATAGCTGCATCGAGCAGCGAGATGCTCTTAGAGCCTAAAAATATATTATCGGCATACTCAACCACAAGAATTGCATTCTTCGCCGCCAGGCCAATCAGCATAACAAGCGAGATTTGCATATAGATATTATTCACATACAAAGCATTCACCGCGTGGGCCGCAATAACGGCCACCAGCGCCCCCACAACTGCGACAGGAACACTCATCAATATCGCCAACGGAAGTCCCCAGCTATTATACAATGCCGCCAGAGCCAGAAAGACAAACAACAGAGCCAGCATATAGACAGCCGTTCCGCTCTTTGATGCATTGGCCTCCTGATACGACATCCCGCTCCACGAAAAACCTACATCATCTGGCAGCACCTTGTCGGCAATGCTCTCAATATCTTTCATTGCATCTCCCGTTGACGCCTTTGCCGAGGGTGTAACCGTCAGCGAGATAGATTCGTTGAGATTAAAGAGCGTTATATACTCCACACCGATTGTATCCTTCACCGTAACGAAGGCCGACAGCGGAACGCTCTCGCCACTACTATTCTCAACATAATAGTAGTCCAGCGAACGGCCGTTTAGTCTGCGGTCGGGCGAGGCTTGAATATAGGACTGATATAGCTTCCCGAACTTATTGAAGTTGCCAATATAGCTACCGCCCAGGTAGGCAGATATAGAGCTATACACATCGGCCAAGGCAACACCCTGACTCAATGCCTGACGCTTGTCTATATCGAGCCGACGACGAGGTATATCGGCATTAAACTGAGTGCTGACGGTTGCAACCATAGGCGAGTGGCGCAGTGAATCCATCAGGTGCTGCGTCTGCTCCATCAGATATGCCGTACCGCGCCCCTCCAGGTCCTGCACCTCAAGTGTGATACCCGATGTTACACCAAGACCCGGGATAGATGGCGGGATAAAAGCATAACACTCCGCCTCGGGAACAAGCACGTAAAGCTCCTCGGTGAGCTGGCTTGCAATCTGCGCTGCGGACAGTTTCCTTTGGGAGTAATCCTTCAGCACGACGAATATTATTCCGCTATTGGTGGAGCTAATGCCTGCTATCATATTGAATCCTGCGGCCAACGATGTGAACTCCACCTCGGGGCGTGATGCCACCACCTGCTCAACGTGATTCATAGCGTGCATCGTGGTCTGCAGGGATGACGCATCGGGCGTGCCGACAATGACCATCAAATAGCCCTGGTCCTCCTCAGGAAGAAAGCCCGACGGCAGAGCCTTCCAGCCAATGACGGTTAGCAGAAACGTTGCGGCAACGAATATTGCCGTTCGTGCAGTATGCTTTACAATCGTGTTGGAGAATGTTCCATAGCTCTCCATACGTCGGTCAAACCAACGATTGAACGCGGCGAAGAGCCCCTTCTTGCTCTTTTCGTGCGGTCGGAGCAGTATAGCACATAGGGCGGGTGATAGGGTCAACGCATTAAATGCCGAGAATACGATTGCCGTCGCTATGGTTATTGAGAATTGACGAAACAACAAACCAGTTATCCCCGACACAAACGATACAGGAATAAATACTGCCAGCAGTACAACCGTGGTGGCTATAATAGGTGATGATACGCGGCGCATAGCATCTATGGTGGCATCCACACGATTCATCCCTCGCTCGATATTTCGCTGCACGGCCTCCACCACAACAATGGCATCGTCCACGACCAATCCTATGGCCAGCACCATACCCAGCAGCGATATTACATTTAACGAAAAACCCAACAGCGGGAAGAGCATAAATGCACCCATAAGCGATACGGGGATGGCCACCAAAGGAATTATCGTGGCACGCCAATCCTGCAAGAAGAGATAGATGATTATAATCACCAACAGGAGCGCAATGATAAGCGTTCGGATTATATCCTTTACGCCGTCATTGACATTCTTTGTACCATCTACGACAGTGTAGATATTTACGCCATCGGGTAGTCGTTGTTGCAGCTTCTCAACAACGCCCTTTACTCGGCCGCCCACCTCGACGGCATTGCTTCCAGGCTCCTGATACACGACAATAAGTGTCGAGGGATTATCCCCCAACATCGAACGTATGCCATAGGTCTGGCTTCCGAGCGCCACATCGGCCACATTTTCCAGCCGTATCTCATTGCCGTTATTGTCGAGCGAGATGATTATCTGCGAAAACTCCTCCGCGGTGGATATCTGCGCCGGAAGCGTCACCGTATAGGTATATACGGCATCCTCGGGCGCAGGCTCTGCGCCAAACTTTCCTGCGGGATAGACTCCGCTCTGCGTACGAATAGCAGACAAAACCTCATCCAGACTCAGGCCATAGTAATGCAGTCGGTCGGGTTTAATCCATATTCGCATAGCATACTCGCCAGCACCCATAATGGACACCTTACCCACGCCATTAATCTTCGCAAGCTCATCCTCAAGGTTTATGTAGGCATAGTTCGACAGAAACTCATCGTCATAACGGCCATCACTCGCCAAAGCATACACCATCAAAAAGCCCGTATCACTCTTGCGCGTAACAACACCCTGCTCGGTAACGGCCTGAGGCAGTTTCGCTGTAGCTGCCGCCACATTGTTCTGTGTGAAGATGGCATCCATATCGGGCGAGGAGCCTATATCGAAAGTGACCTGCATTGACATCGTACCATCGTTGGCACTCGTCGTCTGCATATAGAGCATATCACCTACGCCCATCACCTCTTGTGCCAAGGGCACCGCCACGGAGTTATTCACCGTCTGGGCATCAGCACCTACATAGGAGGCTGAAACCTGCACAACGGGAGGCGTTATGTCGGGAAACTGCTGAACGGACAAATCCGACAATGCCACCACTCCCATCAGAGTCATAGCGATAGCCATAGATATGGCAAATACTGGCCTTTTTATAAAGAACTCACCCATAATCATTCAGCATTTTGTGGCACAATCTTAGCTCCCTCGTGCAACTTCTGACTGCCCGTTACGGCTACACGCTCGCCCTCCTGCAACCCCTCGGTTATGACCCATCTATCCCCAATGGTCTCGCCCGTTGTTATCCGACGATACTTAACCGTATTGTCCGAAAGCACAACCCATACCGACTCCACACCCTGCATTCGATTTACACACTGTTGCGGAATGGTTATAAGCCGCTGCTTGGAGCCAATACCCATCTCTACACGAGCATACTCGCCAGCCTTCAGGCGTTGGTCGGGGTTGGGAAAGTCAACAACCAGCGTGATTGTTCCGCTCGTTGCCGAGATATTCTGCTTCGTGTAATCATACGAGCCCTTGTGCTCATAAGTAGTACCATCATCCAGATAGAGAACTATATCGGACAACAAATCCCGATTGTCGTACGATGTGCGCTCCGCCCCAGCATAACGCATATATAATGATGTGGGAATAGCCAACTCGGCCGACAGTGTATCGGTGTTGGATATGGTCGTGAGGATGGAAAACTTTGTACCCGGCCCGACATAATCACCCTCGTGGGCATCGGTCCAGGCGATAATGCCATTGATAGGGGAGTATATCTTGGCATATCCTGTTTGCAGGCGTGCGCTCTCCAACGATTGGCGAGCTGACTCTACGGCCGACTGTGCTGAGGCGTAGGCTGCGGTATATTGGTCGAGTTGCGTGCGCGATATTGCATTCAGCTTCGCCAGTGGCACAGCTCGCTCGTAGTTATTGCGAGCCTCAAGAGCCTGCGCCTCAGCCGAGGCAAGTTGTGCTTTGGCTGCATATAGTGTTGTGTTGAGCAAATCCGCATCAATGACAAACAATAGCTCTCCCTTCTTTACAGGCATTCCTGCCGAGAAACCCTTTTTCAGCAGATAACCATTCACCCGAGGCTGCACGACGGCATCGTAATTACTCTTCAGGTGGGTGACAAACTCATACCTCATCACCATCTGTTCGGCTTGTGCCGTTGCAACCTCTATTTTCAATGGCGGCATTGTTGTCGCATTCTTTGTTTTATGACGGCACGATATGCCCAATACAGCAACAAACAACAGAAAAAACGATATAACCCTTTGCATTACGAGAATATTTTAATTCGTAACTCAAGAGGTCAAAAAATATGCCATCTAAGGCCTATTTCACCCGTGCACAATGTCTTAAATGCTTTTTACACACGATTTTTGCGTGAAAATTGTTTGGTTTTTAGAAATTTTCATATATTTGCGAAGATAACAAACCAATAAACAATATTTGATATGAAAAACTTGGTAGATCAGATCAATGCACAGATCGAGGTATTCTCTGCGAATGCTGCTGCTCAGGTAGAGAAGAACAACAAGGCTGCGGGTACTCGCGCACGTAAGGCTGCTCTCGAGCTTACAAAGCTCTTGAAGGAGTTCCGTAAGGTTTCTGTAGAGGAGGCAAAGAAATAATTGCCCCACAAAAAGAGATAACGGCCTGCACGCTGCGTGCAGGCCGTTGTTTTTTATTACCGCAGCTCAACTCCAGCGCGGGTGAATATTGCTTGTTGGGATTCGTCGATTCCGATGTTTTTATCCAGCAAGACAGCTTCGTTGTGGTCGCTAAGGTAGTAACGGCGGGCCGAATAATCAAACTCTGGCGAGAAGAGAGATGCACGTACATTCACATAAGGCGACGTAACCGAGGCCATATCGGCCATTGTGTGGAAGACAGAATATGTTGTGGCAGGCACATTCTCATTATCCTTTGCAGCGGTGACCTTATCGGCATATAGCTCCTTGTACTTAGGCGAAAACCAGGCAAGCGAGGCAACGTGTAACTGGTAATATGTCGTGGTGGGAGATGAGTGCAGGAAACGTCCCTCCTTCGTATCGAGCAAATCCTCGCCGTGGTCGGCACAATAATACATAGCCGAGCAGATATTCTCCTCAGCCTCAAGCGTTGAGATTATATCATTGAGGACGTAGTCGGTATATAGGACCGAGTTATCGTAGGCATTACGAATCTTGTCGATATTCTTCTTCGAGATAGCAACATCATCGTCCGGTAGGAACTGAGCAAACGCCCGAGGATAACGCTGGTGATAGCTAAAATGAGAGCCATACGTATGTAACACAAACAACACCTTCTGCGAGCGTATCTCCTTCAGAGCTTTTCGCATCGCATTCACCAGCTGCCCATCGTGGTACGGAGCATCCATATACTCCACAAAGTTAGCATCGTTGGCCATATGGTCAATCATCGCACCCTGAGGTTGCTGGTTGGAGATAAAACAGGTAGTAAATCCCGCCTCGTTAAACATCGCCAACAGACCAGTGCGGCAATACAACTCCTCGTGCTGAGAGGTGTGTATGGACGATAGAATCATAGGCACACTCTTATGCGTAGTATTGCTCTGCGTTGTAATCTGGCGATAAAGGATTATATCATCGCGTTTCGAGAGCAGGGGATTGGTCTTCCTATCATAACCATACATCTGCCAGCTTGCAGCACGCGAAGCCTCGCCAATAACCAATACATACACCTCACGAGTATTAGCTACGGGCTTATGCTCGGCGTGATAGAGGAAGTTCTCGGATGTCTGGCGATAATTGTTAATCTTATGCGACTCCGAGATTGCAAGGCCGAGATTATAGCTGGCATTAACGGGGAAAACCTCATCGCGCAACACTCGTTTCACATCTCCACGGCAGCCACAAACCAACACTACACATCCTACAAGAAACACTACGCCGCCAATGGCAAACATCCAATGCCGAACACCATCTTTCAGCACTATCTTCTTGCGAATATGCATCGTCGCCATCCACAGCAGCGGTAGATACACAATAAATACCAATATAACAGCGGGGTAGATGTTGCTCAATAGCTCGGTCGCCTCTCCGGCATTTGTTGTCATCAGATTCAGAAACATATCCGATGCGACAACCGAATTACCGAAAAGATATGACAACACAACCTGAAATGCGCTGAAAAATATGAATATAAATCCATACCACACCATCTTGCCCGAGTGGCGAGCCAATGCTGCAAACACCGTATAGAAACCAAACGGCAGCAACACACCGGCAAGAGCAACCCACAAAGGATTCTTCTCCGTATAAGTAAGGATTAATACGGGCAACATCAGCGCTGCGACAAATACCACAGCAAGCAGTGTTGCATCAAATATTCTCTTTTTAATCATCAAAAGGCTTCATTAACATTAATTATCAGGCCCTGCGAATGGCGGCCAAAGCCATAATCTATTCGCAAGGCTGTCTGCCCAGCAACGGCAAAGCGCAAACCCACGCCTGCATTTGGCAGAATCTTCGAAGCATCAAAATTCTTGTGCGAATCGAAGATGCTTCCTGCGCCACCCCAAACACATACTCCGATGGGGCCATAAACCGTTTGGCGCAACTCCACTTGAGCCGTGACCATCTTACGGTCTGTATATCGGCCCAGATAATATCCTCGCATACGCTCCGAGCCTCCGACTGACGGCCAATAAAACCACGGTGTTGCCGACGACCACAAATCACCATACAAGTCAACGGCCATCACGCCACCACGCCACAAGGGCTGGAAATAATCGGCCTGAGCAACTATATGCCAAAGAGTTTTATCAAAGTTGCCAAGCACCTTGGGTCGCACCTCACCCATAAGCGAGAGATAAAAACCACGTGTTGTAGTATGCGCATTATCGCGTGTATCGAAAATACCGCTCAGCGAGATGCCGCTCGTAAAGGCAGAACGCACACGCTGACTGCCACTCGATAGATACTCCTCGCCATTAACACCAAACTTATCTCCCTTTCCATATCGCAGGTTTACGCCCGCGCCAAACCATAAGTTTCGTGTAAACTGATGCAGATAGCGGAATGTAGAGTTAAAATCCCTGCGCGTGTACTCTGTTCGGGGATTACTATCCGCAGCGTCGTAGCCCAAGCCCCAGAATCGGATGGGCAGCGAGCCACCGCCCAAGTCGTATTGCAGTTTATCCTTTCCGCTACCGAAATAGTTTGTGCCGGAGAGTTGCAATCTAAAGAATCCATTCACCGACACCATACCTGACAGCGAGGCCCAAGAGAGCATCGGCACGCTCTTTCCCAACTTGTATCGAGCTGTTACTGCTGCCGTAAAAGCAAGGTTCACCTCCTGGCTGTAAGCAATGCCCACGTGGCTTGTGATGTGCAGATTCTCGCGCTGTGCAAGGGGCTGCGTAAGTGCCGATACGGCTCTCTGCAGGAAACTTTTACGAGATGCCGCCTCGAGGTTATGCCTTACGGCGTTGTAATCTATCGGGTCGTAATATACCGTGCGAGTAGTATCTATTTGAGGCATAACATCCCTAGCCACAGCCACATTGGCCGTGAACATAAGCGCTACAAGTGCCAGGAATAAACACCTCATCCGCAACTATTTACTAACGATATTTATCTACTACCTCGTAAAACTCTGCCTGCTCCTCCTTGGTAAGCTCGCCCTTCTTGCAATAAACAAGCTCACCCTCCTTGGTTACAATCATCAGCACAAAGTAGTTATTGCAATCTCCCAATCCCCACTCTTTGGCAACAATACAATCGGGGTCGGCAATAATAGTTGCATTATTCTTCTCGGTACGCTTGCGGGCAATCGAACGCACGATAGAATTCGGGAAGATTGTATTTTTCAGATTCAGGATACCAAGTCCCTCAATATTCTCACCAGCCGCTCGGTGGTTCTCCTCCATCTCCACCGTAAACTCGTGGTTCTGCTTATACTTGTCTGGATCGACGTAGAAAATCAATAAATTCTTCTCTCCGTAAAATGGAATCTTGGTTATATTCTTACGCAAATCCAACAATTCAAGATTCTCAATCTTATGTGGCAGAGGCTGCATATCGTCGCCTTTCTCCTGCGCATTGGCTGATATGGCAAACGCCAACGCCAACATTGAAATAATACACTTTTTCATAGTAATAAACTTTGTTTATTTCAGCAAACACGGCGTAAAATTAGAAAAAAAATATCGGACTCAAACAATTTATCTCTTATTGGCCGACATTTTAACGATTTGGAACATTTTTGCGATTTAGGAACATAGCGCTGATTGCATATCGCCCGCCGCCCGAAATAACCAACGTGATGTATATACCGATATATATAAATTCCAGCTTCGACTCGGCGTCCGTCACCGTCCCCTGCATCAGAGCCTCACAAATGCTGACAATCATAACAATGGCCATCAGCGCAGCCGCCAGACGTGTTCCCACGCCCATAATAATCATCACGGCAAACAAGCCCTCGAAAAATATGGTCAAAGCAAACGAGGTGGCGTGATTCAGGCCGACAATAGATTGAAAATTAAGCACATAATTATCATAATCTTGCAGTTTACCAATCATATGCAGGAGCATCACTCCGCCGATAAAAACACGCAGGAACAATATCGCCATCTCACAGCCTTGACTGCGTAACACACATTGTAAAGAGTCTTTCATATACCAAATATTATAGCGTCACACTTTGATGGATATTTTGCAGCTCTACGGAAAATAGTTAACTTTGTAGAGTGGCTGTACATCTATCACAAAATGTAAACCACAACGTAAACCAATAAAAATTTAATTTTATAGCGATATGGAAAACAATAAGATAACATGCATCCTTTTTGTCTGCCTGGGAAACATCTGCCGCTCCCCGGCCGCACACGGCGTAATGGAGGATGTTGTGTCGGCTCACGGTATGAACGATGTGGTGGAGATTGACTCTGCCGGCACGTATGGTGGTCACGCGGGCGATTTGCCTGACCCACGTATGCGCACGGCTGCATCGCGCCGAGGCTACAACCTCACACATCGTGCCCGCAAGTTCCGCGAGGAGGATTTCCTGCGATTCGACAAGATTATTGTGATGGACGATATGAACTACGAGAATGTATCGCGCCTTGCTCCCGAGCGATTATATTTGAATAAGGTGTATCGCTTCGTAGAGTTCTGCACGCATCATCCCGAGTGGACATACGTGCCCGACCCTTATTACGAGGGACGTGAAGGTTTTGAGTTGGTACTCGACCTTTTGGAGGATGGCTGCGAGGGTTTGATGAGCCAAATTAAGAATGAAATGAAATAAAAAAAGGTGCTAATTGTTAGCACCTTTTTTATTTACTTAAGAATCTCCGGCAGGAACGAACTTATTATTAGAATTGTTATTCCAGCCAGCAACACTACAATCGTCTTGCGCGAACAGCCTTTCCACTCCTTGAGGATTATTCCCCACACATTAGAGAATACCACGTTGAGCGCCATCAGGATACACCAGCTGAAGGTCAGCAGCGACGGAGAATCTGTTAAGAATCCCTTACCCAAACTCAAACCGAAGAACTGGCTATACCACAGCACACCAGCCAAAGCGCAGAAAAGCAGATTATTAGCCCAAAGCGAAGACTTGCCATAGTCCGCGAATGTCTTGTTGTGAGCATTTTGGTAGAGGCAATAAATGGCATTGGTCATAAAGCCGCCGAGCGTCACCATAAATGTAGCGGGTAGGGTCTTGTAAATATCGGCCGTTGCATCACCGAAGTTCAGCACCTCGCCAAAGCCCAAGCCAATATTAAAACAAGCGCTCATAAATCCCGCCAGCAGAGCAACGGCAATACCTTTAGTAAAGTTAAAGTCCTTCACTGCGGCACGCTTCTCCTCCTCCGATAGTGATTGCGACTTCATATGTCCCGCAACGCCAATAACGGCAATACCCAAAAGCGTAACAACAACACCGATAACAACCGATACTGTCAAATCGCCAGGACGGCCCAGCAATAGGGGAGTGAGGATTGTTCCCAATCCTGCACAAGTGCCGAGTGCAATCGACTGACCAAGCGCAACGCCCAAATAACGCATCGAAAGACCAAAGGTCAAACCTCCTACGCCCCACAATACGCCGAACAACGCCGTCAGCAGGCTCTCCTTAGGATGCGAGAGATACAACTCAAAAAGCGAGCTACCCTCAGGCACAGCCAGCATAGCTCCTAGGATAGGGAACACCAGCCACGCAAAGACGCCCTGCACGAGCCAATACGACTCCCAGCTCCACTGCTTAATTTTGTTGATGGGCACATAGCTGCTCGACTGGCAGAATGCACCAATAGCAATTATCAACAATCCGATTACAATCTCCATATACTATGCGCGCTTCGATGTTACCTCAGCCTCATACTTATTTACGTCGGCGATAAACTCCTCACCAACGGGCACGCCATTGCGTAAGCAGAACATATCCCATACGGCATTCCACGGCAATGACTTGCACTCCTCAAGCAGAGCCAAACGCTCGAAGCCCTTGCCCTCAGCCTCATATGCACGGAGCGTAGTCAACGGCTCAAGCAACGCCTGCAACAAACACTTCTGCGTAGCACGCGCACCGATAACGTAAGCGCCGATACGGTTGATTGATGCATCGAAGTAATCCAAACCGATATGTACACGACCCAAAGCGTCGCAACGAACAATCTCCTTTGTTAAATCCAAAGTCTCGTCGTTGATGATTGTCACGTGGTCAGAATCCCAGCGTACGGGGCGGCTCACGTGAAGCATAACCTCGGGAGTAAAGAGCAACAGAGATGACATCTTGTCGGCAATAGACTCGGTGGGGTGGAAGTGACCCGTATCCAAAGTGACCATAATACCCTTCTGGGCTGCGTAGCCGATATAGAAATCGTTGCTACCTACGGTGTAGCTCTCCAAGCCGATACCGAACA
Organism: Rikenellaceae bacterium; assembly: GCA_015059845.1. Taxonomy (GTDB): domain Bacteria; phylum Bacteroidota; class Bacteroidia; order Bacteroidales; family Rikenellaceae; genus Alistipes. Next base: position 181,494 of record SUZR01000001.1, on the reverse strand, counting down.
CCTTTGACTCTACCGAGTCGCGCATCCACTCGTACTTCTGCTCCAGAATCTCGTCTAGCGACTGCTTCAAGATAGCACGGTACTTCATACGGTTTACGGTGATATCCTTCGAGCCATCGTGAATCCATATATTGAGCATTGCGGGGTCACCCTGACGGCGTCCCATCTCGTCGGCGATAGCGCGGCAACGCTTCGTATGCTCAACCCAGAATTTGCGAATATCCTCCTTCGGGCTTGCGAGTGTCAAATCCTCGCTCTTGGGGTGTGAGAACGATGTAGAGTTGAAGTCGAGCTTCATACCATTCTCCTCGGCCCACTTCATCCAACTCTCGAAGTGCTTAGGCTCAAGTTCATCACGGTCAGCAGGTCCCGTTTCGCGGAAATCGGCATAGCTGGCGTGCAAGCTCAAGCGGTGGCTACCAGGCAAAAGCGAGATAACCTTCTTGATATCTGCCTGCAACTCCTCAATATTACGGGCACGACCAGGGTAGTTACCCGTAGCCTGAATACCGCCTGTCAGGGCGCCCGCATCCTCAAAGCCATTCACATCATCCGCCTGCCAGCAGTGGAGTGAAAGCTGAATCTTCTGCAACGCCTCCATTGCAGCCTCTGTATCAACGCCTATTGCAGCATAACGCTCCTTGGCAATTTCATAAGCTTTTTCGATAAGTTCTCTTTTCATTGGTTTGTAATTTTATGGTTATAACTCTTTATATACATTCAAATATTTCTCATACGCAGCACTCCACACCGCAGCCTCTTGCGGCTCGTAGCGTTTACGCTCATCCAGCGACTCACGAATCATCGTTCGCATATCGCCAATGCTCTCAACCACGCCAGCCCACTTAGCCTGCATCATCACGTTTCCAATGGCCGTTGACTCCGACGAGCCTGTCTCCACGGGAATACCTATAGCATTGGCTGTAAATTGATTAAGTACCTCATTACGCGCACCGCCACCAATCACGTACAATCGCTCAATAGCCACGGGCGAGAGCTCGCGCAACATCTCAACGACCTGACGATAACGCAACGCCAGCGACTCAAAGATGCAACGCACATATTGTCCTACACTTTCGGGTGCGGGCTGCTTGGTTGCCTGGCAATAATCAGCAATAGCCTTTGTCATTGATGCGGGATTTGCAAAGCAGGGCGCATCGGGATTTATCAACGAGCGGAATGCCTCCTCCTTTTCTGCCGCAGCAATCAACTCTCCATAACCCATCTCGGGCCACTCGGCACGGCATCGCTCCAAAAGCCACATACCGCAGATATTTTTCAGCACACGTATCGTACCCTCGATACCACCCTCGTTTGTAAAGTTCAGTTCAAAACTGCGCTCCGAGATAATAGGCTCCTGCGACTCAATACCCATCAGCGACCACGTACCAGAGCTCAAATAGGCTGACTTCTCATCCTCCATAGGCACAGCAGCCACCGCTGAGCCTGTATCGTGACCTGCCACTGCCACAACGGGAACTGCACCCAGACCCGTCAAGCGCTGCACCTCGGCTGTAAGCACGCCAATCTGCTCGCCAGGCATTACCATACGACCAAAATTATTGGCACTCAGACCCAACAGAATCAATACATCCTCATCCCACTCCTTAGTGCGAGGATTTATCATCTGCGCCGTAGAGGCTATCGTATATTCCGTTACAGCCTCACCGGTAAGCAAATAGGCCAACGCATCGGGAATAAACAATATCTTATCAGCATTCTCCAACGCAGAACACTTATTGCGACGCAAGGTATCGAATTGGAAAACAGAGTTGAAATTCATTATCTGGATACCCGTCTTATTGTAGAGCGTTTTGCGTGACATACGCTTGAAAAACTCCTCAGGAGCCCCAACCGTATGGGGGTCACGATAGCAATAGGGTAGTCTTAGCATACCGCCATCCTTGCCAAAGCAGACAAAATCAACACCCCACGTATCAATACCTATCGCCTCGATGACAACTCCCTGCGAAGCAATCTTTGACAGGCCCTCAATTACGGATTTATATATCGCGGGAAAATCCCAATAAAAATGCCCCTGCATCTCGATGATAGGGTCAGCGAAACGATGAATCTCCTCCATCGCAATCTTACCATCGCAAAGCGTAGCCAAAATCACACGGCCACTGGTTGCTCCTAAATCAATAGCTGCAAAATGATGTATCGCCATTATATGTAATTTTAAGGTTTTCTATCGTATTTGCACAAGAAATGTTACTGCACAATATAAATTGTAACAAATTTACAAATAATATTTTTGTTTTCACATATTACAACGGCCAAAATTGGCAATAAAGTAGATTTTTCTTTGTTTTGTCAATGTCGGTCAACGCCTCACTAAATAAGAGATTATATCATTTATGATATATAAATTTCCGTAAACGAAAATGTTTTTCTATCTTTGCCCACAATTAGGATGATAAGCAAGGTAGATATCACACGCAAGTTGCAACACGAGAGAAGGGTGGTGCGCGATATGATTACGCTTTACTGTCGTAATAATCACGGCACTACACAGCTCTGTGACGAGTGTCGCGAGCTTGCAGAGTATGCTGATGAGCGCACTCGTAAATGTCCCTTTATGGAGCAGAAGAGCTTTTGCTCGCAATGTAAAACACACTGCTACAAGCCTCAGATGCGAGAGAAGATTCGTCAGGTGATGCGCTACTCCGGTCCAAGGATGATTTTTCACCACCCGATAGCGGCCATTCGTCATCTCTATTACACACAACTTGAAAAGTTAAATTCAAACAAATAATAAACGATGAAACAGGATAATCAGATTTTTGAGCTTATCGCCGACGAGCGCGCACGCCAGATGCGTGGCATCGAGCTTATTGCATCGGAGAACTTCGTGAGCGAGCAGGTTATGGCCGCTATGGGTTCTGTGCTTACAAACAAGTATGCCGAGGGTTACCCCGCTGCGCGTTACTACGGAGGTTGCGAGGTAGTAGATAAGGTAGAGCGCTTGGCTATCGAGCGTCTGTGCGAGCTTTACGGTGCAGAGTATGCCAACGTGCAGCCCCACTCAGGTGCGCAGGCTAATATGGCTGTATTCTTTGCCGTTTTGCAGCCCGGCGACACTTTTATGGGTCTTGACTTGGCTCACGGTGGTCACCTCTCACACGGTTCACCCGTAAATATGTCTGGTAAGTATTTCAAGGCCGTAGGCTATCAGCTCAGCGAGCAGACCGGCACTATCGACTACGAGGATATGGAGCGCAAGGCATTGGAGCACAAGCCCAAGCTTATCGTAGGTGGTGCTTCGGCTTACTCACGTGAGTGGGATTACAAGCGTATGCGCGAGATTGCCGACAAGGTTGGCGCACTCTTTATGGTTGATATGGCCCACACCGCAGGTCTTATTGCCGCAGGCATCCTGGACAACCCCGTGAAGTATGCACACATCGTTACATCTACCACACACAAGACTCTGCGTGGCCCCCGTGGCGGTATTATCTTGATGGGCAAGGACTTCGAGAATCCCTGGGGCTTAAAGACTCCTAAGGGTGTAGTGAAGATGATGTCACAGATTCTCAACTCGGCGGTATTCCCCGGTATTCAGGGTGGTCCTCTGGAGCACGTTATCGCAGCTAAGGCAGTTGCTTTCGGTGAGGCTTTGCAGCCCGAATACAAGGAGTATCAGAAGCAGGTACAGAAGAACGCTCAGGCTATGGCCGAGGCATTCGCAAAGCGCGGTTACAAGGTTGTATCGGAGGGTACTGACAATCACCTTATGTTGATTGACCTGCGTACCAAGTTCCCCGAGCTTACAGGTAAGCTGGCCGAGAAGTGTCTGGTTGCTGCCAACATCACAACCAACAAGAATATGGTGCCGTTCGATTCACGCTCACCGTTCCTCACCTCTGGTCTTCGCTTCGGTACGCCCGCAATCACAACCCGCGGTGTTAAGGAGGATAAGATGGATTACATCGTTGAGCTTATCGACCGCGTGCTGCACGACCCCGAGAATGAGGAGAACATCGCAGCTGTTCGCAAGGACGTAAACGCTATGATGGCCGAGTATCCCTTGTTTGCGTGGTAGTAACCAGCAACGTTTAGGATAACCGCCTCGAGTTTCGGGGCGGTTTTTTATGCTCTGTACTTATACTTTTTCCACTCCGCCGACCGTTATAGTTATGGCTCGAGAGAAAAATTTATAAAATAATTACAAAAAGTGAAACAAAAGGGTTTTCATTTGCGTAATAGAGAGAAAAGTGGAATACAATCCACCTCAAGCTCGGCTTAAGAAGAAATTAAATAATATAATAGATATGCGTCAATTAAAGATTACAAAGTCGATTACCAATCGCGAGAGCGCTTCGCTTGATAAATATTTGCAGGAGATTGGCAAGGAGGACCTTATCACCGTTGAGGAGGAGGTTGAACTTGCACAACGTATTCGCAAGGGCGATCAGGAGGCTTTGGATAAGCTCACAAAGGCCAATTTGCGCTTTGTTGTATCAGTAGCAAAACAGTATCAGAATCAAGGCCTTAGCCTGCCTGACCTCATCAATGAGGGCAACTTGGGACTTATCAAGGCCGCCGAGAAGTTCGACGAGACACGAGGCTTTAAGTTCATCTCATACGCTGTGTGGTGGATTCGTCAGTCTATCCTTCAGGCTTTGGCCGAGCAGTCGCGTATCGTACGTCTGCCGTTGAATCAGGTTGGCTCGCTCAATAAGATTAACAAGGCCTTCGCTCGCTTCGAGCAGGAGCACGAGCGTACCCCCTCACCCGAGGAGCTGGCTACAGAGCTGGAGCTCCCGAAGGAGAAGGTGTCGGATACATTGCGTGTGGCTGGTCGTCACATCTCTGTGGATGCGCCCTTTGCTGATGGCGAGGATAATAGTCTGTTGGATGTATTGGTTAACACCGATTCGCCCAACGCTGACCGTGGCTTGATTAACGAGTCATTGGCAACAGAGGTTGACCGCGCATTGGAGACCTTGACCGAGCGCGAGCGCGATATTATCAAGTATTTCTTCGGCATCGGTTGCTCGGAGATGACCCTTGAGGAGATTGGCGAGAAGTTCGACCTTACACGTGAGCGTGTGCGCCAGATTAAGGAGAAGGCTATCCGCCGCCTGCGCCACTCATCACGCAGCAAGCTCTTGAAGTCTTACCTCGGATAACGAAGGGCGAGTGAAATAAAACGGGTGCTAATTACGAAAGTTAGCACCCGTTTTTTGTTATCATTTTACTTCATATTCCATTATATAATCATCCATCACAAAGCCAAACCCGATGTCGGCACACTCCTCGGCTATCACCTTAAAGCCTTTGACGAGGTAAACCTCATAAGCGTGTGTGTTATTGCGATTTACTGTAAGATATATTGACTCCAAACCATCCTCCTTGCAGATATCAATCATTCGCTGCAATCCCATCGAGAATAGCCCTCGGCCACGATTCTGCTTCAAGATATAAAACTTACTAAGGAACAATCTCTCGCCCTGATTCTGCACGCCAAAATATCCCAATATCTCATCACCATCCTCGATAAGAAAATAACGATACCCCTGCATCAACTGCCCCGTAATAGCCTCAAAACTCTGGAACTTCTCAATCATATACTCCACCTGCTCGGGAGTACAAAACGCCACATTTGCCTCGCGCCACACCTCGCGTGCCACCTTGGCCAAACGGCGCACATCGGCCTCACTGAAAATCTCTCTGATAAACATAAAATATACCGTTTAACTAACCCATAATTTACACTACCAAACAATCGGCTCCTTGCCTATACTTTGCAGATATGCATTTGCCTGCGAGAAGTGCTTACACCCGAAAAAACCTCTATAAACAGATAGGGGAGAGGGGTGAACGCTCTTCAATATAAGGTTTTGCGCAGGGTCAGCCATCTGTCCCTTCTTCTGCGCATAGCTACCCCATAACATATATACTACCCCCTGCTTACGCTCGCCAATAATACGCACCACAGCATCGGTAAACTTCTCCCAGCCACGCCCTGCGTGCGATGCCGCCTGATGCGCCCTGACCGTCAGCACCGAGTTGAGTAACAACACCCCCTGCTCAGCCCATCGGTCGAGGTTTCCACTCGTCGGAACAGGCGTACCAATATCGGAGTGAATCTCCTTAAAGATATTCTGCAACGACGGCGGGAACTGCACCCCGTCATTCACCGAAAAGCAGAGGCCATTTGCCTGACCCACACCGTGATAAGGGTCCTGACCTATAATCACGACTTTAAGCGATTCAACAGGGCATTTATCGAAAGCGCGGAATATATTTCTACCGGCAGGATACACCGTTGCAGCGGCATACTCCGCACGCACAAAACGTGTAAGTTCCTCGAAGTACGGCTTATCGAACTCCTGCTGCAATAGTTGCTTCCAATCATCTGCAATCTTCACATCCATACGAAAAAAATCAAAAAAAATTATTGTAAAAATACAAAAAAAATATAATTTTGCCACTATAAATCTAATACTAAAATGAAAAAGTTATTCTTATTCGCCTTATTGTCGCTAACTGCCCTATACAGCGTTGAGGCTAAAAAACCCAAACAACCTAAGGTTAACAACATCATTTATATGATTGGTGACGGTATGGGACTGGCGCACGTCTCTATGCTTCAGATTGAGCAGAAATATGCTCCCTCAGCATTCGACCGCGCACAAAACATCGCCCTTACCAAGACCTACTCTCTCAACAACCGAGTAACCGACTCGGCTGCATCGGGTACAGCTTTGGCTACAGGCTATAAGACTAACAACTCAACACTCGGCCTTACCCCCGAGGGCGTTCGCGTAGAGTCAATTATCGAGAAGGCAGAGAAGAACGACTTTGCAACAGGCATCGTTGTTACGTGCTATGTAAACCACGCAACACCCGCAGCATTCTACTCTCACGTTAAGAGCCGCGGTGATAACAACGGTATCATCAAGGACTTTATGCAGGGTGATAATATTGACGTAGTATTCGGTGGTGGCAAGAAATATTTCGAGCGCTATTTCAAGGAGCAGAACAAGGATTTTGTTGCCGAGCTTAAGAATAAAGGCTACAACGTATTACTCAACCTCGACGAGCTTACGAGCGTAAAGCGCGGCGATGTTATCGGTCTCTTCGCTGAGGGTGACCTCCCGTTGAAGCGTCAGGGTCGTGGCGAGTATCTCGCGGAGGCGACAGCTCAGGCTTTGGAGATTCTGACAAACAATGTCAAGGAGCAGAAGAAGGATGGCTTCGTATTGATGGTCGAGGGCTCAAAGATTGACGGCGAGGGCCACGGCAAGAACGTTGAAGGTATTTTGGCCGAGACACGCGACTTCGATAAAGCCATTCAGGTCGCTATGGATTATGCCGATGTACATCCTGGCACATTGGTTGTTGTTGTATCAGACCACGAGACCTCTGGTCTTAGCATCCCCAGCAACAAGACCGACTTTACCCTCCCCGAGAGCGGTATCAGCTACGCATTCGGCACATCAAGCCATACAGGCATTATGGTTCCCGTATATCTCTACGGCACAGGAGCTGACCAGATTAACGGTATTATGGAGAACTCGGAGCTCTCGCAGAAGTTGCAGAGTATGCTGAAGCTTTGGGAGTAATCCGATATTAATAAACAAAAAGAGTACGAACCCCGCGGGATTCGTACTCTTTTTATTTTCACGCTTTCTACTCCGCCTCTGCAAAGTATTTATAGAACAAGGGAATCGTATGCACGCCCTTATCAAACTGCTCTAAGCCGTAGCTCTCGTTGGGCGAGTGGATTGCATCCTCCGCCAAACCGAAGCCAATAAGCAACGATTTGATGCCCAGGATGCGCTCAAAGCCGCTGATAATAGGAATAGAGCCACCTGAATAGAAGGGCAGGGGCTTCTTACCAAATGTATCAACGATAGCCCGCTCAGCCGCCTTATATGCAGCCATATCGGTAGGCGATACGTAGGGAGCGCCGCCGTGCAGGAACTTCACATTCACCTTCACAGACTTTGGCGCAATCGCACGGAAGTGCTTCTCAAACAACTCACCAATCTTCTCAAAGTCCTGATTGGGAACAAGACGCATAGAAATCTTAGCTGAAGCGCGCGAGGGGATAACGGTCTTTGTTCCCTCCTCGATATAACCGCCCCAAATACCATTCACATCCAACGAAGGACGCACACCCGTACGCTCAATAGTGGTGTAGCCAGCCTCGCCCTCCACATCGTCGATATCGAGCGCCTTCTTGTAGTTTTCCAGATTGAACGGAGCCTTGTTGAATGCCTCTCGCTCGGCGGGAGTCAACTCGCGCACATCGTCATAGAAACCAGGAATTGTAACACGTCCGTTCTCATCGGTAAGCGATGCCACCAACTTTGTCAATACATTTGCGGGATTAGCCACGGCGCCACCAAACAGGCCAGAGTGCAGGTCCTTATTCGGGCCGACAACCTCCACCTCCATATATGTAAGACCACGCAAGCCACAAGTAATTGAGGGTGTATCCATCGAAATCATCGATGTGTCCGACACAAGAATAATATCAGCCTGAAGCATCTCCTTGTAATCCTCGCAGAACTTATACAGACTCGGTGAGCCAATCTCCTCCTCACCCTCAAGCATAAACTTCACGTTGCAGGGCAGAGAATCGGTCGCACACATAGCCTCAAAAGCCTTGGCGTGCATAAAGAGCTGACCCTTATCATCATCAGCACCACGGCCCCAGATGCGACCATCCTTAACAACAGGCTCAAAGGGCTCCGTACGCCACTCCTCGCGGGGGTCAACAGGCATAACATCATAGTGGCCATAAACCAATACGGTCTTAGCCGCAGGGTCGATAATCTTCTCGGCATAAACCACAGGATTTCCATCCGTAGGCATCACCTCGGCACGGTCAGCGCCCGCCTGCACCAACGCTGCAGCCAGCCACTCGGCGCACTTCACCATATCGCCCTTATGCTCCGACTGCGCACTGATAGAGGGTATGCGCAAAAGGTCGAACAACTCATTCAAAAAACGCTCCTTATTGGCGTCAATATAACTCTGAACTTTTTCCATCTATATTTTATAGTTTTAAGGTATTACAAACCACAAATATCCTTTATCTCGCCCATAATACGCTGTGCCAACGCATCGGCCTCCGCCATAGACTTAGCCTCGGTATAGACACGGATGATAGGCTCGGTATTTGACTTGCGAAGATGTACCCAATTTTCGGGGAAGTCAATCTTTACACCATCTATATCATTCACATTTTCATTGGCATAACGCTCTTTCATCTCACGCAATACTTTATCTACATCAATCTCTGGTGTAAGCTGAATCTTATTCTTCGATGCGTAGTATGCAGGGTATGTCGCACGAAGCTCTGTCATCGTGCAATTCTTCTTCACCAAGTGTGTCAGGAATAATGCCACACCCACCAGCGCATCGCGGCCATAGTGCAGGGCGGGGTAGATAACTCCACCATTACCCTCGCCACCAATCACTGCGCCAACCTCCTTCATCTTCGTTACGACATTCACCTCGCCAACAGCCGATGCACTATACTCACCGCCGTGCGCCTTCGTAACATCGCTCAATGCGCGTGAAGAGCTGAGATTTGATACCGTATTACCCACCGTCTGCGACAAAATATAGTCAGCTACAGCCACCAACGTGTACTCCTCGCCAAACATCGTACCATCCTCATTCACCAACGCCAGACGGTCAACATCGGGGTCAACAACAACACCCAAATCAGCCTTCTCGTCAACCACCACGCGAGATATCTCCGTAAGGTGCTCAGCCAGCGGTTCGGGGTTATGTGCAAAGTGTCCATCGGGGGTGCAGTTAAGCTCCACAACATCGCAACCCAGGGCACGCAACAAGGCGGGAATCACAACTCCACCAACAGAGTTCACCGCATCCACTACAACCTTGAATTTACGAGTTTTAACAGCCTCCACATCAACCATCGGTAGAGCTAATACCTGCTCAATATGTGTAGGATTAAAATCCTCTCTCAACACCACCTTTCCGATGCTATCCACCTGCGGGAAATCATACGCCTCATCGTCCGCCAAAGCCAGCACGCGCTTACCCTCGGCATCATTCAAAAACTCGCCTTTTTCGTTAAGCAATTTCAACGCATTCCACTGCTTGGGGTTATGCGAAGCGGTGATAATAATTCCGCCATCAGCCTTATGCGTAATCACAGCCATCTCCGTTCCTGGAGTGGTGCAAAGACCCACATTTATCACATCCACGCCACAGCCCATTAGCGTACCCTCGATGATATCATTCACCATCTCGCCCGAGATACGCGCATCGCGTCCTACAACGATAGTCAGGCGTTTGCCATTGTTCTTCTCGCTCATAAAACGAGCATAAGCCGTAGTAAATTTCACGATATCGATAGGCGTGAGGTTATCACCCTGCTCACCACCGATTGTACCACGAATACCCGAAATTGATTTAATAAGTGTCATATCAGATTGTTTTAACAATTATACTTCTATTAAAAAAAAGCGGTTTTATTTTGTAATTCGATGTAAATATATTACTTTTATGCCATATAAAAAAGTCAAAACACGAAAATTTATCGTATGCAGCAAAGGGTTATAGCCTCTTCGGAATTGATTATCAATAGCGACGGCTCTATATTCCACCTACATTTGAAACCCGAGCAGATAGCCGACACGGTGATTATGGTTGGCGACCCGGCTCGTGTAGCTATGATTGCGGCATATTTTGACCGCGTGGAGTGCAACGTTTCCAACCGCGAATTCAACACAGTAACGGGCAGCTATAAAGGCAAGCGAATGACCGTAATGTCAACGGGAATCGGCATTGGTAACATCGACATCTCCGTCACCGAACTCGATGCGTTGGCAAACGTCGATTTTGCTACCCGCACCGTAAAGGAGAATTTCCGTCGTTTGACTCTGGTGCGTTTGGGCACCTCGGGAGCATTGCAGCCCGACATCGAGGTGGGAGAGGTTGTATTTGCCCGCACATCGGTCGGTTTCGACTCTCTGCTGGGATACTACGCCGGCCGCAACGAGGTATGCGACCGCGATATGGAGCGTGATTTTATGGCCCACACCACTTGGAGCGAGGTGTTGGCGCCACCATATTTCGTGAATGCCGACAATGAGCTATGGGAGCATTTCAAAGACTCCGTAACCGAGGGTATCACCATCGCTGCACCGGGATTCTACGCACCGCAAGGCCGACACGTACGCCTGCAACCTGCCGACACGGAGCTAAACGCCAAGGTGGAATCGTGGCGTTACAATGGCCGCCGCATAACAAACTTCGAGATGGAGGGCTCGGCTTTGGCGGGATTGGCCGCATTGATGGGTCACCGCGCAGCGACCATCTGCACAATAATTGCCCAGCGAGTGGCTAAGCAGGCGCAGACCGACTACAAGCCCTACGTTGAGCGTATGATTCGTATGGCGCTGGATAAATTGGCAACACTTGAGTAGAGCCATAGAACAATTAACCGAAAAATATTTGAAAATATAATAACGAAAAACATAACAAAACAATGAAATTTACAGTATCAAGTTCAGCACTTCTGTCGCTCTTGGCGACAACCGGAAAGGTTATCAGCAACAAAAGTTCTCTCCCTATCTTGGAGTATTTCCTTATGGAGCTTAAGGATGGTCAGTTGACCGTTACTACTTCAGATTTGGAGACCACACTCATCGGCTCAATCGCCGTTGAGAATATCGAGCGCGAAGGCGTTATTGCTGCTCCGGGTAAGTTGATGCTCGACTCATTGAAGGAGTTCCCCGAGATGCCGTTGGTTATCGACGTTAACGACACCACTTGGGAGATTCAGATTACCTGGGCAAGCGGCCACCTCTCAATACCTGGTGCAAGTGCCGTAAGCTACCCCGCAGTACAGACCTTGGGCAACGAGCGCAAGAATATCACATTGGATGTTGATTTACTTGTTAGCGGTATCAATAAGACTATCTTCGCTACGGCTGATGATGAGTTGCGCCCCGTGATGAATGGTGTATATTTCGATTTCTCAACCGAGTCGTTGACATTCGTTGCAACCGACGCTCATAAGTTGGTTAAGTACAACGCTGAGAACAATAGCGACATCACCTCTTCGTTCATCCTTCCCAAGAAGCCTGCAAACCTCTTGAAGACTCTACTGGCAAAGGAGGAGGAGCCCGTGAATATCGCCTTCGATGCAAAGAACGTAACATTTGAGCTCAAGAACTTCAAGTTGGTGTGCCGTCTTATCGAGGGTAATTACCCCAACTACAACGCCGTAATCCCCACAGCAAACCCCAACAAGGTATTGATTGACCGCGTTGAGTTTGTAAACGGCATTAAGCGTGTTGCTGTATGTTCTAACCCCTCGACAAACCTTATCCGTATGGATATTGCCGACAACAAGGTGAACCTCACAGCACAGGATATCGACTTCTCGGTATCGGCTAACGAGACCATCTCTTGCAGCTACGACGGCCAGCCCGTAACCATCGGCTTTAAGTCAACATTCCTGGTGGAGATTCTCTCAAATATCGACACTCCGACCGTAGTTGTTGAGTTGGCAGACTCTACACGTGCTGGTGTATTCAAGCCTGTATATGACGACCAGCCTTCGAGCGAGAGCTTGATGTTGCTGATGCCTATGATGATTAACGCGTAATTATTAGCGAATGAAACTAAATCTTAAACGCCCGATTGTTTTCTTTGACCTGGAAACAACGGGCGTTGATACAGCCAAAGACCGCATTGTCGAGATTTCGATGGTGAAGGTTATGCCCGATGGCGATGAGATAACACGCACACGCCTGATTAACCCGCAGATGCACATCCCCGAGCAGGCTACGGCCATACACGGCATTACCGATGAGGATGTAAAGAATGAGCCGACATTTGCACAGATTGCCAAGTCGCTCGCGCAGTTTATCGAGGGTTGCGATTTTGGTGGTTTTAACTCCAATCGCTTCGACTTGCCGATGCTCGTTGAGGAGTTTTTGCGTGCAGGCGTAGATGTTGATTTCAAGAAGCGCAAGTTTGTCGATGTGCAGAACATCTTCCACAAGATGGAGCAGCGCACACTCGTAGCCGCATATAAGTTCTACTGCGACAAGGAGCTGACCGACGCCCACTCAGCCGAGGCCGACACAAAGGCTACATACGAGGTGCTGATGGCTCAACTGGACCGCTATCCCGACCTGCAAAACGATGTAGCCGCATTGGCCGAATTCTCGGCACGTGGTGAGACAGTAGATTATGCAGGACGCATCGTGTATAACGACAAGGGGGAAGAGATATTCAGCTTCGGAAAGCATAAAGGCCGCGTTGTGAGCGAGGTATTCCAGGAGGAGCCGAGCTACTACGCGTGGATGATGAATGGCGACTTCCCGCTCTACACCAAAAAGGTTATTACGGAGATTCGTTTCCGCGACAAGAAATGTTAAACACAACGTGCAAGGCGCGTTAACAATTTTATATGAAGATTTTTAAGAGATTTATTGCTGCCGGATTAATATTTACGACTCTCTCGGGCGCTGCCGTTGAGCTACTGCCCGTTGACAAGTCACCCGTTATTGTCTTTATCAATGGCAAGAAGTATTATGTCCACACCGTTAAGTCGGGCGACACTCTATACTCCATCGCCAAGGCATACGAGGTAGGCGAGGATGCCATCCGCGACTCCAATCCTGGTGTTGCCGATGGTCTGCGCATCGACCAGACGGTGAAGATTCCCGTTCCAGAGTCGGCAATTCTCAAGGCTAAGGCTGAGAAGAAACGCAAGAAGGATTATATCACACACAAGGTTAAGGCAGGGCAAACACTCTATGCCATCGCCCGCGACTACAATATCTCAGTAGCGACACTGCGTGAGGATAACCCTTCGGTGAATCCGCAGGCTCTCTCCGTTGGTGAGACGCTCTGGATTCGTCGTGCAGCAATAGGCTCATCTACCGAGCAGCAGGCTCAGGCCGAGATAGCAGAATATACCGACAACCTTAACAAGGCCACCGACGATGATGGCTTCGACCACCACGTTGTAAAGCCTGGCGAGACTATCTACTCGCTCTCACGACGCTATGGCATTACAGAGGCTGAGTTTGCGCAGCTGAATGATGTATCGCAGGGGCTAAAGGCTGGTGCCATAATCCGCATTCCGAGGGCTAAGGAGGTGGAGCAGGAGGTGGTTGCAGAGGCTGACAACACACCCGCGCAGACTACACCTGGTACCGAGATTACATTCCAGAAGCTGGATGCAATGCAGGACCTTAACATTGCGCTGATGCTCCCGATGAACATCAACTCCAAGCCCAACGCGAGCTACGTTGAGTTCTATCAGGGATTCTTGTTGGGATTGGACGAGGTGAAGAAGACAAGCAACGGCAACACCAAGCTGACCGTATATAACACCTCGCACGACCAGCTCAAGGTGCAGCAGATTGTGGGCAGCACTATGTTTGAGGGCACAAACCTTATCGTCGGCCCCGTATATGAGGATGAACTGAATCCCGTGCTGCAGTATGCACACAAGAACTCTGTTCCCGTTGTATCGCCACTGGCAAATATTTCTGCTGTGCAGAGCCCCGCTTTGTATCAGCTCTCGCCCGCACCGGAAAAGAAGTACGAGAAGATTGGCAACCTGCTGGATGGCGGTCGTGATATATATCTGATTTATGCCTCGTCAAATGACAAGGAGTTTGAGCAGGAGATAATCAAGGAGTTGCACGGACGTCCTTATGCGGCCTACAACTACTCGTTTACCGACCAGAAGTCAACCTTCAAACCTCGTAACGCCGAGGCTCGTGCCATCGAAAGCATTGACGATATCTTGAAGGGCGAGAAGCCCTGCTTGTTTATCGTGCTAGCCAATGCCGAAACCGACGTGGACCGTATCTTGGGCACAATATCATCGTCAAAGGTAGCACTTACCGACCGTAGCGAGCCGAGCGCACAATATGTTGTTATGGGCACATCACGCTGGGGTAGATTTAACAATATCGACCACACATCGTATTTCAACAATAACGTTGTGATGATTTCTACATACCACGCTAAGCGCGACTCAAAGGCCGTCAGGGATTTCGACAGCCGTTACATCGAGGCTTACGGAGCATTGCCCTCACTGTACGCATATCGAGGCTACGACACCGCAATGATTTTCTGCGCAGGTATGCGTGGCGATATCGAGTATAATATGCTCGACAAGCGATACACACCGCTTCAGACCACATATAAATTTGTGCGTGGCAATGCTGGCGAGCGTTATATCAACCAGGAGTGGGTGCGCGTAAATTACAATAACGACTACACCATAACCATTGAGTAGTATGGCAACCTTAACCAATAACATACCCGAAAAGACCATCGAACGCCTTAGCGAGTATCGCCGTTCGTTGTTGTCGTGCCACAAGCAGGGAATTACCCACATCTTCTCGCACGTATTGGCCGGTATGCACGGCATTACGGCGGTGCAGGTGCGCCGCGACTTGATGCTCATAGGCTTTTCGAGCGACACGAAGAAGGGTTATGACGTTAAGGTACTAATCGAGTTCATAAACAACATTCTCGACAGCGAGGATGTGATGAACATCGCCATCATCGGTATGGGACACCTCGGTCAGGCTATCACCAACTATTTTAATGGCAAGCGTCGTAAGCTACGCATCGTAACGGCCTTCGATGTGGACCCCGAGAAGGTCGGCTCCATCATCGACGATATCCCTTGCTACCATATGGACCAGTTCGAGGAGATTGTGGCACAGATGGATGTGAGCATTGCCGTCATCTCATCTCCCACACGCGTGGCACCGTCGCTGGTCTTGCCAATCATTAACGCTGGTATAAAGGGTGTACTTAACTTCACATCGGCTCCGCTGAACTTCCCGAGTGGTATCGTTGCCGAGAACTATGATATTACCACCATCTTGGAGAAGGTGGCATATTTCGTCAAGGAGAGTGACGAGAAAATGTAACACATTATGAGAGTATTCAAAGGTTTAGATAATCTTCCCAAGTTCAACAACGCCGTTGCTACAATGGGTTCGTTCGACGGTATTCATTGCGGTCACCGCGAACTGTTGCGCCGCGTAATCAACCGTGCCGAGGAGATTGATGGCGAGAGCATTGTGATTACGTTCGACCCACATCCCCGATACGTATTGGGCACGGGCGACAGGATGCAGCTACTCAGCACACTCGAGGAGAAGTTGTGGCTACTGGAGAAGACGGGAATCAACAATGTCATTATAATCCCATTCACCAAGGAGTTCAGCCAAACCTCACCGCAGGAGTTTATCGAGAAGGATATTGCTCGCATAGGTATAAATACCCTTGTAGTGGGGTACAACCACCGTTTTGGCCATAAGAAGGAGGGTGATTACGATTTCCTTGAGCAGCGAGGTACATTCAATCTCCTTATGGTTGAGCAGCAGCAGATGGCCGACAGCAAAGTTAGCTCTACAATCATCCGCCAGGCCTTATCACGAGGTCGTGTAGATAAGGCAGCCAAGCTGTTGTCGCACCCCTATATTATTATGGGAGAGATAGCCTCAGATGGCACCATAAAGAGTATTGACCAGCAAAAGCTCCTGCCCGCTGCGGGTGTATATGACGCAACGATTGAGGGCAAAGGAGTGGAGCTGACCATTGACGATGAGCGTACGATTAAGGTTGTACCGGCAGACTTTCGAGGTAAAGTGATTATTGAGATAGAGTAATATATAATCCACAATATTATGCTGTTATCATTCGAGACAAAGATTCGCGTTCGATATAAGGATACCGACCAGATGGGCATAATGCACCACTCAAACTACATCGTTATGTACGAGATGGCTCGCACCGAGTGGCTACGAGAGATGGGGCTTACCTACGCCGAGATTGAGCGCCGCAGCATAATGTCACCCATCATCGAGGTGCAATCGCGTTACCTCTATCCCGCATTTTACGACGAGGTATTGACCGTAAAGGTCTTTATGGATGAGATGCCGTCGGCCCGATTGATAATAGGCAGCGAGGTGTATAACGAATCGGGAAAGCTAATCAATACAGGACGTGTAACATTGGGCTTTATGCACTCCGACACACGCCGTCCCTGCCGCGCACCGGAGTGGTTTGTATCGGCACTGGAGGAGTATATCAAAAAATCTAATACAGATGATGAATAAGCCGAAGATTTACAATAAGGTAGCCGTAGGAATCTTCCTGCTACTTGCCATCATATTTTTCTTTATCCGCGGATGGTTTGTCGCCGTTCCCACGCTCTTTGCAGCCGTTGCTGCTGCCACGAATTGCAAGGCCGGAGGAAATATGATTCCTCTCGCTCTTCTGGCGTCGGCCGCAGGTGATTATGCCGGCTCGACGGGTAACTTTATTATGCAGGTGGCTTTCTTCGCTGTAGCACACATATTCTACATCTGCGACTTCGTACCTCGCAGAGCATCTTTGCGCAGCAACGCCAGCTATGCAACAATTCTGGCTGTAGTGACTATCAGCTACTTAGGCTTTGTCCTCTCGCACATTGAGTCGCAGGTTGAGTTTATCGCAGTGGCAATCTATGGCTTGATAATATTCACTATGGGAGCAACTGCCATCTTCCAGCAGCGACCACTGAAGTGGTGGTACGTCGGAGCTGCATTGCTCTTTATTTTATCTGATTCTCTTATTGTTTTGGGTAAGTATATCATAACCATTCCACATAGCAGTATCTGGATAATGACAACATATTATGCCGCGCAGGGCATATTTATGACTCTCCACCTAAACAGAAAATCACTCGCCGACTGACAAAACCGCACACTCATACTGCCACTCTCGGCTGCAAGTATGCCAAAATGACACTTGCACGCAACTGGCACATAGTTTGATTATTATCTCGATGCAGATAATAATACAATAACTATATAAAAATGAGAAACGGAAAAATCGGAGTAACAACGGAGAATATATTTCCCGTCATTAAAAAATTCCTCTATTCAGACCACGAAATCTTCTTGCGTGAGTTGGTATCTAATGCCGTAGATGCTACGCAGAAGTTAAAGACCCTCTCGGCTAAGAATGAGTTTCAGGGCGAGTTGGGCGACATCACAATCCACATTAGCGCAGACGCCGACAAGAAGACGCTTACGGTAACCGACCGCGGTATCGGTATGACTGCCGACGAGATTGACCGCTACATCAACCAGATTGCCTTCTCGGGCGCCGAGGAGTTCCTAGCCAAGTACAAGGACCAGGCCATCATCGGCCACTTTGGTTTGGGCTTCTACTCATCGTTTATGGTAGCCGACAAGGTTGAGATTTTCACACAATCATATAATGCCGATGCACCTTCGATGCATTGGTCGTGCGATGGCTCTCCCGAGTATCAGATGGAGGAGCTTCCAGAGAAACGAGAGCGTGGCACGCAAATCGTGCTGCACCTCTCGGACGACTGCAAGGAGTATTGCGAGGAGCAGAAGGTGGAGGAGCTTTTGAAGAAGTATTGCCACTTCCTGCCCGTACCCATTGCATTTGGCAAGGTGAAGGAGTGGAAGGATGGCAAGTATGTTGATACTGAAAAGGATAACATCATCAACAATATCGAGCCCCTCTGGACCCGCAAGCCGACGGAGATTACCGAGCAGCAGTACAAGGAGTTTTACAGCGAGCTATATCCGATGAGTGACGAGCCTCTGTTCAACATCCATATGAACATCGACTATCCGTTCAACCTCACGGGTATTCTCTACTTCCCGAAGATTAACAACAACTTCGAGATTCAGAAGAACAAGATTCAGCTCTACTGCAATCAGGTATTCGTTACCGACCAGGTGGAGGGCATTGTTCCCGAGTACCTTACGTTATTGCACGGCGTTATCGACTCGCCTGATATTCCGCTGAACGTATCGCGTAGCTACCTGCAGAGCGACTCAAACGTAAAAAAGATTTCGAGCTACATCACCCGCAAGGTTGCCGACCGTCTGAAGGAGCTATTCAACACTATGCGCCCCGACTACGAGAAGAAGTGGGACGACCTGAAGATATTTATCCAGTACGGTATGCTCACCGACGAGAAGTTCGCCGAGAAGGCGCAGGATTTTATGCTCCTAAAATCTACCGAGGGTAAGTACTTCACAGCCAAGGAGTATATCGAGGTTGTCAAGGAGAACCAGACCGACAAGAACGATAATATCATCTTGCTTTACGTTGACGATGTTGTCGATAAGCACTCATTCGTTGAGGGTGCCAAGGCGAAGGGCTACGACGTGCTGGAGATGAACGGCCAGCTGGATAACCACTATATCAACTACTACGAGTCGAAGAATCAGAACGTACGCTTCGTGCGCGTAGATAGCGATGTTGTGGAGAAGCTCATCCAGAAGAAGGAGCAGATGTCAATGTCGCTCACCGAGGCACAGCAGGATTTGATGCGCCCCGTATTTGAGAGCCAGCTGCCGCAGGATGAGAAGATTTCGTACACCATCTCATTCGAGCCTATGTCGGCCGAGGATGCACCCGTTGTGATTACGCAGAACGAGTTTATGCGCCGTATGAAGGAGATGGCGAAGGTCAGCGGTGGCGGTATGAGCCAGTTCTACGGCCAGATGCCCGACAATTTCACTATCGCGGTAAATGGCAACCATCCCATCGTGATTGATATTTTGGGCGGCGTAGAGAAGGAGTATGGCGACAAGCTGAAGTCTATCACCAAGAAGATTGACGCCGCCGTAGCCGAGGAGCAGCGCTTCGATGAGACCGTGAAGGGCAAGAAGCACGAGGATTTCACGCCCGAGGAGAAGGAGATGAGCGAGGAGCTCTCGAAGAAGGTTGTAACGCTGCGCGACGAGCGCAACGAGCGCCTCAAGGAGATTGGTAAGCAGAATAAGTTGGTGCGCCAAATCATCGACCTCGCGCTGCTGTCAAATGGTATGCTGAAGGGCAAAAACCTCACCGACTTTATCCAGCGCAGTATTTCGCTGATTGAGAAGTAGGGTGGTAATTAAACAAAAAAACGGAGACTTTCACAAGCCTCCGTTTTTTATTGTCGTAAAGTTATTACAACATCGCATCAATCTTTGACTTCAAAGTATCTTTGCTTGTTGCGCCGACAACCTTGTCAACAACCTCGCCACCCTTGATAAATACAATAGTGGGGATGTTGCGCACGCGGTACTGTGCCACGATATCGTCGCAAGAGTCAACGTCGCACTTGCCGATAACCACCTGCTCGCCATACTCCTCTGCAAGCTCATCGATGATAGGACCTACCATACGGCAGGGACCACACCACTCAGCCCAAAAATCAATAACAACGGGCTTACCCGATGCCATCAATGACTCATAATTCTCGTTTGTAATTGCTAATGCCATAATTATAAATTTTAATTGTTTATGATAATAATGTATATTTCAAATTGTTTCGTTCCATATAATCAATAATATCCTGCTCTAACGTAATCTTATAACGCTTCGAATACATATTCAGCGTCGTGCCGCCCGCACGGTCGGTGATGGTCATTCGCAGGATGACGTTCGACTTCTTCTTGCTGTTCGCACGTATCCTATCTGCAAAATCCGTGACGAACGTAGGCGTGAGTTCATCCACGGGGATACTCAGGTGCAGCTCCTTAATCATCGTATCCTGCACCTCGGCCAGCTGCATCATCGAGAGAATCTTAAACTCCAGCTCGGGATTATCGCCATACGGACGCGGCTGCACCTTACCCTTCACAAGCAGGAAGTAATTGACGTGCATAAACTTGCTGAAGTTCTCATAATCCTTGCCGAACATCGCAAATTCGTGCGTGCCGTTGTAATCCTCCATCGTAAATTTACCCCAATGGCGACCTGTCTTGGTGGTCATCTCCTGCACCGAGGTCACAACACCCGCAAGGCTTACCTCCTGACCATTAAGCGACTCCAAATCGGCCAAATCCGAAAGGCTTGTCTTACACATATGGTCGATGATAACCTTATAATCATCCAGCGGATGCGCCGAGAGATAGAGGCCAATCACCTCGCGCTCCTTGTTGAGCAGCATCAACTGATTCCAATCCTCAGCTACGGGCACCGTCGGGGGCTGAATATCCACAACCTCGCCACCACCAAACAGGCTCTGCTGCGAGTTGAGTTTCTCCTGCTGCACGCGCTGGCCATAGCGCATAAGCTGCTCGATGAACATTACGGGGTTACTGCTACGCGAGTCCGCCGCGAAGAACTTACTACGATGGAAATCGATAATCGAGTCAAAGCCTCCCGAGTATGCAATATTCTCAAAACACTTGCGGTTAACGACTGTAAAGTTAACTCGCTCCATAAGGTCGTATATATTCTTATACGGGCCATTCTTCGTACGCTCGTCAATAATCGAACGCACGGCGGCCTCACCGACACCCTTAATCGCCGCCAAACCGAAACGAATATCGCCTGACTTATTAGAAGAAAAATTCTGCTCCGACTCGTTGATATCGGGTCCCAACACGCGAATACCCATCTGCTTACACTCAGTCATATACTGCGTAATAGACTTAATGTCGGCCAGGTTTCGGCTCAACACTGCCGCCATATACTCCGAGGGGTAGTTGGCTTTAAGGTATGCCGTCTGATATGCCACCCACGAGTAGCACGTAGCGTGCGATTTGTTAAACGCATACGACGCGAATTTCTCCCAATCGGCCCAAATCTTCTCCAGCACATTGGGGTCGTGGCCATTGGCCTGACCGCCCGAGATAAACTTAGGCTTCAGCTCATCCAGCTTCGACTTAATCTTCTTACCCATCGCCTTACGCAATGTATCGGACTCACCGCGTGTGAAACCACCCAGCAGACGCGACAAGAGCATCACCTGCTCCTGATATACCGTAATACCGTAAGTATCCTTAAGATACTTCTCCATAATGGGAATATCATAAACGATAGGCTTACGGCCGTGCTTACGGTCGATAAAGTCGGGAATATAATCCATCGGGCCAGGACGATAGAGGGCATTCATCGCAATGAGGTCCTCGAAGGTTGAGGGCTTCAACTCGCGCAAATACTTCTGCATACCCGGCGACTCAAACTGGAATGTACCAACCGTTCCGCCATCGCAATAGAGCTTATATGTAACGGGGTCTTCGATATCAATCGCATCTATATCAATATCAATGCCCTTCGTGTGCTTCACGTTGGCTACGGCATCCTTGATAATCGAGAGCGTCTTAAGACCCAGAAAGTCCATCTTGATAAGACCCGTATCTTCAATCACCGAGCCCTCGTACTGCGTCACGAGCATCTTTTCGCCCGTCTCCTTATCGTCAGCCGTACTTACGGGTACCCAGTCGGTAATATCATCACGGCAGATAATCGTACCGCAGGCGTGAACACCCGTGCCTCGCACATTACCCTCCAGCATACGGGCATACTTGATGGTCTCGCTCATTATGGGGTCATCCGAATCCTCAGCGGCCTTCAGTTCTGGCACGTAGTCGATAGCATTGGCCAGATTTATCTTCTTATCGGGAATACGGTCGGGCACCAGCTTACACAATCTATCTGACTCCTTGAGCGGCAGCTTCTGCACACGGGCAACATCCTTCAGAGCCATCTTCGTGGCCATCGTACCGTAGGTGATGATATGTGCCACCTTCTCCTTACCATATTTCTGCGTAACCCAATTCAACACGCGACCTCGGCCATCATCATCGAAGTCGATATCAATATCCGGAAGCGAGATACGGTCAGGATTCAAGAAACGCTCAAACAGCAGGTCGTACTTGATAGGGTCAATCTGCGTGATACCCAAGCAGTAGGCCACAGCCGAACCCGCCGCCGAACCACGACCCGGACCAACCGACACATCCAACTGCTCACGCGCCGCACAAATAAAGTCCTGCACAATAAGAAAGTAACCCGGGAAACCCATCGTCTTCATAATGTGCAACTCGAACTTCAGTCGCTCGGCCACCTCGTCCGACAGCGGGTCGCCATAACGCTTCTTGGCACGCTCGAGAGTCAGATGAGCCAAGTAATCTGCCTCAAGTTTTATTCGATATAACTTATCGTAACCGCCTAATTTATCAATCTTTTTGTGTGCGTCGGCCTCGGCCATAATCACATTGCCGTTCTCGTCACGAGTAAACTCATCAAAGAGGTCTTGCTCACTATATTTCGCACGATAACCCTCCTCCGTACCAAACTCCTCTGGAATCTCAAAGGTAGGCATAATCGGCGCGTGGTCGATAGAGTAACTCTCGACCTTATTGCAAATCTCCACCGTATTGGCCAGCGCCTCGGGCACATCCTCAAAGATGGCATTCATCTCGGCGCGCGTCTTCATCCACTCCTGCTTAGAGTAGAGCATACGCTTCGGGTCGTCCAAATCCTTACTTGTCGAGAGGCATATCAAACGGTCGTGCGCCTCGGCGTGAATCTCATCCACAAAATGGACATCGTTCGAGCATATAAGCTTCACACCAAGTCGCTGCGAGAACTCAATCAAATGCTTATTCACCTCCAACTGCATAGGGTAGGCCTCGTGGTTAGCACGCTCAACAGTAGCCTTATGCAGCTGCAGCTCAAGGTAATAATCTTCACCAAAGAGGTTCTTATGCCACCGAATAGCCTTCTCGGCAGCCTCCAAATCGCCCGCCGTAATCATCTTAGGGATCTCGCCTCCCAAGCAAGCCGAGCAGCAAATCAGCCCCTCGTGATACTTTTCCAACTCGACGCGATCCGTACGCGGACGCATATAGAAGCCCTCGGTCCACGCCTTCGATACTATCTTGATTAGATTCTTGTAACCCTTCTCGTTCTTAGCCAGCAGGATAAGGTGGTAACCACTCTGGTCCTGCTTACCCTCCTTGAACTGCAAACCTCGGCGTGCAACATACACCTCACAACCGATAATAGCCTTGAAATCCTCCTTCGGGAGTGAGTCCAGCTCGGCCTTCAGCTTTGCCAGTTCAGTCTTCTGCTCCTCGGTAGCCTCTCCGCCATCCACGACGGTCTGCAACTCGGCAATAGCAGCCGAAGTCTTCTTCAGCTTATCACGGCGTGCGCCATTCTTCTTCTTGACATAGTTCCAGAACTCCTTAATACCGAACATATTTCCGTGGTCGGTAATGGCAATACCACGCATTCCATCCCCGATAGCCTTATCTACAAGTTTCTGAATACTTGCCTGACCATCGAGAATCGAATACTGAGAGTGTACGTGAAGATGTACGAAGTCCTGCATATTTATCTCCTTTCTACTTATCTAAAGCCGACATTACAATATTTGACACCACGGCACGCGTACGCCCCACGGCACCATCATCTATCGGGTGAACGCGATTTGTGAGCAGGATAACCGCCACACCTCGCTCCATATCTATTGCCATTGAAGTTCCTGTATATCCTGTGTGGTTTGGTGCGGCATTGGGCGTAAACAAATCGCCATTGCTTGCCGAATAACCCGACGATATATCCCAACCCAAAGCACGACCGTGCTCGGCATACTCTGCTGGTACACTAAAGAAGGTATCCACCGCAGCCTGAGAGAAGAGTCTAACACGCTCATTGGCTCCCACACGGCCCTGCAAACCATCCTTATCGATACGAATAACGCCACGATTCATCAACATAGAGGCTATGGTAGCCAAATCCTCCGCCGTAGAGAATACTCCCGCATTACCCGAAACACCGCGATTTACGATGCGTGCCGTAGGGTCGTGCACCTCGCCATAAAGCAATCGACCATCCTCCTGAACCGTTGTAGGCACAATGGGCGCATCGGGCAAGTAGGGTGGCTCGGCATCGATGTAATTATACCACGTATTACCCAACTGCATAGGCTCAAACACCTCGCGCTGAGCAAATTTATCCAATCTCTCTCCACTTACCGCCTCAATAATAGCCTGCAACGTAATAAAATTCAGACAGCTATATCGCATCACCTCACCTGGGCGCGACAATCGAGCCGCATCGTTTGCAAGATATGTAACAAGCGAGTCGCGCAGATTCATCGTTGCAGTATCACCATACTTCTCATAGCGTCGCAAGAACGAAGGTACGTGAATTGCCGCGGGAATACCCGACGTGTGCGTCAGCAGGTGTTTGATTGTGATATCCTCCTTCTCAACTTTCTCGCCCTTTTTCTCCGGCTCACTCTCCCAGGGCTTGAAGCCTGGGATATAGCGCGACACATCATCTGTTAATCGCACCTGACCGTTCTCCACAAGACGCATAAACGAGAGGGTAGTACCCACACACTTGCTGAGCGACGCCAAATCAAAAACGGCATCGGTTGTCATAGCGATGGTGTCTGCAATCCACTCTCCGCTTACCGTATCTCGTCCCGAGCATACCTGACGATTGCCATAAGCCTTCAGATACAATATGCGACCCATAGACTCATTGTCCAATGCACGGCGTACAACACACAGAACAGCACCAGGAAAATCATCAGCCGCGATAGCGCTATTTATCACACTATCCGCCTTTGCCATACGCTGCTCAGATAGTGCATATCGCTCGCCAAGATATCCGTGGCGCGACAGCACTATGACACTAACGGCCATATAGGCCACAAAAATTATTATCGAAATTATTGTTATAAATCGTTTCATCCTCATTATCTGCATTTTAACACCACACAGTCACACCGAGTGCATACATAACACAAATATACGGATAAAAAGTCGAATATTTTGGTTTACTCATTGCAAGTTATTAACAAAATATACTTAACTTTGTTTAGAAGCCTACATAGTAGGCTCCAATCGCAAAATATACGACACTATGAACAAGGAGAATTTGATCGTATTGAGAGTTTACGACTCAGTAAATGAAGCCGAATGGGACCGCTCGCTGCTGGAGGGAGAGGGCGTATGGTCTATGATTCGCAATGAGATTATGTCAACGCTCTATCCCACGGGCGTTATACCTGCACAACTCGTCGTCCGCCCTGAGGACAAGGCGCGTGCAAAAGAGATTTTAGAGGCTTATTCTGCCGAGTAGGCTACTCGTTCCATATCTTCCACGCAGCCTCGGCCTGCGCATATAGCATATCGAGGCCAGAGAGGGTATGCGCCCCACGCGCAGCACCCTTCTCAACAAAGAGTGTTCGCTCAGGATTATAAACCAAATCGAAGAGATAGTGATTGGCTCCAAGTGCCTCATACGGAATATCTGGAGCCTGGTCGTGATGCGGATACATACCAACGGGAGATGTATTAATTATCAGATGGTTATCGCCAATCACCTCAGCCGACAGGTCAGCATACGTCAGATTACCCTTAGCGCTATCACGCGACACAATCGAAAAGGGTATTCCACGCTCAGCCAAAACATACTGCACAGCCTGCGAAGCACCTCCCGTGCCCAGCACCAGCGCCGAGCCAACCTCCGCGCAACCCAGCAGTTTATCTAACGAGATTCTGATACCATCCACATCGGTGTTATACCCCACACAACGCCCATCGACATAAAGTTTCACGCAATTCACCGCACCGATATTTCGCGCCTCATCACTCATTGAGGTCAAATAGGGTATAATCTGCTGCTTATATGGGATTGTCACATTAAAGCCGACAAGGCCTTCAGTCGTCGTAATAAACTCCTCCACACAAGATATTTCAGGCATCTCGAAGAGGTCATAGCGACACTCCTGCGACAAGCCCTCACGCTCGAATTTATCGGTAAAATATTTTGCCGAGAACGAGTGCCCCAGCACACGACCGATAAGACCAAATCTACGCATAACTACAACAATTTACCCACCAAGAAGAACGAGCCAATAAGCAGCACAGTAAATGCTATCGCCAACAGGTTGAAATACTTATCAATAAAGCTCTTAATCGGCGCACCAAACTTCCAAATCAATCCCGCAATCAAGAAGAAACGCAGACCACGCGACACCATCGAGGCGATAATAAACATCACAAAATTGATATGGAACAAGCCCCCTGAAATTGTAAATATCTTATACGGCAGCGGTGTGAATCCTGCGGTAAATACAATCCAGAAATTATACTTATCGTACAGCGCACCAACATTTTGGAAGCTCTCAACCGAGAATACGTGCTGGAAGAACCAATTGGCCAACGCGGTGTACTCTCCCGACGGATTTTGCCACAGAAAGAAACCGATGGCGTAGCCAATCATAGCTCCAATTATCGAACCCGACAAACAGATAAAAGCGTAGCGGAACGACTTTGCCACAACACCCAAGCAGAGTGCAATCAACAACACATCGGGTGGGATAGGAAAGAAACTCGACTCCGCCAAAGCGAAGAAGAACAGAGCCCATCCGCCCCAACGCGAATCACCCCACGAAAGCATCCAGTCGTATATTTTTTTTACAATATTCATAGCTCTAAATTATTTTATTTTTCAGGCTGCAAAGATACCTAATTTTAGTTTATTTTAGCAATATCGCTCTAGAATTCCACCACCGATAACCCTGTTTTGTCGATAAAAAACCACAGACTGACCAACAGCCGGAGCCCACGCAGGGTCATCAAGACGAATACAATAACCGCCATCGATACGCTCCACCCGACGCATAAAGCCCTCTGGATTGCGGCCAATACCTCGTATTACAACAGACACATCATTGGAACTCATAAATTCATCTATATCAACTATATTACACTGCTTTACTTCAAGTGTTTCGTGATATAGATTCTGATTCGGACCTACAATAAGTTGATTGCGCTCGGCATCTATTCCCACAATGCAGACACCCGACAAATCCACATCCAAGCCGCGTTTTTGTCCAATGGTATAAAACGCCACGCCATCGTGTCGGCCCACAACATTGCCCTGCAAGTCAACAATCTCTCCCTGGCGAACAGCAGCAGGGTAGTTGCTCTCCATAAACTCACGATAGCTCCTGCCCGCAAGAAAACACAGCCCCATACTCTCGCGCTTATCCGCAAAATTACGCTTTACATCCTCCTTGATTATATTGCCCATAGGAGTAACGGCCCTCGAGAGTATCTCCTGCGACAAGCCCCACAAATAGTAGGACTGGTCCTTGTGCAAATCCTTTGCCCGCGCGACATAGTAATGGCCATTATGTTGTTCGATATTGAAGTAGTGCCCCGTAGCAATAGCTCGCGCACCCAGACGGTCAGCCTCCGAGAGAAGGAATCGCCACTTGATCGTAGAGTTGCATATCGTACAAGGAGCAGGCGTACGGCCCGACATATAGCTATCGGCAAAATATTGAATTATAGACTCCTTAAACTCCTGCCGTACATCTTTAACAACGTGCAGCACGCCCAGCTCCTCTGCGCGAGAACGGGCGTGCTGTAACATTTTTTCATCAGCGAAAGTATCAAGCGTCAAGGCTACAACATCATATCCTGCATTCTGCAACAACCCAATAGCCGTTGCACTATCTATGCCTCCGCTAAAGCCTAATACGACACTCGAATCCTTCATCTTATTCATCCTCCGTCTTAACGGGAGGAGCCACCGAGCGCATATACTCGAGAACCTCCGTCAAGCCCTCTGTAAACTTTTCAATATCCTCCTGATATACAAATACTTTATTGCGCTCATTAACCACTCCGTTCGGCGTAATTTTCTTTCTCAGCTCTGTCACAGCCATAAAATAATCGTTCGAACGTGTAGTCTTAACATCAATAAAATACGTACGGTGTCCGGCCTTAATCATCTTGGTAAATACCGAATCACCAAAGCCCTCGCCGTTACCAACGGCTCGGCCCTCATTCTCTGGGTAAAATGTCATAATAAAGGTTGTTTCGGGTTATTTTTCGTCCATATCAGACAATCGTCCACATCGCCTGACACTTTTCTTTTCGTCCAATTCACCGAGGGCGCTATCCTACGCATCATTCCTCCGAATTACTCCTTCGGATTAAGCACACTGTCGCCCTCCTCGCTCCAGTTCTCAATAATCGCCAACGCCTTGACATACGAGTCATTCACACGCGGATTAATCCATCGGTAGAACTCATTTACGCCATACAAACGTTGGGCAATCATCGCCGTAAGCTGATTACGCATAAGCTCCTTAGAGCGCTCATACCCCTCAGCATCAAAATCAACTCCTCGCGTGCTGGCCATATCCACCAGACGCTGCATATCAGCCTCCGACAGTTCAAAGGAGCCATCAAAATCCTCATACGCAGGATACTTCGCATCGAGCTTCTGACGATTATTGTCCATATAATCCATCATAAACTCATTATAAACTCCCTGCGCAACGAGTTTAACCATATAGTCGCTCACTTGCGTGGTATCGCTCTTTACATACACATCAGGTCGAATACCCCCACCGCCATACACCGTACGACGCGAGCGCATAGTCTTATACTCTGGCAGGTCAACATCCTTAACGCCATCAACGCCACGCAAGCGATTTGCATAGGCTTTGTAGTAATCATCTTTATGTCCCTTCTCATACGGACGCTGTATTACGCGTCCCGAAGGGGTGTGATAACGCGCTACGGTCAAACGTATGGCCGAGCCATCACCCATAGGTATCTGTCGTTGCACCAGACCCTTGCCATAGCTATCACGACCGACAATCACTGCTCTATCCCAGTCCTGTAAAGCTCCCGCCACAAGCTCACTGCCCGAGGCCGAGCTCTCGTCGATGATAACCACCATTCGGCCGTCAAACTCTCCGCCCTTAGCCGAGCGCAGATGCTCCGTACCCATAGCACGTCCCTCGACAAAGGCAACCTGGTTATCCTGTGGCAGGAAATAACCAGCCATATCCACAGCCTGATTCAGCAGTCCGCCGCCATTTCCGCTCAAATCGAGAATCAGGGCATCTATTCCCGATAAGCTATCCATAGCCTGACGAAACTCGCGCATTGTAGTTTTACCAAAGCGATTGACCTTGACATATCCTACGCCTTTGGCAGCAACGTATGCTGCATCAATGGTATTAATAGGGATGTTATCTCGCTCAATCGTAAATGGCAACACCTGCTCCACGCCTTTACGCGCCACGCCAAGCTTAACCACGCTGCCTCGCGGGCCTCGCAACTTAGATGGAACATCGCTTTGCTTTATACCCACAACATTCTCGCCATCCACCTCGACAATACGGTCATTGGGTAACAATCCTGCACGCTCAGCAGGGCCCTGCGACAATACATTTACTACGACAATCGAGTCATTGTGAATATTATATTGTATTCCGATACCACTAAATTCGCCTTTATCAGCCTCCTGCGAAGCCTTCATCTCCTCAGCATCCAGATATGTGGAGTGGGGGTCAAGCTCCGACAACATACCACGTATGGCACTCTCCACAATGGGCTTCATATCGATACTATCGACATACATCCCATTAAGGTAGCGGTAAAAACTGTTAAGTTTCTGGAGCTGTTCGACATCACCTCTTCGCTGCTGGGCATCTGCCACTAAAGGCAAAACACTCACAACAAATAGGAATATAGCACAAACAACTCTTTTCATCTCTTCTATTTTAACTGCTCGCAAACGTCGTCAAACGCCACACACGCCTGCTCTCCGCTACGCATATTCTTCACCGTAGCCTTGCCCTCCGTAAGCTCGTTGCTACCGATGATAACTACATAGGGAATCATACGACGATTGGCATACTCCATCTGCTTCTTCATCTTGGCAGCCTCGGGGTATATCTCGGCAGCAATTCCCTTATCGCGCAAACCGCGGATAATCTTCATTGACGCCATCTGCTCCTCCACGCCGAGATTTACAAACATAACCTTCGTTGTGAAGTTCACCTCCTCGGGGAACAAATCCAGTCCAACCATCACATCGTAGATACGGTCAGCACCGAACGAAATACCCACGCCCGACGTGTTAGGCAGGCCAAAGATACCTGTCAGGTCGTCGTAACGGCCACCGCCACAAATCGAACCGATGGCGTAATCCATAGCCTTCACCTCGAAGATGGCTCCCGTATAATAGTTCAAACCACGTGCCAGAGAGAGGTCCAACTCGATAGGAAGCTGCAAGCCCAAACGC
The DNA here is from genome assembly GCA_015059845.1 of Rikenellaceae bacterium. Lineage (GTDB taxonomy): Bacteria > Bacteroidota > Bacteroidia > Bacteroidales > Rikenellaceae > Alistipes. Next base: position 150,618 of record SUZR01000001.1, on the reverse strand, counting down.
TCTACATATCCAAATATCTCGCTCATCTCCTCGATACCCTTCACACCAGTCTCCGAGCAGCCGATAACTTCGCGTAACTTAACCAATTTCTCAGTATTAGAACCACTCAACTCAAGTATCGGTTGAAGTTTATCAATCGCCTCCTGCTCCAAGCCACGCTCTGCCAGCTCAGCCTTCACGTTATCCAGGCCAATCTTCTCCAGCTTGTCGATAGCAACCGTGATGTCCATCATCTTATCGGCGTGACCGATAGCCTCGGCGATACCGTAGAGAATCTTACGGTTGTTCATCTTAAGCGTAACGTTAATCTTCAGCTTGCCGAATACACGCTCCACAATCTCGATAAGCTCCACCTCGTTCAAAAGCGAACGCGAGCCAATCACATCGACATCACACTGGTAAAACTCACGGTAGCGACCCTTCTGCGGACGGTCGGCACGCCACACGGGCTGCACCTGATAACGCTTGAAGGGGAATGAAATCTCATTCTGGTGCTGCACAACGTAACGCGCGAAGGGAACGGTCAGGTCGTAACGCAGACCTTTCTCGCTGATCTTCGTACTCTGACGCAACTGCTCCTCCGATAGGTTTGCACCATAGTCACCCGAATTAAGTATCTTAAACAAGAGCTTATCACCCTCATCACCATACTTACCCAGCAGGGTAGAGAGATTCTCCATTGCGGGAGTCTCCAGCGGCGCAAAGCCATAGGTGCGGAATACGCTCTTGATTGTCTCAAAAATATATGTACGACGCATCATCTCAGCGGGTGAGAAGTCGCGCGTACCCTTTGGTATTGATGGTTTCTGTGCCATATTTCTATAATTCAAAATGCAAAATTCAAAATTACCTCCTTCTCTTGACAATCAAGCTGGGTAATATGAAATAATGAATTGGTTATTTTCTATTTATAAAATCCTATTGATTCTCTGTCAGTTTGCGATACTTCACGCGCTTGGGAGTCAAATCCTCGCCCTGCATCTTCTTCCACTCCTCATACTCAGAGTAAGAGCCCTCGTAGAATACAACCTTCGAGTCACCCTCAAACGAGAGGATATGTGTAGCGATACGGTCCAAGAACCAACGGTCGTGCGAGATAACCACAGCACAACCTGCGAAGTTCTCCAAACCCTCCTCCAATGCTCGCAAAGTATTTACATCGATATCATTGGTCGGCTCATCCAGAAGCAACACATTACCCTCCTCCTTCAATGCCAAGGCCAAGTGCAGGCGGTTACGCTCACCGCCCGACAACATACCGCACTTCTTCTCCTGGTCAGCACCGCTGAAGTTAAAGCGAGCCACATAAGCACGCGAAGGAATCTGACGGTTACCCAACGTAATAAGGTCTGAGTTCTGCGAGATAACCTCATAAACACTCTTCTCGGGGTCGATAGACTTGTGCTGCTGGTCAACGTATGCCAACTTCACGGTCTGACCAACGGTAAATGTTCCGGCTGTAGGCTCCTCCAATCCCATAATCATACGGAATAGGGTAGTCTTACCCGTACCGTTAGGGCCAATCACACCCACGATACCTGCGGGCGGCAACTTGAAGTTCAATCCCTCATACAGGATGCGGTCGCCAAAGACCTTCTTCACGTCGTTAGCCTCGATAACCACATCGCCCAAGCGGGGGCCGTTGGGGATAAAGATTTCGAGCTTCTCCTCCTTCTGCTTTACATCCTCGTTCATCAACTTATCGTAGGCCGACAGACGAGCCTTGCTCTTGGCACGACGGCCCGAGGGTGACATACGCACCCACTCAAGCTCGCGCTCCAGAGTCTTGCGACGCTTCGACTCCTGCTTCTCCTCCATAGCCAGACGCTTGGTCTTCTGATCCAACCAACCTGAGTAGTTACCCTTCCAGGGAATACCCTCGCCACGGTCAAGCTCCAGAATCCAGCCTGCCACATTATCCAGGAAGTAACGGTCGTGCGTAACGGCGATAACCGTACCCTTATACTGCTGCAAGTGTTGCTCCAACCAATCGATAGACTCGGCATCAAGGTGGTTGGTAGGCTCATCCAACAGCAATACGTCGGGCTGCTGCAACAGCAGACGACACAACGCAACACGGCGGCGCTCACCTCCCGACAACACCTTCACACTCTGGTCGGGATCGGGGCAACGCAATGCATCCATAGCACGCTCCAGCACGCTATCCAGTTCCCAACCGTTCACGTGGTCAATCTGCTCGTAGAGCTCGCCCTGACGCTCGATAAGACGATTCATCTCATCATCCGACATAGGCTCGCAGAGTTTCATATTGATATCCTCGTACTCCTTCAGTAGGGCAACCGTTGCAGCGCAACCCTCCTCGACAATCTCCTTTACGGTCTTTGAGTCGTCGAGCTGAGGCTCCTGCTCCAGATAACCTACCGAGTAACCGGGAGAGAAGACCACCTCACCCTGAAAATTCTTATCAATACCTGCGATAATCTTCATCAGAGTTGACTTACCCGAACCGTTAAGACCGATGATACCAATCTTGGCACCATAGAAGAACGAGAGGTAGATGTTGTTCAATACTTTTTTCTGGTTGGTGAAGGTCTTCGAGACACCCACCATCGAGAAGATAATTTTTTCGTCTGCCATATATGATGTTTTATTATTTATTTTCTATACCTATTTTATAACATTCTGCAAATATACAAAACTATCCTTTCAATATCCAATCTAAAACCTATTTTATTACCGCTCGCGACACTTTTTCTGCATAAATTACCATTTTAACAGATTTCGTACGCACTCCAAACCTACGTTCACGCTCACAATATAAGGCGCATTGATAGTACTATAAAATTTTATAATAACAAATCACTTGACACTGAAAAAAAATATCTTATTTTTGCAATAGAAAACAGAACAAATATTCACAAACACATAAAACGAACAAAACTATGAAGAGCATTAAAGGTACATTGACCGAGCAAAACTTATTGAAGTCATTCGCAGGCGAGAGCCAGGCACGCAATCGTTACACATTCTTTGTAAGTGTAGCTAAGAAGGAGGGATTCGAGCAGATTTCAGGCGTATTTATGGAGACTGCCGAGCAGGAGAAGGAGCACGCAAAGAGGTTCTTCAAGTATTTGGAGGGCGGCGATGTTGAGATTACTGCAACATACCCTGCAGGCAAGATTGGCACCACAGCCGAGAACTTGGTAGCAGCAGCTGCTGGCGAGCACGAGGAGTGGGATGTACTCTACGCTGATTTTGCAAAGGTTGCAGATGAGGAGGGTTTTGCTGAGATTGCCGAGACATTCCGTCAGATTGCAAAGGTTGAGGCTGAGCACGAGCGTCGTTACCTCAAGTTGTTGGAGCGCGTAACCAACGGTACAGTATTCGTACGCGACAACGAGATTTGGTGGCAGTGCCGTAACTGCGGTTACGTTATGCTCGCCAAGGAGGCTCCCATCAAGTGCCCCGCTTGCGCACACCCGCAGGCATTCTTCGAGCCCAAGAAGGAGAACTATTAATAGGATTATAATCAAAGCAAAAGGGTGCTGGCTTACGAGTCAGCACCCTTTATTTTTCAAGAAGTTCGCGCACATCTTCCATAAATCGATTATAACGGAAACGCGAATCGTAATTCATCTTCACATCCGCCCCAACATCCGACGGAATAATCTCATACTCAGGCAATAGCACCCACACGGGCGTAACATTCAAATCATAATCCACACGACGATTCAAGAGCTTTTTCCCGCAGCCTTGCTCCACAACCGTCACATCAATCGTGGCGACCAATCCGCCATCACGATAGCGCGTGCGCTGATTCGACACAAAATTACCCAACGAATAGAGTGTTATCTTGCCATCATCCCTGATATCATACGGCTGCACGACGTGCGGGTGGCTGCCTATAATCAAATCCACACCATTGCGATGCATAAAATCCGCCATCTGCCGCTGCTCTCTGTTTGCCTGACGCTCATACTCATTTCCCCAATGCACAACGGCTATCACACAATCCACAACATCTCGATTTATTGAGGCCAAATCGTGCCCAATAGCAACACTATCCAGATGGTTTACAACCATTCCCTTCGGGACATTTATTCCATTGGTTCCGTACGTGTAATTGACAACGGCAAACTGAATACCGTAACGCTCGAGGTAAAGAATATTATTTTCCTGATAATCAACGCTATCCTGATAAACACCCACGCGACAAATGCCCCGCTTATCGAGAATATCTGCCGTAGATTCTATGCCGTAAGCACCTCTATCGCAACAGTGATTATTCGCCAATGCAGCCACATCTACACCCATATCCGCCATTGCGTCTGCCACCTCGGCAGGAGAACGGAAACAGGGGTATCCCGTATATGGGCCTCGCTCGGAGAGGGTAGTCTCCAGATTCACAATAGCGATATCCGCCTCACGAAACCTGTCGGCCACATAACGGAATGATGGCCTATAATCGAACTTTGTCGTATCGTCAAGTTGTGCCGCCACCACCTGCGGACGGTGCTGCATCAAATCGCCTGCAGCGACAATCTTCACGCTACGCATACGGCTCCACACTCCGCGCTTCTCATCCTCCGCAGAATCGGCACAGACAAGGAGCCGCGGGATAAACGCCGCCGCGAACAATAACGATATGACAAAAATTCTCTTCACAAATTCAAATATAGGCAAATCCGTAGAATTATCAAAACCATAAGCACAAAAAAGGCGGCCCCAACGGCCGCCTTCGCATATACACAAGTTGATTTAGAAGCTGTATTGAACCATCAGGCTTAGACGATTCGCCTCGCCCATAGCTCCATTTCTGTTTTTTCGTGAGCCGTGCAGATACTCCGCCGCAATACGGCAGTTTGCCGTTGCCTGGAAGAATGCATTTCCATAAATATATGTACCTCGGCGATACTGGTTTTCAGAATAATATCCATTCTCTCGCTCCACATAAGCCGTTGAGTATCCACCTGAAATCCAGAAGCGAGAGGGGATTATATTAAGCTGTCCCGACGCCTGCCAAGCCCACATCGGCATAGTCTGAATCTTCTCGGGATTCATCGGGTCGGGCGTGAAATCAAGACCGCTGCCTGTCAAATCCTGAATATAAGGGGTGATACCCTCGCCATAGATTCCATTACCATAAATGGTAAAGAACTCGCCAAGTTCGATATGCGCACTCGCCTGCACGCCCCAGCCAAACAGACTCGTATTATTACCCGTTCGGGTATTGTGCAGATACATATTACGGAATACAGCCGAAGCACGGAAGTGGCTCTGGCGATTTCGACCCCACGCATACTGCAAATAGACCGGTACATCAGGCACTCGCTGTGCAAGTGGCAGGAAATTATCGTTATATGTACCGCTCACAACCGGCATCTCGGCAGCCACACCAAATGTAAAATGTTTTCTCCAGAAGTCAACCTCATATCGAAGCAGCGTAGCAAATCGGAAATTATAGGCATTGGGGCCCTCGTGGTCAATGGTTTCAGGCACGGCCTCCAAATCGCAGAATGTAGTCACATCACGACCTGCCGTAAATCCCAACATCGAAACATACGCCGAACGCAAGTGGGGTATATACGAAAACTCCTCGCCACCGCGAAAATCCATATCCACGTATGCCACAACACGTCCCAACACATCGGAGTTAACCACCGCTTTGGTAAACAATCGTGACGCCGTAGCATCCATCATTATGCGCTGGCGGTTAGCAAAGGTTGCATCCATCGGGATGTCGTAAGGGACAAAATCAATATTATCAACCGCGCCCTTCAAATCGTAGCTTGCACGCAGATTTATCTCGCCACCAATACCCAGCGAGAAACGATTATTCTTCGTAGTAAAGACAAACTGCGGATTATGTAACTGCTGGAAGCCTCTACGATGCGTTTCAGCAAAATCCGCACGCACGCTCTGTGCGGCAAGATTATTTTGAGCAATAGTCTGCTGTATTGGGCAATTTACGGTATCAACCTGCTCGAATGCCACCATATATACCGTAGGTTTTTGCTTACGGTGCCCATAACTATGTCGCTGTGCCGATATTTGATGCACACAGAACAGCACCAACGACAATGAAATAAGTAGTCGAATTTTTCTCATAAGCTGAACAGTTTAAGTGAATGCAATTACGTTAAATCATTTTGTTAAAGTTGCCGATAGCCAAACCTCAAATCCGAATATCGACTATACAACATTTGCAACTAATATGCCAAAGCAAATAATTGCGATTCCCGCAAAAACCAACCCTTTATAAAACAAATACTTATATCACACGCAGACTTAACGCGCAAATAATAACATCAAAAAAAATTAAAAAAAATTTGCAGATTAACATTTTTATACTACCTTTGCAATCGCAATCAGCAAATGGTGCGTTAGTTCAGCTGGTTAGAATACGTGCCTGTCACGCACGGGGTCAGGGGTTCGAGTCCCCTACGCACCGCAAAGTCCTAAGAGATTTCTTAGGACTTTTTTATTTTCTATAACATCCGAATCACAATTCCACAAGCCGAGATTCGCTTTTATCTCTAATTTTTCCTTTTTACAGAGTTACGACGCTGATTATCCATTATTTTTATTATATTTGCGTTTAGGACTATGCGACAAACAATAGTTGCTATCATAAACAAATATTATAAATTATGTTGCGAAAAATCAGAATCATCGCTGCGGCGTTGTGTTTCACGCTCATCACGCTCCTGTTCCTCGACTTTACCGGAACAATACACGCGTGGTTTGGTTGGCTGGCAAAAGTCCAGTTTCTTCCAGCCATATTGGCATTAAATGTAGGTGTAATCGTTTTTCTTGTTGCGTTAACGCTTCTTTTTGGTCGCGTTTACTGCTCCGTTATTTGCCCTTTGGGTGTAATGCAGGATATCATCTCCTGGTTTGCAGGCCGCCGCAAGAAGAATCGTTTCAGCTATTCGCCCGCTAAAAATTGGTTGCGTTACGCCGTACTCGCAATATTTATAGTAACACTCGCTGCCGGCTTTGGTGCTGTGGCACTGCTTGTTGCTCCTTATAGTGCATTCGGTCGTATTGCGCAAAACCTGTTTGCTCCTCTATGGAAGTGGGGAAACAACCTATTGGCATACATCGCCGAACGTGTTGACAGCTATGCATTCTACTCAACAGATGTTGTTGTAGGCAGCTGGGCTACATTTGCCGTAGCAGTCGTTACGCTTATCGTGCTTGCCGTTTTGGCTTGGCGCAATGGTCGTACATATTGCAACACCATCTGCCCCGTAGGTACTGTATTAGGTGCATTGTCACGCTTCTCACTCCTTAAGCCCGTTATCGACACAGACAAATGTATAAATTGTGGCCTGTGCGCACGCAAGTGCAAGGCATCGTGTATCGACGCAAAGAATCACTCAATCGATTACAGTCGTTGCGTAGTTTGTATGGATTGCCTTGAGTCGTGCAACAAGGGTGCAATTAAATATACCTTGCGAAAGGGGAGTGCCACACCTGCCGCAGCAGCTCCAGCCGACAAATCTCGCCGTAACTTCCTTGTAGGCGCAGGTCTGCTGGCTACATCTGCAGCAAAGGCTCAGGAGATGAAACTCGATGGTGGTTATGCTACAATCATTGCCAAGCAGTCTCCATTCAAGAATCGCGCACTCACGCCTCCGGGCTCGCTCAGCGCACGTAATATGGCAGCACACTGTACGGGTTGTCAGCTCTGCGTTGCGGTATGTCCTACGCAGGTGCTTCGTCCTTCGGCCGACCTTACCACATTTATGCAGCCCGAGATGTCGTACGAGAAGGGCTACTGTCGTCCCGAGTGTAACAAATGTTCGCAGGTGTGTCCTACGGGCGCTATCAAACCCATCAGTGTAGAGGAGAAGTCTTCAATACAGCTTGGCCACGCCGAGTGGGTACGCGATAATTGTGTGGTCATCACCGACGATGTGGAGTGCGGCAACTGCCAGCGTCACTGTCCTACGGGAGCTATCACTATGATTCTTTCGGATTATCGTGACACCAAGTCACGCAAGATTCCATCAGTCAACAAACACTTGTGTATCGGCTGTGGTGCGTGCGAGAATCTCTGTCCGGCACGTCCGTTCAGTGCAATTCGTGTAAAGGGTTATAAAAATCATCGAACCATCTAAAAAAGAGAACAATGAAGAAGAATAAAAATACTATCGACCGCCGCGAGTTTATCAAGCGTTTAGGAGCAGGTTCTCTGCTTACGGCTGCTGCATTTACGGGTTGTAAGAGCAATGGTTTGAAGATTGACTCATCGGCATTGGGCGAGGTCCCCACCGACAAGATGACCTACCGTACAAATCCCAATACGGGGGATAAAGTATCTATTTTGGGCTACGGCTGTATGCGTTGGCCGACCATCGAGGGAGGCAGCGCGCGCGACCAGCGTTCAAAGATTGACCAGGAGAGCGTCAACGAGTTGGTAGATTACGCTTTGGCACACGGCGTAAATTACTTCGACACGTCACCCGTATATTGTCAGGGTATGTCCGAGGAGGCTACGGGTATCGCTCTTAGCCGCCACCCGCGCGAGAGTTACTTCATCGCCACCAAGATGTCTAACTTCTCAAACCCCTCGTTTGAGAACTCGGTTGCGATGTACAAGCGTTCGTTCGAGAAGTTACAGGTAGATTATATGGATTACTACCTGTTGCATAACATCGGTGCAAGTCTCGACGCTTTCAACCGTCGTTTTATCGACAACGGTATCCTCGACTTCCTTATTGAGGAGCGCAAGAAGGGAAAGATTCGCAACCTCGGCTGGTCATTCCACGGCGAGAAGGAGATTTTCGACCATATCCTCTCACTCCACGAGAAGGTACACTGGGACTTCATCCAGATACAGATGAACTACTCGGATTGGCGCAGCGCACGTGGCAACAACGTCAACGCGGAGTACCTATATGCAGAGCTGGAGAAGCGCAATATCCCCGTAGTTATTATGGAGCCGTTGCTGGGTGGCCGCCTGTCAAATGTTCCTAACCATATCGCAGCACGTCTGCAGGAGCAGGCACCCGAGCGTAGCGTAGCATCGTGGGCATTCCGCTTTGTCGGCTCATATCCGATGGTGCTCACTGCACTTAGCGGTATGACCTATATGGAGCACCTGGAGGATAACATCCGCACATACGCACCTCTGGAGGAGCTTAACGACGAGCAGAAGGAGTTTTTGTTCGAGACCGCCGAGCTGATGTTGCAATATCCCACAATCCCGTGTAACGATTGTAAATATTGTATGCCCTGTCCCTACGGATTGGATATTCCGGGTATCTTGCTGCATTACAACAAGTGCGTGAACGAGGGTAATCTCTCGAAGAGTTCACGCGATGAGAACTATCGCAAGGCACGCCGAGCATTCCTTGTTGGATATGACCGTGCCGTAGAGAAGGAGCGTCAGGCCGACCACTGCGTGGGTTGTAAGCAGTGTAATCCTCACTGCCCACAGCGTATTGACATCCCTCGTGAGATGCGTCGCATAGACAAGTACATCGAGGATTTGAAGCAGGGCCGCGAGTTTTAACAATGGAGCGACAGCAACTAATAACCCAACTGCACGCCGAGCAGTGTTCGTGCGTAATATTTAACAACGGAGCAACGCGGTCATTCAACGAGCGCGGAGTGAAGGATTTGTTCCGTATATTAAACCACGAGCCAGAACTATTATGCGGAGCCTCTATTGCCGACAAGGTTGTCGGCAAGGGGGCTGCTGCTTTAATGATTGCAGGTGGCGTAAGATGGGTATATGCAGATGTTGTAAGTGCCGCCGCGATGGAGCTATTTACCAAAAGTGGGGTAGAGCTTGAGTTCAAAGAGTGCGTTCCAAACATCATAAATCGCGCAGGTACAGACATTTGCCCCGTGGAGAAATTGTGCCAGGATTGTAAAACTGCCGAGGAGTGCCTACCGCTGATAGACAAATTTATTAAGGAGATGAGCTTATGAAATTTTTGAGAAGATATTTTATTATTGCGCTGGCTGCAGTTGCGCTATGTGCTTGCAACCAGAAGAATACCACGCACGAGAAGATTCGCCAAGCCGTTGAGCGACAGATGGAAATGTATCCCAAATCCACTCTGCGTGATTTGTATAAAAACTTTTTTCAGGACCGCTTTGGTCCCGGACATCTTATCGCCGACCCTTCGGCTGCCGACAAGTTCCTGCGTCACGAGTTAGAGTCAGCCGAGAGTTTTGAGGGTGTGGATTACGAGCCAACGGGTTATGAGGGACGTTTTTATCGCGTAAACCTCGGCGTCATTGCTGACGGCAGAGTCCCGTACGAGAAATACTTCGATGCCTTTATTCGCAGCGTGAATGGTATCAAGCCCATCAGCCTCGAGCAGTGGCATAAGGAGTGGAATGAGATAGTAGAGGTCATAAGAGCAATGAATCTGCCGCTGGATAATTTAGAGGATGATATAATCATCACGAACTCTATGATAACAAACGGCAGCTACGTTATGCACCACAGCCGTAGTTTTAATGCACATTATCAGCCGCATTACCGCATTATCGAGCGTGAGATTTTCGAGCAGGAGATACTGCCTTTGCTAAATAAATAGCTAAAAAAAAGCAAGTTCGGCAACATTTTTGAGATAGATTGCATTGTAACCAGATATTTTTACAATGAAAATTCTTATCTTTACAATGTTTAGTTTACGAGAACACTCTGGGCACGTTTTTACCTGACGGTGAAGCGGCAGCCCAAAACCGAGAAATAAGAAAATTAACAAATAAAAATTAAAGTTATGCAAACATCAAGTATTAAACTCTACTCGTTGAACTACAACGATAGCAAGACTTACATCGCTGCGGCATTGTTCATTTTGGGTAATATCGCCCTGCCTCAGCTCTGCCACTTGGTACCACAGGGAGGTATGATTCTGCTGCCGATATATTTCTTTACGCTTATCGGTGCTTATAAATATGGTTGGAAGGTAGGTCTTATGACAGCAATCCTCTCACCCGTCATCAACCACCTGCTCTTCGGTATGCCCGCAGCAGCTGTATTGACTCCCATCTTGGTGAAGTCAACAATCTTGGCTCTTACTGCTGGCTATGTAGCCTCTCACGCTCGCAAGGTTTCTCTCGCTTTGATTGCAGGCGTTGTTCTCTGCTATCAGGTTTTGGGCGGAGCATTCGAGTGGGCATTTACAGGTAGTTTCGCAGCTGCCGTTCAGGATTTCCGCCTCGGCGTTCCTGGTATGTTGTTGCAGGTTATAGGAGGTTACCTCTTCATTAAACACTTGTTGAAGAGATAATTCTCAATAGCACAAAAAAATAGCTGTCCCGTTTGGGCAGCTATTTTTTTGACCGTTATACCTTAGTCGTTAGGATATGCGGCAATAAATACATCGCGTTTGCGCAACTCGTCCTGAATCTTGTGCAGGTCGCGCAAAGATACAGTTCCTACGACATACTTATAGTCGTCAGAGATATAGTTCTCAAGCACCGTATCAAACTTAACCAAATCCAAGTCGGCATAGTCCGAGTAGCGGTAATATACGCGGAACTTGTGGTCGGTTGTATATGTAGGCAACTGCGAGTCGTTACGCTTCTTGTACTCATACTTATAATCGTACAGACAAGCCGTAATATCGCTCAACACGGCCGAGCCGGTGGGGTAGCCACCTGCACCACGACCAAACATAAACTGCTTGTCGTAGAACAGACCCTTGATAACTACGCCGTTAAACTCATCCTCCACGCTGTAAATATACTTATTACGTGAGATGAGTTGAGGCATCACACTCATTATGAGCTTATTATCAGCCACCTTCTCCACGTGAGCAACAAGTTTGAAGCGACGCTCCTTCTCGTTGGCAAAACGGATATCATCATCGTTCATATTAGAGATTCCGTAGGTAAAAATCTCCTGCGGGGGAACATACAAGCCGAAGGCGTGAACGGTAATGATAATCAACTTAAAGAGCGAATCCCAGCCATCAATATCGAGCGTGGGGTTACTCTCGGCAAAGCCCAAATCCTGCGCCAACTTCAGAGCGTCAGCATACGACATCTTCTCGTTAAAAATCTTCGAGAGAATGAAGTTTGACGAGCCATTCAGAATACCCTTAACCGAGGTCAGCAACTCATTATCGTAATACTCCTCAAGGTTGCGAATAACGGGGATACTACCGCAAGCCGATGCATCGTACAACAGAGCCACATTATAACGAGCCTGCAACTCGATAAGCTCCTCAATATGGTGAGCCAGCATCTTCTTATTGCCAGACACCACGGGAAGCTCCATCTTCAGGGCGCGCTTCACGATATCGTATGCAGCATCTGCATCGTCAATCAACTCAACGATAAAGTTAATATCGGGGTCATTGAAGATATCATCTGCATTATTGGTAAACTCGGCTGCAATACCGCGATCCTTGCTCAAATCACGCACGCAGATACGCTTAATCTCTACATTCTTCGAGCCAATACGCTTCAATACATCATACAGTCCGCTACCTACCGTACCGAAGCCAAAAAGGCCGATGTTTAGTTTCTTTCCATTCATAGTTATATCTATTTTTCGTTACTCATTCAAGAAATTCAAGATAATCTCATTCAGTTGCTTATGCTCAACCAAAAATCCATCGTGACCAAAATCCGAATCTATCAAATGATACTCCACGTTGGGAATATTCTCCACCAAAATCGTATGATCAGAGGGTGGAAACAGAATATCCGAAGTGATAGCCACCACCAGGCTCTTTGCCTTGATTTGTTGCAGCACATCCTCCACCTTACCACGACCACGACCCAGATTATGCGAATCCACCGCTTGCGACAGACGGTAATACGAATATGCGTTGAATCTGCGGCGCAGCTTCTCACCCTGATAACGCTGGTATGAGAGCACACGACGCTCGAAGCTCGCCTCATCGGGATTCTCATCCTCCTGTGTCTTATCGTAGGCCATACCACCACGATAACTCATCAGCGCAATGCTACGCGCCGTAGCCATACCCTGCAAGCCGGCCTCCGCCGAACGCTCACCATAGGTAGGGTCACACTCGATAGCCATACGCTGCGACTCATTAAATGCCGACGCCCACGGCTTAGTACGTGGTGTGGTGGCTATAAAGGCTGCTCGCTCGGCAAAGTCGGGTTGCATAACGCTCCACTCCAAGCACTGAAAACCGCCAATAGAGCTACCAATCAAAAGTTTCACGCGCTTAATCCCCAACCACTCGGCCAGCAGCTGATGCGCACGCACCATATCGCGCACCGTAACAAGCGGGAAATCGCCATACCACTCTTCACCCGTTGCTGGGTTTACCGACAGCGGTCCCGTTGTGCCGTAGTGTGAGCCGAGAAAGTTAGCACACACGGTAAAATACTTCGCAGGGTCCAAGAAACAACCCTCCTCGACCGTATGTGGCCACCAGTCGGCAACGTCCGAATTGGCCGTTAGGGCGTGACACACCCAGATGACATTGCTACGCTCCGAGTTCAACTCTCCGAAGGTATCGTAAGCAATGGTCAACGAGGGCAGCACCTCGCCGCACTCCAACTCAAAAGGCCTATCGTATGTATAAAATTGTGCCATTATTTAGCCTGTGCAAAAGCCTGCTCAAAATCCTCAATTATATCCTCCACATTCTCCAGTCCGAGCGAGATACGAAGAAGCGTAGGCGTAACACCCGCCGCCTTCAAATCCGACTCGCTAAGCTGCTTGTGTGTTGTAGATGCGGGGTGGGTTACAACCGTTATCGAGTCGCCAATCATAGTCATATTGGCTGCCAACTTTAGCGACTCCACGAAACGAACGGTGCTATCCAACGAGCCCTTCAACTCGATAGCAAATACGCCCGATGAACCATAACGGTAATACTTCTTGGCATTCTCACAGCCCGGGTGATCCTCAAAACCCACGAAGCTCACGCGCTCTACCTGCGGATGGTTGCGGCAATACTCCGCCAATTTCCACGTTGACTCCACTTGATGCTTAACGCGCAACGAGAGCGTCTCCAGACCAATCATCATCAAGTATGAATCAAACGACGAGGGACAACAACCAAAATCACGCAAGCCGTCAACGCGGCACTTTACGATAAAGGCTGCATTACCGAAAGCCTCATATAGATTCAGCCCGTGATAACCCTCCGAGGGGCCATCAATCTGCGGGAACTTACCATTTGCCCAATTATAATTTCCGCCATCGACGATAATACCGCCCATAGCCGTACCGTGGCCATTAATCCACTTTGTAGCCGAGTCCACCACGATATTTGCGCCCCAATCAAAGGGGTTACACAGGAAACCTGCCGCACCAAATGTGTTATCCACAACAAAGGGCACATCCTTACGCTTGGCCAACTCACCCAGAGCCTGCAAATCGGGCACGTGGCAAGTGGGGTTACCCATACTCTCAACGTATATCATCTTGGTCTTATCATCGACCAGCGCCTCGAAGTCCTCCACACGCTCGCTCTTAGCAATACGACAGTCAATACCCAGCTTACGCAACGAGATACGGAACTGATTATACGTACCGCCATAGAGATAGGGCGAAGCTACGATATTATCGCCCGCCTCAGCCAAAGCCGTAACGGTAATCAAAATGGCCGACATACCTGACGCCAACGCCAACGCTCCCACACCGTTATACAGTGCAGCTACACGCTCCTCGTATGCAGCAGTTGTGGGGTTATGCAATCGTGTATATATATTACCGCCCTCGCTCAGTTCAAACAAGCGGGCAGCGTAGTCACAACTCTTGAAATGATAGGCAGCCGTAGGGTAGATAGCTACACCGCGCGAGCCTGTGTGGTCAACGTGATAGCCGCCGTGAATCTGTTTTGTCTCAAAACGTAATTTATTATCAGACATAAATCTAAACTATTTTGCATTCGGCACGCATATAAATGCCGAAATATATAAATCAATATTTTTACAGATTATTTTGTGTCCTATGACACGGGCGGCACATAACCACCCAAAGATATAAACGTGCCTAGCGGCACATTCGCATCCAGCACATAGGCATATGCTGCATCACTGACAAGATAAACGATATATTGCAACGATTGGTCATAGTTTGCTTTTATCTTTTCGCAAATATAATACATATTTTTCATATTTATTCCTCCGAGCAGCAAAAAAGAGTAATATTTTTCGTACCTTCGTTAAGAATTTATCGAAAACAACAAATAACTATAACAATTATGAGAAACCTTACACTTTTATCTTGTTTATTCCTGCTCTCGTGCGGCCCGACCGACAAGGTAGGCGAACCCTATCGCGGCTGGAAGAGCGGCGAGCTTGACATTCACCACATCTACACAGGTCGTGGCGAGGCAAACCTCTACATTATGCCCGATGCAACAACAATGCTCGTTGACGCTGGTGACCATCAGGCAACAGTGCCGATGACCGACCCCAAGCCCGACCTCTCGCGTCGCGGTGGCGAGTGGGTAGCACGTTATATTGAGAGGGTAAATCCCAACGGCACAAATGTTGATTACTTTATGCTCTCACACTTCCACGACGACCATATGGGCTCGACAAGTTTGGATGTACCCGTAACCGAAGGTCGCGGACAGGATTATAAATTGGTGGGTGTAGCCGATGTTGGCGAAACAATCCATTTTGGACAATTCTTCGACCGCGGTTATCCCACCTACAACTATCCCACAGAGATAGGAGACTCTCACACCGACAACTTCCTGCGATTCACTGACTACCACAAAAAACAATTTGGTGCAACTCAGGAGGCATTCAAACCCGGCGCATTGAATCAGATTGCAATGAAACACAATGCTGAGAAGTATTCAGAACTATTCTCTATTCGCAACATCGCATCCAATGGCGAGATATGGACAGGCGAGGGCGAGAAGACCATTCGTTACTACGACCTTAACCCTGAAAACACCTCAAGCGCTGGCAATGAGAACACAAAGAGTATTTCATTCCGTATCGACTACGGTCCCTTCTCATATTACGCTGGAGGAGATACCACAGGCAACCTAAAGATTGCCAACGGAGAGTCGGTAAATATCGAGGCAAAGGTAGGTGAAGCTTGTGGTGAGGTAGATGTTGTTAAGTGTAACCACCACGCATACTTAGACTCTATGCACCCCGACTTCCTGCGTAACGTAAAGGCTAAGGCATATATCGACTGCGTATGGGACCAGTACCACACTCAGGAGAAGATTATCAGCCGCGTTCTTTCGCAGGATATCTACCAGGGTGAGCGAATGTTCTACACTCAGTATATTGTTGAGAAGGCTCGCAAGGAGCACGCAGGCAAAGATTGGTACGAGAATGGCGTTTGCCCTTACGACGGTCACATCGTTGTAAAGGCCTATGACAAGGGACGCAAGTATAAGATTTACCGTCTATCGGCCGAAGATGAGCAGATGATTGTTCAGGCTATATACGGCCCGTTTGATGCACAGTAATTACAAGAAGAGGGTGCTCAACCGCAAGTTGACACCCTCGTTTTTTAGCTATATTTACCCACTGTTATTAAAGTTGTATTACAAGAACTATTTTGAAGCTGCTCGTAGCCCAATGGTGCGGAGCATACTCAACGTATGTGAGCAACCTGCGGGCAAGGCAGATGCCAAAAGAGCCTTGTTAGACAACTTTATAATGTTACGTCATTTTGGTCAAGCAGGTTATTCAGCAACGCATAAACCGTAAGACCCGCAACCGATTTTATACCAGTTTTGTGGGTAATATTTTTTCGATGCGACATAACCGTATGAATTGAGATGTTTAGCTCGTCGGCAATCTCCTTGTTGGTCTTTCCTTTAGCTACCAATATCAATACGTCACGTTCGCGTTCCGACAAATCGTGACTATCGCTATACGGGTTGGTTTCGCCCTGCTCAACGGCAGCGTGCAGCTTTCGTATTATCTGCGCCTGCCCATCGTAAATATTTACCACGCCATCGAACTGACGCATCACCTCCTCGTCGCATACCGTAGTTGACAACAGAGCCAATGTCACGCTCTGCAACTCGGGATATGCCACACGCAGCGATTGGTTATTGGCCCCGACCATCTGCGAGCCAACAATAACCACATCGGGGGAAACCATTGCAAAGCGTTCTATAAGCATTCGCATATCGCCACCCGAATATACAACCTCAAACTCACCGCTACGTCCCGCAAGAGTTGCAACACCCTCCGCAATGATAGCCGATGGCTCGATTATAGCTACACGAAACCTTCTCATTGCTGCAATCTCCTTTCCTCTGCAATAACCATTGGTGTCAGCAACTTCAGCTCTATCAATGTATGCTTCGACAAATCATCTCGCATACGGAACAAGTTAAAGAGCAAATCACATCGCACGTGAGTAGGGCACGACTCCGGCAGATACTTTATTACGATACTCTTTATATCATCTACCTTATCGCATATATCGGTGTGATGAGCCATATAATCCGACATATTCTTCTTCACAGCGCTACCGTTCAGCAGGCTCTCTACGTGCGGAAATATCACACTCTCCTCATAATGCAGATGTGCGCGCACCTCCTCGGCATAACTCTCATAGAATCTGCGCAATATCACGCTCTGCTTGGCGTCACAACTCTCCAGCACGCGCTCCACGCCCTCGGCAATAGAGGGCAGCATAGACTCCAGATAGAAGCGGTGCGAAGCGCGAAGATAGCTAATTATATGTCGTAAATCAGAGGTCTGCAGGCTCTCCACATCGGGCTCAAAATCGGCGCAAGCATAGACCTGACAAATCATTAGAAATAGGGTAGGCGACATATCATATCGACGGCACATCTCCTCCACTGATACATCACCAAACGGCAGCTGGATATCCAGACGCAACAGAATCGACAACAGCTCATAATCGGCATCAATCAACTCTATAAGTTTCATATCCTTAGAGTAGACTATACGATTATTTCCATCTCTTTTATAGCTTTTCATCTTCAATTAATTTACATACCCAACAATCCGCCTATATGGAATGCGGCAAAAGCAACAACCCACGCCAAAACAGTGTTATACACCACCGAGAACAGAGCCCACTTCCAGCCTCCGGTCTCTTGCGCTATGGCCGACACCGTCGCAATGCACGGGAAATACAACAATACAAATATCATCATCGCCAAAGCCGCTGCTCGCGAATAATTTCCCGATGCAAGCAGGTGCTGCGACAAGGATGCGCCATCACTTTCGGCATCCTCCACCGAGTACAATACGCCCAACGTAGATACCACAATCTCCTTTGCTGCCGCACCCGACAACATAGCTACACTTGCACGCCAATCCAAACCCAACGGCTCCATCACGGGCTCGCAGAACTTACCGATGCGACCGAGATAGGAATTTTCAGATTGGGCCACCGAAATATTCTCCACAACATCAGCATCTGTCACAGCGTAAGATGTTCGCGGATAATAGCTCAAGAACCAAATAACGATAGCCGCCACCAGAATCAGGCCTCCAATCTTCTTGAGATACTGCTCGCTACGCTCCCACATATGGCGCAACGTGGCATTAATTGTTGGGATGCGATAGGGTGGCAACTCCATCACAAACGGAGTCTCATCAGCGCCAAACATAAATCGGCGCAAAACACGCGCTGTCAAGATGGCCATCACACCGCCAAACAGATATATGCCAAACAAGGCCAATCCTGCGTGCTCAGGGAAGAATGTACCAGCAAGCAGAATAAACACCGGCAGACGTGCGCTACACGACATAAACGGGTTAATCAAAATAGTAATCAGGCGGCTGCTGTGGCTCTCAATTGTGCGCGTAGCCATAATCGCCGGCACATTACATCCAAAGCCCATCACAAGCGGAATAAACGACTTGCCGTGAAGGCCCGCCAAGTGCATCAGTTTATCCATAATGAAGGCCGCTCGCGCCATATATCCCGAGTCCTCCATAAGTGATATAAACAAATAGAGAATCAAGATATTAGGCAAGAACACCGCAACCGACCCCACACCTCCGATGATACCATCGACGATAAGGTCACGCAGTGGCCCGTCACTCATCAATCCGCCGACCATCTCGCCCAGCCAGCTGAAGCCCGCCTCAATCCACTCCTGCGGATATGCACCCAAAGTAAAGGTACTCCAGAACATCACAAACATTACCAGCAGAAATAGGGGAATACCCAGATATTTATGCGTTACGATACGGTCAATTATCGACGTGTTTCGGTTATTATCCTTATTGCTCGGCGTGTATGTCTCAGCCAAAGCGCCCTCAATAAAACCATATTTCTCATTGGTCACGGCGCTCTCCACATCCTCTCCCAAAGCGGTCTTTATTCGTGCAACAGCTCTATCGCGCTTTTGCGACCACTCCTGATAATGCTCCGCCTTAGACAACAACTCCTCCACGCTGCTATCCTTCTCAAGCATCTTAACAGACCAATAACGTGGTGGGAAACACTTCGGCAGCTCTTCGGCGTGCTGCTTCATAAGACTCGCAAGCGAGCATACCTCTGTTTCAATGGATGAAGAATACTGGATATGAATATGACGAACCTTAGGATTCTCATTTTCAAAGGTTAAGATGACCTCATCTAACAAATCGTTCAAGCCCTTTCCATTACGTGCTACGATGGGCACCATCGGCACACCAATCATCTTACCCAGCTGCTCATAGTTGAGCTTCGCGCCGCTACTCTCCAGCTCGTCGTACATATTCAGCGCAACGACCATCTTGGGATTAAGGTCAATAAGCTCCGTGGTGAGGAAGAGATTTCGCTCGATATTTGATGCCACAACGGCATTGATAACCACATCAGGCATCTCCTGCATTAGATGATAACGCACATACATCTCCTCGGGCGTATATGCCGACAAAGCATACGTTCCCGGCAGGTCGGTGATATTTATCTTGTACCCTTTGTAGTGGCACGTACCGCTCTTGGCACCTACGGTCACACCGCTGTAATTACCCACGTGCTCGTGGCCTCCCGACAAGGCATTAAACAGAGATGTCTTACCGCTGTTCGGATTACCCACAAGGGCTATATTTATCTCGCGTATCTTCTGATTGATAACCTGTTCGATATCGTCATCGTTGGGAGAGGTTGCAACGCCTTCAACCTGCTGCATATGCTGCACACGCGCCTCCTCAATAGTAATAACCTCCACCATCGCAGCCTCACTTCGACGCAGCGACACCTCGTAACCCATCAAACGATACTTTATCGGGTCACGCAATGGCGCATTGAGAATGGCCTCGACACGTTGTCCGCGCACGAAACCCATCTCAAGTATTCTACGTCGAAAGCCGCCGTGTCCCAAAACCTTTACAATGACAGCCGACTCTCCGGTTCTTAAATCCGACAATAACATTGTTAACTATTTTTGCTTGCAAAAATACACATTTTTTACGACATATACCAATCACTATAAATAGTGAAACGATTATTGCGAATAACCACTTATCGGTATTGTGTAGTTGATGCAATGTAACGAACTTTGCAATAACGAGATGAAGAGTTTATTTTGTTTGTTTTATGAATATAGTCCGTGATGGTTACGCCCGCGAGGACGCGACCTTTCACAGCCCCGAATAGGGGCATTGCAAAGTCGATAATAAAAGCCATAAACCGAAATCGGCAATGCGAAAAACGGGAGGGGAAAAGTCTCTCCCGTTTTATTTTATTCCACATCCATAATATCGGTTAATATCTATCACAAAAAGGTCTTTATCATTAATGATAATTTGTTAATATTTCACATCAGAAAAACTTTCACATTAAAATAAATTAATGTATCTTTGCACATAATAACCCTAAAAACACTTTTTATCGTGACAATACGCCCAGACCAAGTGTTACAAATAGACCTATGTATGATTTCTATCAACAAGCGATGGAATGGGGTATCGTGCGGATATATCAAAGCAAAAAATAGTTGAATTTAAGTATAATTGTGGCCGTTGCACTTTGATGCAGCGGCTGCGTTTTTAACATTACACATTGACAATATGAAAGTTGCAGTTATTATGGGCTCTACAAGCGACTGGGGCGTAATGTCGGCCGCTTGCGAGACATTGGAAGAGTTGGGAATCGAGTACGAGAAGAGAGTTATCAGCGCTCACCGCACACCTCACCTTATGGTTGAGTACGCAGAGTCGGCTAAGGAGCGTGGCATTGGCGCCATCATCGCAGGTGCCGGCGGTGCTGCTCACGTAGCTGGCGTAACGGCTGCACTCACCACCGTTCCCGTTATCGGTGTACCCATCAAGACCTCTGCATTGGGTGGTTTGGATTCATTGCTCTCAATCGTGCAGATGCCGGGTGGTATCCCCGTATCTACAACTGCTATCAACGGAGCAAAGAACGCTGCACTTATCGCCGCTTCAATCTTCGCCCTTACAGACCCCGAACTTGAGGCTCGCCTTATAGCTTTCCGCAAGGCACAGACCGAGAAGGTGCTCGAGGCTGAGTTGTAACAGATAGGGTAGCGACAAAATCAACTTTGAAACAACAACAAAACGATATGAAGAATTACCGCATTTATGTAGAGAAATATCCTCGATTTCAGGTCGAGGCTGAGACTCTCCGCAAAGAGCTGAACAACAACCTGGGTTTGACGCTGGCTTCGCTGCGTCTGCTCAACGTTTATGATTTGTTCGGTTTCTCGGAGGAGCTTTTGGAGAAGAGCCGTTACGCCGTATTCGGTGAGGTTGTTACCGACTGTGTGAGCGACGAGTGTTCACTGGAGGGCAAGAAATTCCTGGCCGTAGAGTATCTTCCAGGTCAGTTTGACCAGCGTGCATCGTCGGCCGTTGACTGTGTTCGTCTGATTGAGCCTACGGCTAATGTACACATCAAATCATCGAAGTTAATCATCTTCGACGACGCTATCACCGAGGAGGAGATGGCTCGCGTTGAGAAGTATTATATCAACGCCGTTGAGTCTCGCAAGAAGGATTTGAGCATTCTGACCGATATGGAGGACGCCGAGGTTAAGCCCGTACCCGTATTGCACGGCCTCACTGCATTGAAGGACGAGGAGCTGGCCGACTACTGCAAGCAGTATGGCTTGGCTATGAACGCTGACGACTTGCGCGAGGTTGTAAACTACTACAAAGCTGAGGGTCGTGACCCGTCAGAGACAGAGCTTCGCATCTTGGATACTTATTGGAGCGACCACTGCCGTCACACAACCTTCACTACGGAGATTACCGAGATTACCATCGACGAGTCTTTCCTCAAAGAGGAGCTTGGCGAGGCTATCGCTTCGTTGCACAAGATTCGTGAGGAGCTGGGCCGCACTGAGAAGAGCCTATGCCTTATGGAGCTTGCAACAATCGGCGCTCGCTACCTGAAGAAGACGGGCGTGCTGGACAATATGGAGCAGTCGGAGGAGAACAATGCCTGCTCAATCTATGTCAACGTAGATGTTGATGGCGAGATGGAGAAGTGGCTCCTGCAGTTCAAGAACGAGACTCACAATCACCCCACAGAGATTGAGCCCTTCGGTGGTGCTTCAACCTGTCTGGGTGGTGCCATCCGCGACCCGTTGTCAGGCCGTAGCTACGTATATCAGGCTATGCGCGTAACGGGCGCAGGCGATATCTACAAGCCCGTTGCTGAAACTATGCCGGGTAAGTTACCCCAGCGTATCATCACCACAAAGGCAGCAGCAGGTTACTCAAGCTACGGTAACCAGATTGGTCTTGCCACTACACACGTACGCGAGATTTACCACCCCGACTACGTTGCAAAGCGTTTGGAGGTAGGTGCCGTGGTAGGTGCTGTGAAGGCAGAGAATGTACGCCGTGAGTCACCCGCCGCAGGCGATGTTATCCTTATGTTGGGTGGCCGCACAGGCCGTGACGGTATCGGTGGAGCTACAGGCTCATCAAAGGAGCACAACGTAAAGTCTATCGAGGAGTGCTCATCAGAGGTACAGAAGGGTAACGCACCCGAGGAGCGCAAGCTGGAGCGTCTGTTCCGCCGTCCCGAGGTGACGAAGCTCATCAAAAAGTCAAACGACTTCGGTGCTGGTGGTGTCAGCGTAGCTATTGGCGAGTTGGCTCCCGGTTTGGATATCTATCTGGACCGCGTTCCCACAAAGTATAGCGGTTTGAACTCTACCGAGCTTGCCATCAGCGAGTCTCAGGAGCGTATGGCCGTAGTTATCGAGGAGAAGGATAAAGAGGCATTTATCGAGTACTGCCACTCGGAGAGTATCGAGGTTACACACGTTGCAAATGTAACCGACACGAACCGACTGAAGATGTTCTACAACGGTGAGATGATTGTAAACCTCTCTCGTGAGTTCATCGACTCGGCAGGTGCTAAGCACTATACAAAGATTCGCGTTGCAGCCGTGGAGGAGAAGAATCCTTTCATTCGCGAGGTTGAGGGCGCAACCCTTAAGGAGAAAGTTGAGAACAACCTCAAGGATGACAACGTTGTTTCGCAGCGCGGTATGATTGAGATGTTCGACTCTACCATCGGTGCTTCAACCGTGCTTATGCCTTTTGGTGGTAAGACTCAGAACACCGAGACACAGGTGTCTGTTCAGAAGCTGCCCGTAGGCAAGGGCCACACCAACACCGCAAGTATTATGGCCTTCGGCTATAACCCCTTCATCTCCTCTTGGAGCCCCTATCACGGTGCGGCTTATGCCGTAGTTGAGTCGGCTGCGAAGGTTGTTGCTGCGGGTGCTCGCTACGATAAGATGCGCTACTCATATCAGGAGTACTTCGAGCGTATGAATAGCGAGACATCTTGGGGCAAGCCCCTGACAGCACTTCTTGGTGCTTTGAAGATGCAGGTTGCTCTGGGTCTGCCCTCAATCGGTGGTAAGGACTCAATGAGTGGTACGTTCCAGGATATCAACGTTCCGCCTATGCTTATGGCATTTGGTATTACAACCGTTGACGCTCGTACCGTTATCAGCCCCGAGTTCAAGGCGGCAGGTCATAAGCTCTACTTGGTTAAGCATACACCTACTGCAAACTATATGCCCGACACCGACCAGCTCAAGCGCAACTTCGATTTCGTATCGTCGGCTATCGAGCAGGGTAAGATTGTAGCTGCCTACGCCGTAGGTTTTGGTGGCGTTGCAGAGGCTGTTGCTAAGATGTCATTTGGTAACTGCATCGGCGCTGATGTTCAGATGGACGAGCAGGCGTTGTTCAACTATGCTTATGGCTCATTCGTTGTTGAGGCTGCGGAGGAACTTACATTCGACGCTGCCGAGCTTATCGGTCAGACTATCGATGCGGCTGAGGTTATCTTCAATGGCGAAAAGTTCTGCGTATGCGCTTTGCAGAAGGTTAACTCTGATAAGTTCTGCAAGATTTACCCCGACCGCGGTGTTGAGGGTGGCACAACACGCAAGAGCGAGCCCGAAAAGAAGGGAATCAAATACACAGGCGCTCCCGTTGAGCAGCCTATCGTTTACCTGCCTGCATTCGTTGGCACGAACTGCGACTACGATACAGCTAAGGCATTCGAGCGTGCAGGTGCAAAGACTACAACAAGCGTCTTCTGCGACCTTACACCCGAGGATATCACCGCATCTATCGAGAAGATGAAGAAGCATATCGACGAGTGTCACATCTTGGCCCTCAGCGGTGGTTTCTCAGCTGGTGATGAGCCCGATGGCTCAGGTAAGTTTATCGTAAACGTACTCAACAACAAGGTTATCACAGACGCCATCCACGCTCTGCTGGACCGCGGAGGTTTGATTCTCGGTATCTGTAATGGCTTCCAGGCTCTGGTTAAGTCGGGTCTGTTGCCTTACGGCCGCTTGGGACAGGTTGTAGAGGAGTCACCAACACTCTTCCGTAACGATATCAACCGCCACATCTCACAGATTGTATCTACACGCGTAGCTACAACCAATTCGCCCTGGCTCTCATCATTTGAGCTTGGTGAGCAGCACTCTATCGCCGTAAGTCACGGTGAGGGTAAGTTCGTTGTGAGCGACGAGATGGCCGAGCAGCTCTTTGCTAACGGTCAGGTGGCATTCCAGTACGTTGACCCCGCAGGTGAGGCGACATTGTGCGCACCCTACAATCCCAACGGCTCAAGCTATGGTATTGAGGGTATCATCAGCGAGAATGGTCAAATTTTGGGTAAGATGGGTCACACCGAGCGTTATGAGGAGAACCTCTTCAAGAATATCCACGGCAATAAGGCACAGGGTATCTTTGCCAATGCCGTTAACTATTTCAAAGGCGAGTAAACAAGTATGAATGCTCCAAAAATAGTTCGCACCATCGCCACGGTAGTCTTAATGGCTATCGTGGCCGTTGGTTGCGGAAATAAGAGTGATAAGCCTGAGGCAGACACAACTCTGCGCGTGCTATACTGGAACTTCCAGAATGGAATGTGGGCCGACCAGACAAACGGCTACAACAACTTCGCAGGTTGGGTTAGCGAGTATGACCCCGACATCTGCATCTGGTGCGAGGCGCAGACCATCTATAAGGGAAGCACCAACGAGAAGTGCGCACCCGAGGAGCGCTACCTCGTTGATAATTGGGGTGAGCTGGCTGCAAAATTTGGTCATACCTATTGGGAGAAGGGTGGTCACCGCGACAACTATCCGCAGGTGATTACGTCGAAGTATCCCATTGAGATTGTAGAGCAAATCGTAGGCGAGGAGCCCGACAGCGTGGTAACACACGGCGCTGGTCACTTCCGTGTGGAGTTCAACGGCAAGAAGATAAATATCGTAACGCTGCACACCTGGCCTCAAAAGTATGCATACCGCGCTAAGGACCAGCAGGCAAGTAAAGCCGAAAATGGCGGCGATAAGTATCGTCTAAAGGAGATGCAATACATCTGCGAGAAGACCATCCGCAAGGCTGAGAATGCTGAGAATGAACTATGGCTTATGGCTGGAGATTACAACTCACAGAGCCGCGTGGATAACCACTTCTACAAGTGGGCCGAGGATGACACTCGTTTTTTGGTGCACGATTACATTAGAAACAATACACCTTATATAGATATAATAGCCGAGCGTTTCCCTGGCGAGTTCCACACAACTACGGCAGGCAAATCGCGCATCGACTTTATCTATTGTACAGCTCCTCTCTACGAGCGTATCATCGACGCATACATTGTAAACGATGCGTGGACCAAGGACCCCGTTCGTGACGAGAAGACCAATTTCCACTATCCCTCGGACCATCTTCCGATATTGGTGGACTATGAGATGAAATAACAAGACAAAAAATAATAATTCAAACTTTTATAAAGACTATGGCAAAAAGTTATGAAAATGCCGGTGTAAACCTTGAAGCCGGATATGAAGTAGTACGCAGAATCAAGTCGCACGTAAAGTCTACCTCACGCCCTGGTGTTATGGGTAACATCGGTGCTTTCGGAGGTATGTTCGACCTCGCATCACTCGGCTATAAGGAGCCTATCCTGGTGAGTGGTACCGATGGTGTAGGCACGAAGCTCAAGCTCGCTTTCGAGATGGACAAGCACGATACAATCGGTATTGACGCCGTTGCTATGTGCGTAAACGACGTATTGGCACAGGGTGCTGAGCCTCTGTTCTTCTTGGACTACGTGGCTGTTGGTCACAATGAGCCCGCAAAGATTGAGGCTATCGTAGCAAGCGTTGCCGAGGGTTGCCGTCAGGCTGGTTGCGCCTTGATTGGGGGCGAGACTGCCGAGATGCCGGGTATGTACGGCGGTGGCGAGTACGATATCGCTGGTTTCACCTGCGGCGTTGTTGAGCGTGCCAAGCTCATCGATGGCACAAAGGTTAAGGTTGGTGACGTATTGGTTGGTATCGCATCAAGCGGCGTTCACTCAAACGGTTTCAGCCTCGTGCGTAAGATTGTTAGCGACAACAACTTCGACCTGCATCAGCCCCACGCCGATTTGGGCGAGAAGCCTCTGGGCGAGGTGTTGCTCACACCCACACGCATCTACGTTAAACAGGTATTGGATGTAATCCGCCAGTGCAACGTTCACGGTATCAGCCACATCACAGGTGGTGGTTTTGACGAGAATATTCCCCGTATCCTGACTGAGGGTCAGGGTGTAGAGGTTACCGAGGGTAGCTGGGAGATTCTGCCCGTATTCCGTTTCTTGGAGAAGTGGGGCGGTGTATCACACCGCGAGATGTTCAACATCTTCAATATGGGTATCGGTATGGTTATCGCGCTTGACGAGTCGGAGGCTGAGAAGGCCATCGAGATTCTTGCTTCACACGGTGAGAAGGCATCAATCATCGGCCGCATCGTAGAGGGCGAGGGCGTAACTATTAAGTAACCGAGGTGACTACAAAGCATAAAATAGCCATCTTCGCCAGCGGCTACGGCTCTAACTTCGAGGCTATCGCCCGTGCAGCACAAGCGGGGGAGATACCCGCAGAGGTTGCATTGCTTGTTTGTGACAAGCCATCGGCCAGAGCGTGCCAAGTTGCCGAGCAGTTGAATATTCCAACATTTGCTTTCTCGGCCAAAGAGTACGGCTCAAAGGCCGAGTACGAGCAAGCTATCGTGGAGCGATGCAATAAGGCTGGGGTGGAGCTAATCTGCCTTGCCGGTTATATGCGCATCGTGGGCGAGACGCTGCTTGGGGCATATAGTGGGCATATTATAAACCTACACCCTTCGCTGCTCCCTGCATTTAAGGGCGCACGAGCCATCGAGCAGGCGCTGGAGTATGGAGTGAAGATTTTCGGCGCTACGATTCACTATGTAGATGAGTCGTTGGATGGTGGAAAAATCATCGCTCAGCGAGCCATTGAGTATGAGGGCAACTGCCTGGAGGAGATTACGGCTAAGATTCACGCCATAGAACATAATCTTTATATTGAAACGATTAAAAAAATATTAAACAAAGAATAAAAATGAGAGCATTAGTAAGCGTCAGCGACAAGACAGGCGTTGTGGAGTTTGCACAGCAGCTTCGTTCTTTGGGCTGGGAGATTATTGCCACAGGTGGCACAATGAAACTTCTGCGCGACAATGGCGTAGAGGTAATCAACATCAGCGATGTTACGGGCTTCCCCGAGATTTGCGACGGTCGTGTAAAGACTTTGCACCCCAAAGTACACGGTGGTCTTTTGGCACGTCGTGACGACGAAAGCCACTTGAAGGCATTGAAGGATAATGAGATTGAGTTCATCGATATGGTTTGCGTGAACCTCTATCCCTTCCGCCAGACTATCGCCAAGCCCGATGTAACTATGGAGGACGCTATCGAGAATATCGATATCGGCGGTCCCTCAATGTTGCGCTCGGCTGCGAAGAACTACAAGGATGTAACCGTTGTATGTAACCCCGAGAACTACGCAAAGATTATCGAGGAGATTAAGGCAAATGGCAACACAACTCTCGCAACACGTTTGCAGCTCTCAGCAGAGGCTTACACTCACACAGCACAGTACGACTCAATGATTGCAACCTATATGCGCAAGGCAGCCGGTTTGAACGAGAAGCTCTTCCTGGAGTTTGACTTGGTGCAGGGTCTTCGTTACGGTGAGAATCCCCACCAGCAGGCTAAGTTCTACGGCTCGGCTGAGGCTGGTTCATACTCATTGGCTAACGCAAAGCAGCTTAACGGTAAGGAGCTTTCGTACAACAACATTCAGGATGCGAATGCTGCGTTGTGCATCGTACGTGAGTTCGATGAGCCCTTCTGTGTAGGTTTGAAGCATATGAATCCTTGCGGTGCAGCCATCGGAGTGGATGTAGTTGATGCGTGGACAAAGGCTTACGAGGCTGATAAGGTAAGCATCTTCGGTGGTATCGTAGCCGTAAACCGCGAGGTTACAAAGGAGGCAGCCGAGTTGATGAAGCCTATCTTCTTGGAGATTATTATGGCTCCCTCGTTCTCTGCGGAGGCGTTGGAGGTACTCTCTACAAAGAAGAACTTGCGCCTCTTGCAGGTAGATATGACTAAGGATGAGAGCGTTGTAAACCAGTACGTAAGCGTAAATGGTGGCTTGCTCGTTCAGGATTTGGATAAGACTACGGCCGAGGTTACTGCCGAGATGTGCGTAACCGAGACCAAGCCTACCGAGGAGCAGATTACAGACCTTAACTTCGGCTGGAGAATCGTTAAGCACGTTAAGTCAAACGCTATCGTGGTGGTTAAGGATGGTCACACAGTTGGTGTAGGCGCAGGTCAGATGAACCGCGTAGGTTCTGCCGAGATTGCCCTTAAGCAGGCACAGGCCGCAGGCTTCACCGAGGGCTTGGTATTGGCTTCGGATGGTTTCTTCCCCTTCGATGACACCGTTACATTGGCTTCACAGTATGGCGTTACAGCCATCGTACAGCCGGGTGGTAGCGTACGCGATGAGGACTCTGTAAAGAAGGCCAACGAGTGCGGTATAGCAATGGTTTGTACAGGTATGCGTCACTTCAAGCACTAATAGATATGAAGGTATTAGTAGTAGGTTCGGGTGGTCGTTGCCACGCCATCGTTGAGGCGCTTAGCAAGTCACCCCAAGTAGAGAAGATTTTTTGCGCTCCGGGCAATGCGGGTATCGCCGCATTGGCCGAGTGCGTAGCAATAAAGGAGACTGCGGTAGAGGAGCTTAAGGAGTTTGCATTGGCAAACAACATCGAGCTTACCGTTGCAGGACCTGAGGTAGCACTTGAGGCAGGTATCGCTGACACATTCAAGGCCAATGGGTTACGCTTATTTGGCCCTACAAAGTCTGCAGCTCGCATTGAGTGTAGCAAGCAGTTCGCTAAGGACCTTATGCAGAAGTATGAGGTGCCCACTGCGGCTTACGCCACATTCGAGGACTTCGACGCTGCTATGGAGTATGTTAAGGCTGGCTCTCTGCCCACCGTGCTGAAGTACGACGGTTTGGCAGCAGGCAAGGGCGTTGTTATCGCTGAGACATTGGAGCAGGCTGAGGAGGCTCTGCGCGATATGCTCCTGGACGAGAAGTTCGGCAAGGGCAAGGTTGTTATCGAGGAGTACCTCGAGGGCCCCGAGTTCTCGTTGTTATGCTTCGTGAATGGCAAGGATGTATATCCTATGCCCGTAGCCCAAGACCACAAGCGCGCCTACGACGGCGACAAAGGTCCAAACACGGGCGGTATGGGTGCTTATACAGAGCTTCCGTTCATCACAGCCGAGGATTTGGACTACGCAATGGAGAAGATTATGCGTCCCACCGCATCGGCTATGGTTGAGGAGGGTTGCCCGTTCTGCGGCGTATTGTACGGCGGCTTGATGAAGACCAAGAACGGCATTAAGGTTATCGAGTTCAACGCTCGCTTTGGTGACCCCGAGACGGAGGTTATCCTGCCTCGTATGACCAGCGACATCTGCCAGGTGTTCTGCGACGTAGCAGATGGCAAGCAGCCCACAATCACCTGGAACGAGATGGCGACACTCGGCATCGTTCTCGCATCGAAGGGTTACCCCGGCTCATACGAGAAGGGCTACGCTATCGAGGGTACCGAGGAGGTTGACGGCTCAATCTACCATATGGGTACAGCGTTGAAGGACGGCAAATATGTAACTTCGGGCGGTCGTGTAATGATTGTTGTTTGTCAGGCACCCACCTTGCGCGAGGCACAGCAGAAGGCCGCTACGGAGGTAGCTAAGATTAAGTGCGACAATCTGTTCCACCGCACAGATATTGGTGATAAGGCATTCAAATATTAATTAGATTTCAACTTATGGCTTACATTATAAATGGAAAAGAGTTGGCACTCTCGCTCAAGCAGGAGATGGCAGCCAACGTTGCGACCTTCCCTGAGAAGTATGGCCGCGTGCCTCACTTGGTTGTAATCCTTGTTGGTGAGGACCCTGGTAGCGTATCGTACGTTACGGGTAAGGCTAAGGCTTCGGAGGAGGTAGGTATCAAGAATACCACAATCCGCAAGGATGCCTCAATTTCGGAGGAGGAGTTGCTTAACATTATCGATGAGTTGAACAATGACGATTCGGTTGATGGTATCTTGGTGCAGTTGCCCCTGCCCAAACATATCGACTCAGACAAGGTTATCGCAGCTATCAGCGCCGAGAAGGATGTGGATGGCTTCCACCCTATGAACGTTGCTAATCTGTGGCTCAAGCAGCCCTGCACGTTGCCTTGCACACCGAAGGGTATTATCAAGCTCCTGAAGCGCGCCGATGTGGAGATTGCAGGTAAGGATGTTGTTGTGATTGGTCGTAGCAATATCGTAGGTCTGCCCGTATCAAAGCTCCTTCTGAATGAGAATGCAACGGTAACTATCGCTCACAGCCGCACAAAGAACCTGGCTGAGGTAACACGCCGCGCAGATATCTTGGTTGTGGCAATCGGTCGTCCTAAGTTCGTAACAGCCGATATGGTTAAGGAGGGTGCTGTGGTTATCGACGTAGGCGTAAACCGCGACCCCGAAACAAAGAAGTTGTGCGGAGATGTTGACTTCGCTGCTATCGAGCCTAAGGCCTCGGCTATCACTCCTGTACCGGGCGGCGTAGGTCCTATGACCATCACCTGCCTTATGGAGAACACTATCGAGTGCTTCGTACGCAAGATGGAGAAGTAGGAGAACAATTCAAAATTCAAAATTTAGAATTTATATTCTACCAACAACCTGTCTAACTGATGATTAGGCAGGTTGTTTTTATAATATCACCAAAAAATTTACTTTGTTGTAATTTTCCACTCCTCATTTGCGACTAATAGGGCAAACAGATTTAGGAACAATGAAAACGCAAACAAGAGAAGAGATTTTTACCGAGGCTGTGCTTGCCCACCGTAATATTATCTACAAGGTCTGCTACATCTACGCGCCAAAAGGGATGATAGAGGATTACTATCAGGAGGTGCTGTGCAACCTATGGCAAAACTTCGACCAATTTGACGGTCGTAGCAAACGCTCAACGTGGATATATCGCGTGGCACTTTACACCTGCATATCGTTCATTCGTCGCAAACGCCCCGCATCCATTTCACTATCGTTTGACCTCTCATCCGAGGAGGATAGCTCGCTCAAAGAGCAATTAGAGGAGCTACACTCAGTTATAAATCGTCTGGGACACCTCGACCGAGCGCTGATTCTGCTATGGCTTGAGGGTTACGCATACGAGGAGATGGCCGAGATTACGGGCCTCACGCAATCGAATGTCGCCGTGAAACTTATGCGCGCAAAGAATAAAATAAAGGAGATGTTTAACGCTTAAAACTATTACAATTATGAATCTCGAACAATTACAACAATCGTGGAACAAACTCTCCGAACGCTTGGAGCGTGAGGAGGTGATTCGCAAGCAGGAGCTACGCTTGGTGATGGAGAATAAAGTTACGAGCTATCGTAACCGAATACGCCTAAATCAAATTTTAGGCTGGGTTGTGCTTCTCTGCGCCGTGGGAATCCTCTTTGTGCAGGGCATTCAGTCCGACCCATTTGGCTGGATAGTTATTGGAACAGTAGCGGTGATGGATGTACTACTATTTGCTCCGATGTACAGTATAATAATGCGGCTGGCTAAGTTCGACTCCAACATTATCGAGCAGGAGCAGATGATTATTCGCTTTGAGAAGATGTTCGTTCGCAACGGCATAGTTATTGCAATCTTTCTCGCAGCCCTTTTCGCATACGTTATTATAGACGCTGTGATTCGACACGCCGTGCCATCGGCAGAGTGGTGGTTATGGATGATTCTTACCATCATCGCCTCGGCCATATTAGGCGGTTGGAGATATATGCAGGAGCGAGAGCGAATCGCAGATATTAAGCAGAGAATCACACTCCTCAAGCAGTTTGAGGAGTAAGGAAACAAAAAAGGTGTTAGCCATTGTGGTTAACAC
Source organism: Rikenellaceae bacterium (assembly GCA_015059845.1). GTDB lineage: Bacteria > Bacteroidota > Bacteroidia > Bacteroidales > Rikenellaceae > Alistipes. The sequence goes on along the minus strand of SUZR01000001.1, from coordinate 117,949 downwards.
CTTTTTCATTTCTAACAATCCGATTATCTCGGCAAAGCCTCTACCTCAAGTGTCGCATATGCCTTCTCAGCCTTTGCGAGTGCATCCTCGACATTCTCGCCACGAGCCAGGATAACGCCCATACGGCGGTGACCCTTAACCTCGGGCTTACCGAAGATACGCACCTGAATATTAGGCTCAGCCAACACCTTATCCAGATTACCGAAGACAACCTTATCGCTATCGCCCTCTACAACAACAGCCTTCGATGCGCTGGGGCCGTAGAAGTTAATTGAAGGAATAGGCAAGCCCAACACTGCGCGAGCGTGCAGAGCAAACTCCGACAAATCCTGCGAAATCATCGTTACCATACCTGTATCGTGCGGACGGGGTGACACCTCGCTGAAGAGTACCTCATCTCCACATACGAACAACTCAACGCCAAAGATACCGTAGCCACCAAGTGCATCCGTCACCTTCTTTGCGATATCCTGCGCCTGCGCAAGAGCCGTTTCGCTCATAGGCTGTGGCTGCCAGCTCTCGCGGTAGTCGCCATCTACCTGATGGTGACCAATAGGATTAAGGAAGAGCGTGCCACCGCTATGACGTACGGTCAACAGCGTAATCTCATAGTCGAACTTCACAAAACCCTCGACGATAACCTCGCCACCTCCGGCACGACCGCCCTCCTGAGCAATCTTCCAAGAGTTATCTGCACCCTCGGGAGTCTTACATACGCTTTGGCCGTGACCCGATGATGACATAATGGGCTTCACAACGCAAGGAGTACCAATCTCTGCGATAGCAGCATCAAACTCCTCGCGTGTAGCAGCAAAACGGTAGGGTGAGGTCTTGATACCCAAAGTCTCGGCTGCCAGCTGGCGGATACCCTTACGGTTCATCGTGAGCAGGGTAGCGTTAGCAGTAGGAATTACATTGTAACCCTCCTTCTCCAGCTCTACCAATGTGGGTGTAGCAATAGCCTCCACCTCGGGGATGATATAATCGGGTTTCTCCTTCTCGATAATCTCACGCAAGCGCGCACCATCCAACATAGACAACACGTATGAGCGGTGTGCCACCTGCATAGCGGGAGCATTCGCATACTTATCCAAAGCGATAACCTCAATACCAAAACGCTGCAACTCGATTGCAACCTCCTTACCCAACTCACCTGAACCACACAGGATGGCCTTCTTGCCAACGGTGGTCATAGGAGTTCCAATTTTTACCATATCTTCTTTCTTTTTCTCTATTTAATACTATTTAACTCTTGCCTCACAATATGCGCAACGATAACCGTCGGCAGTCTCGTGGAATAACTTATTTACATCTTCAATATTTGAGATACACTGACGGTTGCTACAACGCCAATCGTTATGTATCAGCTCATCACCCAGGCGTGGTGTCTGCCCTGATACTGGGCTCTCCTTTGCCCACTGCAACAGAGTGTAGATAAGAGCCATACGTACGAACTTACCATTCTCCACCTGACGGAAGTAGGCCGCACGCGGGTCGTTGTCCACATCCTGTGTAATCTCGTTCACGCGGGGCAGCGGGTGCAGGACAATCATATCATCCTTGGCGAGCTTCATACGCTCGGGATTAAGGATAAAGCTATCCTTCAGACGCTCAAACTCCTCCTCATCCAAGAAACGCTCCTTCTGCACACGGGTCATATAGAGGATATCCAACTCGGGCAATACCTCCTCCATAGTCGTAACCTCGCGCGTAGGAACATTGTTCTTGTCGCACACCTCACGGCGGATATACGAAGGCAGACGCAACTCCTCGGGAGCAATCAGCACAACATTGATACCCTCATAGCGCGACAACGCCTTGATAAGCGAGTGTACCGTACGTCCAAACTTCAAATCACCGCAGAAACCGATAGTAAGATTATTCAATCGGCCCTTCTCGCGACGGATTGTAAGCAAATCGGTCAAGGTCTGGGTAGGGTGGGCGTGGCTACCATCACCAGCATTGATGATGGGCACATCCGAGTAGTGCGAAGCAACCAGCGGGGCACCCTCCTTTGAGTGACGCATAGCGATAATATCGGCAAAGCAACCGATAACACGCACGGTGTCAGCTACCGTCTCGCCCTTAGTAACAGATGAAGAGGCTGCATCCGAGAATCCAAGCACATTGCCACCCAACTCCATCATCGCTGATGTAAAGCTCAGGCGAGTACGGGTACTCGGCTCATAGAACAAGGTTGCAAGCTTCTTACCCTTGCACACCTCGCTATACTTCTGACGATTTTCGATAATATCGAGCGCAGTGTTGATTATGCGGTCAACCTCGGCAACCGATATATCAGTCGTATCTATTAAGTGTCGCATAAGCGTATGTTTTATTTGTTAATCCAGCTCTCGTCTGACGGATTGTTGCGGAAAGCGATAATACGTGCGCAATCCTCCTGCTTGATGTAACCCTCCTCGGCAGCAACCTCTACCAGAGCGTCCAAGTCGCAGAGTGAGTGGTTGATAACCTCAGCCTCTGCCATACGGTCCAAGCCCTTCTTCATACCATAAGTGAAGATGCTTACAACGCCAAGCACGTCGGCACCAGCCTCACGCAAAACCTTCACTACCTCGATACAGCTACCGCCCGTAGAGATAAGGTCCTCGACAACAACAACCTTCTGACCCTTCTCCAGCTTACCCTCAATCTGATTTGTGCGGCCGTGGTCCTTCGCGCCACTACGAACATAACCCATAGGCAGGTCCATAATTGTAGCTACGATAGCTGCGTGAGCAATACCCGCAGTACTTGTACCCATCAGCACCTCGCACTCGGGGAAGTGAGCCTTAACCAGCTCCGAGAGACCCTTCTCAACGTTGTCACGCACGCGAGGAGCGGTCAACGTCAAGCGGTTGTCACAATAGATAGGGCTCTTTATACCACTTGCCCAAGTAAACGGCTGCTCAGGACGCAAAAATACAGCGCCAATCGAGAGCAAATCTTTTGCAATACTCTTTTTCATAGTAATTATATTTTTGATTTTATTACTCCAATGCTTTTCGCAAAATCTTCTCTACCTCCTCGGGATATATTCCTCCCTCGTGCTCCTTTACGCCATCGACATAAAATGTTGGCACGTAGTAGTAATCGAACGCATTAGCGACATCGGCCTGCTCCGACTCCTCAATCATCTCAATCTTCACATCAGCCAACTCCGGATGTTGTGCTTTCAGCGCATCAATATAACCAATTGCCTTCTTGCAGAAGGGACAATTTTTAAGGTAAAAGATTTTTACATTTTTCATATCTATCCAACAAATTCTGCCACGCAACGCTTATATGCAGCTACGGGGTCCTCAGCCTTAGTAATAGGGCGACCTACAACAATATAATCTGTACCTATCTCCTTTGCGCGTGCGGGAGTTGTAACACGTACCTGGTCACCAACCTCGCCATCGGCAAAACGCACACCAGGTGTAACCGTAACGAAGCCTGCGCCGCAAGCCTCCTTAACCATACCAGCCTCCAGCGGAGAGCATACTACGCCATCAAGACCTGCCTCCTGTGCATTCTTGGCATAATGAACGATAGTGTCGTTAATCGATGCGTTGATAAGCAAATCCTTCTGCATACGCTCCTCGCTTGTCGATGTGAGCTGCGTAACGGCAATAAGAAGTGGGCGAGTACCATCCTCGCGAGTGAGGCCCTCCAAAGCTGCCTTCATCATCTCGATGGTGCCGGCAGCGTGCAGATTACACATATCAACATCCATACGCGAAAGAACAGCCATCGATTTCTTCACCGTATTGGGAATATCGTGCAACTTAAGGTCGAGGAAAATCTTATGACCGCGAGCCTTAATCTCCTTCACGATAGCGGGGCCAGCAGCATAATAAAGTTCCATACCAATCTTAACGAAAGGCTTGCAATCGGTAAATTTATCAAGGAAAGCGAGCGTGGTCTCAGCACTATCGAAATCACACGCAATGATTACATCTCTTTGGCTCATAACATTATATTGTTTTTGATTTATATATTCTCTTTCAAAGTGCTAATTTACAAATTTCCCACGAGAATAACAATAGATATATAAAATATATAGGCACAAAAAATGCCCTCACTTCAAAAGTGAGAGCATATACAATTAATCATACATTCGTATTAGCAATTCATAGCACCACAGCAGTGGATAACCTGACCGCTTACATAGCTTGACAAATCGCTTGCGAGGAACAGAGCTACATTAGCAACATCCTCGGGCGTGCCGCCACGACGCAGAGGAATCTGCTGGTTCCACGCATCACGCACCTCCTGCGGAAGCTGGTTTGTCATCTCGGTGATGATAAAGCCCGGGGCAATAGCATTAGCACGAATACCGCGAGGACCCATCTCCTTAGCGATAGACTTCGCAAGGCCAATCATACCTGCCTTTGATGCAGAGTAGTTGCACTGACCAGCATTACCCGATACGCCCACAACCGAAGACATATTAATAATAGAGCCACCGCGCTGACGAGCCATAATAGGTGTTACGGCGTGGATAAAATTGAATGCCGACTTCAGGTTTACGTTGATTACAGCATCCCACTGAGCCTCCGACATACGCATCATAAGGCCATCCTTAGTGATACCTGCGTTGTTTACCAGCACGTCAATACGACCGAAGTCCTCCAGAATCTGCTTTACAACCTCGTGAGACTCCTCAAATGACGCTGCATTTGAAGCATACGCCTTAGCCTTTACACCAAAGGCCTCGAGCTCAGCAAGTGTCTGCTCTGCAGCCTCGTTGATAACCAAGTCTGTGAATGCTACATTAGCACCCTGCTCAGCAAAACGCAAAGCAATAGCCTTACCAATACCTCTGGCAGCACCTGTAACGATAGCTACCTTACCTTCCAAAAGTTTCATAGTAGTAGATTTTTGGTGCTTATATACCTTATTGCGCTAATATGTAGGTCATTCACTCCTTTCGGCATACCTTGCGGACAAGTCCGCATTTGCAAATCTGACCCACCCCCAACCCCCGCCTCAGGCAGGGGCTTTGGTCGTCGCAAGCGACTCCAAAGTTGCAATTAAGGGATGTTAATCACCTTGTTTTTATTTCCTTTTGCAAATATACAAAAATTTTAGCCATTCCACTTACGCAAAGCCACACAACTATTGTGACCACCGAAGCCTAAAGAGTTCGATATAGCCACAGTAACGTCAGCCTTACGTGCCACATTGGGAACATAATCCAAATCACACTCGGGATCGGGGTCATTCAAACCGATAGTAGGAGCGACAACGCCATTTGCAAGCGTGAGAGCCGCAGCAATCAACTCCACAGCACCCGTAGCGCCCAACATATGACCTGTCATAGACTTTGTTGAGCTAATCATAGCCTTGCGTGCAGCCTCCTCACCCAATGCCAACTTGATAGCGCGAGTCTCCGACTTATCGTTAAGCGGGGTACTCGTACCGTGAGCATTGATGTAAAGCAAATCCTTCTCTGAATCGAAGCCAGCCTCGTCGAGCGACTGCTTGATTGCGCGAGATGCAGGAATACCATCGGGGCTCGGAGCTGTCACGTGGTGAGCATCGCAGCTATTACCATAACCAACAACCTCGGCGTAAATCTTAGCACCACGCTTCTGTGCACTCTCCAATGATTCGAAAATAAGCACACCTGCACCCTCACCCATAACGAAGCCATTACGGTTTACATTGAAGGGAATAGATGCATTCTTCGGGTCCTCCGAGCGAGTCAGTGCCTTGCTATTGGCAAAACCACCGATAGCCAACGGATGGATAGAGGCCTCGGCACCACCTGTGATGATTGCATCAGCATAGCCGTGCTTGATTGCGCGATATGCCTCACCTGCGGCGTGAGTACCCGTAGCACAAGCTGTAACAACGGGCAGACAAACACCCTGAGCATTATACTTGATAGCAACATTACCAGCAGCAATATTACCAATCATCATAGGCACGAAGAGCGGAGAGATACGACGTACGCCCTCGTTGAGGAGCTTGGTAGTCTCGGTTACAAAGGTATTCATACCACCGATACCCGAACCGATATAGGTACCCAGACGCTCGGGAGCGATATTCTCGCCACTAACCAAACCGCTATCCTTCATAGCCTGATATGCAGCAGCCATAGCATACTGGCAATAGAGATCATTGCGACGTACATCATTCTTCTCAAGGCCATTCTCCTCGGGATTAAAATCCTTCACCTGACCAGCTACGCTGATGGGAAGCTCGTAATCCTCAAAGCCCTTAATATGGTCAATACCGCAATATCCATCTACGAGATTCTTCCAAAAATCGTTGACATTGTTTCCTACCGGCGTGATTACGCCCAAACCGGTGATAACTACTCTCTGTTCCATTATTCTATTTTTGCATTATTATTTTGTCCATTCGATAATACAAGCACCCGTGGTGAATCCAGCACCGAAAGCACTCATAAGAATCTTGTCACCCTTCTGCAGTTTTCCGTCGCGTGCCAACTCATCCAAAAGCAGAGGCACACTTGCCGAAGAGGTATTACCACAACGCTCTACGTTGGTGGGGAAGTGCGACATATCGAGCTTCAACCAATTGGCGATAGCCTCGATGATTCGCATATTAGCCTGATGCAACACATAATATTTAATATCCGAAGGTGCCAAGCCTGCCTTATCCAACAGCGTCTTGATGTCGCGCGAAGAGGACAAAACAGCGGTCTTGAATACCTCCTTACCATTCATATACATCGGGCCAGAATACTCCTCCTTGGTAATATATGGGGTAGGCTCCAAGCGGCGAACGTAGTGCAGGCAGTCAACCTTGCTGACTGTTGTCAAGCGTGAACAAATCAATCCGTCACCCTCAGTAACAACAACTGCGCCAGCGCCATCACCGAACAAAACACAAAGGCTGCGGTCGCTCCAGTCAACCATACGAGTAGGCTCCTCAGCGCCCAATACCAAAATATTTTTCGCCTTGCCGCTCTTCAGACGGTCATCGGCCATATCTAATGCATAAATAAAACCTGAGCAGGCTGCATTTACATCCACACAGGCACACTTAGCTCCGATTGCGCCTTGAACAATACAGCTCAAGCTAGGGGTGATATACTCATTCACCACATTTGAACAAATGATGTAATCTATGTCATCAGGTGTCAAGCCAGCATCCTCGATAGCCTGAATAGCAGCCTTTGTTGCGAGGTCCTCGAGTTTCTCCGATGAAATCACTCGACGCTCGGACATTCCCGTGCGTGTCTTGATCCACTCGTCGCTTGTATCAAGGAACTGCTCAAGCATAGCATTTGTCACGACCTTGGCAGGATGCGCCCTGCCGGTTCCAATAATCTTCATTAATAAATAATAGTTTTCTTAAAAACAATCTTTACGTTTACCAATCGATTGATTCGGGGTTAATCCGACTCGGCTGCAAATGTATCTAAAAGCAACCTCAAACAAGCAAATGTGCGGTCGAAAACACCTTTTTGTGACGAAACAAACATTTTTAGTGGTAAAAACCGATGTTTTTTGAAGTAAAATTCCGATATTTGCACCAATGGTTATAGAAGATTTATGGCAAATATATATAAAGATAAGGAGCTTCCAAAGTTTTTATTGGACAAAAGATACTTGTTGGGGTCGGTATTTTTCATCCTGACATTCTCTGTTTTGTTTATGGCTATATACTCGCCCTTCTCTTCAACGGCGTGGTTTAGCCTTACCAATCTGCAGGACTTTGGAATGACTGCTGCGTTCTATCTGGTGGCATTAGCAATTATGCTTATCAGCAAGTTGATAATGTACAATTCGCAGGCGCAGGTCAACTTCAATTTATGGAAATATATCTTATGGATAGTTGCCGAGGTGATTATCATATCCATATTTTACACCCATTTCACATACGTATTTGTAACCCCCTCGGAGGAGTCGCTGATAAATATTATGGCTAAATCGTTCGGATGTATCCTGCTTATCATAGCCATACCTTATACTATATTGACTCTTTACGCAGCCTACAAGGCCAAGGCCGAGGAGTTGCAGATGTTGCAATACGAGATGTCGTTATCCAACGAGTCGTCGATGGTGTATCCCTCGCTCATTAACTTCTATGACTACAACGGCACGCTAAAGCTCACTATCAACTCTGACTCGCTGTATTATATGGAGTCGCAGGATAACTATATCAAGATACACTACGAGAATAGTGGCAAGCTATGCTCATATATGCTTCGTAGCCGCACAAAGACTATCGAGGAGAGCTTGGCCGACACAAGTATCGTGCGTTGCCAACGCTCGTATATGGTAAATGTAATGAAGATTAACCATATCAAGAAGGGCGGCAAGGCTCGTTACATAGTCCTCTCTCACGACGACATTCGACCAATACCCGTATCAAAGAGCTACTTCAAGAATCTTATATCAAAGATTGACAAGTACAACTCTGCGGCATTAAAGAATGGCCAGCATCCAGCAGCATTGGCCGATGTATCGGAAACGATAGCTGATGATACAAATGAGTAGATAAAAAAAGGTGCCTTGACGGGCACCTTTCTTATTTAGTAGAGTCATTTTTCTACTTAACAATTCCGATAATATCTCGCAATCGCTCAATACCCAGACGCTCCATCTCGGCAGGAAGCTCCTCGATGATGCGCTTGCAGGCATACGGGTCTTTGAGATTAGCAGCGCCAACCTGTACTGCCGTAGCACCAGCCATCATCATCTCGATAACATCCGATGCGCTCTCCACGCCACCACATCCCATAACGGGAATTGAGCAGGCGTTAGCCACCTGATAAACCATACGCACAGCTACGGGGAACACCGCAGGGCCTGAGAAACCGCCCATCTTATTAGCGATAACAGGACGACGACGCTTGGTATCAATACGCATACCCAGCAACGTGTTAATCAAGCAGATACCATCAGCACCCGCCTCCTCGCACGCCTTTGCAATAGCCACGATATCCGTTACATTGGGGCTGAGCTTAATAAATACCGGCTTGGTCGTAACGGCCTTCACGGCACGGGTAACCTCGGCAGCCATCTCAGGCTGCGTACCGAAACTCATACCGCCATTATGCACGTTGGGGCACGATACGTTCACCTCGATAATTGCCACCTGCTCCTCCTTGTCAATCTTCTGGCAGCACTCGGCATACTCGTCAATCGAGAAGCCGCTGATATTTGCTACGATAGGCTTGCGGAAGATTTTTCTCAGCTCTGGCAACTCGTGCGCTATAACAGCATCAACACCAGGATTCTGCAAACCCACAGAGTTAATCATTCCCGAACGGCACTCAGCAATACGAGGTGTCGGATTACCAAAGCGCGCCTCACGTGTAGTACCCTTCACAGAGATTGAGCCAAGGATATTGATATCGTAAAACTCATTATGCTCGCGGCCAAAACCAAATGTTCCGCTCGCGGGAATCACGGGGTTGTCCAGCTTCACGCCACACAACTCAACCGACAAATCAAAATTCTTCTCCATAGCCATCTCTTACCAAATTATCTCTTCACGTTTCATTACAGGGCCATCCTTGCAGATACGCTTGTTACCCGCGAGAGTCTTGCAGCTACAACCCATACAAGCACCAAAGCCGCAACCCATACGCTCCTCAAACGACAGCTCACCGCTCACATCGGTGCAATCGCACAACGCCTTCAACATTGGCAACGGACCGCACGAATAGAAGAAGTCGAAGTCAACGCCGTTCTCTCGAATAGCATCTGTAACGAAACCCTTCGTACCTACTGAGCCATCGGCAGTCGAAACATATACATCAGCGCCCAAAGCGCGGAACTCGTCAGCATAGAAAAGTTCTTTCGCCGTATTGAATCCCAACACAACACTCACCTTACGGCCACGCGCAATAAGTTCCTTTGCCAAACGGTAGAGTGGGGGGACACCCACACCTCCACCTACAAGCAGCGGACGCTGGCACTCCACATCTGCATCAAAGCCATTTCCCAGACCAGTCAAGACATCCAGCTCCTGACCCTCCGTCATACGGCTCATCTGCTCGGTACCGCGACCCACAACTTTATAGATTATGGTGATAGTATCCTCACTCCAATCCGATATTGAGATAGGGCGACGCAGATACAGGCCCTCCAACTCGATATTAACGAATTGGCCGGGACGCGTAATCCACTGCGTGTCACCCGCGAGCACCATACGCCACACATCGGGCGTAAGGGGCTCGTTAGCAACAACTTTATATATTCCTTTCTTATACATAATTACTTAGCGTCGATGGTTGAAACCCCCAATGTAATCTCCTCCAAGACGTTGAGCAATACGCTTACAGTCTCCAACGATGTAAACAATGTAACATTATTCTCTGCCGCAGCACGACGAATCTCGTAACCATCACGACGTGTGCTATGTTGGTTTACGTCGATAGTATTGATAACATAGGTCACGTGACCCTTGCGCAACTCATCGTAAATCTCAGTTGAGCCCTCGCTAATCTTAAGCAGGTGACGAGTACGGACGCCATTGTTACGCAAGAACTCGCACGTTCCACCCGTAGCCTCGATATTAAAGCCGAGGTCGTAGAAACGACGGATGAAGGGCAGTGCGCGCTCCTTATCTGCATCGGCGATAGTAACGAAGATAGTACCATAGTTTGCAACGGCAACACCCGATGACTGCAATGACTTGTAAAGAGCCCGGTTAAGGCTTACGTCGTAACCGATAGCCTCACCCGTTGACTTCATCTCAGGCGAGAGGTATGAATCTACGCCACGAATCTTAGCGAATGAGAATGCGGGAGACTTAACAAACCAACGAGTGCTCTCCTTTCCGTAAATCTCGGTGATGCCCTGCTCCTTGAGTGAGTGACCCAGGATAACCATTGTAGCAATCTTAGCCATAGGCACGCCTGTTGACTTTGAGAGGAAGGGCACGGTACGTGATGAACGGGGGTTAACCTCGATTACATATACCTTCTCCTGCTCATCCACGATAAACTGGATGTTGAACAGACCCACGATACCGATAGCCAAGCCCAACTGACGAGTGTACTCGATGATGGTATCCTTCACCTGCTGGCTTACGCTGAAGGTAGGATATACGCTGATTGAGTCACCAGAGTGGATACCTGTATGCTCAACGTGCTCCATAATGCCAGGGATATAAACATCCTTGCCGTCGCAGATTGCATCAACCTCCAACTCCTTACCCTGAATATACTTATCAACCAATACGGGTGACTTCTCGTTAATCTCTACAGCCGAACGCAGGTAGTGGCGCAGAGTCTCCTCGTTACCCACAATCTGCATTGCGCGACCACCAAGCACGAAGCTCGGACGAACCAATACGGGATAGCCGATATTGTTTGCCGCCTCAACACCCGACTCGATATCGGTTACAGCCTTAGCCTTGGGCTGAGGAATACCTACCTCGTTCATAATACGCTCGAAGCACTTGCGGTCCTCAGCGTTGTTGATAGCCTGAATACCTGTACCGATAATATTAACACCCAAATCAGCCAAAGGCTCTGCCAAGTTAATTGCAGTCTGGCCACCGAGCGATACAACGATACCCTCAGGCTGCTCCAGCTCAACAACATTCATCACATCCTCAACGGTCAAAGGCTCGAAATAGAGCTTATCGCTGATGGTGTAGTCCGTTGATACGGTCTCGGGGTTATTATTGATGATAATAGCCTCATAACCAGCCTCCTTAATAGTCCAGATAGCGTGAACGGTAGAGTAGTCGAACTCAACACCCTGACCGATACGAATAGGACCTGAGCCCAATACAAGAATCTTCTTGCGGTCGCTGCGAACAGACTCGTTCTCAGCCTCGTAAGTAGAGTAGAAGTAGGGTACATAGGTATCAATCTCGCCAGCGCAAGAGTCGATAATCTTATATACGGGGAATACACCCTCCTTCTTACGTAACTCGAACATCTCAGCCTCCGACATACCCCACAACTGGCCGATGTACTTATCGCTAAAGCCCATCTTCTTAGCCTCCTTAAGTGTTGCGATGCAACCCTTATTCTCGGCTACAACCTTCTCCATCTCAACAATGTTCTTGAGCTTCTCCAAGAACAACATATCAATCTTGGTGTGGTTGTAGATAATCAGCAAGTCAACGCCTTTGCGGATAAGCTGTGCGATGGCGTAGATGCGGTCGTCAGTACCCTTGCGGATATAATCCAACAGAGCGTCGGTCTTCCAATCATCAAACTTCTTGTTGTAGATGTGGCAGACACCTGTCTCCAACGAACGGATAGCCTTCAAGATACCCTCCTCAATGGTGCGGCCAATGCTCATAACCTCACCCGTAGCCTTCATCTGGGTACCCAGCTCATTCGATGCATCGCTAAACTTATCAAACGGGAAGCGAGCCACCTTCAATACTACGTAATCCAACGCAGGCTCGAAGCAGGCAGGGCGACCAGAAATCATAATCTCGTCCAATGTAAGACCGATGGCAATCTTCGCCGTTACGCGAGCAATGGGGAAACCACTTGCCTTTGATGCCAAAGCCGATGAACGCGACACACGGGGGTTAACCTCGATAATATAGTACTTAAATGAGAGGGGGTCCAAAGCAAACTGCACGTTACAGCCACCCTCAATCTTAAGCTCGCGGATAATCTTCAATGCGCTACCACGTAGGAGCTGGTACTCCTTGTCAGTTAAGGTCTGCGCAGGAGCCACAACCATAGAGTCACCCGTGTGGATACCTACGGGGTCAATGTTCTCCATACTACAGATTGCGATTGCGGTGTCATTGCTATCGCGCATCACCTCAAACTCAATCTCCTTGTAGCCCTTGATACTCTTCTCAACCAACACCTGATGTACGGGCGAAAGCACCAACGCGTTACGCATAATCTCGCGCAGCTCCTCCTCGTTGTCGGCAAAACCGCCGCCTGTACCACCCAATGTAAATGCAGGGCGCAACACAACGGGATAGCCAATCTCCTCGGCAGCCTTCACACCATCCTCCATAGAGTTTACAACAACTGAAGGGAGAACGGGCTCACCGATACGCAAGCACAACTCCTTGAAGAGCTCACGGTCCTCAGCCTCCTCGATAGAGTTGAATGAAGTACCCAGAATCTCAACGTGGCACTCGTCCAACACGCCCTTCTTAGCGAGCTGCACGGCCAAGTTCAAACCTGTCTGACCACCCAAACCCGGAACGATAGCATCGGGACGCTCATAGCGTACAATCTTTGCCACGTACTCCAGCGTAAGAGGCTCCATATACACCTTGTCGGCGATATTGGTATCGGTCATAATAGTTGCAGGGTTAGAGTTTACGAGAATAACCTCGTAGCCCTCCTCCTTAAGTGCCAAGCACGCCTGTGTTCCTGCATAATCGAACTCTGCAGCCTGACCAATGACAATCGGACCTGAGCCGATTACCATTACTTTCTTAATATCTGTTCTTCTAGGCATTTTGTTTCTCCTCCATCAGTTTAATGAATTTATCGAAAAGATATGTGCAATCCTGCGGGCCCGGAGCGCTCTCGGGGTGGAACTGCAAAGCATACATCTTATCCTCTGCGCACTCGATACCCTCTACGCTCTTATCCAGCACATTCTCGTGGGTAACCACCAAGCGTGTACCTGCGAGTGATGCGGCATCCACAGCGTAATCGTGGTTCTGAGATGTCATATCGATACGACCCGTAGCGAGCGTACGAACAGCAGGGCAGCCGTGGTGGCCACACTTCATCTTATAAACCTTGGCGCCATAAGCCAACGCGATAAGCTCCATACCGAGTGAGATACCCAGCAAAGGAATCTTGCCCTCCACCTGACGAATCAACTCCACGACATTCTCAAGCTCCTCGGGATTACCGGGTCCGTTAGAGATAAAGATACCATCGGGATTGAATGCCATAATCTCCTCCAGAGTGGTGTTGTAAGGTACAACCGTTACGTTGCAACCACGACTGGTGAACTGGCTGATGATGCTATGCTTGATACCGCAATCTACAGCCACGATGTCGTACTTATGATTAGGCGTACGTGAGAACCAGCGCTTGCGGCTGCTGACCTTGGCTACCTGATTTGTCGGCAGGGGAGTATTCTTAATCATCTCCAGAGCCTGCTCGGTAGTTGTGTCAATATTCACGATAGCAGCACGCTGCGAACCCTCGTCACGGATAATGCGTACAATCATACGGGTATCAACTCCTGCGATGCAGGGGATACCAGCCTCCTCCAATGTCTCCGAGAAGGTCTTGGTGTAACGGAAGTTTGAAGGATTCTCGTTGCACTCGCGTACAACCATACCGCCAATCTGCGGAGTCTTTGACTCGAAGTCCTCGTCGGTGATACCGTAGTTACCAATCAACGGGTAGGCCATCACTACAATCTGGTCCACACACGAAGGGTCAGAGAGAATCTCCTGATAACCCACCACCGAAGTATTGAAAACGATATCGCACACACGCTCCACGTTGGCACCATAGCCATAGCCGAGGAACTCACGACCGTTCTCAAGAACTAACTTTTTTGTAAATGGTTTCATTCGTTTAATTTGATTTATATTATTTGTTTTACCTATTTTCTTTCATACGCAACGCGGCCATCAACAAGTGTCAAGCAGCACTCGCCCTGCAACTGCCAGCCCTCAAACGGGGTGCTGCGACCCTTCGAAAGGAAGGTATCGGGGTCAACCGTAAACTCCTTCTCGAGGTCGAATACCGCGATATCGGCTGCCTCGCCCTCCTTCAGGCCTCCGCCCAATTTGAATATCTTGCGGGGAGCCTCAGCCAACACCTCCACAGCCTTCTCAAGCGAGATAATGCCCGCCTTAACCAGCTTGGTATAGATTACAGCAAATGATGTTTCGATACCTACAACACCCATTGCACTACGCTCCAAACCGCGCGACTTCTCCTCCGCAGTGTGAGGTGCGTGATCGGTAGCCACAACGTCAATCGTGCCATCCTGCAAACCTGCAATCAGTGCATCTCTATCCTCAGCCGAGCGAATCGGGGGATTCATCTTGAAGCGTCCCTCCTCCTTGAGATCCATATCGCACATCGTAAGGTAGTGGGGGCCTGTCTCGCAGGTTATCTTCACACCACGAGCCTTTGCCTGACGAATCAGTTCAACGGTCTGCTTTGTCGAGATATGACAAACGTGATAGCGGCAACCCGCCTCCGCAGCCAGCTCAATATCGCGCTCCACCTGCTTCCACTCGCTCTCCGAGCAGATACCACGGTGGCCATTCTTTGCAGCATACTCACCATCGTGAATATATCCGCCACGCAACAACTCATCCACCTCGCAGTGCGCTGCAATGATTGTATCTGTCTTTGCAGCCTCGACCATAGCCTGACGCATAACCTCCTCAGTTTGCACGCCAGTACCATCATCCGAGAAACCTGCAACATAGGGCTTTAGCTCGGCAAAGTTCACAAGCTCGTCACCTGCACGCTTACGTGTGATGGTAGCATAGGGCAGTACCTTAATCACAGCGTCACGCTCGATGATATCCAACTGCTGCTGCAAATTCTCCATTGTATCGGGTGCCGGAGCGAGGTTAGGCATAGAACATACGGTTGTAAATCCGCCGTGTGCCGCAGCTGCCGTACCCGTTGCAATAGTCTCCTTTGAAGAGAATCCGGGCTCACGCAGATGCACGTGCAAATCGACCAAACCGCTCATAATGGTAAGGCCTGTGCAATCGTAGATTTTATCACCCTCAGCGGGCTGAACGTCTGCCGCTACGCGTGCGATTTTACCATCTACTACATATACATCCGTCCTCTCAATCAGACCATTACGCACCACGGTGCCACCTTTAAGGAGTATTCTTGTATTCATATCTATTTACAAAAAGGGCGACCAAACAGTCGCCCAATATATTAACAAATAAAAACAGTTGTTACGTCGTTTTGAATAACGGTAATAGAAATAGAAAAACAACCATCCGAATTGTTCGCCTCGCGATACTTCGCTAACAACGGAGATATGTTATTCTGCTTATTCATACCGACCAATTTATTTCTTGCAAAGGTAAGAAAAATTTTCCAAATAGAGCGCCTGTTTTTCATACTTTTTTACACATTATTTTTCACTCTCTTGGCCCTCTTATTATTAGAACACGACGCGTGCCCCGAGCTGCATACTCCAGCGCGACAACAAATCATCGGCAGAGGGCGTTGCTCCCGTAAAACGGTACACCATCTCTCCATTCTCTACGGCCGTTACCGTCACGGGCTGCAAGCGGACTCCCGACACATTATAATAGGTTCCCCAATGGCGACAAATGAGATTTCCGAGATTCATAACATCGAGCGAAATCTCCAATTTTCGGCCAGACTGCGCACCAAAGTAGAAGCCGTGAGCAAGGTGCAAATCTATACGATGTTCGGCGGGTGCCTGCATCGAGTTACGCTCAGCAAAACGACCTCTGTTATTTCGCAAATAGCTATCCTGCTCAATAAATGCATTCCACCTCTCACGCGATGTCTCATCGGCAAAACGCATCGTCTGCATCTCTGCCTCTGTCGGGATATACATCAGCGTTGAGCCGTAGGCTCCGTCGCCATTAAAATCTACGCTCTCGCCAAAGCACAACGAATATCGCTGGCCGGAGGTCATCTGATAGACCAAACCTGCGCTGACATCGAATAATTTCGCATAACGCTTATGATATGACGCTGCCAAAGATACTTTATGCGGAATATCATAGGCCGAAAACGATAGCGGGACATCGTTCAAATCCAACGCGTAGGTACGACTCCAATTACTTGACGACGACGTAGATGGAACATCACACACGGCATACGAATGGCCAAAGACGTATGACGCCATCAGCGACAAACCCCACGAAAAACTCTTCGCTACGCTACCCGAAAGTGAATATGAATATCCACGCGAGGTATTATCGAGATAATAGACCGCCGAATAATCATTTGTCGTGGTGCGGTTTAGCGACAACGCCGAATCCTCATTACCCGACACAAGATAAAGGCTCTCGCCCGTACGCTCGATAGCCAAATTACGGAATACGGCATTATGCAGAGTCTTTGTATAGAGCGCCTCGGCTCGCAGCTGCCAGCCATCATTGGTCAAGAAACCAACAGCAAGGCTCGCCTTCAGGTTCTGCGGATAACGGAACTTGCGATTCATAGCATTAAGCATAAAACGCGTATTTGACTGCATAGTAGGCGAGGGCTTCACCGAGAATCCAGCAGCCGACTCCACAATCTTGCCACCATCGGTTTTTGCCGTCAGGCGCAGTCCCTTCTGCTCAACGCCCGTATTTGAATAGTTATTTACAATCCACACAAAAGGCACCTGACCCGTAAAGACACCAACGCCACCATCAACCGACAACTGTCCAGAGGCGTAATCCTTTCTCCACGACAATCCCACGCGCGGCGAGAGCAGAAGTTGCGCCTTGGGCACGTCGCCAATACGAACTCCATACCTGCGGGAAATATCTCCCGAATTGAAATCCTCATTCGGAGTAGGCTTATTGAAAATCAGCGGCAGGGTAGCTCGCAAGCCATACGTAAGCTGCAAGCCACGCCCCAGTGCCCAGCGGTCCTGCAGATAGAAATTCAGCTCCGCAGCGCGGAATCTCGGGCCCCACGTAGTTGTTCCCGTAACTTCGGGGTCGGTGTAATTATACTCGTAAACCGAAGCTAAGTCATTCTCAAAATCCTCTACAGAGTTATAGGTATAAGTGCCATAAGCATTGGCGAGATAACGATTGTGGATATTGTAAAACTCGTGATGCATACCCACCGTTACGGAGTGCGCGCCTCGCTCGACAATAAAGTCATCCGTCAGCGTCAACACATTTTGGCTCAAGCTATTGACGCCCGCATAACGATTATTTCCAATGTTAATTGCAACGCCTCCCGTACTACCTGCATTACGGATTATCACACTCGGCAAATCGCCCTTGACATCAGGCTCACGACCATCACCCACGCGCGAAAAACCAACACGCAACGTATTATGGATACGGTCCGAGATACGCGACTCCAACGACAATGCAAGATGGTGAGCTGTACTATAATTGGCATAGCCCGAGCCGTTGAAGGTAAACGAGGTCAAAGAGTTGGCATACTCCTCTGCTCGTGCATCCAAGAAGCTATAACTCGCCGACAATCTATTATGGTCGTTTATATGCCAGTCGAGCGTGGCCAACAGCGAGCCCGAGCGTTGCTGTACATCTCTTAGACCCGTACCACCGCCATCATAACCAGTCAGGGTTTTATAACGATTTGATATTCTATCCAGCTCCGCGCCATCCAACGCCACGCCATCATATCCCAAATAATAAGAGGATGGAGAGCTATCGAGATTATACTCACCACTAACGAAGAAAAAGAGCTTATTCTTAACAATCGGGCCACCCAGCGTTACGCCATAAATCTGTGTTGATTGTTGCTCCAGCTTCTTACGGTTAGCGACATTGCGACCCGCCGTAGTGCCATAGAGATCCTGATTATTATAATAGGTATATGCACTTCCCTTAAACTCGTTTGTTCCCGACTTGGTAATAGCATTTATTGCACCGCCACCAAAGCCGCTCATACGCACATCGTACGACGCCACCGCGACCTCAATTTGCTCAATAGCATCCAACGCCACGGGGTTAGCATTCGACAAGCCGCCATTGGTACCCGACGACGATAAACCATACATATCGTTATTAGCTACACCATTGACCATAAATGCGTTATAGCGATTAGCTACACCTCCGTATGACATACCGCCACTCTTCGTTGCAACGGCCTGCGGCAACAATCTCACCGCATCATAAAGAGAGCGCGACACGGTCGGCATATTTGAGATAAATTCTTCATCAAACTTACCCGCAATATCTCCCGACTGAGCCATTTGTGCCGTAACCACAACCTCATCCAGGGTCGCAGATTCCTGCAAAACAATCTCCTCGACACGCACGTCACCCACACGCATCGTCAACGACTCTTCCACATAGGTTGCATAACCCACATAGCTAACCTCCAGCACATAGCCATCCGCAGGACGTATTCCGTGCAACGAATATCGTCCCTGCACATCAGCAGCCACGGCATAGGATTGTCCCGTAACGGGATGCGACAACACGACGGTTGCGCCGACTAATACTTCATTTGATTGATTTTTAACAACACCGCGCAGAGAGGCGGTTGTAATTTGAGCCTCTACACATACAAGGCTCAGGATTGCCACCAATAGGCAAACTAATTTCTTCATCACACACTGTTTAGGGCACCTATCTACGGTGCAAGTTTAACACACGCAATCCCTTCGACGCAAATGTTCGAAAGGCTATCGACGCAAATATACAAAAAAATCACTATTTTTGCATAATTATTATTTCAAATGGATGCCATAGCACAATTTTTTGTCGAATGGGGCTACATTGGCCTTTTCCTGTCCGCTCTGTTGGCGGGCAGCATATTGCCATTCAGTTCGGAGCTGGTACTCACTGTCTTGGTACAGATGGGTGCCGACCCGATTGTATGCCTTATATCGGCCTCCGTTGGTAATACGCTCGGCGGATTGATATGCTATTGGCTTGGTTATCTGGGCAATATGCAATGGATTGAGCGATGGCTCAAAATCGACCACACAAAGATGGAGCGCGTAGATAGATTCGTGAGAAAATACGGCGCGTGGATGGGTGTATTTGGTGTATTGCCGTGGGTTGGCGAGGTTATAATCGTTCTGTTAGGTCTTATGCGCGCCAACGTATATCTCACAACTGCCACGATGTTTGTCGGCAAGTTTGTCCGCTATCTGCTAATGCTACTGGCCCTGCAAGGTGTAAATTTGCTGTTTTAATAAATAGGTAATCTGTTTTTATTGGATTTTCTCTGGCGCCAAACGCTATTTTGGTGCAAAGTTTGAATATAGCTGATTGGATTAATTGGCAATCTTCAAACTATGAGAAAATTACTACTTCTAATGCTGGCTATGGCCGCATTCATCGGAAAAGTCGATGCCCAAGTTGTTGGTATCAAAACCAACTTGTTATACTGGGCATCCGCATCGCCCAACCTGGGCGTAGAGATAGGATTGGGCAAGCAGACAACGCTCGACATCTCGGCAGGATTCAATCCCTTTACATTCTCTCACAACCGCAAGTGGAAACACTGGCTCGTACAGCCTGAGTTTCGCTGGTGGACCTGCGAACGCTTCAACGGTCACTTCTTGGGCGTGCATATGGTCGGAGGCGGATTCAACATCGGTAATCTGTCGTTCTTCCCATTCAGCATTTGGGATGGATTGGAGAATTATCGCTATAAAGGTCACGCCCTCGGTGGTGGTATAGCCTACGGATATGCGTGGATGCTCGGCAAACATTGGAATCTTGAGGCTGAGGTCGGCGTGGGTTATGCGCACGCTTGGTATGACCAGTACAGCTGTACGGATTGCAACGACAAGATTCTCACCGATGGCGATAAAGATTATTGGGGCATAACAAAACTCGCCATATCATTTGTGTATCTATTCTAAAAACGGCATACTATGAAACAGATTTACAAGAATTTATTTATCGTCTGTGTCGCAGCACTATCCATAAGTGCCTCACAAGCGCAAAATGCCGTTACAACAAACGGTGTAAGAATCAGCGACATAGAGATGGAGCGTTCGGGCAACCACCTCAATGTAGGAATGACTCTCGATATGAGCGACTTACACGTACGCTCCAACCGTTCGTTGCAGATAACACCCATTGTCACAAACGGCAACGAGATATACCAACTGCCGGCGGTGGTTATTGACGGTCGTCGTCGCAGCATCGTCCATAAGCGAGAAGAGATGGAGTTCGTGGACCCGACAAACACATACATACGCCGCTACAACCGCACCGAGCAGGCCACCGAATACGACGTGCAGGTGCCATACGAGGCGTGGATGGATAACTCGGAGTTGATATTGCGTGAGGAGTGGACAAGTTGTCACGATGCAGCCCTAAGCGAGGAGCTGATTGCAATAGCGGAGATTTCGCAGCCACAGAGTCAGCCATTGACTACGACTCCCACATCGAGCATTAGCACCCTTCCCCGTATGGCATACGCAATACCTACAACAAGCGATGCTACACAGTCCGAGCAGAGCAGTATTGATATTCTCTTTGCCGTAAATCAGAGTAATATCAACGCATCATTTATGGACAACAAAGAGCAGATTGACGAGCTTCGCAAGGCTCTGGCCAACAGTAGCGATATTAAGGAGATACATCTCACGGGATACGCATCACCCGAAGGCCCTTACGAGTTCAACAAAGCGTTGGCCGCACGCCGTGCCGAGTCTATCAAAAAGTATTTAGCCAACAATAACTTAAGCGCAACAACAGATGTGATTGTACACTCATATCCAGCCAACTGGGACGAGGTTAAACGTCTGTTAAACGACACCTACATCGAGAATTGGCAGGGCATAACAGCCATTATTGATGACACCTCGATAAGTGCCGCAGATAAGAATAGCGCCATTCGCAAGAAGTACCCCGTTGAGTATGAGTTTATGCTCAGGAGTTGGTATCCCAAGCTGCGTATGACTGACATAACCATCAAACACAAGAAGCGTGACCTAAGCGTCAACGAGGCCAAACGAATATTGCAGAACAATCCATCGCAGCTTTCGCTGGAGGATATATATCTGATTGCTCTCACCTACGAGAAGGGTAGCAAGGAGTGGGATGAGATTATACTGCTTGCCGTTGAGAATTACCCGCAATCGCCCGAGGCGCGTGTAAATGCCGCCAACGTAGCTATGGCTAACGGCGATTACGCAAAAGCAGCGCAGTACCTTCAGGGGTTACCCACCAATATGCCTGAGGCTATAAATTCACGAGGAATATTGGCTATGTCGCAGGGCAATTATGCTGAGGCACTAAATCTATTTGAGCAGGCACAACGTGCCGGAGTAAGCGAGGCGGCTTACAACATAACGCTTGTGCGCGAGCTAATGAATGCAAAGCAGTAACTCTAAAACCCTCCGTCGATGCGGAGGGTTAATTTTAATACATATATATAATATGAAGGTCTTTCTATTCTACTTATTACGACTCTCCGCAAGACGATTTTTCACACTTACAGCCACTATTCTCCTTGCGACATCCTGTTTGGGCGACGATGGAGAGTGTAGTCACCGCGAAGTTCCCGATATCAATAGAGCAGAATTTGCAACCGACAACAACCAATCCGCAGGACGGAACGAATAGGGTAGAACAAAAGAGCAGGAATCTTTAGCGGATTCCTGCTCTTTTATAATTTTATTTGCTCGTTACTCGTCACGCACGCAACGAATCTGCATTGCATTGGCTCGATACATCTCCTTACCAGCCTCATAGCGGTTATTCACCGCACGGGTAGTATTCAAATCAAAGAACATCGAACGAGCCTTAGCCTTATCATCATTACCCACACCTGCAGTCCAATAATAACCCGTCCAAGGCATAGGCACATTATCATAACCGTAATTGTTAATGTTGGTAAGAACGCCCGTCTCGAAGCTACGGCGACCAGCACCTGGCATAAACATCTTTACACCCGTTGCCTTATCTACAATATGCCAGCCATACATATTACGGACATTTGCCAAAGCATCCAAATCCTCTGCCTCGTCAATATCAAATGCCTCGAACACATCACCATCAGGCACTCGCCAGCCACGAGGGCAGGGGTCATTTACACTCTTGGCGCCAGAAGTCCAAAGGTTGTCGTTGTGAGATGAGTAAATCCAGTCGTAGGCATTATCCTTCGAGCCGAGAACGTAGCTCATAGGATTCTCCATAGCATAAGTCTCAGTACCGACCTCCTCGTTATCCTCATTATTTACATAGTGAATCTTCACCGTCGAGCCCAAATAGTTACTCAACGCCTGGTCGTTATCGCCAGAGAACTTATAGTCAACGGGGCGTACAAACGGCTCCTTGCGACCCCACTGATAATACATACCGTATGAGCGATAGATATCGTCGGCTTTCATAGAGCCATTGCTATTGTGATATGCACCCAAGTTGCGATCCATAAATGTACCAACCGAAGTCTTGATTGCCGAAGCCTCCACATCCGAGCCTGTAACCCATACGTGCCAGCTCCAAAGCGTATTAGCATCGTCATCGTATGCGATAATCAACGCATTTCCATCGGGAACACGAGTGTCAATCACATTGTCGTTATCATCCTTAATCTCCTCGTTGCCAATGAAGAAGGTAAACTTACCTGTTGCATCGTCATAGCTACTGTAATTCAACAAGTCCTCAGAAGTCTGCCACGCAACATAAGCACCATAGGGCTTGATTGTCTCCGAACTCTCACCCTTATGAGTCAAATCGATTGTATAACGGGTATTCTTCTGTGAGATAACATAGCTGTTTGAATACTTATCCGACAAATCGACGTGCTGATTCAACAACGAGAGATAAGACGATGCCAAGATAGATGTACCAGCGGGAGTGTAACCGCGCAAGTTAAGCAATCCGTTCTCCTCGATATTGTTTTCATCGTCAGCAAATGCCTTAGGAGCCTTAATGGTAATTGTTCTGGCAACCAAATCCACCTTCTCAACAGTCCAACCGTCGGGAATAGACGAAACGGTTACACTCGCGATGTTACGCGATGAGAAAGGAACTACAATCGTAGCATCAAACTCCGTAACAATCTGACCGGGCAGGTCGAAGAGCAAATCATACTCCTCGTTCTCAGTACACGACGAAAGCACTGATGTACAGAGCATTGCACTCACCAAAGCAAAGATAATACCTCGAAAAAGAGTCTTCATATATTTCCTTTATCTAAAATCGTTCACAAAATATCGGCAAATATACCAAAAAACCTGCGATTTTCAGCAACTAAAAGCCAATTATTTCTCGCTCAAAAGTTAAATCGCACCAATTAGCAAACGTTTTGGACGTTTATTTATTATCCAAACCTCAAAAAAATTACCCCGAAAGCGTCAAAACACCTTCGGGGTAACAACTTTTACAACTGCGATATTACTTCTTCATATCGAGAACAAGCACCTCCTTGGGAGCCATCTTAAGCTCCTTACCCATCTGTACGTTGCGCTTGGTTACAACATCAACGCCGTAGCTCTGGCCCTTTATTGACTCGGCATAGCGGTCGAGGTTGATTGTAACCTCCTTATTAGCACCATTGATGAAGACCATAACATTCTTATCGCCCAAATAACGCTCATATACATAAACGCCATTCTGCGGAACAAAGTGCTTCATCTCGCCATCAGAGATAACCTTATTGTTCTGACGCCAGTGGAGCAGTGCGCTCATATAGTTCCACGCCTCATTCTGCATCTCGGAACGACCCTCGGCTGTAAACCAATTCTGTGTATCACCAGGCCAGCCACCAGGAACATCCAGACGAACATTACCATCGCCACCGGGGCTGCTTGTCGAGCCATTCATCAACAACTCATAACCGTAGTAAACCTGCGGAGTACCTGTGATTGTGAGCAGGAACGCTGTACCCTGCTTAAAGGCATCCAAATTCTCAGGTGCAGTACGCAGGAAGCGGCTGGTGTCGTGGTTCTCCAAGAAACGCAGCAAGTTCTTAATATCGGCATATACGAAGTCGTAACCCAAATGGTCGTAGATACGACCCAGACTACCATTCTCCGACTTATCGTTAAATACGTCGCTGGCCATACCCATCAACGCAAAGTCCATAACAGACTTTAGGTATGTGTTATTCTTGTTGAGCGGGCTATCCTTCTGCCACCACGATGTGCCAATAGCGTGCTCGGTCCACACCTCACCTACGATATTAAACTGAGGATACTCGGCCATAACGTCCAAGTTCCACTGACGCATCATATCGTAATCGGCATAGGGGTAAGTATCCTGACGAATAGCATCGATACGAGCATACTCAATCCACCAGATGGTGTTCTGAATCAGATACTTAGAGATATGAGGATTTGCCTGGTTGATATCTACCTGGAACCCAGAATACTTCATCACGTCAGAGTCATACTTCGAAGCGTAGTTATCGTAGAAGACAGACTTCTGGTGGTTACCGCGGCGTGAGGGGCTCTCGTTAATCCAATCCTTTGCAGGAGGGTCAAGCACCCAGGGGTGATTACCGCCAATGTGGTTGAAGATGATATCCATCACCACGCGCAGACCCTTGTCGTGAGCCTTCTGGATCAAGCGGCAATAATCCTCATTGCCACCCAGGCGGCGGTCAACCTGATACATATTGGTTGAGAAGTAGCCGTGATATGAGCCGCCACGAGCATCGTTCTCCAACACGGGGTTGAGCCAGATTGCTGTAACACCCAAATCAACAAGGTAATCCAGGTGGTCCTCGATACCCTTCAAGTCACCTCCGTGACGTGCCATAAACTTCGAGCGGTCAACCTGATACTCTGCACCCATCTCAATCTGGTCGTTTGAGGGGTCACCGTTAGCAAAGCGGTCGGGCATAACCAGGTACAACACATCAGATGAGTCATAGCCCTGAATATCGTCGGTAGAATCCTTGCGCTGCTTCAACTCATAAGGATAGGTAAACTTCTTCTTACCATCCTGGAAGACGATATCGAACGTACCAGGCTGAGCCTTAGAGATATCGAGATAAAGAAGCATATAGTTGGGGCTCTCCAACGTCACGCAACTCTTCATCACAACACCCTCATACGAGATAGAGGGGCGGTAGTTAGCGATATTCTCGCCATATACCATAAGCTGCAACTCGGGATTCTTCATCCCTGCCCACCAGAATAAGGGCTCAATTTTGTCTATAGTCTGTGCAAATGCCGCACCAAGCGACATCACACACACCGCAATTAATAATGAAAGTTTTTTAATCATATTATACAAGTTTTAGGTTCTTTCTCACTACTTCTTATCACTCTTCGAGATGGCATCACGCATCTGCGTATCGGCCATAATGTTCTTCATCTTGTAGTAATCCATAATACCCAGATTACCATTTCTAAATGCCTCGGCCATAGCCAATGGCACCTCAGCCTCGGCCAAGATAACCTTCGCACGTGCCTCCTGAGCCTTAGCACGATTCTCCTGCTCCAAAGCCACAGCCATAGCACGACGCTCCTCAGCCTTAGCCTGCGCAATATTCTTATCGGCATCGGCCTGGTCCATCTGCAGCTGCGCACCAATATTCTTACCTACATCAATATCAGCGATATCAATCGAAAGAATCTCAAATGCTGTACCTGCATCCAAACCCTTCTCCAGCACCACGCGAGAGATAGAGTCGGGATTCTCCAACACAATCTTGTGCGACATAGCCGAACCGATAGAGGATACGATACCCTCACCGACGCGCGCCAAAACAGTCTCCTCGCCAGCACCGCCGACCAACTGCTTGATATTAGCACGCACCGTAACACGTGCCTTCGCGATAAGCTGAATACCATCCTTAGCCACAGCAGCAACGGGAGGGGTGTTGATAACCTTCGGATTTACAGACATCTGCACAGCCTCAAACACATCACGACCCGCCAGATCGATAGCCGTAGCCATCTTGAAATCGAGGTTGATATTTGCCTTCTGTGCCGACACCAACGCGTGTACAACATTCGTAACATTACCACCCGCCAAGTAGTGGGCCTCAAGCTCGTTAGCATCCAGGCTAAGTCCCGCCTTTGTACCCTCAATCATTGACGACACGATAACTCCGGGCGGCACACGACGCCAACGCATAAGGAAGAGTTGCAGAAGGTTAATCTTCACGCCCGACACCAACGCCGAGAACCACAATCCCACGGGAATAAAGTAAAATATAATCCAGATAGCAATCAGCACAAGTACACCGACAAGTGCTATGAATCCAATTTGAAATTCACTCATAATCGTATTTATTTTAAGGTTTTACACTACTATACAACGTTGCGGCTAATCAATCTTTTTTACTATTACCGTAAAATTCTCAAAGCCGACAACCTCCACCTCGCTACGCTGGTCAATGTATGCATCCACCGACTTGGCCTCGTACACCTTACCATCGATATTTACCTTACCCATTGGTGAAAGTCGTGACACACAACGGCCACGCGCTCCGATATTTACATCAACCGATGGGGTAGCCATACTCTGACCCGTAACCTTATCCTTAAGGGCCAGACGCTGCCACGTCTTTGCTCGCAACGAAATCACCGTAACCAACAACGAAAGAGCCACAACCACAACAATGGTAACAACACCTCCGACAAAGCCAAGACGAGCAAAGCCGAGATATATTGCTGCGCCATATCCGAGCAACGACAACACCAAGCCAAAGGTCAATCCCGGCAGAAAAACAAGCTCTGCAACAAGGAAAAAGGCTCCTAGCAAGACAAGAAACGCAATAAGTCCCATAGTCACAATATTTATTGGTTTAACATCTATTCCTCCTCTTCATCCTCCTCAGGTCGTATCTCCTCGATATTAATAACCAGAGCAGGGTCACACTTACACACAGCCTGCGCCACACGGTCGGCCATTGCGCGGCTGGCAAACATTCCAATAATAAAATTATTCTCCGAGAGACGCGACAGCTCACAATCGGGTGCCATCTCGGCAATAATTTCGCGCGCCGTATCATCCAATGCGGCACCTGAAATCACCAAGCGGAACGACACAGACTCACCGGCCTCCGAGATATTGGTCTTATATCCGTCACACCACTCAACCACCTGCGGATTACGGAATCCCTTCTTCTTCAGCACCTCAACAGCCTTCTCAGCCTCGGCACGCGAGTGAAAACCTCCTGCATAATAGCTGAAGCGACCATCCTCCAGTTTCTCAACACAAAGCGGTGAGGCATTACGGAAAATAGATACCGCCTGCTTATACTTGAAAGTACCCAGCAAAATACGATATATCGTACCATACTCATACACGATGCAGTCGGGTATAGGGTTAGAGGTATTATACGGACTACGCTGGCTAAACTCAATAGCCTGATAATCCACAAACGAACGACGCTCAATATCAATCTTCGGCAAGCGATAATCTATCTGTCGCACAGCACGCGAAGCATTCGACAGAGAGTCGATAGCCGATGTAAGGTTTAACAGTTTTGCCACATATACCTCATAATTAAGTACAATAGGCTTCTGCAAGCGATAATCCGCCAACGACTCGGAGATACAGTTATCTATCGACTGCAACTTCTCCTGCTGCGCCTCGGACATCATATTCTCTGTAATCTCCAGAATATCCTCACGACCCTCCTTCTCAAGGAAATATGAATAGACATAGCTCTTCTGGTCGTAAATCTCGTTCCACAGCTTGGTTAGCTGACGCTCCAAGACCATATTCTCATCAACGACCGCAGATAACTCCGTGTATATATTCTCCGCATCGGACTCGGTCTGTGCCTGCACATACTTATCATACAACTCCTTGATGCGGGTGTAATTCTTCACATAAGCCTGTGCGTGCTTATTGGCGGTGGCCTCCTTGCCGTGCGACGACATCAGAGCCTTAAAATCCTCCGTATCAATACTCTTCTGGAAATACGCATTTGCATATATAGACCCCGACGATGCGGCACTCTGCGCCTCACCAATATTACCCAACGACGAGAGAACGTGCTCCTGCTCGATGGTGTTTATCTGGTCGATAAGTTTAATCTTCTGCGAACGCATTGCATATATGGCAGCCTCTGTGTCGTTCAGTATAACCGCGATAGAGTCCGAGCGCAGCTGCGCAAGCGAATCACGCTCCTCAGCATTGCGGTTTAGTTCGCCACGCAGTTGTCGCACCACACTCATCAATGAGTCGGTCTTAATTCGCAGACGAGCGTCATTGCGCATCAGCGACATATATGTCTCATTTGTTTCAAGTTCGGGTATTCGCGCCGTAACTATCTGCGCCTGTGCCGTAGCTACACTCATAACGGCAAACAGCAGGCCCGACACGATAAGTTTACTCTTTATCATCTCCACCATCTTATAAAGAAAAGTTGAATCAATCCGAATATCTCAAGACGACCGAACAACATCAGCATCGTCAGGTTAAACTTTGTAATTGAAGGCATCAGCGAGTAGTTATCCATCGTTCCCACCTCGCCAAAACCGGGACCTACGTTACCTATACACGCCACAGATGACGAGAAACCCGTCATAAGGTCTGCACCAAACAGAGTATTAAGGAATACTCCTATTAGGATAAGTATCATATAAGCAACGATATAGACCATCACGCCATTGAGTATATCCTTATCCTGTGGCACGCCATCCACCTTTGTACGAATAATGGCATTGGGGTGCTGCTGCGAGCTAAGGCGATTACGCAACATCTTTACAGCCATCAACAAACGGTCCATCTTCAAACCGCCCGACGTTGAGCCTGCACAAGCGCACACAATAGAGCAGAAGATTAGTATCAGGATAGCAAACGATGTCCACGTATTACAATCAGCCGTAGCAAATCCCGTTGTCGTTATCAGCGACACGGTGTGGAACAGTGCCTTTCTAATCGACCCAAACAGAGTAGGGTATATATCTCCCAGCCACAAACTAACGGCAATCAGCATAGCTGATATACCTATCACCGAGAAATAGGTTCGGGTGATTTCCGAGCGGAAGATATTATTTTTCTGGCGTGTAAGAGTAGCAAATATCAACCCGAAATGGATACCCGATGTTGCCATCGCCACCATAAGCACAATCTCCACCCAGGCGGAGTCAAACCAAGCGATACTCAGATTCTTAGTGCTGAATCCGCACGTACTGCAGGCCGACATAGCGTGACACAGAGAGTCAAACCAAGTCATACCAGATAACTTAAGCAGCAGGGTAGTGACCACCGTCAATCCCACATAAACCGAAAGCACAATACGCACAACGGTAGGGGTACGGTATAGATTAAAATTATCCTTTGCCAGCGACGAAAGTTCAAAGTTTGAGAGCATCATCTTACTCTTTCCGATTGAAGGAAGAATCACCAATGCAAACATCACAACGCCGATACCTCCAATCCAGCAAGTAGCCATACGCCAGAACTGCAATCCGCGCGGCAAAGCCTCAATATCGTTTAAGATAGATGCACCCGTAGTAGTAAATCCCGACACACTCTCAAACCAGGCATTTATTGGCGTAAACTCTCCTCCCCACATAAGGTAGGGGAACATTCCCACAACACTTGCCACAACCCACGCGCCGACAACGATACAATATCCCTCCTTTTGCGAGATACGGTCCGAGCGAGGCACAAAAATAAGCGGAAAACAGCCTATGAGCAGCGTCAGCAGTGACGACATCACCAAAGGTGAGTATGACGAATCAACATTATTGACATAAGATATACCGGCCGACGCCAGCATAAATGCAGCCAGCACCAACAGCACCATACCAATGTATCTTATGACAACACTAAATCGCATAACTATTTGGGTAACTTGGCGTTATTTGTTACAGACTCTATCTTGCCCTTCAGCTCATCCAGCTCATCGCGGCACTCCGCCTTTATGGAGAATGGCAACTTATATCGAATCCAATCGCCCAGACTCTTATTCATCTCAACGATGGGCTTCACGGCGTAAATCATAATGAAGTAGTAGAACATCAGCAGGATTACAATCATCACCACCAATGAGATAAACACCGGCGTTACAGCACGATAGGCATTGCGACTAAGGCGCTCAGCACGGGGTGTGAGCGAACTTTGTGCATACGACAACATCCGCAAAATCTGACCACTCGCCATATTGTAAACGGGCATATACTCCTCGTCATACCACACCGTACCATCATACGTCGCACCTCCGCCCCACACAGAGTCAGGCAACAGGCTGTTTTCAACCTTACGACTCTTGCGCAACTGCTCCACAACGCCATTCAGACGTCCTGCCGAGGCTTCCAGCGAGTCAAAGAGCGAGGCGGCCGAGTTGAATGTCTCGCGACGTGCCTGCTCAATTTGCGTTGAGAAGTCCAACAGACGCATACGACACGAATCCACGTAGGTGGTGTCGCGCAATACGGCATAACTTATCACAGCGCGGTCATTGGCACGAATTGCGTCGAGCATACCCTCCGAGATGGCTATACTCTTGCGATTGCTTGCCAAGATAACATCAATATCGGCACTCATATGGTTAAGCTCGAACAACGATACCAATCCCGAAAAGAAGAGTAACACGATGATACTCAAAAATCCGATTGTGATTCTTTTGCGAATACCGGTCATAACAAATACTACTTATGCTAATTATGCAAATATAGCAATAAAAATTTATCGAAACGAGTTTTTTCGCACCTAACAACCTAAATTATTCTAAAATTTCGGCCATAACATCGTGATCATCGCCAATAGAGGCCAACTTCACACGGCTTATGCGGTTAATCAACTCCTTGCGATAGGGTGCTTTTACTCGAATATAGTTGCCCGTATAACCATACATCATACCGCCACGCATCGTACTCTCAAACAATACATCCATCTCTTTTCCAACGCCTTGCGCACAGAAATCATAATGCAATGCATCGCACAACTCCTCCAATCGGGCCACACGCTGCGTAGAGATATACGACGGCACCTTGTCGGGCATATCCACAGCTGGCGTTCCAGGACGCTCCGAGAAGGGGAAAATATGCAGGAACGAGGGCTTCAGGCGAGCCAACAAATCGTATGTCTCCTGAAAATTCTCCTCCGTTTCACCCGGGAAACCCGTTATGACATCAATTCCAATAAAAGCGTCAGGCATAAGCTTACGAATCTTCTCTATACGGTCGGCAAACTTGGCCGAAGTATATCGGCGGCGCATCAATCCGAGTATGCGGTCCGAGCCACTTTGGAGGGGTATATGGAAGTGATGTTGAAATTTAGGTGACGCGGCACAAAACTCTATTATCTCGTCAGTTATAAGATTCGGCTCGATAGACGATATACGGTAGCGCTCAATACCCTCAACCTCATTCAAGGCACGTAACAAGTCAATAAATTTTTCACCCGTTGTGCGACCGAAATCACCCGTATTCACACCTGTAATAACAATCTCTTTAAGGCCCGTAGCAGCTACCTTCTCAGCCTCGGCCACAAGTTCTGCAATAGGCATATTACGGCTTGAGCCGCGAGCATAGTGAATGGTGCAATATGCGCACTTATAATCGCAGCCATCCTGCACCTTCAAAAACGAACGTGTGCGGTCACCCGAAGAGAAGGCAGCAAAGAAGCGTGTAATCTGCTCACAGTCGCAGCTATATACCTGCGCATTACCCCGCGCACTGAGTTCAACTACTCGTTTATATAAATCACCTTTATCGTTATTACCCAGCACGATATCTACGCCATCAATCTTTGCAATCTCATACGGTTTAAGCTGTGCATAGCACCCCGTAACGGCTATAATCGCTGACGGGTTACGGCGATGCAGCTTGCGAATTATATTGCGACACTTCTTGTCGGCGTGTTCGGTTACAGAACAGCTATTTATCACGCAAATATCTGCCTCTTCGTTTGCGCCCACGCGCTCAAATCCCCCCTCCTCAAATTGGCGAGCGAGGGTAGAACTCTCCGAAAAATTGAGCTTACAGCCCAAGGTATGGAAACTTACTCGACGTTTCATAATCGAAAATTTAATCGAATTTATCGTGCGAAGTTATAAAAACTTGGCGGAATCGAAAAAAAAGTTTTGAATCAATCCAATAATTAAAGTAAATTTGCGCACGTTTATTGTGTGAAATGGAGTTTTTCTACGACATATTTGAATATCAATATCTGGCAAATGCACTTTTCGCCGCCATCTTCGCAGGTATCACCTGTGGAATCGTGGGCACGTATGTTGTCGCCCGTCGTATGGTATTCCTATGCGGTGGCATAACACACGCCTCATTCGGAGGCTTGGGCATAGCTCTCTATGCAGGAGTCAACCCCATAGGTGGAGCTATGATATTTGCCATACTATCGGCAATGGGTATCGAATGGGCCAGCGACAAAGGCAAGATACGCGAGGACTCGGCCATAGGAATAATTTGGTCAATCGGAATGGCTATTGGCGCTCTGTTTATGAGCCTGACACCGGGTTATACATCCGGAGATTTAGCAAGTTATATGTTTGGCAGTATAGTAACTGTTACAACACAGGATATCACAACATTAGGCATATTTACCTCACTATGCATTGCAGGTGCTTTATTGTGGTGGCGACCCGTTATGTATTTGGCCTTTGACCGCGACTTTGCCACAAGTCAGGGCATAGCATCCCGCACGGCATCGTACATCTTAACCGTAATCGTGGCAATCACAATTGTCTTGGCTATACGAATTATGGGAATCGTGCTGCTGCTCTCGCTCTTCACCATCCCCGCAGTTACGGCCAACGCCATAACAAAATCGTACGCAAAAATTACCATTTTAGCGGCAATAATAGGCGTTACAGGGGCTGTTGGAGGACTTATCGTGAGCTATAATTGGGAGATTCCGCCAGGAACCTGCATAATATTTATGCTAACCTTAGCACTTATTGCCGCAAAACTGCTATCTTTGCGAAGCAAAAAACAGACGAATGCGTATTAAAACAATACATAAGTTAGTTCTAAAGTCCTATTTGGGTCCGCTGATTATGACCTTCTTCATCATTACGTTCGTTTTGATGATGAATTTCTTGTGGCGTTACATTGACGAACTTACGGGTAAAGGTCTTGGGGCGGATGTTATCATCGAGCTTCTCGTATATGCTACCATCAACCTTATTCCGCTCGGAATGCCACTTGCAATGTTGCTGGCGGCCATTATGACGATGGGTAACCTGGGTGAGAACTTCGAGTTGCAGGCGATGAAGTCGGCAGGAATGTCACTTATGCGCATTATGAAGCCACTGATTGTGGTGGTAGGATTGATGTCCATAGGCAGTTTCTTTCTGGTAAATAACCTTGTTCCATATGCCAACAAGAAGATGAATAGCATCATCATTGACATCCGTCGCCAGAAGCAGGTGTTGGAGTTTCAGGATGGACTGTTTTTCAACGGTATCGACAATATGAGCATCCGCGTTGAGCGTCAAGACCCGATTACAGGACGCCTGGACAATGTGCTTATATACGACAACCGCTCAGCCGCAGGAAATATGACTACCACCATTGCCGAGAGCGGATTCATCAGGTTGTCGGATGACAAGAAGTTTTTGCTGGTAACTCTCTATAATGGCGACAACTATCAGCATACACGCAACGCCAAGTGGTACACCGACAATGTTTTGCGACACGATAAGTTCGACGTTCAGGATATATCTATTCCAATGGAGGGTTTCGACTTCCAGCGCAACGACAACAACGATATGATTAACGGCTCGCAGACCAAGAATATCACTGAGCTTCAGCGCGATATAGATTCATTAACGCGAGTTGTGGTCGAATCTACGGCAAACTCATACGACCCGCTTATGCGCGACAACATCTTCAAGAAGGATGCAGATATTATGAGCGCAACCGATTCTCTGGAGATAAACCGTATAGCTTTTAGTGATATATCCCTTTTGGACACGATAGCCAAACTCCCTGTACGCAAGCGTAACGATATATGGAATACGGCACGTTCGGAGGCGCTTAACTCGCGTAACGCCTTTGCCTTTGATGAGACTCTCACAAAGAGTTCGCTCACACAGCTATATAAGAGCAAGAACGACTGGCACAACAAGTTGGCTCTGCCCGTATCGGTCATCATATTCTTCCTTATCGGTGCTCCGCTGGGTGCAATTATCCGCAAGGGAGGATTGGGTACTCCGATTGTTATCTCGGTATTCTTCTTTGTGATTTACTACATCATCAGTATCTCGGGCAAAAAAGCATCGGAGGAGGGTACGTGGAGCCCGCTTATGGGTATGTGGATATCCACGTTTGTGCTTACCCCTGTGGCTATATATCTACTTATCAAGGCAACCAACGACTCCTCGTTGTTAGATACCGACTGGTATTACGGCAAGTATAAGCAATTAGAGGAGAAGATTGCACCATATTGGCTACCCATACGGAGTAAGATAACATCATCTACCGTATGGCAAAAGTTAATTGGCCGCAAAGGCAAAAAGAGAACAAAGAACGTATAAAATGAAAGGCAAGGATTTACGCATTGTATTTATGGGTACGCCCGAATTTGCGGTGGCGTCACTCCGTCGTTTGGTGGAGGAGGGATATAATATTGTAACGGTAGTAACCACACCCGACAAACCCGCTGGCCGTGGTCAGAAGATACACGAGAGCGACGTGAAGGTTGCGGCACGCGAGCTGGGCTTGCCTATCCTGCAGCCTGAGAAGTTGCGCGACCCGGAGTTTGTGGAGGCTATGCAGGCCCTGCAGCCCGATTTGGGTATCGTCATCGCCTTCCGTATGTTACCCGAAATAATCTGGTCAATGCCTAAGTATGGTACATTTAATCTGCACGCCTCTCTGTTACCGCAGTATCGCGGTGCAGCACCTATAAATTGGGCCATTATCAATGGCGAGAAGGAGACAGGTATCACCACATTTTTGCTCAACCACGAGATTGATAAGGGTGCGATAATAGGGCAGCAGCGTATGCCCATCCTGCCTGAAGACAATATCGGAACGATGTACGACAAACTGATGACGGCGGGCTGTGATTTGGTTGTGGATACCGTAGAACATATTGCTGCAGAGGATTATACACCAATCGAGCAGATGCACATCGACGAGGCAACACTCCGCCCTGCACCAAAGATTTTCAAGGAGGATTGCAAGATTGATTGGTCGTGGGATGGCGAGCGCATCGTTAATTTTGTGCGCGGCCTGTCACCATATCCTGCGGCGTGGTCACCGATGTATCTCGCAGGCGAGGAGAAGGGCTCGGCAAAGATTTTCCACGTATCGTTCTGCGAAAAGGAGCACAGCGAGGCTGCTGGTACAATTCGCACCGATGGAAAGGGTAGTCTTGAGGTGGCCTGCGCAGATGGTTGGGTGGCAATCCACGAACTGCAGGTCGCAGGTAAACGCCGAATGGCAACACGCGATTTACTGTTAGGCTTTAGAAATATTGAGGATTATACGATGTAAATAGAGTCTGCTCTTCGGAGCAGACTTTTTTATTTTCAATGGAGCGATTTGATAATTTATAGTATTTTGTTTTGCAAAGTAGCGATAGTTTTGTATTTTTGTCACACTCAAACTAAACTATTACAATTATGAAAATCTTTAAGCACTTTGCAATTACGCTCTTAGCCATCGTTGGCTTATTAGTTTTAACCATTCTGCTATCCGTTACCGCCTTCAAGAAGGAGTTGGTTAGTTATTTATCCCAATCGAATCAGGAGCAAATCCAAACATATTACGTTGCGGATATTCCCGTTGTGCCAGAAAATTTTGCCATAGACTTCAAGAGCA
Source organism: Rikenellaceae bacterium (assembly GCA_015059845.1). Classification (GTDB taxonomy): domain Bacteria; phylum Bacteroidota; class Bacteroidia; order Bacteroidales; family Rikenellaceae; genus Alistipes. The sequence goes on along the minus strand of SUZR01000001.1, from coordinate 81,734 downwards.
TACACAGCCAGGTCGTGGAAAAATGCTCACTCTACAAACAAAAAGGGTATGACATCGACTCTATTTACACCACATTTGCCAAACGAATAGGAAGCAACGTGCAGACTAAGGCGGATTACGGAATGATGCTATATGAATATTTTGCCGCATTAAACATAGGACACGCAGGGGTATTATTAAATATGTATGCCGCAGAATATCATCCAACAATTGTGGAGGATAGAGTGTTTATCTCCAAACCGAATGAACATTTTATAAATTGCGGATTCTGCGATAAAGACGAAATAGTTGCTATCAACAACACTCCGATTGAGAAATATATAAATAATAGAAAGAAATACACCTCTGCTTCGACAGAAAACTACAGATTGCGCCGAACCCAACTCGGAGTATTTACATCGCAAACAGACTCTATTATTACCTGCGATGTACGCAGAGATGAGGATATCATAACTCTCAACCTGCCATTAAATTGTAGGCCACATAGCGACACACAACAGGCGTACTATAAGATTCTCAACGACAGCATTGGTTATATTTGTATAGAGTCGATGATGTACAATGTTGTAGAAGATTTCAAACAAGCATACGAACAAGTGCAAAATTTACCTTATCTAATTATAGATGTTCGCCACAACGGTGGTGGCAATAGCGGTAACGGGCGATTGATTGCCGAGTATCTTGTTCGTAATCCTCAAAGGCATTGTGTTGGAGGAGATATAACGCCACAGCCAAACGCATACAAAGGCAAGTTGTTTTTACTGACAAGTAACTATACTTTTTCTGCAGCCGAGAGTTTTGCAATTGACCTGAAAGAGAGCGGCAATGCAATATTAGTTGGTGAGGTAACTGCGGGGGATACGGGTTGCAGACCCGAAAATTTTGTTTCTAAATATGGCATTTGGTTTCGTATTCCAACAAGAGAGCCTCATTTCTCGCCAAAAGGATTCCCAATGGAGGGGGTAGGAGTAGAGCCGCACCACAAGGTAAAACAGTCGGTCGAGGATTTCCTTAATGATAAGGATACTGCAATAGAATACATTCTATATGAGTTATGTAAATAAAAAAGGTTGTCAAGTATGACAACCTTTTTCAAGAAATTGTATAACAATAGCTATTTTGAAGCTGGTCGCAGTCCGAGAAAGCACAGTTTACTGAGCGTAAATGAGCATTTCGAGGACAAGCCAGATGCCAAAAGAGCATTGTTAGGCAATTTCTTCTTACTTTATTTCCCAAACGCCGCCCTTACCAAAGACGCCGTTTACCCACGTATCGAGAGTTCCGGCACGCAGACCCAAGTCCATCATATTATAACGGCGGCGGATATGACGTACGAAGGGGACATCAGCCAACATCTGCGGCTTTGAGATACCCACATCCTCAGGTTTTGTGGGCGCACCCACGATAGAGAGCATACGATACATCTGCTCGAAAGTATAACACTGCGCCTGCAACTTAGCCTTCAAATCTATCCAATTATCCTTCAGCAGCTGCATCTGGCGGCGCACCTCCTCGTGGTCGTCATACTTAGCCATAATCTCCGTTACGCCCAACTCTGCAAACGCCTCGCCAGCGAACAAAGTCTCAGCCTCGGCACGGACCTGCTCGGCACTCTTCCAATTTGCGACGCAAGCATCAACATCGAGCTTCGTAAAATCGGTCTTATACATCTCATCGAACATCGCACACATCATAAGTGTTCCGACACTCACCTGAAAACCGTGCGAAGGTGTAACGCCATTATATTTATGGTCGCGCATATTCCAAAGGTGGCTGAACAGATGGTCTGTACACGACGCGGGACGGCTTGAGCGTGCCGCCTGCATAGCAAAACCGCTCAACATCAAGCCCTCCACAAAAGGAGCAATAGCCTCAGGGCGCAGAGCCGCCACACCTTCAGGGTCTGCAAGCGACGCCTTCAGGTTATCCTGCGAGATATGCCACGCCTCCTCGTGAATAGGCTCCGAGCCAACAAAGTCGGCAATAATCCACTCCGCACCAGCAGGAATCTTCGCCGCAAGGTCGGCATAACCCGCCGCAGTCATCTCCTTGGGAGCCTTCGCCATAACACCTACATCCGCCAAAATAGCCTTCGGCGCGGGGCAAGTGAAGGTCTGCTTCATATTCTTATATGTGATAGAGGCACCAAACGAAGAGTAGCCATCTACCGACGCAGCCGTAGCCACGCACATATAGGGTCGATTCTGATGGTATGAGCAGAGCTTACACAAATCGTTTATCGTACCAGAGCCCACAGACACAGCAATAGCATCGGTCGCTGCCAAACGCTCGTCAAGCATCTCGATAAATTTCCACTCGGCGTGCAAATCCTTATCCGTAAAAATATAGGGCTGCTCGCACTTCACATCTGCCTGCTGAAGATATGCATACACAGCCTCGCCCGCAGCACGCCACGTATTTTCGTCAGCGACGATTAAAGCTGTTTTATCCGCAAACTGCTCTTTGAACATTACGGGAACACGATCGAGTATATCAACTCCAATCTCAAGGGCGGCCGTATCGGTCGCAGCAGCCAATGCTTTGGCTATTTGCTGATTCTGACTCATAGGATGTTATTTTTATTGATTAACAAAGGTAGAGAAAATATTTCATTTACCCATACCCAAACGAAAAAAGATGAAACCCACAAAGGAATTTCATCTCTTTTCAATGGTTATAATATCATCTATTTTACCTTTCTGATAATCTCTGCGCCGTGCAATATAGCCTGTTCATTCTGCGGCAGCATCGGCCACGCTCGCTCAGGCAAGGATTTCTTCAGGCCAGCCATCACATTCTCCAGCTTGACAATAGGCTTAACCTTAAGATAACCACCCAAAATCATAGTATTAAACATCTTAGCCTGTCCCATACGTGCGCACTCGGCAGCGGCATCAATGGCATAAATCTCAATATCGGTACGCGTAGGGGGATTTATAATTCCGTTTGTATCGTAGATAAGCACGCCACCAGGCTTCACCTTCGACTCAAACTTATCCATCGACTGCTGATTAAGAATAATGGCCGAATCATAGACATCGGAGATTGGTGATGAGATTTTCTTATCCGACACAATAACAGTCACATTGGCCGTACCGCCACGCATCTCAGGGCCATACGAGGGCATCCACGTAACCTCAAAATCCTGCATCACACCCGAGTAAGCCAGAATCTTACCCATCGACAATACACCCTGACCGCCAAAACCTGCTATAATCAATATCTCTTTCATAGTTGTCAATCTTTATTTGGGTAACTCACTGCACTTAATATCGCCCAAAGGATAGTGGGGCAACATATTCTCCTCCATCCACTTATTAGCCTCCACGGGCGAGAGCTTCCAGCCGCTATTACAAGTAGCCACAACCTCTACCAACGAGTAACCATTACCCGCCAATGAGTTCTCGAATGCCTTACGGATAGCCTTCTTGCACTTACGCACATTGGCCGGTGTGTGAACGCTCTGGCGTGTGATATATGTAGCACCATCCAAATGGGCCATCATATCGGCAATCTTATACGGAAAACCATTCAACGCCGCATCACGGCCATAAGGCGTCGTGGCTGTCTTCATACCCAGCAGGGTAGTGGGCGACATCTGACCTCCCGTCATTCCATAAATTGCATTATTGATGAATATAGTCACAATATTCTCGCCACGTGCCGCAGCGTGAATTGTCTCACCCGCTCCGATAGCGGCCAAATCGCCATCACCCTGATATGTAATGACCAGCTTCTTTGGATGCAGACGCTTGGCCGCCGTAGCCACAGCACACGCACGACCGTGAGCAGCCTCAATCCAATCCACATCAATATATCTGTATGCAAACACCGCACAACCTACGGGCGACACAGCAATGGTATCCCCCTCGAGGCCCATCTCGTCAATAACCTCGGCAATCAGGTTATGTACCGTTCCGTGGCTACATCCCGGGCAATAGTGCATAACCTCGTCGGTAATCAATCGCGGACGCGAATGAACCAGATTCTCCTGCTTTATCTCAACTTTTGCCATAACGCACCTACTTTACAAATTTACTTTTCAACTCAGCCAAAACATCATCGGGCGACACCATCATACCACCCGTAGTACCGAAGTGTTCAACCTGCGCCTTACCATTGACTGCCAAGCGAACATCCTCCACCATCTGGCCTGCATTAAGCTCAACCGACAGGAAGCCCTTAACACCTCGCTCAGCAAACTCGGCCAAAGGCTTTGCGGGGAACGGCCAAAGAGTTATCGGACGCAACAAGCCGAGCTTTATACCCTCAGCACGCGCCGCCTCAACGGTAGCCGAGCAGATACGTGCCGACGAGCCAAATGCCACAAGCACATACTCGGCATCATCGCACTCAATCTCCTCCCAGCAGGCCTCGGCAGCCTCAATCTGCTTATATTTTGCCTGCAGACGGTCATTCAGGACCTTCAGCTCCTCAGACTGGAGAAACAGCGAGGTACAGATATTTCTATCTTTACGACCACCCTTGCCACACGCAGCCCAATCCTTGCACTCCTCGGCAATCTGCTCATCCGTACGGCGAGGTTGCTGCGGAGCAAGCACAACCTTCTCCATCATCTGGCCAATGGCGCCATCAGCCAACAGCATAGCCGGCGTACGATACTTAAAAGCCAAATCAAACGCCAGGATAACAAAGTCGTGCATCTCCTGCACCGACGAGGGAGCCAACACAATCAGATGATAATCGCCGTGACCTCCACCCTTACAAGCCTGGAAATAGTCACCCTGCGAAGGCTGAATAGTACCCAGACCGGGGCCTCCACGCTGGCAATTGACAATAAGGCAGGGCAATTCGCACGCAGCGATATAGCTTATACCTTCACTCATAAGGCTCACGCCTGGACTTGACGACGAGGTCATCACCTTCTTGCCCGTTGCAGCACCGCCATATACCATATTGATAGATGAGATTTCCGACTCAGCCTGCAAGACAACCATACCCGTACTCTCCCAGGGGCGCAACTCCATCAAAGTCTCCATTACCTCCGACTGCGGAGTGATAGGGTAGCCGAAATAGCCATCGCAGCCGCAACGAACAGCGGCGTGAGCGATAACCTCATTACCCTTCATCAATCTTATATCCTTCTCTGCCATAATCTACTCCACCTTTTGACGATAAACAACAAGACAACTATCGGGACAAATTATTCCGCACGAGGCGCATCCCGTACAGCTATCGGGATTGGCCATCTCCACATAATTATATCCCTTACTATTGACTTTGGCCGAAAAAGCCAGAACATCACAAGGGCACGCCGCGATACATACGCCACAGCCCTTACAACGCACCTCGTCAACAACTACGTGACCTCTAATCTTTGCCATAAGTTTATTTTATTATTACGTACTTTTCAAAGTAAAGTGTTAACCTCCCTTACAAATATAATATTTTTTCTAAAAAAATCCTATTTTTTGTAAGGTTTTAATGCAACATTATCACATTTGCTTTATACGAATATCAAACTTAAAAATTGATTGGACAAATTATTGTGGTATAGAGCCGCCGCTATTGCCAATTTACCGTTATACGGGGCGAAAATTTATATTTAGGGACAAATTGCTGGTGGGAACAGGGCTAAAACATAAAAAAGCCAGCCCTGCAAATGCAGAGCTGGCGTTAAATCATATGCGCGAGCAACTACTCGTCAAAAGAGTGGATAACCACACCTGAACGCAACTTTGGCTCAAACCAAGTAGTCTTGGGAGGCATAATATTTCCCGTATCAGCAATATCAATCAACTGCTGCATCGAAACAGGATAAAGCGCAAAGGCAACCTTCATCTCGCCGCTATCCACACGTTTTTTCAGCTCGCCCAAGCCGCGAATACCACCTACAAAATCAATGCGCTTAGATGTGCGCAAATCCTTTATATCCAGAATATTATCTAATACCAAATCAGACAACACCGTTACATCCAGAACACCAATCGGGTCTTCGTCATTATACGTTCCCTCGCGAGCCGTCAAACTGTACCACTCACCATCCAGATACATAGCAAAATTATGCAATGCGGCAGGCGTATAGATATCAGCACCCTTGCACTCCACAACAAACGACTCGCTTAACTTCTCCAGCAACTCCGCAGAGGTCAATCCGTTCAAGTCGCGGACAACACGGTTATAATCAATAATCTTAAGCTGCGAAGCGGGGAATGTTACAGCCAAGAAATAACAATACTCCTCCTCGCCCGTATGGTCTGAGTTCTTCGACATACACTCCTGGCCTACACGAGCAGCAGCAGCCGTACGGTGATGGCCATCAGCTACATACAACGCAGGAATTGACGCAAACAACTCCGTTATACGCTTATTCTTATCCGCATCGCGCACCACCCAGAAATGGTGACCAAAACCATCAGCAGCCGTAAAATCGTAGTCGGGAGCATTATTCTTCACGACATCCTCCACGATTGCATTAACTTCATCATCGTCAGGGTAGGTAAAGAATACGGGTTCGATATTAGCCTTCTGGTTGCGCACGTGAATCATACGGTCCTCCTCCTTATCGGGGCGAGTGAGCTCGTGCTTCTTGATAGCCCCCGAGAGGTAATCCTCAAAATGGCAGCACATTGCAATACCATACTGCGTGCGACCATTCATCGTCTGCGCATAGATATAGTAATGCTCCTGCTCGTCCTGCTTGAGCCATCCGCGCTCCTTCCACTCACGGAAGTTATCCATCGCCTTCTGATAAACCTCCTCGGAATGTTCGTCGGCAATAGGGTCAAAATCAATCTCAGGCTTGATAATATGCAACAGCGAACGCTCGGTAGCCTCACACTTTGCCTCCTGAGAATTCAACACATCATAAGGGCGCGATGCTACCTCGGCAGCATACTCTTGGGGCGGACGAATTCCGCGAAAAGGTTTAATTCGGACCATAATATAAGCCTTTAATTATTTACAAGGTTTCTTATTTACCTGGAATCGGGTCTCACCATCCCGAAGATAGCCAACCACCTGACGTGCCGCAGCAAGACCTGCATTGATATTAGCCTCGGCAGTCTCTGCTCCCATCTTCTTGGGTGTAGCGAAGAAACGATTACCAAACAATGCGGTCATCGTAGCATTGTCATCGGGAGCGATGTCGGTTACATATTTAAGGTCGGTACGCTCGGTCATCGCAGCCTCCAAACCAATCTCATCAATAACCTCCTTGCGAGCCGTATTTACCAACGTAGCACCCTTAGGCATCGACATAAGCAACTTATATCCGATAGACTTCTTGGTCTGCGCTGTAGCGGGGATATGCAACGACAAGAAATCAGAGCCTGCATACAACTCCTCAACACTACCAACTGCCTCAACGCCATCATTCTCGAACAATGCTCTGTCGGTCACAAAGGGGTCATATGCCAACACATTCATACCCAAAGCCTTCGCCTTGCGAGCAACCAGACGCCCAACATTTCCATAAGCGTGGATGCCGACCGTCTTGCCCTGCAACTCGAAGCCCGTGCCAGGAGTAAAACGATTGCGCGACATATAAATCATCATCGCAATAGCCAACTCAGCCACAGCATTTGAGTTTTGGCCAGGGGTATTCATCACGACAATATCTCGCGCCGAAGCGGCCGCCAAATCAACATTGTCGTAGCCCGCACCAGCACGTACTACAATCTTCAACTGCGGAGCAGCCTCAATGACCTCAGCTGTAACCTTATCACTGCGCACAATCATACCATCAACATCGGCAACAGCAGCGATAAGTTCCTCCTTCTCGGTGTATTTTTCCAACAGAGCGACCTCGTATCCCGCGGTCGTAAGTATCTCTTTTATACCGTCCAGTGCCTTCTTGGCAAACGGTTTTTCTGTAGCTATAAGAATCTTCATTTTCTTTTTACATTCGGTTATATCCTCAACCTCCATCGTCTCCCACTCCACATAATTACACTCGAGCGAATTACAACGGAAGTACATATCAAACTACTTTAGGCGTGCAACTTCTCAAACTCCTGCATACAAGCCACCAACGCCTCAACAGCCTCCATCGGGCAGGCATTGTAGCACGATGCGCGGAAACCACCAACCAAGCGGTGACCCTTAATGCCGACCATACCACGCTCCTTAGCAAAGGCCATAAACTCCGCAGCCAAAGCCTCATTGCCCTCGGTCATCACGAAGCAGATATTCATCGAAGAGCGGTCCTCCTTCTCCACAGTGCCGCGGAAGAGCGAGTTGCGGTCAATCTCGGCATAAAGTTTAGCAGCCTTCTCCTCGTTACGACGGTGAATCTCAGCAACGCCACCCTCAGCCTTCAACCACTTAAGTGTCTCACGCAAAACATAGATAGGGAATACGGGAGGCGTGTTGAACATCGAGTTATTATCGACGTGAGTATTCACGTTAACCATCGTAGGCAAGGGACGAACAACCTTTTCGAGCATATCGTCACGAATAATCATAAACGCCACGCCGGCAGGAGCAAGGTTCTTCTGCGCACCACCATAAATCAAGGCATACTTGCTAACATCGATAGGGCGGCTCAGGATATTTGAACTCATATCAGCGAACAAAGGTACGGGAGAGTCGATATCGCACTTATACTCTGTACCATAAATTGTATTGTTTGCGCAGATATAGAGATAATCCAAATCCTCAGGAATAGCAAAATTCTTAGGAATATAGTTAAAGTTCTTATCCTCCGATGAAGCCACAACCTCCACATCGCCATAGAACTTAGCCTCCTTTATAGCCTTCTTGGTCCACACGCCCGTATTCACATATCCAGCCTTCTTTCCCAAGAAATTAGCAGGGATGTGGAAGAACTGCGTGCTGGCACCACCGCCCATAAAATATATCTTATAATTATCAGGAATGCCCAACAGCTCCTTCATCAGACTCTTCGCCTCGGCCAATACGGCCTCAAACTCGGGCGTACGGTGGGATATGGAGAGCAACGAAAGGCCTGTTCCATCAAAATCAATAATAGCCTTTGCGGCTGCCTCAAGCACCACGTCCGGAAGAATAGAGGGTCCGGCATTGAAATTATACTTCTTCATAGCAGAAAAATTATTAAAATTTATCAATAACTTTTAACTCATATTTATCGTTTGTCTTACAAAGTAAGTATAAAATTATGATTATTCAAAATCTTTCAAAGGTTTTTCATATTCATATTATCACTTTTCAGCCCTAAAAACTTTTATTAATTTAATTATTCAGTTTTTTTAATAACAATACAATACCCAAAGAGTTTCAAAACCACAAAAACTTAATTTTTTCAAAAAAGTTTATTTCTTCCATTTTTCACTCCTCGTGTCCAAAATTATGGTTACAAATTGTAACCCACACCCAAAATCTGCGTCCCTCTAAGCCAAATACGATTTTCACACAATTACCAAACAAAAAAATTTGCTAAACAGACTCTATTATCGTATCTTTGCAAAGATTTGGCGTTCACAAATTCTTCTTAAAAGAAGAAAATCCCGCCAACCAACATAAAACACGCAAATTACGCTCAAAAAAATGATAAAATCAATGACAGGTTTCGGCAAGAGCGAAGTATCGCTGCCGACCAAGAAAATTACCGTAGAGATACGTTCTCTCAACTCTAAGCAGCTGGACCTCTCGGTTAAGCTGCCCGGAATATACCGAGCATACGAGTTTGACATTCGCAGTATGGCTGCCGCTGGCATCGTACGCGGTAAGGCCGACATCAGCGTCAGCATTGAGACCACCGCGACACAGACATCCGCTACCGTCAACAAAGATATCTTCCGCGAGTACCTGCGTCAGGTGAACGATGCGCTGGCATATTCAGGTGTAGATGCAGATTACGACGCCATTATACCCGCCGTTTTGCGTATGCCGGAGGTTGTATCCACACAAGTGGAGAGCGTTTCGGAGCAGGAGCACGCGGCTCTTATGCAGGCCGTAGGCGAGGCGTTGGAGCATTTCAACTCATTCCGCGAGCAGGAGGGCGCAACCCTTATCGCAGACCTTCTTCGCCGCGTGGATAATATCGAGGAGTACAAGCAGCAGGTTGAGCCCTACGAGAAGGAGCGTTGCGAGACCATCAAAAACCGTATTCGTGAGAATATGGCACAGCTCAAGATAGATGTTGACACCAATCGTCTGGAGCAGGAGATGATATTCTACATCGAGAAGTTGGATATCACTGAGGAGAAGGTGCGCCTCACAAACCATTGCCGCTACTTCCGCGAGGTAGCTGCCGCCGAGGAGGCTGCAGGTCGTAAGCTGGGATTCATCGCGCAGGAGATGGGCCGTGAGATTAACACCCTCGGTTCAAAGTCCAATCAGGCCGATATGCAGATTCTCGTCGTGAAGATGAAAGACGAATTGGAGAAGATTAAAGAACAAGTTTTAAACATCCTATAAAATGGCATCCACCGAAAAACTTATCATATTCTCTGCGCCGAGCGGCTCAGGCAAGACAACCATCGTAAAGCGTCTTTTGCAGGTATTTCCTCAATTCGAGTTCTCAATATCTGCCACATCGCGTCAGCCACGTGGCGAGGAGAAGAATGGCGTAGATTACTTTTTTCTCACGCAGGAGGAGTTTCGAGAGAAGGTTGCAGCCGATGCTTTCGTCGAGTGGGAGGAGGTATATAACGGCACCTGCTACGGCACGCTGAAGAGCGAGATGGAGCGCATCTGGGCTAAAGGTAACATTATCATCTTCGATGTGGATGTAATGGGAGGCATTAATCTCAAACGCATCTTTGGCGAGCAGGCTTGTTCGATATTCATTATGCCGCCTTCGATTGATGTACTGCGCGAGCGATTGATTGGTCGCGGTACGGACTCTATGGAGACCATCGAAAAGCGCGTTGCAAAGGCCGAGTTTGAGATTTCCAAGGCGCCCGAGTTCGACCACGTTGTCGTAAACGATGTTTTAGATACAGCCGTAGCCGAGACCGAGAGTATTATTAACGATTTTCTGGCAAAGTAATATGGCCAAGCGACGAATGATGCTCTTCTTCGGGTCGTTCAACCCCGTACACAACGGTCATATGGCTCTTGCAGAGTATGCCGTTGAGCATAATCTGTGCGACGAGGTGGCGATGATTATTTCTCCGCAAAACCCCTTCAAGCAGAATATGGATATGGCCGCCGAGATGGACCGTTATTCGATGGTAGAGCTGGCCTGCAAGAACTCGCGCTATCCCGAGCGAATAAAGCCTTCGGTCATTGAGTTTCTACTCGAAAAACCATCATACACAATCAATACTCTACGCCATCTGACCGAGAATTACGGTCAGGAGATGGAGTTTACGATTTTGATGGGTAGCGACCTTATCAACACTCTTCCCAAGTGGCGTGAGGCCGAGGAGATTATTGCGGAATACAACATTTACGTATATCCGCGTCCAGATATTCCGATGACATTCTCTACGGAGCGTACTACATTTTTGGCCGATGCTCCGCAGTGCGAATACTCTTCAACCGAGGTACGCGACAGGTTGGAGCGTGGTGACGATGTGTCGCAGATGCTCGACAAGGAGGTGCGTGAATATATCCGCGCACGAGGTCTGTGGAGCCTGGCAAGTAAGATTGCATCGCTCACGGCTGCCATAGCCGCCTCACCCGAGAAGGCAGAGCTCTATCTGGAGCGTGGCAAATGCTATTTCCGCCGTAATGAGTGGGGTAGCGCCATAAATGACTTCCGCAAAGCCGAGGAGATAGTCGAAGATAAGACCGAGGTTCGTCAATATATAGAGATGGCCGAGGAGATTTTAGAATATAGATATAAAGATATATACAACCCATGATTGAGATTGATGACAAGATTGTCAGCGCAGACCTGCTACGCGAGTGTTTCGCCTGCGACCTCGGCAAATGCAAAGGTATTTGTTGCGTTGAGGGTGATGCTGGCGCACCGTTAGAGATAGAAGAGGTTGACCTCCTGGAGGAGGAGTACGAGAACTACGCTCCATATATGACCGAGGAGGGTCGTGCAGAGGTAGAGCGTCAGGGATTTATGGTAGTGGATGCCGATGGCGATTACACCACACCGCTGGTTGACAATGCAGCTTGTGCATACGCCTTCGAGGAGAATGGCATTACATTCTGCGCTATCGAGCGCGCATACCGCGAAGGGAAATGCTCATTCCTAAAACCCATATCGTGCCACCTATACCCAATCCGCGTAAAGCAGTTCCGCAACGGCACATACGGATTGAACTACCACCGCTGGGCCGTGTGCCGCGATGCTGTGGAGTGTGGCAAGAAGTTAGGCGTTCCCGTATATAAAGCCCTCAAGGAGCCTATCATACGCCGTTTTGGCGAGGAGTTCTACAACGCATTGGAGTGTGCCGAGGAGCTGCTCCGCGAACAAGAATAATGAATTACAAACCTTAACAAATAATAAACCCAATGAATTTACGCAGAACACTGCTTTTACTTTTGTCGCTTGCCATTGCAAGCGTAGCCTCAGCACAAGGGGTTAAGATAGTACAAAACACCATAAACAAGGACTCTCTGCCCGACGATGCCATCATCGTCAAGCGTGTACCTCTGGAGTCTGGTCCCGCATTCGAGGCTAAGGATGTATTGGTGGTGGACACCATTCCCTCATCAAGCGAAGGCCTTAACATCGTACTCTATAACGACAACACTTGGCGTTTTGTTCGTAACCGCAATATTGACGTATTGGACGAGACGGTCTTTACGCAGGAGTGGGATACAACTAAGATTCAGCCCTTCAAAGTTGAACTAAAGGATATTCCTATGTCGATGGTTATCGACCTTGTAGATTCTCTCAAGAGCTATCACTACCCATTCAAGGGCCGTGTGACATCAAAATATGGCCCTCGCCGTCGCCGTATTCACCAGGGTACAGATATCGACCTCGAGACGGGCGACCCCGTATATGCTACCTTCGATGGCCGCGTGCGTATATGTACCTACGTGCGTTATGGATATGGTAATTTGGTTGTTCTGCGCCACGACAACGGTTTGGAGACCTTCTACGGTCACCTCTCGGAGATTAACGTAAAGCCCAACGAGTGGGTTACCGCAGGTCAGGTTATCGGTAAGGGAGGTAACACGGGCCGCAGCACAGGCTCACACCTCCACTTCGAGATGCGATACAAGGGACACACATTTGACCCCGAGCGACTTATCGACTTTACGACAGGTGACCTACGCCGCGAGACATTCCTTCTGAAGCGTACATACTTTAGCCCTTATTCTCGCTTCACGCAGGACTTCGAGGAGGAGGTACAGAGCGACGAGGAGGATAAGAAGATAGCCAAGGAGGCGGCTGCGATTAAGTATCACATCGTAAAGAAGGGTGACACGCTGGGACGTATTGCTATCAACAACCATACGACTGTCTCCAAGCTCTGCCAGCTCAACGGCATCAAGAAGACATCTATCCTGCGTTTGGGTCAGCGAATCAGAGTACGATAACAATTTATGAAACGACTCGTAATAATACTCACCCTGCTATGGGCGTGGAGTGCCACAGCACAGGTAGCACCCTCGGAGGCTCTCAAGCACTATATAAATAATGGTGACAAGAGCTACGCGTGGGAGGTGCGTGATAGTCTGCGAGCAAACGAAGCTACGGCTTATCGCCTGCGTATGCAGTCACAGACGTGGCGCGAGTTTGAGTGGATTCACGAGTTAGTGGTAATCGTTCCCGACAAGCTAACCAATAACGAGGCGCTAATACACATCTCGGGCGGCAGTGCTGACGAGAAAACTGGCGAGCCGAACTACCACGGATGGGATGATTCGCTTATCGGCTTTATGACGGGTATTGCTACCCGTTGCGAGGCTATAACGGCTATCTTGTGGCAGGTACCACGACAGCCCCTATATGGCGGCAAGTACGAAGATGAACTAGTGTCATACACATTCCATAACTTCCAAAACGACAAGGACCAGACGTGGCCTCTGCTCTTCCCGATGACAAAGAGTGCCATCCGCGCGATGGATGCCATCGAGGAGTTTTCCATCAAGAAGGGCCTATCGGTTAAGGCCGAGCGCTTTGTGATGAATGGAATATCGAAGCGCGGCTGGACTACGTGGCTCACAGCGGCAAGCGAGGATAAGCGTGTGGTGGCCATAGCTCCGATGGTTATCGACATACTGAATATGCCCGTCAGCGTACCGTACCAGCGTCATATGTTCGGCAGTTATAGTATTCAGATTAAGGATTATGTAAACCTCGGTCTTACGGAGGAGGTCGTAACGCCTACGGGACGAGAGCTGGTGGCGATGATTGACCCATACTCATACCGCGAGAAATATACGATGCCGAAGATGTTGTTCTTTGGCACGAACGATGAATATTGGACCGTAGATGCGGTGAAAAATTATATTGATGGTATTCCCGGAGAGAAGTTCATATCCTACACCACAAATGCCGGTCACGGTTTGGGAAACAAGCAGGCGGCATTCAGCTCGCTGGAGGCATTCTTTAGCCAAACTATTGATGGTATGCAGTACCCGAGATTTGATTACAAGATTAAGGAGCAGCAGGGTAGCGCTACGGTTGTAATCAAGGCCGACAAGGCCTATCTTGAGGAGGTTATACTTTGGGAGGCGACATCTGAGAATAAGGATTTCCGCCAGAGTAAGTTTATTCCGACCGAGCAGGGCATTTCACACAAAGGCAAGGTAAAGGTCGAGGTTAACTATCCTGCCGAAGGGTATAAAGCCTTTATTGTGATGGCCAAATACCGCCACCCGAATGGTGGTGAGCCATACAACATAACAACACGAATGTTTACCGCCGATGCGGACGAGGTGTTCGATGAAATCTTCGAGCCAGAAATAAAAGTTGAATTGCCGATGTAATAAAAAAGCCACTCCCGAAAGGGTGGCTTTTTTATTATCAATTATTAAATACACTAAAACAATATCGTACACTCTTCGTTGGCCAAATCCTTTTGGCGCTGCAGCCACTCCGCAGGGGGATTATCCTCGGGCTGTGGCCACCAGAAACCTTTTGACGAGTAGGTTATCTTCGCGCCCTTAGGCGATGTGCGCATCACGGCAAAGCCTATATCGCCATAGAACGTTGCAGGCAGGGCAACCGTTGGCAACATATGCTGCGGCTTGCGCGGGCGGATAATCGACACCGACTTATTCCAAATATGCACGTGACCATAGATAAAGGCCGCCACGGTAGGCGAATCTTCCAACATCTTAGTCAAATTACGAAGCTCACTTAGAGGGTGGTGTGCTCCAAGAATCACGGGACGGTCGCTCTTCGAGAGGTAATCCTTCAGCCACTCAATCTGCTCATCACTAATAGTTCCGCTGACCGTAGTACTCTGACGAGGCTTCAGGTCAGGCTTCTCGGTAAGCGAGTCGAGCATAATAAAATCTACGTCTGGCAACTTCACTACCGACACAGCACGACCTGCAACGGGTGTTGTCTGGGCATATTGCGAGAAGACCTTAAAAAATGCAGCACGGCGGTCGTGATTACCCAAGCCCAAAGTTACGCGAATGCCAGCATCCTCCAGCGGGCGCAACAGTTCGGCGGCATAACGGTAATCCTCCTCCAAGCCGTAATCCCACGCCACATCGCCAAACACAAGCACATTGGCAGGCAGCGGGCACATCGCCAAAATCTCTTTTACGCGCAACTCAAGGCAGGTGGGGTTGTAGGGGTAATGAATAGATTTACCATCCTTAAGCTCGCCACAAATATGAATATCCGACATCAACACCGCCAGCGACGGGTCAATTCGCTTCGAGGGAGCCTCTGCTGATAACTCCTCCATCTTATCCAGCACCGAGGCGTTGGCAGGCACCAAAGCAGCACCACCCAAAGCCAACACTGAAGCTAAAAACTCTTTTCTATCCATACTTATATTTATTTAAGTTAATACTCTCTTGCACCAAAAATGGTTGAGCCGATACGCACCTCGGTAGAGCCATACTCGATGGCTAAGCGATAATCGTCTGACATTCCCATTGACAAGGTATCAAACTCCGCCCCGAAATATTGTGCAAGCTCAGTTTTGCAGATTGCAAGTCGCTCAAAATCGGCCCGCACAACGCTCTCATCGTCGGTAAATGTTGCCATTCCCATCACGCCACGCACTCGGATGTGGGGCAGGCGTTCAAATCCGCCACTCTGCACAAAGGCCAAAAGCTCCGCATAATCCCAGCCCGACTTGCTCTCCTCAGCTGTCACGTGAATCTCCAGCAGGCAATCAATCACGCGGTCACATTTCATCGCCTGACGCTCAATCTCCTCGGCAAGTCGCTCACTATCAAGCGACTCCACCAGATGCACGAACGGAGCAATATACTTTACCTTGTTGGTTTGCAGATGGCCAATCATATGCCACTCTATATCGTGCGGCAACGCCTCATATTTCTGTTTCAGTTCCTGCGGACGGCTCTCACCAAAGGCTCGCTGACCTGCGGCGTATGCCTCCACGATGGCCTCCACGGGGTGAAACTTCGACACCGCAAGCAACTTCACACCCTCGGGCAGAGCAGCACGCAGACTCTCTATTTTACTTTTGATTGACATAGCTATCAGTTTTACAATGTAAAAATACATATTTTTTCGGATTTTACACCTATTTTTCTTATCTTTGACATTTAGATTATAATAACCAAAACATTATAAAAATGAAAAAACTTTTTACTACGCTTATGCTCGCTGCCGTTACGGCTCTCACGCCCGCGCTGGCCTGCACAAACTTCATTATTACTAAGGGAGCTTCGACCGATGGCTCGGTGCTGGTAACCTACGCTGCCGATTCACACCAGCTCTACGGCGCACTCTACAAGTACAACCCCGCAAAGAAAGCTGCGGCAATGATGCCCGTATATGAGTGGGACTCAGGCAAGTATCTTGGTGATATTCCTCAGCTTAAGACAACCTACTCGACCGTAGGTAATATGAACGAGCACTCGGTAATCATCACCGAGACTACATTCGGTGGCCGCTCGGAGTTGCACAACCCCGATGGCATTATCGATTACGGCTCACTCATCTACATTGCTTTGCAGCGCGCTAAGACCGCACGCGAGGCAATTGACGTGATTGTTGAGCTGGCAAACACCTACGGCTACTACTCAAGCGGCGAGAGCTTCTCAATCGCTGACGCTAACGAGGCGTGGATTATGGAGCTTATCGGTAAAGGTCCCGACAAGAAGGGTATCGTATGGGTAGCACGTCGCGTGCCCGATGGATATATCTGCGCACACGCCAACCAAGCTCGTATCACCACATTCCCGCTGAACGACCCCGAGAACTGCCTCTACGCACCCGATGTGATTTCATTCGCACGCGAGAAGGGTTACTTCTCTGGCAAGGATGAGGAGTTTTCGTTTGCTGACGCTTACGCTCCGCTCGACTTTGGTGCTATGCGTGCTTGCGAGGCTCGCGTATGGAGCTTCTTCCGCACCTTTGCAACCGATATGGATAAGTACTACGACTTCGCAATGGGTTTGAACAAGGATAACCGTATGCCTCTGTGGGTTAAGCCTGTAAGAAAGATTTCGCCCAAGCAGGTGTTTGATGCTATGCGCGACCACTACGAGGGTACTCCGATGGATATGACTCAGGATATTGGTGCTGGCGGTCACGGCCTACCTTACCGTTGGCGTCCGATGAATTTCGAGGTAGATGGCAAGACATATCTCAACGAGCGTGCAACAGCTACTCAGCAGACAGGTTTCTGGCTCTGCGGTCAGGCACGTGAGGGCAAGACAGGTATTTTGTGGTTCGGTATGGACGATGCTGCAACATCTTGCTTGACACCTATCTACTGCAATACTACGGCTGTTCCCGAGTGTATGGCCGAGGGTAATGGTTCAATGTTGGATTACTCAGATTCATCTGCTTTCTGGCTCTTCAACCGCGTAACAAACTTTGCATACCTCCGCTACGATATGATGTCAAAGGATATTCGCAAGGTGGTAGATTACTGGGAGAATGCGATGTTGGAGGATGTTAATGCCGTAGATGCACAGATGGCAGGCCTTGCAACTAAGGCTCAGAAGAAGATTGCAACCGAGTACAGCATTGCTAAGGCAAACGAGTTATTTGGCAACTGGAGTCGTTTGGACAAATATTTGCTATTGAAGTATGTTGACGGCAACCTCAAGAGCGAGCACGCCGACGTATTGAGCTACGTTATCGAGGCCAAGACCAGCAGCGAGCACTTCGTTGACAATGGTAACGGCAAGAAGATTCCTGGCAAGATTCAGTATCCGGGCTACAACGAGAGATGGAAGCGTGCCGTAGCGAAGGATAACGGTTTGCGCCTGTTGTCAAGATAGTTACAGCGATTAACTAAAGCTAAATATGAAATACGATATTATAGTTATAGGTAGCGGACCTGGCGGCTATGTGGCCGCCATCCGCGCCTCACAGCTCGGCAAGAAGGTAGCCATTGTCGAGAAGGCCGAATTGGGTGGCGTATGTCTTAACTGGGGATGTATTCCCACTAAGGCATTGCTCAAGAGTGCGCAGGTATATACCTACTGCAAAAATGCTGCACACTACGGCGTAGCCATCGAGGGTGAGGTTAAGCCCGATTGGGAGAAGGTTGTGGCACGCTCACGCACGGTAGCCGAGACTATGAGCAAGGGTGTAGCCTTCCTGATGAAGAAGAATAATATTGATATTCTCGCAGGTTTCGGCCGCTTGGCAGGCGAGGGTAAGGTGGATGTGGATGGTTCAATCTACGAGGCCGATGCGGTAATCCTTGCCACAGGCGCACGTCCCCGCCAGATGCCCTTTATGCTGGTGGATGGAGAACACGTAATCTCATCAAAGGAGGCTTTGACACTTCCCACATTGCCGCAGTCGATGATTGTTGTTGGCTCGGGTGCCATCGGTAGCGAATTTGCTTGCTTGTACGCATCAATGGGTGTTAAGGTGACCGTTATTGAGTATATGCCGCAGATGATGCCTCTTGAGGATGAGGAGGTTGCAAAGGCTATGGAGCGTTCATTCCGCAAGATGCGCGCAACGGTGATGACCTCAACAACGGTGAAGAACGTAGCTGTTGTAGATGGCCAATGCCACGTTGATATTGAGGGCAAGAAGGGCGCGGAGACTCTTACTGCTGATGTTGTTTTGTCGGCCGTAGGCGTAAAGTCGAATATCGAGAATATCGGTCTGGAGGAGATGGGTATTTCAGTAGAGCGCGATAAGATTGTCGTTGACGAGCATTATCAGACCTCAGCCGCAGGCGTTTATGCCATCGGTGATATCATCGCAACACCCGCTTTGGCGCACGTTGCATCGGCCGAGGCTATTCACTGCGTGGAGCATATCTGCGGACTTACACCCGATGCTGTTGATTACTCAACCATTCCGTCGTGCGTATTCACCTCGCCCGAGGTCGCATCGGTGGGTATGACCGAACAACAGGCACGCGAGAAGGGTATTGAATATAAGGTAGGTCGTTTCCCATTCACCGCATCGGGCAAGGCTACGGCGGCGGGCGACCGTGACGGCTTTGTGAAACTCATTTTCGATGAGAGCGAGAAGCTGATTGGCGCACATATGGTAGGTGCTACCGTGACAGAGATGTTGGGCGAGCCCACACTCGCTAAGCGCTTAGGCGCTACAGCTCACGCTATTGCCAAGACCATACACTCGCATCCCACGATGCACGAGGGTTTGATGGAGGCAGCTGAAGCCGCTATGGGAGCTGCAATACATCTATAAGAATAATATGCAATAAAAAAGGCAACCTTTTCGGGGTTGCCTTTTTTATTGATAGATAGTTTTCTACTTGAACCAAGAGGTCACGTGGTGGCGAGCCCAGAAATAGTAAAGAGCCAAACCGAGCCAGCTTGTAGCCAACACGATAACTGCCATAATCAACTTACCGATAATACCGATAGGCTTCTTGAAAATATCCAATACACACCAAATTGAGCAGATAAGACCTACTAACCAAATAATTGTTCCCATATCAAAATTTATTTAAGTTAAACAATAGTTTCCTCCATCTTAACACAGCTTAAAACATCTGTAACTCTCACAAATACACTTCGTCCGAATACTTCACGTCGCTCAAGAACAACCCCACAGCAGGAGCACCAGCACTCGAGCGCGAGAGCTCGCGGCTATGCAATATATCCCGAAACTCCTCGACCGTATAACGGCCACGTCCCACATCCACCAGCGTGCCCACGATAGCACGAATCATATTTCGCAGGAAACGGTCCGCACGAATTGTAAAAATAAGCAAATCATTATCCCATTCTGCACGACGCCACTCAGCCTTTATAACGTGGCAGATATTGGTTTTATTATTTGAATTAAGCTTCGCAAACGAAGTAAAATCATCATAATTGAGTAGGGTAGCCGCCGCCTCATTCATCCGCTCCATATCCAGCGGTACATAATACTGCCACGCTGAATAACGGCGGAAAGGATTTTTACGTTGTGAGATATAATATGTATATTCTCGCTCCACAGCATCAAAGCGCGCGTGCGCCTGAGGCTGCACCTCCCTCACGGCCATAACGGCAATATCCTGAGGCAGAATAAGATTCAGTTTATAAACCAGCTGTGCGCAATCCTTAACACCCTCACTATCGAAATGAGCAACGTAGTACGATGCATTCACGCCCGTATCCGTTCGCCCAGCACCTACCACCTCAATATCTTCGCGCAGAAGGGTTGACAAACCCTTCTCCAACGCCTGCTGAACGGTTGGGGCGTCGGGTTGGCGTTGCCAGCCGCAGTATGCAGCACCATCGTATGAAAGCGAAATGAAATAACGGGCCATCGCTATCGCATATATGGTAGATGGGTTTGAGAAGTCACAAAATTCTCGTCACCAACATTCAAATTAAAAAACACTCCTTTACCACCCGGTTTTGCAATCTCTAAAATCTTATTCTCCTTGGTTGCATTATGAGCACCAAAGCCTACATTTAGGTTCATAACATCCGAGTTAAACGCCCCCGTTGAGCGGAAAACGGTGTGCTTATCGCCACGCTTTGAGTACCAATAAGCAAAGCAGTTGCTATAAAGATTTCTGCCATCGTTAGTCTGGAATGCTGTTGCAAACTCATCACTATAACAGAAATCGTAGTAATTATCGAAACGCTCGTCAAGGAAACCTATACTCGACTGATACTCCTCATTTCCACCGTAATAGAGCGGGTGTATATTACGCAATGCGTTGGCTCCAGAGCGGATATGGAAACCGATATGGACACCGCCTATACGCATATTGGTAAAGGTGTTATCATATCCCTCAACCAATACGCCGACACACTCGGGGGTATTATTACCAACGATGTTGACACTCATAATATCACTATCCGACGAGCCGCTATTTGCGCCATACTTAACGTGAATACCCATCACGACATTCTTTATCGAGGTATTACGAATAACCGTCTCACGACCGCCATCTATCGACACGCCCTTTGCTACGCCCGAGCCATCGATAATACCGCCATCGAGGTAGTAATTACTGCCTGGTATGCGAATATTATTTGCCGCATCCTTACCACCCAGACGAATCATAGCCTCCTCGTGTGCCCAGCCCTCGGCAGCCTTAATCACAGCGAAGTTAGAGAGCTGCAAAGCCACGCTCTTGGTTGGGTCGGCAGGCGTTACAATAGGTTTTGAGATGATGTAAACGCCATCGGGGAAGTATATCGTACGATTAGGATTTTCGTCGATTATCTTCTGGATAATATCGCTTACGTCCTTTGCATTTTTCTTATTAATATACTCTGTAACAACAACATAACCCATATCCTTGGGCGAGTTGTATGCAACGGCCGACACCGAGATAACAACGGCAACGACAAGCGTAATAATCTTCTTAAAGTTCATAATAAATTGAGGGTTAGTTCCACTTATAAATCTACTCTCATAACGACAGCTTTCAACTAATCGTCATTACAAATATACGAATTTTTCTAAACTAATTATCCCCGACATTATATTTATTGGCAAACTTATATCAAATATTTTTTCTGTGAGGAATTATTTGTATCTTTGTGAGATTATTAATTTGCGCCGTACAAGGGGCGTATAACAACAACACAAAGTATGAAAGCAGCAATTATAGGATATGGAAAAATGGGGCACGAGATAGAGAAAATACTCATCGCCCGTGGCCACGAAGTAACCCTTATTATTGACATCGACAACGCCGCAGACCTCAATGCCGAGAATTTGGCAAATGTAGATGTGGCTATCGAGTTTACAACTCCCACAACGGCCTACAACAACATCCGCACCTGTCTGGAGTGCGGTACGGCCGTAGTAAGCGGCACCACAGGATGGACCGACCGCCTGGCAGAGCTGCAGGAGCTATGCCGCGAGAAGGGTGGTGCGATGTTCTACGCATCGAACTACTCGTTGGGTGTGAATCTTATGTTCCGTCTGAACAGAGAGTTGGCACGCCTTATGAATCAATTCCCAGGTTATGAGATAACTATGTCTGAAACCCACCACACTGAGAAGAAGGACTCGCCGAGCGGTACCGCCGTAACACTTGCCGAGGATATCATCTCTCGCGTGGAGCGTAAGAGTGGCTGGATAAATGAGCCGACAGACAACCCTGCGCTTATCAGCATTGAGTCGTTGCGTATCGGCAAGACCCCCGGTGACCACTCGGTGACATACACCTCGGAGGATGATGTTTTGGAGATTCGTCACTCAATAAAGAATCGCCGCACATTGGCTCAGGGAGCTGTCGTTGCAGCCGAGTTCCTCTGTGGCAAGCAGGGTATCTACACGATGGAGGATTTGTTTTAATAGGCACACTACAAAGGCGACAAGAACGTTATATAGAAAACTAACAGATGATGAATAAGATAAAAGAATTTTTCGGCAACAAATGGGTAGGATTCACTCTTGTATCCATACTATACATATTGTGGTTTGTGGTGTGGACAGGTAATTGGTGGCTACTGCTCGGCGTGGTGGTCATCTACGACCTCTATATCTCAAAATATTTCTACCGCTATGTTTGGAGCAAGAACGAGGCTATGTGCGAGAAGAGTTCCACATATCGTAGTATATACGAGTGGGTTAATGCCATTGTCTTTGCTACGGTTGTGGCGAGTATCATCCACATCTTCTTCTTCCAGATGTATGTGATTCCCTCATCTTCGATGGAGAAGACATTGCTGGTAGGCGATTACTTGTATGTAAGCAAAGTCACCTATGGTCCAAAAATGCCCAATACACCTATCTCGTTCCCGTTTGTACACCACACAATGCCTCTCTCGACCACCAAGAAGTCTTTCAGCGAGGCCATTAAGTGGCCATACAAGCGTCTGAAGGGTTTGCGCGATATCGAGCGTAACGATGTTGTAGTCTTCAACTTCCCCGCAGGCGATACCGTGCTGCTGGAAAATCAAGCCGTAACATATTACGATGTTTTGCGCGAGTATCAGGCCGAGTATGGCGACAAGCGCGGTCGTGAGGAGTTGGATAAGGAGTACACCATAATCTCTCGCCCCGTAGATAAGCGCGAGAACTACATCAAGCGTTGTGTTGCGTTGCCTGGCGATACGATAAAGATTGTTGATACGGAGCTATTCATCAACGGCAAGCCTCAGGAGCAGATTCCCGAAAAGCAGTATTGCTATACGATACGCACATCATCTCCATTCTCGGCATACGCCATTGATAATATGGGAATTACAGAGATGTCGGGTAATGGCAATTACTACTTCTCGCCTCTTACTGAGCAGATGGTGAAGCAGATGTTGAAGATGGACAACGTCATCAGCGTTGAGCGTTACACTGCCGAGGAGCCCTGCTTCCCACATAGTGACCACTACGCCTGGACGGCCGACAATATGGGTCCACTGTGGATTCCCGCAGCAGGTGCAACCATCGAACTTAACGAGGATACGTGGCCTCTGTATGAGCGAGTTATAAATGTTTACGAGAATAACGATGTGGAGGTGCGCGATGGCGCATACTACATCAATGGAGAGAAGGCTACATCCTACACCTTCAAGATGAACTACTACTGGATGATGGGCGACAACCGCCACAACTCGGCCGACTCGCGTTACTGGGGCTTTGTTCCCGAGGACCACGTAGTAGGTAAGGCCTCATTCATCTGGATGTCATCAGACCAGAACAAGAGCTTCCCCGCAAATATTCGCTGGAAGCGTATATTCACGAAAGTACGATAAACCAAAGTCGGGTGGAGCAGATTAAAGATAGTTATCTAACCATTGAGGGTAATTCGGAGGCAATCTTCAAGGAGCGTAGCAGTAAATTTCTCTGCTATGCGTTCCACGTTGAGAGTGAGGAGGAGATTGCTGCCTACCTTGAGCCGCTGCGTAAGAAATATTACGATGCGACGCATCACTGCTATGCTTGGCGTTTAGGCCCATTTGGTGAGCGTTTTCGCGCCAATGACGATGGCGAGCCGTCAAGTACGGCAGGAAAGCCTATCCTCGGCCAGCTGCTATCGCGCGAGATTACAAACTGTCTTATCGTTGTGGTACGTTATTTTGGCGGTACAAAGCTTGGTGTCCCGGGGTTGATTGCAGCCTATAAGGAGTCGGCAGCAGCGGCATTGGATGCAGCTAAAATCGTTGAACGAACCGTTGACACACGCATAAAAATTGACTATTCGTATGTGGTGATGAACGATGTTATGCGCATCATCAAGGAGGAGCAACCTACAATCGAAGAGCAGATTTTTGACAACCTCTGTTCGATGACTCTCTCGGTGCGCAACAGTAAGGCTGATATCGTATTAGGCCGCCTGAAGAAGGTGGAGGGTGCCACGGTGGATGTATTGGAGTAGTTAAGGACAAACAAGCTAACAAGTAAAGAGATGTCACAAGACAAAGCAATATATATCAAGGGGGCGCGTGTTCATAACCTTAAGAATGTGGATGTTACCATTCCGCACAATACCCTTACGGTTATAACGGGTCTCTCTGGCTCGGGAAAGTCAACCCTCGCCTTCGACACTATCTTTGCCGAGGGTCAGCGTCGTTATGTCGAGAGCCTCTCGGCCTATGCCCGCCAGTTCTTGGGACGTATTAACAAACCCGACGTGGACCTCATCTCAGGCATAGCTCCCGCCATCGCCATCGAACAAAAGGTCAACACACGCAATCCCCGCTCAACGGTAGGTACAACAACCGAGATATACGACTATTTAAAACTACTCTTTGCCCGCATAGGGCATACCATATCTCCCATCTCGGGAAATGAGGTGCGTTGCTATGGCGTGGATGATGTCGTTGCGTATATCATCGAGCAGGGAATGGACAGGAGGGTTGTCATCACAGCCCCGATAAAGCTCAAATACAATCAGGGCCTCATCGAGAAGCTGCTTCAACTCTTGAGTGATGGTTTTATGCGCGTGTGGGTGAATCATCAGGCTATAACCATAGAGGAGTTTCTGCCAACGATTAACGCAGAAACACCTAATGATAAGATAGATATCGTTGTTGACCGCTTGCGTCCAACAACCGAGGATGACGACACGATGCTGCGCCTGCGCGACTCTGTGGCACGAGCCTACAGCTATGGTGAAGATGTTTGTCAGGTGGTTATTGAGGAGAACGAGCGCGAGTTCTCGGCTCGCTTTGAGGCTGACGGCATAGAGTTCGAGCAGCCTACGGAGCATCTCTTCAGCTTTAACAATCCTATTGGTGCCTGCCCCGTATGTGAGGGTTATGGCAAGACGGTTGGTATTGACGCCGACCTTGTTATTCCCGACAAGAGCAAGACTATATACGAAGATGCTATCGTCTGCTGGCGTGGTGCTACGATGAAGAAATGGAAAGAGCAACTTATCGAACACGCACACCAATTCAACTTCCCCATACACGAGCCATACTACGCCCTTACGCCCGAGCAGAAGCAGTTGCTATGGACGGGAAATGAGTATTTCTACGGTCTTAATGCCTTCTTCGATTATATTGAGAGCGAGCGCCGTAAGATTCAATTCCGCGTGATGAAGGCCCGTTATACGGGTAAGACTACCTGCTATGCGTGCGGTGGCAGCCGCCTAAAAAAGGAGGCTCTATATGTAAAGGTTGGTGGTAAAAATATAGCCGAGGTGGTTGCGATGACTGTTGATGAGCTAATAAAGTTCTTCGACAATCTACCACTTGACGACCACGACACAAAGACCGCAGCTCGTATCCTTACCGAGATTCGCAATCGTCTGGCATACCTGTCGGATGTGGGACTGGGATATCTTACGCTCGACCGTCTGTCATCAACGCTGTCGGGTGGTGAGAGTCAGCGCATCAACCTCTCAACATCGCTGGGTAGCAACCTTGTGGGTTCGTTATATATTCTGGATGAGCCGAGTATCGGTCTGCACCCGCGCGACACACACCGACTGATAAAGGTTTTGAAGCAGTTGCGCGATATTGGCAACACGGTTATTGTCGTTGAGCACGAGGAGGAGGTTATACGTGCTGCCGACCATATTGTAGATGTTGGACCTCGTGCCGGTGAGTTGGGTGGAGAGATTATATACAACGGTCCGCTCAAGGGTCTGCAGAAGGCTAAAAACAGCCTTACAGCCGATTATCTGGCCCATCGACGTTCGATAGAGGTGCCTACAACGGCGCGCGGATGGAGCAACGCCATTACAATCAAGGGCGCTCGAGAGAATAACCTCAAGAATATCGACGTGCGTATTCCGCTGGGAGTTATGACCTGTATTACGGGTGTGAGTGGCAGTGGAAAATCTACACTTGCAAAGGGGATTCTCTATCCTGCATTGCGACGTCACCTCTTTGACACAGGACAGAAGCCGGGTGACCACGATGGCTTGGAGGGCGATATAAATATGTTGAAGTCGGTGGAGATTGTTGACCAGAATCCTATCGGTAAGTCATCACGCTCAAATCCCGTAACTTATCTTAAGGCATACGACGAGATACGAAAACTTTATGCCGACCAGCCGCAGGCCGTGCATACGGGTCTTACGGCCGCATCATTCTCATTCAACGTGGCGGGAGGCCGTTGCGAAGAGTGTCAGGGTGAGGGCGTTATCAAGGTGAGTATGCAGTTTATGGCCGACGTGGAGCTGGTGTGCGATGCGTGCCACGGCAAGCGTTTCAAGGATGAAATTCTGGAGATAAAATATCGCGGTAAGAACATTTACGACACGCTCGAGATGAGTGTTGACGATGCCATTGCCTTCTTCTCGGAGGATAAGGGCAACGCCACCTGCCGCCGTATTGTGGAGCGCCTGCAGCCGTTGCAGGATGTGGGATTGGGATACATCCGTCTGGGACAATCATCTTCGACACTTTCAGGTGGTGAGAGCCAGCGCGTGAAGTTAGCATCATTCCTCTCGAAGGACAACGAGCAGCGACAGATAATGTTCATCTTCGATGAGCCGACAACGGGTCTTCACTTCCACGATATAAACCGCCTTCTGCGTGCATTTAACGCATTGATTGCCAACGGACACACTATCGTTATCGTGGAGCATAATATGGAGGTGATAAAGTGTGCCGATTGGATTATCGACCTCGGCCCAGAGGCGGGTGATAGGGGAGGCAACATAGTCTTTGAGGGCACACCACAGGATTTGGAGCAGTGCGCCGAGAGTTACACGGGCCGCTTCCTAAAGGAGCATAACAAGCAATAGAGTGAAGGAGTTTGAAACATATATACTACCCAACGGAATAAAGGGAATTCATCGTCAGGTGCGTAGCAGTGTTACACACTGCGCATTGGTTGTAAATGCAGGCACCCGCGACGAGAACCGAGATGAGTATGGCCTTGCTCACTTTACCGAGCACGCCATTTTCAAGGGTACAAAGCGCCGTAAGGCATACCAGATAAACTGCCGCTTGGAGAATCGCGGTGGCGAGCTGAACGCATACACCACAAAGGAGGATACCACAATTCACGCAACAACACTGCGCTCGGATTTCTCGAAGGCGGTGGAGTTGATAGCCGATGTGGCCTTTAACTCGACATTCCCCGAGCACGAACTGCAAAAGGAGCGCGAAGTTATTGTAGATGAGATAAATACCTACAAGGATTCACCTGCCGATATGATTTTTGACACCTTCGAGGACCTTATCTTCGCAGGCTCGGAGCTGGGGCACAACATCCTCGGTACAAAGGCGGCTCTGATGCACCATACCTCGGAGAGCATCAAGCGTTTTGTTGCACGCACGCATACGACCGATGAGATGGTTTTCTCGTCAATAGGCAATATGTCGGTTAAGAGCGTGCAGGGCATTGTTGCAAAGTATCTTTCCGAGCAACCATCCACCGCGCGTAGCTTCAAACGCATTGCCCCACAAGCAGTTGAGCCATTCGAGAGGGTGGTAAACAAGCACACCCACCAGACGCACTGCATCATAGGCGCACGCGCATACGATATAAACGATGACAAACGCCTGCCGTTGTCGTTGCTGGTAAATATTTTGGGTGGCCCATCTGCTAACTCGCGCCTCAACACTGTTCTGCGCGAGAAGAACGGTCTGTCGTACAACACCGAGGCGATATATACGCCATACAACGACTGCGGTATGGTAGCCATCTACTTCAGCTCCGACCACCACAATGCCGACCTGTGCCGCGAGCTGATAGACAAGGAGTTACAGGCATTGCGCACAAACGTCCTCACCACACGCCAGATAGCGATGATTAAGCGTCAGTTCCTGGCGCAGATGGCCATCTCGATGGAGAATAACGAGGGTTATATGTTGGGTGCTGGCAAGAGCTACCTTGTTCACGACGAGATAGATACCCTCGAGGAGGTGTACCGCAAAGTGTCGGCCGTAACGGCAAAACAGATTGCGGAGGTTGCCAAGGAGATTTTCTCACGGACCTCAACGCTTATATATCAATAAATTATGGATTTACTCGAAAAATATATTCACGAAAACTCCTCAGCCGAGGATGCCCTCTTGCGCGAGCTGGACCGCGAAACGCATCTGCGCGTGCTGAATCCCCGTATGATTTCGGGGCATATTCAGGGTAAGTTGCTGGAGCTGCTGGTTAAGATGTTCCGCCCGAAGAGTATTCTGGAGATTGGTACTTTTACGGGTTACTCAGCGCTATGTATGGCGGCAGGTCTGGAGGAGGGTGCGACGATTGACACCTGCGAGGTGGATGACGAGTTGGAGTCGTTGGCGCAGTCGTTTTTTGACCGCTCGCCGCACGGCCACAAGATTTGTATGCATATAGGCTCGGCATTGGAGATTGCGCCGAAGCTCGGTAAGCAGTTCGATATGGTCTTTATCGACGGTGACAAACGCGAGTATCCAACATATTATAATATGCTGATGGATAAGGGTTTGGTGCATAGCGGCTCGATATTGCTGGCCGATAATATTCTTTGGTACGGCAAGGTTGTGCAGCCCGTAGCGCACAACGACCGTCACACCGAGGCGCTTATCGAATTTAACCGTATGGTTGTCGAAGATGATAGGGTAGAAAGCGTTATCCTGCCCCTGCGAGATGGAATAAATATCATTCGCGTGAAATAAGAAAATGTATAACAAGGCTCTTTTGGCGTCTGGCTTGTTCTCGAAATGCTCATTTACGTTAAGTAAACTCCGCTTTCTCAAACTGCGACCAGCCTCAAAATAGCTCTTGTTATACAATTTCTAAAAGAGGGTGCTAACCAGAAAGTTAGACACCCTTTTTTCAACTCTAATGAGATTTTCTTATTTATCACTCTTTATCAAGATTATTTTCTTAAATTTCACGCCATACATCTCAGTATCAACACCTAAATGTATATCGTAATCAGTTCCACAATAGCGGATTTGGCAGGGGAAGGTGTATTCGTTTGCGCCCTTTAAATGCAATTTACCATTGGCAACGCTATATGAGTACAATCCAGCCTTTACAAAATCTACCTCGACAGGCGTAATAACCTCCAACTGCGTATCACTCTTGAAAATAAACGTAGGAATACCTCGACTAATCTTCTCGGCGGTTTCTCCATCTACCTTTGTCCATTCGCGCTTCGTATCAAAACCTATGGGACGATATGTTCCCAACGGAATGTCACCAGCATCGGCATCCTTAAATAAATCCTTAGGCCGTGGTATATTGGCATTTGAAGCCTGTTTAATCTTTTGCGGCTCCGCCTCACTCACCTTAATAGGTATAGCCTGTGTCACAAAACTACGCTCCACATCACTAAGCGACGCAAACGACTTGCTAAAATGATATTGCGCCAATTCCTCTCTTAGCTCCGCAAAGGCCTGAGTAATAGCCGAATGTAAAGCCAAATACTTTTCCGCATCGACATCAAGTGTGGTTTGAACTGAAACGATACCATTACTCTCCGAGTGTCTGAATGTACCATTACCGACTTTATAATATCTCCAACGGAAACTTGAATAGTTGGGATTCTTCTGCTTTAATTCACCATTTACCCACTCCGTATTATCCACAAATTGCTTTACAATACTCTTTAACTCATCCAACCCAACAATAGCCTCCTTGCCATCGGGGCGTGTTGTCATAATATCACCACGAGCATTCATAAATACCATCAAAAGATTATGCTTGGCAACCTTTGACCTTATATCGGTAACGACCTTTATGCCATTCTCCTCTGTCGGGATGGGAGGCAAAACCTTATCAACCTCATTCTCGGCAGCGAGATACTTTACTTTCAGCACGCCGCTTTGGCGAGCTACATCTTTCACACCTTGAATAGTTATGAGTCTTGTTGCATTATCAGCCTTGATAGTAAGCACAGCATCTGTACCCTTTTCGGCACGTAACTTCTCAAGTTCTGCTTTCAACTCATCGAGCGTTACAATCTTGTCATTAAATATAATCTTGCCATCGGCAGAGATATAGACCTCGCTCTTCTCCTCATCGGGAAGATTTTGCTCAACAGGTGTCGGAACAATGGGCTCCATAGAATCGTCCGCCTCGGCACGCACGGCACCAAAGGCCAAAATCATCGCTATAACCATAGGAATCGCTACGCCAAGGCGTATGAAGGATAATTTACCCCTCTTGAAGTTTGTCATCATAAGGAAACGTTTTTTAGTTAACTGACTATTTAACCCACAGGTTATATCTGCATTATAACCAAAGAGTTGACGGAAAATGAGTTGTCTGTATTCGTAAACATCGTAACCTTGATTCAAAACATCGCTATCAGCCTCCCACTCCTGCACCTCAACAAGCGCATTTGCGGCAAGCCATACAAAGGGATTAAACCAGAACACACAGCGCAGAAGCTCCAGCGTAAGGCGCTCGGCAGTGTGACGGTGGAGGACGTGGCTACGTTCGTGAATGAGAATCTGCTCACGCTCGCGCCCTGAGAACATATAATTCATAAAGATAGTTCGCCAGAACGAGAACGGCTCATTCACGCGCTCACTTTCAGCGAGCGTATAAGCCTCATAAACAGTTAATTTTGCGACAGTTCGCAGTCGGCGGATAACCCACAACCTATATACAAAACGTGCTATGTTAAGCCCACAAACTATAAGATATACTCCCCACGCTACCATCGACAATGCGCGCGTCCAATCGATAGCAGGTGCTTTAGGCTCGGCCATAGCCGCAGAAGTTGACTCGGGTAGCTCCTCGGTAAATGTAAGCAGCGGAAGCTCGTAGTAGAGCGTCTGGGCAGGGTAGATAGGTAGCTCAAGCATAGGAATAACAGCCGAGAGCAACATACCCACCACAAGGTACACGCGAGCCCACGAGTGAGCTACACGCTCCTCGATAAGTAGCTTATAGAGAGCGATAAACAGACCACTGCAAAACAGAAATTCAAGTATATAGCGTACCATAGTCAATTATATATATAAGGTGTAGGTATTTTTTTTGCGTGTAGCCCCACCGAACAGCAGGGTAGGGTTACTCGCGTTTCAGGAGCTTTATAATCTCGTCAGTCTCCTCCAGCGAGATACTCTTATTAGACGACAGGAACGACACCATACGGCTGGCTGAGCCACCGAAAAAGTTGTTCAGCACACTCGACATAAAGCCCTGCGTGTAGGTGTCGCGGTCGATAAGAGCAAAATACTCGTAAGTCTTGCCATAGGCTTTGTGGTCAACAAAACCCTTCTTCTCCAACACGCGGATGACCGTAGATACGGTGTTGTAGGCAGGCTTCGGTTCAGGCATCTCGGCCAGCACATCGTGTACAAGGCAACGGCCCTTGTCCCACAAAATCTGCATAACCTCCAGCTCGGCGCGGGTGAGTTCCTGCGACTTGGGTCTAATTCTATCTCCTCCCATAATTTCTATATTTTAATGTTTTTTTAAGTCATTAGAATAGTGTGAACAGAATAACTTCATCAAAAAAAACAAGGCTACAACGTTCAACAAATACCTTTATTTCATTTTCCTGATACAAAGTTATAATTATAATTTTAGTTTTCCAACTATTTTTGCAGTTAATTTACGTAAAATTTAGATATTTCACTATAAATATAGTTTTAGGCCGCATTTTTTGGCAGTTTTCGCCTCAAAAGTAGGGGTGGGACACAAAAAAAGCTGCTCCAAACACTTGGAACAGCTTATTCGTTAGGAGTTACCGCGACTACTGAACCTGCACACCATAGGTGCCATCGTCACCCTTAGTGATGATAAACGAGTAGGTTACGGGGAAATTATCCTCGAGAATAGTGGCTATTTTCACGCCAGCATTTACAGTCTTTGACATAGATTTCTCAAAACCATTATAACCCATAACGTTGTTATTCTGGTCATAAACGGTAAACTCGCTCATAATCGTCGCCTCCAATCTAAAAGTAGACGAGGTAGTATCACTATCACCGCGTGGCGTAGCCTTCAGCGTCATAACCACCTGTTTAGGCTCGAGCGTACCAGAATCAGGCTTCCAGGTATTATCATCAAGCACTGTCGTTGTGCCATAAAAATCATACTCAACCTTCTCGCCATAGATATTTACGCACTCGCACGTAACATCGGCAATAGAGAGCAATTCATTGCTTATATCTATACGCAGGAAGTGATTCATACGTGACACCTCTCGTATAATCTCCGGACCCTTATCTTCACCACAACCGCAAAATACCAAACCCGCAACAGCTGCAGCTAAAATAACTAATAACTTATACGCCTTCATAAAATCCACTCTTTAAAGTATTAATGTGCAAATATACACAAATATATAATAAAAGGGGCTCAATCGCCCCTTAAAATTAGATATTACACCAATATCACTACCTTGCATTCATATTTTTCAAATACTCCTCCAAAGGCTCCATACCTACCTCCTTACGCCAATCATCAACCTTTTGGGCATCAAGCAGCTCAAATGGAACATATCGGCCATCCTCATCCTGCGTCAACTGTGAGCCATATTTTTGTGGTCTTCCCTCAAAAACTGCCACTCTATCCTCCATCATTGCAACGGCCGAGGCATCCATCTCACCTCGCTCCACAGCCTTATGGAACATCGCAAGATATTTTCTCTGCGATTCCACCGATGAGTGTTGAATAATCAACCAGAATACCTCGCACGCATCGCCAATAACATCACGTCCTACCCAGCCACGAGCATCAAGGATAGAACACACCTCCGCGTGATTCACACTATCAACATACTGCATACGCCTGAGCAACGAGTCGGCAGCAGCGGCATTACCACCGCGCAAGGCTCCGATATACTCATATCTTATACCCTGATCCTGCTGCGCTATCTGTTTCAGTTTTGCTCGTAGCGGTTTATCATAATTACTCTCTATGCGCTCCTTACGCTCGCTCATCTCGGCTACATATTCCTGCCAACGCGCATCCGAATGTAATGATGCCAAATCACCATCTCGCATAGGGTCCTCAACGTACCAATCTTTATCTCGCTTCATACGCATACCAAGACGCGCAAAAGCCTTATCCGCATCTCCCGCAAGCGCAGCCACGCACGCGCCATTATACAAATGGGTATCCTGAATCGACTTCTTGAACTTAAATGCGTTATCGAACGAGACGCTTGCCGCCGCATAATCAGCCGCCATATATAGAGAATCGGCCTGTCGAATAAGGGCATTATACTCGGCCGTGGAGTCTCCTCCACCAGCACACCCAACAAGCAGGATTGATAGAACGAGAAATAAATTAAGAGATTTCATAGTAAGGAAATATTAGTTGTTAATAATAGTGCAAATATAAACTAAATTTTATAATTATACAACTAATAACAGTAGTTTATTCGGCTAATCACAAAAAAACGACCACCCCGAAAGGTAGGGTGGTCGTGAAAATCTGCTTAACTTATATTAGATAAGGTTAAGGTCCTTCTTAATCTGCTCAATCTTGGCATCGAGCTTAGCCTCCACGGCCTCAAACTCCTCAACAGAAGCCAACGGCTCCTTCACGCCAAAGTAGAACTTAATCTTAGGCTCAGTACCAGAGGGACGTACAGAAATGATGCTGCCATCGGCAGTAATCCACTGCAATACGTTGCTTGAATCCTGGTCGATGTGTGCAACCTCACCGCTCTGCAAGTTAGTCTCCTCCAATGTCTTATAGTCACGTACGGTAATAACCTCCGAGCCAGCCAAAGCCTTGGGAGGATTAGCACGGAAGTCAATCATCATCTTCTGAATCTGCTCTGCACCATCCATACCCTTAAGGACAAGCGATACCAATGACTCGCGGTAGAAGCCATACTTCACATAGAGCTGCTGCAACCACTCATACAGCGTCAGACCCATAGTATCCTTTGCCCACGCAGCAGCCTCAGCCGCCAAAGCACAAGCCGATACAGCATCCTTATCGCGCACGTAGTCACCAGCAAGATAACCGAAGCTCTCCTCGCCACCACCTACATACTTAGCCTTACCCTCATTCTCGCGGATAATCTTAGCGATATACTTAAAGCCTGTCAAGCAGTCGTAGCACTTAACACCGAAGTGTGCAGCAACAGCGTTTGCCATCTGCGAGGTTACGATAGTCTTAACAGCATACTGATTACCATCCAAATCACCGCGCTCAGCCAAACGAGTAAGCTGATAGCTAAGCAACAGAGCCAATGTCTGGTTACCGTTCAGCAATACGTAGTCACCGCTACCTGTACGCAATGCAACACCGATACGGTCAGCATCGGGGTCAGTAGCCAACACAAGGTCGGCACCCTCCTTACGGCCCCACTCCATAGCCTGAAGCATAGTCTTACGCTCCTCAGGGTTGGGTGACTCAACGGTGGGGAAGTTACCATCAACGATAGCCTGCTCAGGCACAACAAATACATTCTCAAAACCAAATGCCTTCAAAGCCATAGGTACAAGACGCACACCAGCACCGTGGATAGGGGTGTACACAATCTTCATATCCTTATACTTCTCAACGCACTCGGGTGAGAGCTGCACATCATTCTTGATGCGAGCAACATACTTCTTATCAAACTCCTCGTCAAGAATGATGATATTCTCGGGATTCGCACCTGTGAGTACCTGCGAGTTATCGGTAATCTTACCCACCTCCTCAATAATATTGATATCGTGCGGGGGAGTAACCTGTGCGCCATCGCTCCAGTAAGCCTTGTAACCGTTGTACTCCTTGGGATTATGTGATGCAGTAATCACAACACCAGAGTGGAGGCCCAGCTCGCGGATAGCAAAGCTAAGCTCGGGAACGGGGCGAAGTGCGTCAAACAAATATACCTGAAAACCGTTAGATGCGAAGATGTCAGCAACGCGCTCAGCAAATACGCGAGAGTTGTTACGGCTGTCGTGACCAACGCCCACACGCACCTGCTCGCCAGCAAAGTTCTTCTTCAAATAATTTGCAAGTCCCTGAGTTGCTGTACCTACCGTATAGATATTCATACGGTTGCTACCCACACCCATAATACCGCGAAGACCGCCAGTACCGAACTCCAAGTCCTTGTAGAAGCACTCCGTAAGCTCCTTCATATCGTTGTCCATCAGATACTTAATCTGTTCTTTGGTCGCATCATCATAAGCGCCATCCAACCATTGCTGCGCTTTCGACAATACAGTCTGCTCTAATTCGTTTGCCATTTTGTTATAAGTTTTATTTATGATTAATACTATATCTTCTATCATTTTTCTAATACACAAATATACTACTTTTTTTTCAATTATTCAATATCAGTGAGTTAAAAATATGACTAAAAAAAAGCGTTGTTTTTCTATATATAAAAAAAGATAAAAAACAAGTGCAAATGAGAATTATTTTAACAAATTTATTCACAACTTTGCAGTGTCAAAGAAAAACAATCAGCGACAATCCGAATTTTTCATTTGCCGCCTTTCAAAAAAGGGCGGTAGGACAAGATTCGCACCAAAGATAACACTTTTACTAACAAGAACCGCATTTTTTTGTAAATATAATGGTAAACTCTCAAGCATATAATGAAGTATGGCAGGCTTGCCTGAGCAGAATCAAGGAGCAGACCTCTCAAGAGGAGTTCTCTACTTGGTTTGCGCCCATCAAGCCGCTGGAGTTCGATGGCACCAACCTTCGATTAAGAGTACCAAACGAGAGCTATGCCAAATATATTGAGCAGAACTATCGTAAGATATTCCCCATTATATTACAAATGTTCGGCAAGCAGACACGTCTTTACTACGCCATCCCCAACACCGAGGAGAAGGTAGCAGTAACGACAAACGTGGACACTACGCCCATATCTCAGATTGTAGCACAGACCGATACGCAGAACCTGCCGAAGAATCCCTTTGTGATTCCCGGCCTGAAGAAGCTCTCAATCGACCCGCAGCTCAACTCGAGATATACATTCTCTACACACGTAGAGGGCGAGTGTAACCGCTTGGCACGCTCAGCCGGCAAGACCGTGGCTCTCACACCCGGATCTTCGCCCTTCAACCCCTTGTATATATATGGAGCATCGGGTTTGGGTAAGACACACATCGTGCAGGCTATCGGCCACGAGGTACGCGAGCGTCACCCCGAGTTGCAGGTATTGTACGTTTCGACCAATAAGTTCCAGGCGCAGTTTATGACAGCCTACAAGAATGGCGAGATAAACGACTTCATCCGTTTCTACCAGATGATTGACGTGCTGATTATCGACGATATTCAGGAGCTGTCGGGAAATAAGGCTGGAACGCAGAACGCCTTCTTTAACATCTTCAACCACCTCCAGCTGGCTGGTAAGCAGATTATTCTTACCTCGGATAAGCCACCCGTAGAGTTGAAGGATATCGAGCAGCGACTTCTTACCCGTTTTAAGTGGGGTTTGTCAGCCAAGATTGATACTCCCGACTACGAAACAAAGCTCAAGATTATCCGCTCGAAGTCGGAGATGATGGGAGTAAGCCTTCCCGACGAGGTTATAACCTATCTGGCAGACAACATCTCGGCAAACATCCGCGAAATTGAGGGTGCATTGCTCTCACTGAAGGCCAATGCTCAGTATATGAACCGCCGATTCTCAACCACCTTGGCTAAGGAGGTACTGAAGGCATACGTTCATATGTCACAAAAGGAGATTTCAGTAAACCGCATCACGGAGATTGTGTGCCAATACTTTGACATCGACGAGCAGAGCTTCAACTCATCGAAGCGTACCCGCGAGGTGGCTCAGGCACGCCAGATTGCGATGTACTTGGCCAAGCAGCACACAAAGCTGCCCCTGACAGCTATCGGCTCGGCTATTGGAGGTCGCAACCACGCAACCGTATTGCACTCGTGCAAGAACGTTACAAACCTTATCGAGACAGATAAAGTCTTCCGCAACCAGATTGAGGAGATTGAGAAACTAATCATTGCAGGATAACTTGACAGGAGGGGAGGGGCACCCGCAAAATCCCCAATAAAATATTAAAAATATATCGCTCGACTGAAAAGTCGGGCGATTTTCTTATATTTGCACTATGGACCAACCTAAGATAGAGCGAATATTGCGACTAATGAAGATGTTGACGACCAATACATCCTATACGGTGGATGACTTGGCCGAGCGACTCGATATGTCACGCCGCACAATCTATCGCTATATCGATACCTTCCGCGAGGCTGGCTTCGTCATCAAAAAGAGCGGTAACCATATCCGCCTTGATAAGGAGTCGCCACACTTCAAGGATATATCTCAATTAGTACACTTCACCGAGGAGGAGGCCGTAATCCTTAAGCGAGCCATTGAGAGTATTGACGACACAAATATGTTGAAGCAAAACCTCAAACGAAAGCTATACTCCGTTTACGACAATAAGATTCTGGCCGACACCATCGTTCGTGGTAACAATGCAGCTACGGTACACGCCCTTATAAACGCCATCGAGGAGCGCCGACAGGTAATCCTGCACGCATATCGCTCATCGCACGGCGGGGCTGTTCGTGACCGTCTGGTTGAGCCTTTTGCATTTACAACCAACTACGTGCAGGTGTGGTGCTTCGACACCGATAGCAAGAGCTGCAAACTCTTCAAATTGGCACGTATAGATTCGGTTGAAGTAACTGACACCGAGTGGCAAAACCAGGCGTTACATCAAAAGAGCTTTATCGATATCTTCCGTATGAACGGCACCAAGCGCCATCACGTACAGCTATCATTGGGTATCCTATCCCGCAACCTCCTGCTTGAGGAGTATCCTCTATCTGAGGAGTATCTCACTCCTCTCGGCAACGAGCGTTGGATGCTTGATACAGAAGTTGCATCGTATGCCGGTGTGGCACGTTTTGTCGTGGGACTAATGGACGATATCCGCATCGTCAACACCCCCGAATTAGAGCAATACCTGGCCAATTATGTGGTAAAATATTGGCCTCAAGCCATCAAAAAGTAAAAAAATCACTCATTTTTCCGAAAAAGTTTACGTTGTGTCACAAGTTGACACAACGCGGTTGTTATTTTGCACCAAGAAACCAAAACAACTGCAACTATGTTATTTTTTATGTTATGCGTAATCGGCATCTCGGCAGAGGTCCTATCGATGCTTTTTGGAGGAAGAAGATAATAATAACTAAAAACTTACGGATATGCTACTGATTTTTATGCTTTTGGCCTTTACCGCCAACGTAATGTTATACATTACAGGCGCAGACACAAAATGGGGAGAATAATAACTTAAAACTTTTACAACTATGGGAATCGCTTATGTTATCAAATGTCGCCACTGCGGCACAGAGTTTAATTACAGCCAGGACGAATCGCTGGGTTTGATGCCACGATGTGTAGGCTGTGAGAGTTATGTTGAAACCGAATCGCCGATACGCTGCCCGGCGTGCAATCGCCGCCTTAATGCGACGCAGGAGGAGTTTAACGAACAGGTTCAGACTGTTATGATGTGGGATTAATCTTCGAAACGGGGTAAAATCACAATGCAAAGCGCAAAAAAACAAACCTGGCATAGATTTTTCGACTCCACGATGCGATTTTTAGCGGAAATTTTCATATCTTTGAATTATTATACCCGCAAAATTTACACACAATGGCAAATTTATCGGTAGGGGATATGGCTCCCCACTTTGAAGGTAAAACACAGGATGGTACAACGCTGTCGCTCGAAGATTTGAAGGGTGGATGCACGGTGTTATATTTCTACCCCAAGGATAATACTTCGGGGTGCACTTTGGAGGCTAAGAGCCTGCGTGACGGCAAGGAGGAGCTGGCCGCAAGAGGCTATCGCATCGTGGGAGTAAGTCCCGACAGCGAGCGTTCACACCAGAACTTCTGCACAAAGCACGAACTGAACTTCACGCTGCTGGCCGACACCGACCGTACGATTTGCGAGGCATTTGGAGTGTGGGTAGAGAAGTCTATGTATGGACGAAAATATATGGGCGTGGCACGCAAAACATTCCTACTAAACGAAGAGGGACGTATCACACACATCTTCGACAAGGTAAAGACAGCCGACCACTACCATCAGATTATTAACGAATTAGATAAAAACAAATAGATATGGCAACTGAAAAAGTACAAGTAAACGCCGACAAGCTCAAGGTCTTGAGCGCGGTGATGGATAAGATAGAGAAGGACTTCGGCAAGGGCTCAATTATGCGTATGAGCAGCGAGGCCGTAACCGACATTCCCGTAATTCCTACAGGCTCTGTAACACTCGATATGGCTTTGGGTGTGGGTGGTTACCCCAAGGGTCGTGTAATCGAGATTTATGGTCCCGAGTCATCAGGTAAGACCACGCTGGCAATTCACGCCATCGCCGAGGCACAGAAGGCGGGTGGTATTGCAGCATTCATCGATGCGGAGCACGCTTTCGATAGCTTCTATGCGCAGAAATTGGGTGTAGATGTAGATAACCTTCTCATCTCACAGCCCGACAATGGCGAGCAGGCGCTGGAGATTGCCGACTCACTGATTCGCTCAAGCGCTATCGATATCATCGTTATCGACTCCGTTGCAGCTCTTACCCCTAAGGCTGAGATTGAGGGCGAAATGGGTGACTCGAAGATGGGCTTACAGGCACGTTTGATGTCGCAGGCTCTGCGTAAGCTCACAGCCAGCATCTCAAAGACAAAGACCGTGTGTATCTTTATCAACCAATTGCGCGACAAGATTGGTGTAGTTTACGGCAATCCCGAGACCACCACAGGTGGTAACGCACTGAAGTTCTACGCCAGCGTACGTATCGACATCCGTCGCGCATCGGTTATCAAGGATGGCGAGGAGCAACTCGGAACACGTACCAAAGTCAAGGTCGTGAAGAACAAGGTGGCACCTCCCTTCAAGCGCGCCGAGTTCGACATTATGTTCGGCGAGGGTATATCAAAGATTGGTGAGATAGTTGATTTGGGAGTAGATTACGGCATTATCCGCAAGGCGGGCTCGTGGTTCTCATACGGCGAGCAGAAGATAGGCCAGGGACGTGACGCCGTGAAGGAGCTACTCAAGAGCAACGAGGAGCTGCGCAACGAAATTGAAGAGAAGCTGCGCGAGGCTATGAAAACTCAAAAATAGGCACCACGACACCATTAGAGCACAAGCACCCACAAGGTGTTTGTGCCGTGTCGTTTATATAAACCATCTAAATTTAGGATGCGTATGAATTATACTGCAGAGGATGAGATTTTAATCCAAGCCAAATGGGACGCACTTGCAGAGTCGTGTAAGAGAATATGCAAAAAGGAGGATGACTGGAACTTTATCAAGCGAGCATTCTTCTTAGCCAAGGAGGCCCATCAGGGGGTGAGGCGCCGTTCGGGCGAGCCTTACTTCCTGCATCCTATTGCAGTAGCACAAATCGTCGTTGATGAGATTGGCCTAGGCGTAAAGTCGGTCGTTGCCGCCTTACTGCACGATGTAGTGGAGGACACCGACTACACAGTGGAGGATATGGAGCATATCTTCGGCCATAAGATTGCCACAATGGTCGATGGCCTCACGAAGATGTCGGGCGTATTTAATGCCGACACATCGCGTCAGGCGGAGTATTTCCGCAAGGTACTCCTGACATTGTCTGATGACGTGCGCGTTATCCTCATTAAGATTGCCGACCGCCTGCACAATATGCGCACGCTGGGTGCTATGCCCCAAAACAAGCAGATTAAGATTACGGGCGAAACCATCTACCTCTTCGCTCCGCTGGCATACCGCCTTGGCCTGCACGCAATCAAGACCGAGTTGGAGGACCTCTGTATGAAGTACCGTTTCCCAAAGGAGTACGAGGAGATTACGCGTCAGATAAACGAGACTTCGGCAGCCCGTGAGGAGTATATCCGCAAGTTCAACGCCCCAATCATCGAGGCCCTGGACCGCAACGGTATTAAATACGAGATTTCAGGTCGCATAAAGAGCGCATACTCTATCTGGACCAAGATGGTGCGCAAGCAGATTCCATTCTCGGAGATATACGACCTCTTTGCCATCCGAATCGTATTCCAACCACTGGAGTTCCCATCAGAGAAGACACAATGCTGGCAGGTATATTCATCTATTACCGATATCTACACGCCAAAACCCGACCGTCTGCGTGACTGGATTAGCATCCCCAAAGCCAACGGCTACGAGGCTCTGCACTCTACGGTAATGGGCCCCGATGGAATATGGGTCGAGGTACAGATTCGCACGCAGCGTATGGAGGATATTGCCGAGCGCGGATTTGCTGCCCATTGGAAGTACAAGAAGGCCACAATCTCGCACGACGAGGATGAGTTTGATAAGTGGCTGAAGATGATTCGTACGGCGCTGGAGAGCCCTACACAGAATGCTGTCGAGTTCCTGGACAACTTTAAGTTATCGCTATATACATCTGAAATTGTGGTATTTACGCCAAAGGGCGAGGAGCGTCATTTACCATACGGAGCAACCGCTCTCGATATGGCATACGACATCCATACCAAGATTGGAAACACCGCCATCGGCGCAAAAATCAACCACAAGATAATGCCACTAACGACCGCCCTTACAAGCGGCGATCAGGTGGAGATTATCACCGCAGACTCAGCCAAACCGAAGGCCGAGTGGTTGGATTATGTACTCACAAGCAAGGCAAAGCAGTCAATCAAGAATTTCCTCAAGCGCGATCAGGAGCACAACCAGCAGCGCGGAATGGATATTCTCAACGAGCGTTTGGCTAAGCTAAATATCAAGCCAAACAACCGCGTTATCCGCAAGCTTATGGAGGCTTACGAGAGTCGCAACAAGGAGGAGCTTTACACCAAGATTGGCGCTGGTATTGTATCGTTGGATAACCTCGAGAAGGTTATCAAGACAAACTCCAACTTTAAGATTCTCAAGTTCTGGACGCTCTTCATCAAAGATAACGACAACGATGGCGATGATGACGATTTGGACGGTAACGACGACAGAAAACACAAGGGCGACGAACACCACCAAGAGCTTGTCGTAGCCGAGTGTTGCCATCCATTGCCCGGCGACAAGGTTGTTGGATTCAAAGACCCCATAACTCACCAAATCATAGTCCACAAAGCTACGTGTGATGACCTGAACCGCTTAGCCTCACAACACGGCGACTGCATCGTCAAGGAGGAGATTAAGTGGGAGCAGCATAAGACGCAATCATCGTTGGCCACCATCGAAATTGTCGGCATTGACCGTATGGGATTACTGGTCGATTTGGCCAATGTGGTTACGAACGATTTCAGCATCAATATGCGTCAGGTCAACATACAATCCCACGACGGCATATACGAGGGTACATTAAGCCTATATGTACGCGATGCGGAGAGCCTGAACGCCTTGTTAGACCGCTTGCGCCGCATTAAGGGAATGGATAGCGTAAAACGTGTAGCAAACCCAAACCAGCAGAATGGATAATTTTTGGATATTCATAGTCATTATTGGTGCAGTAATCTCGCTTGCGCAAAAGGGGCAGAAACAAGCCCCTACAGAGAGTGACGACACCACACAGCCCAATCCACAGCAGGAGTGGGAGCGACGCATACGCGAAATAATGAACGAACAAAAGGGTTCAGCACACCCTCAGGACAGGAAGGCCACAACGCCAACGCAAAAGCCTCAAACACCCCATCTGCCGCGCCCAACCGTTACACCTACGCCGAGGGTCGCACGTGCCGACAACGGTAGCGAAAGGGTAGTGACGCCAACCACAACGCCCAAGACGCGAATATACGCGCCAAAGCAGGATAGTTTTAACACCCCGGCGAATAATCACAAGCCAACAACAAGCGAATCTAATAAGATGCTTGATGCGAAGGAGGAGGGTAGTAACATAGATGCAATATTAGACGACTTCTCAATGGAGAAGGCTGTTATATATGCAGAGATACTAAAACCAAAGTACGAAGAGTATTAATATCGAAATATTATGGCAACTATTTTTTCAAGGATTGTAGCAGGGGAGATTCCAAGCTACAAAGTGGCCGAGGACGAGAACTACTATGCGTTCCTCGACATCAATCCGCTCGCGAAAGGGCACACGCTGGTAATACCCAAAAAGGAGGTTGATTACCTATTTGATTTGGATGACGACACTCTGGCCGGTCTAACCATTTTTGCTAAAAAAATTGCGCACAAAATTAAGGAGCAAACAGGATGTATAAAGGTAGCAATGGTCGTATTAGGGCTTGAAGTTCCGCACGCACATATCCATTTAATCCCGATGAATAGCGAAAAAGATGTTGATTTTAGCGCAGAAAAACTTAAATTATCTCCAGAAGAGTTCGCGGAAATAGCAGCAAAAATAGCATTATAAACAGTCTGTTTACAAAACTGTAAATACTTATAAAACAATAGGGTAGTCAACGATTGGCTATCCTATTGTTTTTGCATATTTAACATAATACATCCAGAAATAATAATACTAATTTTTCAATCTGTATTATAGCTGATTCTATTGACAATTCTAAATAAAATCATCGATTTTACTATTGTAAATTTACATTTGTAATTCAAAGGATAGTTATTCGACAAAGATTTGGTTTACTTTTGTAACGACAATATCTATTTAACATC
The DNA here is from genome assembly GCA_015059845.1 of Rikenellaceae bacterium. Taxonomy (GTDB): domain Bacteria; phylum Bacteroidota; class Bacteroidia; order Bacteroidales; family Rikenellaceae; genus Alistipes. The sequence goes on along the minus strand of SUZR01000001.1, from coordinate 37,473 downwards.
TGTTAATATTTACAACTATCTACTCAGCAACAACACGTGTAATCTGCTATTTTAGGGGGCGCTTCATCGAGTTAAGCGCCTAAACAATGCAATACTAATATGGCTATTATCAGTAATTTGCGAAATTTATATACAAAATTAGATATGCGATAAGAGGCTGGCTAGTATCTAATAGCAGAGATGGGGCATTATGCACATATAACGCTGTTTAATATGTAGTTTATCAACACTTTAGCATATTTTATATAAAGTGATGCAATAAATCTATCTAGTCCGCCAACTTTTACAATAATCCTCTTTTACAATTGTAAACGTTTTCAACAGAGTTTTTTTAATTACATTTGTATCAAACTGTTTGTTTACAAAAGAAAAATATATTATATTTGTAAAAATTACTCTTTATGCGCGAAAAATTGTTGAATTTGATGAAATCCGAGCAGCTGACAGCAAGTAAGCTTGCCGAGCTACTCGACATTCAACCTTCGGGAATTTCACATATCCTCGGCGGACGAAACAAACCGAGCTTTGATTTGGTGCAAAAAATTCTGCGACGATTTCCGCAGGTTAACCCCGACTGGCTATTACTTGATAAAGGAGAGATGTATCGAGATATAAATATCCCGGAGCCAAAGAATAGTTCCCCGAAAGATGAAGCAACTCTCAATCCTTTTACAACGCCGAACGCCGGTGTGCAATTATCGACATCGGCCGATGAGTCATCCGCGACAATTACTCAGCAGATGGCAACAGCCATCGCGCCCAAGAAGGGAGGCGTAAAGAGGGTCATCATTCTTTTTGACGACCACACATTTGAAAGCTACGAAATGCAACGATAAAATTTCGCACACGAGATAATGTCGTGAAAAATTCATCGAAATTGCAGTCTAAATTATGTTAAATATTTTTTGCGTGCAGAGCGAGAACATCTCGCTCTTTTTCGTAATTATATTTCGACAGACAGACACCCGCGTAAACTAAATATATTGCGAACGTGATGTGGTTTTATAGGATACATACATTTCGACAAAACTACCTCTTCGCAGCAACACAAATTAATATATTCTCATTAAGTGACCCAAGTAAAAATATAACAAACATCATTTGTAAAAACTAAATTCATCCAATTACACATAGCACACGAATTATATTTCTTTTCATCGATTCGGTTTCAGCATAACATTCGCAGCACACTTCGTGGCATCTATATCCTCTCCAGTATTTCAAGTCAATTTTCTATCCCCTCTCAATATTTCCCCTCGACTTTTTAACATAATATAAATATTACATCAAAATATAGAATGACCACTACTGCACTATGTTTAATAAAATGAGTCAGGATTTGAAACTATATTTTCGGTAAACAATATAAATATATGCCATTTTTTTCTTAATTTTGTATAAATATAGGTGTTGTTCAGAACAACATCGCAAAAAAGTATTGTTTATGAAAAATATATCACTTCTCCGATATGCCATATTGCTCATAATTGGGATATTTGCTGCCAACATATCACTTGCCGCAAACAAGGCAGACTATAAAACATACAACTGCGTTATTGATGGCGTAGAACGAACTTACAAACTTTACCTGCCTGCCAACATCCAGCCCAATGCCCCATTGATATTCGTTCTGCACGGGTATGGAGGCTCATTCAACCTTGACGACAAAGGCTTCAACGAAGCAGCTGAGCGTCACGGCTTTGCCGTATGCTATCCACAAGGCTCAAAGGATGGTCGCAAGAAGAATTGCTGGAATGTAGGATACCCTTTCCAGGCTGATATGACGGTTGATGACATATCATTTCTCTGCAAATTGGCCAAAAAACTACAAAAAGAGCATAAACTCAGCCGTCGTAACACCTTCTGCACAGGAATGTCCAATGGAGGTGAGATGTGTTACCTATTGGCATACGACCGCCAAAGTACCTTCAAGGCTGTGGCACCGATTGCGGGCCTGACAATGGAATGGATGCCAAAGGCTTACACTCGTACCCGCCCTATCCCACTCTTCGAGCTTCACGGAACAGAGGACAGAACATCGGAGTGGACTGGCGACCTGGAGAACAAAGGCGGTTGGGGCGCATACATAGCTGTTCCCGATGCTATTAATTACTGGGTTAAGCGTAACGGCTGCAAGCGAGAGGTAAAGGAGCATCTACCTCTCAAAACGCCTGAGTCTAATCAAGTTATATCACACAAATACGTGGATGCCAAGGACGGAAACGAGGTTTGGTTATATGAAATTGTTGGCGGCGGACACTCGTGGGGTAATAAAGATTTTGATACAGCCGAGGAAATTTGGAAATTCTTTAGTAAATTTACCGAATAATTTTGGGCTGTGGACTCATCAGTGAGGTAATATGAACAGACGTACGTATCTAATATTAGCAATATCGGCGATTGTTATCGCTATATATCAGATATTTACATTAGGATATGGCGATTCGGGCAGGATACTGTACAACACGAGTCAGGCCATAGCCGAACATACGGATTACGCGGAGGAACACCTCTCGATTATTTACGAGCGTAAGATTGGTGACGAAACGGATTTTATCCACCTGAAGGTGGATACCACCTACCACGAGATTGGTAAAGGGGCGTATAAGTACGAGATTTTATGCAACCGCAAATACTCGTTGCGTAGCTTTAGCGACAAGTACCACAAAATGGACCACGCAATAGCCTACTGCTTCGTCGGTAATAACGACACGTGGCAAAGGAGCAATGCCTCGCAGCGTAGAATTATGAATTATGAGTGTGAGCGAGCTACGCGACTTGTAGATGGTGAGAGTTATGAGGCTTGGTACACCGATGCACTACCCCACCAACGGCCAAATAGCCGAGCGATGGATGAGTACATAGGAGTTATCCTGGAGGCTCGCGATGCTGACGGAAAGTACTCACTTAGAGTGAAATATATAGGAGAACAAATAGGATAAACTTTTAATTAAAAACAAAAATTATGAAGAAATTTGTATCAGTTGTTGCAGCTGCGGCTTTGGTAGCCGGTATGGCAACATCGTGCCAAAAGCACAACACGCTGACTGCAGCCGAGGAGGCTGAGGGTTGGCAGCTTCTCTTCGATGGCGAGACTCTTAACGGCTGGCGCAGCTTCAACGAGACCGAGTTGAAAGGCGGCTGGGGCGTTGTAGATGGTTGCATCCAGGCCTCAGGCGAGGGTGGCGACGCATCAGGTTACATCGTAACTGACAAGAAGTACGACAACTTCGAGTTGGTATGGGATTGGAAGCTTACTCACGGTGGTAACAGCGGTATGTTGTACCACGTTGTTGAGCACCCCAAGTTCAAGGTTCCTTATGTTACAGGTCCAGAGTATCAGCTTATCGACAACGAGGGCTGGGAGGAGGTTAATGCTCCTTCAAAGCTTGAGGAGTGGCAGAAGTTGGGCGTTGACTACGCTATGCACCTTCCCGACTACAGCAAGATGAAGGTTAATCCCGTTGGCAAGTGGAACTCTTCTAAGATTGTTTACGACAACGGTCACGTAGAGCACTGGCTCAATGGCGAGAAGATTATCGAGTTCGAGGCTTACACTGAGGATTGGTTTGCAAAGAAGGCAAGCGGTAAGTGGGGAACTGCTACCGAGTACGGTTTGGCTCACGAGGGCGTAATCTGCTTGCAGGACCACGGCGACCCCGCATCATTCCGCAACATCAAGATTAAGGAGTTGCCCAAGAAGGCTGGTAAGACTGTTAGCTTGTTCAACGGCAAGGACCTCACAGGCTGGGAGTTGTTCGGTAGTATGCGCGTATCAGTTGACGAGGAGGGTAACCTCGTAACAGAGAATGGTGAGGATTTGCAGTATGGCTACCTCGGTACTCGCGAGTACTATAAGGATTTCGATTTGACTGTAGAGTTCAAGCAGTGCTCAAACGGTAACTCAGGTCTGTTCTTCCACTCATTCGTTGACGGTGGTTACAAGGCTAACCGCGTAAACGGATGGCAGTGCGAGGTTGCTCCTAAGGGCAACGACACTGGTGGTGTTTACGAGTCATACGGCCGTGGTTGGCTGAAGCAGATTGAGGACGAGAAGGAGAACATCCTCAAGGAGGGTGAGTGGAATACACTCCGTCTTCGCGTTGAGGGCAACAAGGTTCAGACTTGGTTGAACGGCCAGCCTATGATGGAGTTGGACGACGAGTTGATTGGCTCAAAGACTGGTCGTATTATGTTGCAGATTCACGACGGTAACAACATCAAGGTTCTCTGGAAGAACTTCAAGCTCACAACTTTGTAATATATCACAAGGTTTATTATACAAGAAGTCCGGCCTCAGAAGGTCGGACTTTTTTATGTGTTAGGCTGAATGTTTCCACGAAATTTGTATATTTGCAAAAACATTCACTGATGAAAATTTATTCTAAGATACTATATACATTTCTGGCTACTACCCTACTTTTGTCGTGTGGCGGACGAAAAACGACATCGGATGCAGATATTGTCGTGAGCATTGAGCCTATAAAATATATCATCGAGCAGATAACATTAGGCGATTTCGACATCGAAGTCCTTGTACCTCAAGGGGCAAGTCCCGAGACATTCGACCCTACGCCACGACAAGCAATATCGCTCAATAATGCCAAATTGGTATTTGCCACAGGGTTGATAGACTTCGAGCAAGAGCTGCTAAAACGACTTGAGAATCGCAATATCATCGACCTGAGTCACGGCATTGAACTTATAGAGGGTTCTTGTTCGCACGCACATCACAACCACACACACGCCCACCACAGCCACGGCGTTGACCCGCATATATGGACCTCGCCGCAGGAGTTGAGGGTTATGGCTAAGAATGCATATAATGCAATAGCACAGCTATATCCTGATTCTACGCAATACGCTGAGGCATACAATAAGTTAGCGCAGGAGTTGGAGAGTCTGGATATGGAGTGCCGTAGTGCAATCAAAGCATCCAACACAACAGCTTTTGCCATCTACCACCCTGCCCTAACCTACTACGCCCGCGCATACTCTCTGGAGCAAATTGCCATTGAGGATGAGGGCAAGGAGCCATCGGCCAAGCACATTGCACACATCATTGACGAGACGAAAGGAAAAGGCGTAACAAGCCTACTATACCAAAGCGAATATCCCCGTTCGGTTGTTGACGTTGTGGCAAAGGATATGGGAATTGAGCCCACGGAGATAAATCCGCTTGCAGGCAATCCGCTGCAATTTATTCGAGATGTAACTCGCACAATAACAAACAAAAAGGAGTAATATGACACACGACAAGAAGATTATTTCGCTCCACAATGTTGGCGTTAGATACGACGGCTGCACGGCTCTCGAAGGGGTGAATCTCGACATATACGAGGATGATTTTATTGGCATAATCGGTCCGAATGGTGGCGGCAAAACTTCGCTTGTAAAAGCGATTATGGGTGCTGTCGGGCATAGCGGCGAGATTGAGTTCTCGGATGTACTGCGTAAGGGCAAGCACTACAAAATAGGATATATGCCACAGGTAAGCCAGTTTGATATGCGATTTCCTATATCTATCGAGGAGGTGGTATTATCGGGCTTACAGACCGAGAAGGGCTTCTTCGGCCGCTACACAAAGGAGGATAAGCGCCTTGCATACGGCGTGCTTGAGAAGATTGGAATCTCCGACCTCGCATCACGCCCCATAGGCGAGGTGTCGGGCGGTCAGATGCAACGCGCCCTACTCTGCCGTGCGATAATCTCTAATCCCAAACTCTTGATTCTTGACGAGCCGACAAATTTTGTAGATAATAGTTTCGAGAGGGAGTTTTACTCTATGGTGCAGGAGCTTAGTCGAAATATGGCCGTAATGATAGTGTCGCACGACCTCGGCACAATCACCAGTGTTGTGAAGAGCATTGTCTGCGTAAACCGTACGGTGCATCGTCACGACTCGAATATTCTCACAGAGGAGCAGCTGCGCAACTACAACTGCCCTATCCAGATTCTCTCGCACGGGCACGTACCCCACACCGTATTGGAACACCACTCGGGTGACGGATGCAAGCACCACGAATAAAAAAGCAGGATTCCCTTTTAGGAAATCCTGCTCTAATTTTATTACATCCTACTATTTACCGTTCAGAGAGCTCAACTCCTCGAACAAGCTACCGAAAGATGACACCATATCGCGGCGCATAGCAGCATAATACTTCTTCACGAGCGATGCGTTGTGAGGCTCGGTAGGATTGTTTGCATTCACGTACAAAGCATTGCGCAAAGCAACAGCCTTCTCCATAATAGCTACAACATCCTCCTCCTTAGAAGGCTGGAAATATATTGCCATCTCACAATCGAAGACAAACTCCTCCAAACGATAGTCAATCTCCTTCTTAAGATCTCTTAAATTTGCCATAATCAAGTCGTTTTTATTAGTTTATATTTTCAGCAAATATAATAAACTCAAACGACTTTTGCAAATCTTTGCCTTTAAACTAATCTCCCTCGGCTGCTAATATATAGCATTAGGATTGCTCAAATCGACAATAATGCCTATCGCCTCGTCAATCTGCACACCCTGACAAGGGCACACCATACGTTGCGGCTGCGATTTTGGGGCAGGTTTTGGCTTCTCGACAAGAGTTCTCACCTCCACCACGCGATCTGTATTGTAGTATATCACCATCTCCACACGGCGCATAGGCGGAAGAATCTGCGTGCGAAAAACACTCCACACCTGTGGCATCTGCTTCAGGCGCTGCTCCTTCGCAGCCTCCGAAGTGGCAGAGTTGAGGATATCCAGCACAGCACTCTTATTCGATATTGAAGAATTAAGCACCGCCTCATCGCAATTATCCCACTGCTCGGCGTCCGACATTACGCGGATAACATAATCCGACACTACGGCATAACGCGACTCCAACATAGAACGGAACTTCTGCGCACGGCTCAATGCCAATGCCTCATTGCTCGTGGCATTTCCATCGGGCGAGGCATAGCCTGTGATTTCGATGCGCTTAACGTGCATATTCTCATCACTTTTCAACTCAGCCATCATCTTATCCAAATCGCTGAGCTCCATCTCATTGCCCGACATAAGAGAGTTTAGTTTCGAGGCCGAGACGCTATACTTGAGCGTATATTGCGCCTCATCATCCTGACCATCAATCTTATAACGGCGTACAAGGTAATCGCCATCAACCCACTCCGACAAGAGAGTAGTATCACTTTGTTGCACTCTCATCTGCTGCTCAGCCTGAGCGTCATAGGTCGCAGATGCAATGATAACAGTTACAAATAGAGCATAGATCTTTTTCATTATTACAATCTTTTGGTTTTACGACTTCAACGCAACAATCGCACCAAAAAGATGTAACAAACGACAGCCAACACCCAACAAAAAAATCCCAACCTCGAAAGGTCGGGATTTTTCTTATGATAGTGGTAACTACTATGCCTCCAAAGCGAAACGCTTGTAAGCAACAACAGTAGCCTCCTTATCAGCCTGCTGCAAGTACTCGCGGATAGAGATCTTCTCGCCTACCAAAGCCTGGTTCAAGAGAGTGTTCTCCTCGAAGAACTTACGCATCTTACCCTCTGCAATCTTAGCCAAGATAGCCTCGGGCTTGTTTGCGTTCTTGGGATCCTGCTTCATCATCTCCAAAGCGATAGCCTTCTCCTTCTCAACTACGTCTGCGGGGCAGTCGTTCTCGTCGATAGAGATAGGAGCCATAGCTGTTGCCTGCATAGCCAAAGTGTGAGCAACCTCCTCAGATACCTCCTTGTTGAAACCAAGGATAGTACCCAACTTCTTGTTGAAGTGAACATAAGCATTGCAGTAGGGAGCCTCGATACGGCCATAGTAAGCCAACTCAACCTTCTCGCCAGTCTGACCTGACTTCTCGGTTACCATCTCCTCTACAGTGATACCCTCAGCGTTCTTGATAGCCTTCAAAGCCTCTACGTCTGCTGCATCGTTAGCAACTGCGATATCGAGGATAGCGTTAGCTGAAGCAGAGAACTCAGAGTTCTGAGCTACGAAGTCTGTCTCGCAAGCGAGGCACAACAAGTATGCCTTCTGGCCAACGATCTTGGTTACTACAACACCCTCAGAAGCGCTGCGGTCGGCACGCTTGCTAACTACGAGCTTACCCTTCTCGCGGATGATATCCTTAGCGCGCTCGTAATCGCCCTCAGCCTCGATGAGTGCCTTCTTGCAGTCCATCATACCTGCGCCTGTCATCTTGCGGAGCTTCATTACATCTGCTGCTTTGATTTCCATAATTGTCTTAAAATTAAATTGTTAATAATTTCTTTTGCTTACTTGCGCGAAAGCTTACTCAGCCTTCTCCTCGGTTGCAGCAACAACCTCGGCAACAGTAGCCTCCTCAGCATCTACAGCAGCCTTAACTGCCTTCTTGATGCGGGGCTTAGCCTGCTTTGCAGGAGCAGCAGCCTCAGCCTCCTGAGCCTCCTTCTCCTTCTCGAGCTTACGCTCCTCTGTACCCTCTGCGATAGCACCGCAAACTACATCAAGGATTGTAGCGATTGACTTTGAAGCATCGTCATTTGCAGGAATTACGTAATCGATGTCGGTAGGATCACAACAAGTATCAACCATTGCAAATACGGGGATGCTCAAACGCTTAGCCTCCTTAACGGCGTTAGCCTCCTTCTGAACGTCAATAACGAACAATGCAGCGGGCAGGCGAGTCAAGTCAGCGATAGAACCGAGGTTCTTCTCCAACTTAGCACGCTGGCGCTCGATCTGGAGCTTCTCGCGCTTTGAGAAATTATCATATGTGCCGTCGTTCAACATCTTATCGATGGTGGCCATCTTCTTAACGGCTTTACGTATAGTGGGGAAGTTTGTAAGCATACCGCCAGCCCAACGCTCTGTAACGTAAGGCATTCCAACGGGTGCTACCTTTTCGGCAACAATCTCCTTAGCTTGTTTCTTGGTTGCTACGAACAACACGCGGCGACCGCTCTTTGCGATCTGCTTGAGTGCAGCTGCAGCCTCATCGAGCTTTACAACAGTCTTGTGGAGGTCGATGATGTGGATGCCGTTCTTCTCCATGAAGATATAGGGAGCCATTTTGGGGTTCCACTTACGCTTCAAGTGACCGAAGTGAACGCCAGCATCCAATAATGTATTAAAATCTGTACGTGACATTTTAACTTTTCTGTTTTAATTTTAATTTCTCTTTTCTTCAATTTCTCAGGTAGTGGCCTTGCCAATCCGAGAAATTTTCCGCGACGGGGCAATCCGCCAGTAATACCATATAATATATAAAGCAGTCTTTCGGATTTCCAACCCGCGTCGTGCTTGCCGAAATTCGGTCTGGTAAGGATTAACGCTTACTGAACTGGAACTTACGACGTGCTCCGGGCTGACCGGGCTTCTTACGCTCAACCTCACGAGAATCGCGTGTGAGGAAACCGTTCTTCTTCAAGATTGAACGGTGCTCAGCGTCGATCTGACACAACGCACGTGCGATACCCATACGAGCAGCCTCAGCCTGACCCTTGATACCGCCACCAACCAAGTTGATGGTTACATCATAGTTCTCCAAAGTGTTAGTAACCAACAAGGGCTGCTTAACCTCGTACTGGAGAATGTTCAAGGGGAAATAAACGTCGAGTGCTCGGTGGTTGATTGTAATCTGACCATTACCCGGCTTCACGAATACGCGAGCCACAGCAGCCTTACGGCGACCTACGGTGTTTACAACTTCCATACTTCTTACTTAATCTCGTTTAACTTAATTGCCTTAGGGTTCTGTGCAGCGTGAGGATGCTCAGCGCCAGCATAAACCTTCAAATTCTTGAGGATAGCCTCGCCCAAACGTGTCTTGGGGAGCATACCCTTAACAGCGTGCTCGATAACGAACTCAGGCTTCTTAGCCAAATAGTCCGCAGGTGTAGCGAAACGCTGACCACCGGGATAGCCGGTGTGACGTACATAGACCTTGTCGGTCATCTTTGCGCCCGTGAGCTTCACCTTATCAGCGTTGATAACGATAACGTAGTCACCGCAGTCAACGTGAGGAGTGTAGCCGGGCTTGTTCTTACCACGCAGAATCTTAGCAACCTGCGAAGCAAGACGTCCCAATACCTCATTGGTAGCGTCAATTACGACCCACTCTTTCTGGACCGTATTGGCGTTCAACGAGATAGTTTTGTAACTTCTTGAATCCATCTTTTACGTTTAAGTTTATAACTTGTTTTGTAATCCTATTCCCGCATATTTACGGGTGCGCAAAGATAGTAAATATTTTTCATATATACCAAAAACCCTGAAAATTATTTCTAACTTTCTGAAATAAGCGCTTATAACGAGCACTTTGCTTGAGTTTTTAGTTCTCGTCGGCCTACATTTCCCGCAAAAAAGCTGATAATTGCTCCTCCTGAGCATCAATATTGACAAAATTTCTCTCTTTCATAACAGCTTCGGCCAGCGACACTGGCAACTCTGGTGCAACACCCGCCGAAGGCTCTACCACCTCGCCAAACTTTGCAGCGTGAGCCGTCGAAAGCCAGAAGCCGTCAACATCCATCTGCTTGGTTGCAAGATATCCCACAGCGCTATGTGGGTCGGAGAGATAACCATATTTATTATATATCTCGGCAATGGCCTGTTTAATCTCCTCGTCACTGCACGAAAAGCCTCTCACCTCAAAACGCAACGCACTCACATCCTCACCACACAGCTGCATCATACGCTCAAAGTTACTCGGGTCACCCACATCCATCGCATTAGCCACGGTCTGTACCGATGCGCGAGGACGATAGAGTTGCGTCTGCAAGAACTCCGGCACAACATCATTTGCATTCGACGCCGCCACAAAACCCCTTATCGGCAAGCCCATTCGTCGTGCAAACATACCAGCCGTAAGATTTCCATAGTTGCCGCTCGGCACCACAACCTCAGGATTATCACGCCCTGTCATCCGTTTCCACATACAATAGCCGTAGAAATAATAGAACGACTGCGGCAACCAGCGCAGAAGATTTATTGAGTTGGCCGAAGTGATACGTACCTCGGTGCGCAACGCCTCATCCCGGAACATCGACTTCACCATACGTTGACAATCATCGAAGTTACCACGCACCTTCAACGGGTGTATATTTCCACCAAGCGTCGTCATCTGCGCCTCCTGCAGGGGGCTGACCTTTCCGTCAGGATAGAGAATCACGACACGTACACCCTTCACGCCATAAAAACCGTGGGCAACGGCACTGCCCGTATCGCCCGATGTAGCAGTAAGGATAACCAACTCGCCGCCATCATTCAGCACGCCCGTCATACGCCCCATAAAGCGCGCACCGAAATCCTTGAATGCGTGTGTCGGGCCGTGAAAGAGCTCCAGCGTATGCAGTTTATTGTTCAGGCAACGCATCTCAATCGGAAAATCATAGGCATCACGCACTACCCTCTCCAGCAACTCGGCATCCACATCATCAAAAATCTGTTGTGCCAAATACAGCGCCATATCGGCATACGACTGCTCGGCCAACGCCTCCACGCGCTTCATATCCACCTGCGGGATACGCTCTGGCAGAAACAGACCTCCATCTGGAGCCAATCCCATAAAGGCAGCATCGGAGAGAGAGAATAATTTTCGGCTTTTATCTCGTGTACTAAAATATTTCATACTCCTAATATATTAATCATTCAACACTCGCGCACCTCGATTTGAGACCTTGCACACATAAATATCCGAGCCAACACCCTGCTCTGCAAAATGCTCACGCATAATCTCACCCACACGCTCAGCAACTGCCATATCTGACGAAAGCGTAAAGACCGACGGGCCTGCACCCGAGATATTCATCGCCAAAGCACCTGCGGCCAGCACCTTCTCACGCAACTCATCAAAACCAGGAATGAAACGCTTACGATATGGCTCTACAACCACGTCACACATAGCACGACCTACTAGATGCACATCACCCAAAGCCAAGCCTGCCACCAAGCCAGCCACATTACCCCACTGCTTTACGGCTGTACGCAGAGGAATATCCTTCGGCAACACCTCGCGTGCCATACGCGTGCTAACCATAATGGCGGGATGTGCCACCGAACAGCAGAAATTATCAGGCACGGGCAGACGCACAATATCCAACGGCTCATATCCTCGCAGCAAAACCACACCACCCAAAACCGAAGGGCCTACATTATCGGCGTGGGGAGTACCTCCACTGATTAGCTTCTCACCCTCCATAGCAAACTCCACCAGACGTTCATCCGAGAAAGGTCGTCCCAACGCCTCATTCAGAGCATAGACTGCGGCCGCCGAGGATGCAGCACTTGAGCCAATACCGCTACCCGGCGAAATTTTTCGCTCAACCACAACCTTCACCAATCTCTTTTCGCCGTATGCCGCCATCAGGGCCCGCACCGCTGGTGTAATCACATTTTTCTCTATATCGTCGGGCAGCTCTATGCCACTTACATTCTCAATCTCCAGACCATCGCCATCCAACACCTCTACGCTAACGATATCACCCACTCCATCAAGAGTCATACCCATAACATCGAAACCACAACCCATATTTGCTACCGTAGCAGGCGCAAATGCTCTTACTCTACTCATATTTATATACGTTTTCGATTCCCGCACGACATATACATATATATAATATATACGCCCGCGCAAGCGAATCAGATTATTAACTATGTTTGTTTGATTTTAACCGACCCCTGCGACCTCGGCAGGATAATATGACATACAGAAATGCCCCGTTCGGCAAAAGAATACTACACCCCCATAGGGGTAATGGTTGTTGTCGTGGTCGTGCTGATAATAACAAACGACGAAATGGCGCCGATTGTCGTCGTCGCCAAAGTCGTCGATATGTTATGCAAATTCAGCATCTCTTAACCTTTAACCTACTACAAATATATATTAAGAATTTTTAATATGCAACTTTTTCGCCAAATATATTTCAATTTTTAATCATTTTTATATATACGCAGCCAATGTACAACCAATAACACAATGATATTCAACTAATTATCTCAATTACAAATTAAAACGTCTCGCCCCAAAGTACAAAAAAAAGCTCGTCCCCATAGGGAACGAGCCTTAATATATAATATATAAGGTATATATTATCCGAGGAATGCCAACAAGATACCAGCAGCAACGGCAGAACCGATTACACCTGATACGTTGGGACCCATAGCGTGCATCAACAGGAAGTTTGAAGGATTCTCAGCCTGACCAACCTTCTGAGATACGCGCGCTGCCATAGGCACAGCCGACACACCTGCAGAGCCAATCAGCGGATTAATCTTCTCCTTAGAGAACAAGTTCATAATCTTAGCCAAGATTACACCAGAACCTGTACCCAAGCAGAATGCTGTTACACCCAATACCATAATACCGATGGTCTGCCAGTTAAGGAAGTTAGCAGCGGTAGCTGTAGCACCTACTGAGATACCGAGGAAGATGGTTACGATGTTCATCAACTCGTTCTGAACAGTCTTGCTCAAACGCTCAACAACACCGCACTCCTTCATCAAGTTACCCAACATCAAGCAACCAATCAGAGGAGCTGCAGAGGGCAACAACAATGAGATAATCATTGTCATAGCGATGGGGAAGATAATCTTCTCAGTCTTAGATACGGTACGCAACTGCTTCATAACAATCTGACGCTCAGCCTTAGTGGTCAAAGCCTTCATAATGGGAGGCTGAATCACAGGCACCAACGCCATATAAGAGTAAGCAGCAACAGCGATAGGACCAAGCAACTGGGGAGCCAACTTAGCGGTCAGGTAGATAGCCGTAGGACCATCAGCACCACCAATGATACCGATAGAACCTGCCTCAGCGGGAGTAAAGCCCATAGCCGAAGCACCCAAGAATGTTGCGAAGATACCGAACTGAGCGGCAGCACCCAACAACAAGCTCTTAGGGTTAGCAATCAGCGGACCGAAGTCAGTCATAGCACCTACACCAACGAAAATCAAGCAAGGATAGATACCGAGCTTAACACCCAGGTAGAGGAAGTCGATAAGACCACCTACACGGTCGAAAGTAGTGCCATCGATTGTCCAGTGTACGTGACCACCCTCGAACAACTCTGTGTGGTACATACCTGCGCCGGGAAGGTTAGTCAAAAGCATACCGAACGCGATAGGCAACAGCAACAGAGGCTCGTACTGCTTAACGATAGCCAAGTAGAGCAATGCGCAAGCGATAATCAACATAACCAGCACACGCCAGTCAGCAAAGATACCGCTGATACCAGACTGCTCAACGAAGTTCATCAAAGACTCGCCCAGGTCGATGTCGGCATCAGCCGCCGCCTCGACAGCCGCAGGAGCAGCCGCAGCAGCGTCGGTAGCACCCCACGCCTGCAACGACAAGCCCATAACGGCTATGGCGAGCAACATCATCATATATTTCATCACTTTCTTCATTGGACTTTCCATTTTAAGGTTATGCCAACTCGATAAGTGCGTCACCCTGCTGTACAGCCTGACCTGCTGAGCAGTGAACAGCCTTAACAGTACCGTCGGCGGGAGCCAAAATCTCGTTCTCCATCTTCATAGCCTCGATAACTGCAAGCTTCTGACCAGCCTTAACAGCATCACCAGCCTTAACAAGAACTGACACTACGCTACCAGGCAGGGGAGCTACGATTGCATTAGCACCTGCGGCAGCCTTAGGAGCTGCGGGAGCGGCTGCAACGGGAGCAGCTGCTGCTGCAGGCTTGGGAGTAGCGATTGTGGGGATAGCAACAGCCTCTGAGCGCTCTACGTCGATAGTGTACTTCTTACCGTTGAGCTCTACCTCAGCCACATTGTGCTCTACCTCGGTGATGGTAGCCTCATAGTGCTTACCATTGATATTGAAATTAAGTTTCTGCATTTTTCCTAATTGATTAGAAGGTTATACTTTTCTGATTCCACGGTGAATATGCCACATCGTCGTGACGGATAGTCAATACATCACTCTCCTCGTCGTGCTGGTTATAGAACGTATGCAAGACGTAAGCGATGGCGGCCATATCCGTTTCGTCAGTAGCCTCCACAGCAGCAGGAGCTGCAACAGCTGCCTGTGCCTTGGGTTTCTGCGCGAAGATTACACCGAAGAGCTTCACGATGAATATAAGCAGTACAAGAACTGTAAATACCAATCCGAAGCCGACACCAGTAATCAAGAGTGCATTACCCCAGTTAACTGCTAAAATTGTCATAATTTTTCAACCGTTTTATTACAAAGGAATATTACTGTGCTTCTTAGCGGGGTTAACCTCACGCTTAGTCTGCAATGACTCCAAAGCGCGGATTACGCGGAAGCGAGTGTTACGGGGCTCGATAACGTCATCGATGTAGCCGTAGCGAGCTGCGTTGTAGGGGTTAGAGAACTTATCCTTGTACTCCTGCTCCTTCTCGGCAACGAACTTAGCCTTCTCCTCAGCGTTCTCGAATGCAGCCAAAGCCTTAGCGTGGAGAACCTCAACAGCACCACTTGCACCCATAACTGCAATCTCAGCAGTAGGCCAAGCGTAGTTGATATCACCACGGATGTGCTTAGATGACATAACGATGTAAGCACCACCGTAAGCCTTACGCAAAGTAACTGTAACCTTAGGTACAGTAGCCTCGCAGTATGCGAACAGAAGCTTAGCACCGTGAGTAATAACGCCACCATACTCCTGACCTGTACCGGGCAAGAATCCGGGAACGTCAACCAATGTTACGATAGGAATGTTGAACGCGTCGCAGAAACGTACGAAACGAGCTGCCTTGCGGCTTGCGTTGATATCCAATACACCTGCCATAAAATTAGGCTGGTTAGCGATGATACCTACGCTCTGGCCGTTGAAGCGAGCAAAGCAAGTGATGATATTCTTTGCATAAGATGCTGCGCTCTCCAAGTACTCGCCGTTATCAACGATACCACGGATAACCTCGTACATATCGTAGGGCTTGTTGGGGTTGTCAGGAATAATCTCGTTCAAGACATCCTCCTTACGTGCGATATCGTCTGAGCAAGGAATCTTCGGAGCGGGCTCCATATTGTTCTGAGGCATATATGAGAGCAAGCCGCGGATAAGTGCGATACCCTCCTCCTCAGTATCTACTGCGAACTGAGCAACACCTGACTTAGTTGTGTGCATATCAGCACCACCCAACTGCTCCTGAGTTACGTCCTCACCTGTAACGGTCTTAACAACCTTAGGACCTGTAAGGAACATATTAGAGGTCTGGCGACGCATAATGATAAAGTCGGTCAACGCGGGAGAGTAAACTGCACCACCTGCGCAGGGACCGAAGATAGCTGAAATCTGGGGAATAACACCAGAAGCCATTACGTTACGCTGGAAGATGTTAGCGTAACCAGCCAAAGCGTTTACACCCTCCTGGATACGAGCACCACCTGAATCGTTCAAACCGATGCAGGGAGCACCGTTACGCATAGCCATATCCATCACCTTGCAAATCTTGTCAGCAAGTGAGATAGACAACGAACCAGCTGTTACAGTGAAGTCCTGTGCGAAAACGTAAACCAAACGGCCGTCGATGGTACCATAACCGGTAACAACGCCATCACCGAATGTGTGCTTCTTCTCCATACCGAAGTCGTAGCAACGGTGAGTTACGAACATATCGAACTCCTCGAAACTGCCCTCATCCAAGAGCATCTGAATACGCTCACGCGCTGTGTACTTACCCTTAGCGTGCTGCTTCTCGATAGCCTTCTCGCCACCGCCCATACGTGCGATTTCGCGGTTCTCGATCAACTTAGCTACCTGTTGTTTTTGAATTTCGCTCATAGCAAATTTTATATTTTATGAATTGATTATTTGTTCTTATCCTCGCAAAGCTCAGTCAAAATACCCTGAGTTGACTTGGGGTGAAGGAATGCAATAGTCAAACCCTCTGCACCCTTACGGGGAGTCTTGTCGATAAGACGTACGCCCTGTGCCTCAGCATCAGCCAACTGCTCCTCGATATTCTCGCAAGCGAGAGCCATATGGTGGATACCTACGCCACGGTTCTCGATATACTTAGCGATAGTAGAGTCCTCTGAAGTGGGCTCCAAAAGCTCAATCTTAGTCTGACCAATCTTAAAGAAAGCAGTCTTAACCTTCTGATCTGCAACCTCCTCGATTGCATAACACTTAAGACCCAATACGTTCTCCCAATAGGGAATTGCCTCCTCGAGGTTCTTCACTGCGATACCAAGATGCTCAATGTGTGAAACTTTCATAGTTTTTAGAGTTTAATAGTTATTATTTTGTATGTAAATTTTGGTTACTATTACAATAAAATTTTCGGTTTTAAGACTAACCGCACAAAACTCTACAAAGGTACAAGTAAATTCTCAAATAAGAAAATTTTTCGCCCCATAAACAAACTATTTTTAACAACAATTTAACTTTGGTTTGTTTCTTTGCGCGAAAGTTGTTAATTTCGCTCTTGATAAATCAACCCAACCGTAAATGAAGTGTTTTTTTGCCATACTACTATTCGCACTGATGACCGCAACGAGTTCATCGGCACAGAATGTCATCATAGGTGAAAAACTACCCGATTTGAGTCTGCGTAAGTGGCTGATGGATTTCGAGCCAAACCAAGCTGAATATACCTGTTATCTCTTCTATCACTCGGAGAGCGAGCTGTGTCGCAAATCGCTTATGGCAATAAAGCCGTTGATACAAAACTCTGCACCGCAGTTAAATCTTGTCGTAATCACAAAGGAGGAGTACGCGGATGCAGGCGTAACATTGACAGAACATCTCGACGACTACGTATATGTGTCATTCGATTTACAGGGGCGTGCTTTTCGCAGTTTGGAGGTAAATTTCATCCCATTCTGCGTGATATGCGACAAGAAGCGTCGGGCATTATGGTGTGGTAACGGAATGACCCTGACACAAAACATATTGGATAAAATTTTAACTACAAAATAAGATGGCTTTCACAAAGATAGACCACTACGAGAAGGAGTATATCGATACTCATCACGACAGCGCCCTCAACGTAACACAAGGTGTTGAGGACCAGCCTATTGTTAACCCATATTTCAAGCGCAAGAAACGCCGTGCGCTCTCTACCGACGAGTACGTCGAGGGTATCCTTGCGGGTAACATTACCATTCTCTCGCAGGCCATAACACTCATCGAGAGCAACAAACCCGACCACTATGCGCAGGCGCAGGAGATTATTGAGCGCTGCCTACCCCACGCGGGCAAGTCGGTGCGTATCGGTATCACGGGCGTGCCAGGTGCAGGAAAATCTACATTCATTGAGGCTATTGGCGGCATGGTTGCATCATTGCGTCACCGTCTGGCAGTATTGGCTATCGACCCCAGCTCGGAGCGTAGCGGAGGCTCTATTTTGGGCGACAAGACCCGTATGGAGAGCATATCCTCAAATCCCGATATCTTCATTCGTCCTTCGCCCTCGGCTGGCTCATTGGGTGGCGTGGCGCGTAAGACACGCGAGACGATTGTGTTGTGCGAGGCTGCGGGATATGATGTGATTTTCATTGAAACAGTAGGTGTAGGACAATCCGAGACAGCCGTACACTCTATGGTAGATATGTTTATGATGTTGCAGATTTCGGGTGCGGGTGACGAGCTGCAGGGTATCAAGCGCGGTATTATGGAGATGGCCGATATGATGGTTATCACCAAAGCCGATGGCGAGAATATCCACAAGGCCGAACTTGCGAAGGTGCAGTATCAGGGTGCGCTCCACCTCTTCCCAATGCCCGAATCGGGTTGGCGACCAAAGGTTTACACCTGCTCGTCGGTTGCACAGACCGGTTTGGAGGAGGTATGGAAGGGTGTTGAGGAGTACCTCGACCACATACAGGCCAACGGCTACTATGAGGCACACCGCAACCAGCAGAATAAATATTGGATGTATGAGAGTATCAACGAGGTCCTGAAGAGCAGTTTCTACCAGAATCCCGCCATTGCCGAGCGCATCGCGGAGGTTGAGCAGCGCGTATTGGATGCAAAGCTCAGTTCATTCATCGCAGCAAAAGAGCTGCTGGATGTCTATTTCGGGGAGAAGGCTCACGAATAGCAGAATATAGAAAAAACGTAAAAACGAGGTGTTTAAGCAAATTAAGCACCTCGTTTTGTAATTTTCTTAAAAAATTATACTATATTTGGGTTTCCAAATCACAAGTTAGGTAATCAAATTTTAATCTAAATTATAAAAAACCTTATGAGCAAAGTAAAATTTTATCAAGGAGGCGACTTGCCTCTTGAGTTGCACAAGGTTCGTGTAGTGCAGAAACTTAACCTTGTACCCATCGAGCGTCGTCTGGAGGCGATGAAGGAGGCAGGATTCAATACTTTCCGTCTTAGTACCCGCGATGTATTCCTCGATATGTTGACCGATAGTGGCACCAACGCAATGAGCGACAATCAGCTCGCAGCTATGATGCACGCTGATGACGCTTACGCAGGTTCACAATCATTTGAGCGTCTGCAGAAGGCTGTTTTGGACGTATTGGGCAAGAAGTATCTGTTGCCCGTACACCAGGGTCGTGCCGCCGAGAATGTTATCGCCCGCACATTCATTAAGCCGGGTAACGTTATTCCAATGAACTACCACTTTACTACTACACTTGCACATATTCAGGAGTGTGGCGGTAAGGTTGTGGAGCTTTTGTACGACCACGCACTGGAGCTTAAGTCAGACCACCCCTTCAAGGGTAATATGAACATCGAGAAACTGGAGCAGACCATTCAGGAGGTAGGCGTGGAGAATATTCCTTTCATCCGTATGGAGGCTTCGACAAACCTTATCGGAGGTCAGCCATTCTCTTTGTCAAACCTGATGGACGTGCGCCGCATCGCCGACAAGTATAACATTATGCTCGTATTGGATGCCAGCCTTTTGGGCGAGAACGCATACCTTATCCAGCAGCGTGAGGATAACTGGAAGGAGAACTCAATGGGCGAGATTCTGAAGATGATGACAGGGCTGGCCGATTTGGTTTATTTCTCTGCACGCAAGCTCTCATCTTCACGTGGTGGTGGTATCTGCACCAACCAGAAGGCCCTCTATGAGGAGATGGAGGATAAGATTCCTTTGTTCGAGGGTTTCTTGACATACGGTGGTATCTCCGTTCGTGAGATTGAGGCTATGACCGTAGGTTTGTATGAGACTTTGGACGAGACTATGATTAGCCAGAGCCCCACATTTATCAAGTATTTGGTTGAGGAGCTCGAGAAGCGCGGCGTACCGATGGTAACACCTCCGGGTGTATTGGGTGCGCACGTAAATGCAATGAAGTTCTGTGAGCATATCCCGCAGGACCAGTATCCCGCAGGTGCTTTGGCCGCAGCCCTCTATATCTGCTCTGGTATTCGTAGTATGGAGCGTGGAACGATGTCAAGCGTACGCGATGAGAATGGCAAGGAGATTCTTGCCGACGTTGAGTTGTTGCGTATGGCTGTACCTCGCCGAGTATTTACCCTCTCGCAGATTAACTATGTTATCGACCGCGTAGTATGGCTCTACGACAACCGTCACCTCATCGGAGGTTTGAAGTTTGTTTATGAGCCCAAGGTATTGCGCTTCTTTATGGGTGGTCTGGAGCCTACATCAAATTGGGCACACCGCCTAATGGAGAAGTTCCGCGAGGATTTCGGCGATAGCTTGTAATAAAAAAGCAGGGTTTCAGCCCTGCTTTTTTATTTATATATCCACAATAAAACCCTCTCTTCCCGCTGTAATATCTTATCCAGAATATCCATTGCTCGCCTCGATAATACGGGACATCCCCAACTACCGACCGTGGGCAACGGCCATACGGGAAAAGATGTGGTGTAGTGCCATCCGTGCAGAACGATACAACGCCTTCGCATCTGGGAGTTTGTTTCATCCAACCCATCCAAACGATAAGCAACGCCATAACGGCCCTCATATCTCTCACCAACCAATGCTCGGCCGACTGAGCTTAGATGCGAGCCATCCTCATTCGACACCTCGGCGTAGGCTGACGGTATATGACTATGCGAACTACCGCTACCGTGAGATGCGACAAAAGCGTACTCCACCCTATCATCCGCCAAATTCCACACTACAAAGCGGCGACGACCAGAGTGCATCGACAAATCCCATAGCAGGACTACACGCTGATTATATCCTCCATCCCTACAATACGCAGCAGCCTCCGTAGCCCGTTCCCGAAAACGCTTTTCGTTCATTACTTCAACTCTGCGAGCAGTTTTTCAGCCAACTCAGGCATTCCCTCAGCAGCTCGCGCCTTGATGTGGGTCAAAGGATTATTGCGAATAATAGATGTATCGGGATTACCCGGGTCCACGACATAGATAGGCACCCCCGACTTAGCATATCGCACCAACATCGCTGCGGGATAGACGGCCAGCGATGTACCCACGACAATCATCAAATCGGCCTCGGCGGCAATCTGCGTAGCACGGTCAAACATAGGCACCGACTCCCCGAAAAAGACAATATGCGGACGCAACAGAGCGCCATCCTCGGCACGCGCATCGAGCGTCTGCTCCCACCCCTCAATAGGTACAATAAGCTCGCTATTACGCTCACTACGCAGTTTCATCAGCTCGCCGTGCAGGTGGGTTACTCGCGTAGAGCCAGCACGCTCGTGCAGGTCATCAACATTCTGTGTAACAACCTGTACATCAAAATGTTTTTCCAGCTCCGCAATAGCATAATGCGCAGGATTAGGCTTCGTCGAGAGCAGCTCCTTACGGCGTTTATTGTAAAACTCGATAACCAATGCTCGATTACGCACCAGAGCCTCGGGCGTGCAGACATCCTCAATACGGTAATTTGCCCACAAACCATCGGCATCGCGGAAGGTCGAAAGGCCGCTATCGGCACTCACGCCTGCACCTGTGAAAACAACAATCTTTGTCATATGCTAATATACCTTTTTTCTTCTGCGGCGGGCTCGTAACTCGCGTTGCAGAATTAAATCCTTATACCAACTAATATTTCGCATCCAGCGCCATAGACTGTATATGCTATACCCATAGGCGAGGAGTATCAATCCTCCAAAAAGCCACACATCTACATCCATTGACAATGTTCCTGAAAAGATTTTCTTTGAGAGAAAAAACACGAACATCGTACCCATTATTCCCAATAACAAACCGAGATTCTTATAACGACGGCTTGGTAATTGTTTATCAATAACACCTACCAATGCAAAATTCAGAACACTAAATATAAAATCAGCCCAACTGGAAATATCATAACCCATCAGACGTATCACTATATAAATAGCCCACAATGCCATCACATAAAGAATAACAGCCGAATTTTTTAGCGAGCGACGAAACGAGAGCGCCTGAATCTCTCCCACACTTTTATTACCTATTCTAATGAATCTAAATCCCATACCAAATCCTTAATTATTCTATGCTTCACGATGGCGGTTCTTATGTAATTCAGCCTTGTGGGCCAAACTATAATGTCGCCACTTCCAAATACATATAACACCGTAGAGCATAACCACGCAGCCCAAGGATAATAATATCGTAGTAGCCTTATAATATCCCTCGCTATCTACCACGCGGCCACAAAAGAGCAATATAACACCCAATGATGGCATCAAAAAGGATAATGCACGCCAACGTTTACGCGGAATCATTCGTCTAAACTCCAGCACCACAGCCAGAACAAAGAGCGCAACTCCAACTAAATTCAAAACAAGAATGGCCATCGTGTCGTGCAAATCGAAATAGCTTGCCACTCCATTAACTATGGCCAGCAACAAAATAGCTGCTGCCATAATGCGATTACGAAGTCTTACTTGAGGATGTCTCTCTTGGGGATTATAGCTTGTCATAGATGGTAAATTTTAATATTCACCCTAAAGTTACAAATTATTTACAGAAAAACCGCCTCACGAACAAAATTTATTCTGCAAGGCGGTTTTCACATCTACTTATTCAATAGTTTCCGATGCGCAATTACAAGAACAGCCTCGCCACATACAAATGTCAATACGGCAAACAGGATATTGAGGTTATCGTCCGCCTTAAGACTCGCCGCAACCATAACTATCAAATAAACCACCCAAAACAGATAGCCGACCCAAATAAAAAATATCTTAGTCTTCGTTGTCATAGCTCTACAATTTACAGATTTTACTCGTCCTTGCGCCAATGGTTGTACTTATAGCGGGCTACACCCCACATAAGACCTCCTGCGGCAAAAATACTCAATATTAGAGCTCTTTCTTTGTTGTCGATGATTGTGTCGTCGCCCTTCGCATAATGCACCAGCAACACAAGTATCACAGCGCAAACCACACCTATAGTTAAACCTCCGCACCAACGGCGCAACATTCGCCAAAAGAGTCTTTTGCTTGTGCGCCAATAGCCGACACAATGCCAAATAAAGATAATTACCGTAAGGGACAATGTTATCCAAAAAAGAACTTTATCCAGCATCTCAATACCCGCGCTATGCGCCCACGCGGCATCTACCAATCGCTGAATGCAATTTAGCATAACTGACACAAACAACAGACACAGCCAAACATTTCGAAACCATTTCTTATCCAACTCTCCCATAACTCTTATGCCATTATAAGTTCATAGAGCCACATTGCAACGGTTGTAAAAAACAGAATAAATACACAACTCATCATACGCTCTCCTTCTCGCTACTATTATCCTCAGCCACTTTTTTGGTCTTCTTCAGACGACCGCTACGGCGCAAAGCATCGGCTATAATCCATTGCAGTTGTCCATTGATACTGCGAAACTCATCCTCTGCCCAACGCTCCAGGGCATCCATCGTCGCAGCGTCAACTCGCAACACAAAACTCTTATTTTCCGCTTTCTTTGCCATAGCGTAATATTAATGGTGCATAGTTCCGGCATTCACCACGGGCTGAGCCGACTCATCGGCACACAATACAACCAGCAGGTTGGTAACCATAGCCGCCTTGCGCTCCTCGTCGAGCTCCACAACCTCATCCTCGCCCAAACGGTCGATAGCCATCTTAACCATTGAAACAGCACCCTCGACAATCTTCTCACGAGCCGAGATAATAGCATCGGCCTGCTGACGGCGCAACATCACGGCAGCAATCTCGGGAGCATAAGCAAGATAGTTAATACGCGCCTCAACAACCTCAATACCAGCAATAGCCAAACGCTCTGACAGACGTACCTCAAGCAGCTCGTTAATCTCGTCGCTACTGCTGCGCAGCGTCACCTCATCGCCACCTGCCGTATTATCATCATAAGCATAGCAACCTGCAACCTGACGCAAAGCAGCATCGCTCTGAACTGCAACGAAGTTCTCCAACATCTTCATACGGCTACCCTGCGTCACGATACCTGAATTATCGGCCGTAGCGTCAATATCAAATACCGAGCGATAAATCTCATCGCGCTTCAAACGCCACACCAGCACCAAGCCAATCATAATCGGGTTACCCGTCTTATCGTTCACCTTGATAGGCTCGGCATTGAGGTTACGCGCACGCAGAGAGATATTTTTTGCTGACATAAGGAAGTTCACCCACCAAAAACCGGTATTGTAGAATGAGCCGCGATACTCGCCAAAGAAGGTCAATACGCGAGCCTCATTAGGCTCCAAGAGCATAAAACCCTTGCACGAAATCATCGCCAGCAGCAATATCAAAGCGCCGCCAACAACCAAAATCGGCCCCATAGGCACCTCGATGTTCGTACCCTTAACAATCATAAACACCGCACCAACAATGGCAGCCAAGATAAGAACCAATGCTACGAAACCATTGATTTTCCAACCTGTGTACTCAAAATTCTTGTTATTCATAACTCTTCTATTTTTATTATTAATTACTTACTAATCTTAACGTCAGCCTCACGATGTGGCGTGCGCGCAGCCCAAGCCTCGGCTTTCCACGGCCAGATTCTCAATTTTCCCAATGACCACCCGCCAAACAGATAGCCCCAAAAGGTCTTTTTCTTCTCCATAGCTCAAAAATTTTAATAGTTGACAATCGCTCTCAAAATGGCATTTGTTTTAATATCATTTTGATATTACAAAGATATACAACAAACGGGCAATTCTCCAAATATTTTTACCATTATTTTTTCATTTTGAGTAAAGAAATTCGTTTTTTTGGCGCGAAACGATTAATTTTACGCAAACTAAAATCCCAAACACTATGAAACGTATTTCACTTATCATTATCGCTGCCGTAGCCCTTGCGTTTGTGGCTTGCGGCTCAAAGCAGATTTCAACACGAGTTTTGTGTTACAATGTACATAACTGCGTAGGCCTCGATGGCGAGCTTTCGTGCGAGCGTATTGCAAAGATTATCAACGACGCCGATGCCGATGCTGTTGCTATTCAGGAGCTTGACAGTATGACAACACGCCACCCGGGACACGATATGCTCTCGGAGCTGGCCGAGCTTACGGGTATGCACCCCACATTCGCACCCTCGATTGATTACAAGGGCGGAAAGTATGGTATCGGTATGCTCACCAAAGAGAAGCCCATCTCTTACCGCCGCGTGCCCCTGCCCTGCCGCTCGGAGCCTCGTTCGCTGCTGATTGTTGAGCTTGAGGATTACTACTACTGCTGTACACACCTCTCACTGCACGAGGAGGACCGCATTACATCTATCGGCATTATCGAGCAGGAGCTCTCGAAGCTCGATAAGCCCGTAATGATTGCTGGTGACTTCAACGCACGCCCCAACAGCGAGCCTATGCGCCTGATGAGCGAGAATTTCCACGTATTCAAGAAGACCGAGGGTACAGGTTTCACAATCCGCGCCGACAAACCCCACGCCGAGATTGACTACATCTGCCTCTATACAGGCAAGGGCGCAACAGCCGAGGTTACAAGCCACACGGTTATCAGCGCTCCTGTAGAGTCTGACCACTGCCCCATTGTTGCCGATATCGTTATCACAAAGTAACATAGATATGAGAAGAACAACCATAATAAGTCTTATTATTACTATCTCAGCCGTTTTGTGCGGCTGGGGTGGTAATAATATTATGGCCCAGATGAAATCGCCCATCGCACCTAAGGCCGAAGGCTCATTCCGCATTATGAGCTACAACGTTGGTGTGATTAAAAAGTTTGTTAACGAGGAGTTTACATCCGATGATAACGTAAAACTTATCGCCGAAATCATCCGCGAAGCAGAGGCTGACGTAGTATGTTTTCAGGAGCTGGATAGCTGCACATCTCGCAATAGATATTTCCAACTTGACGTTTTATCTAAGCAGATGGGCAAAGAGTGGAGATACAACTATGCGCCCGCAATACCTAATCGCGGCGGTACATACGGCTCAGGTGTAGCTTCAAAGAATGAGCCCATCAAATGTTTTGACATTCTAATCCCCACAAGAGAAGGTTCCGAGGACCGCGTAGTGGCCGTAATGGAGTATGAGAATTATGTTATAGCCTCAACGCACCTCAACTACAACCAGAATGACCAGGTGGAGTTGATAAATAAAACAATGATAGAGCTCTACGCAGACTCCGACAAGCCTGTATTCCTGGGAGGAGATATGAATGCCCAGCCAGGCTCGGAGATGATGCTTGAATTTGAAAAACATTGGAAACTTTTATCTACCGTATCGGAGCGTAGTGTTCAAGACCGTATGGTATGTATCGACTTCGTTCTGCAATTCAAGAACAAAGCACCCATCGTGGAGGTTGTAAATGCACATTCGATACTGTACTCAAATGCGGGAGATATGTGGAAGGCTTCGGACCATTTTCCCATTTATGTTGATGTAAAACTGCCCTAACGAAACATCAATGAAACAACCTAATATCATAATCACTATCCTTGCTCTTGCCTTATGCTTTACGGCTTGCAGCAAGGATAGTGGCTCTAATGAGGATGGTCCAATGCACGAGGGTACGGAGATTCTAAAAGACCCTATTGCAAAAAAAGCCAATGGCTCATTTCGTATTATGAGCTACAACGTTGGCGCCATCAGAAAATTCACAAATACAGACTTTACCAAGAAGGATAATGTTCGACTGTTAGCCGATATTATCCTCGAGGCCGATGCTGACGCCGTATGCTTTCAGGAGCTGGATAGCTGTACACGACGTAATGACTATTTTCAGATAAAGGAACTTGTAGAGGCCATCGATAGCAAATGGCAATACCATTTTGCCCCAGCCATAGAGTATCAGGATGGCAAATATGGCTCTGGTATAGCAGCGAAACGCTCTGGCGCACATACATATAGCATACCTATCCCGACAATCCCAGGCTCGGAGGACCGCGTAGTTGCTGTGATGGAATATGACGATTACGTAATAGCCTCCACGCATCTCAACGGCTCTCAACCCGACCAGGTAAAGATTATTAACGACGAGATAAGAACGCGATATGCCGACTCTGATAAACCAGTATTTTTAGGCGGAGATATGAATGCACAACCGCACCACGAGATGATGCTCGAGTTTAAGAAGGAGTGGGTAATATTAAGTTCTACGGGAAGAACAACAGTACAAGACCGTACTGCGTGTATAGATTACATACTTCAATTCAAGAATAAGGCCAAGATTGCAAAAGTGACCCGCTCACAAGTTATCACAGCAGCTTTGGCGGGTGACGTCTGCATCGCCTCCGACCACTACGCCATTTACGCCGACGTGAAGTTACCATAACAAACAGATTCCCACAATCTAATCAAGTCGAACTGATATACCAGCTTCGGGAGTTGGGGGTCATGGGTTATGAATCTATTAAAAACCAACAAGGCCCTCGCTTTTGCGAAGGCCTTGTTGGTTTTTATTTGCTATGTTTACTCCTCGGGGGCGAACATAGGATCCCAGGCGGGAAGGAGGATAGGCTTCTGGTCGAGCATCTTCAGGATGTCGGCGGGAACATATTTCTTCTCCACAACTACGCGGAACATATACTCGTTAAACCACTCGTCGGTCATAATCAGGTTACCCTTGTAGCCAGACGATGCACCCCAGCTATTCTCAACCATCCACTTCTTAGGCTGGCCCTCAGCGTCGAGGTCAACAGCAATAAGCGTCATTGCGTGTGACGAGCCACTCGAATAGGTCTGGATGCGCTGCTTCTTATCCATCGGGAATGATGTGCGGAACAGAGATGCATAATCGAAGTTATTTACGTCAAGCGTGCCCTTCGTGCGGTCCATAAACTTACCCACATCGCAAGAAAAATACATCGCCGTATTATCCTTAATTGATGCGATAGCCAGCTCCTTCACGCGCTCGATGGGAAGGTTTACGTACAACCAATTCTCACCATCATATACGTGGCGGTCGTACTCAATCTCATACACCTTGCCATACTCGCGTGTGGGGTCGTTCATAACCATAATATAGTTATTCTCCAGGTCCTCACCGATATACTCCTCATAGAACGACTTCGGAGTGTAGGTCTTGCAGCTTACAACATTGCCAGCCTTATCGTAGCGTGTCCACTCAAACTCAGTAGGAGGAACACCCAAGCACTCCACCAGAATACGATAAATCTCGCTCAGCATAGCCTCCTTGCGTGCTGCGGTCTGCGCAGGCTTCATCTCGCGCAACTCCAAAGCGTACTCACGCAGCTTCCACTTCAGAATCATCGCCATATTACTTGTGCTGTTGCTCTGATATGTCTCTGGCATAGCCGACTTAGGCACAACGCCATACTTCATAATAAGGTTTGATACACCCGTAAACTGACCACCATCACCAATAGGATTCTTCATCAACCAATCTACCTTGCGGTCGTCCATCGGCAGGTCTCGGGTGTCGATAATAGCCTGCAAGAAGAGGTTTGACTTCTCCAACAAATCGTAGAACGAATTATAGTTCTGCGAGAACTCAAAACCAGGCAAGTCGTACTTGTCAATCATCTTGGCACGCAGCACGTTCAAGCCTGTAAACAACCAGCAGCGACCCGACGATTTCTGGTCGGTGATACCCTGCGTCTTTACTCGGTGAGAGAAGTGGGTGTCAATCATAGAGAGATTGTCGGCATTGATAGCCAATGCAGCAATAGAATTCGATGCAAGAGCATTCTTCACAGCCTTCTGCTCTGCCGAGCCTGTATAGCTCTTACTGATGCGAGAGAGCATCTCGGGGCTAATACCGCCATTCTTTGTCTGTGCCGAAGCACCAAGCGCACCCGCCATAAGCAACGCTGCGCAAATTAAAAGTCTCTTCATACTATTTAGGTTAAAATTATTTTCCACAGGCGAAGATAATAATATTTTTCTAATTATCTTTGTTTCGGGCTTTTGAGAAGAGGCTTATTTTTCAAAAAACATCGCAATGCAGACGATAGAGATATTAGGCACGATAGTCGGCATCATATATTTATGGTTAGAGTATCGGGCGAGCATATACCTATGGATAGCCAGCATCGTTATGCCGGCCATATATCTTTTTGTCTATTATGATGCGGGGTTATATGCCGACTTCGGTATAAACATCTACTACCTGCTTATCGCCATTTACGGTTGGGCCGCGTGGAAGTACGGTTTTAAGCTCTTTGGGCAGAATGACACTACTCAGAATCAGGAGCTTCCCATAACCCACACCCCCGTAAAGATATGGGTAAAGATTATCGGCATATATGCGATTTTGCAACTTGCAATAGCGTGGTTGCTGATTCACTTCACCGACAGCACTGTTCCGTGGGCCGATGCATTCACTACAGCATTGAGCGTAGTGGGTATGTGGCTTCTGGCTCGGAAATATATCGAGCAATGGTGGGTATGGTTCATCGTCGATGTGGTCAGCTCGGCGTTATATATTTATAAGGATTTATACTTTACGGCAGCCTTATATGCACTCTATGCCATCGTGGTGGTATTCGGATACCGCAAATGGAAACAATTAATGACAACACAGAATGAGAGATAGTTTTGATGCAGTGATTCTGGCCAATGGCGAATACCCTTCAGCCTCTACGCCACTACATATTCTCCACAGTGCGCCCTACGTGGTGTGCTGCGACGGCGGCGCTGACCGCTATATCGAGTTGGGTTATACGCCCGATGCGATTATCGGCGATGGCGATTCGCTAAGCGACCAAAACCGTATCCGTTTTGCCGATATAATTCACTACAACCCCGACCAGGATACCAACGACCAGACAAAGGCTGTAGAGTTTTTACAAGAAAAAGGCGTTAAGAATATAGCCATCGTGGGGGCTACGGGCAAGTGCGAGGACCACACCATCGGAAATATTGCGCTATTGGTGGAGTATATGCGTATGGGGATAGACGTCTGCTCATTCACCGACTATGGAGTATTCGTTCCGTGCCGAAATGATAGTAGCTTCGAGTGTCAGGCTGGACAGAAGGTTTCAATCTTTAATATTTCAGCTAAAAACCTATCCTGCAAGGGGTTGAAATATCCAATATACGACTTCACAGCGTGGTGGCAAGGAACTCTTAACCGTTGTACGGGCAGCGAGTTCACAATCCACGCCGAGGGAGAGTATATCGTTTTTATAAATTATTTATAGTATTTTCTCGTAAGCCAGACGGCGGCTCTCAATCACCACATCACCGCAATAAGTATAGCCCAAGCGCTGGATAAGGCCCTGCATAATCTTATTCTCGGGGTGCGTATCTATGCGTATGCTCTTTACGCGCTCGGATGCCATAGCCTCGGCCGCCATCATAAAGTGCTTGGAGAATCCCATACCCACAAATATCTCATTTACGCAAAGGCGATGCACGCAGGCATAGTCGCCCGCGGTGAGCCACTCGCCGCCCGTAAGGTCGTTGTATGCAGGTTCACCAGAGAAGATTACGGCGCCATAAACGATAATCGTATCACCCTCACACAGCACCATACCTACCCCATCGGCCACATCACGCTCGACACTCGCACGGTTGGGATAACCGCGCTGCCACTGGTCAATGCCCGCTGCACCCAGACGTGCGCTGGCCGCCTTGATTATATGTTCGATTGTTGGAATATCCTGCTCTGTTGCTTTGCGAAGAATCATAGTAAAAATTGTTTTTGCAAATATACGTAAAAAGAGATTAAGTATAACACTTATATCACCTATAACACCTATAAAAAAAGAGCGAGAATTTAACATCCCCCTCCCCTATTACAAAAAAAGGGAGCGACCATAAGTCCCTCCCCCGTGGTTGAGCTACCGAGATTCGAACTCAGAATAACAGAACCAAAATCTGCTGTGTTACCGTTACACCATAGCTCAATCGTTGCTCGTAAGCGGTGACAAAAGTAATGCAAAAAAATCAATCGGCAAAATTTACCCCGATTTATTCGCAAAAAAATCCAATGCGACGTTTCGAGCCTCTATAGTTTACTCAGAAAACGCGCTCTATCAACAACAAAACGAGTATGTTCGCCCTCGCCGATAACACCCTTCTCATCCCACGCCTTTACGGCAAAGGTCAGCTTGCGACCATCCACCGCCGTGAGCTCTGCCGAGGCGGTTATCACAGCACCTAAGGGCGAAGCCTTGATGTGCGATGTATTCATCTGCGTACCCACCGTTGCCGAGCCCTCGGGTAACTCCGCAGCCACAGCCAACATAGCCGCATTCTCCATTAGCGCCACCATCGCAGGCGTTGCAAACACATCCATATCGCCCGAGCCCAATGTTTTGGCACTATTTGCAGTCGAGACCGTCGTTCTGCTCTCGTATCTTAATCCTATCTCCAACATATCTACTCTACCGTTAACTCCAAAATACCCACCGTAGCATTTGCCTTCGGTTTCATCTTCAAACGCAACAAATCTGTCTTTACGGGCGTAGCTGGATGGACCATATTATATTGGTCAGCAGCTGTCCCGAAACGGTCGGTGACGTAGGGCTTGAACTCCACCCACTTGCCATCGCTCATATACTCCAGGCTCCACGCCGCAGGTACCTGCACGCCACCGGCATCATCATACCAATAGACCGACACGGCCTCTACATCCTGTACGCTCTTGAGTTTTACCTCCATCCACTGCTCCTTGCCGCGCTGTGACCAGCTTGACCAGCGAGGTATTGTGGTATCCTTCGAATTCGAGGGCTGCTTACCATCGGCAACAGCAAAAATCTCATCTCTTGAGTAGGTGTGCGACGCCTTCACATCGGCAATATTTCCCACCGTTACAACCATACCCTCGCGGGCCGTCTCGGCATCACGTGCAAACCAGACATTCATAGCCTTATTATCACCACGATTGTTCCACGAATAGTAAGGAATCAGAGTTATAGCCGATTCAACCACACCATCCTCAGCTACGGCCGAAGCATCCAACGTAATGGTCGGAATGGTTGCCATAACGCCTGATGTGAACTCATCTATCTCGCTATTTATTCGGCTGTTATCACCCAACACATAAGATGATACCATATACTCATTATCAGGCTCCTCGGCACAATATACCAGCGGGCCACGTGTCACGCACACGCGATTACGGTCTGCCTCAACACGCTCATCGGCAATATTGAAACGAACGGGCATAGGCAACTCCAATTCAACCTTATCACCCGCCTTCCAGGCACGGCGCACAGGCAGGAAGCCATTTACCACCTCGCCACGTACCTTGCGACCATTCACGCGAGCCACGACATTTGACTCCACGGCATCATCGTAGCTATACAAATCACCCGGCACGAACTTATCACCACACCAAGTGGGAATACGCAGCCACAGAGTGAACTCCTCGCCATTGTTTGCAGGATTCACATCAATAGTTACACCTCCATCGAACGGATACTCTGTATGCTGACTAAGCACAACATTTCCGCCTGTCAATGGAATCTCAACCTCCGAGCCAACATAGAATCCGCAGAAGATATTATCCTCGGCATAAGAGTATGCCATACCCGACACCTGCGGAATCAAACGTGCAAGATTCGAGGGACAGCACGCCGTACCAAACCACTGTGCGCGACCTGCCGTGCCGTGGTTAAAGGCCTTGCGACCATCGGCCTCCAGCGGATTTACGTAGAAGAAACGATTACCCGCAAGATTTACACCCGCCAGCACATTATTATATAATGCCACCTCGGCAACATCGACATACTTCGCATCGCCCGACATCAGGAACATACGGTAGTTGAAAAATACATTTCCTACGGCAGCACACGTCTCGTCGTATGTATTCTTGTTCGGCAACTCATAATCAGGACCAAAGCCCTCAATACCCGGCACAGCGCCAAGACCTCCCGTGATGTGCATCTTCTTATCTACGATATCGTGCCAGATAGCATCCAAAGCAGGTACAAGCGTTGTGTCACCCATCATAGCCGCCACGTCGGCCATACCCGAATAGAGATATGTAGCACGAACGGCGTGACCTATGGCCTTACGCTGCTCACGCACGGGCTGATATTGCTGGGCGTAGTCGTAGCTCAGAATACCCGTTCCCTGAGGTTTGTATGTCACACCTCGTATGTCGATAAACTTCTTCGCCATCTCGAGATATAGCTTCTCGCCCGTGGCCTGATACAACTTCACCAACGCCAACTCAATCTCCTCGTGGCCCGGGGCCTGCATTACGGGTTTACCATCATTATACGCGGGGTCGCCCTCGAAAAATACTTTATTGATATGGCGGGCACTCTTCTCCGCTACATCTAGCCACTTGCGCTTGCCCGTAGCACGATAATATGCCACAGCACCCTCGTACATATGACCCATATTATACAACTCGTGGCTATGGTCAACATACGAATAGGGACGCTCACCCGCATTATTTCCAGGGTTACGCAGGTGTTTGGGCAGGATATGATGCTCGTAGAGATAGCCGTCGGGAGCCTGCGCCGCTGCGATTACGTCAATAATCTCGTCCATCTGCTGCTCCAAAGCCTCATCCTTCTCAAGCGTAAGCAGATAGGCAGCGCCCTCCATCACCTTAAAGAGGTCGGAAGCAACATAGTATGGACCCACAAAACGCTCGGTCACCTTCTCACCACGCAGATATGCACCCACACGGCGCAGATTCTCCACCGCCGACTCGGTCTTTTCGAGAGCAAACGGCACAAGTACCTGCTTCTGCGTATTAAGTCGCGGCAGCCAGAAATCATCTTGCAGAGTAACCTTATCAAAAGAGATTTGAGTTAAGGCACCATCATATGGCGTCACCTCGGCAGTTGTGGAGCAAGCCGACATAATCATAGCCAGCACTCCAGCAGAAATTAGATTACGCATATTCATAATTGACAGATTTGCTATTATACAAAGATAATATTTTATATCCATTTCAGCCATTTATTACGCAAAAAATCGTATCTTTGAGATATAATTTGAGCGATATGGAGATACGAGAGTTGCAACAACGCGTAGATGACTGGATTCACGAATACGGAGTTCGCCACTTCAGCGAGTTGACCAATATGGCCGTACTCACCGAGGAGGTTGGCGAGTTGGCGCGCGTTATGGCACGCCGCTACGGTGACCAATCATTCAAGGCGGGTGAGAAGGATAACTTGGCTGATGAGATGGCCGATGTATTGTGGGTACTGACATGCCTTGCCAACCAGACGGGAGTAGATTTGGAGCAGGCAATGGAGCGTAATTTCCAGAAAAAGAGTGAGCGCGACAAAGAGCGTCACAAACTTAACCCAAAGCTATAAATAAAAAAACGTAATAAACTAATATACAATATGAAAAGATTATTTATTATTCTTAGTTTCCTACTCTGCGCCACCACGGTTATGGCACAAAATTTCCGTCAAAACTGTGTTGTAGCACATCGCGGAGCGTGGAAGAACACAGGCCACCCACAGAACTCATTGGCGTCATTCCGAGCAGCTGCCGAGATGGGTTGCCACGGCTCGGAGTGTGACGTGCATCTTACAGTTGACGACTCGCTGGTTGTAACGCACGACCCGACGTACAATGGATTGGAGATTGAGCACGCGAAGTATGCAGACCTAATAAAGAAGCCGCTAAAGAATGGCGAGAAACTGCCTACCCTGCGCGAGTACATCGCCTTTGTAAAGAAACAGAGGGGCACGAAGCTCATTATTGATGTTAAGAATATCGGCTCCGACGAACACGCTGTTGCTATCGGTGTTGCTACCGCCAAGTTGGTAAAGGAGATGGAGGCTGAGCCGTGGGTAGAGTATCTGGTGGCACACATACCGACTTATGACGCTATGCGAGAGATTACCTCTCTGCCCATTGCGTACCTCGGTCGCTGGAAGGTGGAGCTGCCTGAGATGCACCCCGACGAGGTGCAAAAACGAGGTATCAAGGCTATTGATTATCAAGATATCCACCTCTTCAACCACCCCGACTGGGTAGATACCTTCCGTCAGCGTGGCGTGCATCTCAATGCGTGGACAATCAACTCGGAGGAGGGTATGACGTGGTTCCTCGACCGCAAATTTGACTACATCACAACCGACAATCCTGAGCGACTGTTGGAGAGAGTGAAAACAGGTAAATAAAAAAATCGGGCTCCGCAAAGGGCCCGATTTTTTATTTCTTCTCACGCTTGGGAAACCATCCACGCTCCACTCTTTTCTTCTGCTCGAAAAGCTCGCCGATAGACCAGAATGATGATGCGCCCCATACAGCCAAGAGCGTGGACCACAACACATTCTCCACCATCAGTGACGCCGCAATCGCCACCACACCCATTAAGGCAAAAACCCACCATATACGCGTTCCGAAGTAGTATTCACCCTTGATTACCAGAGGATGAAACAGGCCGATAATAAAGAATGTCGCTACGCCTATAATTAATCCTGTAAAATACATCGCTATAAAGTTTTTAATTTGCACGGCAAAGGTAACGATTTTTTCACACCCTGCACCTCACATTTTTGATAGGTTTTCAATTATTTAAGCACAATTTCGCCGCCAAAGAGTCGGCAATAGCCAAAGATTTTATATCTTTGTGCGATTTTTTCGCGTATATGCGTAATATGCAGGCGCGAAACAACCCCGAAAAAACTAAAACACAAAAGATATGTTTGAAAATTTAACAGACAAACTTGAACGCTCGTTTAAGATACTTAAGGGAGAGGGCCGTATCACCGAGATTAACGTTGCCGAAACTCTGAAGGAGATTCGCCGCGCATTGATTGACGCCGACGTGAACTACAAGGTGGCAAAGACCTTCACCGACCAGGTTAAGCAGAAGGCATTGGGTCAGGATGTGCTTACAGCCGTCAAGCCCGGCCAGATGATGACCAAGATTGTACGCGATGAGTTGGCACAGTTGATGGGTGGCACGGCTACCGACATCAAGCTGGAGGGCAACCCCGCCGTTATCCTTATCGCAGGTTTGCAGGGTTCGGGTAAGACTACCTTCTCTGGCAAGCTGGCATCTATGCTTAAGTCGAAGAAGGGCCGTCAGGTGTTGCTCGTAGCTGGTGACGTATATCGTCCCGCAGCTATCGACCAGCTGAAGGTTCTGGGCGAGCAGATTGGCGTGGAGGTTTATACCGAGGATGGTAATATGAACCCCGTGCAGATTGCCGAGAACGCTATCGCCTACGCACGTCAGAAGTCGTACAACACCGTAATCGTCGATACCGCAGGTCGTCTGGCCGTAGATGAGGCTATGATGCAGGAGATTACCGCAATCAAGGCTGCCGTGAAGCCCAGCGAGACGCTGTTCGTTGTCGATTCAATGACAGGTCAGGATGCTGTAAATACCGCCAAGGAGTTCAACGACCGCTTGGACTTCGATGGCGTGGTACTCACCAAGTTGGACGGTGATACACGCGGTGGTGCTGCTATCTCTATTCGCTCTGTTGTGGATAAGCCGTTGAAGTTTATCTCTTCGGGCGAGAAGATGGATGCATTGCAGGTCTTCCACCCCGAGCGTATGGCCGACCGTATCCTGG
This sequence comes from Rikenellaceae bacterium, assembly GCA_015059845.1. Classification (GTDB taxonomy): domain Bacteria; phylum Bacteroidota; class Bacteroidia; order Bacteroidales; family Rikenellaceae; genus Alistipes. The sequence goes on along the minus strand of SUZR01000001.1, from coordinate 745 downwards.
GTATGGGTGATGTCGTTTCGCTTGTTGAGCGCGCACAGGAGCAGTATGACGAGGAGGCAGCACGTAAGTTGAAGAAGAAACTCGTTAAGGACCAGTTCAATTTCAACGACTTCCTCGACCAGATTAACCAGATTAAGAAGATGGGTAACCTGAAGGATATCGCTTCGATGATTCCGGGTATGGGTAAGATGTTGCAGAATGTGGATATTCCCGACGACGCTTTCAAGCAGACCGAGGCAATCATCTCTTCGATGACCCCTGCCGAGCGTGAGAAGCCCGAGATTATCAACGCTAAGCGCCGTGAGCGTATCGCCAAGGGTTCGGGTACTACGATGGCTGACGTTAACCGTTTGATGAAGCAGTTTGAGGAGACCCGCAAGATGATGAAGATGGTAGCCGGAGGCGGCCTTCAGCAGCGTATGCAGCAGATGCGTCGTGGCGGCGGTTTCCGCAGATAAAAAGAAAAAATCAAATAAAGAAATCTGTCAAGTCTTTCGGGATTTGGCAGATTTTTTTTGGCCAAAAAGTTCACAATTTGCGGGGGGGGGTGGGCAGCTGTTTTTGTGGTCCAATTAGGATATAACGCGCTATTAATGGTATATTTAGGAAGTTTATTCATATCTTTGTATTGCGAGCTGTTCAGCTTTATCGGAAACTAAAAGATAATAAATGATATTTGATTGTTCAGCCGAGACTGTACGCACGGTCTTCGGCTCAATATTATTTTCTTTTAGTTCTGATTTCC